>NZ_FOJC01000006.1 GCF_900109315.1 [Haemophilus] ducreyi | reverse complement strand
CCAGAAGTGATTTATGAAAGAATCAAGGGGCAACAAGTAGAAGTAGATGACCCATCATCGTTGTATGCGAAAGTGAATAGAAACAGACGTTTAGATAACGTAGAAGGTTTTTATACACCGGAACAGTTACGGACAAGAAGTGACAAGTTAGCAGAGCAAGTGAGTCGTGTATCGACAACAGAGCCAGTGTATGCGGACTTGCGCTTCAAATCGGCGGAGGATGATTACGCACCGGCGCTACCGGCGAGACCTGAGCTAGGTAATGCGGCTGGCTTTAGAAAAGCGAAGGTAAAAGGTGAAGAGAGTGAATCTACATGGAGTCGTTTGAAACACTTATTTAGCAGAGACAGTAACAAAACGAAAGTAGAAGAGGTAGAAAATGAATATAAATCTCAAACTAATGGAGAAAATTCATTAGAAATTAAGACGATTGAACATATACCGACCCGCTTGAAAAATCTCGAGTCTCCACGTGAAGCGCAATCTGATTTAGGGGAGAATGCATTAATCTATGGTTTACAAAGAGGCAGACAAGCATTAATCAGTAAAGCGAATGCGGCAGATAAAGAAGGCAAAAATGCGATATTAGCAGACAGTTACATAGGCAAACTGAATCTTGGTTTTGAATTTGGAGAATTAACAAAATTTGCAAAACAAGTGAAAGATGGCAAAGTAACCGAGCAAGATATACAAGATATCGCTTCATTTAATGACGAAACAGCTAAATTAGCGCGAAGAAGCGAACCAAAAAATCGTATTAACGATGCTAATGTAGATGATAACCAACGAATTATTCGTGAGTTAATAAATAATGAAGCGGCAGTTGATGCATTAAAACGGATAGCTACGCTAAGTGACCAAGAAAAAGCGATGCACAGTACATTAAGAGCAAACGAAAAATTTGATATGGATGAACTAGAGGAGTCCCCTAACTATACTACTGCGGAAAATAAATCGATTCGTGATTATAAAGATACCCAGAAAGCATTAAATGATGCACGTATGGACTTCTTTACCGAGAAGACGAAATTTATCGCGAAAGAAACGCTAGAACGAGGAGGACAGCTTTACTTTGCATTAGATGGTTTAGTGACAAATAGCCCAGGTTTTAGAGCTGATACGCAGATTAATATGGATAAATTGAAAGATGTTTTTAATCCTAATCATGAACATTATGATTCAGTGACATCGAGAGAATTACGCTATCTCTATGAGAATTATAAAGATAATCCTAATTTAAAATTTACGCTGAAAGACCATGTAATTGCGAATCCGTTAAAAACATTGAAGACTTCTATATCAGAGTCTGACTTAAAGAGTTCTCCACGTAGAGCTAGACAAGAAGGTCCGAGCTTATTGCAGAGAGTAAGAAATTTATTTGATAAATCTTCTTCTAATAAGCGTTCTGAAAAGGATACAGAGCAAACAAGTGTAGGTTATCGTAATACTAATATCGATATAATTAACGATAAGACAAAAGGAGTAAATCATATAGTTGAGAATGGCGTAGAAGTAGCGCTTACCAATACTGACTATAAACCGCTAAAATTACCGAATGTGGAAGCAGCTTTTAAACAAACTAAATTAAAGGCTGAAAATATTGATCCTCATATAGAAGCAGTGAAAAAATTAGAAATTATTGCATCAAGTGCTAATTCGATACCTAAAGAGCATCTATTAAAGGCATTAATAGAAGTTACGGAAGGTAAAACAGATGAAGATATTAATGTTTATCAGAAATTATTTAATACTCGTCAAAATATTTCAAATGAAGTAGCACCTACATATTCCCTAAGGAATCTAGATGGTAAAGATGGTAAACAGATCTTACGATCCGTTGCTGAAATATATAAAAATCTTCCGTTAAGTGATACATATCAAGCGGTAAGAAATTATGTAAACAATAGGCTAATTGAAAAACTATCTTCTAACCGATTATTATTAGAACATTTAGCTAATTCGAAAATTTCTGGTAATGAATATGCGATCAAATATATATTTGATACAGTTAGCCGGGCTAAACAAGAGATCTTTGAGCAAGAATTAAATACCGAATTAGCACCAGTGTCTCTTGATATTATGAGAAGAAAAGCAGCAAATATTCTATCTTCAGAACATGGTTCTTACAAGGATGGTATGTTATCAATATATGATAAGCCCGTAAAAAGCGCATTTCATTCACGTTTAAAGAATAATGGTGAAGTTTTAAATACTATTGTGCATGAATTGACTCATCATGAACAGGATGCGTTAGCTAAAATAATTGATAATAAAGGTTATGATGCTAAATTATTCGATAAAAATAATATACTCTATATCACGGGGGGGTTAGGATACCCTAAGCAAGCGTTAGAGAGAGATGCATTTTTATCCGGTGATTCAGTCAGTGAAGCATTTATGAAAAAAGCAAAGGAATATCATGAACGTACTAAACAGGAGAGAAAAGATGCTAAAAAAGATGAGGCTAGAATAGCTAAACTATATAAGCAATGGGAGCAAGAAGAAGCTAATAAAAAATCTGCTTCATTAAATGGTTCTTCGCAATCATTAGATTCAAGATCTGAAGTAGAATTTAATAGAGTATCGCATAAGTCGGTTAGATAGACTTACTAAAGTCTCATGTTAGCTACTGAAAAAATGCCTAGCAGCGTAATGCTAGGCATTTTTTTCATTTGCGTTCATTTACTTTCATTTGCTAGTAGCGTTAACTATTGAGAATTAAGCTATGTGACATTATTCACATTCTAATTTCTTTTTTGCTCATTTTGTTGTTCTTTATCGCTCATTTGCATACAATATCGCTATTGTTTTCTTTTCTTTTTATTTCATTTAAGTAAAGTGGGGGAGGTTTTGTATGAACATTTCGCCTCAAATATATCGAAATGTTGCTGATTTTTCACCAATTAGTACCGATGTTATTATTATTGGTGGTGGTGCGACTGGAGCGGGTATTGCACGCGATTGTGCCTTGCGCGGTTTAAAATGTGTATTGCTTGAGCGCCGTGATATTGCAACGGGTGCAACCGGTCGTAATCATGGTTTATTGCATAGTGGAGCACGTTATGCTGTAAATGATCGTGAGTCTGCAGAGGAGTGTATTAAAGAAAATCTTATTTTGAAAAAAATTGCTCGCCATTGTGTTGATGATACTAAAGGTCTGTTTATTACTTTACCTGAAGATGATCTTAATTATCAAAAAACTTTTCTTGAATCTTGTACTGCATCAAGTATTGAAGCAGTAGCAATTGACCCAGAACTTGCTAAAAAATTAGAACCCTCCGTTAATCCTGAACTAGTGGGTGCAGTTGTTGTTCCCGATGGTTCAATCGATCCTTTCCGTTTAACCGCTTCTAATATGCTAGATGCCACAGAAAATGGTGCAAAAATTTTTACTTATTGTGAAGTAAAAGGACTTATCCGTGAAGGTGGTCGTGTCATTGGCGTAAAAGTTTATGATCATTCTAATCAGTGTGAGCGACAATTTTTTGCGCAAGTGGTTGTGAATGCCGGCGGAATTTGGGGACAAGGCATTGCTGAGTATGCGGATCTGAAAATTAGAATGTTTCCAGCGAAAGGTGCGTTATTAGTTATGGGACATCGAATTAATAATATGGTGATTAATCGTTGTCGTAAGCCAGCTAATGCGGATATTTTAGTGCCGGGGGATACGATTTGCATTATTGGCACGACTTCTGATCGTATTCCTTATGATCAAATTGATAATATGGAAGTGACACCTGAAGAAGTGGATGTTCTTTTTAAAGAAGGTGAGAAGTTAGCGCCTTGTTTACGCCATACGCGAGTATTACGTGCTTATGCCGGCGTAAGGCCATTAGTTGCAACAGATGATGATCCTTCGGGGCGTAATGTTAGCCGTGGTATTGTATTACTTGATCACGCTGAGCGTGGTGGCTTAGATGGCTTTATTACCATTACCGGTGGCAAATTAATGACCTATCGTTTAATGGCTGAGTGGGCGACGGATCTTGTTTGCAAAAAATTAAATAAAGTCAGCCGCTGTATTACTGCAGAATGCGCTTTGCCAGGATCAAGTGAAAGCCGGGCAGAAACCAGCCAAAAGATTATATCTTTGCCCAATACGATTCGTCATTCTGCCGTTTATCGACACGGATCACGTGCAACACGTTTACTTGAAAATAAACGGTTAGATAGCACGCTTATTTGTGAATGTGAAGCAGTAACTGCAGGTGAAGTACGTTATGCCATAGATGAATTGAATGTAAATAATTTAGTTGATTTACGTCGTCGTACTCGAGTTGGAATGGGGACTTGTCAAGCAGAACTGTGCGCTTGTCGTGCTGCAGGTTTAATGAGCCGTTTTAATGTCTCGACACCGACAGAATCAACCACTCAACTGGCTTCCTTTATGGAAGAACGTTGGCGTGGTATTCAACCAATAGCGTGGGGCGATGCGATGCGTGAAGCAGAATTTTCTAGTTGGATCTATTATAGTTTATTAGGGTTGAATGATGTTGAATTAAGCCATCTAGGGGGAGTGAACAGCAATGAATTTTGATGTTGTCATTATAGGTGGAGGACTAGCCGGTCTTACCTGTGGTATAGCGTTACAAAAACAAGGCAAACAGTGTGCGATTATTAATAATGGCCAAGCTGCAATAGATTTTTCATCAGGCTCAATGGATCTACTTTCATGTTTACCAAGCGGGCAAAAAGTACACGTTTTTTGTGAGGCTTTTGCTGAGTTAAGCCAACAAGCACCCGAACATCCTTATTGTTTATTAGGTCAACATCAAGTTGTAGCTAAAGTGCAACAATTTGAGCAGCTTATGCAAGAATTAGGTTTGGTTGGCAGCCATAAACAACACCATTTACGTGTTACGCCCTTAGGTGGTTTACGCCATACTTGGTTATCGCCTAAAAGTGTGCCTGTTATAGCAGAAAATGAACATTTCCCTTATCGTCAGATTGCTATTTTAGGTATCGAAGGTTATCACGATTTCCAGCCACAAATATTAGTCGATAATTTAAAGCAGAACGCAGCATTTTCGCATTGTGATTTCTCAATAGGCTATTTGAATATTCCAGAATTAGACTATTTACGTCAAAATGCGCGAGAATTTCGGAGTGTTAATATTGCTCAATTACTTGAGCATAAACTAGCGTTTGAGGATTTAGTACAAGAAATAAAACAGGCGGCGGGGAATGCACAAGCGGTATTTTTACCCGCTTGTTTTGGTTTAGATGATCAAGGGTTTTTTGATAGTTTAAAACAAGCAACGGCGTTAGTTTTATTTGAATTACCCACTTTACCCCCTTCATTAATTGGTATTCGCCAGCATCGAACATTACGTGATCAATTTGAAAAATTAGGTGGATTGCTACTGAATGGCGACCGAACAGTGAGCGCTGAGTTTGGCGGTGATCGTGTTGCGCGTATTTTCACGACATTACATCAAGAAGAATCGATTAATGCAGATCATTTTGTATTGGCTTCGGGGAGTTTCTTTAGTAATGGTTTAGTCGCTGAATTTGAGCGAGTAAAGGAACCTATTTTTGACTTGGATATTATCGGAAATAAAGCCTTTATTAATTCGGAGAGAGCGTCTTGGACTGATAAACGTTTTGCCGCAGCGCAACCTTATCAATCTGCTGGGGTGGCGATTAATCATCATTGCCAAGTTTATAAAAATGGGAATCTTATTCCAAATCTTTATGCAATAGGAAATGTTCTTGGTGGTTTTTTAGGCATTGAACAAGGTTGTGCATCTGGTGTGTCAATTGTGACCGCATTAACAGTAGCAGAACGGGTGGGAGGTACAAAATGAATATTCAACAATTGATTGAAAATGCTCAACGAAATACTCATTCAGTCATTGAACATCAACATTTTGATCCGAGTTTTGAAAGCTGTTTGAAATGTACTGCGTGTACGGCAGTCTGTCCTGTTTCGCGCAATAATCCGTTTTATCCAGGGCCAAAGCAGTCGGGGCCAGATGGTGAACGGCTACGGCTAAAAAGTGCAGATTTTTATGATGAGGCATTGAAATATTGCACTAATTGCAAACGTTGTGAAATTGCTTGTCCGTCTGATGTTAAAATTGGTGATATTATTGTTCGTGCTAGAAATCGCTATGTTGAACGGCAAAATAAACCGCTTGTGCATAAATTGCGTGATGCTGTGTTGAGTAATACCGATATTATGGGGCGTTTAAATACACCCTTTGCACCTTTGGTCAATACTATTACAGGCTTAAAAGTAACGCGTTTCTTACTCGAAAAAACGTTAAAAGTGAGTAAGCACCGCACCTTGCCAAAATATGCTTTTGGTTCATTTCGCAATTGGTATATGAAAAAAGAAGCTAAACGTCAGGCACAATTTAAACAACATGTTGCCTATTATCACGGCTGTTATGTTAATTATAATAACCCTCAACTAGGGAAAGAAGTGATTGATGTTATGAACGCACTTGATATTGGCGTATTATTACTTGAGAAAGAAAAATGTTGTGGTTTACCGTTAATGGTAAATGGTTTTCCTGAACGTGCTAAAAAACAAGCGAAATTTAATCTTACTCAATTAGAGAAAATGGTTAAGCATAATCTTGATATTGTGGGTACTTCTTCAAGCTGTACTGCAAATATTAAAGAAGAATATAGCCACGTGTTAGGCATTCCGAATGCAACCGTCAGTTTGCATATTGATATCATTACGCGTTATCTATATAAATTGCAAAAACAAGGTAAAAAACTGCCGCTTAAACCTTTACGATTACGGGTCGCATATCATACGGCTTGCCATGTCGAAAAAGCGGGGTGGGCGCCTTATAGCTTGGAATTATTAAAACAGATTCCTGAATTAGAAGTCGTTGTTTTACCTTCACAATGTTGTGGTATTGCTGGCACTTATGGTTTTAAAGCAGAAAATTATCAAACTTCGCAAGCCATTGGGCGCACGTTGTTTGAACATATCAATGATGGTGATTTTGATTATGTTATTTCAGAGTGTGAAACCTGTAAATGGCAAGTGGATATGTCAAGTAATGTGAGTTGTATTCACCCAATCACTTTACTTTCTATGGCATTAGCTAAACACTAATTCTTGCTTGACTTTTGTAGTTAATACAAGCAGAATTGAAAATAATTTTTTTAATACTATTTTAATCTTCAGGGCAGGGTGAAATTCCCGATCGGCGGTAAAGTCCGCGAGCCGAATTTCGATTAACATCAAGTTTAGCAGGAACTAGTGAAATTCTAGTACCGACAGTATAGTCTGGATGGAAGAAGAGCAGAAATAAGAAAACCCGTTTCAAGCGGTTGTTTTCGCTATTCTTTTTGCATAAGCCTTGAGATCTTAGGATTTCAAGGCTTTTTCATTAGTTAATTTGCACTATTTAATGCAAATTAGTCCGCTTATAGTGGTTCCATTCACTTGCCCGCTTATTATTCATTGATATGACAGATGTTGACTATATGGCTCGTGCGATAGCACTGGCAGAACAAGCACGTGGTTGGACTAATCCTAATCCATTAGTGGGTTGTGTGATCGTTAAAAATGATCAAATCATCGCAGAAGGTTATCACCAAAAGGTAGGCGAATGGCACGCAGAGCGTAATGCTATTTTAAATTGTCAGCAAGATCTCACAGGGGCCACTGCTTACGTTACACTTGAGCCTTGTTGCCATTATGGGCGCACACCGCCTTGTACTGATTTGCTTATTGAACGAGGAATTAACAAAGTGTTTGTGGGCTCTCGTGATCCTAATCCACTGGTTGCGGGGAAGGGGATTAAACAATTACAAGCAGCGGGCATAGAAGTGATCGCTGATTTTATGCGAGAAGCTTGCGATCAGCTCAACCCCATTTTTTTTCATTATATGCAAACTACATCTCCTTATGTGTTGCTTAAATATGCAATGACAGTAGATGGCAAAATTGCTACCGCTACAGGTGAATCCAAATGGATTAGCGGTGAATTAGCACGCCAAAATGTGCAAATCACACGTCATCAATATAGCGCCATTATGGTTGGAGTGGGCACCGTATTAGCGGATAATCCGATGTTAAATAGTCGAATGCCGAATGCTAAACAACCAATACGCGTTGTGTGTGATAGCCACTTGCGAACGCCTCTAGCGTGCCAATTAGTTCAAACAGCGCGCCAATATCCAACCATTATTGCAACCGCTTCAACTGATAGTACAAAAATAGCGCAATTGAAAGCCTTTGGCGTGCAAATTATCCAATGTAAGGTAGCCAACAAACAGGTTGATTTAGTTGATTTATTAGCCAAATTAGGTGCAATGCAAATTGACAGTGTCTTGCTTGAAGGGGGATCAACACTGAATTTTAGTGCATTGAAAGCCGGCGTTGTTAACAGAATTCATTGTTATATTGCACCTAAATTATTAGGAGGAAGCACTGCCAAAAGTCCTATCGGTGGCGCAGGTATTTTGCAACTAGCGGAAGCGGTTAATTTAACGCTTAAATCCACACAATACATAGGCGACGATATCTTGTTAGATTATGACGTTTCATCATCGCAAAAATTAGCAAGCTGACAGCAGGAGAATTTATGTTTACAGGTATTATTGAAGAAGTGGGTAAAGTTGCGAATATCAAGCAATCAGGTGATTTTGCGGTACTGACCATTAATGCTTGCAAGGTACTCAAAGATGTACATTTAGGCGATAGCATAGCCGTGAATGGTGTCTGTTTAACCGTCACTTCTTTTAACTCAATACAATTTACAGCCGATGTGATGGCGGAAACTTTACGCCGTACATCATTGGCACAGTTACACGTAGCTAGCCCGGTTAATCTAGAACGTGCAATGCCAATGAATGGCCGTTTTGGTGGTCATATTGTATCTGGTCATATTGATGGCACCGGTGAAATTATTCAAATTACTCCCGCAAATCACTCTACTTGGTATCGGGTTAAAACTAGCCTTAAATTAATGCGTTATATTGTAGAAAAAGGCTCAATTACCATTGATGGTATTAGTTTAACTGTAGTTGATACTGATCAGGGGAGTTTTCGCGTGTCAATTATTCCGCATACGATTAATCAAACTAATTTAGCCACAAAAACGCTAGGTAGTATAGTGAATTTAGAAAATGATATCGTTGGTAAATATATCGAACAGTTTGTAATGAAGCGGACAAGTACACCATCTAAAAATGCAATTACTGCTGAGTTTTTAGAAAAAGTAGGTTTTTAATTTATTCCACAATGATTACGTGGCGTTGCGTATTTAAGTTTAACAAGAGAAAACAATGTTTCAATTTTCAACAGTAGATGAAGCCTTAGCAGCAATTGCGGCGGGCAAAATTATTTTAGTTTCTGATGATGAAAACCGTGAGAATGAAGGCGATTTTATTTGTGCCTTAGAATTTGCTACACCAGAAAATATTAATTTTATGGCGACTTATGGCAAAGGTTTGATTTGTACGCCAATTTCACAAGCGCTAGCGGATAAATTAAGTTTTCATCCAATGGTGACAAATAATACGGATAATCATGAAACAGCTTTCACTGTATCCGTTGATCATATTAATACGGGCACTGGTATTTCAGCCTTTGAACGCTCACTGACCGCATTAAAAATGCTTGAACAAAATGCACAAGCGGCTGATTTTCGTCGCCCAGGGCATATGTTCCCATTGATTGCCAAAGAGGGGGGCGTGTTGGTACGTAATGGCCATACAGAAGCAACAGTCGATTTAGCGCGCTTAGCAGGCTTAAAGCCTGCAGGCTTATGTTGTGAAATCATGGCTGATGATGGCACTATGATGACTATGCCACAATTACAAGCACTAGCGGTTAAACATAATATGCCTTTTATTACCATTGCACAGCTACAAGAATATCGCCGTAAATATGACAGCTTGGTTAAATTGGTTTCAGTTGTGAAAATGCCGACTAAATATGGTGAATTTATGGCGCATAGTTTTGTTGAAGTGATTTCAGGCAAAGAGCATATCGCTTTAGTAAAAGGCGAGATTGGTGATGGCCAAGCCGTATTAGCACGTATCCATTCAGAGTGCTTAACCGGCGATGCGTTTGGTTCTCAACGTTGTGATTGTGGCCAACAATTTGCTGCAGCAATGACGCAAATTGAGCAAGAAGGGCGAGGCGTCGTATTATATTTACGCCAAGAAGGTCGCGGTATTGGTTTAATCAATAAATTACGTGCCTATGAACTACAAGATAAAGGTATGGATACGGTTGAGGCAAACCTTGCGCTAGGTTTTAAGGAAGATGAACGCGAATACTATATTGGTGCGCAGATTTTCCAAGCCTTAGGCGTGAAATCCACTCGCTTATTGACCAATAATCCAGCTAAAATTAGTGGCTTAAAACAACAAGGCTTAAATATTCTCGCACGTGAGCCAATTATTGTTGAACCAAACCAAAATGATATTGATTACTTGAAAGTAAAACAGATCAAAATGGGGCATATGTTTAACTTTGAACAATAACGTCGTGTTGGACAAAATGGCGCTCTTACACAAACAATCCATCTTATTTTAACCACAAGTATTAATACTTGTGATCTCACAATTTTTTATTTGATAAGGACAGATCAACATGGCAAAAATTACCGGTAATTTAGTCGCTACAGGTTTAAAATTCAGCGTTGTAACGGCACGTTTTAATGATTTTATTAATGATAAATTATTAAGTGGTGCAGTAGATACACTCGTGCGCCACGGTGCGGTAGAATCGGATATTGACACTGTTTGGGTGCCAGGTGCTTTTGAAATTCCACTTGTTGCCAAAAAAATGGCAGAAAGCGGTAAATATGATGCAGTAATTTGCTTAGGTACGGTGATACGTGGCTCAACCACGCATTATGATTATGTTTGTAATGAAGTAGCAAAAGGCATTGGTGCAGTAGCGTTACAAACGGGTGTGCCAATTATGTTTGGTGTATTGACCACAGAAAGTATTGAACAAGCCATTGAGCGTGCGGGCACAAAAGCGGGCAATAAAGGCGCAGAATGTGCTTTAGGTGCAATCGAAATGGTGAATGTATTAAAAGCACTATAATGGTGAGCTCAAGCGGTTTATTTTGGTAAATTTAGGCCAAAAATAACCGCTATTTGAGAGCCAAGTGAAGGGAAGTAATCAGTTGGCTTAATAAAGCGATTTTGTGTCATACCAAATTTTATTGATATAAAACACAGCTTTGCCTGTTGGCGTTTGTACTTCAATTTCATCATCAACGCATTTACCGATTAAAGCGCGTGCAACGGGCGAATCAATCGAAATCCAATTTTTGGTTGGGTCAAATTCATCACAGCCGACAATTCGATATTGATTAATTTCGCCCTCATTGTTTTCTAATTCTACCCAAGCACCAAAGAACACTTTGCCAGCTTGTTGTGGATGATAATCAATGATTTGTAAGGCTTCTAGTCGCTTCGAAAGAAATCGAATCCGCCGATCAATTTCGCGTAACCGCCGGTTACCGTAAATATATTCAGCATTTTCACTGCGATCGCCTAATGCAGCTGCTTCTGAAACTGATTGTGTTACCTTTGGGCGTTCTTCTTTCCAAAGATATTTCAGCTCTTGATCGAGTGTTTGCCAGCCGGTACGGGTAATATAATTTGATTTTGCCATTTTATCCTTAGTTTGAAAATTCAAGAATGCCAGAAACTTGCCCAACGTCATTTACGGCAATTAATGAATGAATATGTAGCGCTTTCATCATTTCTTCGGCTTTAGCTAAATAAACGGAATCTAAAATAGTTTTCGGCTTTTTCGTCATAATTTGCTCAGCCGTTTTGCTTAAACTTGTCGCTCCAAATTGTGCAAGTGTACGTCTAATATCACCATCAGTAATGATACCGCATAATTGTTCGCCTTGCATAATCAGCGCTAGTCCCATTCTCCCTTCATTCATTACACTTAAAATGGTACTAAAATCGGCAGTGGGTGAAGTAATGGGCAATTTAGTTTGCATTACATCTTTTACTCTATTCAGTAATTTACGCCCTAGGCTGCCACCAGGATGAAAGCGGGCAAAATCGTGTGCTTTGAAATCACGTGCTTTTATCAAGGCAATTGCTAAAGCATCGCCTAATGCCATTGTGACTAAAGTGGACGTCGTGGGCGCAAGATTATTTGGGCAAGCCTCACGTTCAACACTAATATCCAATACTAAATCAGCATGTTGTGCCAATGTTGAATGGCGATTACCCGTCATTGCAATAATTTGGTTACCAAAATTTTTTAAGCTCGGCAGTAATTTGATTACATCATCAGTTTCGCCACTGTTTGATATTAATAATACAATATCAATAGCTTTTAACATTCCTAAATCACCGTGAAAGGCTTCAGTTGGGTGTAAATAAAAACTTGGTGTGCCGGTTGAGGCAAAAGTTGCTACCATTTTTTTACCGACTAATCCAGATTTGCCAATTCCTGCCACCACTACGCGTCCTGCACAGTTTAAAATCATTTCGACTGCTTGATTGAAATGTTGGTCAAGATTGTGTTGCAATCGGTCGATCGCCTGACTATATAAACTGAGTGTCTCCGTTGCCTGCGTCAGATAGTTCATAATATCCTAAATAAACCTCATCTAAGGGAAATTATCATTAATTAGCTCGTTATGTAACCGCTTACGTTATTGAAGTAGATGCGGTCAAATTCTACGTGTTTTTGGCAGTTGCTTTGCTTAGTAATAAATTAGCTAAGGTTCTAATGCCTAATCCTGTTGCTCCCACCGCCTATAGATCGCTTGCAGAACGGTGGAAAGTGGCGGAAGCGTCAATGTGTAGCCAATTCTGCTGATAATTTGGCACGAAATACGATAAAAAGCCACAAGCAGTGCTAGCACCTGCTGCGACAGGTACAGAGCTAATGTTGGCAATATCTGCACAGCAAGAGCTAATTTGTGTTCTATGAAATTCAGCAAAAGGCAATCGCCAAAAAGGTTCATTTTCCGCGTCAGCAGCAGTTAATAACTGGTTGACTAATTGATCATCCATTGCTAACACAGTATGGTAATCATTGCCAACGGCTACTTTGGGCGCCGGTTAAGGTGGCAGCGTCAATAATAAATTATGCTTGGTCAGCAGCTGCATCAATCAGGCCATCAGCCAATACTAATCTACCTTCTGCATCCGTATTTAATACTTCAACTGAAATACCATTGCGGTAATGAATAAGATCACCGAGCTTAACCGCACGACTGCTCACCATATTTTCAGCACAACAGAGATATAGTTTAACACGTGCGGTTAAACCGCGAGCAATTGCTAGGCCTAATGCGGCAGTAACTAATGCTGCTCCGCCCATATCGGTACGCATGGTACTTATTGAATCACTGGGTTTAAGGCTATAACCTCCGCTATCAAAGGGTGATGCCTTTACCAACTAAAGAGGCTAATACCGGCGCATTTTCATCACCGGTTGGATTAAAATCTAATTTAAGTAAAGCGGGTTGATTAGCTGAACCTTTGCCAACCGCCCAAATACCGGCATAATTTGCGGTATCTAATGCTTGACCCTGTATTATTTCAAATTTAACAGCGTTGTGAAGGTTATATTTAATCGCTTGTTGTGTAATAAATTCAGTCGCTTGTTTAGCGAGTTGTTCTGGGGTTAATGTGTTTGATGCTTCGTTGATAATTTTTCGCGCAAAATCAGTACAGTTTAACCGTGCTTCGAATTCAGGGTGCTGTTCAGCAAGTGGTGGATATTGTATTTGGCCACAATGGCGAACACTCACAAACCCTTGCTGAAAAGCCCAACACTCTTCCAAGCCCCACCCTTCGCCAACTAGTGATACGTTGAGGATATTTTGATTTTTAATTTTACGTGCTGCTTTTTGAATAGTGGTTAGGCGATCAGCGTGAAGATGAATGGTAAAGCCATTTTGATGGGCAGAAAGGATAGCTTTTTCTCCCCATATTGATGGCGCGGGCTGTTGAGAGAGGTTAATTTGCATCGATGTCATGGTTTTGATCCTGTGATATGAATAACGAGTTAATCCTAGCAAAATTTTGCTTTTTTATATAGAAAAAAGACCGCTTAGAGCGGTCTTTATTAAGGACAGAATGATTATTTGCCATCCCAAGCATTAATCGCGTTACGGCGGATATCTAGACGGCTTTTTACATCACCTTTATAATAATTTTTATCTAAACCCGCTTCCCAGTCGCCATAGTTAGGATTTGGTAATACAATGAAGGTTTTACCAAACTTCGCGCTATTTTCTTGCACGAACTGACGGCGTTCTTCGTTTGATTTTTTATAAGTAGCATCACCAAAGTCATTTAAGTTATCGCCAATATAAAGCACGATATCGTAACCTTGTTTTTCAATTTCAATAAAGCGAGGCGTTTTATTGGATTTATCCTTTTTAAGGAATACTTTATTTTCACTCACACCCTTAAAGCCCAGTTGCTTCATATTCTCAATTGTGCTTGCTTTGTCGGTGCTATCTTTACGGTTCGATACATAAAACATTGTACCTTTGTGGCTATTCACATAGTTATTAAATGCAACAGCCCCTGTAATTGCTTGTGTTTGGCGCGCATTTACCCAGCGTGTCCAGCTTTCATCATTAAATGTTTCGTGATTTTTTACTTGCCAACCAGCGTAAGCGCTGTTATCAAGCATAGTTTCATCTAAATCCACGATGACTGCTTTCTTCTTCCCTTTTTTAGCTTTTGCTTGATCAAATGCCATTTTTGCCATATTGAAAGCTTGGTGGGCAAGCGCTTGATATTCACCTGATTGTTGGACCCAATTTAAGCCTAATGTTGCTTGCTCTTGTAAAATAGCTTGATTGTGTTGATCAGTATAATGCTTATGATTATGATGATAAGTACAACCGCTTAAAACAAATGCTGAAGCAAGCGTTAATGCCGTTAATTTAACCAGTTTCATTCTTTTCTCCTTGTCATTATTAATAGTGATATTTAGCCGCTAGTTGCCACTCAATATCGCATAGTATATAGAGTACAAATAATCAAGAACATTATCTATTTACTTTTATTGAATATTTATGATCAAATTTTTTATTTTTTTATATATGTAATTGCGCACATATTTTTCGATTATTCGGTATTTTCGATCTTTAAATTAAGCTAATTTAAAAACTTTTTGAATATATTTTGCTACAGCGTCCTCGGTATTTTTACCAATCATTTCATTTTGCGGCAATGCATGGATTAAACGCTGATCAGCATTTGACATCATGCAACCTTTTCCTACATGAGCTAGCATTTCTAGATCATTCATGCCATCGCCAAAAGCGAGACAATCTTGCAAGGTATAACCGCGTAATTTAACTAATTCAGCCAATGCATTCTTTTTTGAGACGGTTTTATGCATAACTTCTAAGCAAACAGGTGAAGAGTAAGTTATATAAATTTGATCGCCAAAATAGTGTGTTAATATTGTTCGATTGGCAGTAAATCTTCAACGGTTTTCGCAATGAAGAAGATTTTCTCTGTTTGGCGAGGGTGATGTTGCTGAAAATCGACTACTTGATAGCAAAAGCCAGAGTCTTGATGATATTTTTTTAGTTGCGCAATGTCTGTACTGATAAACCATTCGTCACCTTGATAAGTGTTTATGCATACACGTGAGTTATCGAAAGGAATATTCATTAATTTTTCTGCTAGATCTTCAGCTAAATGATGACTAAAAATTTGTTGACCAGATAGGAAATTGGCTCTAGCGCCATTTGAGGTAATTAACATTGCTTGATCGACATTTATTTTGTTGATGATATGTTTTACATCAGGATAATTTCGACCGGTTGCAAAAAAAATATCAGTGCCGTTGTGAGCAAGTTTATTGAGGGTCTCAATAGTGAATTGGCTTATTGTATGATCAGCGTTCAGCAATGTACCATCTAAATCAGAAACGACTGCTTGAAAAGATGTCATCATATTTGTCCTTGTTATATTTTCAACGAATAATCAAATGCAGGCTAACAAATTTATTATCTCATCGCAAAGAAAATAGTTTATTTTAACTTTTTAGAAGAACAGGGTGGTTAAAATATAATCAATCAGATTAATAGTATAAGGCTTTATATTTCGTGTAAAAAGCCATTTTATATATATGGAATTGATCATAAGTTAATATTATCTACTGCTTGTTTTGTAATTATTAGCATTATTCACTATTTTTTGATTTTAATTTAATAATAAAACTACAGTTTATAGTGAAAAATTCTATTGACGTTCAGTTATTTACAGCTAATATAACACTTGCATATGGAACAATATGCAAACATCAACACACAACATAACTCAATATAATAAGAAAAATTCTTTCCAACGTATTTCGATGATTACCTTAATTAAATGAAACGAAATTTGGTTGGCTAAGAAATTCACTATCCATACTTTCCCGCATTTCGATGCGGGTTTTTTATATCTATTTGGTTATATTTCCTCTCTTTACGCGCTAAAAAGTTAAATTAATCCGCTTAATTTTGAAAAATTCGAGATAAATGCAACTAACAGATTATATTTTATGGAAATTTTATGAAAATTCAGTAAAATCTGACCGGTTGTTTTCTTTAGAAACGATGAAATTCGTTTTTAGTTTTTCCCAACCTTAACAGATATAAATTACAATCTTGTTATTAATAAATCGTCTTACCTCAGATTGAATTAACTTGATTTGTAAATTTTAGATTGATTCTTCCTTTATTTGAACTTTTCGAATTAACAATATACTAAGCAGTATACAAGGTTAAAACGATAGAATAAAAGGATGGATATATAGATTGAATTGAGTAGGAGAACGCAAATAAAATGGGTGACCAAATAACCGATCAAGTATTGGTTGAGCGTGCACAGCAAGGTGATAAAAAAGCGTTTAACTTACTCGTCGTGCGTTATCAAAACAGAGTGGCGGGTTTATTGACTCGTTACGTGGCACGCGATGATATTCCTGATATTGTTCAAGAGTCTTTTATTAAGGCTTATCGTTCGTTAGCATCTTTCCGTGGAGAAAGTGCTTTTTATACCTGGCTTTATCGTATTGCTGTAAATACGGCAAAAAACCATTTAACTGCTTTAGGTAGAAGACCACCTAAAGAAGATATTTTAGCAGAAGATGCTGAAACTTTTGATGTGGGGGCGCAACTTCGAGAAAGTGATACTCCTGAAAGTATGGTGCTATCAGAAGAACTAAAGCATGTCGTATTTAACACTATAGAAAGCTTACCTGATGAACTAAAGACAGCAATTACTTTGCGCGAGTTAGAAGGATTAAGCTACGAAGAAATTGCGGAAGTGATGCAATGCCCAGTAGGTACAGTTCGTTCTCGTATCTTCCGAGCAAGAGAAGCGATTGATGCGAAAATCAATCCACTGATGCAACAGAGTTAATATTTTATCGGAGTTATTATGCAACAAAGAGAAAACCTTTCCGCTTTTATTGATGGAAGCAAAGTTGATGATGTGTTTCTCAACGAATTATCTACTGATCCAGTATTAAAGCAAAAATGGGCTAATTATCATGCAATTAGTGCTATTATGCACAGTGATGAAATTATCCTTGGTCGTGATTTTTCATTGAAAATGGAAGTATTGCTTGAAAATGAGGAAATTGAAACTCAGTCAGTTAATACATCCAGTGATGTCGCAAAGCCTAAAGGTATGTTACTTAAGTTAAAAGGTTGGGGCACTCCTATCATACAAGCGGGCATTGCGGCTTCTGTCTGTTTTGTTGCGGTGTTAGGCGTTAATATGATGAATAGTGATAATGATGGCTTACAAGTTGAACAACTTGTTTTACAGACGTTGCCATTCAGTAATTCTATTCAACCTGTTAGCTATAATGAACCTGAAAAACATGTGCCAACTGCAGAACAGTTAGAAAAACAACAGCGTAAAATTAGTGATTTTGATTTATTAGAAAATGGTGTGTTGGAGCATCGTACGGATTTAGGCTCACTCAGTTTGACTGAAGAACAAAAATTAGATGCTTCTCAAACTTCGGTAATCAGTAATCATGAAAAGTAAATTGCAACTTAGCCATAAGTTTGTTTTTATTTTAAGCAGTGAGTGTCTAAGAAGTATAAATTAACTCTATAAGATCAAGAAAGCGGTGAGATCTAGCGAATTTTTTGTAAAAATTTGCTACAATCTTGCCGTTTTTTATTTTTCTTTTAGTCATTAAAATCAATGGAATGAAAACGAATGATGGTTGAAACAGCAACAGTTGTGCATTATCAAAATGGTAAAGCCCTTGTGCGATGCAGTGTTAAAACGGCTTGTGGTAATTGTGGTGCGAAAGCTGATTGTGGGACTCAGTTATTGTCTTCTTTAGTAAAAGAAAGAGTTCCTCATTTTGAATTATCAGTAAATATGCCGTTGGTCGCAGGCGATATGGTTAAAATTGGATTGCCAGAACAAACATTGCTGTGGAGCATTTTTTGGATTTATGTGGTGCCATTGATGGTATTAATTGGATCAGCGGTAGGTTTTACACAATTATTTGCGAATGAGTTAGTCGTTGTCTTTATGATGTTTATTTGTACTAGTATGACATTTTTTAGCATAAAAAAAATAATAGATAAGAAACAGCTAAGTCAATTAAACCCTATCTTTTTAGGGCGAGTGGAATAGGAGAAATAATGGATAAAATTTGGTTAAAAAATTATCCGGAAGGTTCGGCAAAAACCATTGATGTTCATCCTTATGAATCATTAGTGGAAATGTTTGAAATGTCGATACGTAAACATCCAGATACTCCTGCGTATATTAATATGGGACAAATTCTTACGTTTCGTAAGTTTGAAGAACGTAGTCGTGCTTTTGCAGCATATTTACAAAATGAATTACGCTTAAAAAAAGGTGATCGAATTGCATTAATGATGCCAAATTTATTGCAATATCCGATCTCTTTATTTGGTGCCTTGCGAGCAGGTTTAGTGGTAGTAAATGTTAACCCACTTTATACGCCTCGTGAATTAGAACATCAATTAAATGATAGCGGTGCAACAGCGATTGTTATTATTTCAAACTTTGCTGCTACTTTAGAAAAGGTAGTGTTTAATACTCAAATTAAACACGTGATTTTAACCAGAATGGGCGATCAACTTTCATTTGGTAAACGTACTTTAGTTAATTTTATTGTGAAGTACGTGAAGAAGTTAGTGCCAAAATATAAGTTGCCACATGCGGTTAGTTTTCGTGAAGCGTTGAGCGTTGGTAAACAGCGACAGTATGTTAAGCCATTGCTAGATAAAAATGATCTTGCTTTTCTTCAATATACAGGTGGCACGACCGGTGTTGCTAAAGGAGCTATGTTAACGCATGGTTCTATTATTGCGAATCTTATGCAAACAAAATGGGTTGCTGAGCCGTTATTGAAGGGCGCGCGCGAGCCTATTGCCGCTATTCCTTTACCGCTATATCATATTTTTGGGCTGTCCGTGAATTGTTTACTGTTTATTGAAATGGGGATCACGGGCTTATTAATTACTAATCCGCGTGATATTCCAGGTTTTATTAAAGAATTAAAAAAATATCCTTTTGTGGCGATTACAGGTGTAAATACGCTGTTTAATATGTTGTTAAATAATCAGTCTTTTAAGGAACTTGATTTTTCGCATTTAAAACTAACAGTCGGTGGTGGGGCTTCTATTCAAGCTGCGGTTGCAAAACATTGGCATAATTTAACCGGTTGCTATATTGTAGAAGGTTATGGAATGACAGAATGTTGTCCGTTAGTCTCTGCAACGCGAAGTGATGCCGTTGAGCATAACGGTTCGATTGGTGTGCCTGTTCCTAATACAGATATTCGCATTGTTGATGATGCCGGCAAAGATGTTGCAATGGGAGAGCCGGGGGAATTGTGGGTGAAAGGCCCTCAGGTGATGCAAGGTTATTGGCAGCGCCCAGTAGATACTGCGGAAGTATTAAAAGACGGCTGGATGGCAACTGGGGATATAGTGGTGATGGGGGAAGATCTTAATTTGCGGGTGGTGGATCGCAAAAAAGATATGATCATTGTTTCGGGTTTTAATGTGTATCCGAATGAAATTGAAGATGTAATCGCACATAACCCAAAAGTGAATGAAGTGGTTGCAATTGGTATACCAAGTAAGACCTCTGGTGAAGCGATTAAAATCTTTGTAACCAAAAAAGATGAAAGTTTGACGCGTGAAGAATTGCGTAATTATTGTCGACAATATTTGACGGGCTATAAAATTCCTAGAGAGATTGAATTTCGTGATGAACTGCCCAAAAGCAATATTGGGAAAATTTTGCGTCGCGTATTAAGAGATGAAGAAGTGATTAAAATAAAAGCGCTTGAACGTTAACGGATTGATTAGATTAAATATTAATAACAGGAGCATTTCATGAAAGTTGTAGAAGTAAAACATCCATTAGTTAAACATAAACTAGGTTTAATGCGCTCTGCTGATATCAATACCAAAGATTTTCGTGCATTAGCAACAGAAGTGGGGAGTCTATTAACTTATGAAGCCACTACGGATTTGGAAACAGAGTTGGTTGAGATTGATGGCTGGTGCGGTAAAGTAGAAGTAGAACGCATTAAAGGCAAGAAAGTGACCGTTGTGCCTATTTTACGAGCGGGACTGGGTATGATGGACGGTGTGCTTGAGCATATTCCTAGTGCGCGTATTAGTGTGGTGGGGATTTATCGTGATGAAGAAACGTTAGAGCCTGTTCCTTATTTCACTAAATTAGCGAATGATGTAGAAGAACGTTTAGCGATTATTGTTGATCCTATGTTAGCAACCGGTGGTTCAATGATTGCTACGATAGACTTATTGAAAAAGTCTGGTTGTAAGCATATTAAAGTATTGGTGTTGGTAGCGGCGCCAGAAGGCATTAACGCATTACAAGCGGCCCATCCAGATATTGAGCTATTTACTGCTTCGATAGATAGCCATTTAAATCAACATGGTTATATTGTGCCTGGGCTTGGTGATGCGGGAGATAAAATTTTTGGTACAAAATAATATTTTTGCTTAAAAAGCGGGCATATTTGCAAAAAAATTTCCAAATATGCCCGCTTTTTTAGTGATTAAAGCTCATCATAAAGTATTTCTTGATTAGTATCTATGGCTGGAGGATTATCACATAGCCAGTTTGCTAAGCGTGCATAATCAGAAATTGTTAGATTTTCTGCTCGATCTGTTAAGTTAATACCAAGCATTTCTAATTGTTGCGCAGTAAATAGCGTTGATAATGCATTACGTAATGTTTTACGGCGTTGGTTGAAAGCGTGTGTAGTTACGCGATTTAACCAATAAACATCTTTAACTGGATATGGTAATGTTTTATAAGGCATTAAACGTACGACTGCCGAATCAACTTTCGGAGCAGGTTTAAAGGCGGTAGGCGGTACTTCAAGTACGGGGATAACTTGGCAATAGTATTGTGCCATAATAGTTAATCGACCATATGCTTTACTATTAGGGGCAGCACATAAGCGTTTTACCACTTCTTTTTGCAACATGAAATGCATATCTTGAATCAAATCATGGAATTTGAATAAGTGAAACATTAATGGCGTAGAAATATTATAAGGTAAGTTACCGAATATCCGTATTGCTTGATGATGGTTTAAATTTAGGCTATCAAAATAATCGCGAAAATTAAATCGCAATGCATCTTGTTCAATGACTGTTAACTTATGGTGTAAAAATGGATGATGGCGTAATCGTTCTGCTAGATCACGATCTAATTCGATCACAGTTAATTTTTCAACTTGTTCCGCAACCGGTTCCGTTAAGGCACCTAAACCCGGCCCTATTTCAAGTAAGAAATCTTCATTTCGTGGGTTAATTGCTGCCACAATATTATGAATGACATTCATATCAGATAAGAAATTTTGACCAAAACGCTTACGCGCAGTATGACCCAAATGTTTTTTAGAGTTTGATGTACGCATTGTTATCCTTTAAAACTAATAAAAGAACCCCGCAAAAGCGAGGTTCCTAATCTTTAATTGTTCATTATTGCTTATCAACATATTGAATATCAGCGCTAGATCTCAATATTTTAAACCAATCTTTAGCTATTTCTTGACCTTGTTGGTTAGCAAGAAGCTCATAAGCAAATTGATTGTATGAATCTTCTGTACGATCGGCTTTTTGGGTAGCGGTCACTTTTAGAATATGCCAACCAAATTGTGATTTAAAGGGCGCAGAAATTTGATTTTGTTTAGCCTTATTAGCGACTTTTGCAAATGTAGGATCGTAAATATCTAAGAAATTATAACCTAAATCACCGCCATCAGCAGCTGAAATATAATCAATAGAATTCGCTTTTGCGGCTTGTTCAAATGTTGTTTTGCCGGCTTTAATATCAGCAGCAATTCGCATTAACTTCGCTTTGGCTTTTGCATCATTTAAAACGGGGGTCGTTTTAATCAAAATATGACTTATGCGATATTGTGTACCCACGCTTTTCTTTAATTTGCCTTTAGCTTTATCTTTTTCAAGCATTTTTTTTGCTAATGTTTGAACTTCATTTGGATCAAGTTGAATCGACTGACTGATACTCATATGGCGAACGTGTTCCATTGCCATTTGCTGAGCGATTTGTCCACGATATTGATCGAGAGAAATTCCTTGATTATCTATGGCATCAAGTAGTTGCCCATAAGTAATGCCATTGCTAGCCGCGATATCTTCGATCGCTTTATCAACTAATTTATAGTCCACTTGAATGCCCGCATCTGCGATTGCTTTTTGAACAAGGATATCATCAATAATATGTTCAATAGCCATTTTGCGGTCTTTTTTTGAATTTTTTTGCTGACCAAGTAGGCTTTGGACTTGGCTTTCCATCACAGGAATATTATTCACTGTTGCTACTACATGTTCCTCCCAAGCCATTGCTGATTGAGATAAGCTAACTGCGGTCACTAATGCAACTAATAATGATTTTGCAGAGTTTAATTTCATATATTTATTCCTTTAAGATTTTGAAGTTTAGCTCTAAAGCTAGTTAGAGCAAAGTTTTATAAAAAGGTTCAGGCATAAGATCAAACCTTTTATTTATTAGTAGAATGGATTAAAGCGACTTGGCTTACACCATCATAATGTTCAGTTCTAACTTGTACTTGTTCATTTAGCGCAGTGGGGATATTTTTGCCCACATAATCTGCTCGAATAGGTAATTCTCGATGGCCACGATCGACTAAAATAACCAATTCAATTCGCTTGGCTCGTCCAAAATCAAGTAGTGCATTTAATGCCGCACGAATAGTTCGTCCAGTAAATAGGACATCATCAATTAAAATAACCGTTTTACCTTCGATATTGAGTTGATGTTCTACTCCAGTATAAACAGGATCTTTGCTCGTTAAATTTAAATCATCTCGATAAAAGGTAATATCAAGAGCCATTAGCGGTAAACTAATTTGTGCAAGTTCACTAATTCTTTTTTGCAACATTTCTGCGATTTCAGCACCACGACGTTTAATGCCAACTAAGATGATATTATCAAGAATCGCGTGTTTCTCAATAATTTGATGAGAGATTCGTGAAATAGTACGTTGAAATTGCTCGGTATCAATAATAATTTTTTCCATGAATAACAGACTTTACCTTATTGCTTGAATTTTCTTAATGACGTCGGTAGTGGAACAACCATCTTCAAAGTTTAATGCCTTGACATTGCCTCCGTTTGCCCATACTTCTTGACATCCTACAATCTGTTCAGGTTTATAGTCGCCACCTTTTACCAGTACATCGGGTAATATTTCACTGATTAAGCGTTGTGGTGTATCTTCTTCAAAAGCAATTACCCAATCGACAGAAGCTAAGCCCGCTAAGATTGCCATTCGTGCACTGAGTGAATTGATTGGACGGCTTTCCCCTTTCAGGCGTTTCACTGATTGATCACAGTTAACTGCAACAATCAAACGATCCCCTAATTTACGCGCATTTTCTAAATAAGAAACGTGACCTGGGTGTAAAATATCAAAACAGCCATTTGTCATGACGATTTTTTCACCACGATTTTTGGCTTCTTTAGTAAACTGTTTTAATCGTTCTTCGGTGACGATACCAAATCCGGTTTCTTCTCGATGAGGAATCACATTTTCTAATTCTGTCGCATTTACGGTAGAGGTACCTAATTTACCTACTACAATACCTGCTGCTGCATTAGCCAAATAACACGCTTCTTCATAAGGTCTGCCATCAGCAATAGCGGTCGCTAAAATACTGATTACGGTATCTCCTGCACCGGTTACATCATAGACTTCTTGAGCTTGTGTTGGCAGGTGGAATGGGGGATGATAGGGGCGTAATAAAGTCATACCTTTTTCAGAACGCGTTACTAATAACGCACTTAGTTCAAGGTCATTGATCAGCTTTAATCCTTTGCTAACAATGTCATTATCATTCAAACAAGCCCCTACTACTGCTTCAAATTCTGCCATATTAGGTGTTAATAGTGTCGCACCACGGTAGCGTTCAAAATCAGTGCCTTTAGGATCGATTAATACAGGGACTTTCGCTTGTCGTGCAATTTGGATCATTTGCTGAACGGCAGCAAGTGTGCCTTTGCCGTAATCTGATAGGATAAGTGCCCCATAACCGGTAATTTTTTGTTGAAGTTTTGCTAATAGTGGTGAACTCTCAACGTTATGAAAACTTTCTTCAAAATCTAAGCGTAATAATTGCTGATGGCGAGAAAGGATACGTAATTTAGTGATAGTTGGGTGGCTATCGAGTGTTATACAATGATTTTGGATATGATGGTTTTTCAATAACATATCCAATACACAGCCTGCGTCATCTTGGCCAACTAAACCGTGTAGAGCAACCGTTGCATTTAAACTTGCAATATTCATTGCGACATTTGCTGCACCGCCTGCGCGTTCTTCCATATCTTTTACTTTGACCACGGGAACGGGCGCTTCAGGTGAAATACGATTGGTCGCGCCAAACCAATAACGATCTAACATTACATCACCAAGCACTAATACTTTTGCTTGATTAAATTTAAGGGAGTATTGCATCATCATTTTTATTCTTAATCTTAAATATTCAGTAGGCTAATAGCGTATATCATCAAATGTATTGGCTATTTTTTATTTTTAGTTTTCTTAATAAATTTCATCAAACGTTTACGTTTACGTAATTGATTAGGGGTTAATTTATTTTTTTTACCCGCAAATGGATTATTCCCTTCTTGGAATTGAATTCGAATCGGCGAACCGATAATTTTTAAGCTTTTGCGGAAATAATTGGATAAGTAGCGTTTATACGCGTCGGATAATTTTTCCACTTGGTTACCGTGTATAACAATAATCGGTGGGTTATAGCCGCCTGGATGGGCATATTTTAATTTTACTCGGCGACCATTTACAAGTGGAGGTTGATGTTCATCAGCCGCCATATGGAGAATACGCGTTAACATTGAAGTTGAAGTTTTCTGTGTTGCACATGAATAGGCTTCTTTGACAGAGTCAAAAAGATTGCCAACACCTGAGCCATGTAACGCAGAAATAAAATGTACGCGTGCAAAATCAATAAAATCTAACCGTCGATCTAATTCTGATTTAACTTGTTCTTTGATATCGTAAGATAAGCCATCCCATTTATTGACTACAATGACAAGCGAACGACCGGCATTTAAGATAAAACCTAATAAAGAGAGATCTTGATCGGAAATACTTTCGCGAGCGTCAATGGTTAATAACACGACGTTTGCATCTTGAATAGCTTGTAAGGTTTTTATAACAGAAAATTTTTCAACCGCTAGATTGATTTTACCTCGTTTACGAACACCTGCGGTATCAATAATGGTGTATTCTTGCCCATCGCGTTCCATTGGTATATAAATCGAATCACGCGTTGTGCCTGGCATATCATATACCACGACACGTTCTTCACCTAAAATGCGGTTGGTTAAAGTAGATTTTCCTACATTTGGGCGGCCAATGATGGCGATTTTGATATTTTTGTCAGCAATACTTTCGCTATTTTCTTCATCTAATGCTTCATCAAGTAGGGCCGTGTCTTCTTCATTATTAAAATCAAAATCTTGGCTCCATTCATCAAATTCATTTGTTTCTGTGGCAAGATTTTCTTCATTTTCGCCCGCTTGTTCAGAATTAAGCGCTGTCGCGAGGGGGGATAAAACTTGTTCAATTAATTGGGTTACACCACGACCTTGTGCAGCGGCAATTTTTACTACTTCACCTAAACCAAGTTGGTAGAATTCGCCACAATGTGAGTCTGCATCAATGCCATCAGTTTTATTTGCCACAACGATAGTAGTTTTTTCTCGTTGACCTAAATATTGTGCAATACCAATATCTGCTGTTAATAAGCCAGCGCGTGCATCAACTAAAAAAAGTACTACATCCGCTTCTTCAATCGCTAATAACGATTGTTCTGCCATCTTTTCTTCTACACCTTCTTCTGTGCCATCAATACCGCCGGTATCAATCACAATAAAATCGTGTCCTGCAATATTAGCGTGGCCATATTTACGGTCACGCGTTAAACCGGGGAAATCTGCGACAAGTGCATCACGAGTGCGTGTTAAGCGATTGAATAAGGTAGATTTACCTACATTTGGTCTGCCAACAAGGGCAACAACAGGGGTCATTATGATCTTAGTCCTTCTTGAGAATTCTTGCATCGTACAATCCAATCAACAGCATTGTTAGAGAGTGCTGAGATAAACATCGCTTATTATATACTAAAACTAGCTAAAGTATATGTTCAGATAATACAAGTATTCAGGCGGATAGCGGGTAAAAAAGTAATCTAATTTTTATGTTCAGTGTAGCAATTAGCTCATCTGTTCACTGACATTTACAAAATAAAAGTAAGATAAATAAGTAAGTATTTTAGTAAAATGCACGTATAATATGGCATATCTTTGACTGTGTAAGCAGTTCAATTCTCTCATTATTTTGCAAAGGAGGTTTTATGGTTGCAATACGTCGTTCACACGAGCTTGACCCTAGTACTTTTGAATTAGCGAGTTGGAGCGCTTCGTTGCAGATGTCGCCGATTACCTTTGAAGAATTGCAAATAGCCTGGCGTTATATTCATGAAAAATTGGATACGGACAGCTACCATTTAATGTGGGACGGTGTTGAGATGGTAGAGCTGTTACATGGCTTGAATATGGACGATGATTCACTGGTTGCGGCTTTATTATTTCCACTTGTCAAAAACAATATTGTTGATTTGGCGCAAGTCAAAGAGGAATTCAGTAACCAAGTTAAAAATTTGGTTAAAGGTGTGATTGAAATGGACAATATTCGCCAATTGAATGCGAATAGCCGTTCTGATTTTCAGATTGATAACATTCGTCGAATGTTATTGGCAATGGTGGATGATTTCCGCTGTGTCGTGATTAAGCTAGCTGAACGTATTGCCTATTTACGAGAAATACATCGTTATACAGAAGAAGATTTAGTGTTAGCCGCCAAAGAGTGTTCTCATATTTATGCACCCTTAGCAAACCGTCTAGGCATAGGCCAATTAAAATGGGAATTAGAGGATTATTGTTTCCGGGTATTGCATCCCCAATCTTATCGTAGAATTGCCACTCAATTAGGGGAACGTCGTTTAGAACGAGAAAATTATATTGCAAATTTTGTTTCACAATTGACCGCTTCATTAACTGAAGAAGTGGATACATTAGAAGTGTATGGTCGTCCAAAACATATTTATAGCATTTGGAAGAAAATGCAGAAGAAAAATGTGCAGTTCGAACAACTATTTGATATTCGCGCGGTACGGGTGATTGTGCCAAACGTTCAAGATTGCTATAGCGTGCTAGGAATTATCCATACTCAGTATAAACATTTGCCAGAACACTTTGACGACTATATTGCGCATCCTAAACCGAACGGTTATCAATCTATTCATACCGTAGTATTAGGTGAAGGTGAACAGCCTATTGAAGTACAAATTCGTACACGTAAAATGCACGATGAAGCTGAACTAGGCATAGCGGCACATTGGAAATACAAAGAAGGCCAGACAGTCAGTCGTTCGGGTTATGAAGAAAAAATTATTTGGCTACGTAAATTATTAGCGTGGCAAAATGATCTTGCGGCTTCAAGCGATATGATGGCGGAGATGCGTTCGCAGATCTTTGATGATCGTGTATATGTGTTTACACCGCGTGGTGAAGTGATTGATTTGCCGAAGAATTCAACACCACTTGATTTTGCGTATGCAGTTCATAGTGAAATTGGACATCGTTGTATAGGCGCTAAAATTGCTGACAGGATCGTGCCGTTCACTTATGTATTGCAAATGGGGGATCAAGTTGAAATTATTACTCAGAAAACCCCAAACCCAAGCCGTGATTGGCTGAGCCCTCAAGCGGGTTTTGTGAATACCTCAAAAGCGCGCGCCAAAATTATTGCTTGGTTTAAAAAATTAGATCGAGAAAAAAATATTCCGATCGGTAAAGAAGCGCTTGAGGCTGAAATAAGCCGTTTAGGCCTTAGCCATAAGCAGATCGAACAATATGCGTTGCCACGTTATAACTTAAAACAATTTGATGATTTATATGCCGCCATTGGCGGTGGCGATATTCGCTTGAATCAGTTGAGTCACTACTTGCAAAGTAAATTAATGAAGCCAACGGCAGAGCAAGAAGACGAAGCTGTATTAAAGCATGTGAATAAAAATGCCTATAATGCACAGCAACAAAAAGGCAAAAACGGGCAAATTATCATTGATAGTGTTGGTAACTTAATGCATAACCTAGCGTGTTGTTGTCAGCCAATCCCCGGAGATGATATTGTCGGTTATATCACGCAAGGGCGTGGCATTTCCATTCATTGTGCTAATTGTGAACAACTATTTGAATTACGTAGCGCGAATCCAGAACGAATTGTTTCAGCACAATGGGATAGCCATTTTAAAGCCGGATTTAGTTTAAGGATTCGCATTATTGCGAATGAGTGTAATGGCTTATTACGTGATGTAAGTGCTGTGATGGCAAATGAAAAAGTTAATGTATTGACTGTCGCTAGCCGGCAAGATATTAAGCGAGGCTTAACTGTGATGGATATTGAGCTTGAAATGTCTAATGTAGAAATGTTAGCTAAAATTTTAACGCGGATTAGTCAGTTAGAATCAGTGATTGAAGCAAAACGGCTAGCAAACTAATTGAATAAGCGGTCAGTTTTAAGTAGCAAATAATACTTAAAATTGACCGCTTATTGTGTAAAAAATGAAGGATAATAGATGAAAAATATAGTAATTTTGGGATCAACAGGTTCAATTGGTCAAAGTACATTATCAGTGATTGAGCATAATCCTGACCAGTATCAAGTGTTTGCACTTGTTGGAGGAAAAAATGTTGAATTAATGGCTATACAATGTAGCCAATTTAAGCCTAAATTTGCCGCGTTAGTAGATGAAAAGGCTGCAAAATTGCTTGCTGAACAATTAAAAGCATTGAATTTAACCACTCAAGTATTAGCCGGCGAACAAGCTATTTGTGAATTAGCGGCACATCCTGATGCGAATATAGTTATGGCAGCGATTGTTGGTGCGGCAGGTTTACTACCTACTTTAGCAGCAGCTAAGGCAGGCAAACAAATATTATTAGCAAATAAAGAATCTTTAGTGACATGCGGGCAAATTTTTATTGATGAGGCGCGTAAATCAGGGGCAACATTATTGCCAGTCGACAGTGAACATAATGCAATTTTTCAATCGCTACCACTAGTGGCACAACAAAAAATAGGATTTTGTCCGTTAGCCGAGTTAGGTGTCAGCCGTATTATTTTGACCGGTTCAGGTGGCCCATTTCGAGAAAAAAGTTTAGCTGAATTTGATTCTATTACCCCTGAGCAAGCTATTGCGCATCCAAATTGGTCGATGGGTAAAAAGATTTCGGTTGACTCAGCCACAATGATGAATAAAGGATTAGAATATATTGAGGCACGTTGGCTATTTAACGCAAGTGTCGAAGAAATGGAAATTACTATTCATCCACAATCGATTATTCATTCTATGGTGCGTTATCTTGATGGATCTGTCATTGCTCAAATGGGAAATCCTGATATGAGAACCCCTATTGCACATACAATGGCATATCCAAACCGTATTCCATCAGGCGTTATGCCATTAGATTTTGGTAAATTAACAGAATTAACCTTTATTGAACCTGATTTTAAGCGCTATCCTAATTTGAAATTAGCGATTGAAGCATCTGCTGAAGGGCAATATGCGACTACAGCATTAAACGCGGCGAATGAAATTGCTGTAGAAGCTTTTTTAAATCGTCATATTCGTTTTACTGAGATAGAACGTATTAATTCGACCGTTGTTGAAAATATTGCACCGCTTCGTGTGAATGATGTTGCAGATATTTTGCATATTGATCAGCTTGCCCGCGAAATTGCTAAGCAAGCGATGTTAAATGTATAACGAATATGTGGTCTAATGTAACAATACGACAAGACCGCTTAAATGCCAAATTATACTCGTTTGAATCAGCGAATAATGCCACGCGTGGAATGTTTGAAGAAATCAAGATAGACTTTTATTGCCGGTTCATTTAGTGCAATATGTTCAATTTCTGGTAATACTTCCTCAATTGTTTTGCCACTACGATAGATTAATTTATAAACATGGCGGATCGCGTGAATTGTTGGCTTATCAAATCCACGTCGTTTTAAGCCTTCTAAATTTACGCCAAATGGTTGTGCATGATTACCTTGTGCCATCACATATGGGGGAACATCTTGACTGACCATTGAACCACCACCTAACATAACGTGTGAACCGATAATAACAAATTGATGGATAGCAGACATTCCACCTACAATCACAAAATCATCTAATCTGACATGGCCTGCCAATGTACCATTATTAGCAATAATACAGTGGTTACTAATATTGCAATCATGAGCAATATGCGCATTGATCATAAATAAATTATCATTGCTAATCCGTGTTACGCCACCGCCTTGGATAGTACCACGATGAATAGTTACACTTTCGCGAATACTATTCCGATCACCAATAACTACTTTTGTGGGTTCACCTTGATATTTTAAGTCTTGGTTAATTTCGCCAATGCTAGTGAATTGAAAAATTTGGTTTTGTTCACCTATCTCAGTATGGCCATTGATCACAACATGTGAATGAATAATGGTTTTAGCGCCAATTTTGACATTTTTACCAATAACACAAAATGGACCAATTTCCACATGAGCACCAATTTGAGCACCGTCTTCTATAACAGCTAATGGACTGATTTTAGCCGTAGAATCGATTAATCGCATTTATCTTTTCCCTCTTTTGTGGGGTTATATTATTATTTACGTGCACACATTAAATCTGCTTCACAGGCTAATTTACCATTAACGTAAGCTTTACCTGTGGATTTTGTAATGCCGCGTATTTCTTTTAGAAATTCTACTTCAAGTACAAGTTGATCACCTGGTACAACAGGGCGTTTAAAACGTGCATTGTCAATTGCAGCAAAGTAATAAAGTTCATCTTCACGCATTTTACCATATGTAGCCACGGCTAAAACGCCTGTAGCTTGTGCCATAGCTTCTAAAATGAGTACGCCAGGAAAGACGGGACTGCTAGGAAAATGACCGGTAAAACAAGGTTCATTTACAGTTACATTTTTGATTGCTCTCAACCATTTGCCTTCTTCATAATCTGTTACACGATCCACTAAAAGAAAAGGATAACGATGTGGTAACATATTCATAATCTCAGTAACTTCAATAACCTTAGGGGTTCGATTTTCTGCTGTTTCAATCGCCATTTATTTGACCTCATAAAAAATTTGACAAGAGATTACTAAAAAGTAAGCTCGATTAAAAGATGAATTTTATTCAGTTAACTGCTTTTCAATTGCTTTAAGACGCTTATTCATATCTGCTATATTCATCGTTAGCGCCGCTGTTTTACGCCATTCTTTATTGGTTTGTGCGGGAATACCGGATGAATAAACCCCTTTTTCAGTAATGGGTTTCATAATCATACTCATACCAGTGATGATTGCTCCATCACAAATTTCCATATGTCCATTGATCACGCTGGCCCCACCAATTTGACAGAATCGACCAATTTTTAGGCTGCCCGCTAGAATTACACCACCAGCAATGGCTGTGCCAAAGCCAATATGTACATTATGGGCAATTTGGCATAAATTGTCGATAATTACATTATCTTCAATAATGGTTGGATCTAGTGCACCGCGATCAATACAAGTACAAGCGCCAATTTCAACACGGTTACCAATGATAACGCCTCCAGTTTGAGGAATTTTAATCCAGCGTCCTTTATCATTTGCATAACCAAATCCATCACTGCCAATTACTGCGGATGATTGAATTAAGCAATAGTTGCCGATTTCTACATTATGGTAGACAGAGACATTTGCCCACAGGTGGCTTCTTGCACCAATTTTAGTATTTTTGCCGATAAAACAACCCGCTCCAATGGTGACATCGTCTGCTAGCTCAACGCCACTTTCTATGACCGCATTAGCCCCGATAGAAACATTCTTACCTAATTTGGCGGTGGCTGAAATGACAGCACTTTCAGATATTCCATTAGCAGATTTTGGGAGGTCATCCATATATTGTGCCAGTAATGCATAGGCTAAATATGGATCTTTTACAATCAGTAGGTTTTGTGTTGCTTGGCAAAATTCAACATCTTCAGCAGTAACAATAATCGCTCCTGCTTTAGATTGTGAGAGTTGGGAACGATATTTTGCGTTTGAGATAAATGTGATTTGCGTTGGTTCAGCATTATTTAATGCGGCAATACTAGTAATAGCCAAATCGGCGTTACCTTTTAGGGTAGCGCCGATTTGTTCCGCAAGTTCACTTAAACGGAAAACAGCCATTATTTTTTCACTTCTTCAGATTTCATGGTTTTTTCTGATTTAGATTCGTCAGATTTTGTTTCAGTTGGTTGTTCAATTTTAATTTCAGGATGTTTTGCTTTTAATGCGTTTAAGACAGATTCCGTAATATCTTTATTTTCATCAGCAGCATAAAGTGCAACGGACGGTGGTAATACTAAAGTATAGCCTTTAGATGTTGCCACTTCTTTGATGGTGGAATTGATTTCAGAAACCACTAATTTTTGTAGATCATCAGGTTTTAAACCGCCTGCTTCTTCTTGAGCTTTAATTAAACTTTCTTGGAAATTTTCAGCTCTTTTTTGGAAGGCTTCTACTTTTTTACCAAATTCTTCTTCACGTTTTTGAAGGGAGATTACTTTCTTTTGGAATGCTTTATATTCAGATTCAATCGCAGCTTGACGTGTTTGAATTTCTTTTGAGCGTAAACGTGGAGCATCTTTTTCTAATGCGGCTGATTTTTTCTTAAGTGAAGCTTCTACATTAGCTTGTTCACTTTGTAATTTTTTAGCATCGCTTTCAAGTTTATTTTTTTCAGTCGTTAATGCTTTGTTTTCTTCTGCTAGTTTTTTATCTTCTTCGGCATATTTGTTTTGCCCATTTTTGATAAATTTGTCGAATTTTTGTACTTCATTCAGTGCAACCGGGTGATTTTGCACTAAAAAGTTTGGATCGACAAACGCAATATTATCATTTGCTTGAGCTAAGCCAACTGTTGCTAATGCACTGCTTATTGTTGCAATTTTAAACATTTTTTTCATTTATATATCCTTTAAGTTGATAAGTTTTAGTATATATAAGCGGTTAATTTTTTGTTTATTTAGAACCATAAACAGAAATTTTAACCGCTTGGTAAGTGAAATTAGAATGTGCTGCCAACTGTAAATTGGAATTGTTCTATTTCATCTCCTGCATATTTTTTAATTGGTTTTGCATAAGAAAATGATAATGGGCCAATAGGTGATTGCCATTGTAATGCAATACCTACAGAGGCTCGCACGCGTTTGTAATCACCAAAGTCAGGTAAGTTTGGATAATCTGCTTTACTTTGTTTCCATTTAGTATTCCACACTGTTGCAGCGTCAACAAAAACAGAAGTTCTTACATTATGTTGATACTTATCACTGATAAATGGCGCTGGAATAATTAATTCTAAGCTGGCATTTACCATTGCATTACCGCCGATAACATCTTGACTTGGCGCTTTAAAGCCATCTTTTCTGTAGTAAATAGCTTTTGGACCAATTGAACCACCGGCAAACCCACGTAATGATCCCATACCGCCTGCAGAATATAATTGATAGAATGGCACTTCTTTACCGCCAAAACTATTAGTGTATGCAACACCGCCTTTAGTCGCAACAACCCATTTATGTTCACCATCAAGCGGGATATAGCTACTAAAATCAGTATTTACTCGATAGTATTTGTTGTCAGAACCAGGTAAAGTGAGCTTACCACCGATATTTGCTGAGCTTCCTTTTGTTGGGAAATAACCACGATTTAAATTGTTATAATTCCAACCGAATGATAAATCAAAATCAGCCGACTGAATACGATCATAGTGTGAATTTTGTGGATTAATCGGGAATTTCATTGAATTCACATATTTTTCACGGGTATATTCACGTTCTACATTTCTTAATTTATCATGAGTATAACCTAAGCCTATATAGTAGGAATTATTTTCGTCAACAGGAAAGCCTAAAGTGCCGCTAGCACCATAGGTCTTACGTTTATAAGCGGCGGAGGCTTTATTACCTGAATTATCATAATCTTCATAGAAAATATTACCACCTAAACTCACGCCATCTTTAGTAAAATATGGCTCTGTATAACTTAAGTTAACGTTAGTAGAGTGAGTATTACGCGAACCATTTAAGCCTAAGCTTGATCCCATTCCTAAAAAGTTATCTTGTGTGATACCCGCGTTATAGCTAAGACCACTTTCTGAGCCGTAGCCAACACCGAAGTTGATAGATCCTGTATTACGTTCTTTTATTTTATAAATAATATCAACTTGGTCATCTGTGTTTTTAACGGTCGGCATTGACATTTCAACAGCTTCATAGAAACCGGTACGTTCTAAACGTGATTTTGCTAAAGAAACGGCGCTAGTAGATAACCAAGAACCTTCTTGTTGACGCATTTCACGGCGTAGTGTTGAATCAGCGGTAACATCGTTGCCGTCAAAACGAATTTTACGTACATAGATACGACGACCGGCATCCACTATAAAATTGATTTGAACGGTGTGATTTTCTTCATTAAATTTAGGGTAGAGATCTACTTTAGCTGATCCATAACCGCGGTCACCAAGAATCTGTTTAATTTGTTCTTCAATGATAGATAATTCCGTTTTGCGGAATAATTGACCCGCTTTGAAGTGCGTTAATAATTGATTCAATTCATTATCTAGTTTTTGAGTGTCTCCAATAATACGCATTTCACTGATATTATATTGAGAACCTTCATTAATTTTATAAGTGAGATCAACTTCAGTTTTATTCTCATTAAATTTCACATCCGTGTCTTTTAAGGTAAATTTAGCATAACCGTGATCCATATAGAAATCGTGTAAGATTTCTATATCTTTGTTATATTCTTGTTGTTGGAATTTGCTACTTTCAAAAATATTCCACCAAGGCGCGTTAGGTTTAATCTCTAGTTCTTTAATTAATTCATCATGACTGAATGCATTATTGCCTTCAAAATTAATTTTTTTGACATAGGCAAGCTCGCCTTCAGTAATATTTAATTCTACATTTATACTGCCGTTATTGTTAGGAGTGGTAATGGTTTGAATATCTGCTTGATAACGGCCCATAGTATGATAATGATCTACTAAAGCTTGCTTAAATGCTTCTAATTTTGCTTTATCATATACTTCACCTGCCACAATTAGATTTGCCTTTAAGTTTTGTTCTAATGCATTTTTAGGGATTGCATTGTTTCCTTTAATAGTTAAATTGTTAATCAAAGGACGTTCAGCAACTTTAATGACTAATGTTTGGCCTTCACGTGCAGCACTTACATTCTCAAAACGGTTTTGACTAAAAAGCTGTTTTACAATATTAGTAACATCTCCATCTGTTGCAGTTTGACCAACTTTAACCGGTAGAGATGCAATAATTGCATTGCCAGTTTCCGTTTGAACACCATCAATGCGAATATCTTTTACTACAAATGGTGCTGCAATAACGCCATTGGCAACTAAAAGAGAAGAGAGTAATAATTTTTTCATTTAAACTATCCTATGATTGTAAATAATGAGCGAAATTAACCGCTATAATTAAAAATGAATAACGTCATTAAGTAAGGTAAAGATCATTAAAGCCAATACAAATACAGCACCTAATTGTTGAAAACGTAATTGAAAATTTGTTGATATAGGTTTACCTTTTATGGCTTCTGTAGCAATCAAGACTAATTGACCACCATCTAGTGGTAGAATTGGAAATAAATTCATTATACCTAAATTGACACTGATCAGCGCCATAAAGCTTAGATAATATATCCAGCCAATTTCTGCAGTTGTACCCGCACCTTTTGCCATAGAAATAGGACCGCTCATATTTTTTAATGAGAGGTCTCCCGTGATTAAATTAGCAATAAATTTAAGTATGGTTTTAATTAAAGCGGTTACTTTTTCAATGCTTTTTTGTAATGCAGTAAGCATATCATACTTTAATTCTGTTCGATACTTATCTGTGAGAGGTTCATAGTGTGGCACAATGCCGATTATATAGCGGTCGTCTTTTTTTTCCGGTTGAATTAACAATTGCTTTTGTTCATTGCCACGTTGAACTAATAAATGAATTGGACGACCTGTTTTAACTTCAGTTATAAGATAATACCAATCAAATGGTTGTTGATTAATAGTTAAAATTAGATCTCTAGCTTTTAAACCAACGTTATTTGCTGGCGAATCATCAATGATTTGTTTTATTTCTGGTTTTATCGTTGCTTTTTTAGTTTGAATACCCAAGCTTTTTAATGGGTTTTCTTTAGTGCTGTCGATATGCCAGGTGGAAAGATCGAGATAAAAAGATTGCATTCGACTTTCATCTATTAATGAACCTTCAATTTTAATATCTTTGGAGCCAATTAAGCTAACTAAGGTAAGCGTGACTTCATCCCAATCTTGAACTTGTTTACCATCAATTTGTTTTATTTCAAATTCTGTCGGTAATTTAGCGGCGGCGGCAATACTATTTGGCGTGACTTCAGCTATGACGGGTTTGAGTGTCGGCATACCATGACTAAACACTACAAAATAAGCCAAAACAGCAAATAATAGGTTAGCCATAGGCCCGGCTATGATAATAAATGCTCTTTGTAAACCGGATTTTTGGATTAGGGATTGTGTTTTATCCGCGTTAATGGATTCATTACCTTCCCACATTTGTACATAGCCACCAAGTGGAATTAAGGAAAAAACAAACTCAGTTCCTTGTTTATCTACCTTTTGAAATAGAACTTTACCAAAGCCAATCGAAAAGCGAAGGACTTTTACACCACAACGACGTGCTGCCCAAAAATGACCATATTCGTGTACAAAAACCAGTACACAAATTAAAATTAAGAATGCAAGAATAGCGGTCATAATATCCTATAATACAAAAAAGAATAAGGTGGCAAAAAATGGAATGGCTGCAGTTAAACTATCAATGCGATCTAAAATACCGCCATGGCCGGGAATTAAATTACTACTGTCTTTTATGTTAGCTTGCCGTTTGAACATACTTTCTGCTAAATCACCTAAAATTGAAACGGCGACTGTAGCAACCGAGACTATAATAAAGGGGAGTGTTTCAAATTCGCGACCCAAAATATTATTTGGTGTTAGTTTTAGGAATAATAAAGCCATCACGCAAGAAGTGACTAAGCCCCCTAATGCGCCCTCCCAAGACTTACCGGGTGATACTTTAGCGGCTAATTTTCGTTTTCCAAATGCTCTTCCGAAGAAATAAGCACCAGAATCAGCACACCATACTAATAAGCATACATAAAGTAATAAGTACGCGCCTTGAAATTGATTGAAGGCGTAGTTGTTGAATCGTAATGCAAGTATTGCAATAAAAAATGGGATTAACGTGCAGAAGCCAAAAATAAATTTTGCTGTAATAGATTTAGACCAAAGGCTAGCTGATTTTGGATAACTGATCACTAAGCCAAATGCGATTAGCCACCAACAACAAGAGATGAATAATAAAGGAATCGTTTGATCCGTTAAAAAACGACCGGCGCGGATATAATAAGTATTAGCAAAAATCAGCAGAATAAATAAGCATATTGTCACAAAGGTGATAATTGCGCGAGAAAGTGACCGCTTAAAGCCTGCAAATTGGGCCCATTCCCAGATTGCAGCGGTAATAACTGCTGCTAAAATTAATGTGAATGGGAGTGGAGAAAGTAAAAAAATGCCTGCTAATACGGCGATAATCATTGCTATAGCAGAAAGTATGCGTTCTTTAAGCATTAAAAAAATCCTATTAGTTATTCACAGCCACCAAAACGGCGTTCTCTTTGTTGATAAGCATAAATAGCTTCGCTGAAGCTTGTTTCATCAAAATCAGGCCATAATACATCGCTAAAAAACAGTTCTGCATAGGCAATTTGCCAAAGTAAAAAATTGCTGACGCGTTGTTCACCACTTGTTCTAATGAGTAAATCGACAGGAGGTTGTTCAGCTGTTACTAATGCACGTTGAACTTTTTCAGGGGTAATATCCGTCACGGATATTTTACCTAATTTGACTTTTTCTGCGAGTTTTTTTGTTGCTTCTGTGATATCCCAGTGACTACCATAATTAGCCGCAATATTAAGTGTTAGCCTTGTATTGTGAGCAGTTAACGTTTCTGATTCAATGATACGTTTTTGTAAACTATCACTAAATCTAGTTTTATCGCCTAAAATATTTAAGCGGATATTATGTTTGTGTAGTTTACTCACTTCAGTATTTAATGCCTGTATAAAAAGCGACATTAATGCGGATACTTCTGTAGCGGGGCGGTTCCAGTTTTCACTGCTAAAGGCATACAATGTAAGTACTTTTATACCGTATTTAGCCGCAAAGCGTACAGCAGCACGAACAGCATTAACACCATTTTGGTGACCAAAAACACGTAACTTACCTTGTTTTTTTGCCCAACGCCCATTACCATCCATAATGATTGCAACGTGTTGAGGCATATTTGAAGGATCAAAATTCACAGAAGTTTCCACTTTTTAAAGATAAAATGATTAAAACAAATGCCGATAACTATAACATAGGATAATACGCTAAGATAGATATACGAAAGATTGACAATGGAAAACGAAAAAAGTTTGTAAGAATTATGCTAAATCGCAAATTTTCACGTTCCTATTTCAAGATTAATATTGATCTTTTTGTTGGCGTAGCGTAATAAACTCGGCTAAATTATCCGCTTGTAAGAAAGGATTAATACGTAGTTCCTGTTTTATGGTGGAAGGAAGTGTTGGTTGTTGCTGTGCACGTAAAGTTTCTGCTCGTGCTTGAGCTTCCCGTATATCATTATTATTGGGCAAGACGCTGGCAGCAAATTTTAAATTAGTTAAAGTATATTCATGCGCGGGAAAAACCATGGTACTTTCCGGTAAATTCTTAAAGCGTTGTAATGTGTTAAATTGAGCTTGATAATCGCCAGTAAATACACGGCCACAACCAGCAGAAAAAAGGGCATCGCCACAAAAAAGATATTGTTGTGCAAATAGAAAGCTTATATGTTGCGCAGTATGGCCAGCACTGTTTATCACTTCAACATCAGAATTCAATAAGTGTAAATGATCACCCGCTTGCACAATATGATTAACGTATTGTGCCACTTCATGTGAACCATAAATCGTTAAGTCAGGGTATGTAGCTTGTAATCTAGCAATACCACCAATATGATCTTCGTGATAATGTGTGATAAGAATAGTGGTCAGATTAAGTTTATTTTTTGCCAAAAAGTGAAAAACAGGATCGGCTTGGGCAGGATCAACAATAATCACTTCCTGACCTTGTTGAATAGCCCAAATGTAATTATCTTGTAAGGCAGGAATAGCGGTAATCTTTAACATATTTATTTCCCTAGAGGAGTTAATAATACTTTTATTTAAGAATAGCACATTAATTATTGGTGAATAATCGCCACTTTTTAAAATAAGGTAATAGCCATATAAATAGCATAATGTGGAATAACCAAGCAATTAACGTACTGGCTAATAAATCAATAGGAAAATGCATTCCTAAGCGTAATCGGCTAATTAGCATTAATGCTGACCATACTACAATGAATATTTGGCTGACTCTCGCGAATCGGTTTTTTATGCCGAATAATAAACCGCTAAATAATAATAGCCAAGAAACAGAAAAAATAGTGTGTCCAGAAGGAAATGAATAGCCGGTTTCGTGCATGCGGTGCTTGATAATTAGCGGGTATTTACTTTGTTGATAATATCGTTGCACAATCATAGCACGTTCAGACCGATCTAACTGATAAAACGCTTGTGCTTTATCTCCCATCATTTGCTGAACATAAGGACGAGGTTCTGCAAATACATTTTTAGCGGCGGTTTTGATTAATTGGGTGCCAAACATGGAAATCACACACAGCGTGCCAATTAAAATCCAAGAATAATGCCGACGAGTTAATGCTATTAACCATAACGTTAATATTACACAGGTTATTGCTGCATAAGGCACAGAACCCGTTTCAGTTAAGCAATATAAAAAATGATCAACATCAGCATGTAAAATTTGATCATCAATCCAACGCCAATTAATCGCCCAAGTAATGAATGGAATTAATAACATCAAAAAGGTATAAAAAGAAAGTCGTTTTATCACAGTGATCATCTCTTAGCAGGAATAAAACAATCCACGTCTTTCCATAGCTTGAGAGAAGTGGATTGATATAGGGGAATAAGATTAGATTGATTTTGTAGCTTTGGGTAGGCTAATTTTTTTCTCATCGCTTTGACGGAACAAAACTAAAATATGCCCGATTGTTTGGATATTAATCGCATTTGTTTCACGGATAATAGCATTAATAATTAATTGCTTCATCTCACGATCAGCACCTGCAATTTTGACTTTAATTAATTCATGGTGTTGCAGTGCATTATCAATTTCTGCTAACACGCCTTCAGTTAAGCCATTGCCACCTAACATCACTACAGGACTTAAGTGATGGGCTAGGCCTTTTAAAAATTGTTTTTGTTTTGTAGTTAATGTAATTGACATTAGATTAAATCCGTTAATAGTAAAAATTTGGCGTAGAAAATAGCACAAAAGGGGCGGATTTTAAAGTAAAATGCAAAAGCCCAACAAAATACTTAGCAAAAGGAAATATTATGCCAACATTAACGGTTGCAATGATTGTAAAAAACGAAGCACAGGATCTTGCAGAATGTCTTAAAACGGTTGACGGCTGGGTTGATGAAATAGTGATTGTCGATAGTGGTAGTACTGATGATACATTAAAAATTGCCACGCAATTTAATGCAAAAGTATATGTTAATAGTGATTGGCAAGGTTTTGGTCCACAGAGACAATTTGCTCAGCAGTATGTAACGAGCGATTATGTTTTATGGATTGATGCGGATGAACGTGTTACACCCGAATTAAAAGCCAGTATCTTACAAGCGGTTCAACATAATCAGAAAAATACAGTGTATAAAGTCAGCCGCTTAAGTGAAATTTTTGGCAAAGAAATTCGCTATTCAGGTTGGTATCCTGATTATGTAGTAAGGTTATATCCTACCCATTTAGCTAAATATGGTGAAGAATTAGTACACGAGAAAGTGCATTATCCTGCGGATAGCCGGGTAGAAAAATTACAGGGCGATTTATTGCATTTTACCTACAAAAATATTCATCACTATTTAGTGAAATCGGCTAGCTATGCAAAAGCGTGGGCAGTGCAACGGGCTAAAGCGGGTAAAAAAGCAAGTTTGTTAGATGGAGTAACACATGCAATTGCTTGTTTTCTGAAAATGTATCTGTTTAAAGCAGGTTTCTTAGATGGTAAGCAAGGCTTTTTACTTGCCGTTTTGTCAGCCCATTCTACCTTTGTAAAATACGCTGACTTATGGGATCGTACACGGAGTTAAGTGCATCTATATTGATAGCTAACTATACTGATTAAATAATTAAGATAATTGCCACATTTTTTTGATAAATGGAATCACGCTAGTTAAGGCTTGTTCGATAGAGATCAGCATTAAATCCATTTCATATTGTTTACCGGTAGGGGGACAGAACGCAAGGTGTTTATCTACTTGGTTAATTGGTCGCCACCGTCGTGGTGTCGCGGACAAACGGCTTGGATAAAAACCAACGGTTGGAATATTTAAGCCACCTGCAATATGTAAAGGGCCGGTTGAGCCAGCAATAAATAAATCAGCACAAGCTAAAGAACGTGTAAAATCCGCTAACCCATCATTTTTATCATAGATAACTGTATTTTGGTCAGTCAATTTTTCAGCTAATTCGACCGCTCGTTCCCGTTCACCTTTACCCGCAGTCAAAATAACTTGGCACTTGATAGCAGACTGAATACCATTAATTAATGTCGCATATTGTGCAATGGATAAATTAGTGGCGGATCCGCCGGTTGAGCTATGTACAAACAACCATTTACTAGCGGTGGAAATAGCAAGATTTTTAGCCAATTTAGCTTTTTGATGGCTGATTATTTCATCAGTAAAGTGTAAGTAAGGAATCTGAGGCTCAACAGGCTGAATATGATGATCGATTAAAAACGCACGCGCTAAGTCTAGATTATATTCTGATTCTGCTTTAATCGATTGTGAACGGCGTTGTGTTAAGCGATGGTTATACAAAAATTGAAAGAGTTTAGTGGCAGGGGCTAATCGATAGCGAATACCACTTTGCCAAGTCAGTTTGGCATTATACCAAGTAGATACAAAACAAATAACCCCATCAAATTGCCCATTTTGGACCGCTTGTCGCATCTGTTTAAATGCGGTTGGATCTTGTTTATCTGTACTATCGATGATCAGATGGTCAATCGCCGGACACAATTCTGCGAGTGGAGCGGTATAATTAGGCACTAACGCAGTGATTTGAATATTGGGCATAGATTGTTTCAACATCATAAATGCAGGAAAACAAAGCATAAAATCACCGATTTTATCATTTCGAATGACGAGCAGTTTTTTCATTATCGTTGGATCCTTTTGAACATTTTTTATATTTTAGCATTTTTCTCAGCGGAGATTGCAAAAAATTAAGTAAATTAGACCGCTTATTATTCGTTATTGGCTTAAATTTTAGATGTAATTTTTATTTATTTGAAATAGAATAACTAGAATGTCGTAAACGCAACCGTTTGCTTCAGAGTTTCCACGCATAAAGATTATAGGAATTAGTATGTCAGCAACGATTTTAGAATCTCTCCCATTAGGTCAAAAGGTTGGTATCGCTTTCTCAGGTGGTTTGGATACTTCAGCCGCGTTACTTTGGATGCGTAAAAAAGGTGCAATACCTTATGCATATACTGCCAATTTAGGCCAACCAGATGAAAATGATTACAATGCAATTCCAAACAAAGCGATGGAATATGGTGCAGAAAATGCCCGCTTAATTGATTGTCGTACTCAATTAGCTCACGAAGGAATTGCCGCAATTCAATGTGGAGCATTTCATATTTCAACAGGTGGTATTCCATATTTCAATACTACACCGCTTGGCCGAGCAGTAACAGGCACAATGCTTGTGGCAGCAATGAAAGAAGATAATGTGAATATTTGGGGGGACGGTTCGACGTTTAAAGGTAATGATATTGAACGTTTTTACCGCTATGGCTTATTAACTAATCCAAAATTAAAAATTTATAAACCTTGGTTAGATCAGCTTTTTATTGATGAGCTTGGCGGTCGTTTTGAAATGTCACAATTTTTAATTTCAAACGGCTTTGATTATAAAATGTCTGTTGAAAAAGCATATTCGACTGATTCAAATATGTTAGGCGCTACCCACGAAGCAAAAGATTTAGAAGAACTTGGCACGGATATGAAAATTGTCAAGCCAATTATGGGCGTTGCATTTTGGGATGAATCGGTTGACATTAAACCAGAAATTGTATCGGTCACTTTAGAAGAAGGGATCCCTGTTGCTTTAAATGGTAAACGGATTGATGATGCAGTTGAATTAATCTTAGAAGCAAACCGTATCGGTGGCCGTCACGGCTTAGGTATGTCAGATCAAATTGAAAACCGTATTATTGAAGCAAAATCACGTGGAATTTATGAGGCGCCAGGAATGGCAATATTACATATTGCTTATGAGCGTTTAGTGACGGGTATTCATAATGAAGACACGATAGAACAATATCGTATCAATGGCTTGCGTTTAGGGCGCTTATTATATCAAGGTCGTTGGTTTGATCCTCAAGCGTTAATGTTACGAGAAACGGCACAACGTTGGGTCGCAAAAGCAATTACGGGCACGGTAACATTAGAATTACGGCGTGGTAATGATTTCAGCATTTTAAATACTGAATCGGTTAATTTAACTTATCAAGCAGAGCGGTTAAGTATGGAAAAAGTCGAAGATGCACCTTTTACCCCTGCTGATCGTATAGGTCAATTAACTATGCGTAATTTAGACATTGTTGATACACGTGATAAACTAGCTGTTTATACGGACGCAGGTTTATTATCTGTACAAAATAATGTTATTCCACAATTGAATAAAAAATAACGCTATCCTACGATTTTAGTTATTGTGTATAAGGAAAGCCCGTACCTAATGTTGAATTAGGTACGGCTTTGTCGTTTATATATATTTAGATTTTCAAGGAAAAATAATGAAAAAAACGTATTCGTTTCCGACATTTAGCCAAATGTACGCTAATGAAGCAAGAATCGTGAAAAAGGTAAAAGAATATATTCGTTATCAATTCAGAACGATCTTATGTAATAAAGAACGTCAGCAGTTTGTACACTATCTTCAGCATAATACACGATGGCAACCTTTATTTAATCATGAACCTTACCGAGTTAATACGCTCTTAGAAAAATATTGTAACCGATCATTTAATAAATCCGAACGGCTAGAAGCGATCTTAACTAATTTTATGTTAATGGAAAAATTATTGCCTTTAGCGCTTTGTAGAGCATTAAGTGAGGGTAAAAGTATAGAAATGGCTAAGTTAACAGATAATTTAAAGATTTGTCTGATGGCGAATCAACTTGATCCATTAGAAGGATTTTGGGCGATCACGTTAAGAGATCATCAAGATATGATGATTTATCACGCAAGTTTTTCTTTTATTAAGCCGAATGGCTTACTGATTGCATCTATTCAAGGAACTAATCAAGAAGATGCACAAGCGATGATCAAAAAAGTAACTAAAGAATTGCATGGCGTTCGCCCAATGTTTATGTTGATCACCGTATTTAAATTATTGAGTCAGCAGTTAAATGTAGAATTATTCGGCATTGCACATAAAGATCAAGTTAAATATCGTTGGAATGATCATTCTCGTTTATTATTTAATTATGACCAATTTTGGCAAGAAAACAATGCACAATGTAATGGTATTTATTGGCAGATTCCTAGAGAGTTAACACTCAAGCCATTAGCCGAAATTGCGAGTAATAAACGATCAATGTATCGTAAGCGTTATATGATGTTTGAACAATTAGCGACAAGCTTAACTCAGTTAGTGCAAAACTAGAAGCGGTTAAAAAAATGAAATCAGTTAACATTTTTACCGATGGTTCTTGTTTGGGAAATCCTGGTCCTGGCGGAATTGGTGTAGTATTACGTTATAATCAGCATCAGAAAAAAGTGAGTCAAGGATATTTTCAAACAACGAATAATCGTATGGAATTACGTGCAGTAATTGAAGGGCTTTTAATGTTAAAAGAAGCCTGTAATGTAACCCTTTATTCAGACAGTCAATATATGAAAAATGGGATTACTAAATGGATCTTTAAGTGGAAAAAATCGAACTGGAAAACAGCAAATGGTAAAGCGGTGAAGAATAAAGATCTTTGGTTATTATTGGATGAAAAAATTCAAATACATTCCATAGAATGGAAATGGGTAAAGGGGCACTCAGGTCATTATGAAAATGAAATATGCGATGAACTGGCTAAACTCGGCGCAAATAACCCAACATTAGAAGATGTTGGTTATCATCCCGCATAATATATGCAAACGGTTGGATTTTGCTAAGAATTTGCAGAAATAAACCACTTATTATTTTTTTGTAACATATTTGTTTCGTTTTTTATTATTTTTGCACTACGCAAACGTTTTCTTTTTTTGTAAAATATAGGCGATTCGCCTTTTGGGGTTTTTATGATTGATACAATTATCATTAGCTTAATTGCTTTTTCTATCTTAGTTAGTCTTTGGCGAGGATTTATAAGTGAAGTGCTTTCTCTTTCAGGATGGATTGCCGCTTTCTTTGTCGCGAGTACGTTTTATCCTTATTTGAGCAGTTACCTAAATGAAATTGATTCAGTTTATCTTCAAAATTCAGAATACTTACGTAATGGCATAGCGGCGGCTATCTTATTTATTACCACATTAATTTTATGTGGGATTGTTAATGCATTACTAAGTAAAATTATTAACACCACAGGTTTATCTGTGACAGATCGAGTATTGGGCATTGCTTTCGGAGCATTACGCGGTATTTTGATTGTAGCCGCTATTTTATTTTTCATAGATACTTTTACAACATCAAACCAAACTGAATTATGGCAGGAATCTCAACTTATTCCGCATTTCGATTTTATTGTGAAATGGTTCTTTGAACAATTACAAGCTAATTCAAGTTTTTTAAATTCTACGACTACTACTAAATAGAGAGGTTTTTAATTATGTGCGGCATTGTCGGCATTATTGGGAAATCGCCAGTCAATCAGGTGATTTATGATGGATTAACATTGCTTCAACATCGTGGTCAAGATGCGGCAGGTATTGTGACCATTGATGAAGAAAATTGTTTCCGCTTACGCAAAGCAAATGGCTTAGTAAGCGATGTATTTCATCAAGAACATATGCTGCGTTTGCAAGGAAATGCGGGTATCGGTCACGTACGTTATCCAACGGCTGGATCATCAAGTGTATCAGAAGCTCAGCCTTTCTATGTGAATTCACCTTTTGGTTTAACCTTAGTGCATAATGGCAACTTAACGAATAATAGTGAATTAAAAGAATGTCTTTATAATGAAGCTCGACGCCACGTGAATACCAATTCAGATTCTGAGTCTTTATTAAATATTTTTGCACATTATCTTGATCAAAATACTACCGCTTATTTAACGGCTGAAAATATTTTTGAAACAGTTCGTAAAACAAATGAAGTGATTCGTGGCGCTTATGCTTGTATTGCTATGATTGTAGGACACGGTATGGTCGCTTTCCGTGACCCATTTGGAATTCGACCGCTTGTTTTAGGTAAACGCATGGTAGCGGGTCAAACTGAATATATGTTTGCTTCTGAAAGCGTTGCGCTTGATATTGTTGGTTTTGAATTTGTACGAGATGTGCAACCAGGAGAGGCAATTTATGTTACCTTCGATGGTGAATTATATTCCGCTATTTGTGCCGATAAGCATAAATTAAACCCTTGTATTTTTTAATATGTTTATTTTGCGCGCCCAGATTCCGTGATCGATGGTGTTTCAGTCTATAGCGCACGAGTACATATGGGAGAATTACTTGGCGAAAAAATTAAAAATGAGTGGGGAAGATTGGTTGATGAAATTGATGTTGTTATCCCTATTCCTGAAACATCTAATGATATCGCAGTCCGCATTGCTAATGTTCTTTACAAGTCATATCGTCAAGGATTTGTCAAAAATCGTTATGTTGCCCGCACCTTTATTATGCCTGGACAAGCACAACGAAAAAGCTCTGTTCGCCGTAAATTAAATGCTATTCCAACGGAGTTTAAAGGCAAAAATGTATTGCTAGTTGATGATTCAATTGTTCGGGGAACTACGTCAGAACAAATTGTAGAAATGGCACGCGCAGCAGGTGCTAAAAAAGTTTACTTTGCTTCAGCCGCACCAGAAATTCGTTATCCGAATGTATATGGCATTGATATGCCAACTTGCGAAGAATTAGTCGCGTATAACCGCTCTGTGGAAGACGTGGCTAAAATGATCGGTGTGGATAAATTGATTTTCCAAGATCTTGATGCACTGTATAAAGCTATTCAAACAGAAAATCCTAATATTGATAGTTTTGATGCTTCGGTATTTACGGGCAAATATATCACCGGTGATGTAGATAAAAATTACCTTGATGCAATTGCTTGTGCCCGTAATGATAAAGCCAAAGTCGCGAAACAAGCAACCAATTTAGAAATTCATAACGAAAGCTAATCTATATAACAAAGCGCTTAATTCTTCACAAATTTAAGCGCTTTAGTTTTTGGGGCTTGATATAATTTGATAAAAGCTAAATGATAGTTGTTAAAAACCATATATAAAAAATTAATTTTATAGGGTAAAAAACTTATTTATAAATTTGTGGAATACTCGTTGAAATTCGTTGTTTTATTTCTTGGTAGATCGGTTTGAAATTCTCGCAACGAGCTTTATCCACATTAGCAATTTGATGATTATATTGTTCATATAAATTTTCAAAATAAGCTTGTGATGCTGCATCTTGTTCGATTGTTTCAAGATTTTCAGCACCAATCAATTCTTTTAGAATATTTGACTGAAAATAGTCCATTGTGATATTTTCAAGTACGGGCCATTCGTTATAAATATTTTGGTGGTTTGGTCCTGCAAGTTCAGGGAAAAGGCATTGCTCTATATTATTTAATTGACGGATAAGAATTTTGGTATCAATTGCTGATATTTTATATTTGGGTTCAGACGTAATGATATTGGGCGATTGATTTGTCATTTCTGATGAGTTTGCGGGCGACATTTGTGCAAACGTAGCCATACTTATTATATTAATAAAAATAGTTGAAAAAACTTTGAACATAATAGCTTCTATAAGAATTAAATAACTAACCAAACTTTACAATAATTTAACCTTGTGATCAAGCGCTAAAATAAGCCTTTATTAGAATGTGTGACACACTTTGAAAATTTAATTATTATACAAATACGTTGCCCAAGTGCTGCTAACAATTCAACGCGCTGAGTGGTGGTTGAATGGAAATCAGCCCGTCTTTAGTGGCTTAGCTTGAATAATATATTTAAATTGGTTTATATGTTGTTAGAAATAAAAAGCTCACATATAGTGAGCTTTTGTGCCTTATTTGGGCATGTTTTCCGTTTGTTTTGGCATATCTTGTTGGCTTTCTGCTTCAAGAATAGGTTTATCTAGCTGGATATCTTTTACTAAGCCGTTTTTATCAAAGTAGATAAATAATGTATGTTGAACAGGATCATTATAACCTTCACGTTTAATAAAAATATAATTCCAACGTTCTAGATGGAAGATGTCTTTTAGCATAGGCGTACCAAGTAGGTATTGAACTTGTGTTTTATTCATACCAATTTTTACTTGATCAATTTTATCTTGCTCTAAGTAGTTACCTTGAGGTACATCAATACGGTAGACTACTTTTTTGATTGTTGAACAACCAGTTACGCCCACAGCAAGTAAAGCAATCGCTAAAAGAGATTTTATTTTCATATAGTTATTAGCCTTTGAATTGTCGAAATGAGAGAGAAATAATACTTAAGTTAAACAACTTTTTCCATTTATTTATTACGTGTTAGTTGATCACGTAAATTTGCTGGTAATCCTTTGATTGTCAATGTGTCATTTAGTTCATCCCAAATAATGCGTTCTGCTAATAATTCTGCGTCAAAACTAATGGATACGCCTTTACCGGCGCCGACATATTTCTTTAATGTTTTTAAGGCATTTCGGACAGGCGGAATATTTTTCGCTAAGTCGTACGCTTTTTCTTGTGTAAATTGTGTGAAATTAAGATTATTTAAGGTGGGCATTGTATTCGCTAATTCTTGTAACATCAATTCTTCGCCATTGTTGATTTGTGCTTTGCAATATTCAAACACCTGTTTTTTTACTTCACGAGTTTGTGGTAAGGAAAGTTCACCTTGTTCACAAAAGTCGTTGACGGCTTGTAATAAGGTTTGATTTTGTAGTTGTGGATTGAGTCCTTCTTCTGCATCTAAAAAATCCATAAAGAAATCGGCAATTTTTCTACCCACGCGACCTTTAATAAAGGTTAAATAGCGGTTCGATTTTGCATTTATTTTTAATTCAGTTAAATTAATTCGACAAGCAATATCATATTGGCTAATGTTTAAGTATTCAGTGGGTTTTACATCTAATTCATCATTGACTAATATAGACCGTTGGCTATCAATTAAGGCAATGAATAAATAGTCTGTTGCCAAAAAATGGTAACGACATAAAATAAATGTACTGCCTGAGACAAAAGGATATTTGATCAATTCGGTCGCTAACATTTTGGCACAATGATGGCTGAAAGGTAAGAATTCGAGTTCTTGTTCTAATAAGCGGTTTAATTGTTGTGCAAAAACAGATTCTGTTTTAAAAATTCCATAAGCTTTGGTTTTATTTTGGTAAGCTTGATGGAGTTGTAGCATCATTTGTTCTACATCCGCGTTGATGGTTAAGAGGTTATCTCTTAAGATGGTGTTGAGTGTAGCAGGTTCACTTGCTACTTGATCAAGTTGATGGAGAACAATCTCAGTAACATTAATGCTCATAATTTTTTTAGACTAGAAATAAAAGAGCTGAGATACTACCATTAAATCTGTTATTTTTCATTATTAAAAAGGAGTTTTAGATGGCTAAAGTCATTCATAGCGAAAATGCGCCTGCGGCGATAGGTCCTTATGTACAAGCCGTTGATTTAGGTAATCTTGTTTTTACTTCTGGGCAAATACCGATGAATCCACAGACCGATGAAATTGCGACAGATATTGTTCAGCAAACTCGCCAATCATTAGAAAATGTTAAGGCGATTATTCAACAAGCTAATTTAACGGTAGCAGATATTGTTAAAACAACCGTATTTGTTAAAGATTTAAATGATTTTGCGGTGGTGAATGCAGAATATGAAGCGTTCTTTAAAGCAAATAATCATCCGGCATTTCCTGCGCGTTCTTGTGTTGAGGTTGTACGTTTACCGAAAGATGTTAAGTTAGAAATAGAAGCTATAGCAGTACGTAAATAGCGGTTGATTTAATCGGGAATGGAATATAGATGAACAAATTGATTGCCAGGTGGCAGGCATTACCGCATATTCACGCATTTACAACGGTTCGACAAGGTGGCGTTAGTCAAGCTCCTTTTGATAGTTTTAATTTGGCGGCGCATGTTGGTGATAATATTGAGAATGTAATACGTAATCGTCAATTACTGGTGGAGCGGTTTAATTTGCCTCTGTTTTTAACGCAAACACATAGTACACGCGTGATTCGGTTACCTTATTGGGGCGATAATTTTGAGGCTGACGCGGTTTATACTGATCAGCCTAATCAAGTCGGTTTAGTGATAACTGCCGATTGTTTACCGGTGTTTTTTTGTAGCCAAGATGGTTCGGAGATCGCTGTCGCTCACGCAGGTTGGCGTGGACTATGTGATGGTATTTTGGAAAATACTTTAGCTGAATTTAGTTGTGCCGCGGCAGAGATTATGGTGTGGCTTGGTCCTGCGATAGGGCCGAGCGCATTTCAAGTGGGTAAGGAAGTGGTTGAGCAGTTTTGTATGTTTGATGAGAATGCAGAATCGGCATTTAGTCCTGATCCAAGCACAAGCGGTAAATTTTTAGGCAATCTTTACCAAATGGCTATTCAACGATTAACATATTTAGGCATTAAGCATATTAGCGGTGGACAACACTGTACTTGTTTAGAAAAACAACATTTTTTTTCTTATCGGCGCGAAGGCAAAACAGGTAGAATGGCAAGCTTGATTTGGCGTGATAAATAATCAGTAATTGATTATTTTGCTTGTTTTTTATGCGAACATAAAGCATATCTATAGACGAACAATGATATTTTTCGTATAATACTCATCGTTCTCATATCCCCCCTTAGCTCAGTTGGTCAGAGCAGGCGACTCATAATCGCTTGGTCACTGGTTCAAGTCCGGTAGGGGGGACCATTCCTAATATGCAAATCCTTTTTTACTCATTTCCATATCTTAGAACTATTCTAGTGTGCATTCTTCAATGATTGGTTTATCGTTGGCTAGGAGTGTTGCTGTGTTTCCTTTTGTGGCTAATTCATAGTCGTAATTAGGGTTAATGGGTTTATACACCGCACCTGAGGCAGATTTTACATTTTTCATTGGGATCATTTCATCTACTTGATTGATGATCGCATAAGAATCTTTATCAGTATTCACGAAAATAACGTCGAGTGTATTTTTATCTTTACAAGCATATACAACTTTGGTGATTTCATTCTCTGAGCTTTGTTGCATTATGGTTGCATGTGCAGAGATGCTTGCTAACAAGCCTATCATTGAGAATAGCGTGGTTTGTAGTTTCATTTTTTACTCCTGTTTGTGTATGGTTAAAAGCCTACTTTTCATAAGACCATTATAGATGTAATAAGTTCCAAAAGAGTTTAGTAGATTAGATAAATATTGTTGGGGAACTAGCCATTACGTAAAATGCGTGCTAAGTTATTTAGCAAAAGCTAACAAATGTTAGTTATAGATCGTCAATAACAATGTAAATTTTAGAGACGGGGCCGTGCACGCCAACGACTTTAACTAATTCAATATCTGCCGTAGCGCTTGGGCCAGAGATAATATTGACACAAGATGGGATACGTTCGCCAGCTTGTGCTTTTTGATGCAGTATCTCTGCGAGTTGAGCAACGCGTGGTAATATACTGCTTTTACGCACAACTACAATTGAAGTAGTCGGTAATAAGCTAGTTGAACGGCCATTATCTTTGGTTGAAAATAATACAATTCCGCCAGATTAGGCTAAGCTATATTCTGCATAGACAATGCCAATATTTGCTTTTTCTGCTTGAATAATGTTTTCATCTTGATGGGTAAAATCCCAAACATAGTGATTGAATTTTGTTTTGATTGCGTCAGTGATGCCAAGGTCTTGCAGGCGGTTATCGTTATTTAAGATAATATTGCCACCGCCATATTTCTCACATAGTTAACATTGCTTCTGCTACCTCTGTTTCGTTGGTTTCGACAACATCAACTAATAATACTTTAGCAAAATTGATGAATGCATTACATAATTCTGTTTGTGATAAGTCGGTTAAACGTGTAGATGGGTGATCATTAACCGGTGTTTCCATTTGATCAGGCACTAATTTGCGTTCTCTGCCCATACATTGAGCAAGTTTATTTAAGAAGTTTTCTCGATTTTCTATGTTCATTGAGTAATCCAGTAAAGGCGTATTTAATACGCACATTAAAAAGTTAATGAATTTTGGACAATTATGTTGGTAATAAATAATTATTTACGATTTGCAAACCACTCACGGAAACTTTGACCTTCCGGATTGGGTAAATCATGTGCTTTTGTCCATTCACCTAACGCACCAGGTTGTAACGGCGCTTTGCCATTTTTAATGAATTTAGCTGCAATTTTGGCACCTATTTTTACGCCCGCTCCCCAAAGGCTTGGATGTGAATTCGCAAAGCTAAACCCTTTAATCGCGAGTTGCTCACCTTTTGGCGTTCTTCCTTCTTCAACTAATTTTTCGCGGTGTTTAAGAATTAATTGCGCCAATGGAATTTTGACCGGACAAACGCTATTACACACGGTACATAACGAACAAGCATAGGGTAAATCTTTGAATTCATCATAACCGCCTAATAATGGTGAAATCACGGCACCAATTGGGCCTGGATAAATTGAGCCATAACCATGGCCACCAATTTGACGGTAAGCTGGGCAAGTATTTAAACAAGCACCACAACGAATACAACGTAATACTTAAGCAAATTCACTTGCTAGAATTTTGGACCGACCATTGTCAACAATAACTAAGTGGAAATCTTCAGGGCCATCTGTTTCACCTTCAAGACGAGGGCCTGTTAACCAAGTATTATATGCGGTCAATTTTGCGCCTACCGCACTACGGCAAAGCATTGTAATTAAAGCATCTACTTCTTTGAAAGTGGGGGCTAAACGTTCCATTCCCATTACGGCAATATGTGTTTTGGGTAAGGTTGTCGCTAAACGTAAGTTGCCTTTGTTAGTAACTAAGCAAACTCTGCTACTGCAAAATTACAGCCCGAAATACCAATATCAGCATTTAAGAAATCTTTTCGTAACGTTTTACGCACAAATGCATTCATTTCTTCAGGCTGTTCACTGCCTGTATAGCCTAATTTTTCGTGTAATTCTTTACGAATACGATGGCGATCTTTATGGATAGCAGGTACGACAATATGCGAAGGTTTATCGCTTACAATTTGCAGTAAATATTCACCAAGGTCTGTTTCAACCACGTTGATGCCTTCAGCTTCTAAGACGTGATTCATACCAATTTCTTCAGTCACCATTGATTTTGATTTAACAATTGTTTTTGCTTTTTGGGCTAAGGCAACTTTTCGAATATAAGCGGTCGCTTCTTCTGCCGTTTCTGCAAAGAAAACATGCCCCCCATTTTGCTTAACTTTTTCGCTTAATTGATATAAATAAGCATCTAAATTAGCTAAAACGTGGTTACGGAATTGTTTAGAAAGATCACGCCATTCTTCCCAATGGCCTAATTCATCGATTTTGACCGATAGTTTCTTGCGCGTTTATTACCGCTTTGCGCATTATTTCATTATGTACTTGTTGATCAACGCGTTGTTTAAATGGGAGATTGCTAGTTTGTAAATGTGACATTTTATTCCCCCCCTTTATTCTTGCATTAATGCTTCTGCAATGTGCATCACTTTTACGTTTTTGCCTTCTCGGTTTAAACGACCGGCAATATTCATTAAGCAACTTACATCAGCACCGATTAAGTATTCGGGATCAACTTCAGTAATATTAGCCACTTTCTCTGTGACCATTTCACCTGATATCTCTGCCATTTTGACTGCAAAAGTCCCCCCAAAACCACAACAAGTTTGTTGGTTGTGAATAGGGAGTAATTGTAATCCTTGAATATTTTGTAGTAGGGTAAGCGGTTCATTTACTACACCTAATTTACGCGTCAAACTACAAGAAGGATGGTAAACGGCTTTACCGGTTAAACGTGCGCCGACATTAGTTACTTTTAGCACATTCACAATAAAATCGGTTAGATCATAAAAACGTTTTGCTACTTTCTCGGCACGTATTGCCCAATCAGCTTCACCAAAACGATTAAAGTATTCAGGATAATTTTTGATTGCATAAACACAAGAACCGGCAGGAGCAACAATGGGATAATCACTGACTTCAAAGGTTTCAACTAATGTTTTCATTCCGGCTAATGCTTGTTTCGCATAACCACTATTAATTGCAGGTTGACCACAGCAACCTTGTTTTTCTAAAAAGATAATATTACAACCTAATTTTTCCAGTAGTAATACGCTGTTTTTTGCCACGCCAGCTTTAACAATATCTGCTAAGCAAGTGACATAAAAATTTACGTTCATAACAGAACCCCCACATTTAAATAAAAATAAGAAATAATTGCATTTAATATGTTATAAATGACAAAAGGAAGTAAAATTACTTCCTTTTGTATGCTTGAATAAAATGATAAAAATATTCAAATTTAAATTTTATTGTACCGCTTTATGTTATAGCTCATAGATAAGAGGAATAATCATCACCGCGACTAAGGCAGCAATCACACCATAAATAAACATTGGTACAACCGTTTTCTTGATGATTAGGCCTTCTTGGTTTTCAATATTCAAGACTGAGCGGACGGCTAAAATGTTATTGATACAAACCATATTACCCATTGCGCCACCTACTGATTGTAATGCTAATACTAAAGTAGTGGAAATGCCAGTAATTTCTGCAGTTGATAATTGTACGCTACCAAAAGTTAAGTTAGATACTGTATTCGAACCGGAGAAGAATGCGCCAACAGCACCTAAATATGGTGCAAATAATGTCGAATATTCGCCTGTTACATCATTCATCATAGCTTTAAATGGCAACTGTTGTAAACGTGTAGTAATTAAAAATAAGATTAATGCACCAAAACCAAACCAAGTAGGAGTATCCACCGCACCCAAAATAACGGTTACTGGTGTTAATACGTCGACAAGCGCAGAAGCAATTTTTGCACTGATAATACTAATATCTGTAGCAAAGAAAAGGAAATGAATGATGAGTACTACTGCAATTCAAGGCAGTGCAACGTATGCATGGTAATGCATTAAATTTAATATTTTCGCAAAATATCAGCATATACATATAGTTATTATCGTGTGTGGCGTGTAAGGGGGGGATTTATAAAAAAGGTCAATGCAATATTGACCTTTTAACGTGGTTGAACATTAAATTGCAAAATATGCTAAGTTTTTACCTGCTTCTAAGGCCTTTTTAATCGCGGTGGGTGTTCGTCCTTGTCCGGTCCACGTTTTCTCGTGGCCATTTTCATCAATAAATTTATATTTAGCTGGGCGTGCATTACGCGTTTCACATTTTTTTCTTTCAGAATTTGAATTACCTAATAACACCACTAATTCTTCAGCAGAAAGTCCATCTTTTTCTAATAATTCTTTGTATTTATTTAAACGTTCGATAAATTTAGCTTGTTCAACTTCTTGGGCTTTAATTGCTTCTCGTTTTTCTTCTATCACTTTTGATACTTTTTCAAGTAGTGTTTCCATTTGTTCTAATGTTGCTTCTCTTGCAATGACTCGTAAACTACGAATATTGGAAAGTGTTTTTAAGATGTCTGACATTCTTTTCTCCAAATATATACAGTAATAATTCTAATTCTAGAATAAAAATGATTCTAGATATATTCATAATAGTAACGGAAGATATTTTTTAGGTAAATAATAAATTTTTATTGTTCGTGCTTATTTATAAATTTTATTCAATTTAATAAAAAATTAGAATGGGTTGAATTACATCGTCTTTCATTTAAAAATGTTACATTTAGTTGTTGGCAAGTTTGAATTATTAAGGTAAGCTAATATCGTCCTACAAATTGTAGAGGTGCAAATCCGATAAGTATTTCTTCTGAGTGGAAAGCGATGAAGGGGAAGGAAAGGCGTATTTGCCGAAATCAATTAAGCGTCATCTTAGTTGGTTGGGGTCGTTGCCGAAAGGGACGACACTGTCGTAATTCAATATTACGGAGTGCTACTATTAGGGTTGGTTCAATTTTTACTATTCAGATTATCCACCTTTTATCATTATGTATGTGATTACATAATTTTCTCAGTAGATCCTCTTGTTTGTTTGACTTTCAGTTTCATTATAAAATTGAGCGATTTTATGAATTTAGTTGATTATTCAAACTCTTTATTATCTGTTATTCCGACCGGATTAGCGCTTATTCTAGCGACTTTAACACGTAAAGTTTTATTATCTTTAGGGATTGGTATTTTAGTTGGGGCATTTATGTTAGCCCCGGGATTAATAGATAGTTTAGTTTATTTAAAAAATATTGTTATTGGTTTAGTTTATACGGAAGATTCATTTTCGTTAGGTAAATTACAAATTATTATTTTCTTATTATTATTAGGGATATTTACTGCATTTTTAAATTATTCTGGTAGTAATCAAGCATTTGCAAATTGGGCAAAACAACGTATTAAAACCCGACGTAGTGCTAAATTATTAACGGCTAGCTTAGCCTTTGTTACTTTTATTGATGATTATTTTCATAGTTTAGCTGTTGGTGCAATCGCGCGCCCGGTAACGGATAAATTCGGTATTTCCCGTGCAAAGTTAGCTTATATTTTGGATTCCACGGCAGCACCTATGTGCGTGTTAATGCCTGTATCTAGCTGGGGGGCTTCAATTATTGCGACAATAGGTGGTTTGTTGGCAACTTATAGTATTACTGAATATACTGCCATCAGTGCTTTTGCTTCGATGAGTGTAATGAATTATTACGCTTTATTTGCATTAATTATGGTGTTTATTGTTGCTTATACTTCTTTCGATCTTAGTTCAATGGCACGCTTTGAACGACGTGCTTTGGCACATAAACGGCAAGTAGAAAACGGCAACGATGGTGTTCAGGGGCGTGTTTATGCATTAATTATTCCTATTTTAGTGCTGATTACTACTACAGTTGCATCAATGCTTTATACGGGCTCGCAAGCATTGGACACATTTAGTTTATTGGCGGCATTTGAGAATACAAACGTTAATTTATCGTTAGTGATCGGTGGTTTTGCTGGTGTGTTGGCTGTGGTACTTTGCACTTTAGGATTAATTAAGCCTGCAGATTATTTGAAAGCGGTTTGGTTTGGTTGCCAGTCTATGTTCGGGGCGATTGCAATTTTGTTGTTTGGGTGGTTGATTAGCAGTATTGTAAAAGATATGCATACGGGGGATTATCTCTCAACTTTAGTTTCGGGGAATATTCATCCTGGATTTTTACCGGCAATTTTATTTGTGCTAGGCACGATAATGGCCTTTGCAACAGGAACCAGTTGGGGAACTTTTGGTATTATGTTACCGATTGCAGCAGGTATGGCGGTTAATGTTGGTCCTAATTTGTTAGTGCCTTGTTTGTCTGCGGTAATGGCGGGTGCTGTTTGTGGTGATCACTGTTCGCCGATTTCAGATACTACGATTCTTTCTTCAACTGGAGCACAATGTAATCATATGGATCACGTTACCTCACAGTTACCTTATGTATTATTGGTTGCGACAGGTGCATTAGTTGGATATTTAGTCGTTGGTTTTACACAATCTGCGCTACTGGGTTTTATCTCAACTGCAATAGTGTTGGCGATATTAATTATCATACTTAAAATGAAAAAATCAGCAAAACTCAGCGGGGAAGTAATGGTTAAGCGGTAGGATTCTCCGTCTTTATAATTGATTTTAACCTGTGAAAGGCATTCATTAGAATGCCTTTTTTAGTGTAAAAGGTTAGGCGGTTTTCGCCATTTCGAACTCAATTAACATCATTAAAATATGAATAACTTTAATATGAATTTCTTGAGTGCGATCGGCATAGCGAAAATGGGGAACACGAATTTCAACATCTGCTAATCCTGCCATTTGCCCGCTATCTTTGCCTGTTAAAGCAATCACTTTCATTCCTTTTTCTTTTGCGATGTTAATTGCATTTAATACATTTTTTGAGTTACCAGAAGTGGATAAACCAAAGAGTACATCACCCGTTTGACCAACCGCTTCTATGTAGCGGGAAAAGACGTATTCATAACCAAAATCATTACTTACACAGCTTAAATGGCTGACATCAGAAATCGCAATAGCAGGATAAGCGGGGCGATTTTCGCGATAACGCCCGGTTAATTCTTCGGCGAAATGCATGGCATCACAGTGAGAACCGCCATTGCCACAAGAGAGTACTTTACCACCTTGTTTGAAACTGTTAGCAATTAATAGCGCTGCTTCTTGAATTAATTGAATATTTTTTTCATCAGCCATAAATTTAGCTAATACGTCGGCTGCTTCTTGAAGTTCGCCTTTAATTTGTTCTAAATACATAATGATCCTTTTAATATTGTAAAAATAAGCTAAATTCAACCGCTTACATTTTCATAAACTGCTAAAAGTGTATGGGATTGATTTTATAATGTAAATAAGAATGACTAAATTCAGGTATATTGTTGTAAACAAAAGTTTCCAAAAATAGTTTTTCGATGTATCATTACTCACTAATATCCCTGCTTAAATTAAGGCGAAAAGAATGACTCAATTACGTATTGAATGCACCGATAAACTTATCACGTTACCCAAAATTTTGCATGTGTTAGCCGAAAATAAGCAGGCTGTTCAACATATTAATCTTACTGATGAAGTTATTCAACTGAGGTTTTTGAGGTTAACTGAAAATGAACAAGCTGAATTGCTCAAACAATTGCAAGTTATCCCTAGTATCACTCAAGCCTCATTTATTAAGCAAACGACCGTGTTATTTGACCAGATTATTGCACAGAGCCATAAAATGCAGGTTGTGTTTGAACAACAGAAAAAGTTTGCACAGCTTGATGCGCCCTTATTGATTCAAGGAGAAACGGGGACGGGTAAAGATTTATTTGCCAAAGCGTGTCATGATTTAAGTAATCGCTGTGATTATAAATTTATTGCCATTAATTGTGCAGGGCTACCAGCCGATGACGCCGAAAGCGAGATGTTTGGCCATAGTGGTCAAGGTAAGCAAAATATTGGTTTTTTTGAATATGCGAACGGTGGCACAGTATTATTAGATTCAGTCGCAGAGCTTTCGTTGTCAATGCAAGCAAAACTATTGCGTTTTCTGAATGATGGTTCTTTCCGTAGAGTGGGTGAAGATAAAGAAATCTCTGTTGATGTACGTGTTATTTGCACTTCACAAAAACCATTAGTCGCTTTAGTTTCAGAAGGTAAAATGCGAGAAGATTTGTATCATCGTTTGAATGTGTTGACATTAGAATTACCACCATTACGTGAGCGACAAGGCGACTTGCTATTGCTAGCGGACTATTTTATTAAGCAAATTAGTCAGCAATTAGCCATTGATAAACCAAGTTATGACAATACTTTTTTACAAGCGCTACAGCTTTATCATTGGCCGGGTAATTTACGTGAGTTGTATAATGCGCTTTTCCGCGTGTGTAGTTTATCAAGCGGTGATAATTTAGCCATTCAAGACCTAAAATTACCCTCTACATTATTAAAATTTGATGAAATTGAATTAGATGAAAGTAAAAGCTTAGAAGAATTAGTTAATCGTTTTGAGGCATCGTTGTTACGCCGTTTTTATGTGGAATACCCAAGTACACGTAAATTGGCTCAACGTTTAGGCATTTCTCATACTGCGGTGGCAAATAAATTACGCGCCTATGGAATTGGTAAATAATGAAAATATTAGCGTTATCTATCCTTAAATTTAGCCCTTTTTTTGCTGTGTTCTGTTGGATTTCGACCGCTTATGCTGCACCTCGAGTGCCAAAAGAATTATCAGCGGATAGCTTAATTTATTGCACCAGTATTTCAGGTTTATCTTTTAACCCACAAAAGGCGGATGTGGGCACCAATATGAATGTGGTGACAGAGCAAATTTATGATAAGTTATTTGAAATAGATCGACATACGCATAGGGTAATACCATCGCTTGCAGAAACATTTTCAGTGAGTGATGATGGTAAAGAAATAACGTTAAATTTACGTCGGCAAGTGGCTTTTCATAAAACGCCTTGGTTTACGCCAACACGTTTATTTAATGCGGAAGATGTGGTGTTTTCATTGAACCGTATGATTGGTAATGTTGAAGAATTACCTGCGTTGGATTTTAATGAAGACAGTAAAGAACAATTTCAGCAAAATCAACGTTATGCTTATCACTTTAAAGCAAATCTTGCACATTATCCTTATTTTGAAAGCGTCGCATTAAAAAAGAAAATTGTGAAAATTTCAGCACCGAATGAATATACAGTAAAGATTCATTTAGTTGCGCCGGATAATTCGGTGTTGGCGCATTTAGCCAGTCAATATGCGGTTATTTTATCGAAAGAATATGCACTATTGTTAAATGCAGATGAAAATTTAGCGCAGTTAGATCTATTACCTGTCGGAACGGGCGTTTATCAATTAAGTGATTATATTCAAAATGAATATGTGCGTTTAAAACCAAATCCAGTTTATTGGGGAGAAAAGGCTAAAATTAACAATGTAGTGGTTGATTTTTCCTCAAATAGTACCGGTAGAATGGCGAAATATTTGAATCAAGAATGTGATATTGTTGCTCAACCAGAACCTAGCCAACGGCGCGTAATTAGTTCTTATGAAATTGTTGAAAGCCCGGGGGCAAATTTAGCCTTTTTAGCATTCAATATGCAAAAAGAAAAAATGCAAGATATCGCATTTCGTCGTCAAATTGCCCAAGCAATTAACCGCGAGCGTTTGGTAAAAGCATTGTTTTATGGCTCTGCTGAAGTGGCGGATAATGTATTACCTAGCGCGTTATTTGCTCAAAAGAATCCAGCTGCATATCCTTATAAAGCGCCCCAACCACGTGCAAAAAATGCCAAACTTGACCGCTTAATTTTTTGGGTGTTAGATGAAAGCCGAGTTTATAATTTGCATCCACTTAAAATGGCGGAAATGATTCGCAATGATCTGAAAAAAATCAATATAGACGCCATTATTCGTCCGGTTAGTCGGGCAAAAGTCGTTCAATTGGCGGCAGCGGGCAAAGCAGATTATGATTTAATTTTAACCGGTTGGTTGGCGAATAATTTGGATCCAAATGCTTTTTTATCACCTATTCTTAGTTGCCGTACGCAAAATAAAGTTACTAACTTAGCGAATTGGTGTCATCAGCAATTTGATGAATGGCTTGAGATTGCTAAAGCAAATCAAGTGCCTTATGTGAGAAATATGATTGATAAACAGACACAGGCATTATTAGAGGAACAGTTGCCTATCTTGCCTTTATTGCATGCTCAGCGTAGCTTGTTTGTCAATCAAAAGATTAAAAATGCGCATATTGAGCCATTCGGGCAAGTTCGTTTATCTGAATTAACTTTACATCAAGAGTAACAATCATGCTATTTGCTTTTATTCGTCGGTTATTTCTTTCGCTGATTACCTTGATTATTTTAACATTAATTGGCTATAACATTTTATTGCGTGATCCATTAAATCATTTTATGGATTTATATGGTATTCAAGCTTATTTTAGTTATGTTATGGGGCTATTACACGGTGATTTTGGTATTAGCTATAGTAATGGTGATCCTATTGCTAATCAAATCCTGAATGTATTTCCTGCTACAATTTCCCTATGCTTTGCCGCATTATTTGTATCTGTGATTATCGGTATCCCGCTCGGATTTGTTGCTGCGAGCTTTCGGGATAATGTTGTAGGCAAATTACTCGCTATTGTTAGCGCGTTCAGTTTAGCTATTCCCGTATTTTGGTTAGCGATTATGGCGTTATATTATGCAGCGAGTAATGATTGGCAGATTGCTGCGGTTGGGGAGTTGCACCCAATCTATGAAATTTCATTAGTGACAGGTTTTCGGCTGTTAGATATTTTCTTAGCAGATTCACCGTATAAATTGAAAATGATGCAGAGTGTATTACACCATTTAGCATTACCTACTTTGATTTTAGCTTTGCCTGCTACGCTTGAGGTCATTCGCTTTACACGCCAACGCGCAGAATATGTTATGAAGCAAAATTATATTAAAGTGGCAAGAACGCGTGGTTGGTCGCCTTATAAAATTTGGTTGAAGCATATTTTACGCAATACATTACCTGCCTTGATTCCAATGATCGCCCGTAACTTAACGTTGGTTTTTGCATTCGCTATGCTAGTAGAAAATATCTTTAGTTGGGGCGGTATTGGTTTGTGGCTCATTAATGCGTTAGCAATACAAGATTATAATGCGATTTCTGCCGGCGTGGTTGCCATTGATTTATTTGTTTTGGGCGTGGATATTTTGGTGCGATTAGTGACGACTTTATTAGATCCCTCTCAAAAAAAGGATTGGTATGTTAAATAGAGAAGAGCCTGAACAATTTAGGCAGTCAGATTATGCGAAGCAGTTTTGGCTTGAGTTACGGCAAGATAAAGTGGCATTAGCAAGTTTATATTTTTTTCTGATATTACTGTTTTTGACTTTTGCTGGTGAGTTGATCGCACCTTATCAGGTTAATACGCAATTTGTTGGTTTTGAATTGTTGCCACCCTCTTGGGGCGATTATGGGCAGATTAGCTATTTTTTTGGTACAGATGATTTAGGTCGTGACATTTTTAGTCGTATTTTAGCCGGTTTTTATTATACGGTCGGAGCCGCATTATTAATTAGCTTTGCGATCGCTATAATTGGTGGCGTTATTGGTGTATTGGCCGGTACTAGCCGTAAAGCGATTTCTTTTTTAGGCCATTTATTTGATACTTTTTTATTTATTCCAACTTTAATTATTGCAATTATTATTGCTACTTTAATGGAAGCCAGTTTGATCAATGCAATGTTAGCTATTTTTTTGGCAATGTTGCCACATTTTATCCATAAAATTTATCAAGCTACTGAGCAACAATTAAAACGGGAATATGTTATCACGTTACGTTTAGATGGGATTTCGCGTTGGCAACTAATTAAGGAAGTTGTATTACCTAATTTAACCGCATTAGCGGTAAAGGAAATGACACATATTTGTATTATTGCCGTATTGGATATTAATGCCCTAAGCTTTATTGGGCTAGGTGCTCAAAGTCCAATGCCAGAATGGGGAGTAATGATTAAAGATTCGATTGAACTTATATATATTGCACCTTGGACCGTCATTTTGCCGGGTATTATAACCATTTTAGTTATTTTGATCATCAGTATGTTAGGCAACAGTATCAGCCGTGTACTAGAAAAACATCGTTATTAATAAATGGAATAAAATATGGCTCTATTAGATATTCGCCATTTAAGCATTGAAATTGATACGCCAACAGGGCGAGTAAAAATGGTGGATAATGTCAATTTAACGCTTGATGAAGGACAGATTTGTGGTTTAGTGGGCGAGTCTGGATCAGGTAAAAGTTTGATTGCTAAAGTGATTTGTGGCGTGATGAAAGATGAATGGATTGTGACCGCGGATCGTTTTCGTTTTAATGATATTGAATTACTTAAACTTTCACCTATTCAGCGACGTAAATTAGTGGGTGAACAAATTGCAATGATTTTCCAAGAACCTCGCTCAAGTTTGGATCCAAGTAAAAATATTGGCCAACAATTAATCCAGACCATTAATTTTAAAGGTAAGTGGTGGCAGTGGTTTGGTTGGAAAAAAAAGAAAGCGATTGAATTATTGCATCGTGTTGGTATCCGTGATCATAAAGCGATGATGCAAAGCTATCCTGTAGATATTACAGAAGGTGAGGCCCAAAAAGTGATTATTGCAATGGCAGTGGCTAATCAACCTCGTTTGCTGATAGCCGATGAACCAACACATACTTTAGAACCGACCACTCAATTACAGATTTATCGTCTGTTAGCCAGTATGAATAAGAATTTAGGCACTTCTATTTTATTGGTCGCCAATGATATTAGGAGTACCCATAAATGGGTGGATTCTTTCAATGTACTTTATTGTGGACAAACAGCTGAAGCAGGTAGTAAAGAGGTGATTATGGAAGAGCCTTTTCATCCATATACAGCAGTGTTATTAAATGGTATTCCTGATTTTTCGCAACCGTTAGTCTTTAAAAGTAGTTTAAATACATTAAAAGGCAGTATTCCAATGTTTCAACATATACCCATTGGTTGCCGTTTAGGACCACGTTGCCCATTTGCACAGAAAAAATGTGTACAAAAACCACCATTACGTAAATATAAACAGCATGAATTTGCCTGCCATTTTCCGATTAATTTTAGAGAGAAAAACTTTTTGAAGCGGGCAGAATTTGAACCTGTAGTCGTGAGCGAGAAAAGTGAATAATATCCGTCTATACTATCTTTTACGTGGAAGGTTGCTACATTAAGGCAAGATTAAACCGCTTATTTTGGTTATAATGATGTTTGTATAGGGTTGCATGCGCAACCCGTTTCTATCTTAACTGTATGCTATGGCATCTATTAGCAAGGATTTCAAATGGCTCAAATTGCACAAAACCCACTGGTTCTCGTGGATGGTTCTTCTTATTTATACCGTGCTTTTCATGTATTCAATTACTTAACCAATCGTGGCGGCGAGCTTACAGGGGCAATGTATGGTGTGTTAAATATGTTGAGAAGCCTAGTCAATCAAGTCAATCCGAGCCATATTGCGGTCGTATTTGATGCAAAAGGAAAAACTTTTCGTGATGATTTATTTGAACAATATAAATCGCATAGACCACCGATGCCAGATGAATTACGTGCACAAATCCAGCCATTACATAATATTATCAGAGCCTTAGGTATTCCGTTGATTTCGATTGAAGGTGTAGAAGCTGATGATGTGATTGGTACCTTAGCAGTACAAGCCGCTCAAGATGGCAAAGAGGTATTGATTAGTACAGGTGATAAAGATATGGCACAGCTAGTTAATCAGCATATTATGCTGATTAATACGATGAATGACAGTTTATTAGATCGTGAAGGCGTGATCGAAAAATACGGTATTCCACCAGAGTTGATTATTGATTATTTAGCTTTACAAGGCGATGCTTCGGATAATATTCCTGGTGTAAAAGGCATTGGTGAGAAAACGGCATTAGCTTTATTGCAAGGAATTGGTTCGTTACAAACGATTTATGCAAACCTAGATCGCGTTGCGACACTTTCTGTTCGGGGAGCCAAAACATTAGCCACCAAATTAGTGGCAGAAAAACAAGCGGCTGATTTATCTTATTTATTAGCAACAATTAAAACTGATGTGGCATTAGACGTAACGCATCATCAATTAACGCCAAGCGCGCAACGGCGCGAGGAATTAATCGCATTATTTGAGCGTTATGAATTTAAACGTTGGCTAAATGATGTGATGAACGATATCAATCCGATCTTAAAAAATGTTTCAGATAATCATAAAAAAACAACATTAAACCATTCAACAGATCTACAAGCGGTGCAAAATACCGTTTTTGATGCCCCTAATAAAAAAATAGCAACAATTAAAATTGATCGTAGTCAGTATCAGACGATAACCACTGAATTACAGTTAACGGAATGGATGGCCAAAATTGAGCAAGCTAAATTAGTTGCTGTAGATACTGAAACTGATAATGTAGATGCAATGTCAGCCCACTTAGTCGGCATCTCATTTAGTTTATCAAATGGTGAAGCGTGTTATATTCCGCTAGTGCATACCCAACAAATCAGTGTTCAGCCCCAGCAAGAAGATTTGTTTGCTGAAACAGACAATGATGCAATTACACAGTTTCAATTAGCGTCAAATCAGCTAAATCTAACCGCTTGTTTAGCTCAATTAAAGCCATTATTAGAAAATGCCGAGATTAAAAAGATTGGGCAGAATATCAAGTACGATCTGATTGTTTTTGCTAATCATGGCATTGAACTACAAGGGGTCGCTTTTGACACAATGCTTGAATCTTATACGTTAAATAGCACCGGACGGCACAATATGGACGAGTTGGTGGAACGTTATTTAGATCATAAAACAATTGCTTTTGAAGATATTGCGGGCAAAGGAAAAAATCAACTGACATTTGATAAAATTGCCATTGAAACTGCGACAGAATATGCTGCGGAAGATGCTGATATAACGATGAAATTACATCAACAGCTTATTACATCCTTAGCTAAGACTCCATCATTAATCAAATTATTTAATGAAATTGAAATGCCATTAGTCAATGTATTAGCCAGAGTTGAGCGGAATGGAGTATTAATTGATTCTGACAAATTATTAGCACAATCAAAAGAAATGGAACAGCGTCTTGCTGAAGTAGAAATCGCAGTTCATACAGCAGCAGGTCAAGCATTTAACCTTGCATCAACCAAACAACTGCAAGAAATATTATTTGAAAAATTAGCATTACCCGTATTAAAGAAAACCCCGAAAGGTGCGCCATCGACGAATGAAGAAGTATTAGAGCAATTGGCACAACAAGGGCATCTCGTACCTAAATTACTCAGTGAACATCGCGCGTTAAGCAAGTTAAAATCAACTTATACTGATAAATTACCGAAGATGATTAATCAGCATACAGGTCGAGTGCACACTTCTTATCATCAGGCAGTTACCACCACAGGTCGACTTTCTTCAAGTGATCCTAATTTACAAAATATTCCCATTCGTACAGAAGCGGGACGGCGTATTCGTCAAGCATTTATCGCACGTGATGGTTATAAAATAGTGGCGGCTGATTATTCCCAAATTGAATTGCGGATTATGGCACATTTAGCAAATGATGAAGGAATGATTACCGCTTTTGCTAATGGTCAAGATATTCATCAAGCAACAGCAGCAGAAATTTTTGGTTTAACCTTAGCTGAGGTAACGAGTGAACAACGGCGCAGTGCAAAAGCGATAAATTTTGGACTAATTTATGGGATGTCAGATTTTGGGCTAGCAAATCAGCTAGCTATCTCACGCGATGAAGCGAAAGAATATATGGCGCGTTATTTCCAACGTTATCCGAATGTTCAGCAATTTATGCGCGATATTCGTGAATCTGCAAGTGTAAAAGGTTATGTCGAAACATTATTTGGCCGTCGATTGTATTTGCCAGAGATTAAATCAAGTAATACTATACGTCGTAAAGCTGCTGAGCGGCTAGCGATCAACGCCCCAATGCAAGGCACCGCCGCTGATATCATTAAAATCGCGATGATAAGCATCGATAAGCAAATTCGTGCTGACCAGAATATAAAAATGATTATGCAAGTGCACGATGAATTAATATTTGAAGTTAAACAAGAATGTATAGAGTACTACATTGGCTTAATCAAAACGGAAATGGAAAAAGCGATTGCGATGAAGGTGCCGCTGATTGCTGAAGTGGGCATAGGTGCTAATTGGGATGAAGCGCATTAGTTGTATGAAGTGATGATAGAAACTTTTACTAAAAATGCTGTCAAATGAAAAACTATACTTTGATTAAAGAGGAAATAAATGAAAAAACGTATCCAAAAAACAATCTTGACCGTGCTCTTTTCTTCATTGTCTTTAATTGCCTTTGCCGATATGCAATCAGTAGCAGAATTACAACGTCGTTTAGAGCACGTTGCTCAATATAGTGCGGATTTTGAACAAACTGTGCGTTCAAGCAAAGGCCAACAAATTCAATCAGGTCGCGGTAAATTTCAGGTTAAACGTCCAAACTTGTTTAGAATGGATATTAACGCACCGCAAGAAAACGTAATTGTATCGGATGGCGAAAACTTATGGTTTTATGATCCTTTTGTGGCACAAGTTACCGTTAATAGTGTGCAAAATGCGGTAAATGGTACGCCTTTTGTGTTGTTAACCAGTAGCGATAAACAACATTGGACACAATATGAAGTAACACAAAATGCAGATAGATTTGTACTAAAACCAAAGTCAGCCAAAAATAACTTAAGGCAATTTGATGTACAGATCGATCAAAATGGCTTGTTAAAAGGGTTTAGTACTATTGAGCGCGATGGTCAAACTAACTTATATAGACTACGTAATATCACAACGGCAGAGTTATCTGCGGATCTGTTTAAGTTTAGCGTACCGAAAGATGTGGAAGTCGATGATCAACGTCGTGTTAAAAAATAAAACGAGCGAATGAATGGCAAAAGTAAACTGAATAGCCATCACTCTTTGGAAGAGGGTGTTTGGGTTAAAAGTTAGTTAAATATGAAGATACTTGTGCTATGCCGTGAACCGCGGCTATATAGTTGCCAACGTCTAAAACAGGCTTGTCAAGATCGTAATATTCAGTTAGATATTCTTGATCCAAATAGAATGCTGATTAAATTAGCGGTAATTGATGCCCAAATGCAAGCACAACTTTATTATCAAGCGGGTGAAATTTATGATAAATGCCGTGCAGAGCCTAGCTTGTTAGCAGAATATGATGCAGTATTACCTCGTTTTGGTGTTTCTAGTACAATGATGGGGTGCCGTGTGTTAGATTATTTTGCAGCTAAAAAGGTTGTTATTTTAAATAATTCAACCGCTTTTCGTTTAGCGCGTGATAAGTGGTCTAGTTTGCAAGTTCTAGCCGCACAACACATTCCCATTCCAACCAGTTCATTTGCCGGTGAGCTATTTAGTACTGCGGCGCATATATATCAACATAGAATCCCATTAGTGATTAAAACTTGTAGTGGATCACAAGGTGTCGGGGTGATGTTGAGTGAGAGTAAAGTACATTCTGTCAGCTTATTGCAAACGCTACAGCAAGCGAAAGTAGATAACTTATTACAAGATTTTGTTGTTGAAGCACGCGGGCAGGATATTCGGGCTTTTGTGATTGGTGATCGCGTTGTGGCAGCGATCGAGCGTAATGGGCTAGAAAATGATTTTAGAGCAAATATTCATCAAGGCGGATCTGCAAGCGTTATTCAATTAAATACCGTTGAACAACAATTAGCGGTGCTTGCGGCAAAAACAATAGGGCTTGATATAGCGGGTGTTGATTTAATTCGCTCAAATAAAGGCTTATTAGTGCTAGAAGTGAATGCTTGCCCGGGATTAGACGGGATAGAAAAAGCCAGTAAACTAGACATTGCCGGCTTAATCATTGATTATCTGTTAGCGATGAAAAAATAGCGATTAATTAATTAACTTTACTTTCCAATAACCTAACCATTCTTTGAGTGCGATACTGCTATTTTGCATTGCGACAGCTTGTGGAATAAACGGTAATACGCCAATAATATTTAATCCTTCATAAGAAGAGGTGCTTGCAGCAAGTACATTAAATCCCTCCCGTTCAAACAACATTTTAGCACGCTTCATATGCCACTCATTTGTTACGAGAATAATTTTAGTTATGCCTTCTTTATCTAAAATAGCTTTGGTTAAATGGGCATTTTCTTCAGTGATATTTGACGCGGATTCAATCCATTTCACTTGTACATCAAAGAAGTCAGCAAATTCCTGTGCCATAATATTAGCTTCAGGTTGCTTGCCTGTTGGGCTTCCGCCAGTAACCAGTACGGGTAACTTGGTTTGTTTATGTAAGTAGGCTGCATATCGCATACGCTCTAATGGCGTTGCGGCAATTGCATAGTCAGCAAATAATTCACGGCTGTTACGTACTCCGCCACCTAATACTACAATCGCTTGTGCTTGTCGATATTCTTCAATCGTTAGTTTTTCACTAAAAGAGACCGCTTGAATCAGTTTTTGGGAAAAGTAAGGTGTACTATACAGATAGAGCGTTGTGATATTCAAAATAGTACAAAAATAGCTCAGTCTTAAATCTTTTAGTTTATAAAGAAGTAATGAAAGGAGCAGTAATGCTAGCGTATTGAACGGTGGCAAAATAATAGCGGTAATAAATTTAGTCAAAAATAGCATAATAGCGTAAAAATAGATCATAAAGTGATGGTTTATTGTCCATTATTTATGTATTATTGTCTAGCCCTTGGTTGGGGTAACATATTGTAAGTTTTGTTTGTGGGTATCAATATCAATCCATATTAGCTAGGACAGCAAGCTATAATTGTCAAATACATGGTTAATTGTTGGCAATATTTGAAATTGTTGACAAGAATCAAAACTACCTCTTTCTGATTAGAAGTGGCGATTTTTTTGGGGTAGAATGCCAATTATTGTTAACTTTTCTAATTTACAAAATTAACTAATATTTTATGCAATTTGAAAGAATCAGTATTCACAACCATAAAAAGATGCTCGCAGTATGTGAGTTTCTTACTAAAAATGACTTGGTGTTAGATAAACAAGTTGAGCTTTTTATTGTTGTTTATAATGATGCGGATAGCATAATTGCTTGCGGTGGTTTAGCACAGAATATCATTAAATGTGTAGCGATTAGTGATATGTATCGTGGCGAAGGTATTGCATTACAGCTTGTTACTGAATTGGTTAATGTAGCTTATGAATTTGGACACAGTGAGCTTTTTATTTTTACCAAGCCTGAGTATGCATTATTGTTTAAGTCTTGCGGTTTTTATCCTATTTCGACCGCTTATCCTTATGTTGTGTTACTTGAAAATAGCGCCACTCGTTTGCAAAAGCAATGTTTAATGTGGCAAAAACAAGCGGTAGTGGCTACAAAAGTGGGGGCAATCGTGATGAATGCTAATCCATTCACATTAGGCCACCGATATCTAATTGAACAAGCATTGGCACAATGTGATCATTTACACCTTTTTGTTGTGGAGGAAGAGGCATCGCAGTTTTGCTATCAAGAGCGCTTTGCATTAGTACAACATGGCATTGCTGATTTATCCAACATTACTTTACATCCTAGCTCTCAGTATATTATTTCGCGAGCTACTTTTCCTGATTACTTCCTTAAAGATAGCCATATTGTTGATGCGGCTTATTTAGAGCTTGATTTACGGCTATTTCGTCAACATATTGCGCCAGCCTTAGCGATTACTCATCGTTTTATCGGAACTGAACCTCTCTGCCCGGTAACAGCAGAATATAACCGTAAAATGCATTATTGGCTACAACAGGCTGTAATGGAGGCGGATGCTATTAATGTAGTTGAAATTGAAAGAAAAAAAGTATCGAATCAAGCGATTTCCGCGTCAACGGTTAGGCAACTATTCAGTGAGCGAAAGTGGCAACAATTATTATCGATGGTGCCCATCACAACTTTCAATTTTTTGCAAAAAATAGCAAATGAGTCCTGTTAAGCGGGCAAATTTTTATAAGATTTTGCAGTTTCAATGATAAATAATGAAGGAAATTATTATGCAAATAACGAAAACAGCAGTAGCTGGCACACTAGAATCTAGTGATGTACAGATACGTATTGCACCATCAACTACGATGGATATTGAAATCAATAGCTCAGTAGCAAAACAATTTGGTGAGGATATTTTAAATTCAGTAACTGCTGTATTGGCACAATTTGAGGTCAGCTCAGCACAAATTATTATAGAAGATAAAGGTGCATTAGATTGTGTATTACGTGCTCGTTTAAAAGCCGCTTTGTTGCGTGCAACAGATGAAGTACTTGCTTGGGAGAAAGTATTATGAGCCAGCCGATAAAATTAAGAAGAAGTATGCTTTTTGTGCCAGGTTCTAATGCTGCAATGATAAGTAATACATTTATTTATAAACCTGATGCAATTATGTTTGATTTAGAAGATGCCGTGGCACTGAAAGAAAAAGATTCAGCACGGATCTTAGTTGCGAATGCATTACAACATCCGCTTTATCAAAATATTGAGTGTGTTGTGCGTGTAAACCCATTGGATTCTGAATTTGGTATGGCAGATTTAAATGCAGTGGTGAGAGCCGGCGTAGATGTGGTGCGTATGCCAAAAACTGAAACCGCACAAGATGTAATTGAAATGGATAAGGTTATTACGGACATAGAGTTGGCCTGTGGTAGAGCTTGTGGTTCGACTAAAATGTTAGCAGCGATAGAATCGCCATTAGGTATTACGCAAGCAAATCAAATTGCAATGGCCTCTAAACGTTTAATTGGGATTGCATTAGGTGCTGAAGATTATGTGCGTAATTTAAAAACGGAGCGTTCGCCTGAGGGAATCGAATTACTTTTTGCGCGTTGTGCTATTTTACAAGCCGCTCGTGCAGTGGGTATTCAAGCATTTGATACAGTTTATTCAGATGCTAATAATGAAGAAGGTTTCCTCAAAGAAGCTGCTTTGATTAAACAATTAGGCTTTGATGGTAAGTCATTAATTAATCCTCGCCAAATCGAATTGTTACATAATTTATTTGCACCAACTCAAAAAGAGGTTGATCAGGCTCAGAAAATTATTGATGCAGCTGATGAGGCAGTCCAACAAGGGTTAGGTGTCGCTTCATTAAATGGCAAAATGATAGATGCACCCATTATCGAGCGTGCAAGACTGGTGCTTGAGCGTGCGAAATCTGGGATTCGAGAAGAGAATAGGGAAGCAAAATGATAATAAGAGAACAACGTGTTGAAAAATTTAATGCAGGTAAAGCAGTTTATCAATCAATATCCAAAACAGAATCTCTGGCTCGTACTGCTAAAGATCGCAAAATTTGCGCTGATTTGGAAGAGGCTATCTGCCGTTCAGGATTAAAAGATGGTATGACCGTGTCTTTCCACCATGCTTTTCGTGCTGGCGATTTTGTTGTGAATATGGTCATGAATAAAATTGCGGAAATGGGGTTTAAAAACTTAACGTTAGCATCTAGTTCATTGATTGACAGCCATTACCCGCTGATTGAACACATTAAAAATGGTGTGGTAACTAAAATTTATTCATCTGGTTTACGGGGGCAGTTAGCTGATGAAATATCAAGAGGGCTTTTAGCTGAGCCGGTTAATATCCATTCTCATGGCGGTAGAGTACATTTAATTAAATCGGGCGAATTAAAGATCGATGTTGCTTTTTTAGGCGTGCCTTGTTGCGATAAATTTGGTAATGCAAATGGTTTTAGCGGTAAAAGTAAATGCGGTTCATTAGGTTATGCTCGTATTGATGCAGAATATGCAGATAAAGTGGTGTTATTAACGGAGCAGTTCGATGAGTATCCACTAAATCCAATCAGTATTGGTCAAGATAACGTTGATTTGATTGTACAAGTTGATGAAGTGGGCGATCCGAAAAAAATCGGTGGTGGTGCCACGCGTATGACGACAAATCCTCGTGAATTATTAATTGCGCGTAAATGTGCGCAAGTGATTTTCGCTTCAGGCTATTTCAAAGATGGTTTTTCATTACAAACGGGTACCGGTGGAGCATCATTAGCGGTAACGCGTTTTCTTGAAGATAAAATGCGCCGTGAGCAGATTACCGCAGGGTTTGCTTTAGGAGGCATTACTTCAAGCATTGTGGCATTACACGAAGCGGGCTTAATTAAGAAATTAATTGATGTGCAATCCTTTGATAAAGATGCGGCAGAATCTTTAGCTCGCAATCCAAATCATATCGAAGTGAGTGCTAATCAATACGCTAACTACAGTTCAAAAGGTGCGTCTGTTGAATATTTAGATATTGTTGTACTGTCTGCTTTAGAAATTGATACTCAATTTAATGTTAATGTATTAACCGGATCTGATGGTGTTATTCGAGGCGCTTCTGGTGGCCATTCTGATACGGCTGCTTCAGCGCAAGTAGCCATTATTGTTGCACCGCTTGTTCGTGGTCGTATTCCCACTGTTGTAGAACAGGTGATTACTTGTGTTACACCGGGTGAGAATATCGATATCCTTGTGACAGATCACGGTGTGGCGGTTAATCCTAAGCGGTTAGATTTAGTCGATAAATTGACCGCTGCTGGGCTTGAACTATTTACTATTGAGCAACTTTGTGCACGTGCATATAGCATTACCGGTAAACCAAAAGAAATTGAGTTTACGGATAAGCCGGTTGCAGTGGTTCGTTATCGTGATGGTTCTGTAATCGATACAGTTTACCAAATAAAAGAATAACTTGAACTGTATGTAACACACTTTGCTATGTGATTAATCCAATAAGCGGTTGTATGTTTAATAAATTTTGCAAGCGATTTTCTTTAGCCGGTACAGCAGTTTCTCTCGAACAATTATTAATTGCAAGAGAACAACGCGTGGCATTACAGCAACAATGCTTGCATGAATATCAGCAAACATTGCTTTCATTGACTCTGACCGCTGTCGGTCCAGTAAAGAAAAATGCACTATTAGATTATATGTTTGCAAAAGCATTAGCAAATATAACCGTTTGTTTTAATAAGTTTTCTGTCACGGCAACGGCACAATTTATTCGTCCATTGCAAACAGGACATGAAGCATTATTTGTACTACCTATTGATGCCAAAATACTTAAACGGGCAATGATTGAGCTAGAAAATAGTTCGCCGCTTGCTCGCTTATGGGATATTGATGTAATAAGCCAAGAAGGGCATTTATTGAGTCGCGGTGAATTTGGGTTTGCTGAACGCACTTGTTTAATGTGTGCAGAGTCAGCAAAAATCTGTGCGCGATCACGCCGACATTCAATCGATGATCTTCTGTCTGAAATACATACAAGAGCACAGCAATATTATTTTGCAGAACAAATAGCTGAATTGGCTTATCAAGCGTTAATTAAAGAAGCACGTTTAACGCCAAAACCTGGTTTAGTAGACAGTACAAATAATGGTTCTCATCAAGATATGTCGTTAAATACTTTTGAACAAAGTGCTATAGCATTACGTCCTTTTTTTACACAATTTGTGTTAATGGGTATAGAAACAGCTAACTTACCAGATTCGCACATTTTATCCAAAATTCGCCCGCTTGGATTACAGGCGGAGCAGGCAATGTTCGTTGCAACTAATCAAGTGAATACTCACAAAGGCGCTATTTTCGCTTTTGGTTTAGTTTGCACGGCATTAGGTCGACACTTTAGCCAGTGGCAAAACAAGATGATGTTATCGCCAAGCTTTGAAATTAGCCAAGACACAACAGGCATTTCATTGATTAGTGAGACCGTAGCACGTTTTACACAAGGCATTACTGATGAATTGCAAAATTATTCAAAAAATCAACCCCTTACCGCAGGTATTGCACTTTATCAACAATATGGTTTTAGCGGTGCGAGAGGCGAAGCTGAAAAAGGCTTTCCATTAGTTCAGCAAGCGGTCGCATTTATACTGTCACAAGCAGAGAATGAAGCGCGTTGGTATTGGGCCTTATTATATTTAATGGCAAATAATAATGATACAAATGTTGTGCATCGTGGTGGAATAAATGGATTGCAGTTTATACAAGACGAGGCTAATAAACGCTTAGAAAATGCAGAAAATTTGTATAATGCTAGCGCATTGGTGGCAAGTTTAAGAGAATTTGATGATGATTGTATTGCTCGCAATTTAAGCCCAGGTGGCAGTGCAGATTTATTAGCGTTAACGATTTTTTTCTTATCTTTATTATATTATTGAGGTGAAATATGGCGTTATCTAAAGTGCAGAAAGTCGCAGTATTACTTATAATTCCAACATTGTTTTTCTGTTTGCCAACACCAGAGGGACTATCTCTGATTGCCTGGCGTTTATTAGGTATTTATATTGCGACCATTGTCGGGCTTGTGCTGAAACCTTATGGTGAACCGGTGTTATTATTGGCAGCCGTTGCTGCTTCAGCGACAACCATCGGTAATACTGAAGGTGCAGAACAATTAGTTAAAGTAAGCCAAACGCTCAGCGGTTATCAATCGGGCACAACATGGTTAATTTTTACCGCATTCACATTGAGTTCTGCGTTTGTGATTACCGGTTTAGGTAAGCGAATTGCTTATCATATGATCAGCTTATTAGGCAGTACGACATTACGTTTGGGCTATGTTACTGTTTTTTTAGATCTACTCTTGGCACCGGCAACGCCTTCTAATACAGCCCGTGCTGGTGGGATCGTTTTCCCGATTATCAATAGTGTAGCGGTGGCATTAGGTTCAGAGCCTGAAAAAACACCCAAATTAGCAGGACGTTATTTGTTGTTAAATGTCTATATGGTCGTTAAAACAACCAGCTATATTTTCTTAACTGCGATGGCACCAAATGCATTGGCATTATCACTTATGTCGCCCATTTTAGGTTTTAATGTTAATTGGCTACAATGGTTGTTAGCCGCCTCAGTACCTGGGTTATTATGTTTATTTATTATTCCATTCATTTGTTACATTATTGCTAAGCCAGAATTAAAACGTGTAGATAATAAAGCAATTGCTCAAAAAGGCTTAGAAGAATTAGGTCCAATGAGCTTACGTGAGAAAGCATTAGCTTGCTTATTTATATTAGCCTTACTTGGTTGGATTTTTGCTGATTTCTTACATCTAAATGCTACAGTAGTGGCGTTAATTACGATGGTACTTTGTATCTTGTTAAATATAGTTGCTTGGGATGATGTCCGTAAAAATAAAGCCGGTTGGGATACGCTAATTTGGTATGGTGGTATCATTAGTATGTCTACCGTGCTAAGTAAAGCGGGTTTCTTTGAATGGCTAGCAGAAATATTAAGTGAAAACTTAAACTTTGGTGATTATAGTAATATTGCCCTAATAGTTATTCTGTTATTAAGTGTAAGTGTTCGTTATCTATTTGCTTCAGGTGGGGCTTATGTTGCAGCAATGGTTCCTGTGTTTGCGACAGTTGGTAAAGTAGCCGGCGCGCCTGTAGAATTATTAGCACTAGGATTGTTATTCTCTAATTCATATGGTGGCTCAGTGACACATTACGGCGGCGGCCCTGGTCCAATTACATTTGGTGCAGGTTATAATGATATTAAATCTTGGTGGATGGCAGGTGTAGTTATTGCTTTTGGAAGCTTAATTATTCATGCAACATTAGGTATCGCTTGGTGGCAATTCTTATTTAACATGGGGTGGTTACCAATGGCTAAATAACGTACCCAGCTTGTTTTAATTATCTAATTAGAGGAATTTTGTGAGTTTCTAGCAAAATTCCTTTTTTATTTGTAATAGCGGTTAAAATTTAGATCTACATCACAACTTGTTGCTAAATATTACAGTAAAATATCTTAACATTGTTATTCATGTAAACTAGTATAGTGAATAACTACTTTTCATTGTGTTCAACAACAGATATATTTTTCAGCATTTTATAAAAGGACATCTTAATGGGTGATTTAAAACAAGCAGCATTAGATTTTCATGAATTCCCAATACCAGGTAAAATTTCAGTTACACCAACCAAATCTCTCAAAACTCAGCATGATTTAGCTTTAGCTTATTCACCTGGTGTAGCAGAGCCTTGTTTAGCGATTGAAAAAGATCCATCTACTGCTCGTCTTTACACGGCAAAAGGCAATTTAGTTGCGGTTATTTCAAATGGTACAGCCGTATTAGGTTTAGGTAATATTGGTGCATTAGCATCTAAACCCGTGATGGAAGGCAAAGGCGTATTATTTAAAAAATTCGCGGGCATTGATGTGTTTGATATTGAAATTAATGAACAAGATCCAGATAAACTCATTGATATTATAGCCTCGCTAGAACCAACATTTGGTGGTATTAATCTTGAAGATATTAAAGCACCAGAATGTTTTTATATTGAGCAGAAATTACGTGAGCGAATGGGGATCCCGGTATTCCATGATGATCAACATGGAACAGCCATTATTGTTGGCGCAGCGGTGTTAAATGGTTTACAAATTGTAGGTAAATCGCTTGATCAAGTGCGTTTGGTTGTGAATGGCGCGGGTGCATCAGCCATTGCCTGTACTAATTTATTATGTTCTTTGGGAATTAAAAAAGAAAATATTACGATGTGTGATTCAAAAGGTATTATTTTCAAAGGCCGTGGCGATCAGATCGATCAAACCAAACAAGCTTATGCGATAGTAGATAACGGTTGGAGAACATTGTCAGATGCAATTAATGGTGCGGATGTTTTCTTAGGCTGTTCAAAAGCAGGCGCATTAACACAGGCAATGGTTAAAAAAATGGCGAAAGATCCGCTTATTCTTGCATTAGCAAATCCCGTGCCAGAAATAACACCTGATGAAGTAAAACAAGCACGTTTAGATGCTATTGTTTGTACAGGTCGCTCAGATTATCGTAATCAAGTAAATAATGTACTGTGTTTCCCATTCTTATTTAGAGGAGCCTTAGATGTTGGGGCAACCGCGATTAATGAAGAAATGAAAATAGCTGCAGCCAAAGCAATTGCTGATTTAGCAAAACAACCGGTATCTTTAGAAGTATTATCTACGTATGGTGAGCTATCATTTGGCCCTGAATATATTATTCCAACGCCATTTGATCCACGCTTGATTGTTGCTGTATCTACGGCCGTGGCTAAAGCGGCAATGGCATCAGGTGTTGCTACTCGTCCAATTTCAGATTGGGCTGTTTATGCAGAAAAGCTAAAAACATTATTAGCCTAAGAAACTAAGCTTCAAGATAGAGTAAACGGTTTGTTTTTATTTTGCTTTTTAAAATAAGATTACGTATAATATATTGTAGGCTCACGACGTGCCTACAATATTTCGTCAAATAGCTGGGTCGCCTGCTATTTTGTATATTAACGGGAACATTATGTTCCTTTTTATTTTAAGAGAATCAAACAATGTCATTCAAATTTGAAGCTGAAGTTCGTTCTGCGCAAGGTAAGGGTGCGAGCCGCCGCCTGCGTCACAATGGTCAAGTTCCTGCAATCATTTATGGTGGTAATGCAGAGCCGGTATCAATCATTTTAGATCACGATAAAGTAAATAACGTACAAATTCATGATGCATTCTATAATGAAGTATTAACAATTGTATTAGCGGAAAAAGAAGTGCAAGTTAAAGTACAAGCAATTCAACGTCATCCGACTAAACCAAAATTACTTCACTTAGACTTTAAACGCGTGTAGTCTATACTTTATAAAGATGCCCTTTTAAATATTAAAAGGGCATTTTAATTTGTGCTATAGATTCAAATAAAAAGCCAAGCATTTTAGCTTGGCTTTTAAAATTTTATTTAAAGATAATATCTTGTTTTGGATCAAACATACTTGCTTCAATGACTTTATTTTCTTCAAAGTATTTTTTTAACATTTCAGCATCAATAAAACCAGTGTTTACATAAGTTGGATGTTTTTTCATAACAGGATAACCATCTCCGCCAGCGGTTAAATAATCTGGAATAGAAATTTTATAGCTTGTGTTTGGATCAAATGCTTGGCCATTAATCTTAAGGTCTGAAATCTGTTTTGCTGTACGATCTACGACCATTGAGATGCCTGCAAATTGAGGATAAGCACCAGTATCTACTTCTTTTAAAGCCACAGAAGTTAGAAAATCAATAAATTCTTGCCCTTTTAGATCAATTGTTGCGATCATATTGCCAAATGGCTGAACGGTTAGAATTGTTCTGTAAGTAATTTTGCCTTCTTCAATAGAAGCACGAACACCGCCAGAATTTACAATACCAATATCAGCTTTTACACGTTCTTTTTGTGATTGAGCGATTAATCGGCCTAAGTTAGTTTGGTGGAAGCGTACGTGATTACGATCACCATCTAATAAGCCTTTAACTTCGCCAACATAAATATTCAGCAATTTATCTCCATCATCTTGGTATTTCTCTAACTGTTCATATAATGCGGGATCCGGTTTAATTTCATTTTGGTATAATTGATATTCTTTTTTACCGTCTGCTGTTGTTATTGTTTTTTTCAAATTAATTGGAATTAATTGATAATTGAGTAATGTAGTTTTACCATTTTTGAATTTAAAATCGGCACGGCCAACATATTTTCCCCATTCGCCCGCTTGTACAATCCAAGTACCATTTTGAAAATCAGGTTTACAACTTTCGCCTGGAATATATTTAGTTTTGAATTTACCCTGTTCATCAAAACAAACGGTATCGTGTGTATGGCCACCAACAATTAAGTCAAAAGCACCTTTATCAAGGCTTCTTGCCATAGTGACATCACCTGGCGCATTGGTACCATGTTTGCCATCTAAGTACCAGCCCATATGTGTTAATGCAATTCGGACATCCGGTTTTTCTTTTTCATTAATGTTAGCTAACATCGTTCTAGCCGTTTTAATTGGATCCTTAAAAAGGACATTTTCAGTAACATCAGGATTGCCTACTTTAGCCGTGTCTTCAGTCGTTAATCCCATAACAGCTATTTTTAAGCCTTGTTTATCTAACATAATATAAGGATCAACTAATTCTTTTTTTGTCGCTTTGTTAAATACATTAGCAGAAATCAACGGAAATTTAGCCCACTTTTCTTGCATAGTTAATATCGGTAAAGGGAAATCAAATTCGTGGTTGCCTAGTACCATTGCTTCATAGCCAATCGCATTTAATCCTTCATAATCTGGACGGGCATTTTGTAAATCTGATTCTGGGACTCCCGTATTAATATCACCGGCGTTTAAAATGATAGTCGAGCCACCTTTTGCTTCAACTTCTTTTTTAATCTGATCGATTAGTGTTTTTTGTGCGGCAAGGCCAAATTCCCCTTTTTCATTATTCCAGAAATGGCCGTGAATATCGTTAGTATGCAATACAGTAAATGAATAATCTTTATCCTGCTGATAAGCCATTATTGCACTAGAAGCACAAAGTGTTATGGTAAGGAGTGTTTTATTGAATTTCATAATAACCTCTTAATTGATGATATAAAAAAATAGGCAGTGGATTGTGTAATCCATTGCCTATTTTACTTTTTAAAAAATTAGCAATAACCAAGTTATTGCAAATAACAGCATAGTTACAAAAACTGCGGCAGAGCCAATGTCTTTTGCCCTACCAGAAAGCTCATGGTATTCTGAACCAACCCGATCGACTACGGCTTCAACAGCACTATTTAATAATTCTACGATTAACACTAATAAGGTTGAACCGACTAATAACACTTTTTCGATAGCTGTATCGCCTAAGTAAAAACCAAGCGGTATAAATATTATGGCTAATCCAAGTTCTTGGCGAAAAGCAGATTCATAAATATAGGTGCTTTTTAAGCCTTTCATAGAATACCCCATTGCTCTAATAATGCGTTGGAAATTAGCTTTATTTTCAGGTTTCATTTAAATCTCTATCTATACAAAAATATTTATTATTTTACCGAAAGGCGACTATTACACAAGGTCTTTTCTTTTTTATGATTAACTTATTGAGAGATTGGCTTTTGAACTCGTAAAAACTTATAGAAAAAGTCTAGTTAGCTATTCCCAAACAGATTATTTTTAGTTAATCTCAAATATAGGCGGTGAATGTTTATTATTCACTTTTTATGTGATTAGATAAGAATAAAATAATATGAGTAATTTATCTTCAAAACTATTTCGAGGTAATTTGGTGATACGAATTGCTATTGGTTTAGTGCTAGGTGTTTTGCTAGCCTTTATCAGTCCAGAATGGGCCAAGAGTGTGGGTGTTTTAGGTCAATTCTTTGTTAAATCATTACGCGCAATTGCACCAATTTTAGTGTTTGTATTAGTGCTTTCTGCCATTGCTAATAAAGAAGTTGGCACTGATACTAAATTAAAACCGATTTTAGTCATGTATGTCCTTGGTACATTTTTAGCTGCGTTAACAGCGGTGGTTTTCAGTTTTATTTTTCCAACAAGATTAGAGCTAGTATCTAGCCCCCGGGATTTAACATCGCCACAAGGTATTGGTGAAATTATTAAAACAGTGGTGTTTAATTTGGTAGATAATCCACTGCAGGCTTTAGCGAATGCAAACTTTATTGGGATTTTAGCTTGGGCAATTGGCTTAGGTATTCCATTACGTTATGCCGCGCCAAGCACAAAGATTTTTTTAAATGATTTATCTGAAGCGGTATCTTATGTAGTAAAAATGGTTATTTCAGTAGCACCCATCGGCGTATTTGGTTTAGTTGCTGAAACCATTGCCACGAATGGTATGAATGCCTTTATTGGTTATGCACGTTTATTAGGCGTATTATTAGGGGCAATGATGACAGTAATTTTTGTGTTGGATCCAATACTTGTTTATTGGAAAATTCGTCGCAACCCCTATCCATTGACTTTTATCTGTTTACGAGAAAGTGGTTTAACCGCATTTTTTACGCGCAGTTCCGCGGCGAATATTCCGGTAAATATGAATTTAGCAAAGCGTTTAGGTGTTCGTGATGAAATTGCTTCAGTCGCAATTCCATTAGGTGCTACCATTAATATGGCAGGTGCTGCGATCACGGTGACAGTATTAACACTAGCGGCTGCTTATACACAAGGCATTTACCCTGATTTTATGACCGCATTATTATTAAGTATTGTTGCATCAATTTGTGCTTGTGGTGCTTCAGGTGTATCGGGTGGCTCACTGTTACTTATTCCATTAGCGTGTAGTTTGTTTAATATTCCAAATGATATTGCTGCGCAAGTTATTGGTGTTGGTTTCATTATTGGTGTTATTCAAGATTCAGCTGAAACAGCCTTAAATTCTTCAACAGATGTATTGTTTACGACAGCGGTCAGTCAAGCGGAAGATCGAAAAGAAAGTTAGTAAAAGGCTACCAGATCATAAAATTGTGTATGAGCTAGCACTTTTGAGTTTTGCGATCTTGATCGAAATTTTCTAAATTACGTATTACAAGCGGTTAAATTTCTCGCATACTTTATAGAATTAAATAGAGTAGTGCTATGAATTTTGACCGCTTTGCTGTTTTCGTATGTTTTTCTTTTTTACCAATATTATGGCTGCCAATGCAATGGTTAAGCATACCATGCTACATTGCGATGGCATTGATTGGATATGCCATATTAAAACGTAACTGTGCATTAATATGGCTAGCGATAGTGATTTTTGCCAGTTATAGCTACATTAGCAACATTGCTAATAAGGCAGATCATCAAGTCGCAACAAAAACGTATGAAAAGCTTGAAGTTACACGTTTACTGAAGCAACAAAACTACCAAACAGCAATCGCAAAACGTGAAAACGGCGATTTAATTTACCTGAATTGGCAAGCTAAAAGCCCGCTTTATTTAGAAGCAATTTATCAAGCAGAGCTTAATTTTTATCCTATCTCAGCGAGATCAAATCAAGGTAATTTTGATCAACAACGTTGGTATTTCTCACAACATCTCATCGGTAAAGCAACAGTCAGAAAAGCCACTTTATTGATTGAATAATGCACAATCTTCGTTACGCCACGATTGGTTGATGCGCAGTCAACATCAAACTAAACATTTGCCGACACAAGGGCTATTGCTTGCTTTAGCATTTGGCGAACGGGCTTGGCTTACAGCGGAAGATTGGAAACTTTTTCAACAGATCTCTACCGCACATTTAGTTGCGATTTCTGGTTTGCACATTGGTTTAGCATTTGCTTTCGGTTTTTGGTGCGCGAAGTTATTGCAATGGTGTTTTTTACGTGTGGGGTGCAGACTAGCGATCGCATTTAATTATTCTGTTGTAAATATAATTGGGCTTATTTTTGCCTTTGGATATAGTTATTTAGCGGGCTTTGCGATTCCTACAGTACGTGCCTTAATTGCCATTATTTTTGTGTTAAGTTGTCGTTATTGCCGTTGTTACTATACGGCCTGGCAGTTATGGTGGCGAATTGTAGCCATATTACTGGTTTTAGATCCTTTAGCTATTTTAGCTGATAGTTTTTGGTTATCCATTTTAGCGGTTTTAAGCCTGATTATTTGGTATCAATATTTTCCATTAACTGAATTTATTGTTCAGAAAAAAAATAAAAAATTGCCTAAATTTTATCGCTTATTACTGAGTTTAGCGCATCTTCAATTGGGTATTTTGTGTGTATTTGCACCGGTGCAATACTATTTTTTTGAAGGCTTATCAGCGGTTGCTTTTATTACCAATTTATTGATTGTTCCTTATTACAGTTTTCTGGTTGTCCCGCTTATTTTGATAAGCCTATTAACGAATAATTTTTTTCATACTTGGCAGTTAACTGATCAATTGATTCAAGGTAGTTTAACTATTTTAAACACCGCTTCAACGCATTGGTTTTGGTTAAGCTAATCACAGCAATGGCAATTATTGACCGGATTCGCTGGGTTACTTGTTATGCTTTATGGTATTTTTTACGCTAAATCAAAATGGTTTTGGTGGCAAAGTGCGGGGTTAATCTTAGTGAGTGTATTGATTCATTTATTCATTTTTAGTAGTAAAAAAATTGAATGGATTACTTTCGATGTTGGGCAAGGTTTAGCACAAGCTTTCGTTTATCAACAAAATGGACAGAATAAGGCTATTTTTTATGATACGGGGGTAAGCTGGGGCGCAAGTGGTAATTCAATGGCAAGTCTTGAGATCTTACCTTATTTAAGGAGACATAATATTGAGGTAGAAGCAATTTTTTTAAGCCACGATGATCGAGATCATGCGGGCGGAATTCCTGATCTGCTAGCAGCGTATCCAAATGCGCGTTTGATCTCAAGCAGTGCTATGCCTTATGCAAATAAAATGCCAGAAGCTTGTATTGCGGGAAAGCAGTGGCAATTTAATCAATTGATTTTTCGAGCAATTTATCCGACTAAATTAACAACAAGATCTAAAAATGCTGATTCTTGCATTATAATTGTGGACATAGACCGCTTTCGTATATTGTTGACAGGCGATGCAACTGCCCAACAAGAAAGGACGATAACACCATCATTAACACGGATTGATTTTTTACAAGTGCCACATCATGGTAGTAAGACGAGTAGTAGCCAAGCACTATTGGCTAAAATTAAACCGCATTTGGCAATTGCTTCGGTGGGGCGTTGGAATCCTTGGCGAATGCCTCATCCTAGAGTTGTAGAACGTTTTGAACAATACAACATTCCTTTAGTCACTACTGCAACAGATGGCATGATAAAGGTTATTTTTGAGCATAATACTTGGGAGGTAATCACTAACAGAAATAAGTTTTCTGCGTGGTATCGACAGTTATATGCAACATCGGCTAAACAGTAAGGATCCGGCGTAATTAATATTTATTACGCTCTATCATTTTGTTGGAGGCAATTACGGCAAATCATTTAATGCATTAGGATTTTTATTGATAAGCATTGCATCACCATAGCTAAAGAAGCGGTATTTTTGTTGCACTGCATGTTGATAAGCATTCATCGTATGCCGATAGCCTGCAAAAGCGGAGACGAGCATAATTAATGTAGATTCAGGCAAGTGGAAATTGGTGATTAATACGTCCACGATTTTGAATGTTTTACCGGGATATAAAAAAATGTTGGTATCTGAGAAAAAAGGCGCAATCAATTTACCTGTTGGTTGGGCAGCTTGTGCCGCGCTTTCAATAGAGCGTACGGAAGTTGTCCCTACTGCAATCACGCGTTTACCGGCAGCTTTAGTGGCAAGAATTTGATCAACGACCGCTTGCGTCACTTCTGCATATTCTGCATGCATGTTATGTTCAAGAATATTTTCAACCCGTACAGGCTGGAATGTACCCGCACCAACGTGTAGCGTGACAAAAGCCATATTTACCCCTTTAGCTTTTAATTTATCAAGCATAGGATTATCAAAATGTAAGCCGGCAGTTGGTGCAGCTACCGCGCCTAATACTTTGCTATAAACGGTTTGGTAGCGTTCTTGATCAAAGTCTTCATCAGGGCGATCAATATAAGGTGGCAATGGTATATGGCCCGCTTGTTGCAGTAAGGTAAAGAGTGGAGTGCTAGCGTTAAAGCGTAGCTCAAATAAGGTATCGTGGCGGCTTATCATTGTTGCTTCTAAACCATTGCCAACCCCTAATTTATCTTCACCTAAAATTAATTTGGTTCCTGCTTTAGGTGCTTTTGAACAACGAATATGGGCTAAACAGTGATGTTCATCTAATACACGTTCGATTAATACTTCAAGTTTTCCACCGCTTTCTTTGCGTCCATAAAGGCGGGCGGGAATAACGCGTGTATTATTAAAAATTAATAAGTCGCCAGGGTTGATATGATCTAATAGATCAGAAAAATGTAAATCAGTAAATTTACCGCTTTCGCCATTTAAATGTAATAAACGGCTTGCTGTACGTTCATCTTCTGGGTAACGTGCAATTAATTCATCAGGTAAATTAAAATGGAAATCAGAAACTAACACAGGGAGTCCTCTTAAAATAGATTGCCTTGATCAAGCAAGCGAACAGTTATTATCTAATAATTTTACTATATCATTAATTGCCTTGCTGAGTTTATTCTGTCGTGGTGGTCATAAACATCGGCATCAGATAAATCACGGCGTAGTATTTTTTCTAATGCTTTAAGGATTAAATTACCAAGATTATGACCGCCTAATTCGCCGTCACCTTGAAAACGGTATTCAAATAATGCGGAAGCAACGGTTGGTTTTGCGATAATTTGGTTTAAACAATGATGTCAATCTCCCCAAGCAATACCGCTTTACTAAAGTCATCTTTTTATTCTTCGGTTGATGGTAAAGCTTTAATGACGGCCTTGGCTAACGTTGCAAGTGGAATAGCAAAGAACACGCCCCAAAAGCCCCATAAACCACCAAAAATAAGCACAGCAACAATAATGGTTAATGGATGTAAATTAACTGCTTCTGAAAATAAAAAGGGAACAATTAAGTTGCCGTCAAGTAGCTGGCTGATGACAAAGGCAAGTAATAAGTAGTAAAACTCAGGTGAAATACCAAATTGTAACAATGCGATTAATGCAACTGGAATCGTAACTAATACGGCACCAATGTAAGGTATCAGAACCGATAAACCAACGGCAACAGATAGCAATAAGGGATAGCGTAAGCCAAAAAAGAGAAAAATAGCGTAAGTGACAATTGCAACAATTAAAATTTCAAGCACTTTGCCACGAATGTAGTTGGCAATTTGTTGTTGCATTTCAAACCATACATTGGTCACTAAGCGGCGGTGTTTGGGTAAAATTTTGACAAATGAACGGACAAAAAGCGGTTTATCTTTCAGTAAAAAAAAGACCATTAAAGGGACTAAAAAAGCATAAATGCCAAGACCTACTAAGCTGATAATTGAATTAACTGACAGCGTTAAGAGCGATTCACCAAAGCTTAAAATTTTTATTTTGAGTGAACTCATCAATGAATCAAGCATTGCATAATCAATTAATTCTGGATAATGTTCGGGTAAGGCTTGAATCCAAGCGTTTAATAAGTTGAACATTGACGGTAAATCGCGAATAAAAGTGACTGCTTGATTCCATAAATTTGGCAATAAGAAGATGAATAAAAAAGTACAAAGCGAGATGAAACTGCCTAAAACTAAGATAAGGCTGAATAATCTAGGCATTTTTAAATGGTAAGAGAGTAGTTTAATTGGCCATTCTAATAAGTAAGCAAAAACTATTGCCACTAATAATGGCATAAGGAGATCACTAAAAAAATAGAGGATACAAAAGCTTACTAATAGAATGCCTAATAACGCGATTGCTTGTGGGTCATTGAACTTTTTTTTATACCAAGTTTGAAACATCTCAAACATTATTTGATCCTTATAGAGAGTAAAAAAATCTTCCTAGTTATTAGGAAGATTTTTATTATTTTTGGCTACACACTGCCACAAAACCTAATTTATTGTTTGGGTCATTGAAAATTTTGAACATTTTTTTAAATGTATGACGATTTTCAGCTTTTAATGCATTACCAACAATTTTCATTGCACCTAATACGCCCTCATCATAAATAAGTCCTTTTGGTGAAAGCAAACTCATTTTACCAGAAAAAACATCAACATTTCTAAAACCACAATGTTGGAAGGTTGCCTTCCAAGCTTCTTTGGTCAATGGTGTTACCCTTAAATTAATTGCTTCACGTAGTCTATCAATCGTTGATGTTGCTTCATCAGTAGTGAGCATAACATCCTGTGTTAATAGAAAACCCCCAGGTTTTAGGACACGTAAATATTCGCAAATAGCTGTCTCTTTTGCTGTATTGGGTAGCATGGTCAGCATTGCTTCGTTTAATACAATATCAAAAGTGTTATCTGAAAAAGGTAATTTTGTTGCATTAGCACGTTGTAGATTAATTAAATGTGTAAGACGATTTTCTTCAATGTGGGTACGCGCTTTTGCTAGTGCTTGCTCATCTAGATCAATAGCAGTAATGTGGCAACCATATTGCTGTGCGATTTGAATCGCAGTAGTACAGGTGTTACAGGCAACTTCTAAAACTTTCTTGTCTTTATTAAAATCGCCATTTGCGATTAACCAATCTGTTGCTAACTTACCCCCCGGGCGCAAACGTGTTTTACCAAGGCGAGCTAAGAAATTATGACCAACTTCTTCTTTCTTCATAGAAACTCCTATCTTGTAAAATGTTGCAAAAATAAGGCCGCTTTCATTATGAGGCATTAGATTCAATTATACAGAAATTTTTATTTTTCTTATAGCCAAACAATTATAAATTTTCTGTTTAATAATGGATAAATCGCAGATAAAAAATAAAATTGAATACAGAAATATGAGAGGATTTTTATGAAAAAGAATACTATGATGAAAAGAAATGGTGCAGCTAGCTGGACTCGAACCAGTGACCCCCACCATGTCAAGGTGGTGCTCTAACCAACTGAGCTATAGCTGCACAATGGAAATAATTCTAATAAACAATATAAATGATTGCAATATGTGAAGCGATTGATTGCCTTTATTTTAAGCGTTCTTACCTAAAAATTTGTTTAGTCTGCCAATTTATGATGGTTAGATGATTACCCCATGCGCAGCCTGTATCAAGGGCATAAATATTGCTTCGGTTCGTTTTTCCCATTAAGCTTGCCCAATGGCCAAATAGAATATCGTGCGTATCGTATAATGGATTATCAAGTTCAAACCAAGGTTTTAGGGTTACTGGCGCTTTTTCAATCGGCAATTTACAACTAAAATCTAACCGCTTATCGGCGTAACAAAAACGCATTCGAGTAAATGCATTTAGGATATAACGCCAACGTGCTATGCCTGTTAAATTATCCTGCCATTGATCGGGAGTATTGTCATACATTTCGGCAAGATAATCGGCATAATTATCGCTTTGTAAAATCATTTCGGCTTCACGTGCGCAACTAAGTGTTGTGCTAAGGTCCCACTCTGGACTAATGCCCGCATGAACTAATAAAAAGTTGTGTGTTGGGTGTTTAACCATGAGCGGTTGTTTTCTAAGCCAGTGTTGTAACTCAAGGCGATCAGGTGCAGAGAAAAGAGCTTCGAGTTTATCTGTTGGTGTTACTTTTTTGATCCCGACTAACGTTGCTAAGAGATGCAGATCATGATTGCCTAATACCGTTCTGATATTGTTTTTGGGATCTTTTATAAAGCGTAAGCAAGCTAATGAATGTTCACCACGCGCAACGATATCTCCCGTTAGCCATAATTCATCATAGTTAGGGTTATAGCCGATTTTGTCAAGCAGTTGCTGAAACTCAGTAAAACAACCATGCAAGTCACCCATAATATAAGTCGCCATTGTTACTCCTAAAATAAGCGGTTAATTTTTGATAAATAGGTGGAGAATTGAGTGATTTGCTATTTAATAATATTACCTAACACTGAACGTGTTTCTAACCGCACATCGGTTAGTTTTACACGGGTAGCTTGCCCTATTTGATAAACTTTTTCCCCTTTAATGTAAAGTGCAATTTCTTCAGGAATAAAATCAATTTCATCTTTATTTTCGTGTAATGTTGAACAAGGAATGAAAATTTGTGCGCCATTTTCTAGTACTTTAGCACGAATACCACCACGTGAAATATCGGTAATTTCGCAGTCAAATTCTACCCCTTGTGTTGCGATTGGGAGCAAATAGCGTGCATATAACCAATCTGCGATATCACGTTCGACTAAACGATTTTGGCGGCGTGCTTCTTGTAAGCGGGCTAAAATTGTACTCTCTATGTGCTTAATTGGCTGATTTAGTAATACTTGTTTGATTAAACGGTGGTTGACTATATCACCATATTTACGGATAGGTGAAGTCCAAGTGGCATAATGGCTAATACCTAGACCAAAATGAGGGGTGACTTCAGCCTTAAATTCAGCAAACGTCAAGTAACGGCGTAAACGTAATTCGAGGAATTTTTCCGGAAAATCTTCAATATAACGTCGCATTGCACAATAGCCATCGAGTGTTGCTAATTGTGTTGGGCTAAAGAGATCTGTTAACTCAGAACGATTTTCATCAGTTGCTAAAGTATTGAGTAAGAATGTTTGTACCGCTTCATAATTTTTAGGATCAAAACCTGCATGACTGTTAAAGATACCTGTTTTGGCATGTTTAGCTAAGAATTGTGCACAGCAAATATTAGCAATAATCATCGCTTCTTCAATAATTTGGTTAGCAATGCGGTGATATTGAATCTGAATGCTTTTGACGGAACCATCTGCATTTAACTCAAAGTTATAATCCATTTGTTCTTTAAACAATAAAGCATTTTTTGATCGCCATTGAATGCGAGATTGTGTAAATTGATGTAGCCAATCGATTTGTTGTTTTAGTTCAGCACAATCAGGTTGCCACGCTTGCGCTACGCCTTCTAAATAGTCAGAAACATTGTCATATGCTAATTTTGCTTTCGATTCTACCCAAGCGGTATGGAAACTAGCGTCTTTTATTAGATTGCCGTTAAGATCGGTTTCAATATAAACAACTAACGCAGGGCGTTTTTTGTTTGGTACGAGGGAACAAAGATCATCAGAAAGCTCACGTGGCAACATAGGAATGTTGAACCCTGGTAAGTAGTTTGTGAAACAACGCTGGCGGGCTGCGTGTTCAATGTTTGAGTCTTCGGCAATATAAGCAGTGGGATCTGCAATTGCAACCACTAAACGCCAGCCTTGTTGGATAGCATTTTCAGTGATCGGCTCAATGAATAATGCATCGTCCATATCTTGCGTAGATGGGCTATCTATGGTGGTGAAATATAAATGTGATAAATCTTCACGAGGTGATTGATCTTGTAAAGTATAGGATTGTTCAGTCTTTACCGATTCACGTGGTTGTTGATGGCGAGCAAGTGTAACCCACCAAGGCGCAAAATGATCATCCGCTTTACAGATAAATTCAGTGACTTGTGCAAAGAAAAAACGATCATCTCGTAATGGATGGCTTTTTAATTGTGCGACTACCCAGTCGTCATTTGCTAACGGTTCTGTTACTTTTTTATGCGTAGTCGCGGGAATATTTAGTCTGATTTGTGGATGGTCAACCGCTAATTGTAGTTTACCATCTTTATTAAAACGAACTCGTGCAATAAAACGATCTAACATAGGGTCAATTAAGCTATCTATTTCGACCGATTCCTTATCGCCTTCTCGTTTTATAACCGCTTTGACATTATCTCCATGCATCACTTTTTTCATTTCAAGCGGTGGAATAAAGTAACTTTTTTTATCAGCTTCTAAAAAGCCAAAATTTTTATCTGAGGCCTTTACTTTACCCTCAACATATTCTTTATTTGCTTCAATTTGTTGTTTTAGCTGAGCTAGCAGTGGATTGTTTTGGAACATAATTTCTCTTATTTATGTATAAAAAGCACGCAAAAGTGCAATGGTAGTTGTTGCTCATTATAAAGGATTTTTCTGTAAATTGTCTGAATAAAATGAACTAAATAGCGAGTAAATTAGTATGTGTTTTGGCTATATAGTGGTGAATAAAAACGGACGCGATTGCGTCCGTTATTATTGTGATTTTAGTTATTTATTCTTCGCCTAGCTCACCCATTGCTGTGATACTAAAACCGGCATCTACATGTACTATTTCACCCGTAATACCTGAAGCTAAATCAGAACATAAAAATGCAGCGGAATTACCCACATCATCAATGGTTACTGTACGACGTAATGCGGCTGTTTTTTCAAATGCAGAGAGCATTTTCTTGAAGTTGTTAATTCCTGAAGCGGCTAAAGTGCGGATTGGACCGGCTGAAATAGCATTAACACGAATGCCTTCTTTACCTAAGTCTGCTGCCATTACACGTGTTGCTGCTTCTAAGGAGGCTTTAGCTAAACACATTACATTGTAGTTAGGAATTGCACGTTCAGCACCTAAGTAGCTTAATGTCAACAATGAGGCATTTTCATTTAAATATGGGCGTGCAGCTTGTGCCATTGCCACAAAACTATAGGCACTGATATCGTGGGCAATACGATAGCCATCACGTGTTGCCGCATTTACATAATCTCCATCGAGTTGATCGCCAGGTGCAAACGCAATTGCATGGACGAAACCATCAAATTTTTGCCAGTGCTTGTTTAATTCAGTAAAGCAATTATGAATAGATTCATCTGTTGCAACATCTAATGGTAGCACAATATCTGAACCAAATTCTTTGGCAAATTCTTCAACGCGTGGTTGTAGTTTATCATTTAAATAAGTGAAGGCTAATTCAGCACCTTGTGCCTTCATTGCTTTAGCAATACCGTAAGCAATTGAACGGTTACTTGCAAGACCTGTCACTAAAATACGTTTACCCGCTAAAAAGCTCATAGTGTTTCCTCTTTGATTAAATTCGTTGGGTGGTTGGCTCTTATCCGCATTTAAACGCGGCATAAAACTTAGCGATTATAGCTAAAAAATAGCGCTTTGAGCAAATCTAGTCAATAGTAAGTGGCCTGATCCGAGTTGTATTGGAAAAAAGAGAGGGGAATTTGACCGCTTATGGTGATTGTTTAATCGCTACCATAGAGCCAAAATTAAAACATTGAAACCAAAGTTCGATTTGTGAGAAACCTGCATCTTGTAAACGGTTTTTATGAGTTTGAATGCTATCTGTTAACATAACATTTTCTAAGGCGGTACGCTTTTGGCTTACTTCTAGTTCACTGTAACCGTTTGCGCGTTTGAATGTGTGGTGTAAATCGACTAATAATTCATCTATTGTATTATCGACAAAAGAGAATTTTTCGGAGAGGATTAGGATGCCATTTGGATTTAAGCCGTGGTAAATTTTAGTCAGTAATGCTATGCGGTCAGTGCGTGGTAAAAATTGTAAGGTAAAATTTAGTACTACCATAGAAGCATTTTGAATTTCAATATTACGAATATCATCACATACAATATTAACGGGGATATCAGAATGATAAGCACTTAAATGTGAACGGCAACGTTCAACCATGGGTCGAGAATTATCGACTCCAATAATGCGAAAATTTTTTGTTGGCGCATTTCGCCTAATAGATAAAATGCTAGCGCCTCTTGAACAGCCTAAATCATAGACATTCGATCCTTCAGTCACAAAGCGTTCTGCCAGCATTCCAATAGCGGTAATAATATTGGAATAACCGGGTATAGAACGTTGGATCATGTCGGGGAATACATCCGCAACTGATTCATCAAAAGTAAAATCACCTAACTTTTCGATGGGGGTTGAAAAAATCGTATCTCTATTCATTATAGTCTTTGATCCTTGTTTAAAAATTTAGTAATAGCTCGTACTACAGCATCAGGTTTTTCTACATGCACCCAATGATTTGCATTTGCTACAATAAATGATATAGCCTGAGGAAATTGGGCTAGGATTGTTGCTGTATCTTTAGCTTGAATATAATCTGAATCAGCACCTTTAATAAATAAGGTTGGTTTATCAAAGAAAACCGTTTGCCAATCCATTAAATATGGATATTGTGCTTTTAAAGCGCTTAAATTAAAATGAAAACGTTCACTGCTTTGAGCATCAAAACTTTTTAATAAGAACGGTTGTTCTTGTTCATTAATCAAGTTTTGCATAGCTTGCTGTGCTTGTTGGCGAGTCAGCGCTTGAGAGGCTTTTACTGCAAATAACCCTTCAAATATATTATCGTGGCGATTAAGCGGATTACTGACAGGGGCAATGTCTATAACCACTAATTTATCGATCAGCTCTGGCGCCATATGCGCGAGAGTCATTGCTGTTTTGCCTCCCATAGAATGCCCCACAACAATTACCTCAGTAATATTTAAATAAGTAAGCAGATCAATCAGGTCTTGTGCCATTAGGGAATAATTCATCTGTTCAGAATGAAAAGATCGACCATGATTACGCAAATCTACCCGTAGGATATTAAATTGTTCCGCAAATTTACGAGCAATAATGCCTAAATTATTCATATCGCCAAATAAACCGTGTAAGAATAACATAGTTTGAGCATTTGGCTGTTGAATTGCAGGCTGAAATTGATAATTAAGATACATTTTTTTTGACATAAGTAATTATTTTTTATGCAGTTATTTTATTTCATTAAGATCCTGTTAAAAGATCTTGAATCTGTATTATAATGCTGATCACTCATTTAACAGTCAATCATTTAACAAATTTCAGAGGATCAGATGAAAACAATCGAAGTTGATGATGAATTATATCATTATATTGCGAGTAGAACCCAAGCAATTGGCGAAAGTGCATCAGATATTTTACGTCGTTTGTTGCGTTTGCCATCATCGCCACAACCTTTTGTGCTTGTGCAACCCAATATTGCTGAAGAATTGAACGCATCTACTAAATCAACTAACCAAGCTAAAAAGCAAACAAATATAGAAAAGACTGTGCAGAAGTTTGAACGAGTACTTAAGTCAGAAACTTTTGTGAATGAAACAAAAAATGTAAGACGTTTTTTAATGTTGCTTTCGGCTCTGCATATTTCAGATCAACAAGGCTTTGCAAATGCAACAGCGGTTGTAACTGGCACAGAACGTACATATTTTGCCACAAATGAAGATATGTTGTTAAGATGTGGCAACGGCGTAAAGGCAAAAAAAATTCCTGATTCACCATTTTGGGTCGTAACGAATAATAGTACAGCAAGAAAAGGTTTGATTTTGACCGCTGTAATGCAATCAATGCAAATGCCTAGTCATTTAATTGATCGTGTGCGAGTATTATTTGCATAAATGGTCACATTTTCCCTTTTTCCTACTGCGTATTGGGCAGAACAGAAAGCTCAAGAGTCTGCTATTATATGGCAAAAGGGAAAACAGCTTGATGCTACGGCTGTTCCTCATCAGCTGAGCTGGGCTGATTTTCATCAAACCATTCTTAAAACTGCGCAATACTTCCATGTTCAAGGTATCACCTCAGCTAAGTTAATAGCTTATTCAGGGCAATCAAAGTTCAATGGGCTATTATGTTATTGCACTGCATTGGCGATCGGTGTCCCGATCTTAATGTTAAATCCCGCGTTAAATGAAGGGCAACGCCAAGCAATTCTATCTGATAATCAAGTTGAGTTTTTGATTACCGATCAGCTGTTTAAAGATTTATTAGCGGATATTTTGCCACAAACAACCGCCTATAGCTTGTCAGAACTCAATATCGATCAGCCCGCAACATTAACGCTCACCTCAGGCTCTACAGGATCACCCAAAGCGGTCGTTCACTCTATTCGTAATCATTTAGAAAATGCGGTTGGAGTGTGCCAATTAATGCACTTTACGCAGACGGATTGTTGGCTATTAAGTTTACCGCTTTTTCACGTTTCCGGACAAGGCATTGTTTGGCGTTGGTTATTACAAGGTGCCACGCTTTATTTAAATGATGCGAAAGCGCAATTTTTTGATTGTTTAGCCAATGTTTCGCACGCTTCTTTGGTGCCGACGCAATTACAACGCTATTTAAAAGAACGGAGAACCAATACGCTTAAGCAAAAATTTTTATTAGGAGGGAGTGCCATTCCTGCAACATTAATTCAGCAAGCACAACAACAAGGTATTACCACTTATGCAGGTTATGGTATGACAGAAATGGCATCAACAATTTGTGCGGTTGAAAATGAAATAGATAATGTGGGTCGGCCATTAGCTGGGCGTTCAATACGCATTGTAAAAAATGAAATTTGGGTAAAAGGAGCGGGCTTAGCATTAGGTTATTGGCAAAAAAATGGTGAAATTCAACCGCTTGTTAATCAACAAGGTTGGTTACAGACTAAAGATTGTGGTAAATGGAACCAACAAAGTCAATTAGTCGTCAAAGGGCGATTAGATAATATGTTTATTTCAGGTGGGGAAAATATTCAGCCAGAAGAAATAGAACAGCTGATTTATCAATCCAGTTGGGTGCAACAAGTATTTGTTCTTCCCAAAGAAGATAGCGAATTTGGCCAGCGGCCGGTTGCGGTTATTCAATTTAATAGTGGTGATTTTACTGAAAATGTTACAAAGCTGATGGCTTGGTTAACCGATAAATTAGAAAAATTTAAATTGCCGATCGCGTATTATCCGTTAAATATGCAAGATTATGAACAACAGGGCAACATTAAAATTGCTAGACAACAAGTGCAAACAGCATTAACTAAATTATTAAGGAAAAATTAATTATGAAACTGATGCGAAATGTTATCTTATTTTGGTTGAATTTATTTGTATGTAGCAGTGTGCTACTTGCGGCTGAATTACCAAGCTATAAAGTGATTGAAATGCAAATTAATGATGCAAAAAAGCTAGATAAGAACGATAGCAATAATGCACTGGTGAAACACCTAGAAGAAACGCGTAGTTTGTTAGAGAAAATTGCTCAGCAAAAAAATGATAATGAAGATTTAACGAAAGAGATTAAAGGCGCGAGTGTTGCATTAGGCATTAGCCAAATGAATATTGAAAAATTAAAAAATATAATTGTGCCAACAGTTGATATGTTGGAAAAAAGTTCGATTGGCGATTTACAAAAAGCATTAGCGAGTTTAGAAGCTGAATTAGAAATGATTCAGACCGAATTAACCACTATCAATGGTAATTTAGTAGCACAAAATACCGTGCCTGATAAAGCACAATTAGCTTTAGCAGATAATGCAACTCGGCGACAGATGATTAACGCTGCACTAGGTAATACCAACCTTTCTTCAGCAGAAAAAGTTAAATTTGAAACAGAATTAACCTTATTAGATCTACAAAATGGTTATAACTATGATTTATTACGTGGCACAGAAGAATTAACCACTTTATATGATAGTCAATTAGATGAAAAGAAATTAGCTCAGTAAAATATGTTATCTAAGCTGGCTAATTTACAAATGGCAATCAACCGCAAATTAGTTGAAGATTCAAAAAATAAAGTTGAACAGGCAGAACAATCACAACAACAAGTTAAAGCAGATACTAATCCATTGATTGTAAAAGAGTTGGCGTTTAATACCAAAATCAGCCAAGAATTACTTAAACAAACTACGGATATGAGCCAATTATCGCAAGATAATTTACGCATCAAAAATGTGTTAGAAAATTTGCAACAAACGCAACGTAATATTGATGAACAAATTAGTTCATTGCAAGGCACCTTAGTATTATCTCGTATTATCAATAAACAAAGACAATTATTACCGCAAGATCAGATGATTTTAGGTTTATCCAAACAAATTGAGGATTTACGTGTACGTGTTTTTGATATCACGGAATTAAGAGATGCTATTGCTGATGAGAAATCGTATATTGCCAAAGCAGAAAAAAATGAAAAAACAACTTTGTCTGATACAGAACGACTACAGCTAAAAGCTATTTTACAGGAACGTGCAGAAACGTTAACTGAGTTAGTTAAATCGCTAAATAGTCAGTTAAATTTATCAATAAATATCGAGTTAAATCAAAAACAAGTACAAGCTATCAGCGATACTTTACAACAGAAATTACAACAGCAAAGTTTCTGGGTAAAAAGTAACTCACCGATGGATCTAGACTGGTTTATGAAGTTTTTCACAACGGCTGGTTTCCAATTAAAAGATTTAGCTAAGCATTTGGATTTCTCTAATTGGCACAATAATATTGTGTCAGCAAGTCTATTAATTATGCTATTGCTATTTATGAACTGGTTGATTCAACGCAAAAAAGAGCAGATCAAAAAACGGTTGACCAGAATTAATAATAGTATGTTAACCATAGCGACTGATAGTCAATGGAATACGCCCACTGCGATTTTTTGGACGATTGTGCTTTGTTTACCGAGTACTTTTTTCTTTTTAATCTCATTTATTTTAGTCACGGATACATTTTTCCAAGAACCGGTAGATATTTGGCCTTGGGGCGCTAAAATGGCAGGTTATTGGCTGTATTTTGCCTTTTTAGTCGCCATGTTACGGCGCAATGGCTTAGGGTTCCGACACTTTAATATGCCACAGAAAAGTAACCAAGCTTTCCGTAGAATGATCAAGCGTTCTGTTTGGTTAATTGTGTTATTACTCAATACATCACTGTTTACTAATTTAGAAACAGGCGTTGCTTATGATATTATTGGTCAGATAATGACTATTTGTGTATTAGGTGTAATGGTCTTTTTAGTGGTGCCGGGCTTTAGAAATGCGATTTCAACTTATCAACATGTTGCTAAAGAAGAAAAAAGCCCACGTAATTTTTTACTGACTCTCGTTCGTATTGTGCTATTGCTTGCACCAATAGTGTTGATCATCTTGATTATTTTAGGGTATTACTACACCGCATTAGTGCTAATAAAACATTTGATTTCAACTTATTTTGCGGAGATTACTTGGATTATTATTCGTAATGTGTTTTATCGCGCATTTAGCGTTGCTTCTCGCCGGTTAGCGTATCGCCGTTTGAAAGATAAACGCGAACAATTATTAAAATCTGCTACAGAAGAAACGAATAGCACGGGAGAAGATGTTCCCTTTGAATTGCACGATGACACAATGGCAGTCAGTGATATTCGTGATCAAATGTTGAAGATTACCGACTTTTTATTATGGGTTGGCTTATTTGGTCTATTGTATTGGGTTTGGTCTGATTTAATTACCGTTGCTTATTATTTAGATGGCGTAACGTTATGGCAACAAGCCACTGTCACAGAGACCGGCACTGTAATGGAGTCGATTACCCTGCTCAACTTATTGATTGCATTTATTATTGTAGCGGTCACTTATGTATTAATTCGTAACTTAAGCGGTTTATTAGAAGCTATTTTCTTCTCACATATCAAACTTTCACAGGGTACGCCTTACACGATCACGACCTTACTCACTTACCTAATGATTGCATTAGGTGCTATTTCAGCCTTTTCAATGCTAGGGATGTCGTGGAATAAACTACAATGGTTATTTACCGCTTTATCGGTTGGATTAGGTTTTAGTATGCAAGAAATCTTTGCTAATTTTGTATCAGGCATCATTATTTTATTTGAACTACCGATGCGGATTGGTGATACCATAACTATTGGTGCATTTAGTGGCACCGTATCCAAAATCCGTATTCGTGCGACAACTTTAGTTGATTTTGACGGTAAAGAAGTGATTGTGCCCAATAAAGCCTTTGTGACTGAACGATTAGTCAATTGGGCATTAAGTAGCTCAGCAACACGTTTAATTGTTAAAGTCGGAGTCGCTTATGGTTCTGACCTTGAAAAAGTCAAAGCGCTATTGTTACAAGCTGCATTAGAAGACGATAAAGTGTTAAAAGATCCTACGCCACGCGCATATTTTTTAACTTTTGGGGAAAGCACCTTAGATCATGAATTACGGGTTTATGTTGAACAATTAGGCGATCGAAATCCAACACTAGATTTCTTAAATCGACGTATTTATGAATTATTTAATCAAAATAATATTGAAATTGCCTTTAACCAAATGGACGTATTTATTAAAAATAAAGATACACAAGAAGAGCTAAAAGTAGCCAGTAAAACATTTCAATTTAATGATGAAGCAACAATGAATAAATAGGAAACATAATGGCAGGCAATAGCATTGGACAGTTATTTAAAGTGACCACTTTTGGCGAATCACATGGACTTGCTTTGGGATGTATAATTGACGGACTCCCGCCCAATATGGCGTTATCTGAGGCGGATATTCAACCAGATTTAGATCGGCGTAAACCCGGCACATCACGTTATACCACTGCTCGCCGAGAAGCCGATCAAGTACAAATTTTATCGGGAGTATTTGCGGGAAAAACGACCGGTACTAGCATTGGCTTAATCATTAAAAATAATGATCAACGCTCAAGTGACTATCGTGAGATTATGGATGTATTTCGTCCAGGACACTCTGATTATACTTATCAACAAAAATATGGTATTCGTGATTATCGTGGTGGCGGACGTTCATCTGCGCGAGAGACCGCAATGCGAGTGGCCGCCGGAGCGATTGCTAAAAAATATTTAAGTGAACAATTTGGCATTCAAGTACGGGCTTATTTAGCTCAAATAGGCACAATCAAAATTGATCCTACTTGTGTAGCGGATATTGCGCAAATTGATTGGAAATATGTAAACAACAATCCGTTTTTTTGCCCTGACGCAACGGCAGTACCAAAATTTGATGAATTAATTCGTTGTTTGAAGAAAGAAGGCGATTCAATGGGGGCTAAATTAACCGTGATTGCAGAAAATGTCCCAACAGGTTTAGGCGAACCTGTTTTTGACCGCTTAGATGCTGATTTAGCTCACGCATTAATGTCAATTAATGCCGTAAAAGCGGTTGAAATTGGAGATGGTTTTGCGGTAGTGAGCCAAAAAGGTAGTCAGCATCGTGATCAAATGACACCAAATGGCTTTCTTTCTAATCATGCCGGTGGCATTTTAGGTGGTATTAGTTCCGGTCAGCCTATTATAGCACACATTGCCTTTAAGCCGACCTCTAGCATTATGGTGCCGGGTAAATCGGTTAATATGGATAATCAAGCGATAGAATTAGTCACTAAAGGACGCCATGATCCTTGTGTGGGTATCCGCGCGGTACCGATAGTGGAAGCAATGGTTGCTATTGTATTGCTTGATCACCTACTTCGTTTCAAAGCACAGTGTGGTTAATATCACGCTATTCTGAACACTGAACATTTTTTTATTTATTAGGAAAGCAAGATGAATGTATTGAAAAGCCTGCTTTTATTCAGTTTTACTTTATCTAGCCTAGTCAGCCAAGCGACTCTGTGGGAGAAAATCCGCCAACCCGTTGCAGGGCAACCGCAATCGATCGGTGGGTATAGTAATGGTTGTATTATTGGTGCTCGGCCGTTAGCACTAAAAGGCAATGGTTACCAAGTTATTCGCTCAATTAAAAACCGCTATTATGGCCATCCTCAGTTATTAAGTTATTTAACTGATTTAGCTAAACGCACTCGGACAGCAGGTCTACCACCAATTTTAATTGGTGATATGGGCATGCCCGCCGGTGGCCGTTTTGCTTCAGGCCATGCTAGCCATCAGACGGGATTAGATGCAGATATTTGGCTACGTTTTGGACCAATGGATGATAAAACCGCCCGTAATCCAGCCGGTTTGGCGACTATTATGGTGAATCGCACTTTACAACGTGTAGATGAAAAACGTTGGACAAACCAACACACTACTTTAATTAGACTGGCTTCCCAAGATCAGCGAATGAACCGTATTTTTGTCAATCCAGCGATTAAGCTTAAATTATGTCAAACAGCGGGTAAAAATCGTGCTTGGTTACAAAAAATCCGACCTTGGTATGCGCACGACTCACACTTCCACGTTCGATTAAGTTGTCCAGCTGATGCTCGAAATTGCGAGAATCAGCCACCAATTGTCGCAGGTGATGGTTGTGGTGATGAATTGCATTCTTGGTTTTTGCCAGCGCCCGCTAATGCGACTGCTGCTAAGCCAAAAGTAATACCAATGGCGCCCGTACAATGCCAAATGATCCTTTCCTCACAAGGCCTTAATTAATTGATTATATGATGCGAGTGTTTTTAGCCGAAAAACCGAGTTTAGCCCGTGCGATTGCTGAAGTATTGCCTAAACCTCATATCCGAAGCGATGGTTATATTCAATGCGGTGAACATGATTATGTGACTTGGTGTATAGGCCATTTACTTGAACAAGCCGAGCCAGATGCATATGATGAACGTTTTAAAACCTGGCGAATGGAGCATTTACCGATTATTCCAAAGCAATGGAAATTAATTGCTAAAAAACAAACCGCTAAACAGCTTAAAGTGGTCGAAAAATTAGTTAAAAAAGCAGAAATATTAGTCAATGCGGGCGACCCTGATAGAGAAGGCCAATTATTAGTTGATGAAGTATTTAATTATTTAAATGTGCCTGCGAGTAAAAAAAGCCAAATACAACGCTGTTTAGTTAGTGATCTTAATCCAACTGCAGTCAGTAAAGCCATCAATAAATTACAAAATAATTGTGATTTTATACCGCTTGCTACTTCTGCGTTAGCACGCGCAAGAGCAGATTGGTTGTATGGCATTAATATGACTAGAGCCTATACTCTACAAGGCCGTTGGGTTGGTTATCAAGGCGTGCTTTCAGTCGGGCGCGTACAAACGCCTGTATTAGGTTTAATTGTACGGCGTGATCTTGAGATCGAACATTTTACACCTAAAGATTATTTTGAAGTTTTAGCACATATCATTGTGCCAACCACACAAGAAAGATTTACTGCCCTCTGGCAGCCAAGTAAAGCATGTGAAGATTACCAAGATGAAGAAGGAAGAGTACTCTCGCACGCATTGGCGGAAAATGTTGTTAAACGTATCGGTGATCAAACCGCTTGCGTGACTGATTATCAAGACAAAACCGAAAGTGAAATAGCACCTTTACCTTATTCGCTTTCAGCACTACAGATTGATGCCGCACGCCGTTATGGTCTATCGGCTCAAGCAGTATTAGATATTTGCCAAACCTTATATGAAACCCACAAATTAATTACTTATCCTCGTTCAGATAATCGTTATTTACCAAATGAACATTATAACGAACGGTTTAACGTCGTGGCAGCGATTGCACATCATCTGACTGAATATCAACAAAAACCCGAAGTCGTTAACTTAGCATTACGTGGCCGTTGTTGGAATGATAAAAAAATAGAAGCACATCACGCCATTATTCCGACCGCTAGGCAAGGCAATCTGCGACTCACTGAAAATGAACAACGGATTTATCGCTTGATCGCTTGTCAATATTTAATGCAATTTTGCCCAGATGCAGAATATAGCAAAAGAAAAATCACTTTAGATATTGCGGGAGGCACGTTTATTGCTCAAGCTAGAAATTTAGTGACTGCAGGTTGGAAAGCCTTATTAGGTAAGGAAGACTGTGATGAAATGATTGAACCATTGTTACCCACAGTACAGAAAGCACAACGACTGCATTGTGAGAAAGGGGAAATTATCAGTAAAAAAACACAACCGCCACGCCATTTCACTGATGCAAGTTTGTTATCCGCTATGACAGGTATTGCACGTTTTGTGCAAGATAAACAGCTTAAAAAAATACTACGTGAAACAGATGGTTTGGGTACAGAAGCCACTCGTGCAGGTATTATTGAATTGCTCTTTAAACGCGGTTTTGTTACCAAAAAAGGGCGTAATATTCAAAGTACTGAAACAGGACGAGTTTTAATTAGCGCCTTGCCAGATATAGCGACTCAACCAGATATGACTGCCCAATGGGAAATGCAACTGAAACAAATTAGCCAAAAACAAGTCACTTACCAACAATTTATGCACCAATTAATGACTAAATTACCCGAGCTACTGCATACAGACCGACAAAAATTGCAAAAACTCAACACAATTACACCGCTTAAGCTATCTGCTAAGCAAGCACATACTAAAGCATCAATAATGGCTGATGAAAAATAAGTCAAATGTGGATGGCGTAATAAAATTTACTTGCAACCAAAATGCATAATCTATATCATACGCCCCATCGAAAATTGATTTTAATCTTGAAATCACTTACTTTATCGCGTACAGAATAGAGAAATCAAATGTTAAATGTACTCACAATTATTTATCTTATCGTTGCTGTAATATTAATCGGTTTTGTGCTTATGCAACAAGGTAAAGGTGCCGATACAGGTGCTTCGTTTGGCGCCGGTGCTTCAGGAACGGTATTTGGTTCAGCAGGTTCAGCAAATTTTTTATCAAGAACAACCGCTTTTTTAGCCACTATTTTTTTTGCACTTAGCTTATTAATCGGCAATTTAAACTCACATAAAACAGGTAACGTAAGTCAGTTTGAAGATTTAAGTGGTATTCAACAAAAGGTAGAACAACCTACAAAAGTTGAAAATCAAAATAATGATATTCCTCAATAATATCTAATCAAAAAAGCTCTGGTGGTGGAATTGGTAGACACGCTATCTTGAGGGGGTAGTGTCCATAGGATGTGCGAGTTCGAGTCTCGCTCAGAGCACCAAATACAAAAACGCTAATCATCTGATTAGCGTTTTTTTTCATTTTTATATTGTTTTTTAAACAAACAATGGTGTTAATTGCATTATTGACGATTTCTATACTTTTCTTTACAAAAAATAGATTATACTTGCTTGCAAGTAATTTTGTTTATTTATTATTGTATAATTGGTAAACAAAAATATTGGGTGGTAGATAATTTTGTAATAGCAGTAATAATTGCAAATTATTTTAAAATCAATTCAGGTAAAGAAAGGATTTTTATGTTGTACAAAAAAACACTTTTAGCAGCAAGTATTTTAACTTCTATTAATGCTTTAGCTTATGACGATCTAGATAATCGATATTATAGTGGTTATTATGGGATAGACCTGATTACTATTATTATGGTTATGATCAGAGTTATCCTAGTACTAGTACTAGTACTTATAATTCGCATGATAATATTATATGGCGTAATAAATTTAGGGAATATGATGCTAACGATCCTAATAATAAAAAAGCCATAGAAAATAAATTGACAGGTGAAGGTGTTCTAGTTGGTGTGCTTGATAGTGGATTCAGCAATCCATTTATGAAGGACGATATAATTAGAAAATTTAGTGGTCATGCTGCAATTATGAAAACGGATCGTTTTACTGTAGCGGGTACCCGTGGTATTACTGTAAGCGAGATGATTGCAGGTAATAAGGATCAGCATAATAATGGCATAGCGCCAAAAACGAAATTATTATTAGCCGATATATCTACAGGTAATGCTAGTGGTGTATCGCCTTCCTTAGAAATCTATAATGCTTTATGGAACAAAGGGGCTAGAATATTTAATCAGTCTTTTGGTATTAGGAATCAAGTAACAGACTTTTCTAATATAGAAATTTTGAATCCAACAAGAAGATTTCGTAGAAAATATAATAGAAATTATTATAAAGTCCCATTTAAAAGAGAAATATTAGATTTTTACAGTCAGAAAGTTAATGACAATGGTCTATTTATTTGGGCAGCAGGTAATGAGCGAGGAGATAAAAATCCATCTTTAGAACCGGGCCTACCACATTTTGAACCCAACTTAAAAAAAGGTTGAATATCTGTTGTTGCAGTTGCAGCAAGACATCAAAGTGGATTAGGAGATTTTAATTGGAGTAACCTTAAACCTTATTCTCAAGCCGGTGTGGCAAAAGATTGGAGTATTACAGCAGTAGGTGATTATGCATTCGATATTTACCATATACCAATAGCGAAAAGGGTCACTATGATTGAGAGTGGTTCCTCGTTTGCTGCACCGGCAGTAATAGGCACAGCTGCGCTAGTTAAGGAAAAATATCCTTGGATAACGAATGAACAAATCAAAATGACAATTTTGAGTACGGCAACGGATATTGGTGCAGAAGGTGTTGATGATGTGTTTGGTTGGGGGCTATTGGATGTAGAAAAAGCCACTAAAGGACCGGCTATATTTGATAAACGTCTGACTGATGGAAAAGATGTTGTATTAAATGTTAATAATAACTATACCAATTATTATGGCTATTATTATAATCGTAATCCATATCAATTTGAGAATGATATATCAGGCGATGTGGGTTTAATAAAAAAAGGCAATGGGCATTTGATTTTATCTGGGAATAGTACTTTTACTGGTAATACTGTTATTGAACAAGGGACATTACAGATTAATAATAAAAGATATGATTCACCGATGACGATAAATAAAAATGGTGGATTAGTTACATCTAATACTAATTTTAGTAATGGCGTAGAGAACAGAGGATATTGGAGATCTTATGGTCATTCTACAGTTCCATATTATAGATCGATATATGGTTCTACACTACATACTTCTCCTAACTCGTCAGTTCGAGTTAATGGTACAGCTATATTAGATGGTTCAACGTTAGCAATGAGTTCAGAAAACTACGTGACTTCTAATGGGGAAAAATTTATACCAGTTATTGCACAGAAAATAGAGGGGGACTTTAAAGTTAAACCTCAAGGAATGTATTCTGTAACAGCGAAAGTGATAGATAACAAAATAGAGGCTAGTTTAAAACGACAAGCCGTAGAAAAGTATGTACAATCTAATCTGAATAGCGATAGTATGATACAAAATGTTGCAGTAGCTTTAGAGACAACAATGGTCGCTATTGATAATCAATTACCTACCTATCGTTCCTTACTTTCTGCGCCAATTACCAAAGTTCTTGCGGAGTTACAGCAAGGTAAACTGAACGATAAAAACGAAGAATCTACATTCGATAAACTCTCCGGGCAAATCTATGCTTCTGCTCAGGCGTTAACCTTCCAAAATGCTGAAGCGGTGAATAAAGATTTATCTAACCGTTTAGATACCTTAGGCACATCAGCGGATCCAACGTTAGCATCGGGGGCTTGGGCGAGTGCAATCTATGCAAATGGTAAATTAACACAACCAGGCTTTGGTGAAGGTAAAACGCAAACTTTAGCAGGGCAGGTCGGTGCTGATACTATGGCTGCCGATGATGTTATTGTAGGGGCTGCGATGAACTATTCTAAAGCAAATGTTACTTTTAACCGCTATGGTGGAAACTCTCAAGCTAAAGGTGTCGGTGTTTCACTTTATTCTCGTTTAAATAATATCTATTCAACGCCAGTATATTTACAAGGTCGATTAGGCTTTGGCAGTGTTAATAGTGATGTAGAACGTGAGTTAGTTCAAGAAACACAACAACAAAAAGGTAAAGTAAACCATCGTGATAAAGTTATTTCTGCTTATATTGAGAGCGGCTATAATCTTAAACAAAATGATTTTACCGTGACGCCATTTATAGGGGTTGCTTATGACAATGTTATTCGTGGAGCATTTACTGAAACAAATAGTCAGTTAGGTTTAACTGCACCAAAACAGACCTATGCTCAAACGAGTGGTTTAGTTGGATTACGTGTGGCTCACCAACTACGTTATGCCAACGGTATGAAAACCACTTTACAAGGTTATGTCAATCATCAAGTTGCCTTTAACCAACAAGATTTAAGCTATACTGCAAAATATACCGGAGCTAATAATGTTCTTAATCATGCAGATTTTAAAGTAAAAGGTATTGGATTAGTGAAAAACAAAACATGGTTAGGTATTGGATCAACAACAGAAATTACACCAAATACTACTTGGTATGTTAATTACGATCTTAAATTAGAAAATACTAAAGGTTATAATAATGTAGTAAGTGCAGATATCCATGTTAAATTCTAAGCGTACTTTTATGTAGGTCAAAATAAAATCACCGCTATGTTTTAATAGCGGTGATTTTTTATCTGCTAAGCGAATTTATTGAAAATAATATATTAAAACAAACCGCTAATTATACCATTTTCATCGACATCAATCCGATTTGCTGCTGGATTTTTAGGTAGGCCTGGCATTCGCATGATACTGCCACAAATTGCAACAATAAAACCAGCACCCGCTGAAACAGTAATACTTCGCACAGTAATGTTAAAACCAATAGGACAGCCAAGTAATTTAGCATTATCGCTTAATGAATATTGTGTTTTTGCCATACAGATTGGTAACTTATCTAAAGCTAATTTTTCTAATTTTTTAATTTCTGCAAGCGCTTCAGCACTAAAGTTTACATCGGTTGCACCATAAATTTTTTGTGCTATTGCAGTGATTTTATGTTGAATACGGTCATTAACATCGTAAGCAAATTGGAAATTATTTTGTTGTTCATCAATTGCTTTTAACACCTTATGCGCTAAATCGACGCCACCGACAGCACCTTTAGCCCAAACTTTCGTTAATGAAACTTCAACGCCTTGTTTAGCACAAGCGGTTTGGATTAGCGCTAATTCTGCATCAGAATCTGACACAAAACGGTTTAAGGCGACTACAACCGGCAAACCTAGTACATTTTTTAAATTAGCAATGTGCTTCAGCAAATTTGGTAAACCTTCTGTTAATGCCTCAAGATTTTCTTCCGCTAAATTAGCTTTTTCTACGCCACCGTTATATTTTAAGGCACGTACAGTAGCCACAATGACTGCAACATCGGGTTTTAATTCTGCTAAACGGCATTTAATATCACAGAATTTTTCTGCACCAAGATCAGCGCCAAAGCCCGCTTCTGTAACGGCATAATCACCTAAATGTAATGCTAAACGGGTGGCGATAACTGAATTACAGCCATGGGCAATATTGGCAAAAGGGCCACCATGAATAAATGCAGGACTGCCTGCTATTGTTTGTACTAAGTTTGGTTTGATTGCATCTTTTAACAGTGCAGCCATTGCACCTTGTGCATTTAGATCTTTAGCGTAAACCGGTTGTTTATCTTTGGTATATGCGACTAAAATATTGCCTAACCGTGTTTTTAAATCCGCTAAATCTTTGGCTAAGCAGAAAATCGCCATTACTTCAGACGCAACGGTAATATCAAAACCATCTGGGCGAATAACACCATCGGTAGTGTTGCCTAAACCGCCTAGAATATTACGTAATTGACGATCATTCATATCAATTACGCGTCGCCATAGAATCCGTTTTGGATCAATGTTTAATGCATTACCTTGATAAATATGGTTATCTAATAACGCCGCGAGTAAATTATTAGCACTCGTAATTGCATGAAAATCACCGGTAAAATGCAAATTAATATCTTCCATTGGCAATACTTGTGCATAACCCCCACCCGCAGCACCGCCTTTTACTCCGAACACGGGGCCTAAAGACGGTTCACGAGCAGCAACCACTGCTTGCTTCCCAATATGATTTAACGCATCAGTTAATCCAATTGTTACGGTTGTTTTGCCTTCGCCTGCCGGAGTTGGATTAATCGCAGTAACTAAAATTAATTTACCGTTTTTAGCGGGCAATTTAAAGGCATCGGCAGGATTAATTTTGGCTTTATATTTACCATATTGCTCGATTTGATCTACTGTTAAACCTAGTTTTTCGGCTATATGATTAATGTGTTGCATAGTTGCAGATTGTGCAATTTCTACATCGCTTTTCATTGATTGTTCTCCACTATTTTTTGATTTTGGCAACCGATTGCTTGATTTGCGTTAGCTTAGAATATGCTAAAATGGCGCTAAAATAAAGTAAACTAACAAACTTTTAACAAAAAAGAATATGGACCCATTAGAAGATAATTTTTGGCAGAAAAAATCATTGATTGAAATGAATGAAACAGAATGGGAAGCACTCTGTGATGGTTGTGGTAAGTGTTGTTATCGTAAGTATTTATACGGTAAAGGTAAGCGCGAGCGGTTATATTATACATCGATTGCTTGTAATTTACTTGATATCAATAATGGCCGTTGTATGAATTATGCAAAGCGCTTTAAATTAGAGGCAGATTGTACAAAATTGACTAAAAAAAATTTAGCCGATTTCAGTTGGTTACCTAAAACCTGTGCTTATCGGTTATTGTATGAAGGCAAACCGCTTTTTGATTGGCACCCATTGATCTCAAAAGATCCAAATTCCGTTAAAAATGCGGCGATATTAATTAATCATGGTATTCATGAAAAAGATGTGATTGATTGGTTTGAATGGATCATTGATGAAGTTTAAACAAATATCATGAAGTTAATGGTGACTTAATGGGCGTATATCAGCATTTTTTACATGATATCTAAAAGAGAAGTTTTATAAATAAAACTTCTCTGATAATAGTATGTTATATTTTGAGTATATAAGCAATTTAGAATGGGATATCATCATCAAAATTATCCATCACAGGCTCAGCCGCCGGTTTAGTACGATTTGTCTGAGTTGTTGAATACGCTTGTGTTTGGTTAGGATTATAATTGCTAGCGCCTTGATTATAATTATTTTGTACGGAAGCTGGTGCATTCCAACCTGCTTGATTTTGATGAGTAGCAACATCACCGGCTTGATTACGTCCACCTAGCATTTGTAATACATCGCCTTGAATTTCAGTGGTATAGCGATCTTGCCCATTTTGATCTTGCCATTTGCGCGTTTTTAAGCGTCCTTCTACATAAACTTGAGAGCCTTTACGTAAATATTGCCCTGCGACTTCTGCTTGACGGCGATAAAACACAATACGATGCCATTCAGTTACTTCACGGCGTTCGCCTGTGTTTTTGTCTGTCCAGCTTTCACTCGTTGCTACGCTAATGTTAGCAACGGCTTCGCCATTTGGCATGGTTCGCATTTCAGGATCGTTGCCTAAATTGCCGACGATAATCACTTTATTAATTCCTGCCATAAAATCCTCTATTTAAATAAGTGTCACTAAATTTTGATACTATTCTACTGAAAAATCAGAAAAATGCACGCACTAAAACTGATATTTTGTACAGCTTTGAAATATGCGATAATAATTAAAATTTTTTGAGCATAGAGCAAATCATAATGAAATCTATCGACATTCGTGGTGCAAGAACCCACAACCTTAAGAATATCAATTTAATTCTACCAAGAGATAAATTAATTGTAATTACCGGCTTATCAGGTTCTGGTAAGTCTTCTTTAGCCTTTGATACTCTCTATGCGGAAGGGCAACGTCGTTATGTTGAATCACTTTCAGCTTATGCACGGCAGTTTCTATCATTAATGGAAAAGCCCGATGTTGATCATATTGAAGGTTTATCGCCGGCGATTTCGATTGAACAGAAATCAACGTCACATAACCCACGCTCAACCGTTGGCACTATTACTGAAATTCACGATTATTTGCGTTTGTTGTTTGCTCGAGTAGGTGAACCGCGTTGTCCAAAACACGATTTGCCATTAGTCGCTCAAACCATTTCGCAAATGGTTGATCGCGTGATGCAAGAGCCTGAAGGTAAACGCTTAATGTTATTAGCTCCGGTTGTGCGTAACCGTAAAGGCGAACATGTTAAATTATTAGAAAATTTGACCGCTTCAGGCTATATCCGTGCCAGAATTAATGGTGAAATTTGTGATTTATCCGATCCTCCCGTGCTTGAATTACAGAAAAAACACACTATTGAGGTGGTGGTAGATCGTTTTAAAGTACGATCGGATATGATGATTCGTTTGGCGGCGTCGTTTGAGACTGCATTAGAATTATCGGGATCTACGGCGATTATCGCTGATATGGACGACCACAGCGCGCCAGAAATTGTCTTTTCTGCTAGTTTTGCTTGTTCTGAATGTGGCTATTCATTACCTGAATTAGAACCTCGTCTGTTTTCCTTTAATAATCCTGCCGGTGCTTGTCCAACTTGTGATGGTTTAGGTGTTGAACAATATTTTGACCCCGCTAAAGTAGTACAGAACCCAGATGTTTCTTTAGCAAGCGGTACAATTAAAGGTTGGGATCGCCGTAGTTTGTATTACTTCAGCCTATTAACCGCAGTGGCTAGTTATTATGCCTTTGATATTGATACGTCATTCGCGCAATTGCCCGCTAAAATCCAGCAAATTATTTTATATGGATCAAGCGATGAGATTGAGTTTTTTTATATCAATGATCGTGGCGACAAAATACAACGCAAACATACCTTTGAAGGTGTATTAAACAATATGGCAAGACGTTATAAAGAAACCGAATCGAATGCCGTGCGAGATGAATTAGCCAAATATATCAATAATCGAGCTTGTTTGGCTTGCCAAGGTTCACGTTTACGCCAAGAAGCGCGTAATGTGTTTATCGAACAAGCCAATTTACCTGAGATAGCCGAAAAATCGATTGGTGAAGCATTAACTTTTTTTGAACAGCTAGAATTAAATGGTCAACGAGCCAAAATTGCTGAAAAAATTCTAAAAGAAATTCGTGAACGATTGCAATTTTTGGTGAATGTTGGCTTAAATTATTTATCGTTATCCCGTTCAGCAGAGACGTTATCCGGCGGTGAAGCACAACGAATACGTTTGGCAAGCCAAATTGGTGCAGGCTTAGTGGGGGTCATGTATGTGTTAGATGAACCTTCAATTGGTTTACATCAACGCGATAATGAACGGCTACTCAATACGCTGATTCATTTACGTGATTTAGGCAATACCGTGATTGTAGTAGAACACGATGAAGACGCTATCCGTGCGGCTGATCATATTGTTGATATTGGTCCAGGCGCAGGGGTACACGGTGGTCAAGTTATTGCACAAGGTGCAGCTACTGAAATTATGCAGATCGAAGCTTCTATTACCGGTCAATATTTAGCCGGCAAACAGAAAATTGAGATTCCAACTGAACGAATGCCTTATGATGCCAACAAATTACTGATTTTAAGCGGAGCAAGCGGTAATAATTTAAAACACGTTGAGTTAGTGATTCCTGTTGGTTTATTTACTTGTATTACCGGAGTATCTGGTTCAGGCAAATCAACCCTCATTAATGATACTTTGTTCCCATTGGCACAGAATGCGTTAAATCGTGCGGAAAGAACAGATGTTGCGCCTTATCAAGCGATTGATGGCTTAGCTCATTTTGATAAAGTGATTGATATTGATCAAAGCCCGATTGGTCGGACACCGCGTTCTAACCCTGCGACTTACACCGGTTTATTTACGCCAATTCGTGAATTATTCGCCGGTACTCAAGAAGCACGCGCACGAGGTTATAACGTTGGACGTTTTAGTTTTAATGTGAGAGGCGGGCGATGTGAGGCTTGTCAAGGTGATGGTGTAATTAAAGTAGAAATGCACTTTTTACCGGATGTGTATGTGCCTTGCGATCATTGTAAAGGCAAACGCTATAACCGTGAAACGTTGGAAGTTCGTTATAAAGGCAAAACGATTCACCAAGTATTAGAAATGACTGTCGAAGAAGCGCGTGAGTTTTTTGATGCTATTCCAGCGATTGCACGTAAATTGCAAACGTTAATTGACGTAGGATTATCGTATATCCGCTTAGGTCAATCATCAACCACTTTGTCGGGGGGCGAAGCACAGCGGGTTAAATTAGCTACTGAATTATCCAAACGCGATACCGGTAAAACGCTCTATATTTTAGATGAACCGACCACAGGATTACATTTTGCCGATATTAAACAACTATTAGCCGTATTGCATAAATTACGCGATCAAGGCAATACCATTGTCGTGATTGAACATAATTTAGATGTGATTAAAACGGCGGATTGGATCGTTGATCTTGGCCCGGAAGGAGGGGCTGGAGGCGGGCAAATTATTGCACAAGGTACGCCTGAAGACGTGGCTCAACAACCAGGCTCTCACACCGCGCGATTTTTAACACAAATATTGGCGAAAGGTTAAGGCTATTAGCCCTATCAAGAATGATGAAAAACGATAAAATTATCCATACTTTTAGTGAACAAGGTTTGCTAAGTAGAAAAATTAAAGGCTTTCGTCCTCGTGCCGCCCAGCTTGAGATGGCACTAGCGGTGGGAAAAGCAATCAATTTTGCGACATCAGTGGTAGTGGAAGCGGGGACAGGTACAGGCAAAACGTTTTCTTATTTAGTCCCGGCTCTATTGTCGGGTAAAAAAACAATCATTTCGACCGGTTCAAAAAATTTACAAGATCAACTGTTTAAACGTGATTTACCCACCATTCAACAGGCCTTGAAATATAAAGGCAGGGTGGCGTTGTTAAAAGGCCGTGCTAACTATTTATGTTTGGAACGGTTAGATCAAGTTATTTCAATGGGAGTGGTCGGTGATAGAACTGTATTAGCGGATTTAGAGAAAGTTCGCCAATGGCAGAGTAGCACGCACACAGGCGATTTAAGTGAATGCACGAGCATTGCTGAAGATAGTGCCATTTTACCACAATTAGTGAGTACGACTGACAGTTGTTTAGGGGCAGAGTGCCCGCAATTTAAAGAGTGTTATGTTGTTCAAGCGCGCCGTACTGCGATGGAGTCCGATATCGTGGTGGTTAATCACCATCTGTTTTGTGCGGATATGGCAGTAAAAGAAAGCGGTTTTGGCGAATTGATCCCCGAAGCAGAATTAGTGATTTTTGATGAAGCACATCAACTACCGGATATTGCCAGCCAATATTTTGGGCAATCACTCACTTCACGTCAGCTATTTGATCTTTGTAAAGATTGCCAGATTGTCTATCGTACCGAATTAAAAGACGTTGCTCAGTTAGGCAAAGTGGCGGAACATTTGCAAAAAGTGATTCAAGATTTTCGTTTACTGATGGGTGTTGAAGGCAGTATTCGTGGCAATTTACGTGAATTACTGGCTGATCAAAAAGTCGTAAATGGCTTAACCAAAATAGCAGAAAATATAGAATTTCTACAAGAAGTGATTAAAAAATCACTTGGTCGCTCAGAAACGTTAGATAAAATCTTCGAAAGATTGGCGGAAGTCAAAGTTCAATTACAAAAATTGAGTAATACTAGCATAGTTGGTTATTGCTATTGGTATGAAGCCAACGGACGTTATTTTGGTTTACATATCACCCCGTTAACCGTGGCAGATAAATTTGGTGAACAACTCAAAAAGCAACAAATTGGTTGGGTTTTTACTTCAGCAACTTTGGAAGTTGGTGGTCAGTTTGATCATTTTTGTCAACGCTTAGGCATTGAAAATGCAGAACAAATAGTATTACCCAGTCCATTTGATTATGCTAATCAATCACTGCTTTGTGTGCCACGTTATCTGCCTGATACCAATAAATCTCACACGTTAACCACGTTAGGAAATATGCTAATGCCCGTTATTGAAGCCAATAATGGCCGTTGCTTTTTGTTGTGCACTTCTTATTCAATGATGCGCGGTATGGCTGATTTTTTACGAGAACATAGCCAGCTTAGCGTATTGTTGCAAGGTGAAACAAGCAAAGCGCGCTTATTAGCACAATTTATTGCCGAAAAAAATAGCGTGTTAGTCGCAACGCAAAGTTTTTGGGAAGGGATCGATGTTCGTGGTGATGCATTATCTTTAGTTATTATTGATAAATTACCATTTACCTCACCAGATGAACCGCTATTAAAAGCGAGAATGGAAGATTGCCGTTTGCAAGGTGGTGATCCATTTAATGATATTCAAATTCCTGAAGCGGTGATTACGCTAAAACAAGGCGTTGGGCGTTTGATTCGTGATATAACCGATAAAGGTGTAGTGATTATTTGTGATGCTCGTTTAGTGATGCGTCAGTATGGCAAGACTTTTTTAGAAAGTTTGCCACCATCAAGCCGTACTCGTGATCTTGCTAAAGTGATTCAATTTTTGAAAAAATAAGCGGTCTTTTTTCCGAAAAATTTGCCTAATTCGACCGCTTGTGTTGGAGTTTATATGTTGCAGATGATTCGTTTTTTACTGTCATTAGCGTTACTTTTTTTGATGTTATTACTTGGTAAAGGGGTAGATTTTTTACTCCCGATTGGTATACCGGATAGTATTTGGGGATTGCTATTACTGTTTAGCGTTTTAGTGATCGGCGTGGTTAAAGTGCAATGGATTACGCCTAGTGCAAGATCATTAACGCGTTATATGATGTTATTTAGCTAAATCTGTTTCTACACCGATTGCGGTTGCGATTGCCACTCAAATTGGTGGAAATGCAGCAATTACCGCAGTTGGCGTAATGATTGCAGGACTGATTGGTTCAGTGTTAGGATTTACGATCTTACATCTGATTAATGTACGTAATATGCGAGCGGTTGGTTTAACAATGGGGACGGTTTCACACGTATTATGCACCGGATGCGGTATGGAATACAGTATAAAAGCCGGTAGTTATAGCTCTATTGCTTTAGTAGCAAATGGCGTACTCTCATCAATATTGGCTCCATTAGTGTTTAAACTAGCCATAGTGTTATGTTATAGCCAAGCCATTTGAATAGAAATTTGACCGCTACAAGCGGTCTTTTTCGTGCAAACGTGGAAATAATTTGAGTAATTCAGCAAAATAAGCGATCAAATTACACGTTTAATTGTCAATTTTACGTAAAAAAGTCAAAACTAAACCGCGTATTTAAGCCAATTAACCATCTATTTCTTCACCCGTTTGATCCCATTTAAAATTGAGTGCAACGGAATTTAAGCAGAAACGTAAACCGGTTGGTGGAGGACCATCGTTAAATACGTGACCTAAATGAGAATCACAATGCGCGCAACGAATTTCAGTACGAGGACGGCTTAAACGGTAATCATCTACATAACGCAACGCATCTGCTGAAATCGCTTCATAAAAACTAGGCCAACCACACCCCGTATCAAATTTAGTGTCTGAGCGGAAAAGCGAATGATGGCAACGCACACAACGATAAGTGCCAGTGCGTGCTTCGTTTAAAAATTTACCGGTAAAGGGCAATTCTGTGCCGTGATTAATTAATATTTCTCTTTGTTCTTTCGTTAAGTCGCTAATCGATTTCATTGTTTATCTCCCTTAAATGATGGTTTAAGTTATTAAACTTGTTTAGTCGCAAGCTACATTCTACCTGCTTTTAGACCGCTTAGTTGGACAACTTTTAAAAAGTTGACGTAGATCACAAATATTTTATCTCATACTTTTACAGATAGTAGTTTTAGTTGAAAGTCATGTTCGACTATGGCTATAATCAAACCACTTCCTAAAGTCTTGTGACGGGAAGAAAAATTTGTTTAACTTTTAAATATAGGTGAAAAAATCTATGGCTATTAAAATTGGTATTAACGGCTTTGGTCGTATTGGTCGCATCGTTTTCCGTGCAGCACAATTACGTGATGATATCGAAGTAGTCGGTATTAACGATTTAATTGATGTTGATTACATGGCTTACATGTTAAAATACGATTCAACGCATGGTCGTTTTGACGGTACAGTTGAAGTAAAAGATGGTCAATTAGTAGTAAATGGTAAAACGATTCGTGTTACATCAGAACGCGATCCTGCGAACTTAAAATGGGATGAAATCGGCGTTGATATTGCGGTTGAAGCAACCGGTTTATTCTTAACTGATGAAACAGCACGTAAGCACATTACTGCCGGTGCTAAAAAAGTAGTATTAACAGGCCCATCTAAAGATGCCACACCTATGTTTGTGAATGGTGTAAACTTTGATACGTATGCCGGTCAAGATATCGTTTCAAATGCCTCTTGTACGACTAACTGCTTAGCACCATTAGCAAAAGTTATCCATAATAAATTTGGTATTAAAGAAGGCTTAATGACAACCGTCCACGCCACTACAGCAACGCAAAAAACAGTAGATGGCCCATCAGCGAAAGATTGGCGTGGTGGACGTGGTGCAGCGCAAAATATTATCCCGTCCTCAACTGGCGCAGCTAAAGCAGTAGGTAAAGTATTACCAGCATTAAATGGTAAATTAACCGGTATGGCATTCCGTGTTCCGACAACTAACGTATCCGTGGTTGATTTAACCGTCAATTTAGAAAAAGCGGCAAGCTATCAAGAAATTTGTGCGGAAATTAAACGTGCATCAGAAAATGAAATGAAAGACGTATTAGGCTATACCGAAGATGCTGTTGTTTCAACCGACTTTAATGGTGCAACAGAAACGTCAGTATTTGATGCAGCGGCAGGTATCGCATTAACCGATACCTTTGTCAAATTAGTTTCTTGGTACGACAACGAAACCGGTTATTCTCACAAAGTATTAGATTTAGTTGCGCACGTTTATAACTATAAAGGCTAATTACTATCTGCATTAACGTATCAAACGCCACTTTAAACAATGGCGTTTTCGTTTTTCTATTTGGCTATTTATTTTTATTCCATAAAATTATTCATTGAAGTGAGATAGCCTTTTTTGTTATATTTAAGCATAATTTTCTCTTTTTAAGCGCGCTATTTTTGTTATCGCAAATCGCCTAAATTCATTAACGGATCACACTCATATGTTTAAAAAATTTCTTGGCTTATTTTCAAATGATCTTTCTATCGACCTCGGCACAGCCAATACGCTTGTTTACGTCAAAGGACAAGGGATTGTGCTTGATCAGCCGTCTGTTGTCGCCGTCCGACAAGACCGTGTTGGTTCTTTAAAAAGTATTGCAGCGGTGGGGACTGATGCCAAATTAATGTTAGGTCGTACGCCAAAAAGTATTATGGCTATTCGGCCAATGAAAGATGGTGTGATTGCTGACTTTTTCGTAACAGAAAAAATGTTACAGCATTTTATTAAGCAAGTGCATAGCAATAACTTTATGCGCCCAAGTCCACGGGTATTAGTGTGTGTACCTGCCGGTGCGACACAAGTAGAACGCCGAGCGATTAAAGAATCAGCAATCGGTGCGGGCGCACGTGAAGTTTATTTAATTGAAGAACCTATGGCAGCCGCAATAGGTGCAGATTTACCCGTGCATGAAGCAACAGGTTCAATGGTGATCGATATCGGTGGTGGCACAACGGAAGTTGCGGTATTGTCTTTAAATGGCATTGTATATTCAACCTCTGTTCGCATTGGTGGCGATAAACTCGATGAAGCAATTGTTGCTTATGTACGCCGTCACTTTGGCTCTGCAATCGGTGAAGCAACCGCTGAAAGAATTAAGAAAGAAATTGCAATGGCAACTATTCGTGAGCAAGATGAAGTGCGTAAAATGGAAGTGCACGGCCATAACTTAGCTGAAGGCGCACCTCGTACTTTCGAACTAAATTCAAAACACGTTTTGGAAGCAATTGAGCAACCATTAAGCGGTATTGTACAAGCGGTGAAATCCGTATTAGAACAATGCCCACCAGAATTAGCTGCGGATATTTTTGAACGCGGTATGGTTTTAACCGGTGGTGGCGCATTATTACAAAATCTAGATGTTTTATTATCAGAAGCAACCGGCGTGACGGTGATTGTGGCAGATGATCCTTTAACTTGTGTCGCAAGAGGTGGAGGTAAAGCGCTAGATATGATTGATATGCACGGTGGTGATGTATTTAGTAATGATGATTAATCTAACTTAAACAGTATGGATAATGCTAAAATATTTTGCATTATCCATTATTGATTATTACTTCTTATCGCTTAGCGTCATTTAAATATAACACAATGAAACCAATTTTTGCTAAAGCTCCCTCATTAGGCGTACGCCTATTCTTTGCCATTATTCTCTCTATTATGTTGATCGCATTTGATGGATGTAGTAGTGTCATTATTCAATTTCGTAATATGCTAGAAACAGCCGTCAGTGGCTTATATTACTTTGCTAACGCGCCACGTTCTGTACTAGATGGCGTAAGCAATAATTTTATCGATAATAATAAATTACAATTAGAGAATCACGTTTTGAAGGAGCAGTTACGTGAAAAAAATGCGGATTTATTGCTGTTGGATCAACTAAAAGTTGAAAATCAACGTTTACGTTTGCTATTAAGCTCACCATTACGCCAAGATGAATATAAAAAAATTGCTGAAGTATTAACCGCAGAAATGAATGTTTACCGTAAACAAGTGATTATTAATCGTGGTAAAAATGATGGCGCTTTTGTTGGGCAACCGATTATTGATGAGAAAGGCGTTGTTGGGCAGATTATCTCCGTAGGAGAAAACAGTAGCCGTGTATTATTGCTGACTGATGTCACACACGCCGTACCGGTACAAGTGCTACGTAATGACGTGCGAGGCATTGCCAATGGTAGCGGGCATAATGATGAACTATTTATTGATAATCTACCGCGTGCTGTTGATGTAGTCAAAGGCGATGTATTAATTACTTCTGGTTTAGGCGGGCGTTTTCCTGAAGGGTATCCGGTTGCGATTGTTGAAGCAGTAACAAATGACAGTCAAAGCCAATTTGCACGAATTGTGGCACGGCCACTCGCATCTTTTGACCGCTTACGCTATTTGCTACTATTGTGGCCAACGAGAGAAGAATTACGCAAAGCTAAAAGCCTATCGCCACAGCAAGTGCGTGATGTAGTAGAAGAACGTCGCAATAGTTTAAATCCGCTTTCGCGTTTTAAAATCAAGCAAAAAGATCAAGTAAAAGAACAAACAAATGATGAAATAAAAGAGGCTGAACTTGATCATAATGATGAGCAAATTAACCCCGATAGAGAGCTAGAAATAGAACGCGATGAAAATAATCATACAGAACAAGGGGCTGAATAATGCGTACCAATCCAATTTTTCAGCTGATTGCTGTTATTAGTATTTTCATTATTTCGTTTGTGTTAGAAATTATGCCCTGGCCAATAAGTTTACAAGGATTAAGGCCAACGTGGATTGTATTAGTATTAATTTATTGGGCATTAGCCTTACCGGATAAAATGAGTGTTGGCACCGCCTTTATTGCCGGTATCGTATGGGATTTAGTGCTCGGTTCTATTCTGGGCATTCACGCTTTAGTGTTATCTATCGCAATCTATTTTATTGCAAAATATCACCTTATTTTACGTAACTTATCCTTATGGTTACAAGCCATTTTGGTGATGCTATATATTATTGCAATTCGCTTTTTTATCTTTTTTGTTGAATTAGTCTTACACAGCGCTGATTTTAATCAGCAAGAGATTTTAGGGGCAGTGATTAGCGGTATTTTATGGCCTTGGATTTTCTTATTAATGCGCCATATTCGTCGCCAATTGGGATTACGTTAATCACCTTAGCCAATCCGCACATTAACCACTATGGTAAGCAAAATTAAATGAATAATTTATCCTTTGATTTTTCAGATGATTTTCGTCCTTTGGCCGCTAAAATGCGACCGCGTTGCTTGGCAGACTACATAGGCCAAAGCCACTTACTTGGCAAAGATAAACCGCTACGCCGTGCGATTGAAGCCGGTTATGCGCATTCAATGATTTTATGGGGACCACCCGGTACGGGCAAAACCACCTTAGCGGAGATCATGGCACAACACTTTGATGCTGAAGTAGAACGGCTTTCAGCAGTAACCAGTGGCGTAAAAGAGATCCGCGAAGCGATTGAACAAGCTAAACACAACCGCCAAGCGGGCAGAAAAACCTTATTATTTGTTGATGAAGTTCACCGCTTTAATAAAAGCCAACAAGATGCCTTTTTACCTTATATTGAAGATGGCACCGTTATTTTTATAGGCGCGACAACCGAAAACCCCTCCTTTGAATTAAATAATGCCTTATTATCACGTGCTAGAATTTACTTACTCAAACCATTACAAGCGGACGAAATTGAACAAATTTTGCAAAATGCCTTACAAGATAAACAAAATGGCCTTGGACAAGAACATTTTATATTAGCCGATGAAGTACTGAAATTATTATCTGATTATGTCAATGGCGATGCACGTTATGCATTGAATTGTTTAGCATTAATGGCGGATATGGCAGAATCTTCGCCACAAGGAAAAGTACTCAATCAAGCATTATTAATTGCAATATTAGGCGAACGAAACGCTCGCTTTGATAAAGGTGGCGATCATTATTACGACCTAATTTCAGCCTTACATAAATCGATCCGCGGTTCTGCGGTTGATGCAGCATTATATTGGTATGCAAGAATATTAACCGCGGGAGGCGATCCTTTATACGTTGCTCGCCGTTTATTAGCGATCGCATCTGAAGATATAGGCAATGCTGATCCACGAGCAATGCAAATCGCAATTAATGCTTGGGATTGTTATAGCAGGGTAGGGGCTTATGAAGGCGAAAGAGCCATTGCACAAGCGGTCATTTATTTAGCCGTTGCACCCAAAAGTAATGCCGTTTATCAAGCCTTTAACCAAGCAAAACAATTAGCTAAACAAGCAAAAGATTATGATGTACCACTGCATTTACGTAATGCACCAACAGCATTAATGAAATCTTTAGCTTATGGTGCAGAATACCGCTATGCCCATAATGAAGCAAATGCCTATGCAGCCGGTGAAAACTACTTTCCCAAACAATTACAAGATACACAATTTTACTTCCCCACAGAACGTGGTATGGAAAAACAGATCAAAGAAAAATTAGCATGGCTGAAAATGCAAGATCATGCTAGCGAACAGCAACGCTGCAAGCGCTAAATTTAGACTGATTTTTTACATTTAACAAGGAAATTATGTTTGAAATTCTATTCCCAGCCTGGCTAGCAGGCTTATTGCTTGCCTTTATTACCGCACCATTAGGGGCGTTCGTAGTATGGCGTAAAATGGCCTATTTTGGCGACACATTATCCCACTCCGCCTTATTGGGCGTAGCATTAGGTATTTTCTTACAAATCGACCCTTATATTGCAGTGATCATCATGACCTTATTGCTAGCGCTCCTATTAGTTTGGCTAGAATATCGCACCGCTTACTCATTAGATACCGTCTTAGGCATCATTGTCCACTGTAGCTTATCACTAGGTGTAATCACCATCAGTTTATTAGATAACGTCAGGGTAGACTTAATGTCCTATTTATTTGGCGACTTATTAGCGATTGATTTTAATGACGTATTATTTATCGGCATCGGCGTACTGATCATCGCCAGCGTATTAGCGTATTTTTGGCAAAAATTACTTTCGATCACTATTAATCCAGAATTAGCGCAAATAGAAGGCTTAAATGTTAACCGCTTACGCCTATTATTAATGATATTAACCGCATTAACCATCGCATTAAGTATGAAATTTGTAGGTGCCCTAATTATTACCTCATTACTCATTATCCCCTCCGCCATTGCCCGCCGTTTTGCCTGCACCCCCGAAGCGATGGTTGGTTATGCCATTCTATTTAGCATTTTATCAATAAGCAGTGGCTTATTGCTGTCTAGTTGGCAAGATACCCCCGCAGGCCCATCAGTCGTATGTTGTGCAGGCGTGTTTTTCTTATGCGCATTACTCAAACGAGAAAGCGTTTAAACACATTTTATTGAAGAAAACATTTATTTATCTTAATAATCGACCGCATATTTCCTTATGAATAGCGCAGATTTAATCAGCCAAGATAATTTATCTGCCACTGTATCATTATTTCCATTACTATCAGCAATAAAAAAACCTCAGTGGTTAACTGAGGTTTTTTGTTATCAAGCGGTTATTTTTTCTCACGAACATTTGGATTCATGCTATGACCGATGTCGTCATTTTGTCCAATTGCTTGTTTGAAAGCATTTAGTAATTCGTCGTGGTGGTTAACAGAAAAATAATTTGATCCAACACATTTTTGCCATGCTGCTTTAGATTTAGATTGATAACCAAATTCTACGAATACAATTTTAGTATTTTCATCATGGTTTAATTCATTTAATTTATCTGTAATAATCTCACACATTCCTTTTGATTTAACTGCGGTAGTCTCATTTGTAAGATGACTAGGATACGTTATTTGTATTGTATTATGGGGATAATAATAATTATTACGATACGTATTAAGATTTTTTAAGCGATATGGATCTTCTGATTCATATTTAGGATAATCTCTTGTAGTAATATATCCTTGTCTATCTGAGCCCTTTATTTTAAGTACTTCTTTTTTTCCATATATAAGATTTTCGGTAATTCGACTAAAGTTAATAAATGGAATATTCATTTGGGCTTCCGCATTTTGCTGAGGAGTGCCTCCGCTAAAAATATCATCTCGACCATCTGATAGGATTAAGATTACGCGCTTAGTTGGGGTATTTAATTGTGCTGTTCGGCTTTGTTCTTCTGTTAGCATAGAATTAGCAGCCACAATTAATCCAGCACTAGCTAAGGTTGCTCCATCAGCATCTAAATCGGTAATATAGGATTTAAATGTTTCCTTATCTTCACGCCCATACCATAATTTAGAAGATGCTTTTAAATTTTTTAGGCATACGTCAGCTTTATCGAATTCCATCTTATAGCTACTAGGTGATCCAATAGAATCCAAAGTTCCTTTTGTATCTAATAGTGTAACCATATCATCCACAAACTTAGCTCTAAAATATAATGAACCTCTTCTAAGAGGGCGTAGTATATCAGTTAAATCAACTCGACTATTATTTTCGTGATTTTCATAAGTATCAAGCCATTTAAAAGGCAATACACAGTGATCTTTTGTAGCGGGTATCGCCCCCATTGCAAAAGGAGTCAGTGCGATTCGGTTATGTGGGTTTGCATCTGTATTAAACAAATATTGATCTGTTAAACTTTTCAAAACACTTTTTAATGTGTCTAATTTGCTTGTAATACTTTTATTTTTGATTTCTCTTTGATCATGTTCATTATTAATATCATTAATATCAAACCGCATTGAACCTGATAAGTCCGCTACCACCATTAAATCAAGCGGTAAGCTAACATTATTAATTTTTTGAGCGATTGAAGCACTAGAAAGAGGGACTTGTGTAGGGATAATCTCTGATTTTCCAACGGTCATCGGGAACAGCGAGCGATGATTTATACTCCCCGTTACTGTACAAGTTACATGACTTGAACTTGTTTCAGCATATTTTTTGCTATTTTCTGGTGTTGGTGTATTGCCTTTAGTGGTACAAATAGGCTCAAATTCCATGCTGCTTGCATCAACCTGTGGTAAATAAAGTTTAACAAAGGTTTTAACAATTTGACTATCTCGCTTGCCAGCTTCAGAATCTTTAAGGTATTTACCATTAGCTTTTTCAGCATTATCTAATGCATAATCGTAAGATTTCCGTCCGCTGTTATTTTCTGCGGTAAGAGAGAGCACGGCTTGCTCTAGTGCATCATTTAACCTAGCTTTATCTTGAATTATGCCTGCCACCTCTAAGGAAACAAAAAGCAATGCCACGATAGGTAGCGTCAATAATGCACCAAAAATAATATAAATGCCCGATTCATCTTTAATAAATCGTTTACTTTGAGTAATAACATATTTTCTCATAATCATTATTCCTTTTTAGTTTTGCTAATAACAGATTATTTATCGAGCAACGCCTAATGAAGAAGCACGTAACCAACTGCTAGAATAATCTTTTCTATTTAATGTCAAGCCTTTAAATAAATTATCCATTTTTTTGCAAACAGTCACCTGATAAAGGGTCGCATAACGATTGCTACCACGTAAGTTCTCTGTTAATGGAGCTGCTTTTGTAATATCGCCTTGAATTGATTGGCAATGTTGTTTGTCACTTGAATATGCTTTTTCTTTTGAACTATCTAGTTTTATTTTTGGTCTGGATTGCTCATTTTTATTTTTTTCAGGCTTTGATGAATCAATAGATTCGAAAGCATATTTGTAGATAGTAACAGCAATTTGCTCTTCTTTTTCTCCCATTAAATCAGCTGCTAACGTTTTCATGCTTTTTAGTTCATCGTCTGTTATATCCTCATTCCCATTATGGCCGATATTTCGTTCTTTGATAACATTGGTTAATGAATAAGAAGTGCGTTGTAATTTCCCAACGCTAGCTTGCAGAATAGCGACGTCAATCAAGAAAATAAGAATGACGGAATACATAAAGAAAATAAATACAAATTCTATTAAGACAGCGCCTTGGTTATTTTTTAGAAATTTTTTGTTGATCTTTTTCATATTCTTGGAGTACCACGATTTTACGTTTAAATAATCGCTGAACGGCTTGTTCAGGTGTTATAAAAAACATTGGTTTATATTTATATTCAAATGAGTATTCTGCGAAAGCAGAACCAGTGCTAGTGTTTTGCCTTGTTGTCGATGTTTTATTTACGAGTTCTTCTACTGTTTTAAAATATTGAACAGACTGTGCTTGAACTTTTTCACCGTGGCTGATAAAAGCCCAAAATGTATCTGGCGGTTGAATATGCTTTTCAAAGACTTCTTTATACTCTTTTGTTCCTGCTGGCATTTTTCTAGCGAAACGAGCGGCTTCTGTTACTGATAAATCTAAATAAGATCCTAATACAACAATGCGACAGGCTTCTAAAATCATAAAAAGGACGAATAGGAAGAGTCCAATCGTTAGACTGAACTCAACTACTGCGACGCCTTTTACATTGTTTATAAAACGATGAATGGCTTTTTTCATAATTAACGACCCACTTTAGGTGCTTTTTCAGTGTTTTTAAGTGCGTTGATTAAATCTTCAGGTGAAGCATATAGACTTTCCTTGCGGATAATGTCTGTAGCATAATCAATATCGCCACTTTTCACTAATGCAAAGACTAAGTTATGAATTAAGCGTGAATCTTTAGAGCCATTTAAATATTGAGGTAATAATAAATTGACCGCATTACGGTAATCATTATTTAAAATATTTAACATTGCGATGTTATTAATTGCGACTACGTCGTTAATAAATAACTCACGTGCTTTATTCATATCTTGTTCTGCTTTAGCCAATTCACCTTGTTGGGCTGAGCTAATACCACGTAGGTTATAAGCCTCACTGTTTTGTGGCGACATTTTGATTAAATCTGTAGCAACAGTTTGTGCTTCTTGGTATTTGCCTAATTGAATTAAGTTACGGATGTACAGTAATTCAATTTCATTGTTAAATGGTTGTTTAGTAAAGCGTAATGGTTTGAGATAAAGCACAGACGATTTACTGTCACCTATATGATAATAGCTTTTAGCTAATTTAAATTGCGTCATCGGATCTTTGAAATGTTTGAGATCGGCACGATACATGGCAATTAGCGCATTATAATTTTTAGTACTTTCGTACAGTTTTTCTTGATCTGCTTTTTTAGCCGGTGGAACCGGTGATTTTAAGTTTGAACAAGCTGATAAAGTAATTAACAAACTAGTGGCTAGCGTTGTTTTAATGAATTTAGAAAGCATTTGGTAAAACCCTCATTGCACCAGGTGCTACAATTAGAATAATAATTGGGAACATAACGAAAAGAATTAATGGTACACTCATTTTTGCTGCTAAGGTACCGAGTTTTTCTTCCATTACAAGTAGTTGCATATCACGAATATCCGCAGATAATGTGGTTAAATTGTCGTATACTGAAGAACCAAAGTTTAAACTCTGTTGCATAACAGTACAGAACATTCTGATTTCTTTTGTTGGCAAGGAAATCGCTAAGTCTTGTAAAGCTACGTTTAAGCTAGTGAGTTCTGCACGACGGATAATCCGTAATAATACATAAGTTAAATCAGGATTTAAACGTTCAAAATCCATTGAAACCTGTTTGAATGCGGCTTCAATACTGATCCCTGTTTGAACGTTTACGGCCACTAAGTCAATGAAACCGGGCAGGTCATTCATAATCCGTTTAATTTTACTTTTGATGATCATATTTACAATCATACTAGGTAACATGATTGTGAGAACTACCACTACCGCTTCACCCAACATAAATTCAAGTTGATCTTCATTGATTGTGTAGTTAATGAAGGAAAGTAAAGCAATTGTTAAGAGTTTAACCTTAACGTTCTTATCAATCAAACTTAAGAAGCGTAAAAGTGGATTATTTTGAATAAGTAAAACTTCAAGCTCGGCTTGCTGTTTAGTTTTTCCTTTCGGTTTTTCATCTTCAGCGATTTCTTGTGGGTAGTTACCCTCTAAAATGTCTTTATGGCGATCAACGCCTTTTTTCTGGGCAAAGGCCATCACTAATATAAATAGACCAAAGATGATAATTAATAGAAAGAATAAAATCGTTTTCATTAACTTGCCTTCCTCATAAGCCACCAAACAGTAAATATTCCTAATAATTCACTGCCTACTACATAGTAGAGAATAATGCGACCACCTGGATCATTCATCATAAAGTCGAAGTTTTCAGGGGTCATAAACTTCATAAAGAAAAAGAAGAATACAGGGAAACAAGCAACAATCATTACCGACATACGGGCTTCAGCTGTCATTGCTTTCTTCTTTTGTTCCATTTTATTCGCATCAGCAATCGCTCTGCCTAAACGAGATACTACTTCACGAATCTGTCCACCACGTGATAAGTTGGTGCGAATAATACAGATAAAGAAATAAAACGACTTATAAGGATAGCGAGAATAGCTGTCTTGGAAGACAGCCATGGCGTCTTCACCACGTGCTAACCGCTTATAAATTAAAGTAAATTCTTGTCCTAATGGGCCGCTGATATCTTTACCACATCGTTCCATTGCTTGCAATAAACTAACACCCGAAGAGGTTGCTGCATTTAAGATTTGAATTACTTCAGGAAACGTCTCATCAAACATTTTTTTATTACGTCGTTGACCCATTTTCCACACTAGCATTACGAATCCGATCAGCTCGGCAATCATAAATGATTGGTTATCAAATCGAATTAACGCTGCATTGGCATAATAGAGACCAACAAAAATAGCAAAATGGATTATTAAGTTTCTAATCAGGTGATTATTTCCGCTGCCAGATAAATAATAAAACCAAAGTGTTACATTCTTTTCAAAGATGTCAAAAGTTTCTCTTACTTTCTGGTTAAAGTTGGTTTCACGTATTTGGATTTGTTTACGTGTTTTTAACCAACTTGTTACTGTTAGCAGTAATAATAATCCCCCAAACCCGAATACAAGGTAATAGAGAAGTATCATTGAGCATGCTCCCTAAAGATATTTTGTAATTCACCAGTGAGGTTAAATACTTGCGCATTTTGATACACCGCTGAACGCGTTAATAAACCGTGATTAACAAATTTACCGATAATTTTATTATTTTCATCACGATGTTGGCTTGGTTCAAATGAGAAAATATCTTGTAAAACGATCTGTCCATTTTCCATACCCATTACCTCAGTAATATTCATTACTTTACGCGAACCGTCATTTAGACGAGATGCTTGGATAATGATATTTACCGCAGAAGCAATATTACGACGAATTGCTTCTAATGGTAGGGAAGCATTTGACATCATCACCATACTTTCTAAACGTGCGGTTGCATCGCGTGGTGTATTGGCGTGCAGGGTAGACATTGAGCCATCGTGACCGGTGTTCATTGCCTGTAACATTTGGAATGCTTCTGCACCACGACACTCACCGACGATGATACGTTCAGGACGCATACGCAAGGCATTGATTACTAAGTCTTGCATGGTGATTTCACCTGTACGTTCAACACCGGCTAAACGCGTTTCTAAACGTACAACATGTGGCTGTTCTAAGCGTAACTCGGCGGTATCCTCTAAGGTTAATACCCGCTCAGTTGGTGAGATATAGCTAGAAAGCGCATTTAGTAGAGTTGTTTTACCAGAGCCCGTACCCCCTGATACTATGATATTAACGCGTGAACGTGCGGCAATGATTAAGAAATTGGCCATGTCTAATGTCATAGAACCAAAGTTAACTAACTCTTGCAATGATTTTTTCGATTTAGAGAATTTACGAATTGAAATCGATGTTCCATCTAATGCAATCGGCTGAATTACTACGTTTAAACGGCTACCATCGGGTAGACGTGAGTCAACTAATGGCATACTTTCATCAATACGACGACCAACACGCGCGACTAAACGTTTTGCGATATCTGTTAATTGTTCATTGTTGATAAAGGTTTTATTGGTTTTCTCTAATACACCCGCACGTTCAACCCATATATTATCTGGACCATTGACCAAGATATCATTGACCGTATCATCTTCCATTAGCTCACGGATAGGGCCATAGCCACCGATTTCATCGGCAACAATTTCAGCCATATCAGTAGCATCATAAGGAGTAATATAAATATTATTGGTATTAGCAACCCGATAAAGGGATTGAGTTAATTCCGTAACTAGCTTACTCCGTTCATTTTCGATTTCATCTAATGTATCAACATTCAAATTACTAAGAAGTGCGTTACGGAAGAATACTTGTTGATCTTTTGTTAACATAGGAATACTCATTTAAAGAGTTTTTTAAAGAATGTCGCTAAACCAGATTGCCCACCTTGTTTAACACCGTTACGAGATAAAGCACCAATTGCTTTCATTGCCAATAAACTTATTTCTTTTTTCCCTTTAGTGCCTAAATTTGCTGTTAAGGCTTTATCAGAAGATGACATATTTTTTGCATAAGGGATAATGTTATCGATCTCGCATTGTAATAGACGTTCAACATCGCCAGTTGCCATTAATTTAGATATTTCATTTTTGTGATCAGAAATACAAATAAATGTACGGATAAAACGGCTTGTGGTATTACGGATGCGTTCACATTCATCTAAGAATTGTTTTGCTACACGTAATGAGCTGATTTTACGTTCGATTACTAATACAAAAGTATTGCTATGCTCAAATATGCTATCGTATTCTTCTTTATCTAAGCTGAAGATAGGTTGGTCATAAACAATAAAGTTATATTTATTTAAGGCATGGCTAGCTAATTTAGATGGTATGCCTTGGTATAAATCAAGATTTGGCGCATATTCAACGATATCGCTTTGTAGCTTTTTATCGAATAATAAGTCTAAGTCTTGTGAGCCTAATTTACTTTGCGCTAACAATACCGGTACTTTTTTCTCAGTGGCAATGGCATTTGCAATATGGGAGCTGATGATACTTGAACCGATACCGCCTTTACAGCCTAATACACTGATTTTAATCGTATTGCGTAAGAACGGGATATTTACCCCTGTAATGATACGCTCAACCATTTGAGGTAGCTGTGTTTCAGCATTGAAATAAACTACGCCTGCGTCTAATAATTTTTGGGCTAGTGAGATTGAGTCACTATGGCCCATTGTGCAGCACCAAACATTTTGTGGAATGATGCTGTGAATTTTATTAGTAATTTGATTAATGCTAGTTTCATTTTTAATATCAACAATGACACCGATCGTTTCTTCGGCAGAGATAGATAAGGTGTCATTACTAAAGAAATCAGCATTGATTAACTCTATATTTTCTAAGCCGCGACTACGTAGCAATTGAGCAATACGATCATTTAATTCATTAATTTCAGAAATGATCATAATCTTGCGAACGCTATCGACGGCTTGATTTTCTTGATCGAGCAATAACATAAGAGATCCTTTTAGTTAATTATTATTTTAATTGTAAATAGTCATTGTGTTTAGTAGCACAGTAGTCAGCTGGATCGAAACTCCAATAATCTTCGCCTATTTCTACTTTACAATGGATTGGTTTACGTGCGATTTCGTGGAACTCAACATAAATAGGGTATAACGGATTAATCGTTGCTCTGTGTTCAACGGAGATATTATGTTTGATCTTCATCGCTTTTAAACGGTTACTGATAGATTTTGCTAATTCTTTAACTTTTTTATCCATAGAGATAATATGTAAAGTTTGTGAATCAGGCGCGCTTTTTGCTTTTGCAGCTACTTCAGTCAGTAAGTTTTCGACTGCAACATCGCTGTTATTTGCTAATACAAATCGTTTAATGTTAAATGATTTTGCAGATGCAATTTGGCTTTTAAGCGGTTGTACTGGTTGTGTATTTGCTAGCAGTTCAGTTTGTGCAAAAGTTGGAAGAGCCACTGCACAAAGGCTACAGACAGTTAATAATTTTCTCATTGGATAAACCCACCATTTTTTAAGAAATTAGAGGTTAACGTTTTGTGGTAAACATTTTTTAATGCTGTTGAATTAAAGAAACGTTCCATCGTACCGGTGTTTTCAAAGGTTGGATACAGAATTTCTGAACCATCAACCGGTTTAACTAAGTTAACTGTAGCAATGACTACTAACTCTTTACTGCCGCGTGAAGTATTCGCACTACGGAAGAATGCACCTAAAATTGGTATATCGCCTAAACCCGGCACTTTAGTGATGCTTTCAATGTCTTCTTTATTGAGTAAACCACTGATAATAAAGCTTTCACCATTACCAACTTCAAACGTTGATTTTGAACGACGTGTATTAAAAATTGGTAATGAATCTTGGTCTAGCTTAAAGCTACCTGCAATGGTGCTGACTTCTTGTGATAATGCTAAACGAATGCGATCATTTTTTTGTAATTTAGCACCGACGGCTAATTTAATACCGAACTCTTTATAGTTCACGGTTGGTGAACCATCTTTACGTTCAATGATTGGCACTTCGCCCCCGACTAAAATGTCAGCGGTTTCGCCTGATAACATTGAAATGTTTGGTTCAGCTAAGATTTTACCGTTGCTTTGGTTATCTAGGGCAGTGACTAACATTTGTAAGTTATCTTGATTGACTAATGCTAATTTACCGCCTTCTGGGCCAAAACCGCCTTGAATTGCTAAATTAGTTAAATTTTTGAAAAAGTTACCGCTTAGATTGCTCCAGTGGATACCGATTTCATCAGAGAATTTTTTGTTTACTTCTGCTACGGTTAATTTAACGTTAATTTGCGTTGCGTCGCTAGCGGTGGTGTTATTAATAATACCTTCGTATTGATAATCATTTAAAAATGGCACTTGCTCGCCCGCTAAGTTTTTAGAGGTAACGTTTTTGCCTGCGCCTAATGCTTCACCGACTACACGAATGACGTCTTCAGTTTCGGCTTCATTTTTGGCTTTGCCTTCTACTACATAGGCTTTACCGATTTTTTTAACGGTTAAGTTACTGTTTGGAAAGCGTGTTTGGATTTGTTGGTTGGTTTCTGAAATGTTATTAATCATATTATTAACACTTACCACATCTTCCGTTAACGTATTGCCTTCAAAGTCAAAGGCTACGATTTCTGTTTTGCCTTCGCCTTTGGCATAAAGCATAAAGCTGTTATCATCTAAAATTTGATAATCAGCCACTTCTGGAGAAGACACAAAAATAGTATCGATTTTAGTTTTCGTTTTAATTAATTTAGTTTGGCCTTGTTCCAAATTAAATGTTTTCGCTAAGCTTGGCGTAAAGGTAAACATGCCAAGCAAAGCAAAGCAGAGTAACGTTTTAGGAAATTTTTTAGTTAACATTAATTTCTTCCTCTTAACTGACGGATAAACATACCACGGTGATTAACTTCTGTTGCTTCATCGTTTGTGGTTGGTAATACAATTAATCTGGCTTGTTTATCTAATGAATAAAATTCTTTTAATTGCATTGCATCTACTTTAAGACTTAAATAACCAAGAAAATCTTTGTTGTATTCAGTGTCGGTTTTCTTCGTATTTTCATCGTTGTTAGGATCTGCTTGTTGTGGTGAGAATTTTTTAACTTTTAATACTTTGAAATTCTCAGCAATTTTTGCTAATGAGTTTTGGTCACGTTCTGGGCGGCCTAAATCTTGTTGCACGCTATAAACAGAAACCATATCGCCACCACGAATAGAATCTAATAAATATCTTTCCGCTTCTTTAATATAAATGCGATACGCCACTTCTTGTTGTGGGTCGATACTCATTAAAATAAAACGTGGATCTTCAGGGTCGATCAATACTTTTTGGTTTAATAGCGAACCTTTTGAGAGGTTTTCGGCTACTAAAAAGCCTTGTAATGATTTATTTGCGGCTGAATCAACTAATTCTTTAACATCTGATTCAACTAATGGGCTGTTTTCTGGCACGGTTAACTCAGATACGGTGTAATCTTCAGGCTGTAATAAGGTGCCTTTTTTGATATCGTGATTTAAGGTAACTGTGGTGATTACTTTCTCGCTTTGGCTTGGTTCGCTTTGTGGTGCTTCGGCGGCTACTTCGCCTTGGGTAGTGGTTTGTTGCGGTGTATTTGGTTGGTCATCAGGTAGGAAAAATAGACCACCAAAGCCCACTGCCAGAATAATAATAGAGAGAATAAAGAGTGATCTATAATTCATCGTTTATTTCCTTGAGTGAAGATAAAGTTTATAAAATAAATAATAATTGTGTGGCAATAAAGCCGACACTGATTGCTACCCCATAGGGTAACCCTTTTTTAACAATGGCTTGGCGGAAAAACAACCCTCCAATGATAATTAGCCCTAAGCCTGCACACGCGGTGAAAAAAAGGAAAAAGATCGCATATTCAGACGGGATGGCTAGCATTAACACCGCCATTAATTTGACATCACCTGCGCCGATTACGCCTAACATAAACAATACAAAGCCAACGACTAAACAAATTAATGCAGGCATGGGGTAAACCATGCCTTGTGTTAGCCAACTAAATGGCAAAACCGCACAACATAGCACTAGCACGACTTTGTTGGTAATAATGCGGGCGCGAATATCGGTATAAGATAGCCAAATAAGCAGTGATATAATAAAACTAAAAAGCACTAATTTAGAATAACCAAGCATAGTTACACCTACTATTAATTATAGGCCATACAGTAAAATTAAATACACATATGACCTAATACTAATTTTAGCTTCTCGCTTTATTAAAATTAATAAGATCTCCATCAGGTGCGGCGTTGCCTAATCCGACCTCTAAATGAAAGAATTTTTCTCTTAATTTAAATAAAAAGCCATCCTCACTATAGAATACGGCAATAATTAGTACCGCAACTGCTACTGCAATTAAGCCATATTCAATTGCTGTTACACCTTGTTGATCCTGTCTAAAAGTTTTCATTTTATTACGTAATGTTTCACTAGTAGAAATATACGCTTTAGTTGTTAATGTAGATAACATTTTTTCTCTTAATTATCGTGTTGAATTTTTGTGAAAGTTATTTAATTCATTAGCAGTGCCATTTATACCACTAGCTAAGTTAGAAAATTTACTTTGTAGTTTTTTTATAAAACTATTTTCACTATAAAATGCAGCAATAATTAAGACTGCCACTGCGACGGCGATTAAGCCATAC
>NZ_FOJC01000007.1 GCF_900109315.1 [Haemophilus] ducreyi | reverse complement strand
TCATAGCGATACAGGCTTGTCAGCTTATCTTTTACTGCGTAGAACGCCAGTTTGCTAAATTGTTCTCCTTCTGTTTTGCCTTCATCCGGATAAACAAATTCTGTCCCATTCGTTGTAATTGACCGCACTATGTTATCGCCATCCATTAAATCAATTTTATAGCTAACACCTTTCCCAAGTGCAGTACTGTCATCCGTATGCGCAATAAGTTGGTCTGCTTGAATATCTCTATCTCGATGCGCCCATGTAAGCGTAAACGCTGAACTGTCTGCAATCTTATCGACAAATGCACCGTCTATTTTTACATTTGCCGGTGGGTAAGGGCGCGCTTGTCGTTGCTGTGTGGTTAGTGTTAATACACTAGCTGCATCTTCAGAGAGCGTTTCAATCTGTGTACGGGTTAATAACTTGGCTTTGAGCATTTCGTTTACCGTATACTTTGTTTCATCCGTGCCGGCGGCAAGCAGATAGCACCATACAATAGTGTTAGCTTTATGCGCCTGTGGTATCGTGTCCGCACAACCGCGCCCTACGGTCATTGTGCCAGTTTTAAAATCCACAGCATCAATTCTGATGATCTCATCGTCAATCATAACCGCTTCGGCGTACTGTAACGCTGCGTAATCGCCCTCTAACTTAAATTTAAACGTGGTTTGGTACGCTGTCGCAGGCTCTTCGAGTTTGATATACGGTGTAAATGAGCCGGTCGTCGTTTGCGTATAACCGGCACCCGCATCAACTAACATCTCATAACCGACCGACAGTGCGCTCGGTTGAGTTGCCAAGCTCCACACAAAACAATCGGTCGGTTTAACAAATGCAAACTCCGCTTCACTTAACACCAGTGGTAACACGTGATACGGTACCTCAAGTAATCGCGCCTCATTAATCGGCTTGGCGGTGTAATCCGGCGGCACATAAAGCGACTCGCTTTTTTGTGTTGAGTAATTTGCAGCCGGTAAACCGAACACATCTTGCATACAAGTCACTATAAGCTCGCTTTCATTACCATTTTCAATAGCACCGACACGAAAAACCGCACTTTCAATTCCACGTTCCGGTAAATGTACTTTAAACACATCGCCGTGTTTCAATTCGCTGGCACGCATATCAAACACAATCTTCATGTTAAACTGCTGGCGACCATCTCTAAATCACGTTGTGCAAGGTGAGCGGCTAAATCAAAAGTCGGCACGCCTTTATATTCAACGGTTTTTGCGATAACACCGTGCATTTGCACAGACGCAATATTATTCGCAATGGCTTGGTCTTCACGGTTTGTCACCGGGTCGCGCCATTTCACGATAATTTGATTGGCTGTTGTATCGGTTGCCGAGCTGTCATCATCTTGCACCATCAAAATCCCATTATCATAGTGAAATGTGGACAAATCGTCGGGGTTATAATCGTTACGCAATAAACGAATGGCTTGCTTACCTGTTTCCACGTTGTCGTATTGCACCGCGCCAATATGGTCGATAACCTGTTGCATAAACTCTTTAATCGAGCCTTGGCGATTGTAGCGTAAGCACAATCCGAAGCCTTCTTCATAGAGCGTGTCTGCAGCTTTTTTGTAGCTGTCTAAATCAAGATCACTTAAGTCCTTTTTGCCACCCCAGCTTTTATTGGTGGCACACTCAACAAGGATATGCGCAGGGTTCATAGCATGAATTTGACGCGCATTTTCTTCTTGCTCTTTTGTCAGTCCTGACATTTTTAACGTGTCGTTGCGTAACATAATTTTGCATTTTTCCGGATACCACACCGTACCGTTAAACCAGCCTTTTAATGCCCGTCGCACACGGTAACTATGTTTTTTCGGGTACGCGTTATAACAACTAATCAGCCCGCTAAACACCGTGGAAACAATACTGCGGAAGCCGGGAATCAAATCATCTTTTGCAAGATTGCTTTCAGTCACATTGCCAGCAGAGAAAAAGTCTTGCTGAGCTTGCTGTTTTTTGCGTTGTCCTGCCTTACGTAAGCGGGAGTTATTCGGTTGGGCAGGAGCAGGGTTTTGATTGCCCTTTAACAGATTAACTAGCATTTGCGTTGGTTTTTGGTCAGGCTCACCCATGAGAATCTCTAACCGCCCTTGAATACCGCCTTCGCCACCAGTGTTTTCACCCCCGAACAAGTTTGGCTTGTCAATATAAGTCGCTTGTGAATGCGTTAGCTCTCCTGGCTTACCGACATACGCCGATTTATCATCAATGCGTAACTCCACAATCTCATCTACCGGTCCGCGTCCCAGCCCCGAATGAATATCCCAGTAGTAACGATAACCGACCGTTACCGCACCGCCTTTGCGTTTGCCACCCATTATTTTTCCCCTTTCGTTTGTTGTGCTTGTTTTGCGGCAGTCACGCATTTGCGTGCAAACACGCTACCGGTGGCTAAGAATTTTTCAGAATCAATTCCATTTTGCAAAAAGTCGTTGAAATCCCACCCCTCGCGCTCAAAGAACGCTTGTACACCTGCCGCGCAAAAATGCACACGGCGCATATCTTGTATCGTGATGACCATTTACTTATCCTTTTTTAATTTCAGTGGTACGATAGTTACCGTGCGCTAATACTTGCCAATCTTCTGTCCAGCAATCGCCGAAAAACACACATTGTGGTGTCCCTTCATTCGCTTGCGGGAAATTCCATTCGTCGCTTGAAACCGCTTCCGGTCCTTGTCCGCTACGTTGTTTTGGCGCAAGCGCTTGATTTAATAAATAACTGACCGCAAGCACTGCAACATATTTAACGACCGCCCAACCAATGGCTGCAAACATAACGTTCTCCTTTTAAATTAAAATACCCGTGACCCATCATAAGGCGATTTATTCGGCATGTGCGGAATACCACCGAAATTCAGCATATTGTTAAATTTTTTAGGCAAGTAGTTGCCCGTCCGTCACAGCCGGGGTACACCTTAATCGTTGTGCCAACAGACAGCTTTTGTGTACCACCCATTAGGGTAATTTGGTTATTTTTATGTACCGTTACCGCCCGTACTTCGCGCACGCCGTCACTATCCGTCCACTCAATAAAGCTGGTGTTAAACCAGCCTTCAGGTAAATTTTCAGGCACATCTACGGTGAGTGTTGTCCCGTTTAACGCTTTAATCACCAAACCTGCAACCGCAAAATTTTTCGGATTAACTCTGCAATCGTAATCGTAGAGCGTATAAGGGAAGTTACGTCCCCAAGTTAAGCGCAAGCCCGCACTTTGCATTGTGGAAGATAGCCCCGCAGAAACTAATTCCGTCTTATGTACATCAGGGCGTTTTGCTTCAATAATCGTACCAATCCAAACTACCCGTAATTCTTGTTCTTGATAATGCAAGCGCATAATCATCACCTTAACGGTTTGGCTCGGTGGCATACCACGATACAGCAATGCCACAGGGTTATTGCTCGGTAGCACAATATTGATATTCTCGCCCGTGCGACGACCGCTATCACTGATTGCGGTTGCCAGCCATTTTTCATTGTTTACGACAATGTCTTGGTCAGCATCACAAAAACGCCAAATCTTTTCATCATCGCCGCGGGTAAATTGATAAAGCGTAACGGGCTGACCATCGGCAACAGAATGGGTTTTATCTAAATAATTCACGTTTTAAATCCTTTTTAAATATCGTTTAAATGTCGTTTAAATCATTAAACTTCGAGTTCATCATGTAAGCCTCGGAAGCTAACCATCACACTTGCCACCGTATCAGTGTGGTGCTTCCAGTCAATCGTGTCGCTCTCTAAGCGTGAGAGTGTCAGAAAAGAAATCTTAGCCACTTGTTCACGCTTTAAATTTAACACTTCACCATCCAGTGCAAGCCGTTCGGTTTGGTTGTTGCTTACCGTTGCGGCTAAAATCCGGCGGTAATGCACGCTGCCGTCGGTACACTCAATGCGAATGTCTTGCCGTCCCGCCTGTTTCAATAAGCAAGTCGTGTAATAAACCAGCTCAATATCGAGATTTTTGCCGACAATATCGTTTGCTAGTGTTAAATCTGATGTCGAACTTGCTACCCAAATCGCTTTTTGTCTGCCACGTAAGTAGTAAAACAGTTGGCGCAGTTGGTGTTGTGCGTCAATCCCATTTAACAAGAAACGATGGTTTGTGAGCTGAAACGCATTTTTCGCCGTATCTAAGTAATGTGGTAAGGCGGTGTCGTTATCCAGTTGTTTAATCAAACGCAAGTATTGTGCGGTAATATCTTCTGACCATTCGCTGGTTGGCTCTAACACGGGATGCCCACGATAAGTCGGCAAGTGACGAATATCGGCAGCATAGCCATTGTGCTCGTGAATTTGCAGGCGAATTTGTGCGGTTGCCACGCCATCACTTAAACGAGTAAGTTGTGGCATATCGGTCAGCACGGCGGAGCGCAACGGATAGATCTGTGTGTGAGTATCAAAGCGATGCAATAACGGGCGCTTTATTTCAAGCTTATCAGGCTCAATGCCAGTAATATCCACCATTTCACGTTTGTTCCCGTTCATCAAAACCGCACGTCCTCCGACATAAAAGTCAAAGCCTGTTGTGGCGAGTGAAAGGGTTCTATCGCCTTGTTTGGTTGGCTTAGCCAAATAAACTCGATGCGTGAAAATCGGCAACGCCCACACTCTTGCGCCGTAAGCATAGAGCATATTTTCTAAACGCTGACGTTCTGTTCCAACGGTAGAGACTTTAAATTCAAAGGTTCGACGGGGTGATAAACGTTTTGCAATACGCTGTTCCGCTCCGGTAATTGATTGATGCACGGTCGTTAAAAACTCTAGTTTTTCAGTCACGTCTTCAGACCAATCGGGGAAAAATTCCCAGTCGGTAGAGCGCGAGCCAATAATGCGCAACGTAACCGGATTTTTGCCCGCAATCGTAAAAGTTACTGTGCAATCAATTTCCGCCGGACCGTTCATACTGACTTTAACCGTCCACTTCTTAAGTGCCAGTGCGCGTAGCGTGAGTGGTGTTTGATTGCCGGTTAGCGTAATGCCTTCGCCATCTTGTATATCTACCTTGGTTAAATTGACCGTGTGTCGGTTCGCATTCCACAAGTGCACATCAAACACTTGTTCAGTTGAAATTGAGCCTAGATTAACTGTATGCGGAATCACAAGCACACGGCTGTATAAATCGCTGTAGTAGTTCGGCGCAATATAAGCCTGTAACGACTGAGCTAAATCTAATAACTTGCCTTGCCGGAGTTTGCCTGACATTGTCGGCATAAGGCTTGCAGCAATACGTGCTTTGCCACGATAAATCGGCAAGCGGTCTAAATAGGCGGTATCTTTAGACGCGAGGCTTTTACCACTTGTTACAATATAGCCATTGATATTTGCCATTATTCAACCATCCGATAAGCCACGCCTTGAATCCCTGAGTTGTTTTTCCCTTTTTCAATATAACTTTCATTACGCACGTCATATTGCGCACTCGGAATAATCATCCATTTCTCGCTATTGATGGTCAGAATTTGACGGGGCGAGAGACACAACCATTGTGCATTCATAGCGATCTGCAAGAATACCTAAACGGCGAAAAATACCATCAATACCATGTGCAATTAAGCTGTGTGGACACGGTATTAACGATTGCCCGAACTTAGATTGACTGTAATAGACAAGTAAGGCATCAGGATGATAAGTATTTTCGTCTGTTGTCATCGCCGCTCTGCCGAGTGTAAGCAGGTATTTGCCTTTATCCGCATTACTCAAATCTTTATAATCTGAAACATTTACGGGAGCGAAATACCAAGGTGTCCGTTTATCGCCACTGATACCGTCGGCACGGACAACCGCTTGATTGCCACGCGCCCCGTTAGAAAAGCCGTAAGCGTGGTCGCTATTTTGATAATGCGCGTAGTTCTTTGTGATATAAGTGCCATAGGTATATTGACCGCCGGTATAAGTGCCTTCTTTGTTTAACGTGCCAATGCCAAAATGCCGAAATTTTTCCGCTTCAATTTGCACGACAACGTGTAAATATTGCGCCGTGCCGAAAAAGTCATAAGACGCATAATTGCCTTTTTCTAACTGAGAGGTTGCCGTGTCGATTTCACGATAAGCGTGCGCTCTTGATGAACCGGGCTGTTCATGGCCTTTTTTACTGGTATCGAAGCCGGTATTCACATAAGTAAACAACTGATTAACTTCAGGCTTAAACATAAGCGACCAGTAGCCTTGCTCGTTGTGTAAGCACAGCAAATTATCTTCCGACTTATCTACTACCCACTTTAAGCCTTGAGCAAACTCACTTAATTTTTTAAGTAGTTCCTTAACGTCTTTTGCGTTACCCGTTTGATATGCCATGCTTAATACTCCGTTGTTGTCTCAATCACAAAATAATCCTTGGTTGCTACACGATAGCCACCGTTAAACACCAGCCCTTTTCGTCCTTCAGTAATAGTGACTTGATCGCCTGCTGCTCGCTGAATACCCGGAATCCAATACACGCCATCAAATGTGCCCCAACGGTTACGTCCTTGGCTAGAATCCTTGAGACTGATAAATTCAACAGGTATCAATGGATAAGCACCGCCTTGGCTTTCGCCCATTGAATCAATACTGCGTGGCTGTTGATATGAACTGAAAAGCTCATAATTACACAACGGGAATAGCGATTGTCTGCGTGAATCGGTACGCAAGTTTTTGTAACTGCTGCCGTAAAAGTCACGCCAGCTTTGGTCAGGTGTAAAAAGCCAACAATTACCATATTTAGCGTCTATGATTGATGAATGCAATTCACCTGTTTGTGAGTAGCGTACTCGTACCGCACGGTTGTTTTCATCCACAATCGGTGCGCTACCGGCAACACAAAGCGGATAGGGGTATTCTGTCGGCGGCACGGTCGGTAAAATAAAACCGAGATAAGCACTTGAACACACTTGCGAAATGCGTGTGATAATTTTGCAACAACGTCCACTTGCGACAATGTGATATTCGATTGGACGGTTATCCGCAAACAAAACAACGCCAGGGGAGGCATTAATTAAGCCTTTGTCAATTTCAGCTGGCGTAACCGCTTTTTCATTGAAAAACGTGCCGCCCCAAAAGTTAAGATTGTAAGTATCAGCTGAAATTAAGTTATCGGTTGAAGCCACAAGATAAATATCTTGTTCAACGCCGGTACCGGTTGATTTCCACGCAATTTGACGGATTTCTTTTTGTGTTGCGGTTTCGGTCAATTTACGGTCAAGTAATACTGTCCACGCTTGTCCGTCGCGCTTGAGTGTTTCATCTTGTGTTAGAAACTTATTGATTTTGTCTAATAAATCACGCTCGTTTTCTGCTGTGCCTGTTGTGTATGCCATTAGCCTAACTCCTGTTTTAATGTCTGTTTATTCGCCCTAATCACGGTCATTACCGCACGTTCACCCGCGACCGTATTAATGCCTGCCGTGAATAATTCCGCACTATCCACCGCTAACGTTTGTTGGATAGTTACAGGGCTTGCTACCGCCTGTTGTCCTGCCGTGCCGTTTTGCATTTCTTGGGTCAATGTTAGCTCGTTGTATGACGGCATTGATGGTGCAGAGATCAATCCACCGGTGGCATATTTACGTAAATGACCACGATTAATTGCATGTAAAAAGCCCACGCCATATTTCTGCACACTTGCCGCACGCACCACAAACTCACCATTGGATAACCGTGCCGGGATGGAGTCCGAAGTGCCTGTTCCCGGTCCGGAAATAAAACCACCGGTGGCTGCCGTCACGGCTGCACCCGCACCGCCGAAAAAGCCACTAATGGCACTGGTCGCTTGCATTGCCAGTTGTTGTGCGGCAATCTGCGCCATGCTGTTTATCACGGTCAGGGCTAATTGTTTTACCGCATCACCCAAGCTCATTGTGCCTTCAGCAAGTCCCATCAATGCGCTTTGGATACCTTGTGTTAAACCCTGTTTAAACGCATTTTCAAGTTCGTTTCCTGTCTGTTTAAGCTCTTGAATTTTTACTTTCATTTGTTCAAGCATTGCGCCGGCTGCTTCGCCTTGCGCACCGGGCATTTGTGCTAATCTTTCCAGGAGCGGTAATTGTTTTTCAATTTCTGCTACCGTTTGCGCATACATATCTTTTAAGCGTTGCTGTCCTTCAAAGTGTGAAATAAGCCCGGTTTGTACTTGCGCTTGAATCTGCTGTTCTTTGGCACTTTGTGCCTGCATCACTTTGTTAATTTCTGCCTCAATGCCATTTAACTGAACCTTGGCTTCTTCCAGCGGTAACATTTGCTTAACCAAATTAATGCCGTCTTGGTTATTGGCTTTGCTAAATAAAGCGAGTAACTGGTTGTATTTACTTTGTACATCAAGCAGATCCGCTTTTGCCGTTTGTCCGGTTAAGCGCAAGTAATCACTATTGAGTTCGCGTAGCTTATTTGTGGCTTCTTCTGCCGTACGTTTTGTATCTTGTGCCGCTTTTTTCGCATCACTTTCCGCTTTACGTTGCGCTTTATTCACTTCCACTTTTGCTTTTCTGTCCGCTTCCGCCTGTTCACGCAGTTTTTTCTGATTTGCTTCAATCGTTTGATAGAGTGCTTCTGCCTCTTTTTTCTGCTCATCCGTCCAATTGCTATTGTTACGTGCATTATCAAGGTTCTTTTCAAGCTCACTCATTCCCGATTGACGTGCGCGGGTACGCAGTTTTTCTAGCTCATCGCCGCCTTTTTTCTCTGCTTGCTTTTGCTCAAGTTGAGTTTGCAAGCCAATGGCTTCATTGATTTTGTTGATAAAACCTTGCACTGCATTGCCCGACATCCCTGCTTGTGCGGCAATGCCTTCAAATTTTGTACGCATCGCTTCTAAGCGTTCGATTGCCGTCGTGGAGGCTTGGCTCAAATCTTTTTTGAGCTTTTGAGTGAGTTCTTCCACTTCCGTTTTCATCGCAAGGGCTTCGGTTTCACTTGCTTTGATTGCTTCTGTGAGCAATTTCACTGCTTCAGGATGTTGCGGGTCGCCAATTTCCGTTAATTTTTCTGCTAATGTACCGCCGGCTTCGATGGCTGCGTCCCAAGCCACTGCTAATTGCGTTTGCGTAATATTGGCTAATTCGCTGCTAGCCGTACTCATTGAGTCAATTTTTTGCTGTAGCTCATCAATTTGCGCATTAAGCGCATTTACTTCATCGGCATTAATTAATCCGCCCATGACGCTAGTACGGCTTTGATTTAGCAATTTATCGCGCTCGGCAATGAGTGCTTCAAGTTTTTGTTTCGCTTCATCTAATGACGCCGTATTAACTTTGAGCTGTTCAAGGCGATCACTAAAACCGCCCATTTCGCCCAATTTGGTACGTGCTTCGACTAAGGCGTTAGTTTTCTCAATATTGGCATCAAGCGTAGTGAGAGATTGGGCAAATTGACGTTCAACTTCTTCCTCTTGGCTTTTTAAATACAGATACGCTGCACTCAGCCCTGCAATAGCCGTAATCGCCAGCCCAACTGGTCCGCCGATTGCCGCAAATAATCCCGAGCCTACATTGACGGCAGCAGCTCGGGCTTTGGCAACAGCAAGCGCACCATAGGCTTTTGTTGCGCGCCCGACCGATACCGTCTCGCCATTGACCGCTTGCATTAAAACTACAGTCGCTTGTGCTTGACGAACAGAAGCCGTTGCACTAGCGTTAATCGCTGCCATGTGCGCACTTTCCGCGATCACTGCTTTACTTTTTAAGCTAATGCTAGTGTACATGGCTGATAAATAGCGCGCGGTGTATGCCGTGCCGACTAAAATGGCAATGCCGGCTAAACCCTCGAGATGATTTGCCAACGTCGAAATCGCCGTCGAAACAAGGGTAGATGCGCTCAGCGTTTTATCGGTATTGCCGACAAATTCAAGCCAAGCGTTAGAGAGTTGCGTGACCGCTTTGCCAATCGTCAATGGCATTTGCTCATATTGTTTTTGAATACTGTCTGCACCTTCAGCCACGGCAGTCATAATCACTTGCGTGGTTAATTGACCTTCTTCCGCCATTTTGCGCAACTCGCCTCGGGTTTTGCCGAGGGATTTTTGCAAGAGTTCTAAAATAATCGGGGCTTGTTCAGACACCGAGTTAAATTCTTCGCCACGTAATGCACCGGCTGCCATACCTTGTGATAACTGAATGATTGCTGCTTGCGCTTCTTGTGCACCAGCACCGCTGACTGTCATCGCCTGTGAAACGGTTTTCGTAAAGCGCAAGATTTCTGCCGAGTTTGCCGAGTCGCCTAATGAACGAAAAACGCGCGTGTAAAGCTCCGCCGTAGCAGAAAATGCTGTCCCCGTTTCTTGTGCTACAGTCATCAAGCCATGAAAAGTGCCTTTAGCTTCAAGATTTGAGCGAGAAACTAATTTAATGCGTGCTTCAAGGCTTTTAAATTCGTCACTGGTTTGCACTAAATTGCCAATCGCCACATTACCCAAAGTTAAGCCAATGGCTTGTTTTTTTAATTCGGCTAATTGCTTACTGATAGATTCAACACCAGCACGGGTTTTGCCAAGCTTTGATGCTGCCTTATCGGCTTGTTGTGCGTGCTTTTCGGGCAAGCGACCATCGGGCAAGCACTCGGATTAGGCACATTGACTTATCCGTTGATTGCTTTTATCATTGCAATTTTTAGATCGCCTTTTGCATTCTTATTAAGCTTAATATTTGCTCCTAAAATTTAACCTCGCACTATGTCGAGGTTAAATCGTTTAGATAACCGGTCACCTCTTTACCACCATTTACCCCATAAGCTACATCTACCGTGCGCGCAGCTCTTAAACGTCGCTCACGCAAAATCGATTGCTGATAAAACAGCGTTATCTGGCGTGCCGTGTAATACTGAATTTGGTTAAAATCATGTCCGCTTGCAATCAATTGTTCAATAAGCTCTGCCCAGTTTATTTCTGCTTCTGCGCTTGTTGCAGTACCGCTTTTTCTAACATCGGTTGCAGCGCCTGACGGGTAAAAAAATCACTATTGACCGTCCACCACATCATCAATACCGTTTCCGCATTCTCGCCGGTTAAGTTTTGCACCCATTCCAGCGGCTTATTGATAGATAAGCTCACCATGGTTAAAACATCTTGATAATGTTCTGCGAGCAAACTCATCAATGGGTCAAGTCCGAATTGCGTGTCAGCTTGTGAAAGCGTAGTGCGCAAATCCGTCACAAACGGCATAAACAAGGCTCGGTGTTGTAACTGTTGGATTAAAGAGTATTCTTTAACTTCGATTTCTTCACCGGCAATAGTCAATTTTTGGTGCGGGAAGAGTACATTTAATTCATCTTTTTCTTTTTGCATGACTGAAACCTAGAGAAAGCCCCTAAATACTAGGGGCAGAAAAAGCGTTATTTTTTAATTTTAACAACGCGCCCGAATCGACCAAGCGTGCTATCGCCCGTTTTAGTCGTATCGGCTAACACTTTGGCTTTCGCACTTAACGCATCAAGCGCATTTTCGTTGTTGATTAAATTTAATGCTTCCGTTGGGTTGAAGTTGATTTTGTACAACTCAACTAAGCTCCATTCATTCTCTTCAGCAAGGTTGATTCCCTCGAAACGCAGGAATAAGTCTTTCGGATTGGTGGTTAAAAGTGCAATCACATCAACATCACCGTAGTTATAGGCAACGGTTAATTTCTTGCTTTTTTGTTCTTTTAAAAACTCAATCGTCCCGAAAATCGCATCAACAACAAAATCCGTGTTTTCTTTTAATTCAGCAATTTTTACATCGCTCACATTTTGATGTGCCCACGCAATACGATCACCAACTTTAATATCGTCAGGCAATGCTTCTTTTGCCACATTACCCGCTTTGATTGTGCTGGCTTCGCCTAAGAGCATTAAGCTCAAATTCTCTTTGCTCATCTCGTGGAATTTAACGGAAACTTCGCCGGATTTGCCGGTGATAATTTTGCGCACTTCTTGGCGATTGCCCGAGTATGATTCTTTATGGGTAAAATCCTCGACGGTCAGTGAGACATTTAACTCTGATACATCACCGACCCAGCGAAATGCGCCAGCTTGCCCGTTTGGTAAACGTTCTGCAAGATAAACTTTACCTTGACCGTAGCTGTAAGTTTCGTTGCGTGCCATTATTCTTGATCTCCTTCTTTTTTGTTTTTTGCCGCTTTCGCTGCTTTCAAAGTTTCGCCGATTCGGTTTTTAATGATAAAATCGGCGTCTGATTGTTGTACGTCAATTACATCGCCTATTTGATATTGCTTGCCTGCGTGCGTATGCGCCACAGTCAACATGATTTTAATTTGTGCCATGATGTTAACCCCCCGTAATTTGGCATAGGTGCCTTGAAATACATACCGTAGACCGCAACGCCCATACCGCTTTGTGTGTCCGACCACAAGTTTTGTACGCTTAATAACTCAAAGGTACCGCTTGGCTCAAGCCGATAGCGGTGTAATCCCGCGCTTAACCGCTCAACCAATTGATAGATACCGATATTGTCTTCGCGCTCACCATCTAGTACATTCGCGACCAAATATATTGCCCAGCGAGCTTGTACAATACGCGGGTTTTCACCGGGCATATGTCCAAGCCAGGCAATATATGCAGCAGGCGGATTACTTACGATACGAGCCACCGCCGCATCATCCCAGTGCCCGGAATGTGTCGTTACTTCGTTTAAGACGTTGCCGCAAAGTGCTCTAATTCGCGCTTGTAATGCGTCACTGGTTTTAGCAATATTACTCATCAGATAAACCCCTTTGACTTATCTCGCGCCCAAATCGAGGGTGATGACTGTATAGTGATGATATTGTCACTCTCTATTGCATTACCGTCTTCGCTAACACCTAGTGATATAGTACCATTTGCCACTTTTTCTAAGTATTTAATGGTATCTTCGTAGTCGCAGCGTGCTTGCTTAGTCGCGATATTTTTTTCCAAAAAATAGCGTGCGATATAGCAGCAATGACGTTCTAACACCGCCGGCACCCTTTTTAAGGGCAGGCTATAACGTCCTGCTAAATAGCTATCAATCGTCTGCGACGCATCTTGCAGTGCTTCGGCAACTTTGGGACTATCTACGCCGCCGGCAAGCGTATCAAAGACTTTATCGCCATACCGTTTAACTCCGTTAGTTTCACTTTAAGTTGTTCTACGGTTAAGTCGGCTGGTAATACACCTTCTGGAAGCTGTTTGCCTTGTGTAGATGCAGTCTTACCATTTTCAGATAGCCTTTTGCTATCTTTTTCACCGCTTGCGGGTTCGGCTTTTTTAACCACCAAGCGTGGGTCGGCTTGGAGTTGTGCAAGCTGGTTTTCGGTGATGCCTTCAATTTTGCTTTCACCCGCTGCGAGACAGAGACCAGCACGGCGATAACCGTGTTTAATTTTGTTCGACACCACGACATCGTATAACGAAGTAGGGTTTTCCATTTCATTTAAATCCTCTTTAAATCGGGTTTAAAGTGCAGTCAAATTTGCAAAAAAATCACAAATTTCGACCGCTTGAGATTAGAGATACTCAGCAACAATCAGCTCTAAACGACCTTTAAATTCATTGTCTACCGTTGCACCGTTTTCGACACGGAATTCACGCTCTAAAAGCTGAGTAGCTTCTTTCTCAAGTGATGGCGGAACAACTAACACAGTCGGCTTGATACCTAAACGATGATCACCATCGCCACGCACCGCACGCATTGCAGTAATAGCTTTCCACAAGTTTTCAGCAGTTAATTGGCCTTTCACTGCATGAGCTTGTTGCCAGAATCCATAACCAACATTACAACGGCTATCCACACCATAGGTGTACACGTCCTCCTCAAATACTTTTTGAGCATTTGCATCTGTCATTTGTGCTGGTGTAGGTGGTTTGCGCTCTTGGAAAATAATCGGTTTTAATGCACGAGATGTGTCTAACAAATACCACGCATTTTCTTCCGTAACTCCAGTCCCATCATCCGTAATATTGCTCACAGATTTTGGTTCTGTTCCATCTACATTAGCCCCGACAGGGTGATCAGTGTCGAAGAAATACTGACCGTCATAACATGCCGTACTAAAACCCACCCTCAATGCGCCGAATACAAGCTCATCAGGTTGCGTACCTGCTGCTAGTCCCAAATCTTCAATAAGTGGGCTATACACGCCTTCGTTATCGTCTTCTACATCCGTGCGTTTAATTTGCACCCCGTTTGCAAAAGATTTATTTTCAATTGAATAACCGTGACTTTGGATTGCGGTAATCGTACGTTTACCAACCCATTCCGTCAGTTTCGGCATTTGCCCCAACCACGCATAGGAATTACTTGCCGTGCTTGATTTCACCACAGTTGCAATCTTGGTATATTGGCTAGGCGCTTTTGCCAAGCCATTTTTAAAGTTTTTAGCAAAGCCTACAAATAAGGCTTTTACAATTTCAGGAGTGACATTCTTAGCCATTAGTTACCTTCCATTTCTTCTTTTTGTTTCAAAAAATCCGCTTCGCTAAGACCTAAGCGTTGCGCCATATCTTTTTCAACTGCACTTAACACAGCAATCCCTTTTTCGGTTTTTTCCACCTTTTGAGTTTGGGTTTGCTGTGCAGATAACACTGCAATTTGCGGGCGGGCATCAAGCATTGCCGATAATGCAGCAACGCCTTGCTGTTTGCCGAATTGCTTCAGATAATCTACCTCCGCTTCAACTGCGCGTCCTTCATTACGAGCCTTACCGACTAATGATTCAATTTCGGTTTCTGTATTTTGAGCCGACAGTACTGCGACTTGATTAACTACAGCGTCATAAGTTGCTTTCGGCACATAAGCACTTAAGTCAACTTCTTTTGCGGCAGCACTTAATGCGGCTACTTTGTCATCAGCTGCGGTTTTATCAGCTTGCAAAGTTTCAAAAGCAGAAAAGGCAGTTTGTGCTTGTTCTTCCGTCAGTTCTGCACCTTCGGCGACTTCAACACCGAGTTTTGCGAGTAATTTACGCAATGATTCTGGCATTTTTGTGTTCTCCAGTTGTTCTGTGATTGCCGAAAGTACTGCAAGCCGTTTCATACCCGTAATACCGGGGTCATTTGTCAGTGCAGCCATTCGGATTTCGAGGGGTTCGCCATTTTCATTATAAGGGGAAACAGCACTTAAGAAAGCGTACTCACCATCTTTAATTTGCTGATAGGCTTTTGGTGTCCAGCGAGGCTTAACAAATAAGCCTTGTCGCTCTTCATCATCAAACCACTGCATTTCAACATTATTAAACCAACCCGCAGCGACTACATCCCCCTCATCAAGACCTTTTTTTGCCTTAAAAAGAGTGCCATGGTCATAATCGACTAAAATATCTTGCTTGATAGTTTTAGCTCTCTGGATTAGACGATTAGCAATGGTTTCATCTAAAAACCAATGCGGCACGTCATCTGGTCTGCCGTCTCTTGCTCTAAATTCGCCTTTAGGCAAAAGTTGTTGCCAACCGTCTGGACTGGTTAATTGTGCGGTTAAAACCGCAATGGGGGTTTTCTTTGCTTTCATGCAAACTATTGTGGCTTAAAAATCAGAGAGGTCTGTTTGCGATATATAAAATCAAAAAAGCCCACATTTCTGTGAGCTTTTAAACAATGAAGGGATTTAATAAACAAGATGGCGGTTAAATCGAATTTATAGCGTTTAAATAAATTAAATCTAAAACTATGCTTATTAAATTTAGAGCGTGCTTAGATTGTTTCTGAGGCGTTTTTCACATTCTACACTAAGATTGTACCGTTTTCGATAATTCTCGGTTTAAAATGGCTTTGATTTCTTCAATGCCATCATAGCTTAAACCTAAGAATGCGCGGGCAGGCATATTCTTTGTTCCGAACTGATGGTATTGACCGTAAGTTTCAGATACTCCAACAATGGCAATATTATCGGCATAATCAATATTTAAGCTTTTCACAAGGTCACCGGTTACTTGGAGAATATTGCCGGTATATCCAGCCGCATAACGGCGTTTCTTATAATTGCTATTTAGTTTTTCCCATTGTTCACCGTTTGGTGATGCTTCATTATCAAACGCACTTTCGGCTTCCTGTTGCAGTACACCTGCGACTTTTCGCATAATATGTGCGTTATGCTTCAGCATTGCAACCCGTTTTAAGGCTTGGCGAAGTTCATCGTCGTCGAATTCAAATTCAAAGTACATATATTGACATCCTTTAAAAATTGGCGTTAAATTAAGAATATTAAGCGGGCTTGTTGTCTAATTGGTAGGACAGCGTTTATTTTTAAATGCTCTGTGCGACTTCGATACTCGCCAAACCCGCAAACTATTCTTTTCCTTCCACAATTTTATATACACCAGAACGAATCTTATTTAACACATCACTATAATCAACTTTATACGCATTAATCACGGAATCGACATTCTGAGCTGGTTTTAATTTATCATTGCTCGGAGAATCAACGACAACTTTTATTGTTTTATCATCATTAAAATAAATTAAATTATGGTGACCACGTTCACTATCCCAAACAACTAAACTAGGATTTGCTACAATCCGTGAAATACTCGCATATTCTTCCGCGCTTAATCCAACACCTGTTTCGTGGTGTTTAATACTATTAGCGTGTGCTAAGCGTTTCTCACTCATTACTAACACCAATTCAGGTATTTTTTCACCATTTGAAAGTGCGGTCACTTTCTCAGCGATTTCTGTGCTTACAAAGCCTGCAGAAATATAACGATGGCTTGCGCCACGGTTGCCTAAATTAGATTTTACCCAGTTTTCAAATGCCTTATGTCGTGCTTCGCTATTATTAATAGCTTGTATTGTTTGGCTGCGTAAATCACGATTTGTAATTTGCTGTAGTTTACGCATTACTGCAATATCTGTGCCGAAAGCAGCTGAACCGACATTATAATTCCAGCCAGCACCCACTTTCATTTCACCTTGGTCAGTTTTAATTTTACTGACCGTAGTTCGAATTTCTTCACCTGTGTTTTTATTGATGCCGGCCACGGCAGTTTCTGTACTCATTTGCCCTTGGCTGTCAGATACCGCTAATCCTTGCTTTTTAAGTGCAAACTCACTTAACGCACGCACACGACAGCGACAATTCCAATCATTTGGTGGATACATTGTTTGCCAAATCGGATCATCAAGACGATATACCTTGCCATGTAAAGACAAATGGCTTGCACGTGTACGGCTATCTTTCAGTGCTACATATTGCCAATAGGGTTGCTCGTCGGCATTCTCCATTTGCTTAGCATAACGTGCGGCGTGAAATGCCGTAGATTTATTGGTGCGTAAAATCGTTTTTAAACGACGGGGGCTACCGAGTTGCACGGTGTTTCCGTCTTCATCCACGGTTTTCCCCCACCAACCCAGCGTTTTTAGCATTGGTTCAAGGTTTTTAATATATTCGCGCTCAGGCATACCTTCAGCAATCGCTTTCTCTGTCGCCCAACGTAGCGTGTCTAACACTTCTGCACGGGTGGCTTTGGCAACTGTAAACGCACGGGCGTGGGCTGATTCGAGTTGCTCGTGCCAGTCCCACGTAATATTTACGCCTTTTGCCCGCAAATAATCGACCGCTAATTCAGGCTCAAGGCGTAACACATACCCCATATCAATGCTTTTTTCGTTATCGGTTGGCATTAGCGCGTCCTAGTAATTCACTTACAAAAATTGCACGAGTTAGCATTTTTTCCAACTCATTATCGTCCATATCGGCATAGAGCGTTGCAATGCGTTCTTGCGCAAATTCGTAACCGCCTTTTTCCAATGCTTCTACTACAGGTTTTAGTATTGGGTCGATGATTTCTTGGTATGCTTCTGCCGTTGGCTCAAGTTCATCTAGTAAATCATCAGGATCACGGTTTACCGACAATATTGCCATTTTACCCCTGTCTTGAGCGGATAAAAGTGCGGTCGAATTTTGCAGATTTTTTCGTTCTAAAATTTCTTCATTTTCAGCCGCAATCGGCACTTGTAATTTGTCGTGCGCCCACTGTTTCGGAATTCTAAAACCCAAATCAACCAATGCCCCAAGACCAGTCCCAAAGCTCGTAATATCTTCGCTTTCAGAAATATCAAACTCAAAGCGCGGAATACGGCGAGCGTCATTAAATGACTTACAGTTAAGTGCATAAAGTGGATAAACCAAATCCCGTGTAAGTGTGGCTTGTAAGCGTTTTAAGTCTGCATTGCGAATTTCTGACCGCACTTCATTATGCACATTGCCAAGGGCATTAGTTGAGCTTGCACCATCGGCTTGTGATGTGAGCGTGCCACCTAAAATGGATTTACTCATTGACTTTTCAGCCCACTCAATCATCGTCATAAAAGCGGTGCTGTCGCCTTCTGCAGCTTTTTCAAATTCAATATCCATGCCTCGGGGAATAATACCACCTGCGTTATGCCCAATGCTCATTACAGCACGGAGCAAGGTGTTTTTCTCATTTTGCGTTGCCCCTTCGGGATATTTACCCAAACGTAATGGCAAGCCGTAGATTTCTAAAAATTCGGCAAAATCCCGAGCTGAGTAATTTTTATAAATAAACGGCCATACCAACGAACGTACTAAACCAATACGAGAAAGATAGCCTGTCTTCGCCTTAGCGATATGGTTCACCCAACCAAAGGGCTGTAAATCCACACCATTGGTTGAGCCGTCACGCAAACGCAGACTATTTCGCTCAAAAGTAGGCGTCATAAACCACGCCGGTTCACGCCAATGTACGTTTTTAATCAGTTTTAGGCCCCCCCACTAAACCTTGTTCCCACTCAATTTCTTGACAGCTAAAGCCTTTTAAAATGGCGTCGGTCGCATCAAAAATACAATCATCTAACCACACAGCGTCTTGTAGGATTTCATTTAGCATATCCGTATCACGCTGTTCTTCGGTCGTGGCATTGCGTGGGGCGATAATTTGCCAATCTACCGCCTGAATAGCGTTGCGACGCTTGCCAATTTCGGACTGCAAATGGGCATCTTTTTCTTCCATATCTTCCGCAAGTTCTGATTGCGCTACCAAATCGCCTTGTTCTGCCGCTCGCAAGATACTTGCCGCACGAGTAGGCGTTAGCCCACTGGTGGGGTGTTCGCTATAATGTTGGTGTAAATACCCCAACTGGCTATTATTTTCCGTTTGCACATCATCATCGAACACAAAAGGATTGCCGTGAATATCTAAAATTTTACTTTGCATAATTTGCCCTATACATTATCCCAATCCGAGCCGAATTGGGCGTTTAAATCGTCTATTTCGGCAGGATTGTAGAAAAAAACCTGCTCATTTTTGACCGCACTTGTATGCTTGGCTGGCAATGGAATATAGTCAATTTCACCACCGGTCATATAACTTGCTCTAACAGCCATACAGTACGCTACCGCCGAGTCGCCATGGCGTTTGCCTGATTTGCCTTGATTGCGAGATTTATCAATTTTTGGTACGCCGTTGATTACGACAATATGCCCTTGGTCTAAGATAGTTTCTTCATCTTTGGGAATACGGATTAAATCCGACTCGTAAAGTGCTTTATATTTTGGCATCCATTCCCAATACCATTTGTCATTAAGCATTACGGTTTCCACCATTGATGAGCCATAACGCAACAAGGCACTTTCTGCTAAATAACCGCCATTACCGGTAGCGTCAAATGCTGCCCCGATAAAACGGGGGAGTTTGGGTAAAAGAAACAGCATAATTTGCTTTTGCTGGTCGTAAGGGCAGTTACGAATTTCAAGGGTTAATTCAATATGGCGAGCGGTATTAGGCAAACAGGCACAAATACTAAATACACTCAAGTCGCCACTTCGTGCAAAGTCCACCCCAAAACTATGCCGATAATCTTTATTTAAGTTTTCAAGATGTGGCAAAACGTCTTTCAATAACCATTCCGTGGTCATCACAACACGTTCGTCTTCTGAATAAGTGATAAACTTATCATTGCATTCAAAGCGTAAAATCACCTTGCTTTCATCGGCTGCACGGTCAATCAAAGGGCGGGGGATATAGCCACCCGAGCTTTTCTTCGGCACACAGTAATATTCCTCCAGTGCGTCTTCTTCGCTTGCGGTATCTCGCAATAAATCATGTTTCCACGCCTCTTCTTTGGCTGGAGTCCATTCTTGCTTGCTTACTTAGCAAATGCGTTGATACAAGCCTTCACGACACGCATCATCGAGCGTAATGGTATGGATAGAGTAGCGTTTTCGCCCTGCACGGCTATCTAAAATCAGCTGATTAAATAGATTATCCACGCCATTATGGGTAGATATTAATCGCACTTTCGCACCCCACATTGTAAGAGCCAACGCCGCTTTTAAGACTTCGGCTAATTTTTCGTGGAAAGCGGCTTCATCAATACAAACCACCCCTTGCATACCACGTAAGTTCTTAGGGTTAGATGATAGTGCTTTAATTTTGAAACCTGAAGCAAAGTAGATAACGTAAGTTAAAATATCCTTATCTTCATCTTCGAAAATTTCTTCTTGAATTTGACCGGTTGCACGGTTGAATTTACTTGCCCACATTGCACAGGCGTCAATAAACTCACGTGCCATCTCTTTATTTGAACCGATGTAAAACACATCTGAGCCACCATCGGCTTTATTTCGGCTCGCAATCAACACATCATCCGCTGCCTCTGCCCACGTTAAACCCGTACGGCGAGATTTTTCGGCAATTTTGAGCTGGCTGTCATCAGCAATCCAACGTTTTTGATAACCGAGCAGCAATTCGTTAGGGTCAAAAGGGATAAAATCTGGTAATCTCATTACGCAATTCCTAAAATTTCGGCTTTAAGTTGATCTACGGTAGATTTAGATATACCCGCTTGCACAACCACTTTTTCAGCGGCTTCTGCTGCCTGTTGAGCCACCTCTTTGCGAATTTTTCGTTCACGTTCATAGCTTAAAGAAGCTGCGGCTTCTAATCGCTGTACTGTTACCGCAAGCATGGCTAATTCTTTCGGCTCTGCAATGCCGTTTTCCGCATATTGGGATGACATTTCAAAGGCAAGGTGTTTGACCAATTCAATCACCGTTTTACCAATATCAGATTGGGGCATTTCGCCAAATTGTTTCGTCCAGATTTCAGCCACTTCTCGGGCTTGACGAATTTTAACCCCGACTTTTTCCATTCGACTGGCATAACGATTTAAGCCCGTTTTGCTTAATTTCATTGCATCGGGTAGCCCGCAATCACGGATCAAGTCGTTAATTTCTTCTAAAATTTCAGCTTGGGAGAATTGCTTATCACGCAACATCATCGCAAGCTGAGTTTTGATATTCGGTGGGAGTAAATCGACTTTACTGGCACGTCCACGGGTTGTTTTTTCTGCCATTTAAACGCTCCTTAAATTTTGTTTAACAATCGTTTAAATCTTCGGGCGAGGACGTTTAACACCATCCACAAAGGCTTCGCCATTGGCAACATCTAACCCTCGCTGAGTGATTTTTGCGACCATAAAGTGACCTGATAAACGTTCAATTTGTACCAGTCCTTGTTCTTCCAGCCAATTTAAGTGATTGCGAACAAGATCTCGACTAATCTTATGCCCATAAAGTGCCAGGCAATCATCTAAAATACTTTCATTAGCGTCATAACCTGCGTCAGCTAAAGAGCGTAAAATAACTAAGCGTTGGTCTTGTGTTAATACTTCTTTAAGCATTTTTATTATTCCTTCAGTTTTGCTTCTAATAACAGCCCCAACTGGTGGCTTACGGCATCCATTTGTCGGCTGGTGGCTTTGGTGTCGCCCTTGACATCTGTGACCAGCGTTTTTAGACGTTCCACATCCACCGCTGTGGGTAAGTTTTCCACTTGCTTTTCGAGCATAGCAATACGGCTGTCGTGATTTTTAGCCACTTCCAGCAATTGCCCAACATCGTTTTTTTTCGCATATTTGCTGTCAAGCTTCAGCCAAAAAGTGCCTGCAACCACAGCAGCCACCGTGGAAATCACCCCAAAATTGGCACGCACAAATTCAAACAAATCATTCATCATCGTCCTGCCTCCCAGTCCTCTTGGCAACTGATACAGCGGTGTGCCATTGGCTCTACACGTAAACGTGCCGTAGGAATCGGTAAACCACATTCGCTACATTGACGGCCTGCTTGTGCAATGGCTTCGATTTCATCATCAGAGAGCGCCGTGTCTAAGTGTGGCGCAAGTTGCATTTCTAAAATCTGCTCTTCACGTTCAGAAATGCGGTCAAATAAATCAGGCATTACTTATCCTTTTGTGCTGCGTCTTTGCAGATTTGGCGATAGGTGGTGTTATGCACAAGGATCTGCGCTAACGTTTCGGTGGTGTCTTTACGACTTGCTTTAATAATACCAAAGCCTGCACAAGACGTATTAGTCACGTAGGTCTTTGTTGGCGTGCAAGCGCTCAATAACCCCGTCACGGCTAGTGCTACTAATGTTTTCTTCATTTTGTTTTCTCACTTCAAAATTCTTCACTTTGGTTTCAGCGACCACTTTAGCTGTTTTTAACTGTTCATTTTTCTGCAATAGCGCTTGATTTTTCTTTTTTTCTCGGCTGACTTGTACACTTTTAAATACGCCCCAGCCTCCAAGTAATGCCACCACCGATACAATAGCGGCAAGTTGAGTTGTAAACATTATTCTTCCTCCGTGTTGCTGTTGCGAGAACGCTGAAATGCGTTTACTGCGCCTTTTGTGGCAGCAGTGCCAACGCACGCAAATAAAAACGTGCTAAACAACTCTGGCACATACGATTTATCCATCCATACGCAAAACAGCATCACCACTAAAGCGGCTAAAAAACCAAAAAACTGGATGGTTGCCGTGGTCGATAAACGCCCGTCTGCGTTTGAAATTAGCTCTTTAATTGCCATTTTTTCCTAACTTTGTTTTCTCTAACGTACATTCATACACGTTATTCATCGAACTAAAATACCCAAAATCTTCACAATCTTGTGCTTTGCTTGTCACAGTGACTAAATAAGTTAATGCAGCAATCGCCACAAACATTGGTATATACCAAGGATCATCATAGCCAACTGACAAAATCAATGTCGCAACGATGCTTGCAATTAAAAGAAATACTGCAAAAACCATACTTATCCCTTAAATAAATGTTCTACGTTCACGACTTGCTCAGAATCAAGCCAAGACCATACGTCAAAACACGGACAGTCTTTTACCCATTCATTTGGGGTAATTGAGCCGTCGCCATTTAAATCGGGGGAGAGATCACGATGACCGCAGATTCGGGCATTAGGGTGTTTAGCTTCCAGTTCACGTAAAAGTTTGTGCAATGATTGCCACTGTGCTTTGGTATATTCAGCGTGATTTTTACTGCTTGCAGTAACACCACCGATTAAGCAAATACCTACAGAATTGCTGTTATGACCTTTGACGTGCGCCCCGATTTCGCCCACTTGGCGACCGGTTTCAATCTTGCCGTCGATGTCAATCACAAAGTGGTAACCAAGGCTAGTTAAATGTGAGTTAAAGGCTTTGATTGCACTTGTTGTGCGCTTAAAACCACGCTGTTTGTGCCAGCCGTCGAGAACTTGCGCAGACGTTTTATCCGCTTGTTTTAGTGATTTACCGTTTTGCGTTGCCGAGCAATGCACTACGATTTTGAAAATAGGCAAGGACATAAAAAAACTCCAACTATCAATTTTGTGTTGATAGTTGGAGTTTAATCTGTTGTAAGATTAGTTAAGTTTGCGACATATCAGTTCAAAGTTAGAATAAATCCGGTTGATGTCGCTTTCTTTGTAATGCACGTTGTTGGCGTAAGATCGCATAAATTGTTGTTTGAGACAATCGGTATTTTCTAATCAGTTCCGGAATATTTTTGCCATCAAACTCTTGATAAACTTGTACATCGCGTAATGCTTCTTTGATTTTATCGCCTGCCGGCAGATAAAACGACTTGCCACCAAAGTAATGTGCTATAACGCCGGCAAGTTTGCAAGCGGTCAATTTTGCATTATCTTCTGCAAATTTTTGACGAATAAGTTCTGCTTGCATCACATCAATTACTTCCGCTAACAACTGCGGCCAGCGATTCTGTACTTCACTTTCTGGGATATTATCTAAATTATCAAATAACGCCCCGATTTCCGCATGCTCATCATCAAAAAGTTCTGCTTGTCCTTTCTGCATAAAAAAATGCCTCAAAATCCATCAACTCATGGAACAAATTATAGTAATTTGTTGTGCAATAGAGTGAAAAATTTTAAGGCGATACGAGTTTAATGATTTATATATCATTGATATATATGATAAAAAAGGCTATTTTAGTAATTTTTAATTGCTTATTATTTAATCGGCTTATCTGTTGTTATATTTCAACCAAATTTGATAATCTGGGCTATTTTTAACAAAATCTTCTCGCCCTAAATCAACAAATCGTTGCACATATAACACCGCATTTCTAATTTGTTCTTCTTCAGCCTGTTGCGCTTTAACTTCTTCGCTCTGATGTTTACCTGTTCTCACTACCGCAAAATGCGGCTTTTGCGTTTCATAGACCGATTTTAAATAGTTATGATTAGTAAGCGGTTCGATTTTTTGCCCTGTTTGCAATGCTTGCTGGCGTTTTTTGCGGATACTTGCCACCGTTTCAGAGAGTGCGTGCGCCAGTAATAACGAACAAGAGTAAAGCGCCAAGACTTCATTCACAATTTTCAACGCTCGGGCGTTGTTAAGGTTGCTTTTGGTGGGTTTAAACAAGCCTAAATAAGCGACCATTGGTTGAGCAGTGCCGTGTGTCAGTTGGCTAATTTTACCAAGCAGTTCTCGTCCTGCATCATCTTCGATTAAGCCTTCTAAGTGAATATCGCTGTGGCAAATCGGGCATCTACAGAGTTTCATTGTAAGCCTCCACCATTAAATCGTAATCTTTACCCACTAACAGTAGCCCTTTTTCTTCTAATGTTTTTTTCATTACTCGAATGTGCCATTGTTTCAAGATTTCAAGAATTCTGCTTGCGTCATTTGCGTCTAACGCACCGACATTTAGCACTAATACCGTGCGGTTTTTATTGATGATTTTACGCACATACGCATTTAAAGCTTGCTCACTTGAATCTTTTAAAAAACCATGTTTACCCATACTGATCCAAACCGCTCTAATTTTGTGCGCTATCTCACTTTTTACTGGGGTTTCACCGGTAGCAGGGCTATAGGCGGTCGGTTTTTTCGTTTTTTTAGCAAACCATTTTACTTTTGCGCCTTTCTTTTGCAGTTCGTGTAACACTTTGTGTAGTTCTACGATAGTGCATTTTGTTGAGCTTTCTTTATTTGTTAATCGTTTAAGTATCTCACGATAGCTTGAGTCATCCACATTCAACTGACTTTTAGCTATGTGAATAAGTTGAATAAGTTTAGCCTTGTCGGTCATGCGTTATTCCTCATCATCAAAATAGATTTCTTCAGTATCTACGTACAATCTATATTGAATTGTTGCTTTATGTAGTTCCCATTCTTCATCACCGTATTTTCTTACAATGAGATACACATAATCATCTTCATCCCACATTTCCCAATTGTTATATCTCGCTTCAAGAATTTTTTGTGCAATCTCTTCTAACGAAGTGCTTATGTGGTAAGAAAAGAATGTCCATTCTCTTTTATCAGCTACGATTTCTAAGCACTTATCTTTTGTTGGTTCGTCGTCTTCAAAAACCGCTATATATTCATATAATTCTACTTTCATATTTCACTCCTATTTTTAAGAAAATAATGTACTTACTTCGTAGGTGGTTTTGGCAAATATTGCCAGTGGGTTACTTTGTAACATTCTCCATTTTCACTGTAGAATCGATTTCCAGTTATCATATAACCAATAAATTGATGCGGAATATCGTATTCTTCCTCTAACCCATACAATAAACAATCGCCTGTTTTCTCAAAAAATTCATAAATTGGGTTAATTTCTGGTAATGTATCTGTAACCGATATCCAGTTACTATTTTCTTGTTCTAACCATTGCATAACAGCTCCTTTATAAGATTTATTCTTTCGTAATATCCTTTCCAGCCCACCGCAAAAATGACTTAATTGATACGGTTTTTAGCGTAGCAACAATGCTGCAACTACATTTATTTCTACGTTCTTTTACTTCGCAATAAGTTACTAAGCCATCATCAGGATAAATCTTAAATATTTCTCTTTTTCCGAGTAAACTTTTGGTGATTTTCCCTGTTTTAGCGATGTATTTATGACCTTCGATTAAATCAGTTTCTTTTAACATTGTTAGCTCCTAATATTTTGCTAATACCATTCTCACTTTTGGCAACTGGTTTTGTGCATTGCCAATAAAGATTGCAGCGTGGGTAAATTCGTTTTTCCGAAGTGATTTTTGTGCTTGTTGAAGCTGTATAATTACTTCGTTTAGCTGGGTTTCTAACTCGGTTTTGCGTGAATCGGTCATCATAATTCATCCTTAAAATGGTTTATCTCGCATACGTTCGCAAAATGCTTGTCGTTGTTCTGTCCATTGAATATTGTTTCCTTTAGCTGACAGTCTGGCGACTTCCCATTTGAAGGCGGCTTCGGCATAATTGCCCTGCGCTTCTAGCTTTGCAGCCCCTTCTGAATAGTATTTGTAGCGGTCAAATTTTGGTGTACTCATAATGTTCTCCCGTGGTTTAAAACTTATTATGAACGCCCCTTAAAATTAGGTTTAAAGAGCGTTTAAATAGGCTTTAATCTTTTTGACCGTCATATTTTTGCTCTAACGCCATAAGTACCGCTCTTTGTAACCAATCAAGTTCCACAGGATTTTCGTATGCATACTTGATTTCGTGTAATGTTTCACGCTCTTGATCTGATATGCAGTACACTTGTAATAACTTCTCGGCTCTGTCATATTCGCCTTTTGTCGGTTTCCACATTATGCCGTCTCCTGCTCAAATGGTTTAATCACAAAATCTTCTACACCTTGCTTAATCGTAACCCCAGCAATCCCTTTTGCCACTTCAGGCTCAAGGAGTAGGGCTTCTTTGTTGATCTCTTTTTTGGTACGAATAAAGCGGTCAAATCCCATACGTTGCATAAACTCAAGCACAGCATCCGCTCCACGAATTGCCACCGACGGTGGACGTTGTCGCCATTGCACCTCACCTATCACAAAATTTGCTGTTTTACTTTTGCCGTTCTCAGTCAATTCATCTCGGTTTGCTTCACAGTATTCCTGCACTGCCTTTCGCAAAGGTTCGATTTCAGCTTGTAAACGCTTCAATTCTGGGGCGTAACGCTCGCTTGTTTCGGCGATTAAGTCATTCATTTCTGTGCTGAGGCGAGTATGCTCACGGCTTAAATCGCCAATTTCCTTAATTGCACTTTGTACTTGTTCTTCAGTAGTAAAACGCAACTTTGCGGGTTGTTTTACGCGTGTTTTAGTGGGTTGTTTTGCCATTTTTTATCCTTTATTCGTTATCAAATAATCCCATTGCTTCTGCCATATTCAACATGGCTTCGTACGTAACCAAACAAGATTTATCTTTTCCCTTAACCTTAATTTGCACACCAATTCCAATTCTTTCGCAAACTTCCACTTTAAAAGTTCTTCCGTGTAATTCTGTTGTTGCATTGCAAATATGTTTACTTATTGCGATTGGCAATTTTTCATACATTACCCCCAATTCTGTAAGCTGATTCTTACACTCTTCTTTTGTGATTTGCTCACTCATTTTTTACCTCCTAATGCTTCCAAAGCATGGATAAATTCGCTTGCTTCAACGGTGTTATCAAACACTCGTGCGGACTGTGCTAACACGAAGAAATAACGGTTTGATTTGTCTATTTTTTGCATTCTTACGCACCAATCACCTGCATCAGTGGTATCGATTACCGCATATTCATTACCGTCTTCAATGTCATCCCATAAAAGCGGTGGTGTAACGGCAAATTTGCCTATAATGACTTGTTCTGTCATGGTGTTCTCCTATTAGTTAATTGATTGTTTCCAACACACCCGAATGCCCTCAAGCATGGTGTAGTAGCCTTCCCATCTGCCTAAATCCTCACTTTTACCGAAGCTATAGCGATAGGCTTTGTTCTCTGATATAAGAATTTCAGCAATATGTTTGTTATTACCAACTTCCACTTCAATGCGTGGTTTAATACGAGTAAAATCAATGTTTAACACCGTAAAACCAAGGCTATTAAGGCGGATAATTGCTTTTTGAGTCTGTTTTAAAAATCTGCACGCCACTTGGTTTGTGCGGTTAATATTGTGGTTTGGTTTTAATGCTTTCATTGTTAATCTCCTTTCCCTAGTAACTCTTGGCGAGCTTGGATGATTAAATCTGCAGTAATTAACTTACCTGATCCTTTCGCTACCATGCCTGCAAGGCGTAGTGTTTGAGTTAAGATACGTAAGCCGCCACCGGTTTCGGTAATTGATTGCATGACTTTAAGTGCATCGCTGTCGTCGTCTAATCCCCATGCTTGAGCTACGGCTTTCGTGTCTGCTTGTTTCGTGCGTTGGATGCTTGTATTTTTCGCCACACGGCTCCAAAGTCGGGCATATTCGTGGTGAGGGCTAATACCGCCTTTCATTCGTGTGTACACTTTGTCGTTACCGACTAATACTAAGCCGATATTGGCTTCTTCCTGCATAATGCGTAACTCTTCGAGTGCTTCGTATGGCAAGTGATCCGCTTCATCAATAATCAGTAAGCCCTCTGTGCCGTTAATCTTGCGAGCGATTAAGCGTGATAACGTGCCCTTGCGACGTGGTGCGTCTGAAATACCTAGCTCAAGAGCGATTTCGTATAAAATCTCACTTAGGCTTGAGCGGCTTGGGCTTGCCGTAACTAGCCAAACGTTGGCACGACCTCTTTTAAATTCCTGAATCGCTTTCGTTTTACCTACACCGCTCATGCCGTAAACGGTCGCCATGCAGTTAGCAATTTGGGCAAATTCAAGGGTTTTAAAAATCTGTTTTGCTGTTGCGGTTTCAATAAACGCCGGTGCTTCTACAAACTCACGTGCTTGCACTTCTTTTTTCTCAAAGTAAGCGGTTAATTTTGCTTCTAAATTTGCAATATCTCCCTGATAATTACCGTTGAGATAGGCCGATAATGCGCCTGCATTAATGCCTGCTTCTTTTGCCAGTTTTGCCTGTGAGCCGTTGGTCTCGGCGATGTGTTGTTTGATTTTGTTGATTAATTCCATGTTTAAACTCCATTTAAATGTTCGTTTAAATGTTTAAATACAGTTTAAAGCGTTGTATTTACTTGCTTTTCATCGCAACCGCTTTCATAAATGCCTGTTCAAATTCGCTAATGTCTTCTTCCTCTTCTTCAACCGCTTGCACCGTTTGTACTTTGCGCATGACGTTGCCGTCTTTGATTGCCATTTCGATGATGTTCGGCTGAAGTTTCGGTTCTTCTTTTACTTCAGGCTGGAATTGCGCCACTTCGTTGGCTTCCATCAATTCCATATCTTTCGCAATACGTTTCATATTTTTAACGATACGTTCACGTAAGCGTTTTTGTGTACGTGCTGCTTCAGTATCGCCAAAGCCTTTTGCTTGATTACATTGCGCTTCTGCCAAAAACACGCCGTCTAAGCTGTACACATACACGGTTTCGTGGAGTTTCTCGGGGTCAAACCGCACCACCACTTCTTTGTGATGTGTGCCACGCAAACTTTCTGCAAAGTAGCTATTGGTTCTGCCGTACAACTTGCCACCGGCGTTGAGCGTGAACTCGCCATTTTTGGTTAAGCGTTGTTTTTCGCTGGTTAGCATTAACATTCTTAACTGCTCAGGGCTGGCTTTTCGTACGGTGGCTTGGGCGTAATCTCTTGCAAACACTTGGTCAAAGCTGAAAATTCCTTGGCAAATTTCGGTGTTTCGCCCCTCTCGGGTATTGAAGATTTCTACGCCTCTGGCAAGTGCTTGCATAAAGGTTTCGTAATCCACACCGTCTTTACCGCCGTTATAGTTATCAGGCTTGTCATACACATTCGCACCAGCGTAAAACCCTGCTAAGGCTGGGTCTTTATCAACTAATTCGCCCACACCACCGTGACTAAATGCACGTTCAATCGGCTTGGCTTGCCCGTGACCTGTGCCGGCGATTACGCTCGTCCAGTGCAACTGAATACTGAGTAGAGGAATAATCCCTTTTGGGTCATCAGGCTTCACTTTGAAGCGGTAGCGGTTTGGCACACCGCCTGTCATCCATTTATTCGCTGCTGCTCGGGTGTTATCTATCGTGATATGGCGTGGTATGCCATATTTGTAGATAACATCCATGAGTGCATAGCGTATGCTGTCTGTGTTTTCGCTAATATCGCAGCGATAACCCAAAATTTTTCTTGTGCGAATGTCTTGCCAAAACCACGTTTTAGGTCGAACAATTTCGCCGTTTTTCCACCGCACAAATACGTTGTGCTGATAACCGTCCCCGTTAATCCATTCCATTGCTTGAATATCTGCCACGGTTCGTTTCAAACTTGGCACTAATTGGGTGAGTGCATATTCTCCCTCTCGTTTTAACACTCGTACTTCATACGGCACATCACGTTCTAATTTGCGTTGCACCGTTTGCTAGCTTGGAATTTGCCAACCCATTTCTTGTGCTGAACGTTTAAGGCGTTCATAACAAGCAGCAAGTGTGGGTTTTTCCGGTCTGAGATAATCCGCCAAAAACACGTCCCAAGCTTCTAAATCAAATTCGGCTTTTAAGTGTTCCTTTGCCGTTTTGCCACTGCGTGTAAGCAAGACTGCAAGCCAGTCAGACTGCTCAAAGTTGCGTACTTTGTAATACCAATTTTTTAAAGAACCGATAGAAACTGCTTGGGCGTTTGCCACAATCTCGAGAGCTTCCATTAATGGAGTTTTCTCTCTCACTAAGTTTTCAACCGCCACGCAAGCGTGGTATTTAGTTTCCGCTTTGCTTTTCTGTTTTGCGGTTGCTTTATCAAACGGCTGCCATAAAGCTTCTTTTACATAACGTTCGGCTTTGCCTTTTTCAGCTTTATCCGTCACGTTTATTTCTGTTTTTAGGCTCTTCGCATATTGAATTTTGAGGGCCTGTTGGGTTTCAGGGGGAAGGCTGGTGAGGAGGTATTCGTATGCTTTGCCCTGTTTCCCTTCTTGCTGTTTCTTTTTCCATAGTTCCTGTCTGGCTTTTTTATTTACGCCTTGTGGAGAACTTGGCATTCCTGCTAAACCAGCTAGATCAGTAGCTGAGAACCATTCGTTCATAAAGCTCTCCTATTCGTAACGAGAAGGCCAAATCTCCTGTGGCGTTTTGCCAATTGCCTTTGCGATGATTTGCTCGCCTTTTGGATATTTCCGTTCTAATGCGTTATTCAGTGTTCTCGGATGTAACCCTGCTTCTGTTGATAGCCTTGCAAGAGTTGTTCCAGCCTTTCTTACTGACGCAACAATATCTGCTCGATGCATATCTTGATTTTTATTGCTCGTTGTCATTATGTGTTATCCTTATGTAGAAGAATTATTCTTTAGAAACTTTGGAAACTATACACTCAAATTTTCATAACCTCATTGTGAATATGTTTAAAATCAATAAGTTAGAGAATAATTATTTTTTAGAAACTGAGTTTCTGAAAAGGTTGATTTATGAGAAACTTTAAAGAATGGTTTTCAGCCAATGAACTGATAGGATGTGAAGGACTTCCAAATAGTCCGCAAGGGATAAATAAGAAAGCGAGAACGCAACAATGGAAGAAAAGAAATAAGGACGGGGTACAAGGAGGAGCTGTTAAATACCACTACACATCATTGCCAAAAGACGTACAGCAAGCATTAGGCTTTGATTTAAGCGTGGATAACCCCACGCCATCTATTCCAACGCTCACCGCCGTACAAAACGCAGATAGCTTAGAGCGTGTGCCGTTCTACAATATTACGGATTCAGCGGGCTTTACTGCGATTAGTGAGGGGACGTATGCACCAGATGATTACATAGGGCTAAGCAAGCGCTGGCTTAATTTACGGGGCTTTTATTTGAACCAGTTAGCTTTTATTACCGCTTCGGGCGATTCTATGTATCCTACGATCTATGATGGGGATATGCTTTTAGTAAATCTTGGCGCAAAGCAACCAAAGGACGGCAAGATCTATGTGTTAAGACAAGGCGAACAACTGTGGGTTAAACGTGTGCAGGGCATTATTAACGGTATTCGGCTAATTAGTGATAACAAAGAGATTTACAGCCCTGTTGATGTGATATTTAATGATGGCTTAGATTTCGAAGTTATTGGGCAGGTTGTCTATATTGGGCATGATTTAATTTAAATGGCATTTAAAGCCTTTTAAATGGTAGATGTGCATTTCGTTGTTTTAATGTGCAATTTCGCCATTTCAGCAAAATTTTTCGCAATTCATTATTTCTGCTTTTCTTTGAGTAAAAATAAAGGGGCTTTCATCACGAAGCCCCTATTTTCAATGGTTCACGTCCCACTTCTTCCCGTTTTTTCCCGCCAATTCCCTATATTTCTTTATTTCTTAATATTAATGGTTTTATACAATCAGAACATAACATTGATGATGTGCTAATTGTTGCACTTTTCCAACAAGTTGGCTGGAAATTCCTTGAAAATCGCCATAATCCAACCGCCTTTGAGCCAGCGCCTACCGCTAATCAAATAACAAACGAAGATCCAAAATCAAGTGTTGTACACAATACAAAAACACATGAAACAGCGGTCTATACTATAGAAGTAGAAGGTAAAACGTTTGTCGTTAAAGTAAGTGAAGGCGGGGATATTACTCAAATTACCCCCACAACACAGGCTAATCATACAACTGCGACTGAGCCACCCTCCGCCCAAAGCTCAGAACCTGTAACCGCGCCAATGGCTGGCAATATCCTCAAAGTAGCGGTCACGGAAGGCCAACAAGTTGCAGAAGGTGAAGTATTACTCATTCTTGAAGCGATGAAAATGGAAACGCAAATTTGCGCAGCTCACGCCGGCATTGTACAAACAATTACCGTGAAGCAAGGTGATGTTGTTGCCGTTGATCAAGTATTAATGAACCTAGCATAATAGGAGTACTTATGGAAAGTATCATTGCGCTATTTCAAGGCATGGGAATTATGCATATCACGCTAGGGCAAGTGATTATGATCATTGTCAGCCTCATATTACTTTGGCTGGCAATTGCTCGCCGTTTTGAACCGCTATTACTCTTCCCCATCGGCTTTGGTGGCTTACTATCCAATATTCCGGAAGCCGGGCTTGCAATGACCGCATTAGATCATTTACTGCACTATGCTCACACCGAACAACTCACCATCATTGCGGAAAAGGTAAATAGTAGCTCACTTGATGTGCACACGATTAAACAAGCCATCGCATTCGCTCCACCATCAGTTCAAAACGAATTAGAAGTGATTGCCAGTGATTTGGGATATAACGCAGGAATACTTGCACTGTTTTATAAAGTTGCTATTGGCTATGGCGTAGCTCCGCTCATCATTTTTATGGGAGTAGGCGCAATGACTGATTTTGGTCCCTTGCTAGCCAACCCACGCACATTATTACTTGGTGCCGCAGCACAATTTGGTATCTTTACAACAGTATTAGGCGCATTAGGATTAAATTGGTTAGGTATTATTGACTTCAGCCTACCACAAGCGGCTGCAATCGGCATTATTGGTGGTGCAGATGGCCCAACCGCTATTTACCTTGCTAGCAAACTCGCCCCTGAGCTATTAGGCGCCATTGCAGTAGCCGCCTATTCCTATATGGCGCTTGTTCCCTTAATCCAACCACCGATTATGAAAGCATTAACCACCGAACAAGAACGCAAAATTCGCATGGTGCAATTACGCACTGTCAGCACACGTGAGAAAATAGTCTTTCCGATCGTATTATTACTACTTGTTGCCTTATTATTACCGGATGCAGCACCATTACTTGGCATGTTCTGTTTTGGTAATCTCATGCGCGCCAGTGGCGTGGTAGAACGGCTGAATGAAGCCGCCCAAAACGCCTTAATCAATATTGTCACTATTTTCTTAGGCTTATCTGTAGGCGCCAAGTTAGTCGCTGATAAATTCCTACAGCCACAAACGCTCGGTATTCTACTACTAGGCATTGTTGCTTTTGCCATTGGCACGGCAAGCGGTGTGATTATGGCAAAAATAATGAATACATTTAGCAAACACAAAATTAATCCACTTATAGGATCAGCGGGTGTATCTGCCGTACCAATGGCTGCACGTGTATCGAATAAAATTGGCTTAGAAGCTGATAAACAAAACTTCTTATTAATGCACGCAATGGGGCCTAACGTAGCTGGCGTGATCAGCTCAGCGATTGCAGCAGGCATAATGTTAAAATATATCTCCACCATGATCTAAAATGGCTTAACTGTTAAGCGGTCTATTTCTCAACAAAATAGACCGCTTTTCTTTTACCTTTTTTAACCATTTCAGTATAAAATAACCGCTTTCTATTACCTAAAAGGACTTAATTTATGACATATCCAATTTGCCCAACGTGTAAAAGCGAAAACACCTATCACGACACTATTCAATTTGTTTGTCCTGATTGTGCCTATGAATGGGCGGGCGAAGAAATTAACACCGCCGATGAAGATCAACTAATCGTTAAAGACAGTAATGGCAACTTATTAGCCGATGGCGATAGCGTATTATTAATCAAAGATCTAAAATTAAAAAGCTCATCAGAAGTGTTAAAAAAAGGAACCAAATTTAAAGGTATCCGCTTAGTAGATGGCGACCACAATGTAGATTGTGGCAAAATTATGCTTAAATCAGAATTCCTCAAAAAAGCCTAACCCATCCTCTTATAGAAAGGCATTATCGTTACACAATGCCTTTCATCGACTTAACTTATCAATACAATAGATTTCATAAATTTACATTATTAACTAGAATGAGATTTTAATACTTTTAGTGATAAACACATTTTTAACTTTAGTTCCTTGTGGGGGATTTACCTATGAAAAAATATCTTCTTTCAGCATTAGCTGTTGGCGGTATTGGCTATTTTTCTTTAGTCGGCTATACATACTGGTTTGATACAGAACAAGCGCCCAAATTACTTGAAAAAGCAGCATTACCCGAATCACATCAAGCTGTCGCCAACATCATGTTTGAAAATGGCTGCCATTATTGCCATACGCCTGATGCAGAATTACCGGCTTACGCTAAATTACCTATCGCGAGTCAATTAATGGCACAAGACATCGAAAGAGGCATGCGCTTCTTCCGTTTCGACCGCCTACTTGACGGCATGAAAGATCCAAGCAAACTTTCTGAAGCTGACCTAGCGAAACTTGAACAAGTTATCCACAACGACGAAATGCCAATTGCCAAATATGTACATGTTCACTGGGGATCACGTCCTGACGAAACACAGAAAAAAGCCATTCTTGACTGGATTCACCAACAACGTAAAGCGCACTTCCTACCGAACGTAGAAAGTGCCAACGCAAACCGCCTTGTGCAACCGATTCCTGATCAACTAACCACGGATCCACACAAAGTTGCCTTAGGTGAAGCGCTTTATTTTGATGGCCGCTTATCTGGCGATGGTTCAATTCAATGTAATACCTGCCACCTACTCACTCAAGGTGGGGTAGATAATTTACCGGTTTCTGAAGGTATTGACGGCAAAAAAGGCGGGATTAATGCACCAAGCGTATTTAATGCTGCATTTAACAAATGGCAATTCTGGGATGGGCGAGCCAAAACATTAGCAGACCAAGCAGGTGGACCACCAACCAACCCTGTAGAAATGGGCTCAAAAACCTGGGATGAAATTTTAGCGCGCTTAGATCAAGATGAAGAATTTAAACAACGCTTCTTTGCCGTCTATCCTCACTTAACACAAGAGAGCGTAACTAACGCCATTGGTGAATTTGAGAAAACATTAATCACACCAAACAGCGCCTTTGACCGCTTCTTAAAAGGCGACCAAACCGCCTTAACAGATGTACAAAAACGTGGTTACGAACATTTCCAAAAAGCTAAATGTGACACCTGTCATACCGGCACGGCAATGGGTGGTCAATCCTTTGAATACTTAGGCTTATACGGCGATTACTTCAAAGATCGTGGCACACCATTAACTGAAGCAGATGAAGGCCGTTTTGCAGTAACCAAAGATCCAAGCGACAAACACCGCTTCAAAGTGCCTACATTACGTAACGTTGCCTTAACCGCACCTTATATGCACGATGCAAGCGCTAAAGACCTCAAAGAAGCGGTACGGATTATGGGACATTATCAAAGTAATAAAGACTTCTCAGAAACCGAATTAAACGAAATTGTCGCCTTCTTAGAATCGCTAACCGGCGAATACCAAGGTAAAACCCTAACTAACGAAAAAATGATCAAATAAAATCGTTAGTATACCCTAAAAAGCGGTGAAATATGCGGATTGTATCGCATATTCCACCGCTTTTTCATTCAATCATATACCACTAAACACTGACATTACACAAGCTCAAAGCCACTGCTCAATCTCCTTAGGCAACAGCTTTGGTGCTGGCACAAATAACTGCTTATGCCGTTGTAACTCACCTTTTTCCAACACAATGCTACTTTTGGGCACCTTAAATAACTTACTCAAATATTTAAGCAAATACGCATTAGCCGCCCCATCAACAGGCGGTGCAGTGATTGCAACCTTAAATTCATTATCATGCAACCCCACAATTTGATCGCGACTCGCTTTGGGCTGTAAAAAAATCCGCAGGCGAATACCGTACGGATTTTCAACAAACTCGACCGCTTTCATCAGGCAACCGCCCAAAAAGCACCGAATACACTATAAAATAGATTATTCAGCAATAACAAACCAAAGCCTAACAGCATCACCGAAAAATCTAACATCCCCGTACGAGGTAAAATTTTACGAATAATGCCTAATACCGGCTCCGTAATCTGAGCAATAACCTCATCTAAAGGATGATCACCGCGCGTAACCCAACTCATTAAAGCGCGAATAAGCGTAGTGAAAAAAAGAATCTGCCCAAACATCTTAATAATGCCTAACAACCCGACTAATACTGCCATAGTCAAAGGCAAACCTAATACCCCTTTCTCCACCGCTAACAACGCTAATGCAATTAACAATGCGGCAAAATTAATATTTTTAACGGTTGGAATAAACTTACTCACCGGATTAACCATAGGCGCGGTTAAACGTAATAATGATTGTGATAATGGCAAATAAGCACTAACTTGACAGAATTGCATCCAAGTGCGCAGCACTAGCACAAAACTCAAAAAACCAACCACAATCGAAATAATTGGTGCTAAAAATTGCATCTTACCTTCCTTTCAAACAACACAGACTCAAGCAATATGCCCTAAATAAACACGGAAGCAATGCATACAAGCGGTTTTTTTAGCAAAAATTCAAGCTCAACCTAAATACTTATACCCATCACTTCCGTGCATCAACCATTAAACTTCGGTTGGATAATCCCACCAAATATCGAATAGCTCACTGATCTCCACTTGGCTTAACCCATTACTTTCTGACCACTGTTTAACGATTTGCTGGTGTGAAGCCTCACACTTGCCTAATTTCTCTAAACAAACCAAACCTTCCCAATGTAAATAACCGCTACCCTCATAAGCAAGCCCATTTGGTTTAATTACCTCATTGATAAAACGATCAATGGTCGCATCAATTTGATCGATACCCGTATTCTCTGCAAATTGGAATTTCACCAAAAAACCTAACTCTTGGAATTCTGCCAAATGCATTTTTTTACGCTGACGCGCATTACGTTGAATAGCCATTTTTATTTCCTCTCAAATAAGTAAAGAATGAATAATGAAAAAGTAATCAAAAAATAGACCGCTTACTTACATACACAGCACTATTTTTTAACAAAATATAAATCCCAAACAGCGTGCCCTAAACGTTGGCCACGCGACTCAAATTTAGTCAATGGACGAAACGCCGGACGATCAATAAAATCACCCGTCGGCGACGTATTGACTAACGCAGGCGAAAATTGCCGTAATACCGCCAACATATGCTCTGCATAATTCTGCCAATCTGTTGCAAAATGAATAAAGCCGCCGGCAGTTAACTTGGTTAGCAACCGCATAACAAACTCAGTTTGCACAATCCGCCGTTTATGATGTTTTGATTTTTGCCACGGATCTGGAAAATACAACTGTAACCCCGCCAAGCTCCCATCGGCAACCGCATCGCGTAAAATTTCAGTCGCATCATGGCAAATTACCCGTAAATTATCCACTTGCTTTTCGACCGCATAAGCAATACAAGCGCCCACGCCCGGCGTATGGACTTCAATACCAACATAATTCCGATCTGGATTTTGCGCCGCCATCTCAACCAACGAACGCCCCATCCCAAAACCAATCTCTAAAACCACAGGATTAGCATTGCCAAAAATCTCAACAAAATCAAACGGACTCTTCTGATAATCTAAACCAAACTTTGCCCAATGATCATTCATCATATCGCGCTGAAAATCGCTTAAACGACCGGTACGCAACACAAAACTACGAACCTTACGCAAATAACGACCATCTTCAGTAAATTCAGCTTGCTCAACAGTCTTACGTTTTTGATCAGCAAAAGTGTATTTTTCTGACATACCACTACCTTAGAATCTGACTAATCCCGAACCCCAAGTCCAACCGCCGCCGAAAGCTTCCAACAGCAACAACTGCCCACGCTGAATCCGCCCATCTCGCACCGCTTCATCTAATGCCACAGGCACGGTTGCCGCACTATTATTACCATATTTCTCAACCGTTAATACCACCTGCGACATCTCCATTTCCAACTTCTTAGCTGTTGCCGCAATAATCCGAATATTTGCTTGATGAGGCACCAACCAATCCAAATCCGCCTTCTGCAAATTATTAGCTTGTAATGTCTCTTCTACCACATTTGCAAGCCGACTGACTGCCAGTTTAAACGTCGCATTACCTTGCATCTGAATAAAGCCAGATTGCGCATTTCCGCGTTCTTGAATCGGCAACGCCAACATATTTTCCGTATCGGCTGAAGAATGCAAATGAGTAGATAAAATACCCGCTTGTTCACTCGCTTGCAAAATCACCGCCCCTGCACCATCGCCAAATAACACCACAGTACCGCGATCTGCTTCGTCTAACACACGAGAATTGACATCTGCGCCAACCACCAACGCCGTCTTCACCTTACCGGCACGAATAAATTGATCTGCCACACTCAACGCATAAATAAACCCCGTACACGCCGCTGCCACATCAAATGCAATCGCATCTTCAATGGCCAACATGCCCTGAATTTGACACGCCGCGCTTGGATAAGCATGTGAATGAGTAGTAGTTGCTACCACAATCAACTCAATCTCATTCACATCAACGGCTGCCATTTCACACGCCTTATGAGCGGCGGCGGCGCCCATTGTGGCGACCGTCTCATCAGCGGCCGCAATACGGCGCTCTTTCATACCTGAACGAGTAAAAATCCACTCATCTGTTGTATCGACCATCTTTTCTAAATCAGCATTGGATCTTACTTGTTTTGGCAAGTAACTCCCCGTCGCAAGAATCTTACTGTAACTGTACATATACTTACTCTCTATAAATTCTGATGTAACTTTTGTAAACCGGCGGAAATTTTAACAGGTATTCGATTTTGGATCTGCTCAATTGCATGATTTATCGCATAAAAATACGCATTTACGCCCGCACTGCCATGGCTTTTCACCACCACAGAAGACAAACCAAGCAAAGTCGCGCCATTATGCCGTTCTGGATTAACCCGCTGCAATGCACGATAAACACGATGGTGCAACAAACGCCCCCACCAACTAGACAACCAATCCACAAAAAACGACCGCTTAGGCTGCTTAAATAGCGCCAAAAAATGACTTGCCACACCTTCTACCGCCTTCAACGCGATATTGCCACAAAAGCCATCACACACAATCACATCAGCTAAATGATTCATCAACTTATCACTTTCAATAAAGCCAATATAATGTAAATCTGCACGATTTTTCAATACATGATGCGCTTGCTGAATAGCATAGCGACCTTTTACTTCTTCCGTACCAATATTCAACAACGCCAAACGAGGCTTCGCTAACGACAAAATAGACTGTGCGAAAATATTGCCCATCTCAGCAAATTGCAACAACAATTTACTGTCAGCCTCCACATTAGCGCCCAAATCTAATATCACACTTGCTTGGCCATTTAAGGCAGGAATTAAACTCGCCAACGCAGGGCGATCAATACCGACTAACGGCTCGACAAACCATTTTGCCAAGCCCATTAACACGCCCGTATTACCGCCACTGACACAAGCCTGCGCTTCACCAGCGGCGACCGCCTCAATCGCCAAACGCATTGAACTGCCTTTACTTTGGCGTAATGCCTGACGCACTGACACATGCGGATCAACAATCCGCGAAGTATGCACAAAACGAATACGTTGTTGCTGTTCAGCAGGAAGGGAATGCAATAAAGGAATAGCGTGATATTGATCGCCAAATAGAACAAAAGATAGCATCGGCTGTTGTGCCAATGCTAGAGATAATGCCGGGATAGTAACACGGGGACCAAAGTCCCCGCCCATCACATCTAACGCAAGGGTTAGACGATTCAACTGACACCTCGAATATCGAGATTATTTGTTGATTACTTTACGACCACGGTAATAACCGTCAGCAGTAACATGGTGACGCAAATGCGTTTCACCGGTTGTTTTATCCACAGATACGGCTGCCGTTGTTAACGCATCGTGTGAACGACGCATATCACGACGTGAACGAGATTTTTTATTTTGTTGAACAGCCATGGGCTATAACTCCTAGATCTAGTTTTTCTTTAAATTAGCTAATACCGCGAACGGGTTAGGTTTTTTCGCCAATTCTGCTGGCAATTCACCGAACACCTGCTCACTCACAAACACTTCACAGTGTGCTTCACTATGCATCGGAACCAACGGTAACGCGAGGATAAATTCATCTTCAATCATATCCAGCAAATTTACTTCACCAAATGCATTGACTTCGATAGGCTCATAAATTTCGGGCAAATCGCCCGCTTGATCCAAATTACGCACGGGACTGAACAAAAAAGAACAGTCAATAACTTGTGTAAACGAGTTACCGCACCGTTGACAGCACAACTCCACCCCAACCTGTGCTGAGCCTTTAAGCACAGAAAGGCGTTGTGGATCGACATATAACGACAGTGTAACTTGCGCATCGTTTAGCACATTACATACTGATTCACCCAAACGAACAAGTTGCTTACTTGAAAAGTAACCAACATAATCGACTCGACGCGGAGCATCTTTAAATGGGTCAATAGTAAGGGGTAGTTTTACCTTCTGCATAGGGAGAGCATATTACAGATAGAAAGCAAAGTAGTCAAAGAGAAAATCCGCTTTCGAGCAATTCAAGCGCGCATTTTTGTCAGTTTATTCAAATTTATGCATTCTTTAGGTATAATAGTTGACCGCTTACACAAGCTAGCAAACGCCACATTTATTCATATTCATACAACAGGATTATATTTTGGACAGCATTCCACTAAGCAGTCTTTTTATCACACTCATCATACTCCTCCTTCTTTCCGCCTTTTTTTCCAGCGCAGAAACCGGCCTTATGTCGCTTAATCGCTACAAAATGCGCCATTTAGCCGCACAAGGCCACAAAGGCGCAAAACTCGCGGAAAAATTACTCAACAAAACGGACGTACTACTCAACCTAATCTTAATCTGCAACAACCTGATTAACATCGCCGCCTCCGCCATCGCAACAATGATCGGCATACGGCTAGCGGGCGACACCGGCATCGCGATTGCCGCCGGCATCCTCACCTTAGTTATGCTAGTGTTTTCGGAAATCTTACCCAAAACCATAGCGGTCATTTACCCCGAAAAAATCAGCTTTTTAGCCAGCTACATCCTCACCCCACTAAAAAAACTGCTGATGCCATTAGTGTTCTTAATGAACCTCATCATCAAATACCTAATGAAATTAATGCGCATTCGCCAACACGAAAAAAGCGGTCTGAGCGCCGAAGAATTACGCAGCGTAGTGCTAGAAGCGGGCAAATTTATCCCGACTGCACACCAAGAAATGCTTATCTCCATTTTAGATATGGAAAAAGTGACGGTTGAAGATATTATGGTGCCACGCAACGACATTGGCGGCATTGATATTGAAGACGACTGGAAAGCAATTATCCGCCAGCTCAACCACGCCGCCCACGGGCGTGTTGTGCTTTATAAAGGCAATATGGATAAAAATATCCTCGGCATTTTACGCATACGCGAAGCATTCCGCCTATTACTCGACAAAAACGAACCGAGCAAAGAAACCCTCATCCGAGCGGTGGACGAAGCCTATTTCATCCCGGAAGGCACCCCACTCACCACCCAATTAATGCATTTCAAAGCCAACAAAGAACGCCTTGGCTTAGTGGTGGATGAATATGGCGACATCAAAGGGCTAGTAACCTTGGCAGATATCTTAGAAGAAATTGTCGGCGAATTTACCACCTCCACCGCCCCAAGCTTAGCCGAAGAAGTTAAACCGCAGTCTGATGGCTCAGTGATTATCGAAGGCTCCGCCAATTTACGCGATTTAAATAAACTGTTTGATTGGCATTTACCGCTTAATGAAGTGCGCACCTTTAACGGCTTAATTTTAGAATATTTAGAAAAAATCCCGACAGAAGGCACGCAATTTAAGCTAAACCAACTTAATATCACCGTGTTAGAAGTGGCGGATAATATGGTCAAAAAAGCCAAAGTTGAACTAATTGAACAGACTGATAACGCATAACCTAGATAATATATAACTTAGCAACGCATCGCCTAACAAACAGCAAAGCTAGGCAAGGCTAAACTAATCACTAAACGCCGAAAGGCTGATAAAAGCACATAAACAAGCGGGCTTAATGTGAATAAAAACACAAAGCCCGATTTATGTTATACGAGCTTTAGGCAGCAAATAGCATAACGCCAATAGATAAAAGAAAAAGACAGGCAAAATAAAGATAAATAAGATAACAAAGCTAAGCAGGATAGATAAAGAAGATAAGATAAATCAGATAGGATAATAATCACCGGCGCTTTAGCGGGAATAACGTGGGTAAAAGAAGAGGCTAAATGTGAGGAGAGACATTTAGCCTTTTTATTATAACCAGAACGATTAATTAATAACCGTAATGATTAGAATTCATAACCTACAGACGCGCCGTAAGACATGCCGCCATTGTAAGTGTTGAATGCCACGCCCGCTTTAGCCGTGAATGCATCCGTAATACGTGAACCCACACCGATTGCTAACGCACTCTTACCTCTATAACCGCCAACTGCAGCAGACACGCTGGTTTTACCCACGCCATTTGGTTGCACTAACATCGATAATGCAGATTGGTTCGCTAAGCCCGTTTCTAGGTTTTTAGAAAGCGCATCAATACGTTGCGTGTTTTTAAAGATGTCAGCAGAATTTTTTGTTACACCTCCGTTTAAGAAAGCAAAAGCTCCTTCTGTATATTTTAGCAATGAATTGAGATGATTACCTACATTCAAAATCTCAGCACGATTCAATAAACTAGCACTCATTAACCTACTTTGTAAGAGTTCCATATTAAGCCTATTCTTCGCTTGTACATGAGCCTGTCTGCCAATTACGCGACCAAGCAAATAACCCCGGATAACAGATCGTCTTAATAATGGACCACGAATATATCTTGGCATGGTCAGCTTACCACTGTATCCTAATCCGCGGGCAATTCCGTTCCCAAGCGGATTTTTTTCCTTATAAATGAATGGACTACCAATCATAGAGCCAAGCTCATGATCAACGTAACTATAGTATTTTCTCTTAAAATCTTCATCACCAAGGCCTATCCCATCTCTAATATTCTTGTCAAGTTCATCAACTCGCTTAATAAAAGCATCAACATCAAAACTAACATCACCAATTTTAATGCGGCCAAGATCAAAATTTTGCGGTTGCATCTGAGCAGATAAAGAGCCGTTTGATGCCACTAACCCTACCATCAATGCAGTTAATTTCATTTTCATTTTCATTTTCATTTTCATTTAATCCCCATATAAATACAACCTGGCAGAATTCTGCCACTCCTTATTATACTTTTTATACAAAAAATAAGTCAACTACTTTTAGCGTAATTAAAGTTGTTAAAGTACGTTTTTTACATTGACGGCAACATAACCGCCGAAATAACGTCATTAAGAGCAAGGCACTTACTGCCAGTTAGCGCAGTTTAGCCGTCTGCGCTCGGCACATTGGATGGTATTTATTTAACATTGTAAAGAAATCACATTGCTGTCTTAATTATTATATTTGCTGTAATTGTTTCAATCCTTTACACAAATGCGATATAGATCACAAAAATAGAAAATAGCGATTGTATTCTAGCCATAAATGGTTAGAATTTACTCCATTATTCACTCTATTTGAAATAAGGTGGATCCTATTCATTGACTTAAGGAGTAACTCCATGCAGATTGGGATAATAATTGCAACTCACGGGCTAGCTGCCAAGCAGTTGCTCAACACCTGTGAGATGTTGATTGGCGAGCAGCAAGACGTGGCAACGGTCGATTTTGTCGCGGGCGAAAACGCCGAAACGATTATGGCAAAATATCAAGCCATTTTGGCAGACCCATTAGCCGAATGTGATTCGTGGCTGTTTTTAGTCGATACTTGGGGCGGCAGCCCGTTTAATGCGGCTAATCGGTTAATCGGTGGCGAGGCGAAGGCGAATATCGTAACAGGTGTGAACGTGCCTATGTTGGTCGAAACCTTTATGGCACGTGATGACGGTTTAACGTTAGCTGAATTAGTCGAGGTTGCCTTAGAAGCGGGGTGTTTGGGTGTGCGAGCGTTAAATGAGCCAAGCACCACAACAGATACACAAGCAACAGAAGCGTCCCAAGCGAGCCATAATTCGGCGCCAACCTCTACACCAACAGTTGCACCAACCGTTACACCAGCAGGCGGGCATTTAACCATTGGCTTGGCGCGGATTGACGATCGGTTAATTCACGGCCAAGTAGCCACGCGTTGGACTAAAGAAAGTAAGGTGTCGCGGATTGTGGTGGTGAATGATGAAGTGGCAAAAGACAGTGTGCGTTCCACGATGTTAAAAAGTGTCGCGCCGCCGGGAGTAACCACGCATGTGGTCGATGTCGCAAAAATGATTCGGGTATATCACAATGCGGAATACGCCAGCGAACGGATGATGTTGCTATTTACGAATCCAACTGATGTGGTCACGTTAATGGAAGCAGGCGTGGCGTTTGATTCCATTAATATTGGCGGTATGGCGTATAAAGAAGGCAAAAAGATGATTACCAGTGCGGTGGCAGTGGGCGATGAAGATATTGCTGCATTTAAGACGCTACACGAAAAAGGGATTGAATTAGATGTGCGTAAGGTTTCAAACGATACCCGCCAATATATGATGGATTTATTGAAGAAAAATCAGTTGATTTAAGGAAATAATATGGAAATTTCAACTTTACAGGTTATTTTGGTCTTTTTGGTTGCTTGCGCTTGTGGTGCGGGCTCAATTTTAGATGAATTTCAAACGCATCGTCCGTTAATTGCGTGTACCTTGATCGGGTTGGTGTTAGGCGATTTAACCACCGGTATTATTGTTGGCGGTTCGTTAGAGTTATTAGCCTTAGGCTGGATGAACATTGGTGCGGCGTTAGCGCCAGATACGGCGTTGGCTTCGGTGATTGCCACTATTTTGGTGATTGTAGGCAAGCAAGATATTTCGACCGGTATTGCGGTAGCCATTCCGTTAGCCGCAGCAGGGCAGGTGTTAACTTATGTGGTGCGTACGATTACGGTCGGTTTTCAACACGCGGCGGATAAGTCAGTGCTTGATGGTAATTTAGCCCGCTTAGATTGGATTCATTTCACGGCGTTGTTGTTGCAAGCGATGCGAATTGCTATTCCTGCGTTAATCGTGGCGTTAACCGCCGGTACAGATGCGGTGCAAATGATGTTGCAAGCCATTCCGGATGTGGTGACAACCGGTCTAAAAATCGCCGGTGGCTTTATTGCAGCGGTCGGTTATGCGATGGTGATCAATATGATGCGTGCCGGCCATTTAATGCCGTTCTTTTATGCGGGCTTTGTGGTCGCCGCCTTTACTGATTTTAATTTGGTGGCATTAGGTGTGTTAGGCACGATCATGGCGGTGATTTATATTCAAATTCATCCAAAATACCATAAGAGCCAACAGGTAGTCACGCTGCCAACCGCTAATAATGAACTTGATAATAGATTAGATTAATGGAGAATGCGACGATGACAACAGAAATTAAAAAAGTAACCAAAAGCGATTTAAACGCGGTTGTGCTTCGCTCTAACTTTTTCCAAGGTTCGTGGAACTTCGAAAGAATGCAGGCGTTAGGTTTTATGTATTCCATTTCGCCGGTGATTAAACGTTTATATCCTGATCCAAACTCTCAAGCGCGTAAAGATGCAATTAAGCGACATTTAGAATTCTTTAATACTCAGCCGTTTGTCGCCGCGCCGGTGTTAGGCGTGACCATTGCGATGGAGGAAGAACGCGCTAACGGTAAGCCTATCGATGATGCTGCCATCAATGGTATTAAAGTAGGGCTGATGGGGCCTTTGGCTGGGGTGGGCGATCCAATTTATTGGGGAACCGCTCGTCCGGTATTTGCTGCTTTAGGCGCAGGCTTGGCGTTAAGCGGTAGTTTATTAGGGCCGTTGTTATTTTTCTTTTTATTTAATGCGGTGCGCTTAGCGACTCGTTATTATGGCGTGATCTATGGCTATAAAAAAGGCTTAGATGTGGTGAAAGATATGAGCGGCGGCTTATTGCAAAAGCTTACGGAAGGCGCGTCTATTCTGGGTCTGTTTATTATGGGGGCGTTAGTGCAGAAATGGACAAGCATTAATGTGCCGTTGGTTGTTTCAACCATTAAAAAGCAGGACGGTACTGTTGAAGTGACGACAGTACAAAGTATTTTAGATAGCTTAATGCCGGGCTTGTTGCCGTTGTTGCTGACTTTTGCTTGTATGTGGTTATTGCGTAACCGTGTCAATGCGCTATGGATTATTGTCGGCTTCTTTGCAATCGGTATTTTAGGCGCTTGGGCAGGTGTCCTTGCTTAGTGGGTGGCCTTTGCAAACACTATTTGCAAAAATAAGCTAAAAAAGACCGCTTGTGGCAAAATGTGAGCTACAAGCGGTTTTGTTATTAGGATTTTATGATAAATATGCAATACGCTGATGATGTAGAGAAAGTGGTGATATTCTTTGGAGGCTATAACAATGATCTTTCAACTTAAAGGTAAATTTCAGCACTACCCTTGGGGAGGGCGTTATTTTATTCCCCATTTCCTTAAATTAACGGAGGTGGTCGATCAACCTTATGCTGAATATTGGTTAGGCGCTCATCCTGCTGCTTCCGCTACGATTAAATTTGGTGAGCAGTGGCTATCGTTGGCTGATGTGATTAAGCAAGCGCCTGAATTATTGGGCGAAAGAAGTCGGCAACAATTTGGGGATAATTTGCCTTATTTGTTGAAGATTTTGGATATAAAACAACCGCTTTCTATTCAGCTTCATCCCAATAAAGCGCAAGCAGAATATGGCTTTAATCAGGAAAACCGTCAAGGTATTCCGTTAGAAGATGTTCGTCGTATTTATAAAGATCGTAATCATAAGCCTGAGATGATGATTGCATTATCTGACTTTTGGTTACTGCACGGTTTTAAATCTATTACGGCTATTCAAGCTTGTTTGGCTAAGTATCCGTCAACAAGTGCGTTGGCTAAGTCGTTAGTCGAAAAAAGTTTGGCGGTCGTTTATGCGGAAATTATGCACGCCGATCAAGCTCAATTAGCGAGCTGGATACGGCCGATCATTGAGCAGCGGCGGGAGGATTATTTAGCTGATAAGCTGAAGCTGTCTGATCCTGATTATTGGTTGTTGTATATGACTGACGATTTGGCGGCGGATGCGCCGTTAGATGCGGGGTTGATGTGTTTTTATTTGTTTAATATTGTGCATTTGAAAAAAGGTGAGGGTATTTATCAAGCCGCTAATTTGCCACACGCTTATTTACGTGGGCAGAGCATTGAATTAATGGCAAATTCAGACAATGTGATTCGGGGTGGTTTAACGACGAAATGGGTTGATATTCCGGCATTGTTGCAATGCGGTTGATTATCGCCCTGTTCGTCCGCAAATTATTACTGCTTATCGTGATGATAAAACTGTCGATCAGAATTTTTATCTATACCCTACACCACAAGCGAAAGACTTCGCTTTACAGCAGTTGACGATCCTTCAATTAGTGGAAAATCGTTTTGTTACGGATAGTGCGTCAATGTTGTTAGTGATGAAAGGCAGTTTATATATTGATTTAGGCAATACGTCATTTCATCTTAATCAAGGTGATGCGGTATTTATTAGCGCGGATTGTCATGTAGAGCTGATCGGTGAAAATGATGGCTATGCGATTATTGCAAGTTTGCCATAAGCTAGCCGTTTGTTGTTGGCTGGCAAGCGGTTGAGGAGTAAAGCGGTCGAATTACATGAACATTCGGCCGCTTTTTATTGGTAAATTTATGTGTTGTACGTTGATTATGCTTTGGCTTTTTCAGCCGCTTTTACGATCTCTGCAAATGCGGTCGCTTTTAAGGATGCGCCTCCCACTAATGCGCCGTCAATATCAGGTTGGCTAAATAGTTCTGCGGCATTGGTGTCGTTTACGGATCCTCCATATTGGATAATTAGTTGGTCTGCTACGGCTTGCGATTTTTCTGCGATATGTTGGCGGATAAAGGCATGCACGGCTTGTGCTTGGGCTGACGTTGCGGATTTTCCTGTACCAATAGCCCAAATGGGTTCATAAGCGATAACGGCTTGATTAAATGCTTCAACGCCTAAGCTGTTAATTATGGCGTCAATTTGGCGTGCACACACTTGTTGTGTTTGGCCGGCTTCATTCTCTGCTTCTGTTTCACCAATACATAATACGGGTGTTAATCCTGCTGTTTTTAATGCGGCGAATTTTTTTGCAATAAATTGATCGCTTTCTGCGTGGTAAGTCCGGCGTTCTGAATGGCCGATAATAATGTATTTCGCACCAAACTCTTGTAACATTGTAGTGGAAATATCGCCTGTAAAGGCTCCTTGGGTATTTATATCAACATTCTGTGCGCCTAGGCGGATGGTCGATTGCCCTGCTAAAGCTATTTCCGCTTCTGATAAATACATTACCGGTGGTGCAATTGCTACATCACAACCGGTTATTTCAGCTAATTCTGTTTTTAATTCGGCAATTAGTTGTTGTGTAAATGCTTTACTGCCGTTTAATTTCCAGTTACCCATTACAAGTGGACGACGTGCCATTTTAGTTCTCCATGCGTTAACATTAAATAAAATAATGGTTAAAGTTTAACAAACTTTGTCCATGTTTTTGAAGCTTTTATGCTAATAATTACGACTTATGTCAAAGCTAAGCTGAAATTAATTTTGTTGATGGCGGTTGTTGTGTGTGCTAATTGCTACAAAATATAAGATTCCGGTTTAAAAAATAATGATTATTGGTAGAATAGTGAATTAAGATAAATAGCGAAAAAGCGGTGTTTATTGTGTGTAATATCGCTTTTTTGCTTAAACCAGCAGGATTGAATATGCAACTAAATTATTTGTTTGGCGCACCGTCTCAACAAGGCCGTCTTAAAGCAGAGTTTGAAGATTTTATCGTACGGGAAGCGTTGGGCTATGATTTTTCTGACGAAGGTGAGTTTGTGGTAGTTCACGTTCGTAAGACTAATGCAAATACGCTTTTTGTCGCGGAACAGTTAGCTAAATTTGTACAAATTTCGGCTAAAAATGTTAGTTATGCGGGCTTAAAAGATCGCCATGCCGTTACAGAACAGTGGTTCTGTTTACACTTAGCCGGTAAAGCCACGCCTGATTTTTCGGCGTTTAAATGCGATGGGGTGGAAATATTGGCGGTGAGACGCCATCACCGTAAAATTCGGGTCGGTTGCTTGCAAGGCAATCATTTTGAGATTTTATTGCGTGATGTTAAAAAAGATGCGGAGTTGATTAATCGTTTAGCGCATATTCAAGCGGTCGGTTTTCCAAATTATTTTACTGAGCAACGCTTTGGGCGTGATGGGTATAATTTAACACAAGCGTTACGTTGGGCAAGCGGTGAAATTACGGTAAAAGATCGAAAAAAACGGAGTTTCTATTTGTCTGCTGCGCGTAGTGAGGTGTTTAATTTGGTGGTTTCTGAACGAATTAGCGCACAATTAGTCAATCAAGTGATGGCTTACGATTTTGTGCAACTTGCCGAATCAAATAGTTTTTTTCACGTGCAAGATGAAGAAGTTGCCAGTACACAAGCACGTTTAGCTGCGGGCGATGTCTTATTAACTGCGCCATTAATTGGTGAGCATTCCTTGGAAATTGTGGCGAATCCTTTAGAGCAGGCGTTAGTCGCTCAACAAGCGGATTTAGTTCATTTAATGCAGAAAGAACGTGTTGCTGCAACAAGGCGTGCGATGTTATGTAAGCCTCAGCAATTTAATTGGCAATTTGAAGCGCTAGGCTTAAGGTTGCGCTTTTTTTTAGATTCAGGTAGTTATGCCACCGCATTAGTACGTGAATTAATTCAATTAACGGAATAATCAATATGAATATTTTACTCAGTAATGATGATGGTTATCACGCGGAAGGCATTCAAACGCTTGCGACAAGATTGCGTGAAGCGGGGCATTGTGTAACCGTCATTGCTCCCGATCGTAACCGTAGTGCTGCCTCTAGTTGTTTAACGCTGATGGAGCCAATCCGTGTTCATCAGTTGGGTACGTTTGATTATAGTGTGATTGCGGGCACGCCAGCTGATTGTGTACATTTGGCTTTAAATGGTTTATTTGAGACGTCTTTTGATTTAGTGGTGTCTGGCATTAATCACGGTGCGAATTTAGGCGATGATGTGGTCTATTCAGGTACGGTTGCGGCAGCATTAGAAGGGCGTCATTTGCGGTTGCCTAGTTTAGCGGTGTCGTTAGTTGGTAAACAATCGGAAGGGCATTTATTTGGTAATAATCACTTTGAAACTGCCGCACAGGTGGTGCTTGATGTATTGCCAAAATTAGTTGATATGGCATTACCACGTCAAATTTTGAATATTAATGTGCCCGATTTGCCTTATTCTGCGATTAAGGGCATGCTGGTCACGCGTTTAGGTCAACGTTCGCCGTCTGCTGAGATTTTAAAAAGCCAAGATCCTCGTGGTTCGACTATTTATTGGTTGGGTGAAAACGGTTCAGCCATAGACAATGGCGAGGGTACCGATTTTTATGCATTAGCGCATGATTATGTATCCATTACGCCTATCCATGCTGATATGACAGCCCATCACGCAATAAAAGTGTTGTCTGAGACGCTATAAATGAGATTATTTGGCCCGCTTTATGATAAAACCATGGAATGGTCAAAGCATCGCTTTGCAAGCATTGCGTTAACGGTGGTTAGTTTTATTGAGGCGATTTTTTTTCCTATTCCACCGGATGTGATGTTAATTCCGATGGCGATGAGCAAACCAGATAAGGCTATGCGTTATGCAATCTATACCACGGTTGCTTCTATTTTAGGCGGTATGATTGGTTATCTTATTGGTTTATATGCGTTTGAAGCAGTGCGTTCGATTATTGTGGATTGGGGAATGTTAGCTAAATTTGAGCTGGCAAAATCTTGGTTTGAAACTTGGGGCGTTGCGGTGGTATTTTTAACGGGTTTTTCTCCGATTCCATACAAAATATTTACTATTTGTGCTGGCGTGATGCAAATGGCCTTTTTTCCGTTTATTATGAGCGCTGCAATTTCGCGTTTTCTTCGCTTTGCGTTAGTCGCAAAACTTTCAGCGTGGGGAGGCGAAAAATATGCGGCAAGAATCCGTCAGTCAATCGAATTAATTGGTTGGGCGACCATTATATGCGCCATAATCGCTTATCTTACTTATCAAATATTTAAATAAAAGGATATACAATGAAAAAATTATTTATGTTATTACCCTTAGCGGTCTCATTTTCTGCATTAGTAACCGGTTGTACTTCTTCAGAGAGTGCTACAGTAACAGACGTTGAAACACAGAGTCCTGATGGTATTCCACCTGCTGAGGCAATACCAGGTTGGCAAACAAATGATGGTATTCAATACACTGATATTCCGGCGACCATGAATTCAGCACCAATGCATACGCTTGGACAAGCACAAAGCGTTTACAACAATATGCAAAACAATGTACAAACGGGTTATAACCAAGCAGTGAATACTTATAATAATATGCAACAACAAGTTCAAAGCCAAATGGTACCGGTTACTATGCCTGCACAAACACCAATGATGCAAGCATCTTGCCAAGTAGTCCGTGATGTAACAGGTGCGCCAATTTATGCTCAGATTATTAAAGGTTGCTATACAGAGAGTAGTTATATTGTCGGCAAAGGCGATACAATGTACCTTATTTCTTATTTAACCGGTCAAACACCTGATCAAATTGCAGCACTGAATAATATGACGCCAGATACAAAACTAATCGTTGGACAAGTGTTGCGTGTAAGATAATCAGTTACTGATGTTAAATGGCAGTCGTAGCTATGGCTGTCATTTTATTCATTATAGAGAATTTTTAAGGATAATACTTCAAATATGAAATCATCATTTCTGCTATTACCTTTGGCTACATTGATCATTACTGCATGTAGCGCAAATACACCGGCTCCGATTATGAATGCGAGTAATCAAAACGCTATAGCGCAAAATGACTATAATCAGGAGTGGCAAACTGATCTGCCGTCTGCGCCAATGGAGAATACTATGGCGATGCCTGAAACAATGCCTACTATGCCGATGCCAACCACTAGGACAGTACCCGCGCAAGTATTAATACCAAGCCAACCTATAGGCTCAATTAATAACGATATGCCACTTGCAACGCAAAAGGTGAATCAGGATTTTGTTATTCCGCGTGATGCTAATAATGTACCGGTCTATAGCCAAATTCAAAAAGGCTTTTATGATGGCGATAGTTATACGGTACGAAAAGGCGATACCATGTTCTTAATCGCTTATATTGTTGGCAAAGATGTGAAAGAAATCGCTCGATTAAATAATATGCAAGAACCTTATCATTTAGCGGTAGGTCAAAAAATTAAAACCGGTAAAAAATTAGCAGTTACCACGCCCACTAGCCCGCCACAAATGATCCAATCTGCAAATACGATGCAAAATCATTCCGTTAAGCCTTTTATTACTGCTGAGCCAATGGCAAAAGTTACCACTAATAATACTCCGGCGACTATGCCTGTAACTTCGCCAGCAGCTAATAAGGCGGTAACTAAACCGGCCATAACGCCAGTTAAGGTAACGACAGTGGCAAATTCACCAAACGCTACATTTAAATGGCAATGGCCAACAGTAGGCCGTATTCTTGCCGCTTTTTCGGCTACAGAAGGCGGAAATAAGGGGTTAGATATTGCAGGCAATAAAGGGCAAGCAATAAAAGCGGCGGCTGATGGTAAGGTTGTGTATGCAGGTAATGTGTTAGAGGGCTATGGGCATTTAATTATTATTAAACATAGTAATGATTTTTTGAGTGCTTATGCGCATAATGAAAGTATAAAAGTGAAAGAAAAGGATATGGTCAAAGCCGGGCAAATTATTGCTAAAATGGGGAATACCGGCACGAATACTCATAAACTTCACTTTGAAATTCGTTATAAAGGTAAATCTGTCGATCCGATCCGTTATTTGCCGATCCGACCATAAGATCAGGTAAAATTTGGCAGAAAAAGACCGCTGTTCTTGCTTGAAAAATAGCGGTCTTTTTTTATGATTGTTATGCAAATATGTGCTGTTTTTTTAAAGCCTTTCATTCGTTATTTAGCTTCAATCTAAGCCTTTACGCTATCAGGAAAATTTTGCCACAATCGAAAGGTATTTTGCTTTCTTTCTTGATTTTTGTTTCTTTTATCGGTAAAATCGCAGTTCTTTTTTATAGTCCTCGTTTGGCTAAGATGTAATTCAAGCCAACATATTTCAATATTTAGGTAGATAGCAATGAAACGTACATTTCAACCTTCTGTATTAAAACGTGCTCGTACTCACGGTTTCCGTGCTCGTATGGCTACTAAAAATGGTCGTCAAGTTTTAGCACGTCGCCGTGCTAAAGGCCGTAAATCTTTATCTGCATAATTTGCAGTTAAAGTGTCAGCAAAGTCACGTCAGTGAATAAGCTAACGTTTTCTCGGGAGCTACGTTTGTTAGCTCCCATTCAATTTAAAGCTGTGTTTGAACAACCATATCGTGCTAGCACGGCTGAACTTACTATTCTTGCTCGTCAAAATTGCGTTAATACGCCTCGTCTTGGGTTAACCGTTGCTAAAAAGCATTTAAAACGTGCTCACGATCGCAATCGGATCAAACGTATTGTGCGGGAAAGCTTCCGTTTAAAACAACATCAATTACCTAATTTTGACTTTGTCTTTGTTGCCAAGCATGGGATTGGTAAACTAGATAATGCTACGCTTTTCGCAACCATAGATAAATTATGGACTCGTCATATTCGCCTCAGTCAACAAGCACAAAACAAAAATTAAGTGTCGCTGCGCGTCTTTTACTGTTACCTATCTATTTTTATCGCTATGCGATTAGCCCGTTAATTGGCCCTCGTTGTCGTTTTTATCCTAGCTGTTCAACTTATGCTGTACAAGCAATTAAAGTGCATGGTGCTTTACGTGGTGGTTGGTTGGCAATAAAGCGTATTTGTCGTTGTCATCCTTGGAATGAGGGGGGCAAGGATCCGGTTCCGGCTTGCTGTCAACAGTCGAATAAAGATAAGCAATAAAAAAAGCGACTCATAAGCGGTCGCTTTTTTATTATTTTAGTCCGCTATGTTATGCGTAATACATTTCAAATTCTACTGGATGTGGCGTCATATTTAAGCGCTCGACTTCTTTACGGCGAATGGCAATGTAAGCATCAATAAACGCTTTTGAGAATACATTACCTTGTGTTAAGAAAGTGAAGTCGGTTGATAGCGCATCAAGGGCTTCTGCTAATGAACTTGCAACCGCAGGAATATCTTGCAATTCTTCTGGCGGTAAATCATATAAATTTTTATCCATTGTATCACCAGGATGGATCTTATTGATAATACCATCAAGCCCTGCCATTAGTAATGCCGCAAAACATAAGTATGGGTTCGCCATTGGATCAGGGAAGCGAGCTTCAATCCGTGTTGCTTTTGGGGTTGTGACGGCTGGAATACGAATAGATGCGGAACGATTACTAGCAGAATATGCTAATAAAACTGGTGCTTCAAAACCTGGCACTAAACGTTTATAAGAGTTGGTGGTTGGGTTTGTGAATGCATTTAATGCTTTGGCGTGTTTAATAATACCGCCGATATAATATAAGGCTGTTTCAGACAATCCTGCATATTTATCACCCATAAAGATATTTTTACCCGCTTTACTTAAGGACATATTACAATGCATACCTGAGCCATTATCTCCAGCAAACGGTTTTGGCATAAAGCAAGCCGTTTTAGCGTGTGCAATCGCTACATTTTGCACTACATATTTATAAATTTGCGTTTCATCTGCTTTTAGCGTTAGGCTATTAAATTTAGTCGCGATTTCATTTTGTCCGGCTGTAGCCACTTCGTGATGATGTGCTTCAATAATTAATCCCATTTGTTCCATAATTAAGCACATTTCTGAACGAATATCGTGTGCGTTGTCAAGCGGAGCAACCGCGCAATAGCCGCCTTTTTTCAATGGGCGATAAGCGTTATTGCCGTCTTCATATTTGCGGTTGGTATTCCACATCGCTTCAATATCATCGATTTTATACGATACATTATTGGCTTCAGTAGCATATCGTACATCATCAAATAAGAAAAATTCTGGCTCGGGCCCAAACATTACGCTGTCTGCAATACTGGTCGATTTTAAGAAGTTTTCTGCTCGCGATGCAATTGAACGTGGATCACGATCGTAAGGTTGCATGGTATTTGGTTCATAGATACTGCAACGGATCGTCATTGTTGGAATCTGTGCAAAAGGATCAACCACTGCCGTTTCAGCAATCGGCATTAATAACATATCGGCTTTATTAATGGCTTTCCATCCTTCAACAGAAGATCCATCAAACATTTTGCCTTCTTCAAATAGTACTTCTAGATCATCAACAACCAAGCTGACTGGTAATGAAACACCGTGTTCTTTACCTTTAATATCGGTAAATTTTAACATAACAAATTTAATGTCGTTTTCTTTAATTAAATCAAGTACTCTGTTTACAGACATTGGGAGATTCCTTCAAGCGGGTGGATTTTCACAAGAATTTGCGAAATGAGAAAGATACAAGAATTTGAATAAATTTAAAATAGGCAATGCATATAATTTATAAGAAATTTGTCTTGTGCTAAGAAATTGATAACAAAGTAAAGGTAATCGTTTGCTTATTTCAGAATGATGAAAATAAGCTAAGCTTTTCGCTAGCCATCTTAAGGCATAGAAAAAAGCCTAATAACCTTTGGATTGAAAGTCAGGTAAGAATTGATTAGAGGCTAGCCGTTTGACAGTGGTTTCGATGCTGCCATCTTCTAATAGACTAATTTCTCGCCAACCTTGTGGTAACATATCTAATGTAAAATCACGACAATTGGGTTTAAACTGAATGCAGGTCGATGGCGTGGCTAATACGCGATAGCCTTGCCATACGCGATCAACTTCTTGATGAATATGCCCGTGTAAAATGGCTTTAACGTTGCGATACGATTTTAATACTTTTGCTAATTGTTCACTATTTTTCAAACAATGTTGATCTAACCAGGCTGAATTGGTTGGCAAAATATTATGGTGCAAGACGACTAAAGCATAACGATCAAGGTGCTTTGCAAGTTTACTATTTAACCAAGCAAGCTGACCTGCTGAGAGATAACCACTCGGCGCGCCCGCTACTTGGCTATTTAACAGTAAGATCTGCCATTTTTCTCCCGCTAATAACTGTTTTTCAGGCTGAATATGCGGGTATTTGCCTAAATAAAGGCTCATTTGTGGTTGTTGATCATGATTGCCTTCTAACCAAAATAACGGTTTAACAAACTGCTTCGCCATTTCTGCAAAACGATGGTACGCTTCGGGATTATGATCCTGAATTAAATCACCGGTTGCCAACACTGCATCATACGCAAAATCCGTTTGATGAATGTGTTCGATCACCGCCTGAAAAGTTTTAGTGGTGTTAATACCCAATAAACACTCACTTTCTGATGAAAAAAGATGGCAATCTGTAATTTGAAGTAATCGTATGATAGGTTCTTTTTTCCCTAGCGAGTAAAAATTGCCCATATATTCTCCTTATGTCAACAATTACTTAGCAATCAATTGAAAGTATACTTTACTGACTTTATCTGAATTTATCAGCTAGAGAATATTAAAAATGCGGCATACGCCACATTTTTACTATATTTGCCGATCAAATGGACATTTCTAACACAGTTGGTGCTTATAAAAAAAGCAATATATTCACATTATCTGACCTTTAAGCCTATCATTCAAGCGTGGCAATATGATTAATTGTCCGCTTTCTGTGGATTAACTTGATAAACAAGCGGTTCAATATGATCTATGGTTTGCCATTTTCCTTGTTGCCATTGCATTAATTTAGGTTGGCAATACTCAATCGCTTCATAAAAATAGCAAAGATAAAAAGGCAGTTGATGATAAAAACAAAGTTTACCGGTTGGGCAATGGGCTGATTCAATCAATCGTTGTTGTGGCAAATGACAAACTTCGGATAATTTAACAATTCCTACGCCTTGTGATTTCAAAACCGCTTCGCGAATACACCAACTCAGATAAAAACGATCGATTAATGCCGTAAAAGGGGTGTGATTTTGGTGTAACAATCCTTCAATTTCTTCAGGGTTGGCATAATGCTTTAATAAGTCTGCATAGCGCCGTGATCGCTGCGGATGTTCAATATCAATACCAACGCATTTTTTAGGCGTAGCTGTAGCGGCTTCTTTTTTACATAAAATAACCGCTACCCAATCACCTGAGTGGCTAATATTAAAATCAATGTTCGGATGAGCCACAAATGGGCGACCGCTTGTGGTGAGTTGTATGTTGTCTAATAATTGCGTTACTAATTGGTGTTTTTCAAAGAGTTTGCCTAATAAAAAATTAGCAAGGCAACGGCTTTTCCACCGCTTAAATTGACGTTCGGAAAGCGCTTTAGGTAAAGGGGATAATGGAATGGCTTCATCATAATGAGCAAAGGCCACTTCAATAATAGTTGCGGTTTTGGGCATAAAAATGTACAGGATTAACAAGCCGTCAAAAAGTAATGTTGTTGATTAAATCATCGATTAATAGTGATATAATTCTCAATTATCACAAATTATAGGCGTTTTTTCTTTTTTATTTAGTTAAAATGATGTTGATTAAAATTTTACATAACCTCGGTGGTAAAAGGGAGTGTCATGATCGAGAAAATTCAGAAATTTCTAAAATTAGAAGCCGCGGGCGGCATTTTACTGTTAATTGCTGCATTATTAGCCATGCTATGTGCAAATTCTGTATTTAGCCCATATTATTTCGAATTTTTACAAACACAAGTCGCTGTAAAATTAGGCGCTTTTAGTATTGATAAACCGCTATTAATGTGGATTAACGATGGCTTTATGGCGGTCTTTTTTATTCTAGTCGGTATGGAAGTAAAACGTGAGCTGTTAGAAGGTTCATTATCGAGCTATCAAAAAGCGATTTTCCCTGCTTTTGCTGCAATTGGTGGTATGGTTGTACCGGCCCTTATTTATTGGTTTATTAACCGTGATTATCCAGAATATCAGCAAGGTTGGGCAATTCCAATGGCAACAGATATTGCCTTTGCCTTAGGGATTGTGGCGTTATTAAGTAAACAAGTTCCTGCGACATTAAAGGTCTTTTTACTTGCATTAGCAATTATTGACGATATTGGCGCTATTATCGTGATTGCATTATTCTTTTCTAATGAGTTAAGTATGCTAGCACTTATCATTGCTAGCATTGCTATTATGGTTTTAATTACAATGAATCGTTACAAAGTAACCGGTATCATTCATTACGTGATTGTAGGCACGATTCTATGGGCTTCTGTCTTAAAATCAGGCGTACACGCGACACTTGCGGGGGTAATTATCGGCTTTTGTATCCCATTACGCGGTAAAAAAGGCGAAACTCCGTTACACGATTTAGAACATACGCTTGCGCCTTGGTGTGCTTTCGCTATTTTGCCTTTATTCGCTTTTTCAAATGCGGGCGTCTCTCTAGCCGGAATGAGTTTAGCTAAATTAACGTCTCCCTTACCGTTGGGCATTACATTAGGTTTATTAATTGGTAAACCGGTTGGCGTCTTCTCTTTCTGCTATCTAGCTGTACGAGCGGGCTTAGCCAAACTGCCAGAAGGTATCAACTTTAAGCAAGTGTTTGCGATAGCGGTATTATGTGGCATTGGTTTTACGATGTCTGTTTTTATTGCGGGATTATCATTTGGTGAAGAACACCCAGATGAAACGATCCTTGCGTTATCTCGGTTAGGCATTTTAATTGGAACCAGTATTGCGGCGATTGTTGGTTATATTTTGCTAAAAAAAACCACAAATAAACCGCTTGTACAAGCGGGCTAATTTACAAAAATAGCGGATTAATCCGTTCAATTTAAGCAGTTTTTAGTGGTATAAGCCCATTTTAATGTAAATTTTTTCCTAAAAGCGAACTTTTATGCTAAAAAGTTGTTTTAATTCCATACAAAAATAAACAAAGGAAACTAACATGAAAACATTAGGCCTATTTAGCATTATTGGCTTGCTGTCTGGTTGTGTATATGCACCTCCCGCGGTCGATAACCCGATTGAGGATACTGTCGTTATTCAATCAGAGCATCACCACATGATTTATCACGAAAGCGATAAGTATGATCGTGATAAATATGATAGAAATGACCGCTATCCACATTACCATTACACCGGTGAGATTCGCACCTATTGGGGCAAATGTTTAGATCAAAGCCGTTCCAACTATAAAGGGATTATTAGCTATCGTTGCCATGGTGGAGATAATCAGCGCTTTACATTCTATCGCGATAGTATCCGTGTTAATGGGCAATGTTTAGATGTCGGCAGCGAAAACAAATTTGATGGCGCTCGTATTATTGCTTATCGTTGTCACGGTGGCAAAAACCAGCGTTGGTTCCGTCAAGGGCATCAAATTCGTAGTGAAATGAATGGAAAATGTTTAGAAGTGGGCAGAGACCGTAATAAACTCACGCTACAACAATGTGATGGTAGCCGTAGTCAACAATTTTTCTATTAATCACGCGGTTGCATAACCGGTAAAAAGTGCGGTCTTTTCCGCACTTTTTTTACATTATAATACCGCTTAAACTTGTAACCAAAACGTCACCGGCCCATCATTTTGTAAGCTGACTTGCATATCAGCAGCAAATTGGCCTGTTTCTGTATGGATATGCAATGCTGCCTGTTGATGAAAATAGTCATACAACGCTTTTGCATCTGCGGGAGATGCGCCACGTGAAAAGCTAGGCCTTAATCCTTTTTGCGTATCTGCTACTAGGGTAAATTGAGATACAACTAACAAACTGCCACCAGCTTGTTGTACGTTGAGATTCATTTTGCCTTTTTGATCAGCAAAGACACGGTAATTTAACACTTTTTGCAATAATTTATCCGCTTTGCTCTGATCATCACCTTGCTCAACACCAAGAAAGACTAATAGCCCTTGTTCAATTTGACCTACAATTTGTTGTTCAACTCGTACATTAGCCGATTTTACCCGTTGTATTAAGCCGATCATACTAACGCTCATTCTCCTTAGTCATATTGATTTCTTTTAAAACAGCCGCAAATTGCCCACCTAATAACACAACTTGCCAGCTTAGATGAATCCAAACAATCATAATGGGTAACACAGCTAAAGTGCCATAAATCGCTTGGTAAGAAGGAAAAGTTACTACATACCAAATAAATGCCTGTTTGCCTAACGTAAAAAAACTCGCCGCAAATAATGCGCCAATAGTTGCATGTCGAAAAGCCACAGTTGTATTTGGCACGATCCAATAAACTAAAGTGAATAATAACCAAACCAAAAAGAATGGCGCATATTCCAATAAGTAGTGGCTAAATGAAAAAATGCCGTTTTCGCTGAATACTTCAAACGACATAATATAGGTAGTAATTGCAATACTTGCCCCCGCTAATAATGGGGCAAAAATTAGAATCAGAATATAGAGCAAAAAAGAGAGCAAAAGTGCGCGCTTACGGGTATTATGCCAAATATCATTCAAGCTTTGATCAATGCTTGAGATCAGCATCACTGCCACAATAAACAGCCCTAACATACTGACTAGCCCCATTTTCTTTGAATTGCTCACAAACAGCTCAACATATTCTTCTACAACATTGCCCGCATTGGGTGCAAAATTATCGTAAACGAAGGTTTTCAATAATTCCGTGGCTTCAGTGAAAATAGGAAAAAATGTAAACACCGAAAAGACCACCATCACTAATGGCACTAAGGCTAACATTGTGTTATAGGTTAAATAACCTGCTGATATAGAAATTCTGTTCTGTTGCCAACGCTTAAAAAAAATACTGCCAAATAATATTAATTTATTCATAACCATATAAAACCAAAGTATAAAAATAGTTATCAGTGTACCATAGCCTATTAAATATAAAGAATTTTCGTTAAAATAAGGTAATTTTTCGCTCAAAATCAATCTTAATTATTATGACTCAGCATCTTATCCATATTCTACCGCCTCAGCTTGCCAATCAAATTGCCGCCGGTGAAGTCGTAGAAAGACCTGCTTCTGTGGTCAAAGAATTAGTAGAAAATAGCTTAGATGCGGGTGCTAACCATATTCAAATTGATATAGAAAAAGGCGGTGTTCAATTAATTCGTCTCCGTGATAACGGTTGCGGTATTGCTAAACAAGATCTCACGCTTGCATTAACTCGCCACGCCACGAGCAAAATAGCCACTTTAGCAGATCTAGAAATGATTCTAAGCTTTGGTTTTCGTGGCGAAGCATTGGCCAGTATCAGTTCTGTTTCACGCTTGACCTTAACCTCTCGCACCGCAAACCAAACAGAAGCGTGGCAAGCTTATACCCAAGGGCGTGAAATGAATGTCGAAATTCAACCCGCTTCACATCCTGTTGGCACCACTATTGAAGTGGCTAATCTATTTTTCAATACGCCGGCTAGGCGCAAATTTTTACGCACCGACAAAACTGAATTTAATCATATTGATGAAGTGGTCCGCCGAATTGCATTAGCCAAACCTACGATCAGTTTTACATTAACGCACAATGGCAAAATCATTCGCCAATATCGTAAAGTCGCCGATCAATCAGTCGCACAACAACAAAAACGAGTAGCTGCTATCTGTGGCAATCATTTCTTACAACAAGCCACTCATATTGAATGGCAACACGGTGATTTACATTTATACGGCTGGGTGGGTTCACCACAATTGGCACGCCCGCAAAATGACTTGAGTTATAGTTATGTCAATGGCAGAGTAATGCGAGATAAAATCATCAATCACGCAGTCCGCCAAGCCTATGCTGAACTCATTCCAACAGGCGATCAGCCCGCCTTTATACTCTTTTTGGATTTAAACCCGACTGAACTAGATGTCAATGTTCACCCTGCAAAACACGAAGTGCGATTCCATCAAGCACGGCTGATCCACGACTTTATACTGCAAGGTGTACAAAACGCATTGCAAGCACAATTAGCATTAACGCCGACTGATAACCAAACGGATAGTGTTGCAGAAACAAAGGCTTGTTACACTGCTGATAACAATCGAGCCGCCGCAGGTAGTAATATATTCTCAAGCACGCCCTATCCACCCTATTCAGGTGCAACAAACAGGCCAACTAAAACCGCACAACAATGCTATGCTGAATTAATTAACACTGACAAAAATGATAACACCAACGTTGCACCGATAATTTATGCCGAACCATTAACCACGCAAGCAACACCGGCTATAACAGAAACGGCTGCTCCTTATCCACATCATAGCCAAGTGTTAGCGCTAGTGGAAAACAAAGCGTTATTATTGAAAGAACAAGAACATTTCTATGTCGTGCCGTTAAAAAAATTAGCACAGCTTCAATTAACCTTATCATTGGCTGAGAAAAAATCACAGCCACTTTTAATTCCGTTAAGTTTGAGCTTAGATCAAACACAAACAAAACGCTGGCAACAGTATCAAGCACAATTACTTGACAATGGTTTTGAAATTAAGCAAAAACATTGGCAAGGGCAAACTCGCTTAAGCATCATTGCTGTGCCACAATGCTTACGTCAACAAAATTTACAGCTGTTATTATTGCAACTATTCAATCAACACACCGATGATTTAGCGGGTTTTTTTGCTAAAAATAGTGAATTAATGACCACTTATAGTTTATCGGAAGGAATCCGTCTGATCGCAAATATTGAACAGCAGGCAAAAACGCAATTAGCCGATCTGAAACTAGCGGTCGATTTTTCAGCTTACTTAACCTAAACATTCACAACCAATGGATCACCTAAGATCTGGTAGTTTTCACTTTATAAGACCATCAAAATAATGAATAAACCTGTTGCAATTTTTTTAATGGGACCGACCGCTTCTGGTAAAACAGATTTAGCTATCGCATTACGTAAACAACTGCCCGTTGAAGTCATTAGTGTCGATTCTGCCCTCATTTATAAAGAAATGGATATCGGCACAGCTAAACCGACTGCAGCGGAACTCGCACAAGCACCGCACCGCTTAATTGATATTTTAGATCCTAAAGAAAGCTATTCAGCAATGCATTTTCACGCTGACGCATTACACGCAATGGCAGATATTACAGCAAGCGGCCGTATTCCACTCTTAGTAGGTGGCACCATGCTCTATTACAAATCGCTACTAGAAGGGCTTTCTCCTTTGCCATATGCCAATGAACATATTCGTACAGAAATTGAAGCTCACGCCAACCAATATGGTTGGGCGAGTTTACATCAACAATTAACCAAAATTGATCCGCTAGCCGCCAGCAGAATTAATGCAAATGATAGTCAGCGGATCAACCGAGCATTAGAAGTATTTTACCTGACGGGCAAAAATCTGACTGAATTAACCGCACAACAAGGTGAACACTTACCTTATCAAGTTTTACAATTTGCCATTGCTCCGCAAGAACGTGCCGTATTACATCAACGTATCGAACAACGTTTTCACAAAATGATGGAACTTGGTTTCTTAACTGAGGTCGAAAAGTTATACGCGAGGGGCGATCTACACCCCGACTTACCCGCAATTCGTTGTGTTGGTTACCGTCAAATGTGGCAACATTTAGCGGGTGAAATTTCGTTAGATGAAGCAATTTATAAAGGAATTTGTGCCACCCGCCAATTAGCTAAACGCCAGCTGACGTGGTTACGAGGTTGGCGGAGTGAAATTACGTGGTTAGACAGTTTAGATCCGACCAGTTCACAAGAAAAAATGATTCAAAATTTAGAGCAAAACTTCATAAAATTGTGATAATATCTCATTGCTCTTAGTAGCAAAATAATATTAACAAACAAAATAAAAAGGAAAAGAGAATGGCAAAAGGTCAATCACTCCAAGATCCATATTTAAATGCACTCCGTCGAGAGCGTATTCCCGTCTCAATTTATTTAGTAAATGGTATAAAATTACAAGGTCAAATTGAATCTTTCGATCAATTTGTCATTTTATTAAAAAATACTGTAAGCCAAATGGTTTATAAACACGCTATTTCAACAGTGGTACCTGCACGTTCTATCTCACATAACAATAACGGCTCATCGCAAGCACAAGCTCCTCAACAAGCCGTACAAACTACACAACCTGTTGAAGCAACCGTAGCTACAGATAAAATGGAATAATAGACTTATTACTATCGAAATTTTAACTACTGAATCAATGTCAAATACAGAATCAACCCCCTGTATTTGACGTTTGTTTGTCTGAAAAATCTTTTTCACACGCTCAAGATAAAGCGATCTTAATCCACGTTTTTCTCTCCCAAACGAAAGATATTGATAACTTAACCGAATTCCAAACACTTGCCGAATCCGCAGGTGTCGAACTGCTCTCAACCTTGACCACCTCTCGTAATGCTCCACATATCAAATATTTTGTTGGCCAAGGAAAAGCCGAAGAAATTGCACAAGCGGTCGAAAATTTAGGTGCCACAGTGGTGCTGATTAATCATCAATTAAGTCCTGCACAAACACGTAATCTGCAAAATCTATGCGGTTGCCGCATAGTAGATAGAAGCGGGCTAATTTTAGATATTTTTGCCCAACGGGCACGTTCACACGAAGGGAAATTACAAGTTGAATTAGCACAACTACGCCATTTATCTACCCGCTTAGTGCGAAGATTAGGTAACCAAGACCAACAAAAAGGCGGATCTGTCGGTTTACGTGGGCCGGGTGAAACACAGCTTGAAACCGATCGCCGTTTAATCAAAGTACGGATTCAACAATTACAAAACCGGCTAGATAAAGTTAATAAAAAACGCCATCAAAATCGTAAAACGCGCCAAAAAGCCGATATTCCTACCGTTTCATTAGTTGGCTATACCAACGCTGGCAAATCGACACTGTTTAATGCCATTACACAAGCGGGTGTTTATGCTGCCGATCAACTCTTTGCAACACTTGATCCAACATTACGGCGTATGCAAATCCAAGACGTTGGCACAACGATTTTAGCTGATACCGTTGGCTTTATTCGTTTCTTACCACACGATTTAGTGTCTGCTTTTAAATCTACGTTGCAAGAAACCACCGAGGCAAACTTATTACTCCACGTAGTGGATATAGCCGATGAACGCAAAAATGACAACATTACAGCAGTTAATCAAGTATTAGATGAAATAGGTGCTCTCACGTTACCAAGCTTATTAATTTATAATAAAGTCGATAAAATTACCGACATCACGCCACATATTGAACGTAATCAAGAAGGTAAGCCGGTCGCAGTTTATCTTTCTGCGCACACCAACCAAGGTATTGATCTACTCTACCAAGCCATTCGTGAATGTTTACGCAATGAGCTTGTATGCCAAAAAATATTATTACCCACAACGGCAGGGCAGATTTATGCACAAATTCGCAATCAAAACTGCATTAAACAAGAACACTTTAATCAATTTGGCGATAGATTAATCGATATTGAAGTCAATGCCGTACAATGGCAAAAATGGCTTAAACCATATCCGGCACTGATTGAATATGTTGCATTTGCAAAATGGGAAAATGAGTAATATTGAGCAACGCTTCATAATAAAAAAGCCTCGTAAATACGAGGCTACACTATTGGCTAGAGACTTGATTTAACGCGTACCATAAACAACTATGGTCTTCCCATGGGCTGAGATTAAACCTTCATCTTCTAACATTTTTAAAATGCGTCCCACAGTTTCACGTGAGCAGCCCACCATTTGCCCAATTTCTTGGCGAGTAATTTTAATTTGCATTCCTTCAGGATGCGTCATTGCTTCAGGCATTTTGGCTAAATTCATCAATGTTTGCGCAATACGACCGGTAACATCTAAAAAAGCAAGATTACTTACTTGACGCGAAGTTTGACGTAAGCGACAAGCCATTTGAGCAGCAAGATACATTAAAATGTCAGGATTTACATGTACTAATTGTTTAAATTTTTCATAAGAAATTTCTGCAATTTCGCAAGCATCTTTCGTTTTTACCCAAGCGGTTCTTGGCTGTGTATTTTCTTCAAATAAACTAATTTCGCCGACAAACTCTCCTTGTCCTAGATGTGATAAAATCATTTCTTTGCCTTCATCGTCTTTAATAAAGACAGCCACAGAACCACTGACAATATAAAACAGGGAATTTGCTTCTTCACCTGCGTGAATTAAAGTATATTTTGAAGGATAGCGATGAATATGGCAGTGCGTTAAAAACCATTCTACCGCAGGATCATGAATCGAAGGAGGCGGGGAAACCTCTCCATCAAGCCGAGGTGTAGAAATAGAAATATCTTGCATTTGCATAAATAAAAACCTCTATAAATTATTTATCTTATTTATCGTTATGAGTAATCACACTGATCTAGAATTGTAGCATGATATAAACAATTAACCCAAGAAAGATTGCTTATCTTTAATATCTAAACTTTGATGTAATTCAGACCACACAATCACGACTTTATCTGCTTGCAATTGTTGCAACAAGCAAGCGCGCTTTTCTTCTAGTGAAAGCTCGTATTCACCATAATCAGTGCCTTCACGTAAAATAAAAGCATCCAATACATTATTTAATGTTGTTATCTCAAGATCTTGCCAAGGAATAATCATCTATGTAGTTACTCAAAAAGAGGCTTAATTAATGCCCATTGTTTTTCAAAATGTTGGTGAGGATTAGAGCTAAAATTAGAACGCACTAGGCGCAAAAATTGCCCTTCGCAAAAAGTGACTAAATACCCCGCTAATGCACGTTCATCTTGAAAGGCTTTTCCTTCACGCAGTTTTCGCATTTGTAAAATATTGACAAACTGTAATTCTAAACCATCAAAAAATTTTGCTACACGCAACTTAAGCTCACTATTTTCAAACATTAATGCGTGGCCAGTTAAAATCCGTGTAACACCGGGATTTTTACGAGCAAACTCAATCACTGTGTAAAGAATAGCTTTTACCGCTAAAGCGGTTGAATTTTCTTTGCGTTTACTCGCATTAATATAGCTAGTTAATGTTTGTTCAATTCGCTCAATCAAGGCCTCAAACATTTTACTTTTACTTGGAAAATAACGATAAAGCGCACCTTCCGATACACCAACAGCTTTCGCCAATCGTTCAGTCGTAACACGTTGCATTCCTTGTTCTGAATTTAACAAACCAATTAATACTTCAAGCACCTGTTGTTGACGTTCTCTAACTGATTTTTTGGGCATTTTAATGAGTGGTTCTGTCATAATATCCTCATCTTGTAACCAAGGCTAAACTTCAAAATAAGCGGATAATTTTAGCGTATAATTAGCCGATAAGTTCCGCTTATTTTGATACACTATCCTTCCACTATTGTTTACCTGAATGGCCAAAACCACCTTCCCCGCGTGAAGTTTGTTCAAAATCAGTCACAATATTAAAACTCGCTTGTACCACCGGCACAAAAACTAACTGTGCAATTCTATCGCCTACTTCAATGGTAAAAGGCTTATCACTGCGATTCCAAATAGAAACCATTAATGGCCCTTGGTAATCACTATCAATTAACCCCACTAAATTACCCAACACAATACCATTTTTATGCCCTAAACCTGAACGCGGTAAAATAACCGCAGCAAGGTTTGGATCAGCAATATAAACCGAAATACCGGTAGGAATTAATACGGTTTGTCCCGCTTCCACAGTAATGGCTGAATCAATTAATGCCCGTAAATCTAACCCCGCCGATCCCGTAGTTGCATAAGTCGGTAATGGAAATTCACGACCAATTCGGTTATCTAAAATTTTTAAATCAATGTGTTTCATCATTTTTCCTAAGCTGAGTGATTTTAAATAAGTTAACGATTTCTTCGACTAAACTGACCGCTAAATCGCGTTTATTGGCAAGCGGTAATATTTTTTGATGTTCTTGTCTCCCTTCAGTTCGCCAAAAAAGGTGCAAAGCATTTTGATCTTGTCCAAACACTTGACCATTTGCAACATTATTTGCACAAATTAAATCTACCTTTTTGCGCACCAATTTCTGTTTTGCATAATGTTCAACATTTTGCGTTTCCGCAGCAAAACCAACAGTGAAAGGGCGGCGTTCTGCTAATTGAGCAACAGAGGCGATAATATCCGGATTTCTGACTAATTTTAGTGTCAACGATTCATTATCATCATTTTTCTTAATTTTTTGCTGAGCAACCTCCGCAACACGATAATCCGCCACTGCCGCACACCCAATAAAAATAGCGGATTTTTGAGCTAATTCAACCGTTTTTCCTGCCATTTCAACCGCTGATTGCACATTAATACGATGTACATTAATTGGCGTGGCTAGATTTACCGGCCCAGCAATTAAATTGACAGTCGCTCCACGTTTCGCAAAAGCAGCTGCAATCGCAAAGCCCATTTTGCCTGAACTATGATTACTAAGATAACGCACAGGATCAATAGGCTCACGCGTAGGCCCCGCAGTAACAGTAACTACCATATTCTGTAAATCCTGATTAACCTGGAAATGATCACAAATAGCTTGTAATAACTCATTTGGCTCAGACATGCGCCCTGCACCAACATCACCACACGCTTGCACTCCACTATTTGGCCCAATCACTTTTACCGCTCGATCGACTAATTCAGCCAAATTTTGTTGTGTTACCTTTTGATGAAACATATGTTGATTCATTGCAGGAGCAATAAAAATAGGCGCCACCGTCGCTAAACAAAGAGTAGTAAGTAAATCATTCGCCATACCCGCTCGCAAACGCGCAATAAAATCCGCTGAAGCGGGCGCAATTAAAACTAAATCAGCCCATTTAGCTAACTGAATATGTCCCATTGCTAATTCAGCGTGTGGATCAAGCAAACTATTTGAAACAGGATTAGCCGAAATAGCTTGCAACGTTAATGGAGTCACAAAAGCTTCTGCAGCAGGCGTTAATACTACTCGAACATTAGCATTTGCTTTTTTCAAAAGGCGAATTAAATCAATCGTTTTATAAGCAGCAATACCGCCGGTAATACCAACTAAAATGTTTTTATTAGTGAGCATTCTCAATCCCTTTTCTTGCAAATATTCTAGCACTATAAGTTAAATATAATCATGATTATAGGCTATTTTACCCTAATAAGTATCCGCTCACAATAAAGCTAATTTTGCGATCTCCCTCGAAAAACAGGAAATTCCCTTTTTCTTCAATCTATTAGCTTGATTATGCTTTTGCTTATCATCTATTTTTTAGTTAACTGAATAGCCGTATAACAATGACCCCATCAGAATTAATGCCACGTGAAAAATTATTAACGTATGGTGCAAACGCACTCACCGATCAAGAATTATTAGCCATTTTCTTACGCACTGGGATTAAAGGACTACCCGTAATGCAATTAGCTAACCAAGTATTAACCACATTTGGCTCATTACGTGCCTTACTCACCGCCGACCTAAACGCCTTTTGCCAAATTAAAGGCTTAGGGCAAACACAATTTATTCAATTGCAAGCCAGCAAAGAAATGACTAAACGCTACTTAGCCCAACAAATGCAAATGTGTGAAACAATTAATACACCGCATTTAGCAATAATGTATTTTCAAGCGGAGCTAGAATTTGAAGAACGTGAAGTGTTTATGGTGTTATTTCTTGATAATCAAAACCGCTTAATTAAAAAAGAAAAAATGTTCTATGGCACCATTAATCAAGCAACCGTCCACCCACGGGAAATTATTAAAGAAGCATTAAAATGTAATGCCGCAGCAATTATTGTCGCGCATAACCACCCGTCTGGAAATTACACCGCAAGCCAAGCAGATCGACAACTTACACAAAAAATTAAAGCCGCGTGTCACTTAGTTGAGGTGCGCTTTGTCGATCATATTATCGTGGGTAAAGGTAGCTATTTCTCCTTTGAAGAAGAGCGCTTTCACCAAAATAATTAATAAATTGAAGCTTGAATAAGCAAGTAAATATGAGTATAATCTCTGGTCTTTAAATATGACTTTGGTTGGGTTGATGCCTGACGAGGCAATTAGATCAAGCTAAAATTAGTCCTAATCGCCCGAACCATTTAAACATTACTTAAGTAATTGGAGAATTAAAATGTCAAGAGTTTGCCAAGTAACCGGCAAGCGTCCAGCAGTTGGTAACAACCGCTCACACGCATTAAATGCGACTCGTCGTCGTTTTTTACCTAACTTACATACTCATCGTTTTTGGGCTGAAAGTGAAAACCGTTTCGTGACTTTACGCTTAACCGCGAAAGGTATGCGCATTATTGATAAAAAAGGCATTGATGCAGTATTAGCTGAAATCCGTGCTCGTGGCGAAAAAATCTAAGGAGCTAACCAATGGCAGCTAAAGGTAATCGTGAGAAAATCAAATTAGTTTCAACTGCTGAAACTGGTCACTTCTACACAACAACAAAAAATAAACGTAATATGCCAGAAAAAATGGAAATCAAAAAATTTGATCCTGTTGTGCGTAAACACGTAATTTATAAAGAAGCTAAAATCAAATAATTTTGTTTTTAACCTTTAATAAGACCTAGCTAGTGCTAGGTTTTTTTATACCGATTTATTAGAGACAAAATAATAAAATTCACTTTCATTTTTTCAAAAAAAATGTACTATTAGCCGTCTTTAAATGTAACCCTACATTTAAACTTGTTTCCAACCTATCCTCATCTAGCGTGTTCCATAGGGTAAAAACAAAAAAGCTGAAACGCTTTTTTTAATAAGTAGCGAGTCAAATGCCCCATCGCATCTGTTTTTTAGAACAGAAAGCTTAGGCTTACCGCAAGGCACCCGACTTATTTTTTTCACCTTTTTTAGAAGGTTTAATTTCAAATGACAATTACTACTCCTATTAAGGCGGTTCTTGCCTCCAACCAACATTTCTTAGATCGCCAAGATAAAATGGAATCTAATGTACGCAGTTATCCACGTAAACTGCCATTTGCATATGCCAAAGCACAAGGATGTTGGGTTACAGACGTTGAAGGAAATGAATATCTTGACTTTTTGGCAGGTGCAGGAACATTAGCATTAGGCCATAATCATCCGATACTAATGCAATCTATCAAAGATGTATTAGATAGCGGTTTACCATTACATACTCTTGATTTAACTACGCCATTAAAAGATGCCTTTACAGAAGAATTATTATCTTTCTTCCCTAAAGATGAATACATTCTACAGTTCACCGGTCCATCAGGTGCCGATGCCAATGAAGCGGCCATTAAATTAGCCAAAACTTACACAAACCGAGGAAATATTATCGCTTTTTCCGGAGGTTTCCACGGCATGACGCACGGTGCATTATCTTTAACCGGTAATCTTGGCGCCAAAAATGCGGTACAAAACCTAATGGCAGGAGTGCAATTTATGCCTTATCCACACGAATATCGTTGCCCATTTGGTATTGGCGGTGAAGCGGGTGCAAAAGCTGTTGAACGCTATTTTGAAAACTTTATTGAAGATATTGAAAGTGGCGTAGTTAAACCAGCCGCGGTGATCTTAGAAGCCATTCAAGGCGAAGGCGGAGTGGTGCCAGCACCGATCAGTTTCTTACAAAAAGTCCGTGAAGTAACTCAAAAACACGGCATATTAATGATTGTAGATGAAGTCCAAGCAGGTTTCTGCCGTTCAGGAAAAATGTTTGCTTTCGAACACGCAGGCATTGCACCAGATATTGTGGTTATGTCAAAAGCCATCGGTGGGAGCCTACCATTAGCCGTCTTAGCGATCAAAAAACAATTTGATGCTTGGCAGCCTGCTGGCCATACAGGCACATTCCGCGGTAATCAGCTAGCTATGGCAACTGGCTATGCCTCATTAAAAATTATGCGACAAGAAAACCTAGCGCAGAATGCACAGGCACGTGGTGAATACTTAACCAATGCCTTACGTGAATTAAGTAAAACATTTGCTTGTATTGGTAATGTACGTGGTAAAGGTTTGATGATGGGTATCGATATTGTGGATGAACGTCAAGCACAAGATGCCACAGGCGCTTATCCACAAGATTGTGAATTAGCTATTGCGATCCAAAAATGCTGCTTTAATAACAAATTATTACTAGAACGTGGCGGTCGTGGTGGTAATGTAGTCAGAGTCCTTTGCCCAGTAAATATTAATCAAACAGAATGTGAAGAATTTATCAAACGTTTCACACAATCAGTCGCTGATGCAATTAAGGCGGTTAGAGGTTAATCAACTAACCTCAATCATCAAAATAAGCGGACTAATTTTGCAATAAATAGACCGCTTAACAAGCATAATATGCAAGCGCGAGATTTCCCCTCGTGCTTTTTTATATAAGCTTAAGCACAATATCGCTTATGCACGCAAATAAAATGGAACATAACAATGACAGATATTTCAAAACATAGACAGGCTCTTTTCTGTAGTGATGCCCAATCTATTGCAAATTATCAAAATGCAATGAATAATGCAGTGTTAGCCGTAAGTGAGTGGTTAAAAAACGATAAAATGTATACGGGCGGTTCAATCAAACAAATGCGTACACTAATTGATGGTTTTAATCCGTCAAAAAATGGGGTTGGTGTGCAGAAATCGCTAGAGAAGTTGGTAGAAATTTTCTTAAATCCAAGCTTAAAAGTCCATCACCCCCATTCACTTGCTCACTTGCACTGTCCAACAATGGTTACCAGCCAAATTGCCGAAGTATTGATTAATGCCACTAATCAATCAATGGATTCTTGGGATCAAAGTCCAGCCGGATCGATTATGGAAGAACATTTAATTGATTGGTTACGTCATAAAGTTGGTTATGGCCAAGGCACTGCTGGCGTTTTTACATCAGGTGGCACACAATCAAATTTAATGGGCGTTCTATTAGCACGTGATTGGGCGATTGCTAAACATTGGCAACATGATGATGGTACAGAATGGTCAGTGCAAGCGAACGGTATCCCCGCAGCGGCAATGCAAACCGTTAAAGTAGTATGTTCTGAAAATGCACATTTTTCTGTGCAAAAAAATATGGCCATGATGGGAATGGGTTTCCAATCAGTTGTAACAGTACCATCTAATGCCAATGCCCAAATGGATCTCGACGCGTTAGCCAAAACATTAGCTGATTTAAAAGCCTCAGGCAATATTGTCGCGTGTATCGTTGCCACTGCAGGCACTACAGATGCAGGTGCAATTGATGATTTAACCGCTATTCGAAAACTCGCAGATGAATACCAAGCGTGGCTACACGTTGACGCTGCTTGGGGCGGTGCTTTACTATTATCTAAAGATTTCCGCCACTTCTTAAATGGCATTGAATTAACTGATTCGATTACCCTCGATTTTCATAAACACTTCTTCCAAAGCATCTCATGTGGCGCATTCTTACTTAAAGATCCAGCAAATTATCGCTTCATTGACTATAAAGCAGACTATTTAAATTCAGAGTATGATGAAGCCCACGGCGTGCCAAACCTAGTCGCAAAATCATTGCAAACGACTCGTCGTTTTGATGCGCTAAAATTATGGTTCACCATAGATGCATTAGGTGAAGATTTATATGCCTCTATGATTGATCACGGCGTTTATTTATCTCGACAAGTTGAAGCATATATCAATGCAACAGATAACTTAGAAATGCTTGTTCCTGCACAATTTGCATCAGTATTATTCCGAGTGGTGCCAAAAGACTATCCGCAAGAATTAATTGATACCTTAAACCAAAATGTGGCTGATGAATTATTCGCGCGTGGTGAAGCAAATATTGGCGTAACTAAGGTAGCTGATAAGCAATCACTCAAAATGACGACATTGAGTCCAATTGCTACTTTTGAAAATGTTAAAGCATTATTAGAGCAAGTCTTAGCCAAAGCAGAACGGATTAAAGATGCCATTGCACAAGGTACTTATGTACCACCGATCGATTAACAACACACAAATATAACCGCTTGCTTATAGCCCTTAAGCACGCTTTTCATCCTAATGAGTAACTATGAACGGGGTTTATCGGCAAAATAGCCAAAATCCTCATAAAATCAACTAAATTTAATGATAAGACCTTGACTTATTTTTATTAATTGATTTAATCATAGACCAATTTTTTCCTTGATAAATTCAGCAATATATAAAGAGGCATATTATGGCAGAGAGTTTTAGCGTTACGCGCCGTTTCTTTGATGACAAAAATTACCCACGAGGCTTTGCTCGTCATGGCGATTACACTATTCGTGAATCACAAACTTTAGAGCAATTTGGTCAGGCGTGTTTAGCGTTAGAAACAACCGAACGGAGTCCAGTAACCGCAGAAGAAGAACGTTTTGTAGCGGTAATGAAAGGTGATGAAATTGCTGAAAGTGTTATCGAAAAAGCCTGGTTAAAATACCGCTCACTGACTAGCAAAACAAAACGTATTTATACCCTTTCTGGCAATGCGGGCAACGATTCTGGTGATGACTTCAGTGCCGCTGAATAATTAACAACTATCAAGCTACTTAATAAATTAGCCACGAAATACCGAAAAACAACACAACGTTTGCCGAGTATTTTGTGGTTTGTTTTTACTCTTATCTTTTACATTTTGAGGTAAAAAGCGTGAGCCTTCCTATCGAGCAATACCCTGAATTACTCGCCCAAAAAGTCGATAATCTGACCGCGTTACTAGCACCCTTTAATCCACCACCCTTTGATATTTTTGCATCAGAAACTAGCCACTTTCGTATGCGGGCAGAATTTCGTGTTTGGCACCAAAAAAATGAACAAGGCGAAAATGATCTCTATCATATTATGTTCGATCCAACGACCAAACAACGCTATCGTGTTGATCAATTGCCCATTGCAAACCAGTTGATCAATACCATGATGCAAAAACTGCTGACTCACATTCAAGGCATCCCACTACTGACACATAAACTATTTCAAATTGACTACTTAACCACCTTAAGCGGTGAAATAGCCATCTCCCTCCTCTATCACAAAAAATTAACGGATGAATGGCTTGTGCAAGCAAAATTACTCAAACAACGTTTAAGTGAACCCGGCTTAACCGTGCACATTATTGGCCGCGCTAGCAAACAAAAAATTGCAATAGATTGTGATTATGTCAAAGAAAAATTAAATGTCGCAGGTAAAACATTAATTTATCGTCAGGTAGAAAATAGTTTTACCCAGCCAAATGCCAAAATGAACATTAATATGCTTGAGTGGGCACAAAAATGTACCGAAAATAGCCAAGATAGTGATTTATTAGAATTATATTGTGGAAATGGCAACTTCTCTATTGCATTAGCGGGCAATTTTCGCAAAGTACTCGCAACGGAAATTTGCAAATCATCAGTTCATTCCGCCCAATATAATATTGCACAAAATGGCATCGATAATCTGCAAATTATTCGAATGTCGGCAGAAGAATTTACTCAAGCAATCAACGGCGTGCGTCAATTTAACCGCTTGCAAGGCATTGACTTAAGCGCATATCAATGTAATACGATCTTTGTTGATCCTCCTCGTGCAGGTTTAGACCAAGCAACACTCAATATGGTGCAAAACTATCCACGAATTTTATATATTTCCTGTAATCCCGCTACACTGGCGGACAATTTACGGCAATTAACGACAACACACCGAATTGAACGTGTGGCGCTTTTTGATCAATTCCCTTATACCCATCATATAGAAAGCGGAGTTTGGTTGATCAGGAAATAAACTAAACCAGCCATTAATGTTGAAAAAAAGCTCACTTAACGCCTTTTAACTATTTTTCGCTTGACCATACAAAACAAAATCGATATTATGTGAGACGTTTTCAACGGAGGAATGGTCGAGTGGTTGAAGGCACCGGTCTTGAAAACCGGCGAGGGTTTACGCCCTCCGTGAGTTCGAATCTCACTTCCTCCGCCATCACATAAAAAAACCGCTTATAATCAACGTTATAAGCGGTTTTTTATTACGTATTTTTTACACTCTTTTTGCTCACAGCATCAAAAAAGCGAGCATTAAGCTCGCCTAATATTTATAACCAACCTCTGCGTTTAAAGTAGAGATACGGCGTTATCGCTGCCGTGATCATCATACACAAGGCTGTTGGATAACCGTAATCCCATTGTAGTTCTGGCATAATTTCAAAGTTCATACCATATATTGAGGTCACTAATGTCGCCGGTAAGAACATTACTGACACGACAGAGAAGAATTTCATAATTCTATTCTGTTCAATGTTGATAAAGCCCATTGCCGCTTGCATTAAAAAGTTCACTTTGTGAAATAACGACTCGTGATGCGGTTGTAGAGATTCAATATCTCGCATAATATCTCTAGCTTGTTCCAGCTGGTTGTTTGGCAAACGTGTTTTACGTAATAAGAAACTTAATGCACGCTGTGTATCCATTAAGCATAGTCGAACTTTCGAGCTAATATCTTCTAATTCAGTTAAATCTGATAAAACTTGATTTAAACTTTCCGCTTCCTGTTTACCGTCTAAAATAACGTGGCTGAATTTTTCTAAACTAGAATAAACCGTTTCAAGTACGCCAGCAAGTTGCTCAATTTTTGTTTCAAACAAATCAAGCAGTAATTCATAAGCGTTACTATCGATTAATTTTTCACGGCGCGCTCGCATGCGATATAAACGGAAAGCGGGTAAATCTCGTTCACGTAATGTAAACAAACGCCCATCGCGAATAGTAAAGGCAACCGTAGCGATATCGGCATAATCATCGTCATCTAAGCAATAAAAAAATGAGTGCAGATGTAAACCATCTTCATCTTCAAAAAAGCGCGCAGAAGCTTCTAAATCTTCTAATTCCAGTTCTTCCGCTAGCGTTTGGTCTAAGCCTAATTTCAACACGCTACGTTCATCTTCTGAAGGATCAACTAAATCAATCCAAACAGCGTCGTTAAGTTGGTCTGGTGAGTTTTCATCAAGGCTCACAAGACGTGCGTTATCTAATGCAAATGCACGAATCATTTCATACTCCCAAAAAGTTGTATGAGGCAATGAACAAAAAAAGATACTGATGAGAGTTACCGACCATATCGGCAACTTAGAGGCCGGACAAGGTGGGTTAATCTGATAAGTATCGACTATGACTGTCCAAAATAGGTATCCTCAAGAAAAAATAGTAAGCCTATGGTACAACTCCAATGGCTCGCCGTCAAGTAAGTAATAATTTACTTGATTTATTTTGCAAAATTTTAAGGAAAAACGACCGCTTTTTTGCTATGGTTACATCTTATTTTAGGTAATGAGAATTTTATGACAAAAGATACACAATCTACTGCTGAAAATCAGGCAAATGAAACCACCCATTTTGGTTTTAAAACGGTTGCGAAAGAAGAAAAACAGCAATTAGTCGCCAATGTCTTCCATAGCGTTGCCGCTAAATACGATCTGATGAACGATTTACTCTCCTTTGGTATTCATCGCATTTGGAAACGCTTTACCATTGATTGCAGTGGCGTACGTAAAGGGCAACAAGTGCTAGATTTAGCCGGTGGTACCGGTGATTTTAGTGCAAAATTTTCGCGGATTGTTGGCGAAACAGGGCAAGTGGTTCTAGCGGATATCAATAGCTCAATGTTAGAAGTGGGACGCGATAAATTACGCAATTTAGGCGTGGTAGGTAATATTAATTATGTACAAGCCAATGCTGAACATTTACCTTTTGCTGATAATACTTTCGATTGTGTGGTGATCAGTTTCGGCTTACGCAATGTAACAGACAAAGATAAAGCATTAAAATCAATGTATCGCGTCTTAAAGCCAGGCGGTCGTTTATTAGTCTTAGAATTTTCCAAGCCGATTTTTGATCCCATCAGCCAATTATATAATTTTTATTCTTTCAATATCTTACCTAAAGTCGGTGAGATTGTCGTGAATGATGCGGAAAGTTATCGTTATCTAGCAGAATCGATTCGTATGCATCCTAAACAAGATGAATTAAAAACAATGATGGAACATGCGGGGTTTGAGAGTGTTAATTATTACAATTTGAGTGCTGGGATTGTCGCCTTACACCGTGGCTATAAATTTTAATCTTGCTTATCGATAAAATGAGTAGAGGACAATGATGTTACTCGATCAACTTAAACAACAGCTTATGTTGCCACAATTTAGTCTAGCAGCATTAGAAACCCTATTAAATGCTTTAATTAAACGCTCACCACACGTCAAAGCACCTTTAGGTAAATTGCATAACCGCATTTTACAAATTGAATTAAGCTGGCCTAAAGTAAACCTATTTTTCTTTTTCAGTCATAATCGCATTGATTGTTTATCTGATTATCCGGCTAACGCCGATTGTTGTATTCAGCTTGCGTTGGATACCTTGCCACAATTGGCGGATAAACAAAAATTAACAGAATTAATCAATCATAAAAAACTCGTGCTGACAGGTGATCTTGAAGTATTACAATATTTCAACACGCTATTATCGGAACTCGAACAAGATCCTGCTGAATTACTTTCCCCTTTTGTTGGCGATGTCCTTGCCCAAAGCTCAACAGATTTTGCACAGCGACTATTCCGTAATATTAAAAAGCGTATCAAGCAAAATAACCAACACTTAATAGATAATCTTATGCAGGAACGCCCTGTATTAGTCCACCGCCTACAAGCGGTTCACTTTTATGATCAAATTGCCGATCTTGAACAGCAAGCCAAACGTTTAGAACAAAAGCTAGCCCAATGTGAGAAAAATAAATGATATTTAAAAATACTCGCCGTTCATATCAAATTATTGCAACCTTTTTACGTTATGGCATTGATGAAATCATTCCGGATATTCCATTCACTTATTCTGCCCGCTTAACCCGTAAAGCATTTTTTTGGTTGCAAAACGAACACAAAGATCAACCTTTTGGTGTACGCCTGCGTTTAGCCTTACAAGAATTAGGCCCTGTATGGATTAAACTTGGTCAAATGCTCGCAACTCGCCGTGATTTATTTGAACCCGCATTAGCTGATCAACTTGCACTCTTACAAGATTCTGTTGCTCCCTTTGATGGCAAGTTAGCACGTAAAATTATCGAACAAGCATTGGGTAACACGCTAGAAACTTGGTTTGATGATTTTGATGAACAAGCACTTGCCTCTGCTTCTATCGCCCAAGTACACACGGCAACATTCAACAAAAATCAACCGCTTGCAGGCCAAAATGTAGTACTAAAAGTTATCCGGCCAGATATTGAACCCATTATCAAAGCGGATATCGCTCTGATGTACCAACTAGCCAAACTGATTCCCTATTTATCTGATGATGCAAAACGTTTACGAGCAACTGAAGTGGTACGCGAGTATGAAAAAACGCTACTAGACGAATTAGATTTAACACGCGAAATGGCAAATTCGATTCGCTTACGCAATAATTTTGAAAACAGCGAAATGCTCTATGTGCCGGCAATGTATCCCGATTTTTGCCATAAAAATGTAATTGTAATGGAGCGTATCTACGGCATTCCTGTATCTGATATCGCCACCCTCACAGAGAACGGCACGAATATGAAATTATTAGCAGAACGTGGTGTACAAGTCTTTTTCACCCAAGTGTTTCGTGATAGTTTCTTTCACGCAGATATGCACGCCGGCAATATTTTTGTTAATCCAAACCACCCTGAAGATCCACAATATATTGGCATCGATTGTGGCATTGTTGGCACATTAAATCAAAATGACAAACGTTACTTAGCAGAAAGCTTTGTCGCGTTTTTTAATCGTGATTATCGTCGCGTTGCATTAATGCATATTGAATCAGGCTGGACACCTGCTGATACTGATGTTGATGCTTTTGAAGAAGCATTTCGAACAGTCTGCGAACCGATTTTTGCCAAACCATTAGCTGAAATTTCTTTTGGTCAAGTGCTATTAAATTTATTTAATGTAGCCCGTCAATTCAATATGGAAGTACAACCGCAATTAGTATTATTACAAAAAACATTACTCTATATTGAAGGACTCGGCCGTCAAGTTTATCCTGCATTAGATCTATGGCAAACCGCTAAACCATTCTTACAAAAGTGGCTAGATCAACAAGTTGGTTTCAAAGCCATTTTACGTGATTTAAAACAACAAGCGCCCCAATTCCGCGAACATTTTGCCCAATTTCCTGAAGCCGTTTTTAATGCATTACAGCAACAAAAACACATTAATTACCGCTTAGCAGAATTAAATAAAACATTACAATCACAAGCGGATAATAAAACTTATAATGTCAAAATGATCATCATGGGTAGCATTATTCTTAGTTTATTATGGCAGTTCAATAGTTTACCACTTTGGTTAAGTTTACCTATTTTAACTATGCTATGTTTAGCATTATGTAGACGAAAATAATGCGCTTGATCAAGATGATGCAAGTTAATAAGCGACTTTCCTATCTTTTTTTGGCAATATAGTTAAAGTAACATATAATAGAAAACCATTTTTACTCGTCCAATTTATATTTCAATAGAGGAACTCCTATGGGTGGAATTAGCATTTGGCAACTACTGATTATTGTTGCAATTATCGTTTTACTGTTCGGCACTAAAAAATTACGGACTTTAGGGACTGATTTAGGTGAATCAGTAAAAGGCTTTAAAAAAGCAATGGCAGAAGATAAATCTCAAGATGCCAATTTTGATAAAGTAGAAGCAAAAGAATCAACTTCTACCACCGAGAAAACAAAAGAAAAAGAGCAGGCATAATTCGTGTTTGATATCGGTTTTTCTGAATTAATACTGATTTTTGTTGTGGGGTTAGTCGTACTAGGTCCGCAACGTTTACCTGTTGCGATCCGAACTGTAATGGGTTGGGTTAGAACTATCCGCAGTTTAGCAACAAATGTACAACACGAATTATCACAAGAATTAAAGCTACAAGAATTACAAGAAAGTATTAAAAAAGCAGAAGCAATGAACTTAACGACACTTTCACCTGAATTAACCCAAACAGTGGAAGATTTAAAACAATCTGCTCAAAAAATGCAAAATGATCTGAATAACGCGAATCAAATCGGTAAACTGACCGATGAACAAGTCGCTGATATTCAGCAAAATATTGCCAACGCACAGCCCTCTGAAATAACCGAAGCTAACGAATTAGATGAATCTAAACTGACTGCCTATTATCCACCAGATGATGATTTAGTTTCCCCCTCAACTACCAAACTAGAACAGGATAAACAGAATGTCAATTGAAGAATCACAGCCTCTGATTAGCCACTTAGTTGAATTAAGAAACCGCTTATTGCGTGCAATTGTTTGTGTTTTGGTTGTTTTTTGTATGTTGGTGTATTGGGCAAATGATATCTATACATTGCTTGCTACACCGCTCACTGAAAACTTTCCTGCGGGCGCAACAATGATTGCAACCAATGTTACTACGCCTTTTTTTACTCCACTTAAGTTAACCGGCGTAGTGGCAATCTTCTTGTCCGTGCCATTTATTTTGTATCAAATTTGGGCATTTGTCGCACCAGCACTCTATAAGCACGAAAAACGCTTGGTTTATCCATTACTCGTGTCTAGTACATTGTTATTTTATACTGGGGTTGCTTTCGCCTATTATGTTGTATTTCCACTAGTATTTGGCTTTCTGACCAGTACCGCACCTGAAGGTGTACAAGTAGCCACTGATATCAGTAGCTATTTAGATTTTGTCTTAACTATTTTCTTAGCTTTTGGTATTTGCTTTGAAGTGCCTGTAGCCATCATTTTGCTTTGTTGGTCTGGCGTAATTTCAGCTGATGATTTACGAAGCAAACGTCCATATATTATTGTCGCTGCATTTGCAATTGGTATGTTATTAACACCGCCTGATGTTTTTTCTCAAACGTTGTTAGCCATTCCAATGTGTTTATTATTTGAAGTTGGCCTATTCTTCTCTAAATTCTATAAGCCTCGTGATGAGCAATCACCAACAGAAAATATTGAATAATTAACAAGCAGTCTACTTTCTAACTTTTTACGATTAATAAACCTGATAATGGCTTAGGAGGCTTTAATGAACGATCCTTTTTTATTGAATTCTGATGATGCAAAACGTAAAATGATGTATCTCATTTATGCTTTATTTGGTTTAGGCATTATTTTTGGTGGCATTCCCACTATCGCAGGCGTAATCTTGGCTTATATTAAACGAGATAAAATGATTGGTACGCTTTACTATGATCACTTACGTTTCTTAATTAAAACCTTTTGGGGTACAGTAATTCTGTGCGGATTAGGCTTCCTATTAACCATTGTCTTCATAGGTGTTTTTCTCATTTGGGCAGTAGGTATTTGGTATATTTTCAGAATAATTTATGGCGCGGCTAGATTCTTTGATAATAAGCCTGTTACCCCAACAGGTTGGTTTATGTAACATTAAATATAATCATAAAAAAAGCGGTCAAATTTGACCGCTTTTTTACTATTTGGCTTTTTCTGTTATTTAGGCAACGGCTGACAATCAGGGCAAAAATAACTGTTACGTTGCCCAATCACTTTGGTTTGAATGAGCGTACCACATTCTCGACATTCCTCACCTTTCCTACCATATACTTGTAGCACTTGCGCAAAATAGCCTGGTTTACCGTCTGGTTGAGTAAAATCTTTTAATGTGGTGCCGCCTTGAATAATCGCTTTGGTTAATACGGCTTGAATCACATTCCTTAACTGTACACATTGTTTTTCAGTTAGATTTTGCGCCGCTAATTCAGGATGAACCCCCGCCATAAAAAGCGATTCAGAGGCATAAATATTTCCCACACCAACAACAATATCATTGTTCATAATAAAATTTTTTACCGCGACGGTTTTGTTACGACTTTTTTTGAATAAATAATCGCTTGTAAAAGTATCCGAAAGAGGCTCAGGGCCTAATTTTGTGATCAGTGGATAATTTTCCGCTTGTTTAGCCCATAACCAAGCACCAAATTTACGAGGGTCATTGTAACGTAAAATGATGCCTGCTTCTGTAATCAAATCAACATGGTCGTGTTTGCTTGCTTTTGTTGGTTGAGATGAATTCAGAATGGTGAGTGAACCTGACATACCAAGATGTACCAAAATATCACCGCGTTCAGTGTGTATAATTAAATATTTTGCACGGCGAGACAGTGCCAAAATTTTTGCGCCTGACATCGCACACAATTCAGCAGAAATTGGCCAACGTAACTTTGGTGTACGTATTACAATCTGCTGAATAGTTTGCCCTGCTAAATAAGGCTCAATACCGCGTAGGCACGTTTCGACTTCTGGTAATTCTGGCATTTTTACTCCAAAAAATCAGCAAAAGGTAATATTAAGCAACTTTTTGTCCGCTTAATTTACTCATTAGCAGCCCAACAATAGTGCCGATCACCGCAAAGGGTAACCATTCCATTGAATACACTCTCAATGGTAACTGCTCAGTAAAACTTAAACCAATAACCGATGAAACCGCGATAATAGTTACTAATAACAATGCAATACGTTGCGCCATTAATGGTAATTTAATAAATAAATTAATTAATAAAAGTAAGATGACGGTCATTGCAATTGGATAAAGAATTAATAGCACAGGAATAGATTTGCTAATTACTTCCTGTAAACCTTGGTTAGCAATAATAAAACTAATCACCGTAAATAACACTACATACATTTTGTATGAAATTTTTGGGAAAATTTCATTGAAATATTCACTGACTGAAACCGCTAGCCCCACCACTGTAGTTAAACAAGCAAGAGACACAATAATGCCTAATACCGCACTACCTAATTCACCAAATGCCTCTGTCGTAATCATATTCAGAATATAAGTACCTAAATCTAATTGTTTCTCAGCAAGCATACTTAAGGTTGCTTGATCAATCGCCATATGATTACCAATCCACCCTAATCCAATATAAATAAGTGCTAATGCTACTGCTGCTACTAATGCTGCAAAAATAGTTTGACGTTGTAATGAACTGTTATTAGTCAAACTTTTACTTTGAATCGCATTCAATACAATAACTGAATACGCCAATGACGCTAATGCGTCCATAGTTAAATAACCATCGACAACACCTTTAAAGAAATAAGAGTTCTCAGTCACCGCAGGTGCTTGTAATTGAAATACTTCATCACTGCTCAATAAAAAGACCGCTTTTACTACTAATGCAATAATAGCCAATAATAATACTGGTGTTAGAATAGCACCGATGCGATCAACGACTTTAGTTGGATTCAAACTTAACCATAATGCTACACAGAAATAGACTAAGGTAAAAATCAATAATGATAACTGCCCGACTTCACTAATAAATGGCATTATAGCCATTTCGTAAGCGGTGGCTGCGGTTCTAGGACCTGCGAAAAATGGCCCTATCGCTAAATAAATGGCAATCAAGAAGATCGCTGAAAACCATGGATGAATTTTATCCAAAACGGCTTTATAACCGCCCGGATAAAACGCGCTGACAATAATCCCTAATAAGGGTAAACCAACACCGGTTAATACAAAGCCGGAAACAGAGGAAACAAACTCAGCACCACTCTCAAAGCCAAGCTTTGGTGGGAAAATAAGGTTCCCTGCACCAAAAAATATTGCAAATAGCATAAAGCCAACAACCAATGTATTTTTATTCATAAAATAACACTTCCTTTAAAACTTGTGCATTGTTGCACATTATCGAAAAAAATGACCCGAAAAAAGCAAAGCCGAGCTTTGCGATGAACAAAGCTCGGCTAAACAACCTATACAAACAATTAGTTCATATATAAACCGCCATTCACATGGATTGTCTCGCCTGTGATATAGCTTGCCTCATTTGAGGCTAAAAATGCAACTACTTTCGCAATATCTTTTGCGGATCCTAATTTTCCTGCTGGAATTTGGCTTAAAATTGCATTTCTTTGATCTTCATTTAACTCATCTGTCATATCTGTCGCAATAAACCCTGGGGCCACTACATTAACGGTAATACCACGCGAAGCCACTTCTTTTGCCAATGCTTTAGAAAAACCAACCAAGCCCGCTTTTGCTGCACAATAGTTTGTTTGACCAGGATTGCCACTTGAACCCACTACAGATCCAATCGTCACAATACGACCGCCTTTTTTCATCATTGGGCGTAATACCGCTTTTGATAAACGGAAGACAGAAGTCAAGTTTGTTTCAACAATATCGTACCAATCTTGATCTTTCATCCGCATTAATAAACCATCGCGGGTAATGCCTGCGTTATTTACTAAAATATCTACCTCACCAAATTGTGCTTTAATTTCTGCTAACACCGTTTCAATTGATGCAGGATTTGTGACGTCTAAAACAAACCCCTTGCCTGTTTCACCTAAATAAGCTGAGATAGTTTCAGCCCCTTTTTCTGATGTTGCTGTACCAATAACGATCGCGCCTTTTGCACTTAATTCCTCGGCGATAGCTTTACCAATACCACGTGTTGCGCCTGTTACTAATGCGATTTTACCTTGCATATTTTATTCCTTTTCATTATCGATAAATTTCTCTATATAGAGAAGATTAATAGATTAAGCCTGTACAGCCGCTAATGAGGCAATATCATTGATTGCTTTTGCCGTTAATTGTTTAGCAATCCGTCCAGCTAAACCGGTTAATACTTTATTCGGTCCCATTTCAAAGAGGGTATCTATACCTTGTTCTGCCATTTTTTCAATAGTTTCGCTCCAACGAACGGGACTATAAAGCTGTTCAACCAATCGCTCGCGAATAGCATCTACATCTGTTTCAACAGCGACATTCACATTATGAATAACAGGTATAAGCGGTGGATTTAATGAAATATTTTGCAATGCAGCGGCTAGCTTTTCTGCGGCAGGCTTCATGAGTGAGCAATGTGAAGGCACACTTACTGCTAATGGTAATGCCCGTTTCGCACCAGCTGTTTTACATAATTCAGCCGCTTTTTCTACCGCAGTTTTACTCCCAGCGATAACCACTTGACCTGGACTATTAAAATTAACCGCTGAAACCACTTCGCCCAATTCAAGCTGTGCTTGTTGGCAAGCATTAATAATCGAATTATTCTCTAAACCAATAATCGCATACATAGCACCGCTACCTGCAGGTACTGCCTGTTGCATAGCATTACCACGTAATTCAACTAATTTGATGGCGTCTTGGAAATCCAATACGCCAGCACACACCAAAGCTGAATACTCTCCTAAACTATGTCCAGCCATCATAGCGGGTTTCAACTCAGGGTATTTTTGTTGCCAAACACGATAAATTGCAACTGATGCGGCTAATAATGCAGGTTGTGTGCGTTGTGTTTGACTTAATTCTTCTGCTGTACCATGCTGAACAAGCGCCCATAAATCATAGCCCAAAACCTCACTGGCTTCGGCAAATACTTGTTCAACAATAGGAAATTCCGTTGCAAGTTCTGCTAACATACCAACCGCTTGTGAACCTTGACCTGGGAATACCATTGCAAAATTTGACATTGTTTTTTCCTCTTTGTACTAAACAGATATTCAGACGAATGGTAGCGCTTGTTTATCTGCTCAATTATTTTACGAAAACTGACCGCTTTTACTGCTCTGACAAGCTAACCTTTTTATTATTAACGATCAAAGATTAATCTGCCGAATAATATAATTTACCAATCTCAATTCTTGGCCGCCCCGTTTCTAAACGCCATTTATTTGAATCACGTAATGAATAAATACAGCCACAATATTCTTGCTGATAAAAGCGTTCGCGTTTGCTAATTTCAATCATGCGTTGCGAACCGCCATTTTTACGCCAATTATAATCCCAATAAATAACGTCTTGATAAGCTTCTGCCGCACGATGACCACAGCCATTGATTTGTTGCATATCTTTCCAACGTGAAATACCTAAACAGGACGTGAACACTGGAAAACCATGTTCATGAGCATACTTAGCAGTTTTCTCAAACCGCATATCAAAACACATTGTGCAACGTACTCCTCGCTCAGGCTCCCACTCCATACCTTCCGCTTTTTTAAACCATGTTTTCCGATCATTTTCATAATCATCATCTACATCAACAAATGGAAGACCATGTTTTTCAGCAAATCGAATATTTTCTTCTTTACGAATTAAATACTCTTTCATTGGGTGGATATTAGGATTGTAGAAATAAATAGTAAATTCAATCCCGGAAGCTAAAATAGCCTCCATGACTTCGCCTGAACAAGGTGCACAGCAAGAATGAAGTAATAATTTATTATGCCCATCTGGCAAAGCTAATTTTTCTCGCACAAAAGGTGCATTCGGATCTTTGCCTTTACGTGTCAATTTTTTCTTTTGTTGCAATGCTTGCTGATGCGCCAATGGCTGTTGATTTTGTTGTTCTATCATTTTAAAAATTCTATATAAAATAACCGCTTAGGTAACTTAATAACGCCGATCCACCGACAAATATGCCAATGAAATCAACGCTTTTTTATATTCGGTATCTGCTAAAATATCCAATGCTGCTACCGCTTTTTGTGCTTCTTGCTTAGCACGTGCCATTGCATATTCCAATGATTTATGCTCAGCCATAATCGCCAACACCATCGGAATTTTTGCACGTTCGCCACCATGCTCAATCACTTCGCGAATCATCCTTGCTTGTGCTTCATTTGCGTGTTGCAAAGCATGCAATAATGGCAAAGTTGGTTTACCTTCTACAAAGTCATCGCCTACATTTTTCCCAAATTGTTCTGCTTTTGCTGAATAATCTAAAATATCATCAACTAATTGAAAAGCTGTGCCTAAATAGCAACCATAGGCTTTTAAAGCCTGTTCAATCTGTTGGCTAGCACCGGCAACTATCGCTACACATTGTGTAGCAGCTTCAAATAAGCGGGCAGTTTTATTATAAATGACTCGCATATAATTTGCTTCGGTAGTATGCGGGTCATTAATATTCATTAATTGTTGCACTTCACCTTCAGCTAATGCATTGGTGGCTGCTGACATCACTTTTAATACTTCCAGTGAATCAACCGACGTCATCATTTGAAATGAGCGTGTATAAATAAAATCGCCAACTAAAACACTTGCTGCATTCCCAAAAATTGCATTCGCCGTTTCACGTCCACGCCGTAAAGCCGATTCATCAACAACATCGTCGTGTAATAAAGTGGCAGTATGTACAAATTCAATAAAGGCGGCACAAGTCAAATGCTTACGCCCTGTGTAACATAAGGCATTGGCTGCTAATACGGCAATCAATGGACGAATACGTTTGCCACCGCCACTAATAATGTAATGGCCTAATTGATTAATGAGTGGCACTTCAGAATTCAGCTGAGCAAGAATCTCTTGATCAACGGCTTGCATATCTTGCTGTGCAAGAGCTTGGATCTGTTCAAGTGTTAATTGCGCTGTCATGATATTTCTCAATGCAATATAAAAATAATTGTCGATTTTACCTTAAATTTAGCCTGCTTCAAAAAATAATCTAACAAAGCGGACTATTCCTCGCATTTTTTTACAAAAAAATCAAAAAACGACCGCTTAACTTAGTAAAGCTAGCCTTTGTTTATTCATTGGTACCCATTATTTTTATGTTAGAGGCATTTTATGCGGTGTAAATTCTAGGGTTTATGGGCTAAATAGGCATGCATTAGCTAATGCGATCAGTAATTTCTGATGAATACCGCCAAAAGCACCATTACTCATAATTAAAATATGATCATTAGGCTTCGCCTGTTGCACAATGCGCATCACTAATTCATCAACATCATCAGCCGATATTGCAGGTTGCGCTAAATTAGCAAGCACTTCAGAAACCTGCCATTCAATTGTGGGCGGTTGATAAATAAAAACTGAATCCACATCTTGTAAGCTAGTTGCCAATTCATGTTTATGTACCCCCATTTTCATCGTATTTGAACGAGGCTCTAACACCGCCAAAATCCGCTGTTGCCCTACTTTAGCACGCAATGCATTAATAGTTGCCGCAATCGCCGTTGGGTGATGGGCAAAATCATCATATACAGTGATATTATTAACCACGCCTTTTACTTCTAAACGACGTTGAACATTCACAAAAGACGCCAACGCCTGACAAGCACCTGTAATGGAAACACCACTATGATGGGCAGCTGCAATCGCCATCAAAGCATTGTGCATATTATGTGCACCAATAACATTCCATTGCACTTGCCCTGCTTTATTACCTTGATAATGCACCTCAAATGCTGAACAATCCGCCACTAAAGGCTGAGCAAACCAAGTTTGATCTTGCCCGCTAAATTGTAATTCGCTGTAATTTCCCATCTTTAATACAGCTTGCGTATTCTGATCCGTAATTGAAGACAAAATACACCCAGATTGTGGAATAGTCCGCACTAAATGATGGAACTGACGTTGAATCGCCGCTAAATCTACAAAAATATCTGCGTGATCAAATTCCAAATTATTAATAACTAATGTTCTAGGCGAATAATGAACAAATTTCGACCGCTTATCAAAAAAGGCTGAATCATATTCATCTGCTTCGATTACAAAAAATTTAGTTGAGCCAATCCGCGCTGAAATCCCAAAATTACCCGCTACACCACCAATTAAAAAGCCTGTATCTATGCCATTTTGATCTAAAATCCACGCCAACATTCCAGTGGTAGACGTCTTGCCATGCGTACCCGCCACCGCCAATACCCAGCAATCTTTCAATAAATGATCGTGTAACCATTGTGGCCCTGAGGTGTAATGTAATTGATGTTCCAACACATATTCTACGCAAGGATTACCTCGACTAATCGCATTGCCAATCACCACCATATCAGGCTCCGGTTGTAGTTGACTGACATCGTAATTTGGAATGATCTCAATTCCCTGCTTATCTAAAAAAGTACTCATCGGCGGATAAACATTGGTATCTGAACCGGTTACTTTATAACCTAGCTGGCGCGCAATCATCGCGACGCCTCCCATAAAGGTTCCGCAAATGCCAAGAATATGAATATGTTTTTGCCTCATAAATCCACCTTTAATGTAAAAACATTGTGATCAATGTTACAAAATTGTTTGAGTCGGTTAAGGTTGTCAATAATTTCTTTCTATAATAAAGTTAGCTATTTTAGCATACCATAAGGAGAAATTATGAAAACGCTTGGCGAATTTATCATTGAAAAACAAGCCGAATATCCTGAAGCAAAAGGAGAATTAAGTGGCATTTTGGCCTCTATCCGTTTAGCCGCCAAAATCATTCACCGCGAAATTAATCGTGCTGGCCTAAGCCAAGATATTCTTGGTTTTGCCGGTTCAGAGAATGTACAAGGTGAAACACAAATGAAGCTAGATATTTTTGCCAATGAAACCATGAAAAAAGCCTTACTTGCTCGTGAAGATGTAGCAGGCTTTGCTTCAGAAGAAGATGATAATTTTATTGCTTTTGATAGCGAACGAAATAGAAATGCCAAATATATCTTAATGACAGATCCGCTAGATGGCTCTTCCGACATTGATGTAAATGTTTCGGTCGGCACTATTTTTTCTATTTATAAACGTGTCTCGCCGATCGGCTCTCCCGTAACAATTGAAGATTTTTTACAAGAAGGGAGTAAACAAGTTGCAGCGGGTTATGTGACTTATGGTTCATCAACAATGTTGGTTTACACGACAGGCAATGGTGTAAACGGCTTTACTTACGATCCATCGCTTGGCTTATTTATTCTTTCTCATCCAGATATGAAAATGCCCGCTGAAGGTAAATATTATTCAATCAATGAGGGGCAATACGTCACATTCCCTCTGGGTGTGAAAAAATTTATCAAATATTGCCAAGAAAATGATGAAGCAAGCAAACGGCCTTATTCATCTCGTTATATCGGCTCACTAGTTTCTGATTTTCACCGTAATTTACTCAAAGGCGGTATTTATATTTACCCAACCTCAACGGTTTATCCACAAGGCAAATTACGGCTACTGTATGAAGGCAATCCAATGGCATTTTTAGCTGAACAAGCTGACGGTATGGCAACCGATGGTTTCCAACCGATTTTAGATATCAAACCAACCGAATTACACCAACGTGTACCGTTCTTTATTGGTTCTAAGACAATGGTCAAACAAGCTAACACCTTTATGCAAACTTTCACTGAATAGTCGTCCATAAATCAAGCGGTGGTAAAGTATCCTTCCTTTACCACCGCTTTTCAAACAAAAAAAGCCAGTTCAATGAACTGGCTTCTGTGTAAGCGCTAATTTTCAACTATTATTTTGCAAAATACGCTGTTAATTCATCACTACCACCGATATGTTTACCGCCGATGAATACTTGTGGTACAGCGGTTTTACCTGTAATAGCACGAACAGAAATAGTTGATGCATCACGACCTAATACGATTTCTTCAAAAGCATAACCTTTCGCTTTTAAGGTTTCTTTTGCTTTAGCACAGAATGGGCAACCTGGTTTAGTAATGATTGAAACAGATTCTTTTGCTTGCCAACCCGCGACTAAATATTTCATCATCGTATCTGCATCAGATACTTTGAATGGATCACCGGGCTCTTGTGGTTCAACAAACATTTTTTCAACTACGCCGTTTTTCACTAGCATAGAATAACGCCATGAACGTTTGCCAAAGCCTAAATCTTCTTTACCCACTAACATTCCCATACCTTCAGTAAACTCACCGTTACCATCTGGTATAACCATTACATTTTCTGACTCTTGGTCGGCTTTCCAAGCGTTCATTACAAAGGTATCATTAACAGAAACACAGAGAATACTATCAACACCCACAGCTTTAAACTCGCAAGCCAATTCGTTATAACGCGGTAAATGAGTTGATGAGCAAGTTGGCGTGAATGCACCAGGCAGAGAAAAAACAACTACGGTTTTGTTATCAAACAACTCAGAAGTAGTAACATCTACCCAAGCATCGCCTTGACGTGTATGAAATGTCACGTTAGGAACTTTTTGACCAGTCATATCTTTTAACGACATAAAATTCTCCTGTTTAGTAATGTTTTAATTAAAAATTCTATCTATTGTACACCTAATTATGCCATAATTCAGCCTATTTAATCGATAGGGGAAATAGTCATTCTTCAATCTACTTTTAGGGGAACCCGTGAATATCAGAGATCTAGAATATTTAATTGCTTTAGCTGACTATAAACATTTCCGACGTGCCGCAGACGCCTGTAATGTGAGCCAACCTACATTAAGCGACCGAATTCGCAAACTAGAAAACGAGTTAGGCACAATATTGCTTGAACGAACCAGTCGAAAAGTATTATTTACCCAAGCAGGTTTAACGCTTGTTGAACAGGCCAAAGCGGTATTACGTGAAGTGAAAATACTCAAAGAAATGGCAAGCAATCAAGGCAAAGAAATGTCTGGCCCATTGCACGTCGGTATCATACCAACACTAGGCCCATATTTATTGCCCTTTGCATTACCCGCACTAAAATCTGCTTTCCCAGAATTAGATCTCTATATTTACGAGCTTCAGACGTCACAATTGATTGATCAACTTGAAGCAGGTCAATTAGATTGTGGTATCTTAGCGTTAGTCAAAGAAAGTGAACCTTTTATTGAAATTCCTATCTTTAATGAAGAAATGCTACTTGCAGTACCTAAACAACACGAGTGGGCTAAACAGTCAAGTTTAACAATTAATGCATTGAAAGATAAAGAATTACTTTTTCTAGATGATGGCCACTGTTTACGTACCCAAACATTAGATTATTGCCTATCAGTTGATGCCAAGGAAAGTACGCATTTTAAAGCCACCAATTTAGAAACCTTACGTAATATGGTCGCAACCAATGCCGGAATGTCCTTAGTTCCTGAACTTGCGGCTAAACAAAATGCTAACATTCATTATCTAACCTTTGAGAATCCACAACCTTACCGAGCTATCGGTTTAATATATCGTCCTGGCTCCCCCTTACGTATTCGCTATGAACGTTTAGCCAAAGAAGTTGCCTATATTATGACAAAAGAAGGTAAAAATGAGTAATCTTGGCGTTAGAGCCTTGCAAAAAGAAAAAACACGCCGTGCATTAGTCGATGCGGCATTTAATCAGTTAAGTGCGGAAAAAAGCTTTTCTAATCTAAGTTTAAGAGAAGTCGCACGTGAAGCTGGTATTGCCGCCACTTCATTTTACCGCCATTTTAAAGATATGGACGAACTCGGCTTAGCGATGGTCGATGAATCTGGTTTATTACTGAGGCAACTGATGCGCCAAGCGCGCAAACGAATTGCTTTTGGCGGCAGCATAGTAGCGGTTTCTACCGAAACATTTTTTGAGTTGATTGCTGACCGTCCAAATGTGTTTCGTTTATTATTACGTGAAAGCTCAGGCACATCACAGGCTTTCCGTACAGTGGCATCGCGTGAAATTCAACATTTCATTGCAGAATTAACGGATTATATTATGACTAAAGATCCACACAGTTGTCGTGAAATTGCCTATATTCAAGCAGAAGGGCTTGTCACCATCGTATTCACTGCAGGTGCTTATGCATTAGATATGAACACACAAGAACGTGAAAAACTGAAAAAGCGGGTTATTATGCAATTAAGAATGCTAGCCAGAGGTGCCGCATCTTACACTTACAGTCATAAAAGAAATTAGAATGGCAAAAAAATCCGTTTTATTGACCCGCTTTATCAAAAATATTTTAAGCTATGGCCTGATCTTTATTATACTAAGCGTCATAATTGATTGGTATCGTAAACCGACTGAACCACATCAGTTTGCCCAACAGGTACTATACGATCTTGATCAACACCCGCGCATTATTGTACAATTAAGCCACCAACAACCCATGCTACTTTATTTTTGGGGGACTTGGTGTCGCTACTGTCAATTCACTTCCGCTGCAGTTCAACAATTAGCGAATGAAAATATTCCCATCTTAACCATTGCTCTTAAATCAGGCGATGAGAAAGATATCTCTAACTACTTAACCCAACAAAAATATACTTTTCCTACCATCAATGATCCTGATGGTAACATCGCAAAAAATTGGACAATTCAAGCTACACCTACGATTATCTTTATAAAAGACGGCAAAATCGTTGAATATACAACAGGACTAACTAGCTATTGGGGCTTAAAAAGTCGCCTTTGGCTAGCAAATTTAAACTAAAACAAGCAGTCTACTTTAGCTTTTTTGAGCAAATTAGACCGCTTAATATGATGAGAAAAAAATGATCACTGATCCAAATTATCAACAAGAACGCGAAAAATACGCCAACCCTATCCCTTCTCGTGAATTTATTTTACAAACTATCCGCCATTTTGATGCCCCAATGAGCTGTGAAGCATTATTAGCTACGTTTAATATCAATGATGAAGAACGCAGTGAAGCAGTCCGCCGTCGTTTACATGCAATGGAAAATGATGGGCAACTGATTTTCACTAAACGGAAATCTTACGCATTGCCTGAAAAAATGGATTTAATCAAAGGCACCGTAATGGGCCATCGTAACGGCTATGGCTTTTTACAAGTTGACGGCAATGAAAAAGATTGGTTTATCCCCAATAATCAAATGAATCAGATTATGCACGGTGACTTTGTGTTAGCACAACCCAATGGTACAGATCGCCATGGCCGCCGTGAAGTGCGTATAGTTCGCGTGCTTGAAGCCGGTAAAAAACAAATTGTCGGCCGCTTTTTCATAGAAAGCGGTATCGCTTTCGTTATGCCCGATGATAGCCGTATTACCCGCGATATTCTCATTCCAGCCGAACATTGTATGGGGGCAAGAATGGGGCAAATTGTAGTGGTTGAATTACAAGAGCGTAAAGCCAGTTTAAGCCGTCCTATTGGCTTTATTACCGAAATATTAGGTGAAAATCTCGCGCCGGGTATGGAAATCGAAATCGCCTTACGTAATCACGATATTCCACATCATTGGAGTGACGACGTCAAAAAACAAATTCGGCAATATAATGATCAGGTTCCTGAAGTCGCCAAACAAGACCGAATAGACTTACGCCACTTACCCTTAGTCACCATTGATGGTGAAAGTGCCTGCGATTTTGACGATGCCGTATTCGCAAGAAAAGAAGGCGATCAATGGCGTTTATGGGTAGCTATCGCTGATGTAAGCTATTATGTTCGCCCTAAAACAGCATTAGATTTAGATGCCGCTAAGCGTGGTAACTCCGTTTATTTTCCTAACCGGGTGATTCCAATGCTACCTGAAGTATTATCAAATGGTTTATGTTCGCTTAACCCACAAGTTGACCGCCTCTGTTTAGTAGCAGAAATGACCGTTTGCCAGTGTGGTGAATTAACCAGTTATCAATTTTATGAAGCCGTGATGAATTCACACGCCCGTTTAACTTATAACAAAGTTTGGAAAATATTAAATGGCGATCAAACACTACACAGCCGTTATGCTTCATTAGTACCGCATTTAGTAGAATTGAATAATATGTTCAAAAGCCTAACTAAAGCACGCCAAAAACGTGGTGCCATTGAATTTGAAACCATCGAAAATCCGTTTATCTTTAATCCACAAGGCAGAATTGAACGAATTGAACCACTGATCCGTAATGATGCACATAAAATCATTGAAGAATGTATGATTTTAGCCAACATCTCCGCTGCACGCTTTGTAACACAAGCAAATGAACCTGCGTTATTCCGTATTCACGATAAACCAAGTGAAGAAAAGCTCACTAGCTTTAAATCCTTCATTCGTGAGCGTGGCTTAGTATGGAATGTAGGGCGTGATCCCACCCCCAAAGATTATGCTGAATTACTAGCCATGCTAAGCGAACGACCTGATCGGGAACTGATTCAAACAATGCTATTACGTTCATTAAAACAGGCCGTTTATGCTGCCGATAATATTGGTCATTTTGGTTTAGCCTTGAGTGAATATGCTCATTTCACCTCTCCTATTCGTCGTTACCCAGATCTTCTATTACATCGTTCAATTAAATATTTAATTGAAAAAGAAAAAGGCAACACACGCAATTACACCAATGGTGGTGGCTATCACTATAAACTAGATGATATTGATCAATTTGGCGATCAATGTTCTATTACTGAACGGCGAGCTGATGAAGCCGCTAGTGAAGTTGCTGATTGGCTGAAATGTGAATTTATGCAAGATCATCTCGGCAAAGAATTTAAAGGCGTTATTTCAAGCGTTACTGGCTTTGGTTTATTCGTCAAGCTCAATGATTTACTGATTGATGGCTTAGTTCATATTTCTACACTAGATAATGACTACTACCATTATGATGCAGATCGCCAACGACTCGTCAGTGAAAGCGGGCTAATTTATCGTTTAGGCGACCCAGTTAACGTTAAAGTTATCAACGTTAATCTAGCGGATAAAAAGATTGATTTTGCTTTACTGAATAACTTACGCAAAGGCATTGCTGTAGGTAAAACCGCGAAACAAAAAGCGAAAAAGGCTACTCATCCACCAAGGTTTAAAGAACTTAACACATTGACCGCAACGAACAATAACGAAAAACGAACAAAAAAAAGAAAAGCAAATACAAAATATTCAAAAAAAGCTTCACGAATTAAAAAGAATGGTTAAACTCAAGTTAACCAATAATAAGCGGTCTAATTTACTCAAAACTGACCGCTTATTGCTTAAATCACACCCACTAAATCTGATATTTAAGCGAACCTGTTTGGCTCATCATAAATAATAACCATTCTTATTTGTAAGTTTTTGTAAATTTATTTGCTTAATGCATTGAGAATCATTATCATTAACTCAATTCAAAAATAATAGGTAATCACTCCAACTCTTTACGCCTCATTCCCCCACAAAATGAGGCGTTTTTTTTTGCCTATCGCCTTTTTAGCGCTATCAATTTCAATTCAGCCCGTTATAATAGACCACATTTTATATGTTAATCAGAAAAGGAATACAAATGGCTCAATCTATTGAAGCAATATTAGCCGAACTTAAACGTGGTGTCGAAAATATTTATTCTGAAGAAGATTTAATTGCAAAACTAAAAGAAAATCGTCCATTACGGATTAAATTAGGTGCCGATCCAACAGCACCCGATATTCACTTAGGCCATACGGTTGTTATCAACAAGCTACGTCAATTCCAACAATTAGGCCACGAAGTTATCTTCTTAATTGGTGACTTTACCGGTATGGTGGGCGATCCATCAGGCAAAAACACCACTCGCCCGCCATTAACACGTGAAGATGTACTGCGTAACGCCGAAACTTACAAACAACAATTATTTAAAATCTTAGATCCCAACAAAACACGTGTCGTATTTAATTCTGCGTGGTTAAATGAATTAGGCACAGAAGGAATGATTCGCTTAACGTCTAATTATACCGTGGCACGTATGCTAGAACGTGATGATTTCAAAAAACGTTTCACTAATAATCAACCTATCGCTATTCACGAATTTATCTATCCATTATTACAAGGTTATGATTCCGTCGCATTGCAAGCCGACGTAGAATTAGGTGGCACAGACCAAACTTTTAATCTATTGATTGGCCGTGAATTACAAAAATCAGCGGAACAGAAGCCACAAGTCGCCATCACCTTACCATTATTAGTCGGCTTAGATGGTGAGAAAAAAATGTCTAAATCATTAGGAAATTATATTGGTGTTACCGAAGCACCTAATGAAATGTTTGGCAAAGTAATGTCCATTTCTGATGAACTGATGTGGGATTGGTATAACTTACTTTCTTTCCGACCACTAGCTGAAATTACTCAATTAAAAGCAGACGTTGACGCTGGAAAAAACCCTCGTGACGTGAAAATTTTATTAGCTAAAGAAATTATTACCCGCTTCCATAGTGAAGCTGAGGCTGACCTTGCTGAACAACACTTTATTAACCGCTTCCAAAAAGGCGCCATTCCTGATGAAATGCCAGAATTCTGTTTCAACGGCGAAATCGGGCTTGCCACTTTATTAAAAGAATCGGGCTTAGTTGCCTCAACGTCTGAAGCGATCCGCTCTGCACAACAAGGTGGAGTTAAAATCGATGGACAAAAAATTGATGATGTCCGCGCCAATGCTCAACCAGGGACATTCGTCTATCAGGTAGGCAAACGTAAATTTGCTCGTGTTACCGTAAAATAATTATCAGAACAAGCGGTCTTATTTTATCGAAAAGTTGCTAAATAGTGACAAAAATGATGAATATGGCAAATAATGATATTTATCTTACAAATAATAAAAAGCCCAAGCAATTTACTTGGGCTTTTTCATAAGCATATCATTACATTTAATCATCTAAGAAACTACGTAATGTTTCAGAACGGCTCGGATGGCGTAATTTACGCAACGCTTTAGCTTCAATCTGACGAATCCGCTCACGGGTAACATCAAATTGCTTACCCACTTCCTCTAACGTATGGTCGGTATTCATATCAATGCCAAAACGCATACGCAATACTTTAGCTTCACGCGGTGTTAATCCTTCTAACACCTCATTCGTCGCCAAACGTAAACTCTCTGCCGTAGCAGAATCTAATGGCAGTTCAAGGTTTTCATCTTGAATAAAATCGCCTAAATGTGAATCATCATCATCACCAATAGGGGTTTCCATTGAAATAGGTTCTTTTGCAATCTTCAACACTTTACGAATTTTATCTTCTGGCATTCCCATTCGTTCTGCCAATTCCTCTGGTGTCGCCTCACGCCCCATTTCTTGTAAACATTGACGGGAAATACGGTTCAATTTATTAATCGTTTCAATCATATGCACAGGAATACGAATAGTACGAGCTTGATCAGCAATTGAACGTGTAATCGCCTGACGAATCCACCAAGTCGCATAAGTTGAGAATTTATAACCGCGACGATATTCAAATTTATCGACCGCTTTCATTAAACCAATATTACCTTCTTGGATCAGATCTAAGAATTGTAAACCACGATTAGTATATTTTTTAGCAATTGAAATAACCAAACGTAAGTTAGCTTCCACCATCTCTTTTTTCGCACGGCGAGCTTTTAATTCACCACTGGCAATACGACCGCCAATCTCGCGGATCTGTGCCACTGTCAAGCCAGTATCTTGCTCCATACGTTGTAAATTACTAATATTAATGCGAATTTGTTCAACATAGTTAGCTAGTTTTGGCGCGGCTCCTTTTCTAGCATTAATCGCCTTGTCAATCCATTCTTCGGAGGTTTCATTCCCTTGAAATAGCTTTAAAAAATCGGCTTTCTTCATTTGAGCATATTCAACCGCATAACGTTGAATTTGACGTTCTTCAGCACGAACTTGTTTCATCATTCTTTGCATTGATTCAACCAGCAAATCAAATTGTTTTGGCACTAAACGGAACTCGCGGAAAATATCGGACAATGCTTGAATATGCTGTTTCGATTTTTTATGTGATCGGCCGTGTTTTTGAATTACTTGTAACGCTTTTTCATGTTGCTCACGTAATGCATAAAATTTCTCACGGGCTAACTCCGGATCAATTGAGTTATCATCCGTATTATCCGCACTGCCATCACTTTCTTCATCTTCGCTTTCATCATCAACATCTGCGACCACATCTGATGCTTCTTCGTCTAAATCTGAATCTAATTCAACAACGTCTTCTTCAGCTTGAATATTAGGATCAACGAAAGCGGTCACTAAATCCGAAAGACGCATAGTGCCTTCTTCAACTTGCGCATAAAAACCGATTAATTCTGTTAACGCTTCTGGATATTCGGCCACCGCACACTGTACTTCATTAATACCTTCTTCAATACGTTTAGCGATATCAATTTCACCTTCCCGCGTTAAAAGCTCAACAGTTCCCATTTCACGCATATACATCCGCACAGGATCCGTCGTCCGGCCAAGTTCTGATTCTACTGTAGAAAGCACTTTTGTCGCTTCTTCTACAACATCTTCATCCGCGATATTCTCTGCAAGCATTAGCTCATCAGTATCTGGGGCTGTTTCTAATACTTTAATCCCCATATCGTTGATCATTTGAATAATATCTTCGATCTGCTCAGCATCAACCAATTCTTCTGGTAAGTGATCATGTACCTCTGAGATGGTCAAATAACCTTGTTCACGCCCTTGAGCAATCAGAAGTTCTAATTGAGATTGTTGTTCCATATTCGTTTCCGTTTTTTGCGAGCAAAAATAGTGTTAGATTATAACATTATTTGAAATTTTCTTGATAGTTTTGCCAAAAATTTCTTGAAAATGAGCGCTTGTTCAAGCCTACAAGAGCTGATCTATCAAAAAATAGCCTCACTGGCTAATTAACAAAGCAAGTTCTTGTTTTTCTGCAGCATTTAATCCATGCATACGATCTTTGGCAATCAGAGCTTCTATCCGCTTTTCAACTAGTTTAGCGTACAAAAAATCAAGCGTTTCAATAAAAGTACTTTCCACATTTTCAGGCGTCACTAGGTGATCCCAATTAGCCAACCGTTCTAATGTACGGTAATGTGGCTTATCTCGCCAATGTTCTAATAACACTCCCATTGAAATACCGACTTTTTCGCGACACACTTCGATCAATTCGACTAGCAATTGGAAACCGGGTTCTTGTAAGCTTTGTAGCGCTGAAATATCGGGTACAAACTGGACTAATTCTGGGTTCTGCAACAATAATGCTATCAATAATCGCATGGGTGTCCGCTTAATCGGCAAGGCTTGTGCGATTGATTTACGGTTTGCAGGTACTTTAGCGGGCAAAATAGCTTCTAATTGTGCAGGATCTAAAATGCCTAGTTTTTGACCTAACATATTACGTAAATAAACGCGTAACATTTCGCCTGGAATGCGATTGATTAACGGTACTGCAATCGCCGCCAACTTGGATTTGCCCTCTTTACTTGATAAATCCACTTGTGCGACCAAATTATCGAATAAAAAATCGCTGAGCGACATTCCCGCTTGCAAATACACTTCAAAGCCGGCTTTACCTTGTTGCCGAATAAAACTATCTGGATCTTCACCATCCGGTAGAAAAATAAATTTTAATTGACGGCCATCTTGTAAATAAGGCAAAGCATTTTCAAACGCTCGCCAAGCGGCTTCTCGACCGGCACGATCTCCGTCATAGCAACAAATAACTTGCTCAGTACAACGAAACATCTGCTGAATTTGCTCACCCGTAGTGGCTGTCCCTAAAGACGCTACCGCATTGTTAACACCAAATTGCGCAAGCGCTACAACATCCATATAGCCTTCGACTACTAGCAACGCCGCCGGATTCTCATTTTGTTGCAATGCTTGAAACAGACCGTAAAGCTCATTGCCTTTGTGATAGGTTGCTGACTCAGGAGAATTAAGGTATTTAGGTTTTTCATCGCCCATTACTCGTCCGCCAAAAGCAACCACACGCCCACGCTTATCGCGAATTGGGAACATTACTCGATTACGGAATTTATCGTAAACTCGCCCACTATCATGTTGGCTGAGCATTCCCGTATCAAGCAATTTCTGTATCTCGTCACGATTAATACCAAATTTACATAGGACAGCATCCATTGAATTAGGGGCAAATCCAATCTCAAAACGGCTAATAATCTCAGCAGAAAGCCCTCGCTGTTGCAAATAAGCTTGACTAGCAGAGTCTTGCACTAAATGTTGTTGGTAAAATTGGCTAATTTGCGCCAATAATTCATATAGATTCCGCTTCGCTTGATAACTCACCACTGATTTAGCTTGATGAGTGGCATTTTCACGTGGGACTTCTAAGCCTTGCATTGCAGCTAATTCTTCAACCGCTTCCGGAAATTCTAACTTGTCATATTCCATCAAAAAACTGATCGCATTACCGTGTGCACCACAGCCAAAACAATAGTAAAACTGTTTAGTCGGGCTTACCGTAAATGATGGGCTTTTTTCATGATGAAAAGGACAACAGCTTTGATACTCCCTGCCTGCTTTTTTGAGTTTAACGCGACTATTGATCAGTTCAACGATATCTGTGCGAGCGACAAGATCATCAATAAATGAACGAGGTATGCTACCTTTCATCGAGATCTCCTTATATAAATAACGAGAATAACGTACGGAATACGTAAGTTAATGTTGCCTAAAATGCGAGAAAATTTACCGCTTAGCATAGATAACTGCAGATAAAAAAGAGAGACAAAAATGCAAAAACCGCGATTCCCAAAGGTTTCACGGTTTTAGCCATCAACTAAAAAGCAACGTTTGCTAATTAGTATAAGCGAGTGTTACGTGCATTCTCACGTGCATTACGTTTAGCGTGACGTTTTGCTAAAGATGCTTTCTCACGTTTACGAACTGTGGTTGGTTTTTCATAGAATTCACGTGCACGAACTTCAGCTAATAAACCCGCTTTTTCGCAAGAGCGTTTAAAACGACGTAATGCAACGTCAAATGATTCATTTTCACGAACTTTAATTACTGGCATATGCCATCACCTCAGGAAATAATGTTTAAATAATAAAGTCGCACATCAATTTTTGGCGACATAGGCTAAAATAAGGTGTCGTATTCTAACGTAGCTTATATTTAAAGTAAAGGGTAATTTCATCTAGGATCATGATTCAAACTTCGCTTCTTTTAAGCCTTATATTTACGCTGTTGTTGTACTAAAGCTAATAAGTACTGACCATATTCATTTTGTATCATCGGCTCAGCCAAAGCGATTACATCAATATCAGTCAACCAACCTTTACGCCACGCAATCTCTTCCAAACAAGCTACCTGTAACTTCTGCAAATGCTCAATAGTTTTTACAAAAGCGGCCGCTTCGTGCAAGCTATCATAAGTGCCGGTATCAAACCAAGCAAATCCGCGACCAAGCAATTGCAAATGTAGCATACCTTCTTGTAAATAGCGTTGATTAATATCCGTGATTTCAAGTTCTCCACGTGCTGAAGGGGTGACTTGCTTAGCAAACTCAATGACGCGATTATCATAAAAATAAAGACCGGTAACCGCCCAATCAGATTTAGGCTCCTGTGGCTTTTCTTCCAATGTTAAAATACGTAAATCTTGATCAAACTCCACAACGCCAAAGCGCGCGGGATTATTCACTTGATAACCAAAAAGAGTAGCGCCTTGCTGGCGATTTGCCGCAACCGATAGAATTTGAGTAAAACCTTGCCCATAAAAAATATTATCGCCTAATACCAAACAAACATTATCTTTGCCGATAAATTGCTCACCAATAATAAACGCTTCTGCTAATCCTGCAGGCTTAGTTTGAATAGCATAATCAATGTGAATACCGAAATGACTGCCATCTCCTAATAATGCTTTAAAATGCTGATGATCCACGGGTGTGGTGATCACTAAAATCTCTCGGATCCCTGCCAACATTAATACTGAAAGTGGATAATAAATCATTGGCTTGTTATACACCGGCAATAACTGTTTAGAGATCCCGCGAGTAATTGGGTATAAACGTGTGCCAGATCCGCCCGCTAAAATAATCCCTTTCATCATTGATCCTTATGTTAAACAATCTTACTCACAAACAGGGTGCTGAATCATTTGCCACCAGTTTTTATGCGCTAAATACCACTCTACGGTTTTTCGTAATCCTGTAGCAAAACTTTCTTGCGGTTGCCAACCAAGCTGTTGCGTTATTTTGCTTGCATCAATTGCATAGCGTAAATCATGGCCAGGACGATCTGCTACATGTGTAATTAACGCTTGATATGTTTTAATTCCATTAGGTTTAACCGGCACTAATTCATCTAATAACTGACAAATAGCTTGCACAACTTCAATATTGGTTTTTTCATTACTGGCACCAATATTATAGCTTTCCCCTACGCGACCTTGTGTGATCACTTTATACAATGCGCGAGCATGATCTTCAACAAAAAGCCAATCTCGAACTTGTAAGCCATCGCCATAAACAGTCAATGGTTTACCAGATAAGGCGTTTAAAATGGTTAATGGAATTAATTTTTCCGGAAAATGATAAGGTCCATAGTTATTTGAACAATGGCTAATCACTGTTGGTAAGCCATAAGTACGATACCAAGCTTGCACTAGATGATCACTCGCTGCTTTTGACGCAGAATAAGGACTGCTCGGCATATAAGCACTTTGCTCAGTAAACCGTTGAGGCTGATGAGCTAAATCACCAAAGACCTCATCCGTTGAAATGTGGTGAAAAAGAAATTGTGCTTTTTTTTGCTGATCTAGACTTTGCCAATAGGATCTTGCTGTTTCTAATAATGTATAAGTGCCGATGATATTAGTTTGTATAAATGGTGCAGATCCTTCAATGGATCGATCTACGTGGCTTTCAGCGGCTAAATGCATTACTTTATCAGGCTGATAATGGTAAAAAATTTCAGCAATCCGTCCGCTATCATTAATATCTACCTGTTCAAAAGTATAGCGTTTATGCTGACTCACTGATGACAGCGAAGCTAAATTGCCCGCATAGGTCAATTTATCAACATTAATCACTTCATCGTCAGTATGATTAATAATATAGCGAATCACTGCCGATCCAATAAAACCTGCTCCACCTGTAATTAAAAGCTTCATACAATTACAACTCACTATAGCCGTTAATAAATCAATTTCTTTTTTAATCGAAATTGGGGGTAATATATTTCCTATTTACAATGTGATTTCATCAAAAAAATCTAATAATTTTGGATGAACCGCGGTACCATAAAAATCAATCTTTTCTTTAGGATAATCAAATACTGCTGTGGAAAATAACGTAATGACTTTATTAAAATTCACACCTAATAAAGTTAATAATTCTGAAGGGTAAGTGCCCTCCATCACATAAGCATCAGGAAACAGTTGTTTATAATCTGTTTTATCTCTTGGATGCGGTTTAATCACAGTTTGTGAATGGTTATATTTAGTTAAAATAGTACGATATATATCAATCTTTTCTGCTTCTGTCAGAAGTTTATCTTCCGAAAGTGGTTGCGTATAGAGAATAAAACTTCTGTTTTTAATCACGGATATTTCTTGCATATCTATTTCAAAAAAAGAAAGTATTTTAGTCTTTTCCGTAACTGTCTTAGCTTGCCATAATGTTTTGATATTAATGATTTCTCTTTTATGCGCAATTTGATCCGGTATCGGATTATCTTTGGTCAAAAAAATAGTCTTTACGTTTGGATGAAAACCACCCGGCAAAATAACCGGATTTCTTATTCTAAAAAGTGAAAACGCATACATATTTTTGGAATAATTCATCATTCCATCTTCCACCACAAAAAATCGGTGTCTTTCAAGAAAAAACTTAGCGCCTTTAATATGATCTGCGCCATAAACATCTAAACCACGTAACCTATATTTACAGGATATAAAATTAAAATAAAAGAAATCATAACATTCTGATTTAGAATGATCTAATACAATAAAATGAGGTATGCTAGTGAGATTATTCGGCATAGCTCCTTTTTCAAAAATAAAGAAAACGTCTTCTAAATTTTTATTAGTCAGTAAACAATATAAAAAAAACATTCTTTGATTGCTAATAATGGCAATTTCTTTCATCGTTATTTGATCCAAAAATAATCCGTTTTAATTAAATTTAGTATTAAACTAAATAATGGCATGCTCATGTTGTAGCAATAACTCTGCCATTTTAAGATCAATAATTGCATCAATATCAATCGAACGATCTTGTGGCATCAAATAAAACTGCATCGGTTCAACAAAAAATCTTTTTTGTTGAATAAGTGCTGCAATATCATTGATATAAATCGCTCCATTTGCCCGATAGGCTTTCGGTAATTTTTGTCGTGGCACTTCAAAATCGTTGATATCTGTTAATGGAATAATATTATCTTGTTCTAATAAAAAACTTTTATAAGGATGATGTTCACACTCACAAGCAGAAATTACAGCGTGATACTTCCCTTCTAAAAAAAGTGCCATCGCGTTTTTAATATCAATCTCTGATCGCAACGGGCTAGTTGGTTGGATAAGTACCACTATTCCATCGCTAAACTGTAATGCCTCCAAAGCGTGAAGGATCACATCAATGCTTTTTGTCTCACTTTGCGCTAAATAAGAAGGTCGCTTTAATGTTTCTGCTTGATAACGTTCCGCCTCTTTTAAAATATGATCGCCATCCGAACTGACAATAATATGATCAAAAATACCCGCTTGCTGAGCGGCGATAATCGCTCGACCAACCAATGAAATACCACCAACTAATTGTAAGTTTTTATCCTTGATACCTTTTGAGCCGGCACGGGCAGGGATTATTGCAATCTTCTTCATCGTCATCTATTCAATGTATAATTAATAAAAAGTAACCTCTATGGTACATAAAATAATGCCACTATACTATGAATAGTCCGTTTATTGCATTTTAATGTATAACATTTAAACATTCTTACGATCTTATAGACAATAATCTTTATCATAAATGCTATTGCTCAACCAATCAGATTGGTAGATAATGGCAAAATGATCTGATTTTTATGTGGGAAGATTGAATGAGCGATATCGATCAAATTCCTCTTACCTTTACAGATGCGGCAGCAAAAAAAGTTAAGAGTTTAATTGAGGGAGAAGATAACCCCAACCTACGTTTACGCGTTTACATCACAGGGGGTGGCTGTAGTGGTTTCCAATATGGCTTTACTTTTGATGATAAAATTAATGAAGGGGATTTAACGATTGAAAATCAAAATGTTGGTCTGATCGTTGACCCAATGAGTCTACAATACTTAATCGGCGGTTCCGTTGATTATACTGAAGGTTTAGATGGCTCACGTTTTGTCGTACAAAACCCTAATGCGAGCTCAACTTGCGGTTGCGGTTCATCATTTAGCATTTAAACACTGAAACAATAAAAAAGACCGCTTAAGATAATCTGTAAGCGGTCTTTTTTTACCAAATTTTACGCCTAACCTAACATAATGCCGATACTGAATAATACATTCGTCAGCAATGCCAAAGCAGCCATTCTACCTAACATAGGTCGCAGTTCAATAGGATCTTGATAGCGATAAACAAATAACGCATGTTGAGCCAACAAAGGCACCGCTAATAAAAAAAGATAATTATACCAATGATTGCCTTCAATTATGGCAAAAATCAAGTAGCAAATGACCGCTAAAGTTAATAACAACATATGGTAAATTCGCCCATTATCGCTACCAATCCGGACAATTAAGGTATTCTTTCCGGCTTGTCTATCTTGGTTAATATCACGTAAATTATTGATATTCAACACAGCCACTGACAATACGCCACACGCAAACGCCGGTAGTAAAATAATGATCGGAATGCTATGCGCTTGCAGATAAAACGAACCAATAACCGCCACAAAGCCAAAGAAAATGAGTACAAACAGATCACCTAACCCCAAATACCCATATGCCTTTTTACCAACCGTATAGCTAATCGCCGCAATAATCGATATCACACCCAAACTAACAAACACCAATAGATCTTGTAAAGATTGATAGGCATAAATGGTTAATATCAATCCTGAGATAAACGACAGAAAACTTAAGAATATGACCGCTTGCCTTAACTGTTCGCCGGTAATGTTACCTTGTTGAATGGCACGTAATGGCCCAATCCGTTCTTGCGTATCAGAGCCTTTGACATAGTCGCCATAATCATTCGCAAAGTTTGATAAAATTTGTAACAGCATAGTAGTGATAATGGCTAATAAGTTCGTTACCCAATCAAATTGCCCCACCCAATTAGCTAATGCAGATCCAACCATAATTGAAGCCAACGCTAAAGGTAACGTTTTTGGTCTTGCTGTGATAAACCAGTTCGAAAAAATAGAACGCTTATTCATAAAAGTAATAATGGATTAAATAAAAAGATATAAAACAACGTATTTTAGTATAAAATACCCGTGTTGATTTTGATTTATAATAGAAAAAGTGCATTTTTATGACGAATCCACAACCTCTAGTGTTAAATCCGATTGGTGTTATTGAAAGCTCCTATGATGAAAAATTTTCTGTGCCACGTCAACCCAATTTAGTGGCTCAAGGAAAAGGAAACCTTACTTTATTCCCCCCCTACAATTGTGCAGAGGCGGTACGCGGTTTGGTACAATTTAGTCACTTATGGCTAATTTTTCAATTTCATCAGCTCCCTGCACGGGAATGGCATTCAACCGTTCGCCCGCCACGTTTAGGAGGTAATCAACGTATTGGTGTTTTTGCTTCTCGTGCCACTCATCGCCCGAATCAGATCGGGTTATCTAAAGTCGCATTAGAAGCGATCGAAATACATCATGGAAAAGCACAGTTAAAACTTGGTGGTGTTGATTTAGTCAATGGTACGCCTATTTGGGATATCAAACCTTATATTGCTTACGCAGACAGCGAACCAGAAGCAATCTCAGGTTTTGCTCAACATAAACCACCGGCGATGTTAAGCGTAGAATTTACGCAACAAGCATTACAAGCCATTAATTTCTGTAATAATTTTGCAAAATTTGGCATAACACAACCGCTTGTTTTTATTCAACAATTAATCGAACAAGATCCTCGCCCTGCTTATCAACAGGGGAAAATAACCTCCCGCATTTATGGTATGCGGTTGGCAGGCTATAATATTCGTTGGCAAATATGCGAATCGGATCCCAATAAAGCGATGGTTATTGCGATTAACCACTGAACTAATAAACAAATTATATCTCTAAATAATATATTGCAACACTATGCATATAACAAAGGAACCCTACTCAATGAAACTAAAACAAATTTGCCTAATTTTACCGCTAATGGTAACAAGTATCACCGCTACCGCTAACCAAATGCCAGCGAATCCGCCAAAAACCGTTTTTGAGTTTTCGACCGAGATTAATCGTACTATTGAAAAAGACGTAATGCAGGCTGTGGTTTATAGCCGTAAAACCGGCAAACAATTGCCTGATCTCAAAAAATCTGTTTCTCTACATTTAAATAAAGTGATTGATAACGCTAAAAAGCAATCTGATATTGAATTAGAAGCAAATGGCGTGCGTAATTTTGTCAATTACGACAACAATAATAAACCGGACGGCTGGGTTGCTGAAGGACAAGTTTACCTTAAAAGTAAAAACTTTGAAGCACTTGCAAAAGTATTAGAACAACTTGATTCAGAAGTAGCCATCAGTGATATCTATTTCAACGTATCTCCAGAAAAAGCAAAAACATTAGAAAATGAAATGATTTTAGATGTTCTAAAACAATTCAAACATAAGGCGGAAGTTGTGCAAGCGGGTCTAAATGCGAAAAATTATGTATTAACCGACGTTAAATTAGACACGCCAAATGGTAATCTTGATCAATTTGAAGTAAGAAGTTTTGCTATGATGGCAAGATCAGTCAGACCTGCTTCAGCAAAAGAAGAGCTTTCACTTGAACCGGGTAAAGCAACCCTTTCTGCTCGTGCATCTGGCAAAGTGCAATTTGAATAAGCCATAGCTCACTCAATCATAGCGGTCAGAAAATTTGTTTGATAAGCAAACTTTCTGACCGCTTTATTCCAATTATTTATGATGTAATTGGAACGGTAACAATAAACTCAATGGTCGTTTTCGCACAATCTCACAAATACATTTCAAAATAGCGGTCCAACTATCAATCTCAGTATTACGTGAACGTAATGCCACCCATAACGTCAAGGAAAAACTCACAATTAAATTGACCACACCAATTAATAATACAAAACCTAAGCTCTGCATAAAAATTTGCCAACCTAATTCCTCGCTAACCACTGCATAACCAACATTAGCTGATGAAAAGGCGACGTGGCGGATATCTAATGGTAAATCTAACCAATAACCTATCACTCCCGTTAAACCTAATAACATACCAAAGCATATATTACCGATAATAGATCCCGAATTATCATGGATATAATCAGCTAAACATTCGCGTAAACGTTGTGGTAATAATAATTTCAACACTGGATGCTGACGTAATCGCATACGCGTGTTTAAATAATTACTGCGATTATCAAAATAACCGGAAATAATACCCGAACAAAACAACCATAAGCCGGCAATAGCCGCAAACCACAGTGTGCCTTGCGAGGGATCAATAGAATGTAACTGATATTGCACCATCTCTGATGTTAACAACGGCTGCCCCATGTGAGAGGCATAGAGATAAGCAATACCTGCAGAAACAGAAACTGACACCAACACATTCCCGAATACCGCCGCACTTTGCGAACGCAATACATCCACTAATAATTGTGCTAATTTCATATTCACTGCTCTACCTTGTGAATTTCGTTCGACCGCCTCAGCAAAGCGAGAAGCGGTCATTGCAGGCTGTTTTGTAGCAACCGTAAAATGCAACATAAAAATAATGGCAAAACCAATGCCATAATTCAGACCTTCAGCCACGCCCTTCCAAACTTTATCATCAATAATATGACCTAAATAAATTTTAAACAGCGCCATTAATGCAATTAATACTCCACCGCCTGCGGCAGAAAAAAACATACTAAAATATTCTTTCTTATCGCGTGTAATATAGTGTTCACCGTGATCACTAGTTTGCTGAGTAATACTGCGAGAAAGCATTTTAATGCTCTGTTTCCATAAGTCCGAAATACTGTGTTTATTTGCCGCTGCTTCTGCTAACATTTTCGTAATTTTCAATACTCTTAACCTAGCAACGCGTTTTGCCGCTAACAAGTCCATCAACATGGCTAAACGATCTAAGGTTTGGCATAAGCGTTCTAATAAATATGCTACGCCCATTGAAGATCCCGCGGTTTCCCCTTTCTTTTGCAAACGGCCGACTAATTCTCGCGATTGCGTCAACATAACGTGTAAATGACTATCGTCGTAATACTGATGTTGATGGCGAGCATTTAACCACAACCCGACTTCTTTTTGTAACGCCACGAATGGCGAATCTGCATCCAGTAATGTTGGATCCAAGCGAATTAATTCAGGTTCTAAATCTTCCGCAGCAATCCAAATGGACAGCATTTTAATCGCAAAAAATCCTTCGTGGCGAATATGATCGTATAACCAATTGCGATCTTGTTCAGTAACAAAACGATCTAAACAATGCAATAATGACAGCCAATATTTATTTGGAATGGCATTCATCCATTGCATATCTTTACGTTGGCGGAATAACAAGAAAAAAACATCCCGTAAATCATTGACATCTTTAAACGCAGGGTTAATTTTTTCATATAGACGATGTCGCATTTCTCTGCCAAACCCTTCTCTACCTAAAATACCGCCACTCACTAGAATCGGATAAAGTCGCATTTTGCATAACCAACGACACAATAATGTTGCAACGGCTTGTCCAACAGCCGGTTGTTGTTTTAAATACGTGGTAAAAAAATCTAATTTTGCTGCCGCTTGGTGTGGGCTACCTTTACGTAACCATTTGCAAATACCACTTAATAGTGCAAACGCATCATTTTGTTGAACTTGATATTCAATAAAAGCGGGCAATTTTTGTTCATCTACATACATTTTAGCCATACCTTATAATGAGTTACTCCTATTTCTATTAAATAAAACAGCATACAAAAACAAAAACGGTAGGCTACCCTACCGTTTTTAACATATTAACGCAGTTTGTTATTAACTATCAAACTTTCGCTGATAAAAAATTACTTTAAACGCCAAATTAGCAAGCTATTTTTACATTCCATTTAAAATCAAGATTTGACAAATATAAAAAATTACATTAATCGATTTGGTCTAATTCTTCTTGAGAAAGCTGTTCTTGAATATCAGATACATCACCATCTTTAACTTTAAAACGTAAATTTTGGAAATATGCCTCACGGAAAGAGATATAAGGATCAGCAGAATTTGTTAACAAAGCTTCTTGATTAATAAACTGCGCCCGCGTATCAATACTTTGCACAAAGAATTTAGTCAACATCCAAGGGGTTGCAAGCATTGATAACATCGGATAAACCGAATCGACTACTTTTCCGACCGCTTGGCGTGGTGTAATAGGCCCATAACCTGGAGCCATAATATAGCTACCGGCGGGCACACCATAATGGCCTAAAGTATCACCAAACTCACGATTGCCATTCTCTAATTTTAACTCTTTAATTTGGCTTGCCCAATCAATTAAACCGGCTAAGCCAAAGGTAGAATTAATCCAAAAACGCGTAAAATGCCTCATCGCTTTCTGACCATCACCTTCAACTAAACGGTTCACAAAACTAGCTGGTTCATCTAAATTATTAGCAATATTCACCAAACCTCGTTTAATTGGGGCGGGTACGTAATCTCGCCAACCTTTCGCCACAGGTTTGAAAACATGAGGATCAATCACTTCATAATTAATTTTCCACATTGCGCGATTAAAATTTTCTAGCGGATCTCGACCTTCTCCATTGGAAGGATTAATGTTTGAGGCACAAGCGGTTAACATTAACACACCAGTCCCTAAACATAATGGTTTTAAATTCATAAAATTCCTTTTACCTGAATTGATTTTATACGTCAATTTACGAGCATTGGCTATAAAAATAATTTTAATTTTAGCGGACTACATAAAAAACACAAATTAAAAAATTTAAATATGGGTGCTAAACGGCTAGATTGCGGGAATAATTAATTTTGATTACAATACCGCCAATTTAAAATAACCTAGGAATTACCCATGATAAATTGGAGTGGCAAATACATTAGCCCATATGCAGAACACGGAAAAAAAAGTAAACAAGTCAAAAAAATCACTGTTTCTATTCCAATAAAAGTATTGGAAATCCTCACTAATGAAAGAACTCGCCGCCAAATCAATAACCTACGCCACGCCACCAACAGTGAACTATTATGTGAGGCGTTTTTACATGCTTTTACCGGTCAGCCGTTACCCACAGATGAAGATTTAATGAAAGAACGCTACGACGAAATCCCCGAAAAAGCAAAAAGCAGAATGCGCGATCTTGGTATTGATCCAGACGAATGGCAATACTAAGATTGCTCAATGGCCTCACACTGGTAAGGCTTTTTTATTAACTAAAGGATGTAATTATTATGCAACAACAAAATTTAACTTCTCAATTAAACAAAGAAGCTAAATGGGCTTTCTGGCTATCTTTATTCTATTTAGTCGGTTGGGTATTTTTTGCCTATTTTTCCTCAAGTAAACGAGGTATTTTCGGTTTTCCACTTTGGTTTGAACTCTCTTGCATTTTTTTACCGCTTGTTTTTACTGGCATCGTCTATTTCGCTATTAAAAAAGTGTATTGTGATATTGATTTAAACGGAGCAAAAGATGAATAACGAAATGCTACTTCCTTTAATTGCTTATCTGCTGTTTGTGTTTGGTGTGGCTTTTTATGCTTACCGCCAACGGCAAGGTAATAGTTTTTTATCTGAATATTATGTTGGCAGCCGTTCAATGTCAGGGTTTGTGTTGGCAATGACAACCGCCGCAACTTACGTTGGCGCCAGTTCATTTATTGGTGGCCCCGGTGCGGCCTATAAATATGGTTTAGGTTGGGTGTTGTTAGCAATGATTCAAGTGCCTGCTGTCTTATTAGGTTTAGGCGCATTGGGTAAAAAATTCGCTTTATTAGCACGCAAATACAACGCGGTAACAATTAATGATATGTTATTAGCCCGCTATAACAATAAATTAGTCGTGTGGCTTTCTAGTTTAGCATTATTGCTTTCTTTCTTTGCCATGATGAGCGTGCAATTTATCGGGGCGGGACGTTTGTTGGAAATCACACTAGGTATACCTTACCAAACCGCGATTATTATTTTTGCGGTCACCGTTGGCATTTATACTTTTATCGGTGGCTTCCGTGCTATCGTATTAACGGACACGATTCAAGGTGTTATGATGTTATTAGGAACCTCATTGTTACTCGGTGGCGTAATTTATGCAGCCGGTGGCATTGAAAATGCAATGAATACATTAGCAAATATCAATCCGCAACTAATTGAGCCTTATGGCATTGATGAACATCCACTTGATTTTACCTTTATGACATCATTTTGGGTATTAGTTTGCTTTGGTTTAGTAGGCTTGCCGTCATTAGTGGTACGCAGTATGGCATATAAAGATAGTGCCTCATTACATAAAGCATTAGTAATCGGCACATTAGTGGTGTCGTTATTGATGTTTGGTATGCATCTAGCGGGCGTATTAGGCCGCGCGGTAATTACAGATTTAACCATTCCCGATCAAGTGATACCAACGTTAATGCTTCAAACCTTACCACCCGTAGTTGCAGGTATTTTCTTAGCCGCCCCTATGGCAGCAATTATGTCTTCGATCGATTCACTCTTGATTCAATCTTCTTCTACGTTAATTAAAGATTTATACCTTGCGATTAAACCTGATGCCATCAACAATGAGAAAAAATTAACATACTTTTCGACTATTACTACGTTAACCTTTTCCGTGCTATTAGTTTTTGCTGCATTAAATCCACCGGATATGTTGATTTGGCTAAAATTACTATCATTAGGTGGTTTAGAAGCAACATTCTTATGGGTTATTGTGTTAGGGCTTTATTGGGATAAAGCGAATGCTCTCGGTGCGATTAGTTCTATGGCAGCCGGGTTATGCAGCTATATGATTATGGCTACATTCAAAATTAGCATTTTCAGCTTCCATGCCATTGTGCCCTCTCTAATCATTAGCTTGGTGGCATTTTTAATCGGTAATCGTTTTGGCAAACAAGCGAGCTAATTTCGCAATTATTTAACCACCACTTGCACGGTTATGTATATTAATCCGTGCCAAATAAAAAAACCAGACTTTACAAGCCTGGCTTTTTAACTACTGAAATGACTATTAATTATAGCGCTTCAATCGCTTTAAATTGCGCTTGTAATTTTTCAATACCGCTTTGGTATTCCGCCATTTTAGCACGCTCTTTGCTGATCACAGCTTCAGGCGCTTTTGCAACAAAGGCTTCATTACTCAACTTGCTTTCAATATGCGTGACTTCATTATGTAGCTTATCAATTTCCTTGCTTAAGCGGGCTAATTCTGTATCTTTATTAATAAAACCAGCCATTGGCACTAATACTTCCACTTTACCAACTAATTTAGCGACAGAAAGCGGTGCTTGTTCGCTCGCGGTTAACACAGAAATAGAGGTTAATTTTGCCATTGCTGTCAGTAATAATTGATTTTCACTTAATATAACCGCTTGTTGTTGCGTTACATTACGCACTAACAGATCTAATGCTTTACTTGGTGCAATATTCGCTTCTGCCCGAATATTACGTACGGCAATAATCAACTCTTTCAGCCAATTAATTTGTTGCTCGGCATCAGCATCCAATTTTGCTTGTTCGACTATTGGGAATGGTTGCAACATAATGCTATCACCTTCCACACCCGCAAAATGCTTAACTTTCTGCCAAATTTCCTCAGTTATAAATGGCATAATTGGGTGGGCTAATCGCAACAGCTTTTCTAATAAGCTAACTAATGTTTTACTGGTGGCTCGTTTTTGTGCATCACTGCCATTAGCAAACACCGGTTTAGTTAATTCTAAATACCAATCGCAGAATTGGTTCCAAGTAAATTCATAAATCGCATTGGCTGCTAAATCAAAACGGTATTGTGTTAATGCTTCACGGAATTCACCCACAGTACGGTTAAAACTTGATTCAATCCAACGATCCGCTAATGAACACTCTACTTCGCCAGCGGATAGATCTAATTTGTCGTTGGTCAGCACAAAACGGCTAGCATTCCATAATTTATTACAGAAATTGCGATAGCCCTCTAAACGCTTCATATCCCAGTTAATATCACGCCCATTTGAGGCTAATGCCGCCAATGTAAAACGTAATGCGTCCGTACCGTGAGCCGCAATACCGCCTGCTGGTAACGTTGGTGTAGCAGCAAATTCTTTACGGGTCACTTTAGCAATTTTCTCTGCTAATTGTAGTTGCATCATATTACCGGTGCGTTTTTCTAGCAAATCTGCAAGACTAATGCCATCGATCATATCAATCGGATCTAAAACATTGCCTTTCGATTTCGACATTTTTTGACCTTGTTCATCACGAATCAGCCCGGTTACATACACCGTTTTAAATGGTACTTGCGGTTTACCATTTTCATCTTTGATAAAGTGCATCGTAAACATAATCATACGCGCAACCCAGAAGAAAATAATATCAAACCCCGTGATCAACACATCCGTTGGGTGAAACATTTTCAATTCTTTTGTTTGTTCTGGCCAGCCTAACGTTGAGAATGTCCATAAACCAGATGAGAACCACGTGTCCAATACGTCTTCATCTTGTGTTAATGGTAAATCAAGCGGTAAATTATGCTTAATACGAACTTCTGCTTCCGTACGCGCTACATACACATTGCCACTTTCATCATACCAAGCCGGTATACGATGTCCCCACCACAATTGACGAGAAATACACCAATCTTGAATATCACGCATCCAAGAGAAATAGAGATTTTCATATTGTTTTGGCACAAATTGAATTTCACCATTTTCTACCGCTTTTGTAGCAACTTCAGCAAGCGGTTTTACACTTACATACCATTGATCTGTTAACATCGGCTCAATCGGAACACCACCACGATCGCCATAAGGCACTTTTAAATCATGCGGTTTAATTTCATCTAATAATGCCAATGCTTCAAAATCAGCAACCACCTTTTTACGTGCCGTAAAACGTTCCAAACCTTGATAATCAGCCGGAATAATTGCTTGATAAGTGTTAAGCGGTTTACCATCAGGACCAAGTACTTCGGCAGTTTGACGAATATCCGCATTCATCGTCATTACATTGACCATCGGCAAAGCATGACGCTTACCGACTTCATAGTCGTTAAAATCGTGAGCGGGGGTAATCTTCACCACCCCCGTGCCAAATTCACGATCAACATATTCATCCGCAATAATTGGAATCTCACGGTTAGCAAGCGGTAATAAAACCGTTTTACCAATTAATGATTGATAACGCTCATCTTCAGGGTGAACTGCAACTGCCGTATCCCCCAATACCGTTTCAGGACGTGTCGTGGCAACAATCAAATAATCTTTACCGTCTGCCGTTTTCACGCCATTCGCTAATGGATAACGGAAATGCCAAAGTGAGCCTTTGCTTTCTTTGTTTTCTACTTCTAAGTCAGAAATCGCCGTGTGTAATTTTGGATCCCAATTGACTAAACGCTTACCACGATAAATCAAACCTTGTTCGTGCAAACGAACAAATACTTCTTTAACCGCATTGGATAAACCATCATCCATCGTAAAACGTTCACGTTGCCAATCAATTGAATTACCTAAACGACGCATTTGTTGGCTAATAGTACCGCCTGAATAGGCCTTCCAATCCCAAATTTTATTGATAAATGCTTCACGCCCATAATCGTGGCGTGTTTTGCCTTCTTCAGCGGCAATTTTACGCTCAACGACCATTTGTGTAGCAATACCCGCGTGATCAGTACCCGCCTGCCATAACGTGTTATTGCCTTCCATTCGATTAAAGCGGATCAATGTATCCATTAATGTTTGTTGGAAAGCATGCCCCATATGTAATGAACCTGTTACATTTGGTGGTGGAATGGCAATGCAGTAGCTTGGTACCGCTGGATTTTCAGAAGGTTTAAAATACCCCTGTTCTTCCCAGTGCTGATAAAGTGCTTGCTCTACCGCCGATGCATCAAAGCGATCTGCCATTTCAAATTTTTGTGTCATTGTTTTTTCTCTATTACGTTTTTTAATAAATAAATGAATCTCTAAAGATTTTTCAGTTCATTTGCAATATCATCAATTTTTATATATTTAGTATCTAATAATTTTTTTGCTAATAGTTTAATTAAATCCGAAATATTTATTTCCCTAACCTTAACTAACAAATCACTTTCTGAATTCTCTAACTGTTCTTCTGAAATAGTTCTTGTAGCGTTCTTTGTTATTATCCAAATTTGTTTCTCAGAATTATTATTAAATAAAATTGATGTTTTAATTTTTTTTTATATATCGCTCAATAAACTCATAATCTATATTCATCGAATTTTTGCAAATCTGAGTTACATAATTAGCAATCTGCTGCTTTTTCTTCTCTTCCCATCCAGAATAAAGCGTACAATCATAAATAACTTCTAATTTAGGTGTATTATTAGAGATATTTGAAACTTTAAATACGCCATCTGCCCTACCTGCTGCATTATTTCTTGGCACCGCATAAATTTCAGATATTCCTAAGGACTTTAATACAAATAAAGTGAAATCCTCAAAATCTTGACTATTCGAAATACTCGCTAAAGTTGACTCTAATTCTTTAATAAATTTATTAGTAAACATCAAAATACTACGTTCATACTTAACGTTTGGCATAATAGTTACCCGCTTTTTCTATAGCTATAAATGACACTCTATCACCTTCTTTTAAAGTATCCAGTTGCAAGTGTTCTAAATATTTAATATAAAATTCTTTTTTACAAATGAAATCTTTTGTTTGCTTATCATTTAATTTATTGATGATTATTTCACCTTTTATTAAATCTATAGATTTAATAGTAGACTACTATAGCCATTATTTCCTCTTTCCTCTGTATAATTTAACATCTACTAAAAATGCATTAAGCCATTAAGTTTAATTTATTGATATCTTGGTAGCGCATTTTTAGTTATGCCTGTTCAGTCACTAATTGCCAACCTAATTGCCGGTATTGCTTATACCGTTCACGCGCTTGGGCCTTTTCCTTTTCATCTATGGGTACAAAATCAATGATTTGGGTAAAAGTATTAATATAATCAGGCAAGTTTGTTTGTAATGAAATCAGAAAATCGCGACGTTGTGCATTCCGTTTGTTTTGCCAACAGATTTCAATCGGTGTTGCATATTGTGTAAATTCACCCGCTAGGTTATGCGGTACAAATGAATCAGGCTCACGCACCCATAAGGCTTCATCAATATTTAAGGCTTGTTGTTCTGTTTCACAAGCAATTAATACTCGCTTTCCCGATCGCCAAGCTTGTGCAGCTAATTCACACGCCATTGCTTCAGCAGCAGAAAGATCATCACTGCCTAATTGGCTCAGTAAATAGAATTTAACTTGTTTCACACTATCCCTTGAAGAAGTCCACAATAAAGGCCTATGATTTTAGCTGAAAATGTAAAAAATTGAAATGTAAGCGGGCTTTTTGAGGGTAAATTCTGCTAAAATAGGTCGCTTAGTTGCAGGAAATCGGCCAAATCTTCCTTTTGAACTTATCTACATTGCAAGATTCTAAAATAATGATGAGGCTATTTCAATCATCACACTATGATGTAAAACAGTAGTTGACTTCATGCTACTTATTCTCAAACTAATATTGAATAAAATAAGGAATTTACGATGGGTTTATTTGATTTTGCTGCTAATATCGGTAAAAAATTATTTACTAAAGAAGAAGATGCTTCCCAAGCAGTCACTAAACATTTAACTGACGATAATCCGGGTGTAGAAAATGTGCAAGTTACTGTAGAAAACGGTGTAGCGCATTTAACTGGTATTGCAGCGACCGCTGCTGCAATAGAAAAAGCGGTATTAATGGCAGGCAACATTGAAGGTATTGCTAATGTAAACGTTGACGGTGTTCACATCGCCAATGGTGAAAAAATCGCTAGTGATGATCAATTTTATATCATTCAAAAAGGCGATACCTTATGGGAAATTGCTAGCAAAGCATACGGCAATGGCGCAAAATATAAAATGATTGTTGAAGCCAATAAACAAGTGATCAAAGACGAAAATAAAATTTTCCCGGGTCAAAAAATCCGTATTCCAAAAGACTTATAATATATCGGCCATAATCTAAGGAGAGTGTTTTCTCTCCTTCTTACATTTACAAAAATCACTCAAAAACCCACCGCTTTCACACAAATTAATTATTTTTAATGCTTCGGTAAGCTTAACTGTCGATTAAACACACAATAGCGCTCGACAGCCCATCGCCATCACGTTAAAATGTTAGTCTATTTCTATATCTTTTATATACCCACAACTTGAGGTTTAAGAATGTCAATTTCTATTGAAACTTTAGAAGGCTTACAACGCCGTGTTACTCTCACCGTAAATGCAAACAAAATTGAAGCTGCATATAAAGAACAATTAAAAGGCTACGCGAAAAACGCACGTGTAGACGGCTTCCGTAAGGGTAAAGTACCCCACTCCATTATCGAACAACGCTTTGGATTAGCAGCACGTCAAGAAGTCTTATCTGAAGAAATGCAACGCACATTCTTTGATGCTGTTATCTCAGAAAAAATTAACCTTGCTGGCCGTCCAACATTTACACCAAACAATTACCAATTAGGTCAAGATTTTAGCTTTACCGCAACTTTCGAAGTATTCCCAGAAGTTGAATTAAAAGGTCTAGAAAATATTGAAGTTGAAAAACCTGTTGTTGAAATTACCACTGCTGACATAGACAAAATGATTGAAGTATTACGTAAACAACAAGCCACTTGGGCTGAATCTGACGCGACTGCAACAGCTAATGATCGCGTAATCATCGACTTTGTTGGTTATATTGATGGTACTGAATTTGAAGGCGGTAAAGCAACTGAATTCACATTAAACATGGGACAAGGCAGTATGATTCCAGGTTTTGAAGAAGGGATCGTTGGCCACAAAGCGGGTGAACAATTTGATATCGATGTCACGTTCCCAGAAGAATATCACGCAGAAAATTTAAAAGGTAAAGCAGCAAAATTCGCGATCACGCTTAACAAAGTAGAAAATATGATTCTGCCTGAATTAACTGAAGAATTTGTCAAAAAATTTGGCACGGCAAAAACTGTTGAAGAATTACGTGCGGAAATTGAAAAAAATATGCAACGTGAACTTAAAAATGCCATGACTGCACGTATTAAAAATCAAGTGATTAATGGCTTAGTTACACAAAATGATATTGAAGTTCCTGTTGCTGCCATTGCTGAAGAAATTGAAGTATTACGCCGTCAAGCTGTTCAACGTTTCGGTGGCAAACCAGAAATGGCTGCTCAATTACCAAGTGAACTGTTTGAGGCTGATGCAAAACGCCGTGTACAAGTAGGCTTATTACTTTCAACTGTCATTGCTAGCAATGAAATAAAAGTAGATGAGCAACGTGTACAAAAAACTATTGCTGATATCGCATCAGCTTATGAGCGACCAGCAGAAGTCATCGCTCACTATGCTAAAAATCAACGTTTAACAGATAATCTCCGTAACGTTGTATTAGAAGAACAAGCGGTTGAAATCGTGCTTGAAAAAGCAAAAGTGACGGAAAAAACACACTCTTTTGATGAAATCATGGCTCAGCAAGCTCAAGGTTAATTTCTCTATAATATAGCTTGTCAATGCAAGCTATTTGATAGGCTTTTCAAGCGGGTAATTTTGGGAAATGCTTTTCTAAAACTAACCCGCTTTTATTTTAATAAAGTGAGAATTTTCCTATGGACTTAACATTTACTCAGCAACTACAACAATTTGTAAGTGCTCATTCCATTCTTGTGGCTATTTGGATAGGGTTATTTGTTACTGTTATCTTTAATTTTTATAAAGCTGCTACTAGCAAATTTAAAATTATTGATCACCCTCAAGCAACCCAGTTAGTCAACAATGAAGAAGGTGTTTTTCTTGATCTGCGCACCGAAGACCAATTCCGCGCAGGTCATATTGTAGGCAGTATTCATATTCTGCCAAGCGAGATAAAAGCACTAAATACTCACCATATTGATAAATATAAAGATCGCCCCGTGATCTTAGTTGACGGTAATGGCTTTTCTGCTGGAGCAGATACCGACTTACTTGTCAAACAAGGATTTAATAAAGTTTACGTTTTAAAAGCAGGAATATTAGGCTGGAAATCAGCTAATCTTCCAACCGTAACACATAAATAACTCAATAAAAGGTAATATTATGTCAGAAGAAAATCAAGTTGCTGCTACAGAAGCAGAAGAGCAAACTCCATTTGAACTTCAAATTCAACGTATCTACATTAAAGATGTTTCATTTGAAGCACCCAATTTACCAACCATTTTCCATCAGGAATGGAAACCACAATTAGGCTTTGAGCTTGATACAGAAACCGTTAAACTAGCTGATGATCTGTATGAAGTAATATTACATATCAATGTATCAACTACTTTAGAAGACAGTGGCGATACGGCATTTATCTGTGAAGTAAAACAAGCTGGTGTCTTTACTATCAAAGGTTTAGAAGACATTCAATTAGCACATTGTTTAGCATCACAATGCCCTAGCGTACTTTATCCATACGCACGTGAATTAATTGCAAGCTTAGTAAATCGAGGCACATTCCCTGCATTAAATTTATCACCGGTTAATTTTGATGCATTATTTGTCGATTACTTACAACGCCAAGAACAAGAAGCGGCTGAAGCTGCAGAAGAAACACCAGCACCAGCAAGTAACTAAATTAAATCGGTTAAGATCATAAGGTATGCCTTGGCATACCTATTTTTTTATCCTTAAATGCCAAATTTAGAATATTATAGCGCTCAAATTTAGTCATAAACTTACAATAAAAGGATAATTCTCCCAATGACTACAGACGACACTAGACCCATTGCTGTACTTGGTGCAGGTTCTTATGGCACCGCACTTGCAATAGCACTTGCGCATAATGGACAACGGACTCACCTTTGGGGACATAATCCCGATAAAATGGTTAAAATGGCTGAACAACGTATGAATACAGAATCTCTGCCAGCAATACCATTTCCTAACGCATTAATTATTGAAAAAGCATTAGCGCACACACTGCAACAAGCGCAAGATATATTAATTGTCGTTCCAAGCCACGCTTTCGCCGATATCCTACACCAAATAAAACCGCTCTTAATGGCACAACATCGGATTATGTGGGCAACTAAAGGACTAGAACATAATACAGGCCGACTATTACAAACTGTTGCAACAGAAATAATAGGAGAGCAACATCCATTTGCAGTCTTATCTGGCCCTACATTTGCCAAAGAATTAGCCTTAGGCTTACCGACTGCCATTACATTAGCCTCACACGATGCAAAATTCGCAGATGAAATGCAACAACGAATCCATTGCTCAAAAGCATTTAGAGTTTACCTAAATACTGATATGATTGGCGTCCAACTAGGTGGCGCGATCAAAAATGTTATCGCGATTGGTGCAGGCATTTCAGATGGAATGGGATTTGGCGCCAATGCACGAACAGCACTTATTACTAGAGGGCTCGCCGAAATCAGCCGTTTAGGTGAATCTTTAGGTGCAAATCCAAAAACGTTTATGGGAATGGCCGGATTGGGCGACTTGGTCTTAACGTGTACAAATAACCAATCACGAAATCGCCGTTTTGGCTTAGCATTAGGCCAAGGCAAATCAGCAGAACAAGCGATTGCTGAAATTGGACAAGTTGTAGAAGGTTTTTATAATACAAAAGAAACCTATTTATTAGCACAACGTCAAAACATTGAAATGCCAATTGTAGAACAAATCTACCAAATGCTCTTTTGCAACAAAAATGCCAATAACGTTGTCACCAGCCTACTTGAACGGCAACGAAAAAAGGAATAACAGAGGTCAAAATGAAGCACATTGAACTTAATCAAATGTGGCAAAAAATCCGGCAAGAAGCCCAACAATTAGCCGATCAAGAGCCGATATTAGCCAGTTTTTTTCATGCTACAATCCTTACTCACCATAATTTGGGTAGCGCACTTAGCTACATTTTAGCCAATAAACTAGCTAATGCAATTATGCCCGCTATTGCATTAAAAGAAATTATTGAGCAGGCTTATGAAGCAGATCCCCAAATTATTGAAAGTGCCGCTTATGATATTCATGCGGTCACAACACGAGATCCCGCCGTAGATAGATGGACAACACCACTCCTTTATTTAAAAGGTTTCCACGCCTTACAGAGCTATCGTGTTACCCATTATCTTTGGCAACAAGGACGTCGCGATCTTGCAGTTTATCTACAAAATCAAATTTCCGTCGCGTTTGATGTCGATATTCACCCTGCCGCACGCTTAGGGCATAGCATTATGTTTGACCACGCGACTGCCATCGTTATTGGCGAAACCGCTATCATTGAAAATGATGTTTCTATTTTACAAGGCGTAACATTAGGTGGGACAGGCAAAGAACACGGCGATCGCCACCCCAAAATCCGTGAAGGCGTAATGATCGGTGCAGGTGCCAAAATCCTAGGCAACATTGAAATTGGCCGTTATTCTAAAATTGGGGCTAACTCAGTAGTCTTACAAACCGTACCGGATCACGCTACCGCAGCAGGTATCCCCGCTCGCATTATAGGACGAGCGCCACAACAAAAACCCGCATTCGATATGAACCAATATTTTGAAGAAATTGAAGGTACAGATGGTGATGGCATTTAATGAGTATCAGCAAATCAATAAAAACACCTTTATAAGCGGTTTTTTTATTTAAAAATTTACCGCTTTCAATAAAAGCCTATCTGATATAAAGAAATAGGCGTATCACAAGATACGCCTTTTAAAATAAAATAAGCAATTGCTAATTATTTAATGATTTTCGCAACAACGCCGGCACCTACAGTACGACCGCCTTCACGAATAGCGAAACGAAGACCTTCGTCCATCGCGATAGGGTGAATTAAGCTTACTGTCATCTTGATATTATCACCAGGCATTACCATCTCAACATCTTCAGGTAATTCAATCGTTCCTGTTACGTCCGTTGTGCGGAAGTAGAACTGAGGACGATAACCTTTGAAGAATGGAGTATGACGACCACCTTCTTCTTTTGATAATACATAAACTTCTGATTCAAAATCAGTGTGTGGTGTAATTGTACCTGGTTTCGCTAATACTTGACCACGTTCGATTTCTTCACGTTTAGTACCACGTAATAAGGCACCTACGTTTTCACCCGCACGACCTTCGTCTAATAGTTTACGGAACATCTCAACA
>NZ_FOJC01000004.1 GCF_900109315.1 [Haemophilus] ducreyi | reverse complement strand
CTAGAAAATTTACTTTGTAGTTTTTTTATAAAACTATTTTCACTATAAAATGCAGCAATAATTAAGACTGCCACTGCGACGGCGATTAAGCCATATTCAATCGCAGTTACTCCTTGTTGGTTTTCTTTAAAACGGCGGATACCGGCACGTACAGATTCAGTAGCTGAAATATAAGCTTGCGTTGTTAATGTGGATAACATCTTTTTCTCCAGATATAAAATAAATTATGTTGTTTTTTTAGGTTAATCATATAAATGAGTTGGTGTTTACTGTTTGCTCATCGGCGCCACGCGGTTATGACTACGGGAGGGAATTATAAAGCGGTGGCAATAAGTGTCAATCATTTTTTAATTCTGTAATGTTGTGTAATGTTGGCTTGCGGAGCTATTAGGTTTGGTGGGCGTGGGAGATGCTACGAAATGGTTTGGCTTTTTTGATTAAAAAAATATTTTAAATTAATGAGTTATCTTTATTTGCCATAATAATTTTATGGTATTTATAAGTAAGAAAGCGGTGGATTAAGTCGGTTTTTGTTGCTGGTTAGACCAGATTAGTTTATTCGAAAAAATGCGGCTTGGTTGATTTTTTTGGCGCTAGTGGATGTGTTTTGAGTAAATTTGGCGGTTTTTTGCGGGCTTTTAGGCTAAAAATAAGCAATATATGGCTTATTGATAGCCATGATTAATTAGTTTATCTTATTTGATTGCTGAGATTGATGTTAAGGTTAATGGCGGGTGCGAGGATAAATGATTGCGCACTTTTGTCAATTTTGTGTAAAGAAAGTGCTGTTTGTGCGTAAAGTGATATGGGGCGAGAGGCTTGGGGGAGGGTGACTTGCAATTTTTGGTTACTTGGTTATGCTAGGTGGTTGGCTAGGTTAGGTTTATCAGTTGTTTTTATAGCTGACTTTAGTCAGGTATTTTAATTGATTACGTGATTGGAGCGGATAGGTGGATAGTGTGGCGATTGATGATGTGGATAAGCAATAATAGCGTGCGAAGGTTGGCGGGGCGGTTGATGCGTTGCTTGAAGTGTGTGGCGGCGGGGTTGTTGTTGGCGGCGTCGATGTTGTTAATGGTGGATGGTTTAACCAGTTGGTATGTAAAGGATCGGTTGTTTACGGAGATTGATCAATTGCCGGCACGGTCTTATGCGGTGGTGTTGGGCACAGCAAAATTTTATGCAAGCGGTGAGTTAAATCTTTATTATCATTATCGGTTGGCTGCGGCAGCGGCGTTATATCAGCAGGCGAAGGTGGATAAGTTGTTGGTGAGTGGCGATAATCAAACGGTTTATTATAATGAGCCTAAAGTGATGCGCAATGATTTAGTGAATATGGGTGTGCCGGCTAGCCAGGTTGAGCAAGATTTTGCGGGCTTTCGCACGTTAGATTCGATTATTCGTGCTAAGCAGGTTTATCAATTGGCGCCGTTTGTGATTGTTTCGCAACGTTTTCATTGTGAGCGGGCGTTATTTATTGCTAAATATTATGATATTGATGCGGTCTGTTTTGCGGCTAAATATCCTGCGGGGCATATTCAGGTGCGGGTGCGGGAGTTTTTTGCGCGGTTAGGAATGTTATGGGATTTGTTGATGCATACGCAACCTGATAGTTTGGTTAAGGTGGATGCGAAGGAGATCAAAAGTGGGAATAAACGCTAGGGTTAATCTATCTATAACATTGAGTAAAATTAACGATGTAAGCAATTGTGTTTTATTTAATATTCTATGTGAGTAAACAAATGAAGAGCTTTTTAAAAAAAATCGTGTTGGCGTTATGTAGTGTTTATTTGACCGCTTGCGGCACAGTCGTTAGCCTTGCTGAACGCGATTATCGTGTTTATGGCGGGGTAAAACGTGATTTTGAGACAATTCAAGAAGGTACGCTTTGGTCGATGGCGGCGGTGGTTGATGTGCCGCTGAGTTTTGTGTTGGATACGTTGGTGTTGCCGTTGACGTTAACGCAGTAATTATTTAAGGCAAGAGGCTAGCTAATGAAGGCGAGATGTTTGGCGATATAGTCAAAAAGCTTAAAAGCTCGTATAATTGTACTTTTCTTTGCAAAGAAAATTGTTAATCCAAAAGGGAATAAAATGTCTGAAGAACAAGAATTAGATCTTAACGGCGAGATGTTAGCGCGCCGTGAGAAGTTAGCCAAAATTCGTGCGATGGGGAATCCGTTTCCGAACCGTTTTCGTCGTGATGCTTATGCTTATGCGTTGCAGGCTGAGTATGCGGAAATGGCAGGAGATGCATTAAAAGATGCGGATGCGCAGGTGAAGGTTGTTGGCCGTATTATGCTAAAAAGGGTGATGGGTAAGGCATCTTTCTTTATTATTCAAGATGTTAGCGGTCAGATTCAGCTTTATGTTGCACGAGATAATTTAGCCGAGGGGGTTTATGCAGATAATGTCGGTTTGTGGGATTTAGGCGATATTGTTGGCGTGTGTGGTACTTTATTTAAAACTAAAACCGGTGAGTTGACGGTTCGTTGTGCGGACGTTGAGTTGTTGACGAAGTCATTGCGGCCGTTGCCAAATAAACACCAAGGATTGGTTGATCAAGAAATGCGTTATCGTCAGCGTTATTTGGATTTAATTGCAAATGAGCAGTCGCGCCGTACTTTTGTGATCCGTTCGCAAGTGGTGTCGGGCATTCGTCAATTCTTTTTAGAACGAGGCTTTATGGAAGTGGAAACGCCGATGTTGCAGGTGATTCCGGGCGGTGCGGCGGCTAAGCCGTTTGTAACGCATCATAATGCGTTGGACGTGGATATGTATTTGCGTATTGCACCCGAGCTTTATTTAAAGCGGTTAGTGGTGGGCGGTTTTGAGCGGGTGTTTGAGTTGAACCGTAATTTCCGTAATGAGGGCGTTTCGGTGCGCCATAATCCAGAATTTACGATGATTGAATATTATCAAGCCTATGCGGATTATCACGATTTAATGGATAATACGGAGCAGTTGTTGCGTAAGTTGGCGCTGGATATTCTTGGCACAACGGTGGTGCCTTATGGTGAATATGAATTTGATTTTGGTCAGCCGTTTGAGCGGATTACGATGCACGATGCGATTGTTAAATATGGCAATGGTATTGCACGAGAAGATTTAGATGATATTGAGAAAGCGGTCGAAATTGCTAAAAAATTAGGCATTGAGGTGCAGAAATCGTGGGGCTTGGGCGCTGTGGTTAATGCGATTTTTGAGGAAGTGGCAGAGCATCAATTGATTCAGCCGACTTTCTTAATGGCGCATCCTGCGGAAATTTCACCGCTTGCTCGCCGTAATGATGAGAATTCAGAAGTAACCGATCGGTTTGAGCTGTTTATTGGCGGGCGTGAGATCGGTAATGGTTTTTCTGAATTGAATGATGCTGAAGATCAAGCGGCACGTTTTGATGCTCAAGTGGCGGCTAAAGATGCTGGCGATGATGAGGCGATGTTTAAAGATGATGATTTTGTTGTGGCGTTAGAGCATGGCTTGCCACCCACTGCGGGCGAGGGCTTAGGTATTGATCGTTTAGTTATGATTTTTGCCAATGCACCTTCTATTCGTGATGTGATTTTGTTCCCTGCAATGCGGCATAAATAATAGCGTGTTAATGTTATTGTAAAAAGCCCTCTTATGAGGGCTTTGTTTTTTGGGGTTTATTTAATTATTTGTGTTTAGCCTGCCATATTTATATTCGGTGATCATATTCGTATCCGTAATTATTTCAGCAGGGCGTTTTAAGGGTGAAAAATCAATATCTTTATAGGGGATTAATGGAGTATTGACAATTCTAGCGGTTCCTTCGGCTATTTCTGCTGGGGAGTTGAAAATATGATGCCCGTCGTGCCATTTTAGATTAGCTAATGCGCGATGAACTTCTGGCGTTGTCGGCACCGCGATCGGTTTTAATGACGCTAAGGACATATTTTCATACGCATAAACGTGTGGGAATACGGCTTGTGATGTTCGATAAGCATCTAAGGCTTCAGTCGTATTAAAGTAGATGAAGCCATTGTCGGTTAAATGCTGTTTAGTTACCGTTAAAAATTGTTGGCTGAGTAAATTGGTTGCGTAATTGCGCCAATGGAAAGTGGTGTTCATTAAAATGAGATCAAATTTTTGATCTGGATTTTTGTTTAACCAACGGCGGCCATCGTCAGTAATAATGTTTACTCGGTTATCTTTTAGTAGATCTGCCATTGCCGGATAAGATGAGGCAAGTTGTACATAAGCTGGGTTTAGTTCAACCACGGTGATTGATTCTAGATTAGGCATACTGGTTAATACTTTTACCCAAGAGCCGGTGCTTAAGCCAACCACTAAGATATTTTTTGCTTTCGGTGCGATAACCGGTAGTAAATAAGCACGATGAATGCCGTTGCTGTTGTGGTTTAAATTAACATTTAGTTGTCCATCGTAAACATTGCTGCCATAAACAATATGGTCCTGATTTTTATCAAGATAGACTTGAATAATGCCGTGTTTATTTTCAATCAATGTTTCTAGTTGCATATCTTCTTTATTTGCTAGCGTGCTGATCATTTTTTCAGGCAATAATGCGGTGGCAAATACGACACTTATGGCAAATAGGGCGGTGATTGCTTTGAATATGCGCTTGGTCAGGCAAAAACAAGCGATAATCAGTGTGATACTGATTACGATTAAATAGGTTTGTTGAGTGGTAAATTGGTCGAGTAAATAGAAGCCGATGAAAATGGGGGCAATAGTGCATCCCAATACGTTGGCAAAATAGACGTTTGAAATTGCCGCGCCTGTTTTTTTATGCCCAGAACCTAAATGGTGGACAATTGGGAAAACAATACCGCGTAGTAGCGCACAGCAAAAAATACTGAAAATGGAATATAGAAAGTGAGAATGTATGCTATCTGTTGCGCTGATTAAGCCAATAGCGAGGCAGTCAAATAACGCGGCGATGAAGAAAATATGTCCGATATAATTAATGCTAGCGTTGCCTTGTTGGCATACTTTTTTGCCGATTAATGAGCCAAAGGCGATACCGAGCAAAAATAGGGCTAAAGTTAGCGAAAAGGCTTGCGGTAAACCTCTTGCTTGAAAACCTAATAGGCGAATCCAAATAACTTCTAGGCTTAAACTTAGAAAACCGCCTAAAAATGATAATAATATTGCTTTTTTAGTCATTTTTATTGCCCTTATTGCGATATTTAATAAAAATTGCTATGGCGACGATGTAATTGATGGCCGCAGCAAGGTAAATTACTTGGGTTAATGTTAGGTAATTAAATAATGCGAAGCCTGTGAGTAGGCAAGCGGTCGCGGCACCTAAGGTGTTGGTAAAATATAGCCAGCCGATATTGTCGCCAATGTTATCTATATATTGATTTAGGTGTTGAGTTAATAGTGGCAAGGTGCAGCCCATTAGAAAAGTGGGGAATAGCAGTAATAGGAAATTAGCGAAAGCAATAGCGGGTACTGTTGAATGTAAGAATGTGTGTTTAACAAATTCAATTAAGAATGGGCTTGCTAAACCAAAAGTGCCAATGCCTATTTCAGTTAAGGCAAAAAATTGAATAATCCGCGTGGGAAAGCGGTCGGCAATGCGCCCGCCATAGTAAGCGCCTATGCCAAGCCCTGCCATAAAAACAGAGATAATGATGGTAATGGATTCTAAATCAACGCCAAATGCGGTAAATAATAACCTTTGCCAAGCGATTTGATAAATTAATGCAGCCATTCCAGATAAAAAGAATACACTTTTTATCGTTTTGGTACTGTAATGCGTCATTGGGGGTAATTCTCCTTAATATTAATTTTCGCGATGAATAATAAAGTCGGCTAACTCTTTTAATGCGGTGCTGTTAAACGGCAGTTCTGCGAGTGCGTTGAGTGCTGTTTGGTGTAAGTCTTGTGCTTTTTGTTTTGCTTGTGTTAGCCCAAGCAATTTGGGGTAGGTGCTTTTGTGTAATTGTTGATCTGCGCCGACTGTTTTGCCGATTTTGTCGGTTTGGCCGATAACGTCTAGGATATCGTCTTGCACTTGAAAGGCGAGCCCAATTGCTTGTGCGTAGCGTTCAAGCGGTTGTTTTATTGCATTATTTTGTGCGTGATCAGATAAGTTAACTGCCATTAATACGGAGGCTACTATTAATGCACCAGTTTTGTGGCGGTGAATTTGTTCTAATTCGGTTAAGTTTAGTGATTTATTTTCGGCGAGTAGATCTAAATTTTGGCCGAGACACATGCCTTTAGCACCTGCTGCGGTGCTTAGCGTTCTGATTTGTTGGACTTTTTGCCAGTCGGTTAGGTGTGGGTCGTTAGCAATTAGCTCAAATGCTAGCGCTTGTAAGGCATCGCCGGCTAAGATGGCAGTGGCTTCGTCAAAGGCTATGTGGCAAGTCGGGTTACCGCGGCGTAGTTGGTCATTGTCCATTGCGGGCAGATCGTCATGCACTAGTGAGTAGGCGTGAATGGCTTCAATTGCAGCCGCAGAGTGGTCGAGCGTGGTTAATGGGACGCCTAGCATTTTGCCGGTGGTGTACATTAAAAAAGGGCGTATGCGTTTGCCACCTAGTAATACGGCATAAGCCATCGCTTGATTAAGCGGTGGTTGTTCGGTTGGTGATTGTGGTAGTCGGTTGCTTAGGAAATGGTTGATCCGTTGTTGGATAGCATTAAGATCGGTTGTGAGTGAGTAAGTCATATTATTCGTAATCTGCAAGTTCGGCTTGTTCATCTTTATTGAGTAGAATTTGAATGCGTTGTTCTGCTTGTTGGAGGCGTTGTTGACCTTGTTGTACCAGTTTAATTGCTGTTTCAAATTCGGTAAGGGCTTGTTCTAAAGGTAAATCGCCCGCTTCTAAGTGGTTGACGATACTTTCTAGCTCTTGCAAGGTGGTTTCAAAATTTTGTGTGGGTTTTTTTGCCATTCTTTAGCCTGTTGTTAGGGGAAATAAGGAACGTTAATAAGTTTAGCTTTGTGCTTATCTATTTGCAAATTCCTTTTACTTTTTGTGCGCTTTTCACTATTGTTGGTGCAATCTTAGTCGTTATGCTAGTGGAGTGTTATCTATTTTATTTTAGGCAGCACTTTTGTTTTATGTTAAAAGGAGAAATTATGGAGCAACGTCGTTCGGTATTGTTTCCCGTGCTGTTTTTTGTTGGGATCAATTTGCTTGTGCTGTCATTATCTCGATTTGGTTTGGCGATGTGGCAAGCGGAGCGAGTGACTGCAGTTGATGGTTGGGGACAGTTATTTGTGCAAGGTGTTAGAATTGATATTTCTGCGCTTTGTTGGTTATTCGGTTTGCCGGCACTATTTAGTGTTCTGTTGTTTAATCATCACTTAGTCGGTCGTATTTGGCGGGTGATTTTGCGCGTGTGGTTGACGGTGGGCAGTGTTTTTATTCTGTTTATGGAAGCGGCAACGCCTAATTTTATTGAAACTTTTGATTTACGTCCAAATCGTTTATTTATTGAGTATTTAGTCCATCCGAAAGAAGTGTTTTCTATGTTGTTGAATGGGCATTTGGAGACAGTGGTGATAAGTTCGTTGCTGGCGTTAATTTCGGTGGTGGTGTATTGGAAGTTATCTGGTTGGTCAACACGGCAATTTCGTTTTGTGAGTTATAAAGTGCATCCATTGTTGGCGTTGTTGGTTGCGGCGGTGGTGTTTATTGGGGCCCGTTCTTCATTTGCGCATCGTGGTATTAATCCTGCAATGGTGGCGTTTTCGAGCGATCCGTTAGTTAATTCTTTAGTGTTGAGCTCAGGCTATTCAGTGCTTTATGCGGTACAGCAGTTAAAAGATGAAGATAAATTCTCGGAGCAGTATGGCAAGATGTCGCCTGAAGAGATGTTGTTAGTTGTGAAGCAGGCACGTGGTCGTCCGGCAGAGGATTATATTTCGGCAGAGATTCCAACCTTGACGTATAATCAAGCCACTTATCGGGGTAAGCCAAAAAATATTGTGATTTTATTACAAGAAAGTTTGGGGGCTCAATTTGTTGGTACTTTAGGAGGTAAGCCGTTAACGCCAAATTTTGACCGCTTAGCTGAAGAAGGGTGGTTGTTGTCAAATTTATATGCGACGGGTACGCGGTCTGTACGAGGTATTGAAGCGACAACCTCTGGGTTTACGCCGACGCCAGCACGTTCGGTGGTTAAGCTGACTAAGAGTCAACATAATTTCTTTAATATCGCTGAGTTTTTGCGCCGTCAAGGATATGATACGTCCTTTATTTATGGCGGTGAGAAACATTTTGATAATATGGCAAGCTTTTTCTATGGTAATGGTTTTACGCGCATTATCGATGAAAATGATTATGCCAATCCGAAATTTCACGCGACTTGGGGCGTGAGTGATGAAGATTTATTTGATAAGGCGCATGAAACTTTTACGCAGTTACATAAAGAGGGTAAGCCGTTCTTTAGTTTAGTGTTTAGTTCAAGTAATCATGATCCCTTTGAGTTTCCTGATGGTAAAATTGAGTTATATGAGCAACCAAAGCAGACGCGTAATAATGCGGCGAAATATGCCGATTATGCGATTGGCCATTTCTTTACGTTAGCAAAACAGGCAGATTATTGGCAAGATACGTTATTTTTGGTGATTGCTGATCATGATTCGCGCGCGTTTGGTGAACATTTGGTGCCGATTCGCCATTTCCATATTCCGGCATTATTTATTGGTGATGGTATTGCGCCAAGACGTGATGAGCGGTTGGTTAGTCAGTTAGACATGCCAACTACGTTGTTGTCATTAGCCGGGGTAAGTGGTGAATATCCAATGATTGGTTATGATTTAACGCAACCGGTTAATCCAGATCGTGCGATTATGCAGTATGATTCAACACAAGCAATGATGAAAGGTAATGGTGATGTGGTCGTTATGCGCCCAAATACAGCGATCGAAAGTTTTAGTTATGATGCTAAAACACAAGCCTTAGTGCCGAAGGCTTTGCCTGAAAGTCTGAAAAAAGAGGCGTTGGCGTATGCATTATTGGGAAGTTATTTATATAAAAATCAATTATATAAGTTGCCCAAAGAGGTAAAACAGTAGCCATTATATTTAAACGGTAATGATGACTAATAAGCGGAAAAATTAAATTATTTTTTCGCTTTTTTTATGTGCGTTTTTCGCCGTGTTAGTGCGCCGTAACTAGATTAGACTGTAAAGTTAATTAGATCTAACATGAAAAATACGATTATTTTTCGAGTAAATTGTAGCATATTATTTAAAATTGATATAAATTAGCTGGAATTATTGTCAATATTGTGTAATTCAGAAAAGAGTGTTTTTGGTTAGTTTGGGCAGATAATATGAGAAGATGTGAAATTATAACAGTGTTAGCACTTCTTACATTATGCTCAGTTTATGTACGCGCAGAGCCAGAAAATATAGCGATAACTAAATTTGAGCCTGTTCAGCAGTATGATCAAATTAAGCATCAAGCTCAAAAAAATACGACCGATTTTAGCCCTTCTAAAGTATGTTTACCTTATAAGGGAATTAAATTTCAAGGCATTACGCTTATTGATCCATTACCTTATTTACCTAAAAAAAATGAATGTTTGAATCAGTCTCGCTTAAATCAATTGAGCCAAGATATTACTCAAGCCTATTTAAATAAGGGTTATATCCATAATCCTTTTCAGTTTGAAGATAAACTATCTGGTTTTTTAATTATGCGGGTGCTAGAGGGTAAAGTAATAAAATTAACGAGTAAGAGTGACCGTGTAAATTTAAATACGATTGCATACCATATTTTGGGTAATCCACTCAAGGTTCAAGATCTTGACCAAGCATTAGATCAAGCTAATCAAATGTTTGGTAGTCGTGTAACTGTTGATGTATTAACACAACAAGATGGCGGTATTCATTTAGATTTTGTAAATGAGGAACAGAGACGGGTTAATGGGTTTATTGGGCTAGATAATAATGCCTCTAAAATTTATCGACGCTGGCAAGCTAAAACAGGCGCTTATGTTGATAATCCATTTGGTTTTTCTGATATGCTCCATTTGGGATTAACGCATTCGTTAAAATCATTTCAACATGATTATACTCAGTCGGCATCGTTGCTCTATAGAATTCCCTATGGTTATAAGGCATTGAGTGTTTATGGCTCTATTTCTAAGTTTAAGCAGCAATTACCCTTAAAATTTAATGTTCTTAAACAAGCGGGTAAAAATTGGCAGCTTGGCGCCAAGCTAAATTATACGTTGGCTCGTGATAGTCGTTATATTTCTAATATATCAATTCAACTCGAGCATAGTAATAATAAGCATTATTTTGAAGATGTTTTAGTAAAAATACAAAGCCCGCGTGTAACTTCAATGCAAGCGGAGTTGAGTTATTTACGTTTATTTAAACAGGGCTCATTTTTAGCTAATTTATTGTATGAGCGAGGTTTGCCTTGGTTTAATGCGATGAGAAATCAGGGGAGGCATCAACCTGAAGGACAGTTTTCTAAGTGGAGATTTGATTTATCTTTTAATTATTATTATCAATTTTTTGGAAAAACATTACATCAGTATCATGGATTAAAAACACAATATAGTAAAAATTATTTGGTGAGTGGGAAGCAATTTGATTTGCTTAATAAAGAAAATGTTCGAGGATTTAATGATGCGGGTTCTTTATCAGAAAACGCAGTAATATTACGTAATAGTTTAGGTATTTCTTTTCAATGTAAAAATTGGAAGGTGGGGCCTTATGGCTTTGTTGATATAGGTAGACAGAAAAATAGTATAGGCAATATAGCGCCTCAAAGTGCATTAGGCTATGGGGTTGGGATTAATCTTGAAAATAAAAAAGCATTGCTTAATGTAGAGTATGCAAGAGGAAAATTCTTTTCTACTAAAGAAGCAACTAAACAAGAGAATTCAATTTATATAGATATTAAATACTTTTTCTAATTAAACCTTTAAGCGGCTATTTTATAATTATTTTTTTACGACATATTATATAGACTTAAATAAATTGGAGATACATATATGAAAAAATGGAAGCCATCAAAAATTTTTATTGTATTATCAATATATTATAATACCCAATTCTCTTTTGCTGATATTGTTTCTAGCGATTCTAGCAATACAAATGTATATAAAAAAGATAAAAATAATATTGAAATTATCAATATTGCCGCACCAAGTGCTTCTGGCCTATCTTATAATCAATATAGTAAATACAATGTTGATGTTAGTGGCGTGGTGTTGAATAATGCGCAAACAGATATTCATACACAATTAGCCGGTAATATTTTAGCGAATCCTCATTTAACACAAGCTTCAGCGAATATTATTTTGAATGAAGTTGTCAGCAAAGATCCTTCTAAGTTACTTGGAAAACAAGAAATTGCAGGGAAAATTGCTGATTATATATTAGTGAATCCAAATGGAATGAGTTGTGATGGCTGTGGTTTTATTAATATCTCTAATGCTTCTTTAGTTGTAGGTAATACTAATATTACAGATGGCGTACTTAAAGGCTATCGTATTGATGGAAGTCATAATATTTCTACTACGAAAGATATATCTGCAGAAAATACAAATTTAAATTTAATTGCACCGGTTGTTAATATCAAGGGTAACATTAAGGGAAAGGATTATGTAAATATTATTACCGGATATAATGAAATTAATGTTAATAATGATCAATTATCTATTAGTGTTTTACCAAATAAAGGAAAGGTATTAGATGGTAAAATTGCTGGAAGTATTCAAGCTAATCGAATACGAATTCATTCTACAGATGATCGTGCGACGTTAGATATAGAAACGGGACAATTAAAAGGCACTAATTCCGTTTATATAGGCGCGGGAAATCTGAAAGTTCACGGGCATATTGATACAAAGAATAATAATAAGAATGATAAGAATAAGTATGTATTAAAATCAACTTCACAAGAATATCAAGCTTCTATGATTACAGGCGATGATATTAATTTAAATATTACTAATCAACTGACTATCAATGGTGCTAATCTAACCGGTAAAAATATAGTATTAAAAGCCGCTAAATCTCGATTTGGTACAGAGAAAACGTTAAATACAAGTGATGAAAAAAAGAATCGTTCGTCAGGTAGCTGGTATCATAATAATCAAACATTTAAAGAGGAAGAAATAAATTATGTTACTTCTATTAAAGGGGATAATGTAGAAATTGTTGCTGACCAAGGCGCTATTGATGGGCAATCATTAAAAATAACGGCTCAAAATACAACGCTTTATGGTAAGCAAGGTGTAACCTTAAGGGGCACGCAAAATATTAACCGAAATAAGAAAGTGGAAAAATTTAAAAATGAAACGAGTAATTTAACTACCGGAAAAAAATTTAATCAAAACCAACAATCTCAATATATTGCATCAGAGCTTGACATTAAAGGTAATTTAAAAATTGGCGGCGGCGATATTAAGTTATCTGGTGTGAAAGTTAGGACCGGTGGAGATTTTCTTGTTAAGAACACAGGCTCAACCACTGTTAATGCCGAAAACATATTGAATTCTAATAATATTGATAATTATGAAAATTATTGGGGTGGAATTGGTGGTTCAAATACAGTGAAAAAGAAAGAATCAATTACATTACAGCAAGGTGCGGATCTAGTTATTAATGGCAAGACGTATATTGATTCTGAAAAAGGCGTTAAAATTTCGGGTAGTCGTTTAGTTTCTGGTAAAGAAGCGCTTGTAAGAGCGCATAAGGGCGGACTGGTTATAGATGATGTAAAGAATGAAATTACGTCGTTAAATGTAATACGTAAAGGAACAGTATTTGATATCACTAAGGCGTCGGCTAAGGATTTTAAACAGAATTCGGTCTCTCGTGGTAGTACTGTGAAGTCTGAGTCTAATTTAAAATTAGTTTCGGATGCTGGCTATATTGAAGTCGCAGGTAGCTTAGTGAAATCTTTAGGTGATCTGATTGTTAAAACAGATGATAAATCTAACCTTTATGTAAAAGGCGGTCAAAATATAGCGGAAAGAAAGAGTGAAAGGAGTGGTCTTACAACTCAAGGAAGCCTTGATACCTCGTTAGGCCTTGATACAGTAAAAAATATTGCTGTTTCGGTTACGGGTGAAGTTTTACCAGATTTAATGCAAGGTAAAATAGATAATTTGCAAGAAAAAGTACTTGCTGGAGTAAAAAAAGCGGTATCAGATGAATCAGTAAGTGCGCATACTGATTTGATCAGTTACTCTGAAGAAAATAAAAATGAGGAAGCCATAACGCATTCTGCCAGCAGATTAGAAGGTAATAATGTTAGATTAGAAGCAGGAAATGTAGAGCTGGCTAATAGTGAGGTTATAGCATCAAATGATGCTGATATTAAAGCTAACACATTAACGACGACAGCAGAATACGATGTAATGAAATCAACAGAAAGTAAGTTAAGCGTATCTCTATCTGATACGGTAACTGCAAAACTAACCGGTGTTACGAATCAGGTAGCATGGGGTATTCAATACAGTGATATAAATAAAACGCAATCTATAGCGCAAACGAGTAGTATCCAAGCCGGGCACGATGTAAATTTAAATACGCAACATAGTACCCATGTAGGGAGTAATATTAATGCGGGCCATAATGTTAATGAAACCGCAAAATCTATTGAGCACCTTGCGGCTAAAAATGAAAGTATTGAGAAGAAAACGCATGGTGGGGTTTCCTTGGCATTAGATGTTGGTTTGCATGCAGAAAATGGTGTTTCCACAAAATTAGGTATACAGGCCGGCGGTGGTGATTCAGAAAGACAGGTCACAACTCATAAAGTTACACAGATTACTGCGAGAAACAATATTAATTCTCAAAGTGAAAAACTTATTGATCAGGGTACTCAATATCGTGCTAATGGCGATATAACTTTAAATAGTAAAGAACATAAATTATCTGCTGTAGAAGATAAAGTAACTACGAGTGGAGTGAACGCGGGTATTAATGTAGGGGTTTCTGTCAGCACTGCCGATTTTGCTAAATATGACGTAGGTGCTAATATTAACGGTTCATATGGGCAGGAAAGTACATCCTCGACGACAGTACAGAAATCTGAGATTAATGGATCTAATGTGAATATTAATACGACTAAATTAGAAAGCCAAGCAACAGATATTACTGCAGCAAAAGATTTAAATGTTAGGGCTGAAATTGCTAGATTTACTCAGGCAACGGATACCCAACATGCAAATGGTATAAGCGTTAATGCAGAAATAGGGGGAGAAGTTAGCGTTATTCCACCATCGGCAATTACGCCTAAATCGTTAACTGCGGGATTAGGTATAGATGGCCATGGTAGTGAGGTAAATCAGGCTGTTACAGGTCATTTAGCGGGCGACAATGTGTCTATTGAAACTAAAAATGCTTATTTACAAGGTACTACTATTCATGCTCAACATAATAAATCATTGTCAGGCACTGTTACTACTGAACAAGCACATAGTTCATCCCATGCGATTAACGGTAATTTTAAAGCAAATTTTGATAGTGAATCGGCTAAATTATCTGTCGAAGCTAAGATGGCTATGTAAGTAGTAGATCACAAACGCGGGGATTAAACCCGCGTTTTTTATGGAAGCGGTATTATATTTTACCAAAATGGTGGGGTATTACCAGCGACTCTCGGCACCCAGAAATTCAACCCAAGCTGCTTCCTTCCGGACCTGACTAAGTAAGCTAAATTCTGCTGCGAGAAACCAATAATACCCCATAGGATTACACAATTTAACTTGTGTAAGAGCGGTTATTATAGGCCAATTTTTTGATAAGGCAAGCGCTTATTCTCAGCTATCAGTCTAATTGATTAGATAATGAGTTGTTGGCGTGTCGTTTAACATTGAGTGATGAATGGCTGAATTGGGCTATCTATCGTTATACATCGTGGCTAAACGGTTTTTTGGATAATAAAGTAACCGCTTCACACGCAATTCCTTCACCACGACCAGTAAAGCCGAGTTTTTCTGTGGTCGTGGCTTTAATATTAATTTGATCGATATCGCAATTTAAGTCGTTAGCAATAAGTTGTCTCATGTTGTCAATATGCGGTCGCATTTTAGGCGCTTGTGCAATGATGGTAATATCAATATTCGATATTTGGTAGCCTTTGGTTTGTACTTGGCGGTAGGCTTCAATTAATAATTTACGGCTGTCGATATTTTTATATTGTTGATCGGTGTCGGGAAATAATTTGCCAATATCGCCTAGTGAGGCGGCACCAAGTAATGCATCTGTTAGGGCGTGTAAAGCGACGTCGCCATCACTATGCGCAATAAAGCCTGTATGATAGGGTATTGTAACTCCGCCAATAATGAGCGGTCGTTTTTCGCCAAAAGCATGTACGTCAAAACCGTGTCCAATTCTTATCATTTTATTTCTCCAATGAATGCATTAAATAGAATTCTGCTAAAGCAAGATCTTCGGGGCGGGTAATTTTTAAATTGCTATTGCTACCTGTGATTAAGGTCGGTTGATAACCGGCTAATTCCATTGCCGAAGCTTCGTCTGTGACATTTTGCTGACGGTCAAAGGCTTGTTGTAGCGCTTGTTTGAGTAAAGCCGTCGGGAAAAATTGTGGCGTGAGGGCGTGCCATAATGTTGTGCGATCTTCAGTGTGGCTGATTTTGTTCCCTTCTGCTCGTTTGAGAGTGTCAACCACAGGGCTGGCAAGAATGGCACCGTTTTGATCGGTAATTTGTAATAATTTATCTAAATCTGAGCGCTTGAGGCAAGGTCTGGCTGTGTCGTGTACTAATGCCCAGCTATGTTCATCAATACTTTGTAATGCATTAAATACGGATTCAGCTCGGCTCGCTCCGCCGTTGACTAATTGAATTTTGTCGGAAGTTAATAAGCTAATGTGTTGATGATGTTGATCATTTGCCGAAAGTGCAATAACTATTTTGTCAATTTGAGGATGATTTAAGAAGATGGCAACGGTATGTTCTAAAATCGTTTTGCCTTGCAGAGTGAGGTATTGCTTGGGTAAGGCGGTATTCATTCTGCTACCTATGCCTGAAGCGGGAATTATTGCAATAATTTTTCTGTTCATTAATGATTCTCTATTAATTACGAGGCACAATGCGGTAAAAATATTCATCACTTTTTACCATTTCACGATCTAGGCGTGCACGTTCTTCTAGTGCATCCACCCCGTTTTTGAGATCATCAATTTCTGCGGCGATCAATTCATTACGTGCATTAAGTTTGATATTTTCTGCAGTCAGTCTTTGTACTTCAAGTTTGGCATTTTTATAATCTTGCCAGCCGTTTTTGCCTAGCCAAAAACTGTATTGAAAAAAGAACAATAGTAAGCCGAAAAAGACAATCATTAATCGCATTTTGTTTCTCTACATCAAGGTTATAAATGTTTGGCTAGTAGTTTACCTTTATTTTGTGCAAAAATAAAAAATTAAATCGTCTTTAAGCTTTATATGCTTGTGTGATAGAGTTAGTAAATATGATGAATATCATTTAAAGTAATTATTGAGTAATTTGAGTTTTACTAAAAATTTGAAGTACTTAATATTTTATTTTTTTGAAATTGATTATAAATTATAATTAGTGCAATTTATAATTTTTAACTTTTACAAAACATAACGAGGTAATTTTATGTTAAGCCGTATTGAACAAGAACTAGCACAACTAGGCATTACTAACGTGAAAGAGATCGTACATAATCCTAGTTACGAACAGCTATTTGAAGAAGAAATGAAACCCGGCCTTGATGGGTTTGAAAAAGGTGTGCTGACAAATTCTGGTGCGGTAGCAGTTGATACGGGTATTTTTACAGGGCGCTCACCCAAAGATAAGTATATTGTTTATGATGAAACAACGAAAGATAATGTTTGGTGGACATCTGAAGCGGTAAAAAATGATAATAAACCGATGAGCCAAAGCACTTGGGAAAATTTAAAAGATGTAGTAATGCATCAACTATCTAACAAACGTTTATTTGTGATTGATGCTTTTTGTGGCGCAAGTAAAACGTATCGTTTAGCGGTTCGTATTATTACTGAGGTAGCTTGGCAGGCACATTTTGTTAAGAATATGTTTATTCGTCCAACAGCGGACGAGTTAAAGGTATTTGAACCAAATTTTGTCGTGATGAACGGCTCAAAAGTAACCAATCCAAATTGGCAAGCACAAGGTTTAAACTCAGAAAACTTTGTTGCCTTTAACTTGGCTGAGTGTATTCAGCTAATTGGTGGCACTTGGTATGGTGGTGAGATGAAAAAAGGAATGTTCTCAATGATGAACTACTTGTTGCCACTTAAAAATGTTGCTTCAATGCATTGTTCTGCTAACGTGGGTAAAGAGGGGGATGTAGCGGTTTTCTTTGGTTTGTCGGGCACCGGTAAAACTACTCTTTCTACTGATCCAAAACGTAAGCTAATCGGTGATGATGAACATGGCTGGGATGAACATGGTGTGTTCAACTATGAAGGTGGTTGTTATGCGAAAACGATTAATCTGTCTGAGGAAAATGAACCAGATATTTATCGCGCGATTCGCCGTGATGCATTATTAGAAAATGTTGTGGTGGCGGAAGACGGATCTATTGATTTTGCTGATAAATCTAAGACTGAAAATACGCGTGTTTCTTATCCAATCTATCATATTGATAATATTGTTGAACCTGTTTCAAAAGCTGGTCATGCACAAAAAGTTATTTTCTTAACCGCTGATGCGTTTGGTGTATTGCCACCGGTGGCTAAGTTGACGCCAGAACAGACTAAATATTATTTCTTATCTGGATTTACGGCTAAATTAGCCGGCACTGAACGTGGTATCACTGAACCAACGCCGACTTTCTCTGCGTGTTTTGGTGCAGCATTCTTATCCTTACATCCGACCAAATATGCAGAGGTATTAGTGCAACGGATGGAAGCTGCTGGTTCACAAGCGTACTTGGTAAATACCGGCTGGAATGGAACAGGTAAACGTATTTCGATTAAAGATACGCGTGGTATCATTGATGCGATTTTAGATGGTTCAATTGAGAAAGCCACAACGCATGCGTTGCCAGTGTTTGACTTGAGGGTGCCTGATGCTTTACCAGGTGTTGATACTGCAATTTTAGATCCGCGTGATACTTATGCAGAAGCAGCAGAATGGCATGCTAAAGCTGAAGATCTAGCGGCACGTTTTGTGAAAAACTTTGAAAAATATACTACGAATGAAGAGGGTAAAGCGTTAGTCGCTGCGGGGCCTCAGCTTTCAAAATAGTAGGATAACACAGGTTTAGAACGGTAAAAGCTCAGCATTAAGCTGAGCTTTTTATCATTTTTAGTTAGCGAAAAGGGTGTTAATTTGTTGCGCTAATTGTTCTAGCATCGCGAAACGTTTTCGGTACATTGAGCGTTTTTTACTTGCGATGTGGGTTAGATCTTTATCGATAGTTAACGGAAGTTGCCAATATTTTGTTAAATATCCACCGCTTTCTCTGAAAATAGTGTCGTAATCGACAAAATAACGTTTACTTTGAATGAGGCGGGATTTGTTTTGGTATTTGTGTGGAATACCTAATAATTGCTTATAGCCTAGTGCTTGAGTGAGTAAACGCATTACCTCCACCATTAAATAGGCCGGACGTAGCCCGTGGTATTGTTTAGTGAGTTGTTTGATAATATCTTTGCCATTTTCTGTATTGGTGCCTTGAATAGCGGCAATTAATAAGTCATCGGCAACCTTGCCAAAGGTAAGCAGATAAATTAGGCTTTGTGTGCTTTGTTGGCGTAATTCTAATGCCCAAAAGCCTTCCATTGGTTGTTGTTCATTAATATTTAGGTAGATAGCAAAATCTTCGGCAACTTCACCAAAACAGATTTTTTGTTGCAATAATGGGGTTTGTTGTGTTGCAAATTTTTGCGTGAGAAATGTTAAATTGTCACAAATTGCTGTGAGGCGTTGTTCAGCATTCCAACGTTTATCTAAAAAACGATGTACTAATGGGTAACTGTAATTTGCTCTGCTATTTAAAAAAGTTGCCAACTCTGGCTGTTGATTAGCAAAAGCGGTAAATTTTTTGATGTATTTTGCATGCCATAACGAACGAATATTAAAACGTAGGCGTTTCCAGCGGTAAGATTTTTGGTTACGATCGGGGTAAATATCATAGGCGCTAGGGTAGTGATAATTCATTAAAGACTCCAAAAAAATAAGACCAGTTGTTTTACAACAAGCAGTCGTATTATGAATGAACTTGGTGAAGTTGACAAATATCAGATCTTAAGCAGTAATCTTGTTGGATCTTCTAATAAATCACGGATGCTCACTAAAAAGCCGACAGACTCTTTGCCATCAATTAAGAGATGATCGTAAGATAATGCTAAATACATCATTGGACGGATAACGACTTCGCCGTTCATCGCAATAGGGCGATCTTTAATAGCATGCATACCTAAAATCGCACTTTGTGGTGAATTGATAATCGGTGTTGACATGAGTGAACCAAATACACCGCCGTTGGTAATGGTGAAGTTGCCACCAGTTAGCTCTTCTACGGTTAATTTACCATCGCGCCCTTTATCGGCAAATAGTTTGATGGCTTTTTCAATTTCTGCCATAGATAGCTTGTCACAGTCACGAATAACGGGGGTTACTAAACCTCGTGGTGTAGAAACCGCAATGCTAATATCAAAATAGTTGTGGTAAATCACGTCTTCGCCGTCAATTGATGCGTTGATTTCAGGATAACGTTTTAAGGCTTCAACTACCGCTTTAATATAGAAAGACATAAAACCTAAGCGGACGCCGTGTTGTTTTTCAAATTTTTCGCCATACTGTTTACGTAATTGCATAATCGGTTGCATATTGACTTCGTTGAAGGTTGTCAGCATAGCTGTGCTGTTTTTAGCCTCGAGTAAACGTTCTGCAATTCGTTTCCGTAAGCGTGTCATTGGCACGCGTTTTTCGCTACGATCTGCGTAAGCAATCGTGTTTAGACTATCCGTTAAATCCGTGGACGCTTGCTGGCTAGATTGTGTTGCTAGGAATTGTTGGATATCTTCACGTGTAATTCTGCCATCTATGCCTGAACCTTGAATGGCTTGTGCTTCAATATTATGCTCAGCTAATAGTCGGCGTATAGATGGGCTTTGTGAGTCGATATCATTATGTGTATCTGTACGTGGCTCAGTCGTTTGGCGTTGTGGCGGTTGTTTTGCAGTAATTTGAGCCATATCACCCGCTTGGATCGTTGAAAGTTTGCCTAAAAGTTGTTTGGACACAACACTTGAGCCGGTTGGTTGGATAATTTCAGTTAATAGGCCGTCATTAGGTGCGGGCACTTCCAACACCACCTTATCGGTTTCAATTTCCACTAATACTTCATCACGTTTGACGGTTTCGCCGATGTTTTTATGCCAAGTTGCAACCGTTGCATCAGCGACTGACTCAGGCAGGATGGGGGTGAGAATTTCGATACTCATAAGAAATAATCCTTTTCAATTTAGCTAATGTTTTGGTCGGTATGAATGTTGCCGACCCTATTTATGTTGAATAATTAATAGTGATTTAACGCGTTAATGCTTGTTCAATCAGTTGTTGTTGTTGTTCTAGGTGTAACGCAGTATACCCTACCGCCGGTGAGGCAGAGGCCGGACGGCCGATATAGCTCAGTTTAGCTTTGGCAGGTATGGCCGCTTCAAAATTATGTTTACTGCAATACCAAGCACCTTGATTTAATGGTTCTTCTTGGCACCAGATAAAATCAGTAACTTGTGGATAGTTTGCGATTATTGCGGTTAACTCTGCTAATGGGAATGGATAAAGCTGTTCAATCCGAATGATCGCAATATCTGTCTGGTTATTTTGGCGACGTTGTTCGAGTAGATCGTAATAAACTTTGCCTGAGCACATAATAATGCGCGTTACTTTGCTTGCTTCGATATGTTGGTCGATTTCAGCGATAACCGTTTGGAATTGACCTTCTGTTAATTCTGTTAAGCTAGACACCGCCAATGGATGGCGTAATAGCGATTTGGGTGAAAGTGCAATCAACGGTCGGCGTATTTTTCTGAGCGCTTGGCGGCGTAACATATGGTAGACTTGTGCTGGCGTTGTGGGGACACAAACTTGCATATTCTGTTGGGCACAAAGTTGTAAGTAACGTTCTAAGCGTGCAGAGGAGTGCTCCGGACCTTGACCTTCATAACCGTGAGGTAATAACATCACTAAGCCACACATTCTTCCCCATTTTTGTTCACCTGAACTAATAAATTGGTCAATCACAATTTGAGCACCATTCGCAAAGTCACCAAATTGCGCTTCCCAGATGGTTAAGGTTTTAGGATCTGTTATAGCATAGCCATACTCAAATGCTAATACAGCTTCTTCAGAGAGGACGGAATCCCAGACTTCAAAGCGAGCTTGTTGAGCATGTAAATGTATTAAAGGTATATAATTGCTTCCATCTTGTTGATTATGAATAACGGCATGCCGATGGAAAAATGTACCGCGGCCGGCATCTTCGCCAGACAATCGAATCGGGATACCTTCATCTAATAAGGTGGCATACGCCATCGTTTCTGCCATTCCCCAATCAAATAATTTTTGGCCTTGATACATTTGTTTGCGGTCGTGGTAAATTTTTTCAATCCTTGAATGTAGCTGTAAATGCTCAGGAAGCTGACAAAGTCGTTCGGCTAAAGTGTTAAAGCGTTCACTAGCAAATTTGCTCTGATACGGAGCGCTCAAATCATCGTTGAAATATTGTAACCACTCGCTTTTCGTCTTGTCGAGCGCGCGGGATTCTGCCATTACGCAGTCGCCTTGATCGAGAGCATCGCGATAGTGATTAGCCATAGCGGTTACCTGATTTTCAGTTAGTAGGCTTTCACTGATTAAACGATCGGCATAAATTTTACGTGGGGTAGGATGTTTTTTGATTAGCTGATACATCATAGGCTGTGTGGCAGCGGGTTCATCCGCTTCATTATGACCATGACGGCGATAGGATATGAGATCAATAAAGATATCTCGTTTGAATAATGTTCGGTATTCAACCGCCATTCTGGCAGCAAAAGCGACCGCTTCAGGATCATCACCATTGACATGGATAATCGGTGCTTGGATCATTTTAGCTATATCCGTACAGAATTCCGTCGAACGAGTATCTGTTGGATTTGAGGTAGTGAATCCAATTTGATTGTTAATTACAATTCGAATGCTACCGCCTACTTTATAACCGCGTGCATTGGCCATATTTAATGTTTCTTGCACAACACCTTGTCCAGCGACGGCAGAATCACCGTGCACTGAGACCGCTAACACTTTATTGTATTCAGTGTCTTGTAAACGTTGTTGGCGGGCTCGAACAGCGCCAATAACTACTGGGTTGACAATTTCTAGATGTGATGGATTAAACGCCAAGGTTAGGTGAACGTTTTTATCTTCAACTTCAAAAAGTGAAGCATAACCTTGATGATATTTAACATCGCCAGTTCGTTGTGCATCAGCCGGTTTACCGGCAAATTCAGCAAATAAATCAGCCGGTTTTTTGCCAAGTACATTGACTAGCATATTAAGTCTGCCACGATGCGCCATACCCATTACGATATGTTCTACGCCTTGGCGAGAGGCGTGGCGGATAATTTCTTTCATCATTGGAATAAAGGCATCAGAGCCTTCTAATGAAAAGCGTTTAGCGCCGGGGAATTTTGCACCTAAATAGCGTTCTAGCCCATCAGTAGCGGTCAGTTCACTGAGTAAATTGGTTTTTTCTTGTGCAGTAAAGAGTGGTTGTTGGCATAGACTTTCAATTTTACTTTGTAACCAATTACGTTGTTCAACATCTTGCACATGCATAAATTCTAGACCAATACTACCGAGGTAAGTCATTTTTAATGCTTCGGCAAGATCAGCAAGCTTCATGCTTTCTTTGCCGTACACGTACTGTCCAAGGGTAACGGTTTCGTTTAGATCAGCGTCAGTAAAGCCGTGATAGCGGTAATCTAATTCAGGTACTTGTGACGTTTTCCAACCGTAATAACCTAGCGGGTCTAGTTTGGCTTCTAAATACCCACGGAAGCGGTGTGCATTGATCCATTGGCGTAACCGTACTTGTTTCGTGTTAGCGGTGGGATCAGAAACCTTCATGGTGTTGGTGTGGTGTTTGCGGGCAAGTTGACGGAAATGATAGCGAATTTGGGAGTGACAATGTTCTTTAGATGAGTTAGATGGGAATTGATCGAAAATTAAACGCCAGCTTTGATCCACGTTTGCGGGGTTCTCAAGATATTGTTCATATATTTGTTCAACATAAGCTTGATTTGAGCCGCCAAAAACGGAGGATGCTAACCAATCTTCAAAATTATTATGTTGCATAAATGCCTGACCTTGTATTTTGCCGATAAAATTTAGCGCTATTATATACGCTAAAGTGGATGAATTCGATCAAATTAGTTTGCAATGGTTCAATCGATAAGATAACTGTATGCTTAAAAATGTTATTCAGCAAGCAGATTTATTCCTATTTTTAACAGAATAATAACAAATAAGAGGTCAGTTTTCTGCGGAACTTTGTAAAAATTTAGTCAGATTTAGTGCGTTATGCGGGTAAGCAAAACGATTTAACATTCACATTTACCTTTACAAATATCGCCGTGCAAATTGTGGTGATGATTATGACGATGGGAATAGAATGCTACATTTTTAGCGAATTGATCACCAAAGAAATGAATGAAATTAGGATCATTTGAAACTAATTCAGGGCTACCGGCACAACAGATATGCTTGTTGACGCATAATACTTCGTCTGTATTCGCCATCACAATGTTTAAATCATGCGAGACCATTAGAATGGCATAGTTTAGCCAAGTTCGTGTTTGAGTGAGTAACTGATATAATTCAGTTTGACCACTGATATCTACGCCTTGCATGGGTTCGTCTAACACTAATAATTGTGGTCGATCTAAAATGGCTCTAGCAAGTAAAACACGTTGTAATTCACCGCCGGATAGTTTTTGTATACTATTTTGTGCTAAATGTTCAATTGAAAACAGTGTTAACGCTGCTGCAATTGACGGCGTTGAGCAATTAGGTTTTAGCGAAAGGAATTTTTTGACGGTAATGGGCATTGAATGATCTAAATGTAATTTTTGTGGAACATAACCAATTTTTAGACCGGGTTGATGAATTACTTGCCCTTGGCTAGGCTTAAGTAATTTGAGCAATACTTTAAGTAAGGTTGATTTTCCGCCACCATTAGGGCCAACGATAGTGGTAATCGAATTTTTATAAATAGTGAGATTAATATTTTGTAATGCTTGCTTTTCGGCAAAAGTGACCTCAATATTTTTTAGTTGTACTAAAATTTCGGATGTTTTTGACGATCGGTCTATGGGAGTAAGCGGTTTAATTTGCATTTTATTTAGAAAATAAGGCTATAATAAAGTAAGTTAAAATTAGCTGATTTTGATTAAGCTGACAAGAATGAATTTTTATGAATTTTTTTAGAGAATGCTTGTCAAAGTACTTCACAAGAAAAATAGAGTTTGTTAATAGGATATATTTTGCGACATGTAGTACTAGCGAGGGAACGCCGCCGTAAGAAATTACGCTATAAAATAATGTTATTTCTCATCGCGTTATTATCAATTTTAATGAGTATTTTCCTTGTTTCAAAAAATGATTTTTTAAATAAGGATTCGTTATCTGATGTAGATCACTATCTTATCAATCAGCAGGGTGATTTAGCTGAAGAAGTTGCCGAACAAGCAGATATCCACGATCCTAAAAATGAAACTAACGGGCAATCGTATGCTGTGGAACTCGGACAAGCGGTTGATGAGCAGTCGCAATGGAGTAAAGCGGAATCAGATATGATTGAAGATCATAATGCTACGTCTTATGATGATGAATTAAAAGATCAAGATGATGAAGTTGAAGGTCTGTATGGACAAATAGAAAAAAAAGATAAAGTTATTGAAGAAGTCCTTTCGCCTGAAGCAGAAAAAATTGTAGATGATATTATTGAAGTTGCTGATGAAGCGTTACGGATTCAAGATCAATTTAGTTATACGGTTGCGCAAGGCGATAAGTTAAAAGATGTATTAGAGCAATCTGGTCTTAGTCGAGTGGTCGCAGAGGCGATGATTGAGCGTTTTCCGGAATTAGCTAACTTAAAAGGCGGTCAACAATTTTATTGGATATTAGACAATCATAGCGAGTTGGAATATATGAACTGGCTAGTGTCTGAAAAAGAAGAGCTTATTTATCAACGTACTGAAGATGGTGAATGGGCTTTTCAGAAGATTAAGAAAAAAGGCGAATGGCGACAAGATGTAGTAAGAGGTGTCATTATTGGTAGCTTTTATGCTAGCCTTAAAAATGTGGGCCTTTCAGATCGTCAAATTAAGCAATTATCCGTTGGGTTACAATCGCAAATTGCTACCAATCGGCTACGAAAAGGCGACCGCTTTGCTATTTTGGTTAGGCGTGAATATGTTGATGGCAAGGTGACAGATGTTGGCAATGTAGAAGGTATTTTGGTCGTCAGTAATAAGAAACGCCATTATGCTATTCAAGCAGATAATGGGCGTTATTACAGTAATCATGGTGAAACATTAAGTCGTGGTTTTGCACGAATCCCATTATTATATGCGGCAAGAATTTCATCAAATTATAATCCTCGCCGTTTACATCCGATTACTCGGCGAATTCGACCGCATAATGGCGTTGATTTTAGTGTGCCTACCGGTACGCCAGTGATTGCGCCGGGAGATGGTGTTGTGGAACACATTGCTTATCAAGCACATGGTGCAGGTCGTTATATTAAAATTCGGCATGGGCATATCACTACAGTTTATATGCATTTAAGTAAAGCGTTAGTTAAAGTGGGGCAGCGCGTCAAAAAAGGTGAACGTATTGCATTATCAGGTAATACCGGTGGCTCAACTGGACCACATTTACATTATGAGTTCCATATTAATGGTCGGCCGGTCAATCCTATGACGGTAAAATTACCGGGTGCAAGTTCTGTTATGGCCAATAAGGAGCGACAAGCTTTCTTAAAACGCGCAAAACAAGTGGAAGCTAAGTTAAAGTTATAAATTTCTAATTATATTATTAAGGATTTCAAGATGAGGAAAACGGCAATTGCATTATTTGGTTTATCATTCGTTAATCTTTCAGCGATGGCAGATGATGCAAATTTACAGCGTATTTTAGAGAATATGGGTGCTACTAATGTTAGTATTCAAGATTCGGTTTTACCGGGATTTCGAACGGCAGTATCTAATCAGGGCGTGGTGCAAATTAGTGAAACGGGTCGTTATGTTATTCAAGGTAAAATATTTGAATTACAAAATAATAAGGCGCGTGATATTACTAATAAAGCATTATTAACTGAACTTAATGCGTTAGAAAAAGAAATGATTATTTATCCTGCTAAACAAGAGAAACATGTTGTAACCGTGTTTATGGATATTAGTTGTCATTATTGCCATTTATTACATAAGCAGTTAAAAGAATATAATGATTTAGGCATTACTATCCGCTTCTTGGCGTTTCCTCGTGGCGGTATGAATACGCAAACGGCTAAACAAATGGAAGCTATTTGGACCTCAAACGATCGTGTTAAAGCGTTAAATGATGCGGAAAACGGGGTGTTGCCAACATCTTTAGCATCACCTAATTTAGTGAAAAAACATTTTGAACTGGGATCAAAATTCGGTGTGGTTGGCACGCCAAATATAGTGAGTAGTCAAGGTGAATTAATTGCGGGTTATGTTGAGCCAAAAGACTTAGCTAAATTGTTGAGTGAATTAGACCAATAAAAGTTATAAATGCCTTGAATATAAGCGGTTTGATTTTGTAAAATTTTTGCAAAATTAGATCGCTTATTTAATTTTAGATGATAGAAGAAAAACTGTGCAAAAATTAATTAAACAACGACCTCAACTCACTACGCTGACGTTATCCACCAATCCTTTATTAAATCGCCTTTATCAAAGCCGTAATATTGCTACTTTACATGATTTAGAGCGGGGGTTGAAATATCTTCATCGACCACAATTATTAGCGAATATTGATCAAGCGGTGGCGTTATTGATTGAAGCATTTCAAACAGATATGCGGATTGTTATTGTGGGAGATTTTGATGCGGATGGTGCAACGAGTACCGCTTTGACTATCTTGGCTTTACGTCAATTAGGCTTTGCTAAAGTGGATTATTTAATCCCCGATCGTTTTTCGCAAGGTTACGGGTTGAGTGTAGCGGTTGCTGAAGCCGTGTTGGCCAAAGGTGCAGATTTAGTTATTACGGTAGATAATGGTATTTCATCGTTTGAAGGTGTTGAGTTACTCAAATCTCAAGGAATAAAGGTATTAGTGACCGATCACCACTTACCTGCGGAAAAATTACCGGATGCGGATGCATTAATTAATCCAAATTTGGTAAATTGTGATTTCCCTTCTAAGGCACTTGCGGGGGTAGGTGTTGCATTTTATGTGATGTTGGCACTAAGAAGTCGGATGCGGGAATTAGCATTATTTAAAATAGCAGAACCTAATTTAGCTGAATTGCTTGATTTGGTGGCGTTAGGCACTGTTGCAGATATAGTACCATTTGATCACAATAACCGAATTTTAGTCCATCAAGGTTTGAATCGTATTCGTTCAGGTTGTTGCCGGCCTGGCATTCGTGCTTTAGCCGATATTGCTAAACGCGATTTAAGTAGCTTACAAGCGGCCGATCTTGGTTTTGTAATTGCTCCTCGTTTAAATGCAGCGGGTCGATTAGAGAATATGTCGTTGGGCGTTGAGTTATTAATCACCGATGATATTGCGTTAGCTCGTCAATTAGCTTTTGAGCTTGATAACCTTAACCAAAAGCGTAAAACGTTTGAGCAAGAAATGAAAGCGGAAGCATTAGCTATTTGTGCGAAATTACCTAGTTTGATGCAAAAAGAACAAGCGCACGGTATCGTGTTATATCAAGCAGATTGGCATCAGGGCGTGATCGGTATTTTGGCTTCCCGAATTAAAGATCAATTTCATCGCCCTGTGATTGCCTTTGCACAAGAAAGTGAAGACAGTGTTTATTTGAAAGGCTCAGCACGTTCTATTGCCGGATTGCATATGCGTGATGTATTAGAAAGAATTGATTCAACCTATCCAAATCTGATTGTTAAATTTGGCGGCCATGCGATGGCAGCGGGTTTAATTATTCATCAAGATGACTTCTCAACGTTTCAAACTGTTTTTGATGAAATCGTGGATCAATTTATTTCACCAGAACAATTACAGGGCGTTATTTATACAGATGGTGAATTACAAGCAGATGAAATGACACTTGAAATAGCAGAATTATTACAGTCTGCTGGCCCTTGGGGACAACATTTTCCTGAGCCCCTTTTTGAAGGGCAGTGTCTGATTTTACAACAACGTATTTTGGCGGGTAAGCACTTAAAATTAATGATTCAATTCAATGATCGTTTTGAGTTATATGATGCGATTTGGTTTAATGTGGATCTTCGTAATTTCCCTGATTTATCAATTAAGCTCGCGCAAATAGTGTATAAATTGGATATTAATGAATTTAGAGGCAATAAAAATATACAGTTAAGAGTTGAAAGCCTAATACCGCTTTAAAATCAGTATTGCTATTCCGTGTTAGTTTAATGGCAATAACGTCGGGAGCAAATTACGTGGACGCATTACGTAAAACAGAGGTATATGTTTGGCTAAATAATTTACAGTGATTTAGGAACTAGAGTAAAATAGCGGACAATTCAGTTGGATTGTCCTTTCTTTTTATAAAATACAGGAGCATTTTTATGCGCTATCAAGCTATAGCCTTCGATCTCGATGGAACGCTTCTCAGTCCAAATGGCACTATTCTTGAATCAAGTAAGCAAGTGATTCAAAAAGCGAGAGAAAAGGGATTGAAAGTGTTCTTTGTTACGGGCAGGCATCATACCGCAGTACGGCCTTATTATGCAGAACTTGCTTTAGATACTCCCGTAGTTTGCTGTAATGGCACTTATTTATATGATTTCCAACAAGATAAGGTGTTGGCGGGTCAGCCTTTAACGGCTACATTGGCAAAAGCGTTAATTGATCAGGCTAAAGCGGTTGGCATTCATACAGCGGTTTATTTTCGCGATGCAATGACTTATGAACAACTTAATCCTCACTTTGTAAGATTTCAGAAATGGGTGCAATCTTGTCAGGAAAATGTACGGCCTAATGTGTATCAAATTGATGATTTTAATACGGAAATTGATAAAGGCACTTTGATTTGGAAAGTCCTGATCAGCGATCCGGATTTAGCTAAATTGCACGCGTTTGTAGAAAAACTACCGCTTAGTCAAGTTAGTCCAGAATGGTCGTGGCACGATCGTGTTGATATTACCAGTGTAGGAAATAGTAAAGGGGCAATGTTAGCCCAATTATTGGCAATGGAAGGCATTTCACCGCTAAATGTGGTTGCTTTTGGTGATAATTTTAATGATATTTCAATGTTAGCTTTAGTTGGTATGGGTATTGCAATGGTAGGATCCTCACCACAAGTACAGCAGATCGCCAACAAAACGATTGGTTCGAATGCTGAAGATAGTATTGCGACAGAATTAACCCAATTATTGAATCTTAATGAATAAGTTTATCATTAATCCTAAATATTCTATTGCACGCCGAATTGGCTTTTATTTTCTGATAATGATTGGTTTTGCTTCACTGATTAGTGGCATTTCATTAGGCATTATGTGGAGCAATAAATCTGATGCAGGGCTGATTAATGTTTCTGGTTCATTACGCATGCAAAGTTACCGCTTTTTATATGAAATGGAACACCACCCTAATTCTATTCCATCACGCCTAGCTGAATATCGTCAAAGTTTAAACTCACCAGAGATTAAAGAATCATTAGAATATAAATGTTTTTTACCGACCGAAGTGATGGAACGCTATGATAATTTAAAGCAAAGTTGGCAGGCAATGGAAGGCTTTATTATTAATGGCGACCGTGATGCGTATGTTGCAAATCTTGAAGGCTATGCACGGCAAGTTAATAATTTTGTATGGTCATTACAATCATTTGCTGAATTGAAGCTGAAGATTGCGATTGGTGTAATTATTGTTTCAATGTTACTCATTATCGGTTTAGCTTATATTGGCGTTTGGTATACCCGTAAAAAAATTATTGCGCCTTTAAATCAATTAGTGGTTGCAAGTCGACAGATTAAAAATGAAGATTTTGATCATGTTAAATTAGTGGTAGCAGAACCTAATGAATTAGGCTTTTTATCTTCTGCTTTTACACAGATGACCAGTGAATTAGCTAAACTTTATGCTTCATTAGAAGAAAAAGTAGAGGACAAAACCCGTTGCTTAATTTCTGTTAATCGCTCATTATTAGTCCTATTTCAATGCTCACAGCTTTTGAGTGCTAAACCGGTTAATCAAAGTGTGTTGTACCAAGTATTACAAATCATTTTGGATAATGAGCATTTACGTGCAATTGAAGTTCAGGTTTATGGTGCGGATTATTGGAATGTCACGATTGATAATGCACCCGCACAAGAATGGCATTTTACTGAAATAGCGGTTGAAAATGAAAAAGTAGCATTATTACGTTGGAAGCCGTCATTATTATGCCCAGATGAACGACTAATTAAAAATGTTTCTGAAATGATCGGCCGTAGTCTATACATTTTACAAGTACAAAAACAACAACAGCAATTAGTGTTGATGGAAGAGCGGTCGATTATTGCACGGGAATTGCATGATTCATTGGCTCAGTCGCTTACTTTTTTTAAAATTCAAATTAGTTTATTGAAATATAATAGTGAAACGGTGAAAAATTGGCACAAACAGAAGACGATTTTAGCGGATTTTGAAAAAGCGTTAAATGAGGCATATAGTCAGTTAAGAGAGTTATTATCGACTTTTCGCTTAACTATTGAAGAAGCTAATTTAACCTGTGCATTAGAACGTGTTTTGGATTCGTTACGCTCACGAACTTCAGCAAAAATAAGTTTAAATTGTAAATTACCTTCGCAAACGTTTAGTGCTCAGCAACAAGTCCATGCATTACAGATTGTGCGAGAAGCGGTTATTAACGCTATAAAACATTCAAATGCAATCCAAATTGAAGTGATTGCTGAAACTAATCAAGATGGCGAACAATGTTTAATTGTACGAGATAACGGTAATGGAATCGTGAATGGCATTGAACCAGATGAGCATTATGGGCTGACGATTATGAAAGAAAGAGCTGCACAATTAAAAGGCGAATTTACTATTATCAATCGTGCTGAAGGCGGTGTACAAGTAATGGTAACATTACCCAATACCTTGCTTTAATCATCATTCACTTTTTATTATTCAGTAAAGCAATTAGCAACGTATTTGAAATTATGTTGGTTATTTATAATCAACCCCTTCCAAGCTAGCAATCACCGATCTAACATAAAATAGTACAAACAAATAATGTTAGCTTACCAATAGCGTAAGCGAGTTGATTAAGCACAGAGGTGCAAAGGAGTGACGATGAATCGTACCAAAGTTGTATTAGCGACCAGTAATAAAGGCAAAGTAAAAGAAATGGCGGATGTATTGTCCGCTTTCGGATTTGAAGTGATTGCACAAAGTGAATTTGGCTTAATTTCACCGCCAGAAACAGGCTTAACTTTTGTTGAAAATGCCTTATTAAAAGCACGTTATGCCTCAAAAATGACCGGCTTACCCGCCATTGCAGATGATTCTGGATTGGCAGTTGATGCATTAGCAGGGGCTCCTGGCCTTTATTCAGCACGTTATGCCGGAATTGAGGACGATGATACAGCCAATCGACGAAAGTTATTAGCTGAAATGCAAAACATACCAGATGGACAACGTGCGGCAAAATTTGTCAGTTGTATTGTTCTGCTCAAGCATGAAACGGATCCAACGCCTAAGATTGCATTTGGCGAATGTTTTGGTGAAATTCTACGTGAAGAACGTGGTCAAAATGGTTTTGGCTATGACGCATTATTCTTTTATCCAGCTAAACAGTGCACCTTTGCGGAATTAGATTCAACGGAGAAAAAACAAATTTCACATCGTGCATTAGCTTTAGTCGCTTTGCAAAAGCAACTTTAAACGGTATTAACGCTAAAAGTAAATAGCATGCAAAAATTTAGGAAGGACAAATGATTATTACGACAACTCCCACTATTGAGAATCGGCAAATTATTGAATATAAAGGCTTAGTATTTGGAGAGGTTGTTGCAGGCGCAAATATTATTCGAGATTTTTTTGCAAGTATTACGGATATGATTGGTGGTCGTTCAGGTGTCTATGAAGATAAATTAAATGTAGCGCGCCAAAAAGCATTGGTCGAATTGCAAAAACAAGCAAGAAATATAGGCGCTAATGCTGTAATAGGTGTTTCTATACAATATCAATCAATGGGCAAAAAAGATATGTTTATTATAGTAGCCACAGGTACAGCGGTTGTGATTGGCTAGTCGTTTTTTAGCTGATGATTGATTGTGTTAACCTGTAAAATTCCTATATAATATTGGCTATGTAATGTTAGAAAAAATGGATAGGAAAACATGTTAAAGAAGATCATTCGAGCGGCTATTTTTGGGCTTTTTTGTGCATTTCTTATTCTATATGTATCACCAATTATTAATAATAAAGTTGATGTACTACCACAATCAAGTAAAAAAATAGCCAGTTTTCATGATGCAGTAAACCGTGCTTCGCCTGCGGTAGTCAATGTATATAATCGCTCATTAGATGAAAAGACCGGAGATTTTGAAGTTAAAAATTTAGGTTCAGGCGTGGTAATGACGGAGAATGGTTATATTTTAACCAACAAACATGTGATTGAGGACGCAGAACAAATTATTGTTGCGTTTCAGACAGGTGAAATTTCCGATGCAAAATTAGTCGGTGCTGATACGTTAACAGATCTTGCAGTGTTAAAAGTTCATGCGCAATATTTACAGACTATTCCTCAAAATGATGAACGGCCTATCCGCATTGGTGATATCGTTTTAGCTATTGGCAACCCATTTAATTTAGGGCAAAGTATCTCACAAGGCATTATTAGTGCTACAGGTCGTAATGCACTAACCGATGGCGGTCGTCAAAATTTTATTCAAACCGATGCGTCCATTAACCGTGGCAATTCTGGTGGCGCATTAATCAATTCAGTCGGTGAGTTAATCGGCATTAATACGCTCAGTTTAGGCAAAACAAATGATGAATTAGCAGAAGGATTAAATTTTGCTATTCCAATTAATTTAGCTAAACAAATTATGGCGAAAATCATTAAAGATGGTCGAGTAATACGAGGCTATTTTGGTGTTAATAGTACTTTATATTCTAACGCAGAGAATTCAGATAATGGCGTTTTGATTACCGGAGTAGCCGTAAATGGCCCGGCAGATGAAGCGGGGATTAAAAAAAATGACCGCATTCTAAAAATAGGCAATATTCGAGCCGTATCGCCCACTCAGATGATGGATGTATTGGCAAATATGAAACCCGGCACGCAAGTCAACGTGCAAGTATTACGTGATAATCATATTTTTGATGTAGATGTGATAATTGGTGAATTTCCAGCACTATAAATCTAAATTAATATAATTAGGAATAATGAAATGAATAATTTTGTCATTACGGTAGATGGTCTAAGTGGTGTAGGTAAAGGCACATTATCTGCTGCGTTAGCAAATAAATTAGGTTTTGCGCTACTTGATTCCGGCGCGATTTATCGTATTAGCGCATTAGCTGCTTTAAGACAAGGTATCGCTTTTGACGATGAAGATGAATTAGCTAAATTAATTCCTACTTTAGCGATTGAATTTATCTCAAATAATGATGAAGTTACCGCTATTCTAAATGGTGAGAACGTAACAACACAGATCCGGAGTGCTGAAGCGGGTCAAAATGCCTCAAAAATTGCCATTTTCCCTAAAGTTCGTTCCGCTTTATTGCAAAGACAGCGTGATTTTAGTTCACCTATGGGCTTGATTGCTGATGGGAGAGATATGGGAACCATCGTTTTTCCCGATGCTCAAGTCAAATTTTTTTTAGAGGCAAGCGCAGAAGAACGCACTAAAAGACGTGTAAAACAGTTGCAAGAAAAAGGATTTAATGCTAACTTTGGCGAGATTTTAGCCGAGATTAAAACGCGAGACTTGCGAGATAGAACACGTGCAGTGGCGCCATTAGTTCCAGCTAAAGATGCGTTATTATTAGATTCTACGCATTTATCCATTGAAGAGGTAATTTGCCAAGCATTGGCGCATATTGCTAAATTCAAGAAATTTTAATGTTTGCTAAACATAGGATTTGTTTAGTAATTATTGTTAACCCCGTTTAACAGGAAGTTAAATGGATGTTCATTTTTTAATTAAAGAAGAAAATTATGTCAGAATTATCGTTTGCTCAATTATTAGAAGAATCTTTTGCTGCAACTCCGCGTTTAGGCGATGTAGTTAAAGGTACTGTTGTTGCTATTCAAAAAGGCTATGTTATTGTTGATACAGGTTTTAAATCTGAATCATCAATTCCTGCGGAAGAATTTACTAATGCACAAGGTGAGCTTGAAGTTCAAATTGGCGATCAAGTAGATGTAGTACTAAAAGCAGTTGAAGATGGCTTTGGTGAAACAGTAGTTTCTCGTGGTGATGCAAAACGTAACGAAGCTTGGATTGCATTAGAAAAAGCATTCGAAGAACAAGCGACCGTTATTGGTTTCGTAAATGGTAAAGTAAAAGGTGGTTTCACTGTTGAATTAAATGGTGTACGTGCATTCTTACCAGGTTCATTAGTGGATACTCGTCCAGTACGTGATTCTTTAAACTTAGAAGGTAAAGAATTAGAGTTTAAAGTCATTAAACTTGACCAAAAACGTAACAATGTAGTTGTTTCTCGTCGTGCAGTAATTGAATCAGAAAATAGCCAAGATCGTGATGAAGTATTAGCGAACTTAGTAGAAGGTTCTGTTATTACTGGTACAGTTAAAAACTTAACTGACTATGGTGCATTCGTTGATTTAGGTGGTGTTGATGGTTTATTACATATCACAGATATGGCATGGAAACGTGTTAAACACCCTAGCGAAGTTGTTGCTGTAGGTCAAGAAGTAACGGTTAAAGTACTTAAATTTGACAAAGAAAAAACACGCGTATCATTAGGCTTAAAACAATTAGGCCAAGATCCATGGGCTGCAATCGCTCAAAATCACCCTGTAAACAGCAAATTAACAGGTAAAGTAACTAATTTAACCGATTATGGTTGTTTCGTTGAAATTTTAGATGGTGTTGAAGGTTTAGTTCACGTTTCAGAAATGGATTGGACAAATAAAAATATTCATCCTTCTAAAGTCGTTAGCGTTGGTGATGTTGTTGAAGTAATGGTTTTAGAGGTTGATGAAGAACGTCGTCGTATTTCATTAGGTTTAAAACAATGTAAAGCAAATCCTTGGGAACACTTCGCTGCAACGCATAATAAAAACGATAAAGTGACAGGTAAAATTAAATCTATCACTGATTTCGGTATCTTTATCGGCCTTGAAGGTGGAATTGATGGTTTAGTTCACTTATCTGACATTTCTTGGAATGTTACCGGTGAAGAAGCTGTGCGTAACTACAAAAAAGGTGATGAAGTAGAAGCGGTTGTATTACAAGTAGATGCTGCTAAAGAGCGTATCTCTTTAGGTATTAAACAATTAGAATCTGATCCATTCACTAATTTCGTAGATAGCACTAAAAAAGGCGCTATTTTAACGGGTAAAGTTGTCGATGTTGACACAAAAGGCGTTAAAGTTGAATTAGAAGGCGGTGTAGAAGCGTTTATCCGTGCTAATGAAGCAACACGTGAGCGTGTAGAAGATATCACAACAGTAATTTCTGTTGGCGATTCAATTGAAGCAAAATATACCGGTATTGATCGTAAATCTCGTTTAGTTAATTTATCTGTGCGTGCAAAAGACGAAGCTGAAGAATCTGCTGCACTTGCTCAAGTAAATAAACAAGATGTTGAAATGCCAAATGCAATGACAGCGGCTTTCCAAGCAGCAAAAGGTGAATAATTAGAATTCTGTCTAATTAGAGGAGCGGGTATGTGAAAGCATATCCGCTTTGATTTAATCAGTTAGAGGAAATTTTATGACTAAATCAGAGCTTATTGAAAAATTAATAGCGTTAAATCCGAGTTTACCAGAAAAGGCAGTTGAAGACGGCGTTAAAGATATTTTGGAAAATATTATGCTCACTTTGGAGCAGGCTAAGAGAGTGGAAATAAGAGGTTTTGGCAGTTTTTCTTTACATTATCGTCAGCCACGTATTGGTCGCAATCCTAAAACGGGGGCAAGTGTTAAGTTAGATGCAAAATATGTGCCACATTTTTAAAGCGGGTAAGGATTTAAAAGAACGCGTTGATTTAGTATAGGGTTTTCTAAGGGCAATTTTGTCTTTTCTATTAGTATACTAAGAGGATAAACAATGAAATATATTTTAGGCGTTTTAATTACCCTGGCAGTTGTTATTGTTGCGGTTACTATTGGAGCAAATAATGATCAACTGATTACATTTAATTATGTTGTAGCACAAAGTGAATTACGCTTATCTAGCCTTGTTGCTATTCTATTCGGTTTGGGTTTAATTTTAGGTTGGTTACTTACCGGTATTTTTTATTTGAAATTGAAAGTAAAAACTATCGCATTGAATCGTCGTGTAAAGCGTCAAGCTCAACAAATTACAGAATTAACGAATACGCCGAAGACTAACTAATGTTCGAATTATTGTTCCTTTTATTACCTATTGCAGCGCTTTATGGCTGGTATATGGGACGTCTTAGTGTTAAAAAGGATCAAGAATCTATCAATAATAAATTTTCTCGTGATTATGTTACGGGTTTAAATTTTCTTTTGTCTAATCAGCAAGAAAAAGCGGTTGATCTTTTTCTATCAATGCTTCAAAAACAGGAATCTGAAAATCAGATTACCACGGAATCACAATTTGAAGCGGAACTTACTTTAGGTAATCTTTTTCGTTCTCGCGGTGAAGTTGATCGCGCATTACGTATTCATCAAGCACTAGATTCAAGTCTAAATTATTCTATTGAACAAAAACTATTAGCTAAACAGCAACTTGCCAAGGATTTTATGGCGGCAGGTTTTTATGATCGCGCAGAAAATTATTATATTTTGTTGTTAGATGAGCCAGAATTTGCGGTAAATTCACTTACACAATTAATGGTTCTTTATCAGAAAACAAATGAATGGAAGAAAGCGATTAATGTTGCGGAAAAGCTTTTAAAAATTGATCCTAAAACTGATGGTGTTCCTTTATCGCATTATTATTGTGAATATGCACAAGCTATAAAATCTGAAGATGCGGATTTATATTTGAGGCTTTTAGGTAAAGCATTAGAATATTCACCATTGTGTACGCGAGCCTCTATGTTATTGGGTGATTATTATTTGGCGCAAGGACAATTTTCGCAAGCATTAACACATTTTGAGCATATTTTAGTTCAAGATCCTGATTATATTAGTGAAGTGTTGCATAACATTAAAACGTGTTATGCGGCATTACATGATTTTATAAATTACGAATTATTTCTAATTAGATCAAATCAAGTTAAACATAATAGCAGTGTGGACATAGCATTAGCGGAGTTAATTGAACAAAAAGATGGTTTGATTGCAGCGCATTCTAAGTTATATCAACAATTAAGCAAGTATCCTAGTATGTTGATTTTTCATCGTTTTATTTATTATCAAATAAATGAAGCAGAGAAAGGTAGCGCAAAAGAGAGTTTAGTATTATTGCATAATATGGTAGGTGCTAGGATTAAAAAAAGTTTTCAATATCGTTGTTTAAATTGTGGTTATCAAAGTTATCGTTTGAGTTGGTATTGCCCATCTTGTCGGCAATGGGAGCAAATTAAGCCAATAAATGGTATCGATTCATATTAATGATTATCTCGATAAGTTAAAGGAGAGGAGTCCTTATGGACAATAAAATTATTGTTGCCTTAGATTATGAAACTGAAAATGAAGCATTGAATTTTATAGATCAGGTTGATCCGTCACTTTGTCGCTTGAAAGTGGGTAAAGAAATGTTTACAACGTTAGGTACTCACTTTGTTAAACAGCTTCACGACAGAAAATTTGATGTTTTTCTTGATTTAAAATATCACGATATTCCAAATACTGTGGCAAGGGCTGTGCGTTCAGCCGCTGATTTGGGGGTATGGATGGTTGATTTACATGCGTCAGGTGGATTAACAATGATGGAAGAGGCAAAAAAAATTCTTGAGCCTTATGGTAAGGATGCGCCTTTATTAATTGCGGTGACGGTATTAACAAGTATGGAAGATTTAGATTTGTTACAAATTGGTATTAATGCTTCTCCGATGGAACAGGTGATTCGGTTATCTCACCTTGCAAAACGTGCGGGACTAGATGGTGTAGTCTGTTCTCCACAAGAGGTAGAAGTGTTAAGAACGCATTGTGGTGATGATTTTAAACTTGTGACACCGGGTATTCGTCCAGCTGGTTCAGATTTTGGTGATCAACGTCGTGTAATGACACCCAAACAGGCTATTCAAACGGGGGCTGATTTTTTAGTTATTGGTCGTCCTATTACTCAAGCACAAGAACCTTTATCCATTTTAAAAGCTATTAATGCTTCAATTGCATAATTATGTATCATAATGAGGGTGAGCTTTGCTCGCCTTTTTTATTGTAAGCGGTCAATTTTTGAGATTTTTATATGACATTAGTTTATTCGACAGAAACAGGGCGGATTTTACCGGAAAAATTAAAAGTAGAGCCGTCTAAAGGCGATGGTATTGTTCGGATTCAAAAACAAACTAGCGGTAGAAAAGGTAAAGGCGTGAGCATAATCTCAGGCTCAGACTTAGATAGCGTAGCATTAAAACTATTAGCGGCAGAACTTAAAAAAAGAAGTGGTGTTGGTGGCTCAGTGAAAGGCGGTAATATTGAAATTCAAGGTGATAACCGTGAGTTACTAAAACAAATCTTGCTGGAAAAAGGTTTTAAAGTAAAACTAGCGGGCGGTTAACTGGCGTTATTGACTAGAGTTGGCTAAAACTATTTTATTGTGATTATTCAGTGTGGCGTTGCCAAATTGACTTTTGTGCAAATAGGTATTCATTTTAGGTGTATTTAATCATATCTAAATGTAATAGCCAAACATCACTGGATGTTAAGCGGGCAAATGGATGGCATTGATAGTAGTGTGTTAATGATGAATGGTATTCAGTATCTTGCTTGGTCAGCAGTTGAGATGTGGCTGAAAATTGAATACCTTTAATCGCTTGAATATCTGTTATTTGTGCTGAGATGGTGCCAACTATTTTGGGGTTATGTAACATAATTTGTGAATGGCGTGTGTTTTTACTGGTCAGTAAAATCAAACGCGCCATGTTGTGATCAAATGCATAAAAACAACTGGCTGTCCAGAAATCATCAATAGTGTATGCTGCAAAATTGACGACGTGGTTATTTTGAATAAAACGACTGATGAATGATGGTATTTTTTGCATATTTGTGTAGCGTTATTTCTCTCCCCAACGAGGCATTGCGATATCAATATTAAATAAATCTAATGCGCGACTTACGCTATCAGTCACAATATCATCAATGGATGTGGGGTTTTGATAAAAAGCCGGTACCGGTGGGAAAATGATACCGCCCATTTGTGTAATGCGTTGCATGTTGTCGATATGGCTAAGATTAAGCGGTGTTTCTCGAACCATTAAAACAAGTTTACGCCGTTCTTTTAAAATAACATCGGCAGCCCGAGTAAGCAGATTGTCACTCAAACCTAGCGCAATCGCTGAAAGGGTTTTTATTGAACAAGGCGCTACTAACATACCTAATGTTTTAAATGAGCCACTCGCAATGCTAGCACTAATGTTATTGATTGTATGAACATGATCAGCGAGTGAAATCACCTCTTCTCGTTTAAGTTCTGTTTCTAATGAGCGGGTTAATTCTGCACTTTTGGTCATAATTAGGTGTGTTTCAATATCTACTGTTTTAATTAAACGTAGTGCTTTATAACCATATTGAAAACCACTTGCGCCACTTATGCCAATAATAAGTCGTTGTTTTTGCATAAAATCCTTGATTATGAGAGAAGCGGCTATTTTGGGCAAAATAGTTGCTGAAATTTGCCGCTTATTGGGTTAATGCATTGTTGCTACAATCATCATTAGCATAAAACTAATTACGGCTAACACAAAATATTTAAATGAGAATGGATGAGATTTTTTAAATGTTTTAGCAGAAAATATGATGTATAGCACCATAAAGGTCATTTTAGGCAGTAACCATTGTAATTGATTAAAGGCATAAATTTCGTTAGATAACAATACATATAAAATGATTATGCCTGTGCTTAGTAATAAACTATCGATTATATGAGGTGCAATTTTTAATATTTTATATTGACGCCAATTCACTTTTTTTGCCGCTAGCACACCACGGCTTAATAATAACGTGAGGCTAAGGTAGGCAAAGCCTAAGTGAGTTAATAAAAGTTGAGAAAAAAATTCCATTATGACTCCAAATAGTTAATGATGAAAAATAAAAACTATACAATAAGTTCGCTTTTCAAATATTGAAAAATCTCATGATAATTTTTAGCCGGTTTATTTATCTGTTTTTCTTTTTGCGCCATACGAATGAGGTTACGTAAATGTTGGCGATCAAGTTGAGGATATTCACTAAGTAGCTGATTAAGTGATGCATCCCCCATATTTATTAATTGATCACGAATTAATTCTAGCTTGTGTAATAATGCTTGTTGTTGATTGTGTCTATTTTTTACTTTATCTAATGCATCTTGAATAGGTGCAGAATCTCGGTTACGCAATAGTTTGCCAATAAATTGAATTTGGCGACGACGAGCTTCTAGTTTGAAGCTTTGAGCTTGGCGAATAGCATATTTAAGATCTTCATCTAAGGGGATTTTTTCTAGATTTTGTGGTGTTAATTCAATCAGTTCGGCGCCTAACTTTTTTAGGTGTTCAGAATCACGTTTGATTTCGCTTTTACTTACCCAAATGATTTCTTTATCATCATCTGTCCAGTCAATTTCTGGTTTGCCGCGTTTTTTAGCCATAGTTATTCCTTCAATGATAAAAAAAGCCATATTCTAGCAGAATTTTAAGGTAGAATATACGGAACAAGTTTATTACAGTGGCGATTAAAAATTATGTCTTTAACAACTAAACAACAACTTCAAGATCAAGAACAATCATTACGCCAAGCCGTTGATTTTGCCTTAAATGTTGCACAAAAAGCGGGAGCTAGTGCTGAGGTAAGTGTAACCAAAGTGGCGGGGCTTTCTATTTCAACGCGTTTAGAGAAAACGGAAAATATTGAATTTAATAATGATGGTTCATTGGGAATTTCTGTTTACCTTAACCAACGAAAAGGCAATGCTTCCACTTCAGATTTACAACCACAATCTATTCAGCGTGCAGTAGAATCGGCACTAGCGATTGCTAAATATACTTCAGAAGATAAATGCGCGGGCTTAGCTGATAAGGCGTTAATGGCTTTTGATCCAATTGATTTAGAGTTATATCATCAAGCCAATATTTCTGTTGAACAAGTGGTTGAATTAGCATTAGAAACGGAACATTATGCTTTACATACAGACAACAGAATTGTGAATAGTGAAGGTGCAACATTTAATTCACATAGTGGTATTCGAGTTTATGGTAATACACACGGTATGTTGACTAGTTACCTTTCTAGCCGTTATTCACTTTCTTGTAGTGTTATTGCTGAGCATTCAGAACAGTTAGAACGTGATTATGAATATACTATTTCACGTGAGTTCGATAAATTACAGTCGCCTATTTGGGTCGGACAGCAAGCCGCATTTAAAGCAGTAAAGCGGTTAAATCCGCGTAAAATAAAAACGTGTGAAGTACCGGTCATTTTTTATAATGATGTAGCTACAGGCTTGATTGGTCATTTAGCGGGTGCAATCAGTGGTGGTGCTTTGTATCGTAAATCTAGTTTTCTATTAGATCATTTAGGTAAGCAAATTTTACCCGAGTGGTTTGCAATTTCGGAAAGACCTCATTTGTTGCGTCAGTTAGCCTCTTCTTCATTTGATAGTGAGGGCGTCAGGACGCAAGATCGTGAAATCATTACTGCTGGGGTATTACAAACTTATCTAATGACTAGCTATTCGGCATGTAAAATGGGATTGACAACGACTGGGCATGCAGGTGGAATTCACAATTGGTTAGTTAAACCAAATTGTACGGGGGGGCTAAGCGGTCTCTTAAAACAAATAGACTGTGGTTTATTAGTCACAGAGTTTTTAGGCTCAGCAATTAACCCGGTTACCGGTGAATATTCACGTGGCGCTTCAGGGTTTTGGATAGAACATGGTGAAATTCAGTATCCTGTGGCGGAAATCACGATTGCAGGGCAGTTACAGGAAATGTATCAGGGCATTATTGCGGTGGCAGATGATGTAGAATATCGTTCAAATATTCAAACGGGCTCAATTTTAGTCAATAAAATGAAAATTTCTGGTGAATAATGATTATTTGAGAATAATTCTTATTGACATTGGTTTTTTTTTGCTTAAAATAGCACTCGTTACATTTTAGGGTAATGTAACATTGCTAAACAACTTTGAATTGAAGTTGTTAGTGATTAGGGTAAAATAAATTCGTTAGGTTCAAAATGGCTAGTCTGTAAAAAGGCTAGCTATTTTTTTATCGATTGCTTACTTGGGGTATTCGGCTAATTTTTTTGCTACTAACTCGTCAGCCTCTGTGGTTAATTTGGCTATAGCATTACGATAAGTAATTTCTAGATTCTCACGACTTGTAGCAATTACACCTTGATCATTTAGTACTCCGTCATTAACATCATAAACCCAGCCGTGAATTGATAGTTTTTTACCACATTCCCACGCTGATTTAACAATTGAACAACGTCCAAGATTATAAACTTGTTCTGCGACATTTAACCGCGTAATCATATTGGCGCGTTGTTCGGGGGAGAGTTTGCCAAGCAGATGGCTATGTTTAAGCCATAAATCGCGAATATGAAGCAACCAGTTGCTAATGAGTCCATAATCTTCAACGGTACCAATTGCTGCTTTAATACCGCCACAATTTGTATGGCCACATATAATAATGTGTTCAATATTTAATACATCGACCGCATATTGCACTACGGATAGACAGTTTAGGTCTGTATGAATCACTAAATTAGCAACGTTACGGTGTACAAATAATTCCCCAGGGCCTAAACCGGTCAGTTTTTCAGCGGGTACACGACTATCTGAACAACCGATCCATAAGTAAGTGGGTTTTTGATGTTCTGCCAGTTGTTTAAAATAATCAGATTGTTCATCTTTCATTCGTGTTGCCCAAGCGTGATTATTTATAAACAATTGTTCGATTTGTTTCATTTAGTTCCTTTTCGACAAAATAGGGATAGGATAAGTGGTCGATTCTAACATAGAATAAAAAAGCAGTCGAATTCAGCAAAGTTGCTGAAAATTCAACCGCTTATTAATCTAGACTGTGATTTATTCTATAGTAGAAATATGCGTAGCAGATGCACCACGTTCATTAGTAACTAGTTCAAATTTTACTTTTTGTCCTACTTTCAATGAGCGATAGCCATCTTGTTTAATTTCAGAAAAGTGGGCAAAAATATCACCTTCAATGGTATCACAAGTAATGAAGCCAAATCCTTTTACGTTGTTAAACCATTTCACAATGCCAATATGCATACAATATAATCTCCTATAGCAGTTCAATTGATTTGATGAATTTTAGTTAAAAATTTGAGAAGCTCAATGCTCGATTGTTAAAAATTAGCACTAGATCACAAAATTTTTTAAAGAAGAATCGTTTGTAGGCTTAATTTACCTTGTTCTATTACAATTGCTTTACCAAATTTTTTTAATAATGCTTCTTGAGTTTTGTTTTCATCAAGGGTATAGATAGGCGTGTTATTTAACATTTTACTCAAGCCGTCAACTAATAAAGGTAAAAAAGCTTGTAATTTATCTTGGTATTTTTCAGGGCTAGCACTATAGTTGAGTAAGCGGATATCTTTTAGATAAAGTTTACCAATTTTAGTGTCATAATAGGGCGTAGTGTCAATGTTCAGATTAAGTTGAGCATCGTAGCTTTTACCTTTCAGTAGCAAAACGCCATCAATAATGCCGGATAGACTCACTTTGTTAGCGTCTGTTCGTCCAATTTGAGTAGTCAGATTATGTAAATGGTAATTTAGTTGGAATAATCCCGGTATACCGATTTGATCTTGCATTCGGAATTTTTCGGTTAATTTTGTTGCCAAATATTGGTTGATCTGTTGTTCACTAATATCAATGAAATTTGCATAACTTTGTACGCTAGTTAAAAAGAATGTACTGATTATAAATAATCGATTAACTAAAGTTTTCATTTGTTTCCTAGTCATGAGATTTGATTAAATAGCTAACCATTCTAGTTTTGCAATTTGAAAAAAGGTAGAATGGTTCACTTTGATATTAATTGGAATATAGCAATTCTTTGGCATAAATGAAATAAGATAGTGATAGATTAATGTTAATTTATTTACTTTTGGAATGATTTATAGACTGTTTCTCTATAAGGATAAATGATGAAATATGAATTAAAAAGTACGAGTGGAATGGCTCGCAGAGGGCGTTTAACGTTTTCGCGTCCACAAGGTGAATGTTATGTTGAAACGCCCGCATTTATGCCGGTTGGGACTTATGGCACAGTAAAAGGCATGACGCCGGAAGAAGTGAAAGCAACAGGAGCTCAGATTTTATTAGGTAACACGTTCCATCTGTGGCTTCGCCCAGGTCAAGAAATTATGAAAATGCATGGTGATTTACATGATTTTATGCAATGGCACGGGCCAATTTTAACCGATTCAGGTGGTTTTCAGGTCTTTAGTTTAGGTAAATTACGTAAAATTAAAGAAGAGGGCGTTACCTTTCAAAATCCAATTAGTGGTGAGAAAATTTTTCTGTCGCCAGAAAAATCAATGGAAATCCAATATGATTTAGGCTCAGATATCGTGATGATTTTTGATGAATGTACGCCATATCCTGCAACCTTTGAGTACGCTAAAAAATCAATGGAAATGTCGTTACGTTGGGCAAAACGTAGTCGAATTCGTTTTGATGAGCTTGCTAATCCTCGAGCATTATTTGGTATTATTCAAGGCAGTACATACGAAGAATTACGTAGAGAATCGGTAAAAGGGTTAATCAATATTGGTTTTGATGGTTATGCGGTGGGTGGTTTAGCTGTGGGTGAGCCAAAAGAAGAAATGCATCGAATTCTAGAGTTTACTACACCATTATTACCGCAAGATAAACCTCGTTATTTAATGGGCGTGGGTAAACCAGAAGATTTAGTAGAAGGCGTTCGCCGTGGTATAGATATGTTTGATTGCGTGATGCCAACCCGTAATGCGCGTAATGGTCATTTATTTGTAAGTGATGGTGTAGTGAAAATCCGAAATGCCAAATATAAAAATGATACTACGCCATTAGATGCTGAATGTGATTGTTATACTTGTAAAAATTACACGAAAGCATACCTTTATCATTTAGATAAATGCGGTGAAATTTTAGGCGCTAGTTTAAATACAATTCATAATTTACGCTATTATCAACGTTTAATGGTACAAATTCGCCAAGCAATTGAACAAGATTGTTTCGATGAGTTTGTCGTTGAATTTTATGCAAAAATAGGTAAGGAGGTGCCGCCATTACACCTCAAGTCTGAATAATACGTGGTTTAAAAACAGGTAGCGCTTAAGAAAAGCGGGCATATTTAGCAACATTTTAGTAGATATAGCTCGCTTAATTATTGATTAGGACCAACCATTATTACGGCGGCTGCGTGGTAAAATAAAAGGGATCAGTAAACCTAATAATAAGCCTACAGTCAGTACCGAACCGCCATAGATGAACCATTGAATCACAATTTCTCTTTTTTCTGCATCTTGCATAGTTTCTAAATCACGATTTTTATTTTTTAATACTTCTAATTTACGTTTTAATTGAGTATTTTCATCAAGTAATTCACTACTTTGTTGTTCTGCTTGTTGGCTACGGCGTTGCATTTCAGCTGTACGTTGTTGCCAGTCATTATCAATTTTGTTTAATTTACTGCTTAAGTCTTGTATTTGTTGTTGTAATTTAGGGATTAATTCTTTTGGGCTTGCTGTTTGTGAAATTTCATTATTGAGTACCCAACCTTCACGATTTCTGCGGTCTCGAATAAGTACAAAACGGTCTTTACGATCAAGCACGGTAATTTTTTCGCCCGCTTGAATTGTACCGGCAATTTTATATTGATCACCGGCACCTTTTCGCATGTAAGTACTTAGATTTTCTGTAATGTAATCTGCAGAATAACTTGGAAAGCTACAACTAAGTGCTAAACAAGCGAGTAACGTTCGTTTTAGCATATTAATGCTCCTTTTAAATAGTAAAAAGGAAAATTACGTTGCCGCATTTTCCTTGGTTAAACTTAATCATTAATGAAAGAATGCTTTCAATATGAAATAGAAAATAATTGAGAATACTGCACCAGCCGGTAAGGTAACAACCCAAGAGATAACAATATTGCGAATAATGCCCAAGTTTAATGCGGCAATACCACGTGCAAAACCTACACCTAAAATCGCACCTACTAATGTTTGCGTAGTCGAAATTGGTAAGCCTGTGCCGGAAGCGATAACCACAGTAACCGCGCAAGCAAATTGTGCAGCGAAGCCTCGACTTGGCGTTAATTCAGTAATACCTGTACCAACCGTTGCCATTACTGATCGTCCCATTACTGCAAGGCCAACTGCAATACCGATACCGCCTAAAGGCAAAATCCACGGTGCTAATGTTGCTTTGCTCCCAATCATACCGCCACTTGCAACAATTGATTCAACGGCTGCCAGTGGACCAATTGCGTTGGCAACGTCATTGGATCCGTGTGCGAAAGCCATTGCACAAGCAGTTAGAAACATTAAGATACCAAAAATTTTTTCTACTCCGGCAAAGCCTTTACCTTGTGTTTTTTCCGAGAACGTTTTGCTGTGTAAATAAAAATAACCAATGATTGCTGCAACCAGTGCTAATGTGATTGACGCAGTAAATGTTTCAATACCGGATAAGTTTAAGCCGACGTGTTTAAGGCCTTTGGCAATGGTGATGATAGCTAAAATAAAAATAGTCATACCCATATACATTGGGCCAAATTTTTTTGCTTGTGCGAGTGGGTTGGAGCGGTTGAAAATGAGTTTTTGTGAATTAATAAAAATAAGGAAGGCAATGATACCCGCTATTATAGGTGTTATAAACCAACTGCCAACAATACTCATTAACGTGCTCCATTGAATAGCACCTGCGCCTACAGTAATTAGTGCAAATCCGATAACAGCACCGATAATGGTATGCGTTCCAGAAACGGGCCAGCCCATTTTAGTCGCAATAATTAACCATACGCCTGATGAGCAAAGCGATGCCATCATACCTAGTACTAACGTTTCTGGTGCATCGTTGAATGCTTCAGGTTGAATAATGCCACTTTTAATGGTGTCTGCCACTTCACCACCGGCAAGATAAGCACCGGCTAATTCAAAGATCATTGCAATAATGATCGCTTGTTTGACGGTAATGGTACCTGATCCAACTGAAGTTCCCATTGCATTAGATACGTCATTAGCACCAATACCGAATGTCATTAAAAAGCCTAAAATAGCGGTCAGAATAATAAGGATTGAGCCATATTGTTGAAGTAATTCCATTAGGATCCCCTATGCTTTCGCCAGCATCAGTTCAATACGTGAACCTACGCGCTGTGCTTGATCAGCTAAAATACTGACACGTTCAATACATTTATATAGAAATATTACATCGATTGGATTGAACTCTTGTTCTAAACCACGTAGTGTACGGCGTAACACAATTTGAATTTGATCGGTATCATCTTCAATTTGATCTAACTCTAAAATCATATTATTGACAAATTTTAATTCACGTCCACGAAAGCCTGTTTCTAATAATTTATCTAATTCCGCTAATACCTTACGAACCTGACGTGTTGAGTCTAAGCTACGAGATAAAAATTTTCTGAATGTTGCTTGCATGGCTTCTGGAATAACTAATTGGCGTCCAATAATGCGACCAGAAATATCTCTTGAATAATTGGCTAATTTATCTAATTGAGTAACTAATTCCAATAGATCTGTACGTTCGACAGGTAAAAATAAACCACGCGGAAGTTTTAAGCGAATTTCGCGTTTTAAAGCATCAGCACGGCGTTCTAAACCAATGATTTGTTCTCTTACTTTTATTGCTTCATCCCAATCTTGTTTGAAAGTGGCTTCAAAAAACGGTTCAAGTAATTCACTACATTCAGTAACTTTAACAGAGTGTTTTTGTAGTGGTTTTAGTGGCGATTGTGCGAATAAACCTAAAATGTTATTCATTGCCATAAGAGGATCTCCATTATGAATGATATTTTAATTGATTTTGTGTAATACAAAATCGCCAACATTTTACTTGATATGTGTCAAAAGATCACGAATAGCAGTAATATTTATGGTAAATAAGCGGTTTTTTTGTCAGCTATTTCGACAAAATAGTACCGCTTTTTTATATGGTAACTATATTTAACTAATGCGTATATACAAATAACTACAAATTTATTGAAATTCCGTTAAACTAACTCTCTATCGTGATTAATTTCTTAGAGAGTTGAGTTAAATGGCTGAATACCTTCCATCAAATAAAGCAAATATGCGAGATAAACAAGTTGAAAATATTGCTATTTCTCCTCATTCAATTGAAGCTGAGCAGGCGGTGTTGGGGGGGATCATGCTCAGTAATGAACATTGGGATAATGTAGTAGAGCGTATTCAAGCAAGTGATTTTTATAATTATGCGCATCGTACTATTTTCGAACATATGGTGGAGTTGATGCGTAATAATCAACCGATTGATATTATTACGCTTGATCAAGCATTAAAGGCTAAAGGCGTGCTACAAGATGTCGGTGGTTTTGCTTATTTAGCGGAATTATCTAAAAATACGCCAAGCGCAGCAAATATATTAGCTTATGCGGATATTGTGCGCGATCGATCAGATTTACGCGGTGTTATTTTGGCGAGTAATCAAATTGCGGAGATGGCGTATCATACAAAGGGTAGAAGCGCTAAAGACGTATTAGATGAAGCTGAACGTATTGTATTTGAAATTGCAGAAAAGCGTCATGCTAGCAATGAGGGGCCTCAAAAAATAGATCATATTTTGTTGAATACCTTAGCCCGTATTGAATTATTATCGAAAAATCGCAATAACGGTGGCGTAACCGGTATTTCTACCGGCTTTATTGATTTAAATAAGAAAACGGCAGGATTACAACCCTCTGATTTAATTATTGTTGCGGCACGTCCGTCAATGGGTAAAACCACATTTGCTATGAATCTTTGTGAGAATGCCTCATTACATGATATTGAAGATCACAATGATCTAGATGAAAATGGTAACCCGCGTAAAAAACCAGCTAAACCGGTATTGATTTTTAGTTTAGAAATGCCAGCTGATCAAATTATGATGCGGATGTTGGCTTCTTTATCACGTGTAGATCAAACTAAAATTCGAACAGGACAAATACACGATGATGAAGAATGGGCTAAGATCTCAAGCACGGTAGCCATTTTACAGGAACGGAAGAATATTTTTATTGATGATAGTGCCGGTTTAACGCCTACTGAACTTCGCTCACGGGCTAGACGTATTTATCGAGAAAATGGTGGCTTAAGTTTGATTATGGTAGATTACTTGCAATTAATGCGTGTGCCGAATTTTTCAGATAATCGTACATTAGAAATTGCTGAAATTTCTCGTTCTTTAAAAGCCTTAGCGAAAGAGTTAGAAGTGCCAGTCGTTGCCCTTTCTCAGTTAAACCGAGGTCTCGAACAACGACAAGATAAACGTCCGGTTAATTCAGATTTACGTGAATCAGGTTCTATTGAGCAAGATGCGGACTTAATTATGTTTATTTATCGTGATGAAGTTTATCATTCCGAATCGGATTTAAAAGGCGTGGCGGAGATTATTATCGGTAAACAGCGTAATGGTCCAATTGGCCGTGTCAAATTGACGTTTCAAGGACAATACTCTAGATTTGATAACTATACGGGAACGGGAGATGTATATAGTGATGAATTCTAATTTTTGTGCTATTTATAAAAGTATGAGTAAAGAAGGTATGTTCCTTTATATTGCTCAACGTGATAAATTTAATACTGTTCCTGAGCAGTTATTACAAATGTTTGGTAAACCACAATTCGTGATGTTATTTAATTTAGCGGGAGAAAAACCGCTTAAACAAGTAAATAATCAGGATGTTTTGTTGGCAATTAAAACACAAGGCTTTTTTTTACAAATATCACCACCTGCGGAAAATTTGCTTAAGCAATTTCTTATTCAAAAGGGAGAAAAGAAATAATGCGTTGTCCATTTTGCACTGCAGAAGAAACCAAAGTCATAGATTCTCGCTTAGCGGCGGATGGTTATCAAATTCGCCGTCGTCGTGAGTGTATTGGTTGTAAAGAACGTTTTACTACCTTTGAGTCCGCTGAATTAGCTTTGCCGTATATTATTAAAAATAATGGTAATCGAGAGCCTTTTGATCTTAATAAATTAGAGGTTAGCTTAAATCGCGCACTTGAAAAAAGACCGGTTCATGCGGATGATGTTGACAATGTGATCAGTAAAATTATTTTTCAATTAAAAGCGTTAGGCGAGCGGGAAGTGCCTAGTAAATCGGTCGGGCATTTGGCTATGGATGGACTAAAGCAGTTGGATAAAGTCGCTTATATTCGTTTTGCTTCTGTTTATCTTAGTTTTGATGATATTGAAGAGTTCACAAAAGAAATTGAGAAATTAAGAGAATAGGTTGTGTGATTGAGTTTAATCTTAACAAGCAAGCGGTCGAATTAGCTTCTTAATTCGACCGCTTTGTTATTTATGATTCAAATAGGTCGTAGTGTAAAGCAAGCAAGATATGATCTGCTTCGCTATTTTTTACTAACATATAAATATTATTGGTACTGGCGCCATAGTTAATTAAACGAATATTAAAGGGCTCAATTATCTGAAATAATTCTTTAGCAATGCCTTGTTGTAAATGTAGATCATTGCCAATAATTGCAATTAGGCTAAGGTCATTTTCAATTTTTATATGGCAAAATTGACTTAATTCGTGAACTAAAGTGTCCGATAATATTTGTGTAGTTGATGCGGTAGAATCCGTTTTATCTAATGTTAAAGTAATGCTGACTTCTGATGTAGTGATAATATCAACTGAAACTTGGTACTTGGCTAGTATAGAAAAGACACTCGCTAAAAATTCTTGGGCGTGTAGCATTGCAAGGCTTGATAGTGTCACTAAAGTTTGGTTACGACGTAACGCAATAGCTCGAAAAATCGGGCGGCATGTTGGATCACGTGTTACCCACGTTCCACCTTGTTCTGGCGCTTTACTCGATCCAACATAAACAGGAATGTTACTCCGTACGGCAGGTAATAATGTGGCAGGATGTAAGACTTTTGCACCAAATGTAGCCATTTCAGCCGCTTCATTGAACGCGATGGTGGCGATGCGTTGTGCATTGGGTACTATACGTGGATCTGTCGTATAAATTCCTGGCACATCAGTCCAAATTAAAACGTCTTTGGCGGATAATACTTCCGCTAATAAGGCCGCAGAGTAGTCTGATCCACCACGCCCTAACGTCGTGGTGTTTCCTTGTTGATCGCGAGCAATAAAACCTTGTGTAATAATGATTTTATTTGCTTCAAGCAGTGGTTTGAATATAGCGTCTATCTGCTGTTGTGTTTTTTTATCATCAGGTATTGCTTTACCATGGTGGCTATTGGTCGCGATTACATCACGAACATCAACCCATATAGCGGGTATTTCTCGTTCAATTAATAATTGCGTAAATATTTTAGACGACATCAATTCACCGTGAGCAATCAACTCATCAGTTAGGGTAGCAGATGTTGTTACACTTGCTGATTCAGCTAAGACACTGATATGTTGCAGTAATCGGTCTATTTCTGCAGAAATAGCTTCAGGTTGTTGTAGTTGTTGTATAATATTGTATTGGACACTTCGAACGTTCTGCAGAATTTCTACACGGCGTAATGGGGCACAGCCATTCGCTAATTCAACCAAGTAATTAGTGATTCCCGCTGAAGCGGATAGGACCACAACGCGTGTATGGTTATCTTTAACAACAATGTTTGCACAAGCATTCATTGCATTAAAATCAGCGACACTTGTGCCACCAAATTTTGCAACCGAAAAATGAGACATAATAAGAAATTCCTATATAAAATCAAAAATGATTAATGCTGTTGTTTAGAGGAAATTCGAAAGGAAATTTGAGTAGATTATACGGTTTGCTTGTTAAGACCCAATTAATCAGAGCACTCCATTTAAACAGCTAATGCCTTTTAAATGACAGCTGATAGGATTCAACCTGACTCAGCCGATGTTCATTCCAGTCTAGTGAATTCACACCTCGGCAAACCACTCCCATCATTTAATCCTCAAACGGCCCTAGTTGCCTAAGATTAAATTGCCTGAGTGTTGCGCCTCTCCCGCAATGATAAAGAACATCATTACTTTCCCTTACTCGTGCAAAGGACGCGCATAGAAATACTCTTTTATCTTAAAAGAGTCAAATTATATTTGTCTGTTTAGGTAGGATTGATTAAGGAATGGGCTATTTTTCTTGCAAAAAGGAAAAAGCGGTTTAATTTTAGCAAAATGGATAGAATAATCAGTAAATTAAACCGCTTGAATGAAAATGATTAATCTGTTGTTTTTACGGTAGGCGCTTGTTTATGGACTGCCATTTTTTGACGTATTTCACGACGTTGTTTTGAAAGTTCAGCGTTACGAATCATATAATCATCTACACGATTTTCATAGCCATCACGCATATGTGCAATAATCGCGCGAATTTCTTCGATACTCATTGCGTCAGTAATATATTGAGTTAAATTATCCAAGAGTAATACACGTTTTTGGTTATCGCGAATTTTACGATCGTTATCAGCAGTTTCACGATGTAATTTGTTTTTTAAACGATAAAGATGTACATAATCTAACATATTTTGGAAAGATTGTTTTTTAGTATCGACCATTTTTCAACTCCTTCAGGATTATTAGCAAACAAATTAGTATAAATACTAGTCTTTTTCCGGTTATTCGTCAAAGTGTTTTATAACAAAGCTAGAATAAGGCTACATAGTTAATGTTAAAAGTGTTAATATTCGTCTATTTTGAACCTCTACATTATAAAGGATCTCATTATGCCTGTTTCTCAATTTCAACATTTTTCTCCTCGTGAATTTGCTGCCATTGATCTTGGTTCAAATAGTTTTCATATGATTGTGGCACGGATTGTTAACGGTTCTATCCAAGTATTGTCGCGTTTAAAGCGACGAGTTAGGTTGGCAGATGGTTTAAATGAAGAACGAGTGTTAAGCCAAGAAGCGATTGAACGAGGCGTTAATTGTTTATCATTGTTTTCTGACCGGTTACAGGGGTTTGACGTTGAAAATGTCAAAGTGGTCGGCACTTATACGTTACGCTGTGCCGTTAATAATGATGAATTTTTACAACAAGCAGCAAAAGTATTTCCTTATCCTATTCAAATTATCTCTGGGCAAGAAGAAGCACGTTTAATTTATGCGGGGGTTAGCCATACTCAGCCAGAAAAAGGGCGTAAATTAATCATTGATATTGGCGGTGGTTCAACAGAAATCGCTGTTGGAGATGATTTTTCACCATTACGTGTTGAAAGTCGTCATATGGGCTGTGTTAGCTTTGCTAAGCGATTTTTTCCTGAAGGTCAATTGACTGCCGAATATTTTGAACAAGCGTATCAAACCGCAATTGAGAAGATTGAGGATTTAGCTTGGGAATATCGAGAATTAGGTTGGGAAAATGTGCTAGGTTCATCAGGCACTGTGAAAACGGTGCAAAAAGTGCTAGTGGCACAAGGATATCGAGATGGCTTGATTACCACAGCACGGTTAAAAATATTAGTTGAACGCTGTTTACAATTTACTTCATTATATAATATTCAGATGAAAGGATTAGTCGAAGAACGCGCCGATGTGTTAGTGCCGGGCTTAGCCATTCTATTAGCGTTATTTGATACTTTTAAAATTGAGGCAATGCGTTATTCTGATGGTGCATTGCGCGAAGGCGTGATGTATGGTTTAGAACAGGCATTTCAAGTCAGTGATATTCGACAACGTACCGCTGAAGGATTAGCAGAACAATTCAATATTGATCAACAGCAAGCACAACGTGTAGAAAAAACGGCATTAGCGTTATTTGAACAAGTAAAAAATTGGCGGAATCATCGTCAAGTTGCTGAGTTACGTAGTATTTTAAAATGGGCAAGTTTGTTACATGAAATTGGGATTGTAATCAATCATAATGGTATCCATAAACATTCAGCTTATATTATTGCACATCGCGATTTACCGGGGTTTGATGTTGAACAACAACATTTATTGGCGATTTTAATGCGATTCCACTTAAAAGCATTTAAATGCAGTGATATTCGTAGCACTAATCGCTATCAACACCGCGATATTTTAACCTTATTACGTTTATTTCGTTTAGCCGTTTTATTAAATCGTTCTCGCCAAGCGGCTGTTTTTCCTCAAATATTAACGCTTAAGACAGAAAAAAATCACTGGCAAATAAGTTTTGATTTAGATTTTTTAACTAAAAATCCTTTAGTGTTAGCTGATTTAGAAGAAGAACAGCAATATTTAGCTGCATTAGGTTTATATTTGCAGATCACTTCGTTAAGTTAAAATTTGATCTAGTTCGTATTTTTCCTTTTTATTGCTTGTTATTTTATTAATAACCTTTTAACCTACTTCAATTGGAGTAGGTTTTCATTAATTGCAATTTTATGGAGCAAAATGATACAACCATATTCCATTATTAATTTAAGGAAGGAACATTAAATGCTATTAGGTGACTTATCTCGCTCAGATTGTATAACATCATTACCGCCTATTTTCGCTAAACTTTGTCGCAAATTACAAACCCTTGATTTGTTAACGCTTCCGTTAGGTTGGCAAGAATTGATGGACGGCATTCGTATGAATGTTATAGAGTTTGAAACAAGCTCACCAGAAGATAAAAAAGCAGAAATACATCGTAAATTTATTGATATTCAATTGTTAATTGATGGACAAGAAATGATTGAATATGGCCTAAGACAGCCTGATTTAACAGAATATGATGAATATCACGAAGAAGGGGACTATCAGTTAACGAATACAATTGAGCATAAAAATAGCGTGGTATTACAGCCAAATATGTTCGCGATTTTTTTGCCTTATGAGCCACATAAGCCGGGTAATAGTCTTGATGGTAACCCTTTACCAATAAGAAAATTAGTGGTGAAAGTGCCAACTAGTTATTTATAGTATTAAGAGGATACAACTATGTCTGCACGTGGAAAAATTTTAGATACTATAGGCGCATTACAAACTAGTTTAACAAAAACGGAAAAGAAAATAGCAGCGGCTATTTTAGCCCAACCAGCAATTTTGAACCAAAGTTCGCTTTCGGAGGTGGCTAAACAATTAGATGTAGGCGAAGCAACCTTTATTCGTTTTTGTCGAACTTTAGGTTTTAAAGGTTATACTGATTTTAAATTGGATTTGGCGATTGAGTTAGCCACACAAGAAAAAGAGAGTAATTCTATTTTTGATACTGATGTATCAGAAAGCGATTCAGCAAAAGAAATTGCGGTTAAATTGCAAAGTAGTCTAAATAATGTTATTGCCGAAACCATCAATCTATTAGACTTCAAAGAGCTTGAAAATGTTGTAGCAGAGTTACAGAAAGCACAACGTATTTTTCTATTTGGCGTTGGATCTTCAGGCTTAACCGCAGAAGATGCAAAACATAAATTAATGCGGATCGGGTTGCAAACGGATGCAGTAACTAATAATCATTTTATGTATATGCAAGCATCATTATTACGTCAAGGTGACGTGGTGATCGGTATTAGCCACTCAGGCCATTCTCAAGAAGTTATTAGTGCTTTGGGAATTGCGCGTAATAATCACGCTAAAACAATTGCGATTACGCATCATATTCGTTCACCCATAACGAATGTAGCCGATTACGTGTTAATTAATGGTAATCGTCAAGGGCATATGCAAGGCGACTCAATTGGTACTAAAATGTCGCAATTGTTTGTGCTTGATCTGATTTATGTATTATTAGTCAAAGCAGCGCCGGAGAAATCTATTCAACATAAACAAAAAACACTAGATGTTATTTTGGAGCAACGGCTTCAACATAATAGACGCTAGCATATTTGTAGATCAAGCGGTCGATTTAAGCAATTTTTTGCAAATTCGACCGCTTTTTATTATGCGTTTAAAAATTATTTTTAAGTTATGCTTGTTTTGGTTAGAATGGCAAATACGTTACGGAATAGATGATAAGAGGCGTACAGATGAAACACGTTTATAATTTTAGTGCCGGGCCTGCGATGATGCCTAAAGCTGTTTTAACACAAGCACAACAAGAATTATTAAATTGGCAACAGCAAGGTACTTCCGTAATGGAAGTCAGTCATCGAAGTAATGCTTTTATGGCGCTTGCCACTCAAACTGAACAAGATCTTCGACAATTATATGCTATACCCGATAATTATAAAGTTTTGTTTTTACAAGGTGGTGCTCACGGACAATTTGCTGCAATTCCGATGAATTTAATTGGCAAGAAAGGCAAAGCGCTTTATTTAATTAGTGGGCATTGGTCAAACCGTGCTGCGCAAGAAGCTCGTAATTTTTGTGAGGTCGATCAGCTTAATATATTAACTCAAGATGAAGCAGGTGTTTTTTCGGTTAATCAGACAGATTTTAGCGATATTGCTGAGCAATATGATTATGTTCATTTTTGTCCAAATGAAACCATCAGTGGCGTTGAAATTTCGGATATTCCGACTGTCGGTAAAGCGGTATTAGTGGCTGATATGTCTTCTAATATTCTTTCACGTAATATTGATATTAGCAAATTTGGCTTAATTTATGCGGGAGCTCAAAAAAACTTAGGTCCTGCGGGCATCACTATTGTGATTATTCGGCAAGATTTAATCGGTAATGCACAGCGTGCAACCCCGTCTATTTGGAATTATGCCACGCAAGTGAATGCGGACTCAATGATTAATACGCCGCCTACATTTGCTTGGTATCTTTGTTCATTAGTTTTTAAATATTTACGTGCAGAAGGTGGTTTAGCTAGCGTTGAGCAACGCAATCAGCAAAAAGCGGCATTATTGTACCAATATTTAGATAACAGCCATTTTTATCATAATTATGTTGCCCCCAAAAATCGTTCATTAATGAATGTAATCTTTACTACTAATAATGACGAATTAAATGCAAAATTTGTAGCGGAAGCGGCAGAAAATGGTTTACACGCGCTAAAAGGGCATAAAGTTGTAGGCGGTATGCGTGCTTCGATTTATAATGCGATGCCATTAGATGGTATTGAGGCGTTAATTCAATTTATGCAAAAATTTGCACGAGAAAACCGTTGATTCAATTTAATTGCACAGGCTACGTTAAGTAGCCTTTTCTTTACTTCTATTTTTGGCGACAGTTAAGAGTATGAATACAATCGAAAAGATTAGGTTAGATCCTATTACGCGTATTGAGGGCGAGATTACTTTACCCGGCTCAAAAAGTCTTTCAAACCGAGCATTGTTATTAGCCGCGTTAGCGAAAGGCACGACGCGCGTGACTAATTTATTAGTGAGTGATGATGTTGAGCATATGTTAAATGCCTTACAAACATTAGGGATTCGTTATACGCTTTCACAAGATAAACGAGAATGTATAGTTGAAGGCGCGGGTGGAGCATTAGCTTGGCAGAATGGCTTGTCTTTATTTTTAGGTAACGCCGGCACAGTAATGCGTCCTTTAGCAGCCGTGTTATGTTTAAAAGGTGAAGCGCGTGCGGAAGTTGTATTAACGGGGGAAACGCGTATGCAACAGCGCCCTATTCAGCATTTAGTTGATGCATTACGACAAGCAGGTGCCAACATAGAGTATTTAGAAAATCAAGGTTATCCACCGCTAGCCATTAAAAATACAGGCTTAACCGGTGGTAAAATTCAAATTGATGGTTCTATTTCAAGCCAATTTTTAACCGCATTATTGATGGTGGCGCCGTTGGCTGAATCTGATATGCAAATAGAGATTGTGGGTGATTTAGTTTCCAAGCCTTATATAGATATGACGCTCGCGATGATGCGTGATTTTGGGGTAGTGGTACAAAATAATAATTATCAAAGTTTTTTCGTCCAAGCTCAGCAATGTTATCTTTCACCAGGGCAATATTGGGTGGAAGGCGATGCTTCATCGGCTTCTTATTTTTTAGCGGCAGCTGCGATTAAAGGCAAAGTTAAAGTGAATGGCATTGGTAAAAATTCTATTCAAGGTGACCGCTTATTTGCAGATGTATTAGCTAAAATGGGCGCTAATATCAGTTGGGGAGAAGATTTCATTCAAGCGGAAAAATCCGTATTACGAGGCATTGATGTCGATCTAAATCATATTCCTGATGCCGCAATGACTATCGCTATAGTTGCACTGTTTGCCGAAACTGAAACGATCATTCGTAATGTATATAATTGGCGTGTGAAAGAAACCGATCGATTAAGCGCGATGGCGACAGAATTGCGTAAATTAGGTGCGACTGTCGAAGAAGGGCAAGATTTTATTCGTATTCAACCGCTTGCATTAACCGATTTTGAAACAGCGGAAATTGAGACGTATAATGATCATCGTATAGCCATGTGTTTTTCTTTAATTGCACTTTCAAATACTGCAATGACCATTTTAGATCCACAATGTACCCGCAAAACGTTTCCAAATTATTTTGCGGAATTTGAAAAATTATGGCAGAAAAGCTGAGAATCAAGCGGTTTATTTTGTAAATGTTTTTGCAAATCTAACCGCTTTTTTAGTGATGTGAATTGAGATAAAGATCATAAAAAGGATCCAGAATATGCGTAATACAGAATTAATTGAATGGTTCAGGCAATCAGCGCCATACGTTAATATGCACAGACATAAAACTTTTGTCATTATGCTTGATGGTAACGCAACTGCACATCCAAATTTTATTAATATTACCAACGATATTAGTTTATTACATAGTTTAGGGATTAAGTTAGTAATCGTATTTGGGGCCCGTTGTCAAATTGAAAACTTGTTAAAGCAAAATAATATTTCTTCAAGTTATCATCATAATATTCGTGTGACAGACAGCAATATGCTTGAAATCATTAAACAAGCTGTGGGTAGCTTACATTATGATATTTTCTCCCGCTTATCGCTTAGGTTAGCCCATTCACCGGTGCTGAATGTAGTCAGCAGTAATGCTATTCTTGCCCAACCGCTTGGCGTGATTGATGGCGTAGATTATGGCTTGAGTGGTAAAATTAGACGGATTAATATTGAGGCCATTCAACAGCAATTAGCGCAAAATGCAATTGTCGTGATTGGTCCAATAGCGCCATCAGTAACTGGCCAAATGTTTAATTTGTCGTTTGAAGAAATTGCGACTCAATTAGCCATCAAACTTAAAGCAGATAAATTAATAGCCTTTTGTGACCGCCAAGGATTACTAGACGAACAGGGTAAGGTCATTTCAGATATTCACCCGCGTGAAGCCAAACAACATTTAAAAAGATTTATTCAGCAAGGTGATTATCACCATTCTGCCGCACATTTTTTACAAGCGGCGATAGATGTTTGCCATGCTGGCATTAAACGTTCACATTTAATCAGTTATCAAACGGATGGTTCTTTGTTGCAAGAGTTATTTTCACGTGATGGCGTTGGCACCCAGTTATCCGAAGCAAGCTCAGAATGTATTCTGACTTGCCACATCATTTGATATTGCTGGCTTATTGAATTTAATTCGCCCGTTAGAGGATCAAGGCCTTTTAGTCAAACGTTCACGTGAACAATTAGAAATGGAAATTAGCCAATATACGATTATTGAACGTGATGGTATTGTAATTGCTTGCGCAGCTTTGATACATTATCCCGCTGAGAAAATGGCAGAAATGGCTTGTGTTGCCGTACATCCTGATTATCGTGATTCTGCGAGAGGTGATATTTTACTAGAAGCGATTAGACGACGCGCCTATAAATTGAATATTGAAAAATTATTTGTATTAACTACCCACACAATACAATGGTTTCAAGAACGAGGTTTTGTGCAAATACAACCAACGGATTTACCCGTTGAAAAACAACGCCATTATAATTATCAACGTATGTCAAAAGTATTAATGTTGGCATTGGATAATTAGTATTTTATTGTAACCCATAACCATTATTGGCGATGAGTGCGTATTTAGTTTATCCATTTTCTTTATCTATATATTGTATTTTAGCGAGATGCTTGCTATTGTTGCCGGTATTTTGAGTCAATTAGTATTAAATATCAACTAATAAGAAATTATCTTATAAATTTCTTTAATCATTATTTTATTTGTGGATAGTCATTAATGGGAAAATCATTAGTCATCGTTGAGTCGCCAGCTAAAGCTAAAACGATTAATAAGTACTTAGGCAGCGATTATATAGTGAAGTCGAGTGTTGGACATATTCGCGATTTACCAAAAAGCGGTAGTGAAAAAGCGGAAAAAGTCAAACCAATCTCAACTAAAGGTTTAACAGCCGATCAGAAAGCAAAAGTAAAAGCGGATAAAGCGCGAGCGGCATTAGTTAAACGGATGGGCATTGATCCATATCACGATTGGAAAGCAAATTATCAAATTCTACCGGATAAAGATAAAGTGGTTTCCGAATTGAAATCCTTAGCTAAAAAAGCCGACCATATTTATCTTGCGACCGACTTGGATAGAGAAGGGGAGGCAATTGCTTGGCATTTGCGTGAAGTGATTGGCGGTAAAGAAGAGCATTTTAGTCGAGTTGTTTTTAATGAAATCACTAGAAATGCCATTCAAAAAGCATTCCAAAAGCCAGAACAGCTCAATTTAGATCGTGTTAATGCACAGCAAACTCGGCGATTTTTAGATCGTATCGTCGGTTTTATGGTATCGCCATTGCTATGGAAAAAAGTAGCTAGAGGCTTATCTGCAGGCCGTGTTCAATCGGTTGCAGTGAAATTACTCGTTGAGCGTGAACGTGAAATTAAAGCGTTTCAACCGGAAGAATATTGGGATATTTTAGCCAATACGTTAGCTGAAAATGGCAGATTGCCATTAGCCTTAACAAGCTATAAAGGCAAAAAGTTTGTGGCAAAAAACCAGACTGAAGCAGATAATGCGGTAAAAGCGTTACAATGTTGCGAATTTTTTGTGTCGGATATTGATAAAAAACCCACATCCTCTAAAGCGAATGCACCTTTTATTACGTCAACACTGCAACAAACAGCCAGCACACGCTTAAGTTTTGGGGTAAAGAAAACAATGATGTTAGCACAGCGTCTATATGAAGCGGGCTACATTACTTATATGCGTACAGATTCAATAAATTTAAGTCAAGATGCATTAACAATGGTACGAGAGTATGTTGAAAACCACTTTGGTACAGACTATTTGCCAGCCAAGCCAAATTTCTACTCAAGTAAGGAAAACGCACAAGAAGCACACGAAGCCATTCGCCCTTCAGATGTTAGGGTAAAAATGAGTGATCTTAAAGGAATGGAAAAAGATGCTGAACGTTTATATGATTTAATTTGGCGTCGCTTTGTCGCGTGTCAAATGCCCCCTGCAAGATATGATTCGACCAGTTTAACTATTACGGCTGGCGACTATGAATTAAAAGCAAAAGGGCGTGTATTACGCTTTGATGGTTGGACGAAAGTATTACCTATACAAGGAAAAACGGCAGAAGATCAAGAATTACCAGCCGTGATGTTGAATGAAAAATTAACACTAGCAGAAATAATCCCTAGCCAACATTTTACGAAACCACCTGCGCATTTCAGTGAAGCCGCGTTAGTTAAAGAGCTTGAAAAACGTGGTATTGGCCGTCCTTCAACGTATGCGACCATTATTTCGACCATTCAAGAACGAGGTTATGTGCGTACTGAAAACCGGCGTTTTTATGCGGAGAAAATGGGGGAAATTGTTACTGATCGGTTAGATGAATCCTTTAGTGATTTAATGAATTACGATTTCACCGCTAATATGGAAGAAACCTTAGATCAGATCGCCAAGGGTAATAAAAATTGGAAAGAGGCGTTAAATAGCTTCTTTAGTGATTTTTCTGAACAATTGAGCAAAGCAGAATTAGATGAGCTTGAAGGTGGAATGAAGCCAAATAGCTTAGTTGTGACGGATATAGATTGTCCAACTTGTGCAAGAAAAATGGCGATTCGTACTGCTTCTACAGGTGTCTTTTTAGGTTGTACAGGCTATTCATTACCGCCTAAAGAACGTTGTAAAACGACAATGAACCTAATTTTAGAAGCGGAATTATTTAATGTACTTGATGAAGAATCTGAAGCAAAAGCATTATTAGCGCGCAAACGTTGTCCTAAATGCGGTTCTGCAATGGATAGCTATATTATTGATTCAACACGAAAATTACATATTTGTGGTAATAATCCAAATTGTGATGGCCATATTGTTGAGCAAGGAAGCTTCAAAATAAAAGGCTATGATGGGCCTATTGTTGAATGTGATAAATGCGGTGCAGATATGCACCTAAAATTAGGTCGTTTTGGTAAATATATGGCCTGTACTGCTTGCGATAATACCCGTAAAATTTTAAAAAATGGTGAAGTTGCTCCACCACGTGAAGAACCAACACATTTCCCTGAATTGAAATGTGAAAAATCAGATGCTTATTTTGTGTTACGTGATGGTGCTAGTGGGGTATTTATGTCTGCACATAACTTCCCTAAATCACGAGAAACGCGTGCACCCAAAGTCGCTGAGTTAGCGTTATACCGTGATCGATTACCTGCTAAATTGCAATATTTAGCAGATGCGCCACAGCAAGATCCAGAGGGTAATCAAGCTATTATTCGCTTTAGCCGTAAAGAGAAACGTCAATATGTGACCTCAGAAAAAGAGGGAAAAGCAACAAAATGGATTGTTGATTTTATTGATGGAAAATGGTTAGAACGACATAAATAATCTGGCATAAAAAAGCGAGTTTATACTCGCTTTTTTTATTGTATAAATGGCCGAATGGCTATTCTGCATTGTTGGATCCACACTTTTTGATTAGCGGGATAACGATGAGTAAACAGTGGGGCTAGGATCGTTAATTGCGCTTGATGTGTTATGTAAAGCCGTTTTAGGCTAGTATAACAATTGGCTAATGAGCGTTGTGCAAAAGCAAAGCCATGCAAATTTTGCCAATCATCTTGATTCATTTCATTTTCTACGTGTGCTGGAATAGCTAAGCAGTTTTTTAAAGTGGGATAGAAAGGCTGTAATGCTAAATCTCGTTCAAATTGTTTTACTGCTTTAGTTACAAATTGTTTACCCTGTTGGGAAAGTGGATAGAGCATCATTGCACTATGATAGCCGCTACTAGCTTCTTTGGTTGGAGTAATTTGTACTAGTTGAAAGCCATTGCGCCGCCAAAACGTAAGTAAGTGTAGTGTAATGCCAAAACTAACGGAAATAAAATCAAGCGGTCTGTTTTTGTTATTTTTTTGCATTTTTTGCATAAAGTCATTGACAAGTTGGCTTCCTATGCCTTGATTTTGCAAATCAGGTTGAACCGCAATTCGTGAAATACGGATTGATTTTAATTGGCAAGCCTCAATTAGATTGCCTTGACAACATAAATATTGTGCCACTAAATTCCCTGCGGGACGCCGTTTGCTTGCCCAAATCGCTTCAGCTAGATCTTGGGATAATTCACCTTCTTTTACCGCCCAAATGCCAGCCATTAAGCGCTGATTTTTATCATAACATTGATGAAAAAGTTGTTGGTCAGCATCGAATAAACGGCGTAAATCGGTTGCGGTCGTTTTATAGTGAGCGTTGGCTAATAAATGATAGAATTGGCTATTTTGATCGAGGGGAATTAGTTCATCATTCAGTAATAGCAATTCATTCGTAAATTGTTCTAATCGATCGTGATTAGACCAACGTAATGGTTGGAAAAGTTGCCATTCTTTAGTGGTGCGATGGAGTTGTTTTACTAATTTTAGTTTGAAACCTCGTCCAGTACCTTCGTAATTTTGAGTTGTGGTGGTTAGGATAACTTTTTTAAAATAGTTACCTAACTGTTGTAAAATCGGCAAGGGTATGCAAGCGGCTTCGTCTATAAAGAGTAAATGATCAGCTGATATTTGCTTTGTTTCAATCAGGTTTAATAGTTTATCGGGCGCAAAGAACGGAATATTTATGCTCGCAGTTTGTAATATTTTTTGTATGCTAGAACTACGATGCGCAGTTAAAATCACTTGCTCAGTTTTAGCAAATTGTTCGGCTAGTTTTCCCGCTAATGTTGATTTTCCTCGCCCACGTGCTGCCGTGATGATGTGAATTTCGGCAGGATCAAGCGGTAGTTTTTGCAAAATATTTTGCTGTTCATCGGTAAATTGTATTAATTTAGTCGGATAACTAGAGGCTGTTTTTATGAATGGTTGCTGGGGGCGAGAAGTAACTTCAAAGCCAAATTTGTTGATTAATCTTTTAAAGTGTTGAAAAAAGTGTGGGCAAGCAATCGCAACACCGCCATTCCAGCGAATTGCATCAACATCAATTTGTTGTTCGACTGAATGCCAATTGGGGCAAATGAGGTAGAGCGTGCCATTTTCTTGGATAGTGCCAACGATAATAGCAAAGGCCTCTAAATTGAAGCAAATTCCATTTTCTGACCGCATATCATAGAGCGCAAAAGGGTATTCTTGGCCGAGGAATTGTTTTGCTTTGCTGAAGTTTTGGCTGTTGAGCAGAACGCCACCTTGAGTCGGTGGCATTGTTGAAAGAATGACTAACTGGCGCATTATTCTGCAATTATTTTTCAGCTAAATAAGGATCTTGAAAGCCAAGTTGTTGCATAATATCACTTTCTAATCCTTCCATTTGTTCTGCTTCGTGTTCATCGATATGATCATAGCCAAGTAAATGTAGGGTGCCGTGAACAGTTAAGTGGGCCCAATGAGCATCAAGGGAAACCTTTTGTTCTAGGGCTTCTTTCTCGACTATTTGGCGACAAATAATTAAATCGCCTAGTAACGGTAATTCAATCCCTTCAGGCACTTCGAAAGGGAAAGATAACACATTGGTTGGTTTATCTTTACCACGGTAAGTCAAGTTTAAATGATGGCTTTCAGCCTCATCAACAATCCGAATAGTTAATTCAGTAAGTGGGATATTGCTAGTTTGTGCTTCATAAGTTAAAGCGTGCTTGACCCAATCGCTAAACTGTTGTGCGCTAGGTAAGCCTTGGCTATTTTCAGAGGCAATTTGTAGATCAATGATAGGATTCATATAATTTAGTAAAATAATGATAAAAGTTCATTTTAACAAAAACAACTTGATAAAAGATACTAAGATGCAGTGAATGGATTGCCTTATCGCCATTTTTCTAGTTGTTGTTCATCACTTTCACGGCTTTCAATCCAACGCTCTCCCTCAGCAGTTGTTTCACGTTTCCAAAAAGGTGCTTTAGTTTTGAGATAGTCCATAATAAATTCGTTTGCTAGATAAGCATCGCCTCGATGTGCTGAGCTAACACCTACTAATACAATTTCATCATCTGTGTGTAATTGTCCGATCCGATGAATCACGGCGATACGTTGTAACTCCCACCGTTGGCGTGCCTGATTGACAATTTCTTGTAATGCTTTTTTAGTCATTGCAGGATAGTGCTCTAAATATAAACCAGAGATATTGTCGCCTAAATTCATTTCCCGTACTTTTCCAACAAATATAGTGGTTGCACCCACACTATGTGGCTCACTTAACCACTGATAAATGGCGTGCTGATCAAAAGGTGCTTGTTGTACTTCAATAACACTTTGTTGCATACTAACCTCCGGTTACTGGCGGAAAAAAGGCAATTTCATCACCTGCGTTAATCTGGCTATCAAGCGGTAAAATTTTTTGATTAATCGCCACTAATAACTTGTCTTTTTCTAATGCCAATTGCCATTTTTTCCCTTGTTGGCTTAAATGTACACGCAATTGTTCAGCGGTGGCAAATTCAGCCGATAGCTGTAATTTTTCGGTATTGACTAATTCTCTCACTTGAGCAAAAAATAAAACTGTAATCATATATTTCCTTATGCTTTTTTCAACATTATACCGCGTTGAAATTACCTGATTTGCCATCACTTTTATGTAATAGGCGTATATTTTCAATGAGTATATCTTTTTGGACCGCTTTACACATATCATAGATGGTCAATGCCGCCACGCTTACAGCAGTAAGTGCTTCCATTTCAACGCCAGTTTTACCGCTTAGTTTACATAATGATTCAATTCGTACTTGATTAGTTGCGGTTAATACTTCTAATTGAATTTCAATCTTTGACAGTAATAATGGGTGGCAGAGTGGAATTAATTCCCAAGTTCGTTTCGCTGCTTGAATACCTGCAATACGGGCGGTTGCAAATACATCACCTTTGTGATGATTGCCTGAAATAATCATTTGTAATGTTTCACTGTTCATTGTTACAAATGCTTCGGCGCTTGCTGTGCGAATAGTGTCTTGTTTGATTGAAACGTCAACCATGTTGGCTTCGCCATTCGTGTTGATATGTGTAAATTGATGCATATATTCTTTCCAAAAGTAAAAATCAGTTAATAATAGACCGCTTATTAGGGCTATTATTGCTGTTTAACCACCAATTGAAGCAAGGTTATTGCGTATACCGCTATTACCAATATGTAAATAGTGGTGTTCACGTTTAGTTTGTAAGGCAGATTTTAATCGTGCGGCTAATTGAGGTTGTTGTTCATCACTCAATAAAAGATCACGTAAATCAAGCCCTTCTTCACCAAATAAACAAAGATGTAATTTGCCGGTGGCGGAGACTCTGAGCCGATTGCAACTTGCACAAAAGTTTTTTTCATAAGGCATAATTAAGCCTATTTCTCCTTGATAATCAGGGTGTGCTAGCACTTTGGCAGGGCCATCATTGACCGCTTTAGGTTGCAGTCGCCAACCTTCGGCTAATAAGCGTTGCATTACGGTTTGCCCAGATAAATGTTGGGTTTTAAAAAAATTATCCATTTCGCCGGTTTCCATTAGTTCGATAAAGCGCATCTGAATCGGTGTATGTTTAATCCACGCTAAAAACTTATCTAGCTCGGCAGCGGTGTATTGTTTCATTAATACGGCATTTACTTTAATTTTTTTATAACCGAGTTCAAAAGCACGATCAATGCCTTTTAGGATCGATTGTAATTTATTTTCGCCCGTGATCAGCTGAAATTGTCTTGGATCTAAACTATCTACGCTAATATTGAGATCGGTGATACCGACTTGTTGCCATAAATGGATATCACGCTCCATACGATAGCCATTAGTGGTTAATGAGATTTTATGAATGCCTTCTGTTTGTGAAATGGTTTCGACTATTTCTAGAAAGTCTTTACGTAAGGTAGGCTCACCCCCCGTGATTCGGATTTTTTCTGTACCAAGATTAGCAAAAGTGCGTGCAAGCCGTTTAATTTCTACCAAATTAAGAAAATGTTGTTTATGAGATGGTGGTCTGTAGCCATCTGGCAAGCAATAGTTACAACGGAAATTGCATACCTCGGTAATAGATAATCTTAGATAAGTGTATTGACGCTGGAATCGATCAACAAGATTGCATAAGGATGGATCGCCAATAGTTTTAATTGGGATGGTTTGCATAGGACACCTTTCTAAATACGAGAGGAGGTTTGATTTCTCAAAATCCTTTGTAATCAATGATTACTGGCACAGTTTCCATATCTATTATGATTTGCTCAAATTTAATAAGACTTAGGAAAGTAGGCTCGGAGTCTAAAAATAATTATTCTAATAACTTAATAAAATAACGCAATATTATTTTATCAAATTATATATTTATGTGTGATTTTTGTTTTGATTGTATTGTTAAGTTAAATGATTATTAGGTACTCAAGCGGTGCTAAAATCAACGAATTCCACTGAATTTTGTGTGAGTTGCCATTCAATGACTCATCCACAAGCAGAATGGGAAGATAGCGTGCATTTTTCTAATCGAAAAGGGATTCGGGCAGAATGTGCGGATTGCCACATTCCACAAGATAGCTGGCATTATGTTAAAGCAAAAGTGGCAGCAGTTAAAGATGTATGGCATACCTTTGTTACTAATAAAATTCCTGATCAAGAAGCGTATGAAAAACATCGCTTAGAAATGGCACAACGTGTTTGGCAAGATATGAAAGAGACAGATTCTGCTGCTTGTCGAAGTTGCCATAGTTTTGATGCGATGGTATTAGCCGAACAACGCGAAGCGGCACAAAAAATGCATAAAATTGCTCAAGAAACCAACCAAACTTGTATTGATTACCATAAAGGCATTGCGCATTTTATGCCTGAAATGCCTGCAGATAATTCAGCGGCTTTAGGTGAGCTTGCTAAACATGGGGGTAAATTTAATTCAGCAGATAAAGTCTTATATAGCTTAGCCATGACCTCTGCTAAATTAGCAGAAGGCAGTGAAATTCGGTTATTACCTTTTGCTGAATTACATAATTGGCAAGAAGAAGGCGATAAAATCGTAGCCGTGGTTAAAGGTTGGCGACAAGTTGGTGCAGAAGGCGTTATTTATAGTGGATTAGGTCAGCGTATTATGGTGGGTTTGGTTGATGATGCTGCTAAAGATAAATTAACCGTTCATCAAGAAAGACACTTCTTTACGTGGTCGAGATGAATGGGTTCGTATTTCTTGGGATAAAGCCTTTGAATTAGTCAGCGATGAAATAGAAACGTGTGCGTGATACTCATGGCCCAAGTAGTATTTTTGGTGGTTCTTATGGTTGGTATAGTTCAGGTTCATTGCATGCGGCGCGTACTTTGTTACAACGTTATTTAAACGTTACCGGTGGTTTTGTCGGTGTAAAAGGCGATTATTCAACGGGTGCTGCTCAAGTTATTATGCCACACGTACTTGGTACTATTGAAGTTTATGAACAGCAAACTAGCTGGGAAGTGGTATTAGAAAACAGTGACATTGTCGTGTTATGGTCTGCTAACCCATTAAATACATTACGTATTGCATGGACATCAACAGATCAACAAGGTATCGAATACTTTAAAAAATTAAAAGAAAGCGGTAAACGTGTTATCTGTATTGATCCAGTTAAAAGTGAAAGTTACGAATTTTTAGGTGCTGAATGGGTGCCGGTGAATACGGGGACTGATGTTGCCTTAATGCTTGGTATGGCACACACTTTAGTTGCTGAAAATAAACACGATAAAGAATTCCTTAAAAAATACACCACAGGTTATGAAAAATTTGAGGAATATTTGTTCGGAAAAGAAGATAAACAAGTAAAAGATGCTGAATGGGCAAGTAAAATTTGTGGCGTACCTGCTGAGGTTATTAAACAATTAGCTTTAGATTTCCAAAGCAAACGAACAATGTTAATGACCGGTTGGGGGATTCAACGCCAACGCCATGGTGAGCAAAGTTACTGGATGGTCGTAACACTTGCCTCAATGTTAGGTCAAATTGGTTTACCGGGTGGTGGATTTGGTTTTAGTTATCATTATTCAAATGGCGGCGCACCAACAGCAACCGGTGGTATTTTAGGTTCAATTTCTGCTAATCCATCAGCTGATGCAGGGGCTAAAACTTGGTTAGATGAAACATCTAAATATTCATTCCCTGTAGCACGAATTTCTGATGCATTGTTAAATCCGGGTAAAAAGATTGATTACAATGGTACAACTGTTACTTATCCAGATATTAAAGTTGTTTGGTGGGCGGGCGGTAACCCATTTACCCATCATCAAAATACTAACCTGTGAGTGAAAGCGTGGCAGAAACCATTATTATTAATGAATGCCATTGGACACCAACAGCACGTATGGCAGATATTGTATTCCCTGTAACTACTAGTTATGAACGCAATGACTTAACCATGTCCGGTGATTATTCAATGATGAATATCTTCCCGATGAAACAGGTCATTGAACCACAGTTTGAAGCTAAGAATGATTATGATATTTTTGCTGAATTAGCTAAGTGCGCAGGTAAAGAAGCGGAATTTACTGAAGGCAAATCAGAAATGGATTGGTTAAAATCATTCTATCAAACCGCATTTGACGCAGCGCGTAAAAATAGAGTGATTATGCCTAAATTTGAACAATTTTGGGCAGATAATAAACCATTAACATTTAAAGCATCTGAAAAGGCGAAAAAATGGGTACGTTATCAAGAATTCCGTCAAGATCCATTATTAAATCCATTAGGTACGCCATCAGGTAAAATTGAGATTTTCTCTGATGTGGTAGCAAAAATGAATTATGACGACTGTAAAGGCCACCCAATGTGGATGGAACACGAGGAATTTTCAGGTAAAACAACCGCAGAAGAACCGCTTGCTTTAGTAACACCGCATTCCAAATATCGTTTACATAGTCAATTAGCTTATACTTCCTTGCGTAAACTTTATGCAGTAAATGATCGTGAGCCTGCCTTAATTCATACAGAAGATGCGGCTGCACGTGGCATTGCAAATGGTGATATTGTCCGCATTTTCAATAAACGTGGTCAAGTATTAGCGGGCGCAGTGGTAACATATGGCATAATTAAAGGCACTATCGCATTGCATGAAGGTGCTTGGTATGACCCAATGGATCTAGGAACCGCAGATAAACCATTGTGTAAAAATGGTAACCAAATGTATTAACGCGTGATGAAGGTACCTCAAAATTAGCTCAAGGTAACTCACCAAATACAGCAACAGTGCAGGTTGAAAAATTCACCGGCCAAGCACCTGAAGTGACTGTTTTTACAGAACCTAAATATACACAAGTATAAGTAATACACTTATTCACTTGAACTTATTAAAAAATCCTCTGAAATATTAATTTTAGGGGATTTTTATGTTTTATGCGGTCTGATTTAACGACTTTTTGCAAAAAATATCAGAAAGAAACCGCTTGTGTTATGATAGTCGACATTGTGGTTTAAAGAATGAGATATTTAATCGCTTAAAGATGACCTAGCGTGCTTAACACGTTATACTAATCTTTTTATTTGAAAATTATGAATAAACTTGCTTTATATTGTCGTGCCGGTTTTGAGAAAGAACTTGCGGGTGAAATAACTGATAAAGCTGCTCAGTTAGGTGTTTTGGGTTTTGTTAATTTAACAGAGCAGAGTGGCTATGTTATTTTTGAATGTTATCAAGCAAACGAGGCAGATCGTTTAGCCCGTGAGATAAAATTCGAACAGTTAATTTTTGCTCGTCAAATGATTGTAGTGGGGGAGTTATTAGAAGACTTACCCACGGCTGATCGTATTTCACCGATTATTGCACAATATAAAACACTGCAACCAAAACATAGCTCAGCGCTTTTGGTGGAAACACCTGATACTAATGAAGCTAAAGCGTTGTTAACATTTTGTCGTAAATTTACTGTGCCGTTACGTAATAGCCTAAGGCAAGAAGGTTGGTTAACTTCTTCTGACAATGTAAAAGACTGTATTAGTTTACATATTTTGTTTATTCGTCCTGGTTGTTGTTATGTTGGTTATGCCTATAATCACAATAAATTACCATTTTTTATGGGTATTCCTCGTCTAAAATTTCCTAGTGATGCACCTAGTCGCTCTACACTCAAGCTAGAAGAAGCCATTTTAACGTTTATTCCTATCAATCAGGAAAAAAAGCGGTTTAATGAACAAATGAAAGGTGTCGATTTAGGAGCCTGTCCGGGAGGCTGGACTTATCAATTAGTCAAACGAGGGTTATTTGTTTATGCGGTCGATCATGGCAAAATCGCCGCAACTTTACACGAAACCGGGCGGATAGAACATTGTATTGAAGATGGCTTTAAATTCCAACCGCCTAAATTGAAGCAGATGGATTGGTTGGTGTGTGATATGGTAGAACGACCTATGCGGATCAGTCAATTAATCGGCAAATGGTTAATGAATGGCTGGTGTCGAGAAACGATTTTCAACTTAAAATTACCGATGAAAAAACGTTATCATGAAGTTCAACTATGTTTAGCTTATTTAGAAGAACAACTGACTAAACAAGGGCTTTGCTTTAAATTACAGGCTAAACATCTTTACCACGATCGTGAAGAGATCACCGTGCATATTGTTATTATGGGTAAAAAATAGCGTATAGTATAGGCAAGCGCTTAAGTTTAGATACATGCTATCAAGATAAGGGGAAAAGGATAATGTTAAGAATTGCGATTGTGGGCGCGGGTGGTCGTATGGGGCGTAATTTAATTCGAGCGGTTCAACAAACCGAAGGCTTGAGTTTAACGGCTGCTTTTGAACGGGAAGGCTCTAGCTTAATTGGCACAGATGCGGGGGAGCTTGTAGGGATTTCTCCTCTTGGCATCACAATTAGTGCGTGTTTGGCAGAAAAAACCGCTGATTTTGACGTGCTAATTGATTTTACTCGACCTGAGGCGACACTAGAGTATCTGAAATTCTGTTTAGCCAATGATAAAAAAATCGTGATTGGTACAACCGGTTTTGATGAAAATGGCAAACAAGCTATTAAACAAGCCTCACAAAAAATAGCGATTGTTTTTGCTTCTAATTATAGTGTGGGCGTTAATCTTGTATTCAAATTACTTGAAAAAGCGGCTAAAGTGATGGGAAATTATTGCGATATTGAGATTATTGAAGCCCATCATAAACATAAAGTTGATGCGCCATCAGGGACGGCATTATCAATGGGCGAACATATTGCGAAAACATTAGGTCGTGATTTAAAAACGGATGCAGTGTTTGAACGATACGGCATTATGGATGAACGGCAAGCTAATCAGATTGTTTTTGCAACGATTCGAGCAGGTGATATAGTGGGCGAACATTCTGTTTGGTTTGTTGATGAAGGTGAGCGGGTTGAAATTAGCCATAAAGCCACAAGCCGAATGACCTTTGCCAAAGGCGCAGTGTGTGCAGCACAATGGTTAGCCAATCAACCGCAAGGTTTGTTTGATATGACGAATGTATTAGCATTAGATCAGCTTTAACCTCTCATTTATTTTACTATTATTTAGCGGGCATTATCCGTAGAATGAATTACTATTTTATCTTTGAAAGAGACTTTTATGAAAAAACATCATATTGAATCACTTATTTCACGTAAAGAAGTTCAAACACGTATTGCAGAATTAGCTGAACAAATTAATAACCATTATCAGCAAACAAATTGTCAGAATTTAGTCGTAGTTGGATTATTACGGGGTTCTTTTATGTTTATGGCGGATCTTGTTCGTTTAATTGATATACCGGTAGAAATTGATTTTATGACCGTGTCTAGTTATGGTTCTAGCACAGAATCCTCGTGTGATGTGAAAATTTTAAAAGATTTAGAGGGTGAAATTAACGGCAAAGATGTGTTAATTGTAGAAGATATTATTGATACAGGCTTTACGCTTAATAAAGTTCGCGACATTTTACGTTTGCGTGATCCACGTTCAGTCTCAATTTGTACATTATTAGATAAACCGTCTCGCAGAGAAGTCGCTGTGCCGGTTGAATGGGTTGGTTTTGCTATTCCAGATGAGTTTGTTGTAGGTTATGGTATTGATTATGCACAAAAATATCGTAACTTAGACTTTATTGGTAAAGTTGTGATGGATGAATAATCTTTACATAAAATTGAATGAATCATACCGCTTGTAGGAAACTTCAGGCGGTTTTTTCTGCCTAAATTGATTAAAGAAAAAGAATAAGTTGGATAATATTATGTGGAATAAGACATTATTAACATTAGCTATGATTAGCCCTTTTGCTGTTGCGACACATTCGCATATTGATAAAAAAGCACACATAAAAACATATAGTGAGGCAGACGTAAAACAACTTGAAGCAGAGTGGCAAGCCAAATTTGCCCATCAATTACAGACTAAACAAAAACAACACACCGCACGACTACAACAACGAGAATATTTTCTGCAAATAGAATCTATTTTAAAAGCAGCTAGCGCACAAAAGCAATTAACCGCTGAAGCCTTATATCTCAGTAAAAAGTTAATAGATGTGTTAGGCGATTATCCATTAAAAGTTGATGCTGAGTGGTTATTGCTCAATACTAAACTCTCGTTAGAGCAAGCAACAGATGAAGATTTACAGGCTTTCAAGCAAAAATATCCGGACTCACCTTATCAAACGCGCTTAAATCAATTGATGTTTGAGCGTTTATATCAGCAACAAAAATTTTCAGCATTATTAGCTCATGCGAAAACCATTGCACCGGAAAATGCTGATAATCAATGCCGTGTTTTTTCTGCGCAATATCAGCAATTTATGGCACAACAACAGAATAAAGAAGCTCAGCAAGACAGTAAAAAAACGATTTGGTTAGCCACTATGATGCAGGATTTATTGGCACAATTTGAGAAAATGTGGTTAAAGACAGCAGAATTACCACAGCATTGTGCGGATATTGAACAATATTGGCGGGATCAAGGTAGAAAAACCGATGAGAATATCAGATTAAAAGCGGTTGAATTAGCTAAGCAAAATGCTAAAAAAGGTTTTGAAATTTTGGATCAACATCATCAAAATTCGGAGTTAAGCGATTGGTTGGCAGAAGTCAGCAAATTAACGGCAAATGTCAAATATTTGCCAACTTTTGTTGAAATGCAACCACTTACCGCACCCAATAAAGCGCTTATATTAGCTTTTTTTCCAAAATTTATTAAAACCCTTTCAGAAACATTAGCACAACCTAACTTTGATACTTATCAAGCATGGGCAGATAAATGGCAGTTAAGCACGAATGAACTGCGGGAGTGGAAAATTGCGTTTATTAGTCGTTTGTTTGACAATCAAGATCCAAACTTTAATATTTGGCGGGATAAACAACTAGCAGAAATACAAACAGATAGCTTGATTGAACGCCGGATTAGAATGGCACTCTGGCAACAACAACCATTAGCACCATGGTTAGCGTTACTTTCGAGTAAAGCGCAAGAAAAAGCAGAATGGCGTTATTGGTTAGCCAAAACAGAACAAAATCAGCAAAAACAGTTTGATTTATTCACAGCGTTAAGCAAAGAGCGTGGCTTTTATCCGCTATTAGCGGCACAACAATTATCTAAAAGTTATACAGTTAAATTACCAACTGCGACGGCACTTACTCAACAACAGTTAGCGGAATTTCAACCAAAGTTAGATTATATTAGTGAATGGAGAGCAATTAATCGGTTTGATAATGCTAAATCCATTTGGTTAGCGTGGTTGAAAACATTATTCTTTGAACAACAATTAGCATTAAGTGATTATGCTAAACAGCAAGATTGGTATGATTTAGCCGTAGAAGCCACGATTCAAGCAAAGGCGTGGGATTATCTCACGTTACGTTTACCACAAGCCTATTCTCAATGGTTCGATCTACATTTAACTGAACAAGGGGTCAGTAAAACCTTTGCAATGGCAATCGCTAGACAAGAAAGTGCTTGGAGCCCACAAGCAAAATCATCAGCAGATGCGATTGGATTAATGCAAATGTTACCCAGTACAGCTAAGTTAACTGCACAAAATCGCGGATTACCATTCACACATAATGCAGATCTACTCGATCCGTTTAAAAATATTATGTTAGGTATTGCACACTTAAATGAACTAAATGAGAAATATCCCAATAATCGTATTTTGATTGCAGCCGCGTATAATGCAGGTGCAAATAGAGTGGATAAATGGTTGGCGCGTAGTAATGGTAAATTAAATATGGCAGAATTTATCGCGGCTATTCCATTTTTTGAAACACGCGGTTATGTACAGAATGTGCTTGCCTATGATTATTATTATCAAATTTTACAAAATCATGCTAATAAAAAAGCCTTTTTAGCGGAAGAATTGAAGCGAAAATACTAATTATTCAATAAGATAAGCAAGAAAAGCCTATAATATTGCAATCTAAGCGGTCGGATTTAGTCAATATTTGATGATGATTTCTGATCGCTTATTTATTTGAGGTTATATGACTAACACATATCATTATAAAGGTTTAGCTTGGATTGCGGCATTAGCACTTTTTATGCAATCGCTAGATGCTACTATTCTTACTACGGCACTTCCTGCGATCTCTGCCAGCCTGAATGAATCCGCCCTTGAAATGCAACTAGCTATTATTAGCTATGCCTTGACGGTTGCAGCGGTTATTCTACTAAGTGGTTGGTTAGCGGATAAATTTGGTGCGTTAATTGTTTTTCGCTTAGCCGTTATTTTATTTGTATTAGGTTCTATCGCCTGTACAATGTCATTTTCACTAGATATGTTAGTCGTGTCCCGTATTTTGCAAGGCATAGGGGGCGCATTAATGATGCCGGTGGCACGTTTAACTATTTTCGCACTGTGCCTAAAACAGAATTAGTCGCAACTTGGAATCTAATGGCAATGGCGGTTGGGCCTATTTTAGGCGGTTGGCTAGTGACCTATATGAGTTGGCATTGGATTTTTCTAATTAATATTCCAATTGGTATGATTGGCGTTGTGATTGCCGGCAAATATATGCCCAATACACGTTATGCATCGCAAAAATTAGATTGGTTTGGCTTTTTATTATTTGAGAGCGGTTTAGTTGGATTAACGTTTGGTTTGGAATTAGTCTCTGAAGATTTAGCTAATGCACTGTCATCCTTTTTGATAATGGGATTAGGCATTAGTCTGATCACATTCTACTGTATTTATGCTAATCGGGTAACGACACCATTATTGCCATTGGCTTTATTTCGGATCCGCACGTTTAGGATTGGTATGATTGCTAATTTATTAGTACGCTTAACTGGTTCAGGTATTCCCTTTTTAATTCCTTTAATGCTACAAGTGGCATTACAACAAAACGCTGCAACTACGGGATGGTTAATGGCGCCGTTAGCAATTAGCTCAATTGTCGTTAAACCATTAGTCACGAAAGCCCTTAATATTTGGGGATATAAAAGATCGTTAATCTTTAGCGCAGTATCACTGACGTTGTCAATTATAGCAATGGGGTGGTTAGATCAAGATACATCGTTTTGGCTATTGGTGATTTTATTAAGTGGCTTTGGTGCTTGCATGTCATTATTATTTACGGCAGTTAATGCTTTAACTGTAGGAGATTTAGACCAAGATAATTCAAATGCGGGTTCAACGATGATGAGTGTAGTTCAACAAGTTGGTATCGGGATCGGTATTGCCGTTTCAGCGGTTATTGGCGATTTATCGAGTTAGTTTAGGCGAAGATGCATTAATCTTAGCATTTCAATACACCTTTTTTCAGCCTGCTTTGGCGTGTTATTAACCGTAGTGGTTGCAATGTTGCATCATAATGACGGTAATCATATGAATCAAAAAAAGCATAATATGAAATAAACAAAAGCGGTCTTTTTTGACCGCTTTTTTCTAGACCAGATTAATTAACTGAAAGGGTTTTGCTTCCAGGTTCATATTTTAAGCCAGAGTGGGATTCTTTCGCACCATTGAAATAGATATCTTTAGATTGTGAACATGCGCTAATGACTAGCATACTCACTACCAATAATACTAATCTTTTCATAATTTTTCCTCAACAAAAGTATTTAAAACAATAAAAATATGATTATTTCTACCGCTTATTTGATAATTATGCCGTAAAACCTTCTTTTAGGCTAACGGTTAAGTTAAAGATTAAGTTATCGGCTGAACCTTCTTTACTGTCTAAACAATAATAGCCTTCCCGTTCAAATTGATAGCCTTGTTCTTTTTGAGCACTTGCCAAATTAACTTCAACAAAACCATGTTTGGCGATTAATGAAGATGGGTTTATCACTGCATTAATATCTTCTTCATCTCCGGGATTTGCTACATTAAACAAGCGGTTATAAATCCGAAATTCAGCAACTTTATTTTGTGTCGCAGAAACCCAATGAATAACGCCTTTGACTTTACGACCGTCTGCAGGGTTTTTGCCTAATGTTTCAGGATCATAACTACAAAAAATAGTAGTAATTTTACCGCTTGCATCTTTTTCAACACGTTCTGCTTTAATAACATAGGCATTGCGTAAACGAACCTCTTTACCTAAGACTAAACGCTTATATTGCTTATTGGCTTCTTCACGGAAATCTGCTTCATCGATATATATTTCACGGGTAAAAGGTAGATCACGCTCGCCTAGCTCTGGCCGATTAGGATGGTTTGGTGCTTTTAATATTTCTGGTTCAGCAACGTTTTCAATAACTACACGTACAGGATTAATTACCGCCATTGCACGCGGAGCATTCTTATTTAAGTCTTCACGAATACAGGCTTCTAACGCAGCGTATTCAACAACATTATCTTGTTTGGTGACGCCAATTCGGCGACAAAATTCACGTAGAGAAGCCGGAGTATAACCGCGTCGACGTAAGCCTGAAATGGTGGGCATACGTGGATCATTCCAACCATCAACAATTCCATCTGTGACTAATTGTAACAATTTACGTTTTGAAGTTAATGTGCCTTCCAAATTTAAGCGTGAAAATTCATATTGATGTGGTAATGGGCGTTCAATCGAAATATTCTCTAATACCCAATCATATAAACGGCGATTATCTTGGAATTCAAGTGTACAAAGTGAGTGCGTAATGCGTTCAATCGCATCTGAAATACAATGTGTGAAATCATACATTGGATAAATACACCATTTATCGCCAGTTTGGTGATGATGTGCAAATTTAACACGGTAAAGAACAGGATCTCGCATTACAATGAAAGGAGAAGCCATATCAATTTTGGCTCTTAAACAAGCGGTACCTTCTTTAAACTCACCATTTTTCATTTTCTCGAATAATGCTAAGTTTTCAGCAATACTGCGGTCGCGATATGGACTATTTTTACCCGCTTCAGTGAGCGTACCACGATATTCGCGCATTTCTTCTTGCGATAGCTCATCAACGTAAGCTAATCCTTTTTCAATTAATTCAATGGCATAGCCATGTAATTGATCAAAATAATCTGAGGCATAGAGTGGCTCACCTTGCCATTTAAAGCCTAACCATTCAACATCTTGTTTAATCGACGCAACATATTCAATGTCTTCTTTAACAGGGTTAGTATCATCAAAACGTAAATTACATTTGCCATGATATTCTCGAGCGATACCAAAGTTTAAACAGATTGATTTAGCGTGGCCGATATGTAAATAACCATTTGGTTCTGGTGGGAAACGAGTATAAACATTATTATGCTTACCACTGGATAAATCTTCATCAATAATATGAGTAATAAAATTGGCCCTAGTTTCAACCTCAGTTGTTAAAGTTTCTTCGCTCATAATTTTCTCTAGTTTTTGAATAAAATAACAGTAAATTCTACACCTTTTAGGTTGCTAGCTCAAGCGGTTAGATTTATGTCGCAATTTACCTATTCACTATATATTTAAGGGGATTAATCGGTGGTATTTTACAATTGCAATTGGCTTATTAGGAATGGAAGTTTGTTACTTAAAATAGGTTGAAATTAAGTAATGGTAATGTATCAAATGAAGCATAAAATAGGATTGAGCTTAAAAAACAAGCGGTTGAGTTTTTGCAAAATTTGTAACAAATTCAACCGCTTTAGGTTGCATTAAAAGTTATTTTACGCGGGAAATATATTCACCTGAACGAGTATCTACTTTAATGATCTCACCAATTTGTACAAATAATGGCACACGAACTACAGCGCCAGTGCTTAATGTAGCGGGTTTACCGCCTGTACCTGCAGTATCACCTTTTAAGCCAGGATCGGTTTCGACTACGGCTAATTCAACAAAGTTTGGTGGAGTAACAGAGATCGCCGCACCATTCCATAAGGTAATGATACATTCAGCTTGATCGACCAACCATTTATCATTATCACCCAATGCTTTTGCATCAACAGAAATTTGTTCAAACGTTTCAGGATGCATAAAGTACCAAAAGTCTTCATCTTTATATGAATATGTGTAGTTATAATCTACCACGTCGGCAGCTTCAACAGAGGTTCCTGATTTGAAGTTAATTTCCAGTACTTTACCCGAAATTAATTTACGAATTTTAGTGCGGGTAAAGGCTTGGCCTTTGCCTGGTTTTACGAATTCGTTTTCAACGATTACACAAGGTTCACCATCTTGAATAAATTTTAAACCCGGTTTGAAGTCATTAGTGCTGTAACTAGCCATTGTTTCCTCAATTATTTAACAATAAATTAACAAAAATTGAACTACCCACTATTGTGGCTTGTCAAAAAAGCCATATAATACAGCAAATAGCGAAAGATCTCTAAAAATTTTTACGCTATAATGTAAAATCGTGATTGATTAAGGAAACCAAATGAAAAAACTTATTACATTTTCAGCTATTATCGCGCTTTCTTTTGCTACACTTGCGGAAGCAAAAGGTGGTCGTTCTATGGGCGGAAGATCATTTTCAGTAACAGGCAAGCCATTAGCGACTAAAAAAGCGCCCGCTACAAAGATGAATCACCAACAAAAAGATGCTACTTTTGCTAACACACCTGCTCAAACACAATCAGCACCAGTATCAGCAAACAATGGTAACCGTTTAGCAAGTTTTGCAACAGGTGCAGCAGCAGGTTATTTATTAAGTGATATGCTTACACCAAATGCACAAGCAAGCCAAACCACTACAACTACGCAAACGGCTAATGAAGCAAATACATCCGCAACACCAGCGGTCGCTTCTGCGCAAAATAATGCAAAAATGGCTGAATTTAAAAGTATTGGCGGTCAAATTGATCCGTATCTAGTTGAGAAAACAGATGGCTATCGTCGCTATTGTATCGCGGGCGTGCAATATTTAGCATCAATGCAGGGCAGTCAATCAGCACCAATTGTAATGGTTAATCCAAACGGCTCTCCGTTACAATGTAACTTATTACCTTAATGTTAAATTGCTGTTAAGCCGATAGCGTGAATATTCACGCTATTTTACTTTATTTTAAGATAATGCAATGTCAACTCAACTTGACCAAACCGATTGGCTGATTGATTTAGCCGAAGCATTTAAAGATCCAGTAGAGTTATTACACTTTTTGGAATTAGACCCAGGATTATTCCAAGCGGATATTCAAGCACGACGGTTATTTCCATTACGTGTACCACGCCCATTCGCAGTGAAAATGCGCAAAGGGGATCGTTATGATCCTTTGTTTTTGCAAGCCATGTCACTTCAAGATGAATTTGTTCAAGCCAGAGGATTTAGCAAAGATCCGTTACAAGAACAATATAGCCCAGCACCTAATATTTTGCATAAATATCAAAACAGATTGCTGTTTATGATTAAAAATAGTTGTGCAATTAATTGTCGTTATTGCTTTCGTAGGCATTTCCCTTATGCTGAAGTCAAAAGTGGCCAGTTAGCTTGGCAACAGGGGCTCGCTTACATTGCTGATCATAAAGAGCTTGAAGAAGTTATTTTTTCGGGTGGCGACCCGATGATGGCGAAAGACAATGAGTTAGCTTGGTTATTAACGCAAATCGAGCAATTTCCACATATTAAAACATTGCGGATCCATACGCGTTTACCTGTGGTTATTCCTAATCGAATCAATCGTCAATTATGTGACCGGTTATCAAAATCGCCTTTGAATATAGTCGTAGTGACACATATTAACCACGCTAATGAGTTAGATGATATATTAGCTTCTAAAATTAGTTTATTGAAGCAAGCGAATGTAACCGTATTGAATCAAGCAGTTTTATTGAAAGGTATAAATGATAATGCAAAAACCTTAAAAGCATTAAACGACAAGCTTTTTACGGCAGGTATTTTGCCATATTATTTGCATTTATTAGATAAAGTAGAAGGTGCTAGCCATTTTTTTATTGATGATCAGCAAGCATTAGTTATTTATAAAGAACTGCAAAGGATTAGCTCAGGTTATTTGGTGCCTAAATTGGCTAGGGAAATTGCTCAGCAACCTAACAAAACATTAATCAGTTAATCAAGCGGGTATTTTAGTAAAAATTTGTTGCAATCTCTGATAATCAAAAAAGGCGAGTTAAATACTCGCCTAATATATTGAATTTATTTAACGCCATTCAAATTAGAAATTTGCATTACGTGGCGCGCGTGGGAATGGAATCACTTCACGGATATTTTGTAAGCCGGTAACATAAACAATTAAGCGCTCAAAACCTAAGCCAAAGCCTGCATGCGGGACTGTTCCGTATTTACGTAAATCACGATACCACCAATAATCTTCAGGATTAAGTCCCATTTCTATCATACGCGCATCTAATACAGCTAAACGTTCTTCACGTTGTGAACCACCGATAATCTCACCAATACCTGGTGCTAATACGTCCATTGCGGCTACGGTTTTACCATCATCATTTAAACGCATATAAAATGCTTTAATATCTTTTGGATAGTTTTTTACCACGACAGGGGATTTAAAATGTTCTTCGGCAAGGAAACGTTCGTGTTCAGAAGAAAGATCAACACCCCAAGCGACAGGAAATTCAAATTTTTTGCCAGATTTTAAGAGAATCTCAATCGCATCACTATAATCAACTTGAGCAAAAGGTGCAGTAATGAAGTTTTCTAAGCGTGTAATGACTTCTTTATCAACATGTTTTGCAAAAAATTGCATATCATCTTTACGTTCTTCTAACACCGCTTTAAATACATATTTCAACATATCTTCAGCTAATTTTGCGTTATCTGCTAAAGTTGCAAATGCGAATTCAGGTTCAACCATCCAAAATTCAGCCAAATGGCGAGTCGTATTTGAATTTTCTGCTCGGAAAGTCGGACCAAAAGTATAGACTTTACTTAATGCACAAGCATAGCTTTCACCATTTAGTTGACCTGAAACGGTCAAGAATGCCTCTTTACCAAAGAAATCTTGGCTATAATCTATTTTACCGTGTTCTGTTCGTGGCAAGTTTTCTAAATCTAAGGTTGAAACACGGAACATTTCACCGGCGCCTTCAGTATCTGAGGCGGTAATTAATGGTGTAGCAACCCAATAAAATCCTTGTTCATTAAAGAAACGATGAATGGCTTGTGCTAAACAGTGACGGACACGTGCTACCGCGCCAATTAAGTTAGTGCGAGGACGTAAATGTGCTACTTCACGGAGATATTCAATAGAGTGGCGTTTAGCGGCCATAGGGTAAGTATCTGGATCATCAACCCAACCTACAACTTCTACCTCTAGTGCGTGTAATTCGACCGCTTGCCCGCTTGCCGGCGATTCAACAATGTTTCCTGTTACAATTACTGAGCAACCTGCCGTTAAACGTAATATTTCTGTTTGATAATTAGCTAAGTCCTTGTTAATAATTACTTGAATTGGTTCAAAACAAGAACCATCATAGACTGTTAAAAATGATAACCCCGCTTTTGAGTCACGGCGAGTACGTACCCAACCACGTACAGTCACTTTTTCACCCACTACAATTTTGCCAGATAGGATTTCTGAAACTGTTGGAAATTTAGACATTGAATACCTCAAACGTTATTGTGAGTTTTATGTAGAAAATAATACTCAATATTTTACAAGAATATGTTAGGAAATAAAGGAAATTGTCCATTTTTTGGACTTTTTGGACTTTTTGGCATTTTCATCAGAATTTGTGTGAGATTGAAATTTAATCGGCGTAACCTTGTTTGCATTGTTTTTGTACAGCTTATGCAAATGAAAATAAAAATCATAAAAAAATACCGCTTTTTTTGCAAATTAACTGAACTTTATCAGATCACGTCAGTCATACTTAATACTAACTTGACGGAACTCAAGCAGTTTTTTTCATTTCCTTAGGTAAGACCTCGCCCGATACAGAATTTTTTGTGTCGGGTTTTTTTTATGCAATTTATTTGTCTATCAGCGCTATTAGCAGACGGCAATTAGATTAGCTTGATCCATTAAGCATAAATTTCCTGCAAATTTGCCCGCTTGTCTATGTTACAATATTAATCATTTGATTTGTTATTTGAGTAAGGCGATGAACAACAACAATTTTACTTTTTTCTTTTATGATTATGAAAGTTTCGGCATAAATCCAGCAACTGATCGACCTGCGCAATTTGCGGGTATTCGTACGGATAGTGAATTTAATATTATCGGTGAACCGGTAATATTTTATTGTAAACAAACTAATGATTATTTGCCTTCAGCTGAAGCAGTGATGGTAACAGGCATTACACCACAACTCTGTAATGAAAAAGGCTTGTCAGAACCAGAATTTGCTCAACGTATTCATCACGAATTTAGTCAACCTAATACTTGCATTATTGGTTATAACAATATCCGTTATGATGATGAAATGACTCGTTATACGTTCTTTCGTAATTTTTATGATCCTTATGAATATTGTTGGAAGAACGGCAATTCCCGTTGGGATTTACTTGATTTAGTGCGCGCGTGCTATGCATTACGTCCGTCCGGCATTGAGTGGCCTAAAAATGAAAAAGATGAACCTTCTTTCAAGTTAGAGCATTTGACGAAAGCAAATGCTATTGCACATCAGAATGCGCACGACGCGATGGCAGATGTATATGCCACGATTGAAATAGCAAAATTAATTAAGCAAAAACAGCGCAAATTATTTGACTTCTTTTTTGAAAAAAGAAGTAAAAAAGTGCTTGAAAAATTAATTGATCCGGCCGAGTTAACGCCATTAGTGCACGTCTCAGGTATGTTAGGTAACTATCGCGGTAATACTGCGTTGATTTTACCTCTTGCTTGGCATCCCACGAATCAGAATGCCGTGATTGTCTGTGACTTATCAGGTGATATACAAGGGCTACTAAATGATACTGCGGAGGTATTAAAACAGCGTTTATATACTAAACGTGATGCTTTAGCTGAACACGAATCTCCAGTGCCGTTGAAGTTAGTTCATCTAAACAAATGCCCAATTTTAGCGCCAGCTAAAACCTTACTAGCAGAAAATGCAACGCGTTTGGCGATTGATCGTTCACAATGCTTGCTAAATTTAGCTAAGTTACAAGCACAAAAAGCAGTCGTTCGAGAGAAGGTGATTGAAATATTCAACGATGAGCGTATTTTTGCGCCTTCAAACAACGTAGAAACGACGTTATACGACAGTTTTTTTTCAAATGGGGATAAAAACAACTTAGCTATTTTACGTACATTAAAACCAGAACAACTCGCTGAGCATGGTTTAAAATTTGCAGATAAACGTGTAGAACCGTTGTTATTCCACTATCGAGCAAGGCATTTCCCAAATACATTAACACGGGCAGAGCAGATTAAATGGCAGAAATATTGTCATCAACAAATTGATGCAAAAGCGGAGCAATTTAGTCAGGAAATCGCAAACTTATTTGAGCGTTATGCTGATCACGCAGACAAAGTAAAATTATTAGAAGATCTGACCGCTTATGCGACACAGCTTTCACAATGTACATTGCCTTTGCCAAGCGCTGCTCAAAAGAACCAATTAATGGCAGAACTAAATAAAGTGGCAGAGCAACAGATTGATAAGGCAACAAAACTTGACTTGTTGAAAACATTAATTAAATAACTTGCAGAGAACCATTATCGAATGTCTGAACGCAATCTACCATTAGAATATCATCCTTTTCCAGCAATTTTGCCAAAATCTGCTACAGTGGCAATGTTAGGTACATTTCCACCGACCAGTGAAAAACGGTGTATGGAATTTCATTATCCAAATTTTCAAAACGATATGTGGCGGATTATGGGATTGCTTTTTTATAAGAATCTTGATCATTTTCGAGTTGATCAAGAAAAACGTTTTGATCCAGTGCGGATTGAAGCGTTTTTAAGAGAAAAAGGCATTGCACTTTGTTCTTCTGCACAAACCGCCATTCGTTTAAAAGGTAATGCTTCAGATAAAGATCTGAAAATTATTGATGCGATTGATATGCAAGCATTATTAACCGAATTGCCACAGTTAAAATGGTTATTTACCACGGGCGGGCTTGCAACGGAAACCTTATTAAGTTTATTACCTGAAAAGAGTAAATTGCCGAAAACAAATGAATGGATTGATTATCCTTATACAACGGATAGAACATTATATTTATATCGTTTACCATCTACCTCGCGCGCTTATCCATTAAGTCTGGCTAAAAAAGTGGAAGCATATCGTCAATTTTTTGTCAGAGTAGGGTTACTTTAAGCTATGATTTATGATTTACATTCGCATAGCACTGCTTCAGATGGTATGTTAACGCCAACAGAATTGATATTACGTGCAGTTGAACAAAAGGTTGATGTTCTTGCTTTAACGGATCACGATACATTAGCAGGTATCCAAGAAGCTAAAATAGCGGCTGAATCTCAACCTATTCAGTTAATTAGTGGGGTAGAGATCTCTGCATTATGGCAAAATAAAAATATTCATTTAACGGCATTGGATATAGATGAACATCATCCGGCATTAATTGAACTTTTACAGCATCATGCCGTATTGCGTGAGCAAAGAGCGGTCGAAATTGGCGAAAAATTAGCTAAAGCAGGTATTCCAAATGCTTATCACGGTGCAAAAATGTTAGCGAATGGTGAGGTTACCCGTGCACATTATGCTCGTTTTTTAGTACAGCAAGATTATGTTCGTAATATTGAACACGCATTTAAAAAATATTTAGGCACAGGCAAAATAGCCTATGTTAAACCGCAATGGTCTAGCATATCGCACGTTATTGATGTTACCCATCAGGCAGGCGGTGTAATTTGTTTAGCGCATCCGTTACGCTATAAAATGACCGCTCGTTGGCTTCGTGCTTTAATTGAACATTTTAAACAAGCTGGGGGCGATGGCATAGAAGTTGCTAGTTGTGGCCAAAGGCCTGATCAACGACAGTTAATTGCACGTTGGGCAAGCGAATTTGATTTATATGCTTCGGTGGGTTCTGATTTTCATTATCCGACAGGCTGGATTGAGTTAGGTAAAAGTTTAACCTTACCAACAACGTGTAAACCAATTTGGCAATTGTTTACCACACAATAATAATTTTGTGCTTGTTTATGCAATGCGCATCGTTTTTTCGGATTAGGATTCAATTATGAGCAAACCAGGTAAACCTTTTATTCTACATAGCCCTTTTGCACCTTCAGGTGATCAGCCGTCGGCGATTAAAAAATTAACTGAAGGTTTGCAAGATGGCTTAGCACATCAAACATTACTTGGCGTAACCGGATCAGGCAAAACCTTTACTATTGCTAATGTAATTGCACAACTTAACCGACCTGCAATGTTACTTGCACCTAATAAAACGCTAGCTGCACAATTATATGCTGAAATGAAAGCCTTTTTTCCCGAAAATGCAGTGGAATATTTTGTTTCTTATTATGATTATTATCAGCCAGAAGCGTATGTGCCGGCGAGTGATACTTTTATTGAAAAAGATGCTTCGATTAATGAACAAATTGAACAGATGCGATTATCGGCAACTAAGTCTTTTCTTGAACGTCGCGATACTATTGTCGTTGCATCTGTTTCTGCTATTTATGGCTTAGGTGATGTAAATGCATATATGCAAATGATGTTGCATTTACAAGTTGGAGCCATTATTAATCAACACGACATTCTTGCTCGGCTAGCAGAACTACAATATACCCGCAATGATCAAGCCTTTCAGCGTTCAACTTTTCGTGTTCGAGGCGAAGTGATTGATATTTTCCCAGCAGAATCTGATGAAATTGCATTACGAATAGAATTATTTGATGATGAAATTGACAATTTATCCTTGTTTGATCCGCTAACCGGTCATAGTTTTGGTAAGATCCCACGTTATACGATTTACCCTAAAACACACTATGTCACGCCTAGGGAACGTATTTTGACCGCCATTGATCAGATCAAAAATGAATTAACGGGTCGTCAAGATTATTTCATTAAAGAACATAAATTGTTGGAAGAACAGCGCATTACACAACGCACACAATTCGATATTGAGATGATTAATGAACTAGGTTACTGTTCAGGCATTGAAAATTATTCGCGCTATTTATCTGGGCGTCAGGAGGGTGAACCACCACCAACATTATTTGATTATATGCCCGCAGATGGTTTATTAATTATTGACGAAAGCCATGTAACCGTGCCACAAATTGGTGGTATGTATCGCGGGGATCGGGCAAGGAAAGAAACATTAGTACAATATGGTTTTCGCTTACCATCGGCATTAGATAATCGACCGCTTAAATTTGAAGAATTTGAACGATTATCTCCGCAAACCATTTATGTTTCAGCAACACCGGGCAATTATGAATTAGAAAAATCGAACGGAGACATTATCGATCAAGTAGTGCGCCCAACAGGTCTGTTAGATCCGATAATTGAAGTACGGCCGGTGGTTAGCCAAGTAGATGATGTGTTATCTGAAATTCAGCAACGCGTAGCGTTAGATGAGCGAGTATTGATTACTACATTGACTAAAAAAATGGCGGAAGATTTGACCGATTATCTAGATGAGCATGGTGTTCGAGTCCGTTATTTACACAGTGATATTGATACGGTTGAGCGGGTCGAAATTATTCATGATCTTCGGATAGGTATGTTTGATGTGTTAGTTGGCATCAACTTATTACGTGAGGGATTGGATATGCCAGAAGTTGCTTTGGTGGCGATTCTTGATGCGGATAAGGAAGGCTTTTTACGCTCTGAGCGTTCACTTATTCAAACGATTGGGCGCGCCGCACGTAATTTAAATGGTAAAGCCATTCTTTATGCGGATCGAATAACCCATTCCATGCAAAAAGCGATCACTGAAACAGAACGTCGCCGAGAGAAACAGCAAAAATATAATCAAGAACATAATATCATTCCTCAAGCATTAAATAAAAAAATTCGTGAATTGCTAGATATTGGACAAACAGATAAACAGAAAAAAGGCAAACAAGCGGTAAAAATTGCCGAACAATCTGCCAGTTATACTCCTAATGCGCCTAAATCACGGCAGGCTCTAGAAAAAGAATTAAAACAATTAACACAACAAATGCAAAAATTGGCTAAAGATCTTGAATTTGAAAAAGCGGTGGCAGTAAGAGATAAAATAGGGCAGTTGAAGATGGCTTTATTAGAAGTTTAATTATTTATATCTAAAGGCTTGAAAAAAGGATTTCTAACCCTATACTCTTACTAACTAGCTGAAGAATAGTTATTTTTTATCTTGAAAAAATTAAGGTAGGAGTAATAGATATATGAGTAATAAACATAGTTCAAAAGAATTAGGATCGTTAGCTGCAAAGATTTTAAAAGATCCTAATGCTTCTAAAATTGAAAAAGAATTAGCGGGTTCAGTGTTGTCCCAAACGAATACGGATAAAGTTACTAGTAAAGAATTAGAATCAAAGGCATCAAAAGTGCTTACTTCGGAACATTGTTCTGATACTGTAAAATCATTAGCCGGTTCAGTATTAGCGCAATCAAAAAAATCTCGTTAATTGTAATGATTAAATTATGGCACTCGTTTTTTAACGAGTGCTTTTTTATAAAATATTCTAAAATCGAATCCTGTCAATTGACTAGATTAAATCGATTACTTATGTTAGTTATATGAATTTATAAGGGAAAATAAAATGGATCTCTCATATTTAGCGGAGTTACCCAAAGAAGAATTTGTTGCACGCCGTCAACGCGTGTTTGAACAGATGCAAAAAAATTCGGCATTTATTGTCTTTACTGAAACGGAAAAGCGTCGCAATGCTGATTGCAACTATCTATTTCGCCCAGACAGCTATTTTTGGTATTTAACCGGTTTTGCAGAGCCCGAAGCGGCATTATTGTTGATTAAGCAAAATGGTCAATATGAAAGCAGTATTTTTGTGCGAAATAAAGATCCGTTAATGGAAACGTGGCATGGTTATCGTCTAGGTGTTGATGCAGCCGCAGCACAATTGAATGTTGATAAGGCTTTTGATATAGAAGATTTATCACTTATTTTCGCAGAAAAAACACAAAATTTAACCGCTTGTTACTATGCAGAAGGCATACAAAGTTGGGGCGATCCGCTTGTGAATAATGTCTTTACTGAAGTCATCAATTGGCAACCTATGCTATCTGAAATGCGGTTATTTAAATCGCCGGCAGAATTAGCCTTAATCCAACAAGCGTGCCATATTTCCTCATTGGCGCATATTAGAGCAATGCAACAAACGCGCCCGAATCGCTATGAAATGGAAATTGAAGGTGAAATTCAATATGAATTTAGCCGCTTTGGTGTACGTTTTCCCGCCTATAATTCTATTGTTGCCAGTGGTAAAAACGCTTGTATTTTGCACTATAATGAAAATAATCAAGTGTTAAAAGATGGCGAACTATTGTTGATTGATGCGGGAGCAGAGTTCGCTTATTATGCTAGTGATATTACCCGCACATTCCCAATTAATGGTAAATTTTCGCCAGCCCAACGTGAGATTTATCAGTTAGTTTTAGATGCAATGAAAGCAGCAACGCAATATCTTGTGCCAAATGGTTCTTTTAAAGCAGCTAATCAGGCCGCTATGCAAGTTATGACAGAAGGCTTAGTCCGCTTAGGCATTTTACAAGGAGATATTACAGAATTATTAGCACAACAAGCAGTGCGCCAATATTATCTGCATGGTTTAGGGCATTGGTTAGGACTAGATGTGCATGATGTAGGCGACTATGGTATGGATAAAGATCGAACACTTGCAAGTGGAATGGTGCTGACATTAGAACCTGGAATTTATATTCCTATTGATGCGGATGTACCGGCACAATATCGCGGTATCGGTGTTAGAATTGAAGATGATTTATTAATTACCGAATATGGTAATAAGAATTTAACCTGTAGTTGCCCAAAAGAAATTGCTGATATTGAAGCGATTATGGCACAAAAATAATGGCAAAAAACGCATACCGCTATTTTGCCAACTACAGGTTTGTTCTTTAACTGGTTACCTAGAGCACTTTTACTACGGCATCGCAAAACGCTTCGATATTATCATCGGTAAGTCCGGCTACATTTATTCGCCCAGAACGAACCGCATAAATTGCAAATTCATCACGTAAACGATCGACTTGTGTAGCGGTTAAACCGCTGAATGAAAACATACCATTCTGATTAGAAATAAAAGAAAAATCTTTTTTCGCGCCTTTTTCAGCTAATAATTGAACCATTTTAGTTCGCATCGTTTTAATCCGATCACGCATCTCACTTAATTCAGCGATCCAATTTGCGCGTAATTGATCATCAGCCAATACGGTGGTTACGGTATGAGCACCGTGTGCCGCTGGATTAGAATAGAGCACTCGAATAATTGATTTAATTTGAGTAAATGCATTATTTGCGATTTCTGCATTTTCTGCTAATAAAGTAAATGCGCCCACGCGTTCATTATATAAACCAAAATTTTTGGAATAAGAACTCGCGATTAATAATTCTTTATGGTTTTTAGCAAATGCACGTAAACCGTAAGCATCTTCATCTAAGCCATTGGCTAATCCTTGATAAGCGAAATCAAATAAAGGTAACCAGCCTTTTTCAGCTGAAAGTGTAGCGAGTTTATCCCATTGTTCTGCTGTTGGATCGATACCGGTCGGGTTATGGCAACAACCGTGTAATAACACTACATCGCCACGTTCAGCTTGTTGCAAGTCAGCCAACAGATTATCCCAATCTAAGCCGTTAGTTTCGGGATTATAATAGCGGTAGTTTTTTATCGTTAAGCTAACCGCTTCAGCAATTGCATTATGATTAGGCCAAGTTGGGTTTGATATCCAAATAGTCTTTGCGTCAGTTTGGCGCTTAATAAACTCCATTGCTATACGTAATGCGCCTGTGCCACCTAAACTTTGAGCTGTTTTTACACGTCCCGTTTGAATAACATCTGCATCTTGCCCAAATAATAAGGTTTGCGTATAACTATTAAAGTGTGCGATACCATCAATCGGAAGGTAATTCTTTTGTGATTCTTCAGCAAGTAAACGCGTTTCTGCTAATTTTACGGCATTCATAATCGGTGTCTGACCATCGGCATTCATATACACACCAATGCCCAAATTAGTTTTTGTTTTGCGACTATCTGCTCGGAAGGCATCATTTAAACCTAAAATTGGATCGGTTGGAGCGGCATCGATATGATTGAACATTGCCATTTTGTTGCCCTCTGAGTTATTGTGTTAATGTTAAATAGTTTATTTATACGGATAATTAAACGCTTTCGCAAGTGACTCGCGATTTAATAGGCATTTTTTATCAAATTTGCCGTAAATTAGCCAGCTTGTATCAAAATCTTAATTTATTAATAGCCCAATCAAGTCCTGAATAAAAATCCTCAGTCAGTGTCGGTCGAAGTTGCTCAAGCGATTGGATTAATATCTGTCGAGAAGGATACATTACATTAATATGGCCTACTTTGCGCCCTGAGCGAACTTGTTTTCCATACCAATGTAATTGTGAAAAAGGTACATCAAGCCACTGATTTGAATGTGCTATACCAATTAAATTAACCATTACGCTAGGAGCAATGGGTTTTAGTTCGGGCGTTGGTAAGTCAAGTAACGCACGCAAGTGTAATTCAAATTGGCCGATGGAACAGCCTAACTGTGTCCAGTGCCCGCTATTATGGACACGAGGAGCAAGCTCATTAATTAATAATTTATCGCCTACCACAAAACATTCCATTGCAATTACCCCAACATAATTTAAATGGTGCATTACATTAGTGAGCATTTTTTCTGCTTGCATTTGGAAAACAGCGTGATTAGGTAAATTAATATCCGAAACACTGTAACGCAGAATGCCATTCTGTTGTAAATTATGCGTAATTGGATAACAACGTATAGAGCCATCTCGGAAACGCGCCCCAACAATCGAAATTTCACTATCAAATGGAATGAATTTTTCGGCAATTATTTGCCCATATAAATCAGGCGTAATTTGTGCAACATTATCTGCTGTAATAATCCATTGCCCCCGTCCATCATAGCCACCTGTACGGCGTTTAACGACAACTTTATCCCCAATATTGGCAAAAATAGCCGGCCATTGCTCAGCACTTTCAACTAATTGCCAAGGAGAGATTGCCAATTGTATCTTATCTAACAGTGATTTTTGGCTAAAACGATCGGCCGTTGTAGCAAAGACCGCTAGATTGGCAAAATTTTTATGATTACTTAATAGCGTAGTGAGGGGAGTTTCATCCCAGCGCTCTATTTCAGCTGTGATAATACTATTTGCTTCAATATCAAATAGTTCAGCATCAAACGAAAGTGGTATTACTTGAATATCTAAAGGAGCACCCGCATAGCGTAGCATTCTGCCAAGCTGACCGTTGCCTAATACATAAACTGGAGGGTAAATAGCACTTTTTTGCATGGTTATTCCTAAATTATATTTTTACAGTTATTAATCACGTGGATCGGGGTTATCTAATACTAGTTGAGTTTGTTGTTGCCGAAAGGCATGAAGTCTTTTAGCCAATTCAGGTTGAAAAACAGCTAAAATCTGAACCGCTAATAGTGCCGCATTTGCAGCACCTGTAGGACCTATCGCTAATGTTCCAACTGGAATACCTTTTGGCATTTGAACGATAGAATATAAGCTATCCATGCCATTTAACATTGAGCTTTTAACCGGAACACCTAATACCGGTACAATTGTTTTTGCAGCAATCATACCCGGCAAATGCGCCGCGCCACCTGCACCTGCAATAATTACTTTATAGCCATTTTGTTCGGCAGATTCAGCAAACGAAAATAGTTTATTGGGGGTCCGATGTGCCGATACTACTTCGACATGATAGGCAAGATCAAATTGTTCTAAGATTTGTGTTGTTTCTGACATTGTTGCCCAGTCACTTTTTGAACCCATTACGACCGCAATTTCTGCTTTTTGTTGTAACATTTCTCATTATCCTTTTAATTATTCACGAAATAACGTCAATATAATAACATGTTAAACAAACGATTGTTTATAAATTTAAGGTAAAACAAGTAGAGATAATAAATCTCTTATTATTGTGGATAACTGCTATTTTGTACTATTATACGCTTAGGCAAGTGTGCTATAATTAGAAAATAGTTTTAAATTGCAATCAGAATCGGAGATAGCATAAAAATGACAATTAGTGCGAATAAGCGTTCAGTAATGAGCCTTTTTTCAGATAAAAATGATATTTATAGCCATCAAGTACGCATCGTCCTAGCAGAAAAAGGTGTTCCTTATGAGCTTGAAAATATTGATCCTAATACGATTTCTGAAGATTTTTTAGAATTAAACCCATACGCCAATATTCCAACATTAGTTGATCGTGATTTAGTGCTATTCAATTCTCGTATTATTATGGAATATTTAGATGAACGTTTTCCTCACCCTCCATTAATGCCAGTTTATCCGGTATTACGCGGTAAATCTCGCCTGACCATGCATAGAATTGAGCAAGATTGGTATAGCTTAATTGATATTGTTAATAAAAATCCCGAATCCAAAGAAGCGAAGAAAGCGTTAAGCCAATTACGGGAAGAAATGCTAGCACTAGGTTCTGTTTTTGCTGCAACTAGTTATTTTATGAGTGATGAATTCAGTCTAGTGGATTGCTATATTGCGCCATTGCTATGGCGAATGCATAATCTAGGTGTTCAATTCACAGGCGCAGGAGGTAAAGCAATTAAAGCCTATATGACTAAAGTTTTTCAACGTGATAGTTTTAGTCAATCTATTGGTGGAAGCGCACCCAAGCATCTAATGGACGATAAAGAATAATGAAACCATTACGTCCTTATTTATATCACGCATATTATAATTGGATTGTAGATAACGATAATACACCGTATTTGTTGGTGAACGCTGAATATCCTGATGTAGATGTGCCAAAGGAATTTATTCGTGAGGGTAAAATTATTCTTAATATTTCACCGCATTCAATTGGTCAATATGTTGTTAATGATGAAGCAATCTGTTTTAATGCTCGTTTCCAAGGTATGTTGCGCGATGTTTATGTGCCATTTGGTGCAACAGAAGCAATTTATGCTCAGGAAAGTGGTGAGGGCATTATGTTCCAAGAAGAAGTTTATTATAGTGAAATAGAATATATGGAACGGACTAAAGTACACGTTAGTAATAATACTAAAAAGAAAAGCACTTACCTAAAATTAGTCAAATAATTCTTCGTAAGGTAGAAAATAAATAAGCCCCTATTATAAATAATAAGGGCTTTTATTTTATAATTAAAAAAGACCGCTTTTAAGCCGATTGGGTAACAGAAATTTGCGAGCGGGTTACGCCTGCCATATCGGTTAATTTATCCATATGGTTAATCGTGATATATTTCCCTTGTACGGTAATCATACCACTTTTCTGGAAGCGACCAAGCAAACGGCTAATGGTTTCTATCGTTAAGCCTAAATAATTACCGATATCGCCACGTGTCATTGTCAAACGGAATTCACGTGCAGAGAAGCCCCTCTCAGCATAGCGTTGTGATAAATTATGTAAAAAAGCAGCTAGTTTTTCTTCGGCGTTCATCTTTGAGAGTAATAAAATCATTTCTTGATCGCTTTTAATTTCATTACTCATTAATCGCATAATTTGATGGCGAATTTTAGGCATTTTGCCCGCTAAATCGTCTAAAATATCAAAGGGAATTTCACAGATCATAGATGTTTCTAATGCCTGAGCAAAGCCAAGGTGCCTCATATTCGTAATAGCATCAAAGCCGACTAAATCACCAGGCAGATGAAATGCGGTAATTTGTTCTTCACCGCTTTCACTTATCGTATAACTTTTAATGGTGCCTGAACGAATAGCATAAATCGAACGAAGTTCATCACCAGATTGGAAAATAATTTGTGACTTTTGTACCGGTTTTTTGCGCTCAATGATATTATCAAGTTGCGTTAATTCATGTTCATTTAATGTAAATGGTAAACAAAGCTGACTGATACTACAGTTTTGACAATGAATAGTGCAGGCTGTACGACATACATTTTTTGCATCTGATATAATTTTCATAACAATACCGATATCATTTATGACAAAAGTTTGATTTATAGCAAATTTTAGCACTATTTTTAGGGATAAGAAAGATCGGAATACACTTTAATAAAACAAAGTTAGGTGTATTTGTTAACTATTCATTCAGTTAAAATAATTCTTTTTTTAAATTATGTAAAAAATGCGATCTAGTTCAAGTTTTGATTGAAAAAAATATGCTACTATTCAACTATTTATAAGGCTCAAGGATAATTTAAGGAGTTTTTCTTATGTATAAACATATTCTAGTTGCAGTTGATCTTTCTGAAGAAAGTTTGATTTTACTTCGTAAAGGTGCGGGATTGGCTGAGAAATGTGGTGCTAAACTTTCACTTATTCATGTAGATGTCAATTTTTCTGATCTTTATACCGGATTAATTGATATAAATATGTCTTCTGTACAAGATGGTGTCATTGAAGAAACCACGAAAGCACTTGATGAACTTGCCTTAAAAATTGATTATCCGGTTAGTCAGCGTTTAAATGGTACGGGAGACTTTAGCCAGGTTTTAGAAGAAGCGGTGGCTAAACATCAAATTGATTTATTGATTACAGGGCATCATCAAGATTTTTGGAGTAAATTTATGTCTTCTACTCGTCAGGTAATGAATAATGTTACTGTTGATATGTTGGTCGTTCCGTTAATTGATGAATAATAGCCACTAAGTTCATTGGCTACCAAATAATCAACTTATCTGACCGCTCAAGATGAAAATATCTTAAGCGGTTATTTTTTTGCGCTGATATTACCAAAAGAAATAAAAAGGTGTAGAATAGTCGGTTAAAATTAACAATTTATTTTATACATCCAGAGTAAAGTGTAAATGAAAACAACTTCAGAGATTAGACAATCTTTTTTAGATTTTTTTAATAGCAAAGGGCATACCGTTGTGCCTAGTAGTGCTTTAGTACCAGAAAATGATCCAACATTACTTTTTACTAATGCGGGAATGAATCAATTTAAAGACGTTTTTCTCGGTTTAGAAAAACGTCCTTATACGCGTGCCACAACCGCACAACGTTGTGTACGTGCCGGTGGAAAACATAATGATCTTGAAAATGTAGGTTATACAGCACGCCATCATACTTTTTTTGAAATGATGGGCAACTTTAGTTTTGGTGATTATTTTAAACATGATGTAATTCAATTTGCGTGGGAATTTCTTACTTCAGAAAAATGGTTACATTTACCAAAAGAAAAATTATATGTGACTGTTTATGAAACTGATGATGAGGCTTATGATATTTGGCATCAAACCGTGGGCGTACCTTCAGAACATATTATTCGGATCGGCGATAATAAAGGTGCACCTTACGCTTCAGATAATTTTTGGGCAATGGGAGATACGGGGCCTTGTGGTCCTTGTACTGAAATCTTCTATGATCATGGCGAATCGTTCTGTGGAGGGCTGCCTGGCACTGCTGAAGAAGATGGTGATCGCTACATTGAAGTGTGGAATATTGTTTTTATGCAATTTAACCGTCAAGCAGATGGAACATTAGCCAAGTTACCTAAACCTTCTGTTGATACCGGTATGGGGTTAGAGCGTATGACTGCGGTGATGCAGCATGTAAACTCAAACTATGAAACAGATATTTTCCAAACCTTAATTAAAGAAGTTGCAACATTATTACATGTAGCAGATTTAGATAATAAATCATTACGGGTAATTGCAGATCATATCCGAGCGTGCTCTTATTTAATTGTAGATGGCGTGATTCCATCAAATGAAGGTCGTGGTTATGTATTGCGCCGGATTATTCGCAGAGCAGTAAGGCATGGTAACCTATTAGGTGCTAAAGAAGCATTCTTTTATAAATTAGTACCTACACTTGCTAAAGTAATGGGGCAAGCGGGTGAAATTTTAACGGATAAACAAAGTTATATTCAGAAAACATTAAAAACAGAAGAAGAACAGTTTGCACGGACACTTGAGCGAGGCCTTGCGCTATTAGAAGAAGCGTTAACTAAAGTGGAAAATCAGACACTTTCAGGTGAAGTAGCATTTAAATTGTATGATACTTATGGCTTCCCATTAGATTTAACCGCAGATGTGTGCCGTGAGCGTGACATTGTCATTGATGAAGCGAGTTTTGAAATAGAAATGACCGCTCAACGCGAACGCGCAAAATCGAGCAGTAATTTTGGGGCTGATTATAATAGTGTAATTAAAGTTGAGGCTGAAACAGCCTTTATTGGCTATGATTGCTTTAACGCTGAAGCAAAAGTAATTGCTTTATTTAGCAACGGACAAGCGGTTGAAAAAGTTCAATCAGGTGAATCTGCGGTTATCGTTCTAGATAAAACCCCATTTTATGCAGAAATGGGCGGACAAGTTGGCGATAGTGGTTTAATTACTACGGCATTTTGCCAATTTGCAGTAGCCGATACACAAAAATACGGTCAAGTATTCGGACATATTGGGCAAGTAGTGTCGGGTAGTTTAGCGATCGGTGATATTATATCTGCACAAGTTGATATAGCACGTCGTCAGGCAATTACGGCTAACCATAGTGCGACACATTTATTACATTCTGCATTACGCCAAGTATTAGGTGAGCATGTGGTGCAAAAAGGATCTTTGGTTTCTGAAAATGTATTACGTTTTGATTTTTCACAATTTCAAGCGGTCAGTAAAGCCCAGTTAGAAGAAATTGAACGAATTGTGAACCGTCAAATTCGCCAAAACCTCGCGGTTACTATTGAAAGGATGGATATTGAAACGGCCAAAGAAAAAGGTGCTGTTGCATTGTTTGGTGAGAAGTATGGTGATGTTGTCCGTGTAGTAGGAATGACCGATTTTTCAATTGAATTATGTGGCGGTACACATGTAAAACATACCGGTGAAATTGGCTTATTTAAGCTCATTTCTGAAAGTGCGGTAGCAGCAGGTATAAGACGAGTAGAGGCATTAACGGCAGAAAATGCAATAAATTGGCTACACAATCAACAAAAAATTATTCATCAAAGTGCTGAATTACTTAAAACAGATAGCCTTTCATTAGTAGATAAAATTTATCAATTGCAAGATAAAATAAAACGTAATGAAAAAGAATTACAACATTTTAAAGATAAACTCGCTGCACAAGCAGGTGCTGAATTGGCAAAACAAGTTGTTCAAATTAATGGCATTAATGTTGTTATTCAAAAATTAGAAGGTATTGAAAGTAAGTCATTGCGTACGATGGTCGATGATTTAAAAAATCAATTGAGTAGCGTTATTGTTGTTTTTGGTAGCGTATCAGCGGATAAAGTTAATTTAATTGTTGGTGTGACTAAAGATCTTTCCAATAAAGTCAATGCAGGAGAACTTGTCGGACTCATTGCTCAACAGGTTGGTGGTAAAGGTGGAGGTCGTCCGGATATGGCAATGGCCGGCGGAACAGAACCGCAGCATTTAGATACTGCACTTGCCTTTGCAAAACAGTGGATTCATTCTAAACTTTAATTCAATTAGCAAGACAAGGAAAGATCTTGCTATATTTTACAAACAAGGTGGTATAATGCTTGTACTAACACGTAAAGTTGGTGAAAGTTTATTAATTGGCGATGATATTGAAATTACCGTGCTTAGTGTAAGAGGCAATCAAGTTAAATTGGGCGTCAATGCACCTAAAAATATTGTAGTTCATCGTGAAGAAATTTATCACCAAATTAAAGCATTAGCAGATAATATACCGGAATCAGTATAAGGATTACGTAATGAAAGTCATTATTCCTGTTGCAGGCTTAGGAACACGAATGCTTCCGGCTACTAAAGCCATTCCTAAAGAAATGTTAACTATTGCAGATAAACCACTCATTCAATACATTGTCAATGAATGTGTTGCAGCCGGTATTAAAGAAATCGTATTCGTGACACACTCATCTAAAAATGCGATCGAAAATCATTTCGACACTTCTTTTGAATTGGAAACAATGTTGGAAAAACGTGTTAAACGCCAATTGTTAGATGAAGTTCGTTCAATTGTACCGAATGATGTTACGTTAATGCATGTTCGCCAAGGACAAGCAAAAGGATTAGGGCATGCTGTTTTATGCGGTAAAGCGGTTGTGGGTAAAGAGCCATTTGCAGTTGTTTTACCGGACGTTATTTTAGCTGATTTTACCGCTAACCCTAAAACAGAAAATTTAGCCGCTATGATTAAACGTTTTTCAGAAACTCAATGTAGTCAAATTATGGTTGCACCCGTACCACAAGAAGATGTTAGCAATTATGGTATAGTTGATTGTGCAACGGATAACATTCGTGCAGGAGAAACAGCCAAAATCGCTAAAATGGTTGAAAAACCATCTATTGAGAATGCCCCTTCTAATCTTGCCATTGTAGGACGCTATGTTTTCTCTGCAACTATTTGGGATCTATTAGAACGTACGCCTGTAGGGGTAGGGGATGAAATTCAATTAACGGATGCGATTGATATGCTGATCGAAAAAGAAACTGTTGAAGCATTCCATATGACAGGGCGTGCTTTTGATTGTGGTGATAAATTAGGTTATATGGAGGTTTTTGTGGAGTATAGCTTACGTCACGAAAAATGCGGTCAACAATTCCAAAAAATCATTAAAGAACTAGCGAAAAGCTTGTAAAACCTATGATAAATAATATAAAGGGGTTTAAGCCCCTTTTTTATTTAAGTGTAATATTAATATCTCTTCCTCTAACTCATCAATAGCTTTCAAACATTTCTGCTTACGAAATTCTGTTTCTTGAATCTGCTGTTGAATATTCTCGTTACCATTCGTGTAACTCATTTTAATTAACCAACTGATTTTTTCATTTAAAGCACGTAATGCTTTTTTATATTCGGTTAAACGTTTAACGGGCGGTAAAGCATGGATATTTTTTTCAAATCGAAAAGATGAACAAAATACCATGTTTTCAGTTTGATTATTTACTTTCAATTTGATCATGACTTTATATAAAGCTTCAAATTGTTGGAATAACTTTCTTGAATACACGTCTAAATATTCTTCAGTTTGTTGTTGATGTAATAACAATGCAGTTGCTTCAATTTCTTGCATAAAATCGGTTACTTTTTGTGTTTTTTTTGCAAATAAGGCACTATTTATAGTCACCAACTGTTCCTGATAAGGAAGAAAAATAGCTAATTCTTGTTGAATTTGACTGACAAAATTATGCATTTTGGTCTCTGTTTAAGGTTATTGGGAATAAATAGAGTAAAAATTTTAATACATTAATAATTAAAACAAGAGTTTAACAGAAAATATTATAAAAATGTGAAGTACGTCACAAAAATAATTTACTTTTGTAATTTTATGGAACAAATTTAATTAAATATTTAGTGGTTTTGCTTAATTTAAGCTTTTTGTATTTACACTTAATTTGCAAAATAATTTAATACTATTAAAAATGGATTAACATTTATTTAATATCAAATAATCATTATGCGAAATTTATAGTAATAATTCAATTATGGATGTTTAGCTAGAAAATCAAAACAATGAACCGCCTGTTGAATTCTGATTATAGCCCAATAAGAATATTGACAAAAACAACTAATTTTGACAGAATTAATTTTAAGTTGACGTTAAATGGTTGACGTCAATCAGCAAGATTGCTTTATGTATTTGTAAGGTAATTTTTGTATAATATTAAAAGGTAACCTTTATGAAAATGAAAAAAACTTTAGTTGCGTTAGCAGTGGCTACATTTAGTGTATCAGCTTCAGCGGCAGTTGTTTATGAAGCCGATGGTACTAAAATCGAATTTGATGGCTCGGTTAGGTTGCTTGCCGAACAAAATATAACAATAGATGAATCTCAAGAAATAGAAAATATAGCAAAGATTTTTTCTAAAAGACTTAAACAGCAGACTGGTGAGCAGTCTATCACTGTTATTAAAAGATCTTATAAAAAATTAAATAATTATTATAATCAGCAAAAAACAAAACGATATCGTAATGCGGGTAGCCGTTTAGGGGTTACTGCTACTCAAGATTTAGATGATGGTTTCTATGCTTTCGGACGGTTAGAAATAAGAGCGAATAAAACCAACAATGAAAACCAATTTGGTCGTTTATATATTAAACGCGCATTTGCTGGTTTAGGGCAAAAAGATGTTGGTCAATTGACCTTTGGCCGTCAATTAACCATTGCCGATGATAGCTACCAAACAGATAGTTATGAATTTGGTATCGTTCCATCTTATATTGCTAGTGATGGGAATAGCGTTATCCGTTATGATTATACTGGGGTAGATGGTTTAGTATTTAGTGCGAATTATAATTTATCCGAAAAGCAAAACGCTAAAGGAGAAGCATTAGACTATAAGCTGAAAAATGCCTATGGTGTTGGGTTTACCTACCAAGCAAATCTGAAAAATAATAAGGCTTTTTATCTAAATACGGCTTATGGTCGTTCGAATTATGATAATACGGATAAAACTCAAGCGCAAACTAAATCAACTAAAGCGAAGCATTATCGGGACGGTTATCAAATGGCGCTTGGCTATAAAATCGGTAATTTTAAGTTAGTATCTGATTTCGGTTATGCCAATGAAAAATCTAGAAATGAGGAACGCAGAGTAAAAACCACCTCTTTTTATGCTGCGCCTGGTCTTCAATTTCAATTCACTCAGAAAACAAGATTATACGGAAACTACCTCTTTGAAAACTCACATATAGATGATATTTGGAGTAGTAAGAGCAAATCAAAAGGTTTCTTATTGGGTATAGATTATACGCCTCATAAAAATGTTTTGTTATTCGTTGAAGGTAAAATGTTGCAAATGAAGACGGATTATGTTGGTAATAGTACAAAAACTATTGTTGAACAAACATTTGATAATGATACGCATACAATTACAAGAATTAACGAAAAAGAATTAATTAAAGAATATAGCGACAAAACTGAAAAATCAATCGGTATTGGTATTCGTATATATTGGTAATGTTATATAATTGTAATTAAATTACTTAAACCGCAAATAGTTTTACTGTTTGTGGTTTTTTATTTTTTATGATTACAAAATCAAATTTATTTTACATTTTTATTTTATGTCTTATTTAATAGCTAAAATAAAGGTTATAAAATAATAAATTATCAATATTATCTAATAGAAAGAATAATTTACGTAACAATTATGTTTTTTATAACCCTTTGTTTTATAAGTTTTTTTATTAATTTGAACTTTTGGGTCTTCGTGTTGACATAGATGGCTTATTTTGACACTATTCGCTCGCAATTAAATCATGTGAAAAAGCAGGTTTTTGCATTTTTTATTATTAGCATTTTATTATTTATTATAGATTAGGTGAATTTTATGAAAAAAACATTTGTAGCATTAGCAGTAACGAGTCTAGCCACATCGGCCTCAGCAGTTACGCTTTATGAAGCAGAAGGAACTAAAATTGATTTGGATGGTTCAATTAGATTGGTTATTGAACAAAGCAAGAATACTAAAACTTCAGATTACACTTATTTTCATGCTAAGAACAATGGCGCATATTACGGGGCTATAAAAAAATCAAACCATACAGATAAAAAAGATAAAGAACATGCGATACGTAATGCGGGTAGCCGTATTGGTTTATCAGCCCAACATGAATTTAATGATGGTTTTTATGCTTTAGGTAGATTAGAGTTACATGCAGATAAAGATACCGGTAAAGATCAATTCGGTGATATTTATGTTAAACGTGGTTTTGTTGGTTTTGGAAAAAAAGAATTTGGACAAATTACTTTTGGTCGCCAAACAACGCTTGCTGATGATCAAGATCAAACAACAGATTATGAATGGCTTTGTTCCTTCATATATTAAAACTGAAGGAAATCGTGTAATTCGTTATGATTATAAAGCGATTGAAGGATTAGTGTTAAGTGCTAATTATAATTTGGGTAACAAAGATACTAAAACTGCGGTAATAACTAAACTACGTAAGTTAAATAATATCGAATTATCTAGCGAATTCAGAAATGCGTTTGCTGTTGGTTTAACTTATGAAACAAAAATCGCGGATAATACCTTAAATATTGATGCGGGATTTGGTCGTTCAAATTATCAGTCAGCAATGGATGAAAAGCAGACGAACCATCACCAAGATGGCTATGAAGCTGCGGTAGGCTATCAAATTGATAAATTAAAATTAGTTTCTGATTTGGCTATGCTAGAGATGGGGCAGATACGCTTAAAGCTTATTATTTTGCACCAGGTATTCAATATCAAATAACACCGGCTTCTAAAATATATGGTAATTATCTATATGAACGTGTTAAATTTAATAAAGAGGATGTGAAAAATACGTCATTATTTTCAATGACCTCAAAAAGTACTTCATTAAACCAGAAATCACATGGTTTCTTATTAGGTACGGATTATCAATTACATAAACACGTATTAGTATTTTTAGAAGGTAAAGTAGTCAATAAAAAATATGATGATGTAGTCATGCAAAGTGAGCATCGTAATACTCTGTTTGAGAAAGAATCTTATAGCTTTAATGCTAAAAATGTAGATAAAGTAATTGGTGTTGGCATGCGAGTATTTTGGTAGTCGCTAAATTAACATTGAAATTGAATTAATATAAACCTCTAAGATCATTTAGAGGTTTATTACCTTTTGTGCATATTTAACATAATCATTCTTATGCGAAGTGGGTGTTTTATTATGTTATTTTAAATAAGGTAAGGTGTATGTTGATTTGTTAAGGTCTATTTACACTCATCAGGTAATTCAATATCCTTAAAGGTTAACAGAGGGAGCGAATGCTTCGCTCATGTTCCGCTAAGCCTTCGGCTACGCTTACGTCATGGGATTACATCCCCCGACACCCCCTAAATTGCCTTCACTTGCAACAATACAATAATATCCGTTTTCTCGGAATGGGTTGATTTGCCGGTTAATATCTTCGGTAAAAACGAAAAGCCCGTATTGCCTTCAGTCTGTTTATTCTCAGCTAATCCACCTAACACAATAACCTCTCCAGATTTTACGGCAATATCCGTGACAATGTCTCGTTTAATTAGTGTTGGTGAGTTGTTTACGCCCGTATCAGTCTTCACAAAATTCGATAACTGTTGTTGGATTCTTAAATCAATCGCATCACGCTTTACTGTCGGCGTGATGTCAAAAATAACACCGGAAGTTCGGTATTCAATGGATTGTACTGCTCGTCCCTCCTTATCATACTTTACACTCCCTAAAACCGGAACATCTGAGCCGACACTAAAATTGCCTTTTGAGGCTGATTTAACCCTCAACGTGGGTGAACTCACCACGTGAAAACGACTGTCACTCTTAAACAACTCAATCATTGCATCTAAATTACCCATGTTAAGGGTAATAAAGTTCTCAAAACTCTGTTTAATGCCAATGTTTATACCTAACTTGCCGCTTAATAATTTTGCGAATAAATTTATGCCCGAACCTTCCTTCTCTTGTGTTTGCACCTCAAAAACATACCCCGTCACAACCACTTCTTTACTGACAGTATCAAGAGAGGTTAACACTGACTTTGCGCGGCTAATTTCTGCAGGAGTGCCATAAAATACTAATTTATCACCATGAGCAAACACCTGACCATCTGCTTGCAGAAACTCAGCCAAGTAAGCAACATCCCGGTGAACAGGATTATATACATAACTTTGTTTAATCACCCTAGGCTCAACATGTTGAATATAATCAACCTCATTCTTGGTGTGTATTTTAATGTTCATGTTATTAAAATAGCGTTGCACAAACGGCATAAAGTCTTGTGCTTGAGTTACTTAAAGCTCACTCGTCGATTATCATTCACTAATACAGGGTCAAGCATATAAGGCCTTTATAATACTTCATCATAAATCATGCTAATCGCCTTCGGCAAAGGCACACCGTCCAGTTTAAAGTCAACGCCTTGTGCAAAAACGGGCAATGATAATAAAACACTACTTATTAAAAATAAGATTCTTATTCAGACCTTCTCCTTTGCCAGTGTAATAGCTAATAAACTCACCATTAATTACCCCCTCCAATGCTCTACCTTCATGCTTAAAAAAGCGTTTGGGCTCTAAACGTAAATTGCCCTGTAAATCCATCAACACCACAAAATCATGACCTTGTTTATGTAATTCACCGGTGATTCGCCAATGTTTAGAATAAGTAGGCGGGCTATTCATTTTGAGCCTGTCTTGTTGTTTTGCTCGTTTAAGCAGGTCATCAAACTCATTATCAGGTGATGGTTTAGGTACGCCGTTCTCATGAGATGGATTGGTTTGCGTAGCATTAATGGCTTTTGATTGTGTTAAAAATGCATTAAATAATAAGAAAGCGAAAACATGACCACTACAGCGATTACCATTAATTTAAATCGCCCTGATTTAAAAAAGTTTTGTCGGTCATCCACTGCCGTTTGTTTACCGTTTGTGGTATCAAAGCTTTTATACAGTTGAAAGACCTTTGGGTCATATTTATTTTGATATTGGGTAACTAAGTTTGTCTTAGTGGTTTTTGCACCGGTATAAACGTTAACCCGATAACGCTTTGGCATACCTAGCGCTAACAGTCGACTCATTAAAAAAGTGCTTTCTACCCTATCTTTAATAAAGCGAGGCACGCCTGAAATCGATTGATTGATGACCCCTAAATCACAACAAACTCCCATTTCAGGATGGGTGAAGTGGCGATGCTCTGCAATAAAAGAGCGATGATTCTTACTGAATATGTTCACTTGGGAAAATGCGCCAAACTTCATCAAGACAAATTAAATCACCGGGTTGGCAAAGGGTTTCTGTTGCGCCTTTGAATGGGAAAAAATCAGCGTGTTGACACTGTTCATCCGTGACATGAATGATTTTCCCCAACTGTTCAAATTGCAGTTGCTTATCTGTCTCTAAACAAAAAGTAATCAGTTTACTTTCATCTAATCCCTCAATGTTGGTAACGATTCTTCTCCCCTTTTTAAAGTGCGCGACAATGACTGAGTTGACCACTTCATAAGATTTACCGCTACCAGGAATGCCGACATAGGCTGTAATTGACATAAATGACCTCCCTAGCCAACAAGTGGAATGCGTCTGATTAAAAAGCGTGAGGTGTAAGCAGATAGCATAGATTGAATGCCAACTTCAACCTTGAAGAAGTTAAGGAAGTACGCAATCCCTGGAGGGATTTTTGATATTAATGTACTTAAATGAACCTGTTTAGGCAGGAAAGTTTCAATTAATATAGGAACAATTTCAGTGACGGCAATAAAAACACAACCAAAAACAAAAAATTTAACCACAAGGGTATTAAAAATAAAAGATAAAACGCCTGAAAAAGCATTGGCTAAGAATTTAATGATAGTGCCCATAATCACTCCTAAGCAGACAGTAGAATTCGGATGGCAAGAAAGCCCCAAATAAACAAGAATACCGCAGATAATTTATCACCATGTTGTTGAAAGATACGACAATGTACATTAACATGTATGTGCTTATTAAACACGGGGATGGTAAATTTAGGGCGATGCCCGGCAGGCATAGATAACGTGGGTACAAAATCTTCAAGTTTTAGTTTCAACTGACTAAAGGCAAACTTTAAATCAAACTCCTTTAATTCTGGTTGAGCAAACTTCGTATTAGCAAGGGCATCCGCTCCCCTTGAGACCAATTTGACCCATTTGCACTACCTTCTTCTGGCCCATTCACACGCCCTTCTTCTGAACCTTTAGGGTTATTACCATGCCCGGAAGTATTGCCTCCTAGAGTGGAGTGCGCACCTCCTGAGCCGCTCCCCTCTCCATGAAAGGTGGTGCCTCCGGAAGGGGTAGATACAGTACCCGAATCCCCTACAGGTTTAACGATGTCCTTTTTGCCCTCTGAACGGGCATATTGTTGTAGGTTAAGCTCCTTGTCGTTACCTATCGCAATTTGGCAGTCTTGTTCCGCGGCATTACATCTAAAGCAGGCCCTTTTACCCTACATAAAAAATCTCCATTATCACGGATAATGCATTTATCCTACCCATTGCTAAACCCAAGATACTTATCTTCCTCATCAGTGGCATGAATATCTCCTTGTACCATTGCTGAAAGCAATGATTCAGCAATGTCACATCTGCCCTGCATTAAGGCCGTTTTAAGTGCGGCATTAGCCGTAGCTGATTGGCTTGAAGATAAATTTGAACTGAACTCAAATTTTTCGGCATATTTAAAAAAGCCAACTCCCCAAATAGAGTTCCTCTCTCCATCACCGTAGTTAATCACTAAGCTTGAATCATCAATGACCGTTTTAACATCAACACGCGGCGCAGAAGGATCTCCATCGGTTAGTTTCTTCGCGGATGACAATTTACACGTAGTGGAAAAGCTACCATCTTTATGCAAAGGAAGGTTGTAGGTTGCACCAACAAGTGACCAAAGTGCAATCGCATGTGCTAAAGGAGAACAGAAGAAAAAGGAAAATAAGGTTAATCGTTTAAGCCAGTTACGACTACGCAAGCACATAATATACCCCAAAGAAAAAATACCATTTGCCAAGTCATAGTTATTCCTTCGCCTTTCACTTAAAAAACAGCCCCCGTCCTCATCACTTGCGGGCGGGGCCATTTTTTAGCTCAAGGCTTCGTTAATTAAACACGTTTTAAGAAACCTAAAACATAACGAACGCCCAATGCAACAACTAAAAAGCCACCGACTGCAGCACCCACGGCAACAATGCCTGTATAGGCACTTTCTAGGTTTATTTTGCCAGTGATGCTAGATAAGTCTTCTGCATTTGCTGTTGCTGAAACTAAGATAGCTGTTGCTGCTGCGGTTAATACGGTAAATGTGTTTTTAATTTTATTGAACATGATATAATTTCCTTAAATTATGCCTTCTTGATAATTGTTAGCATGATGCCAATGGCCTTAGCTAACAACCAAAAAGAAAGCGTGATTGAAAAAGAAACAAGAAAAAATTCAGTGTAATCAGAATAGTTTATTGTTTCGCTTTTTGAAGTTGCCACAAGTTGAAGTTTTGCGAGTTCCGCTTGTGGTAATTTCAATTCGACATGTTGGCAATTGTTCAAGGTTGAATATAATTCTGCCTGTATAATAAATTCGGCGCTCATTTGATTTCTTCAATCACTGAGTTTTCGTCAAAGTGATAAATGATACCCTTTCTTCCACCTTCCATTGCCCATTCACGTGGAAACACAAGCACCATAACATTTTTACCTTTTAGTCGTTCAATGCTAGAAGAAAGTCCTTGATTAACTGAGCGTTCATCAATTCTTAAATCTTGGGTAAAGGTGTTATAGCCACCAAAGCCATCTGGGTCTTGTAATTGAATGCCGATAGTATGCTTGTATTTAACCTCACCCGTTTCACGATGAGTAAAACTAGTTGACTTTTGGCCTAACAATTTACCAACAATATAAAAGCCTGTACGCATAAATAAATCTCCTTAATGATAAATAATAAATTAAGCAACTAGCCGTAATTGAGGCATATTGCTTGGATATTGATAAAAATCAGGGGCTTTAAATGGTTTAACAAAAATCTGTTCACATGAAATAACACGAACAGCCTGGAATTTTTCAATGTCGCAAGGATTGGCAATGTCAATACCAATTTTACGTAATCTGGCTCTATGGGTTTTGTATTGTCGCTCAGAGATACCTAATATTCTGCCCATTGACCCATAACATTGCATAATAAGCAGTGGTATTGGCTTTACGTAAAGTGTCGACCACGCCTTGAGAAACAAGTTGTTGTGCAATGGTTTCTAATTTCACTTCACTTACGCTTAATTTTTTATACATGTTTATAAACCCATCTTGAATTTCATTTAATTTTGAAAAATCACTTAAACCCCAATAACACAAATTCTCTCGTTGTAAATACCTTGACTTTAACTTCTGTTCAAATCTAATCACTCCATTCTCTAAACAGTAATCAAATACCCTTTGGTAATATTGAAACTCTTTAGCCTGTTGCCCAAATTTGTTTTTTATCTTGTCGTAAGAATGAAGCTTCATCTCTTCATGTTTAATATAACAACTCGGGTAAATTAAATTGGCATTACCCTTTTCACTTAACCAATCTACCGTACAGTGGTTTGTGTGTAATCTTCCAACAGAATTACGATAACGCATTTGCGAAAGTGCCTTGAGAAAGGTGCGCTCATTGCCTTTACCGACAGATTTATTTGTTGTGATGTCCAGGCGTTTAATAATTGCGCCGTTAGAAAACTTTTTAACTTTTTCACCCTCTTTACCTTGTAAATAGAAAACCTCAGTGCAACGGGTGAACAGGGGTAAATTCAAAGAAAATAAAATGTTATTGAAACAGGCGACACATGAATCGACATCTGTAAAGCCAAGTACATTCTCAACTTTACCCCAACGACTGGGGTTGCCTTCCATTTTTATCACTGAGCCAGAAACTTTTATGCTAACTTCATCACAAAAGCTACCTTTGTGTCTGTATTTGCCTGTTTTAATCCCTTCTTGCATTTCACCTGTATCTAAATGTATACCCCATGCCGAAATCAAAGATGGTTGCAAGTGTGGACTCAGGGATTTCGAATCCAAAATCTTGTTCTATTGTCAGCCATTCAATGTGATAATTCATGATAAAAAACAAAAAGAATAAAAAATAATCTTAGTTTCTAATTTCTAATAATATTAGCTATCAATAAAATTATTTCTAATTTTCTAAGAGGTAGTAATATTTGTGATCTAAATCTCAAAATGGAATAAAAAAATGCCTAGTAAGCACATAGATGACATGACGTGGAAAAAAGTACAAGATGAAACTGTAAAAGCAGTAATTCTGACTAAAACAAGTTTAAAAGATACGGAAATTCTAAAAATTCTAATTAAAAAAGGACTTAAACACATTCAGGATGAGGACTATTTAGAATATATAAAGAGTAAAAACAAACATGGATCCTAAAAACATGGTAATCCTTTTGATTGTATTTTTAATCTTTGGGGTAGTAATAAAAATATCTCTTAAACGTAAAAGTAGGAATACATTACCGAATGGAAAACTTTTTAGAAAATGTCAAATAGTTAATAGAACGGAAAAAGAATTATTTTTTAAAATAAAGGGTGCAGTGCCTGAATATATCACTTTAGTGCAAGTGCCCTTCTCATGCATTGTTAAACCTAAGCATTTCAAATATGATCAGAATAAAAAGCTATTTTGGAAAGTAAATCAAAAAAGAGTGGATTTTGTAATATGCAATCAAAATTTCGAAACATTATGTATTGTTGAACTAGATGGAAGTAGCCATAAAAATAAGCATCATTTAGATGAAGAGCGCGACACCTTTTTCGAAAAGTGCGGAATAGAAACTGTACGCTTTTCTGTGAAAGAGCTTTATAAAATCACGGAAGTAGAAATAAGGAAAAGAATTATCCAAAGATTGAAAAATAGAATTTAGTATCAAATTTGATATCAAAGTTCGGGTGTAACAGAACTCCCGAACTTTTTTGGTTCGCTTTTTAAACAAATTCAAAAGCGAAAATAACCCCCTAAATGATAGGTTACTTTCGTTTATAAGACTTATGTCTCGGAGTATAACGATAAGCATTTAAAAACTCATCCAAATCAATAGGAACACTTGAGTGAACCAACTGCTGTAAGAAATCACGAACGTGTTCAAGTTGCTCAAAGCGCATTTGTGTTATATCGGCGGTTTCGAAATGATTATATGAGAAACGAATTTCTAACGTATTCAATGTAATATAAATGTGATAATCCGTCGTTTTAAGGAGTTTTACTGTTTCGTAAAAGTGGCGAGGAGTGATGTCTTTTAAAATTATATCAGCCATGAGATATTAAATACCTACGTCGCATAACAGCAGATTATGTGTAAATTCTCGTGCAGGAGGTGATTTTACTGCACTTCGAATTGTATAATCTGCAATCATTCTTATGCGAATTAATTGTTTTGTGGTATTTTAGTGAGCTAATTTTGGGGTTTGCCCGTTAAAAAATCTTTTGTTTTATATAAACAACAAATATAATAATCTTTAGTTTCTGTATGAGATTTAAGGTAATAAATTATTATGGATAACCTATTAAATTATAGTAGTCGTGCTAGTGCTATACCATCATTATTATGCGATTTTTACAAAACATCTCATAGAATAATGTATCCTGAATGTTCACAAATTATTTATAGTACATTTACACCTCGTAGCAATGAACAAGCGCCTTATTTAACACAAGTGGTGTCATTTGGTTTTCAAGCCTTTATCATTAAATATTTAATTCATTATTTTAATGATAACTTTTTTTCTCGAGATAAACATGATGTTGTGACTGAATACTCGGCATTTATTGAGAAAACCTTACAGTTAGAGGATACGGGTGAACACATTGCAAAATTACATGAGTTGGGTTATTTGCCTATCCGGATTAAAGCCATTCCTGAAGGAAAAACGGTGGCGATTAAAGTTCCAGTGATGACGATTGAAAATACACACTCTGATTTCTTTTGGCTTACTAACTATTTAGAAACATTAATTCATGTATCACTTTGGCAGCCGATGACTTCTGCCTCGATTGCTTTTGCTTATCGGACAGCATTAATTAAATTTGCTAATGAAACTTGTGATAATCAAGAACACGTACCATTTCAGTCGCATGATTTTTCAATGCGTGGTATGAGTTCTTTAGAATCCGCAGAAACTTCAGGTGCTGGCCATTTAACTTCTTTTTTAGGTACAGACACTATTCCTGCCCTCTCTTTTGTTGAAGCGTATTATGGTTCAAGCAGTCTAATTGGCACGTCTATACCCGCTTCTGAGCATTCAGTAATGAGTTCACATGGTGTGGATGAATTATCAACATTTCGTTATTTAATGGCAAAATTTCCGCATAATATGTTGTCAATTGTGTCAGATACTACAGACTTTTGGCATAACATTACTGTTAATTTGCCGTTATTAAAGCAAGAAATTATAGCAAGGCCAGAAAATGCCCGCTTAGTCATTCGTCCAGATAGCGGTAACTTTTTTACGATTATTTGTGGTGATCCAACTGCTGATACTGAGCATGAACGTAAAGGGCTCATTGAATGTTTATGGGATATTTTTGGAGGTACAGTTAATCGGAAAGGTTATAAAGTTATTAATCCACATATTGGAGCGATTTATGGTGATGGTGTTACTTATGAAAAAATGTTTAAGATCTTAGAAGGATTACAAGCCAAAGGATTTGCTTCGAGTAACATTGTGTTTGGCGTTGGTGGACAAACCTATCAACGTAATCGTGATACGTTGGGCTTTGCGCTTAAAGCGACATCTATCACTATTAATGGCGAAGAAAAAGCCATTTTTAAAAATCCTAAAACCGATGATGGTTTTAAAAAATCGCAAAAAGGTCGTGTTAAAGTCCTTTCTCGTGATACTTACGTTGATGGTTTAACTTCAGCGGATGATTTCAGTGATGATTTATTAGAGCTGTTATTTGAAGATGGTAAGTTATTGCGTCAAACTAACTTTGATCAAATTAGGCAAAACTTGTTAGTTAATCGCACTACTCTATGATATTTGTGCTTAACAAGCTTTATTTTAATAATATATAACAGCAATTTGTGAAATAAATCAAATTTTAAGTAATTTTACCTGATTATTTCTGGATAGAAATTTATTTTAAGTGATGAAAAGTGTATCCTTACACTCCGTATATTAAAAAGAATTCACACACAAAGATGTGTGTCTATATCATCCTTTCATAAACAGAAAAAAAGGTATTTGACATGTCTCAAAATTTAATCCTTATCCTTAATTGCGGTAGTTCATCTTTAAAATTTGCTATCTTAGATCCAACAAACGGTGATGAAAAATTATCTGGTTTAGCGGAAGCTTTTCATTTAGATGATGCGCGTATTAAGTGGAAAATTAACGGTGAAAAAGGCAACGCAGATTTAGGTGCGGGTGCTGCACACACTGAAGCTTTAAACTTCATCGTTTCTAACATTCTTACTGATGGATTAAAACAAAGTATTGGAGCTATTGGTCACCGTATTGTACACGGTGGCGAGAAATTTACTTCTTCTGTAGTGATTACTGATGAAGTGGTAAAAGGTATCGAAGAAGCCATTCAATTTGCACCGCTTCACAATCCTGCGCATTTAATTGGTATTCAAGAAGCATTTCGTATTTTCCCTGAATTAAAAGATAGAAACGTTGCGGTATTTGATACTGCATTCCACACAACTATGCCAGAACAAGCATATTTATATGCTTTACCATACTCATTCTATAAAGAACATGGTGTTCGTCGTTATGGTGCTCATGGTACAAGTCATTATTTTGTAAGTCGTGAAGCAGCAAAACGCTTAAATGTTGCAGAAGATAAAGTTAACGTTATTACTTGCCACTTAGGTAACGGTGGATCTGTATCAGCAATTCGTCACGGTGAATGTATTGATACTTCTATGGGGTTAACGCCATTAGAAGGTTTAGTGATGGGGACGCGTTCAGGTGATATTGATCCTGCAATTATTTTCTATATGCATGATACGTTAGGCATGTCTGTTGAAGAAATCAATACGACTTTAACTAAAAAGTCAGGTTTGTTAGGTTTAACGGAAGTTACGAGCGATTGCCGTTATGCGGAAGATAACTATGAAACTGAAGAGCCTGCTCATCGTGCTATGGAAGTATATTGCTATCGATTAGCAAAATATATAGGTTCATATATGGCTGTAATTGGTGAACGTCTAGATGCTATTGTATTTACTGGTGGTATTGGTGAGAACTCAGCACACGTGCGTGAAATTACATTAAATCACTTAAAATTATTCGGTTATCAAGTTGATGATGCACGTAACTTAGCGGCTCGTTTTGGTAATGAAGGCGTAATTACTGCTGAAGGTTCTCCACTTGCAATGGTAATTGCAACAAATGAAGAGTTAGTTATTGCGCAAGATACTGCACGTTTAACAATTACTAAATAATTTATATTTTATATAGCATTAAACCTGTCTATGGGCAGGTTTTGTATTCGATTATATTGGAAGAAAAAACAATGTCTAGGACGATTATTCTTATCCCAATCACAACTGATGTTGGTCTTACAAGCGTTAGCTTAGGATTAGTTCATGCATTAGAACAAAAAGGAATTAAAGTTGGCTTTTTAAAACCTATTGCTCAACCGATTAGCGGTGAAGATAAATTAGACCGCTCTACTTCAATTATTCAAGCTGCTCAAACAACAGAAGTGGGTGAGCCACTTCTGTTAAGTGAAGCGGAATTATTAATTGGCCAAAATCAAGCAGATGTTTTATTAGAAAAGATTGTTGAGCGCTACCAGCAATTGTCTAAAAATAATGAAGTGATTATTATTGAAGGGTTAATCCCAACGCGTAAAAATTCATACGCAAACAGCATTAATTATGATGTTGCACAAGCATTAGATGCAGAAATTATTTTAGTGGCAGCGCCCGGTTCAGATAAACCTGTACAATTAAAAGAACGTATAGAAGCGGTTGCATCAGAGTTTGGTGGTCGTGATAATCCTAACTTATTAGGTGTAATCATTAATAAATTTAATGCGCCTGTAGATGAATCAGGTCGTACTCGCCCAGATCTAACGGAAATTTTTGATTCATTCCAACATAGTGCACAAAATATTGCAGAAGTAGAAGCACTATTTGCTAAAAGCCCAATTAATTTATTGGCTTGTATAAAATGGAAATCTGATTTAATTGCAACTCGTGCAATTGATGTCGCCAAACATTTACATGCCGCCATTATTAATGAAGGTGATTTACACACTCGCCGTATCCGTGGTGTTTCATTTTGTGCGCGTAGTATTCCGCATATGGTTGACTACTTTAAAGCGGGTAATTTATTGGTTACTTCTGCCGATCGCCCAGAAGTATTAGTTGCTGCTTCTTTAGCTGTAATGAATGGTATTGAAATTGGTGCCATATTATTAACCGGTGGATATAAAATTGATCATAATGTTGCCAAACTTTGTCAACAAGCGTTTGAAACAGGCCTACCTGTATTCCGTGTTGAAGGAAATACTTGGCAAACTGCATTAAATCTACAAAATGTTAGCTTAGAAGTGCCAGTAGATGATAAAGGACGTATTGATGCAATTAAAGAATATGTTGCAAGCCAATTTGATGCTCACTTTGTGGATGAAGTATCTAAAGTTGCAACGCGTGTACGTCGCCTCTCTCCTGCTGCTTTCCGTTATCAATTAACAGAATATGCACGCGAAGCGAAAAAACGTATTGTACTGCCTGAAGGTGATGAGCCTCGTAATATTAAAGCTGCTGCTTTATGTGCGAAACGTGGCATTGCAGAATGTGTACTTTTAGCGAATCCTGTTGATGTTCAACGTATTGCAGAAGCACAAGGGGTGGTATTGGGTAAAGGGATTACCATTATTAATCCGGAAGATGTGAGTGAAAACTACGTTTCTCGTTTAGTTGAATTACGTAAAAATAAAGGTATGACGGAAGTAGTCGCGCGTGAGCAATTAACGGATACCGTAGTGCTGGGTACAATGATGTTAGAAGCGGGAGAAGTTGATGGCTTAGTATCCGGTGCAGTACATACCACCGCAAATACGATCCGTCCACCAATGCAAATTATTAAAACTGCACCAGGTAGCTCTATTGTTTCTTCTATCTTCTTTATGCTATTACCAGATCAAGTGCTAGTATATGGAGACTGTGCCGTAAATCCAGATCCAACAGCGGAACAATTAGCTGAAATTGCGATTCAATCGGCAGAATCAGCAAAAGCATTTGGCATTGATCCACGTGTCGCAATGATTTCTTATTCGACAGGTAGTTCAGGCTCTGGTGCTGATGTTGAGAAAGTAAAAGAAGCAACTCGTATTGCTCAAGAAAAGCGCCCAGATTTAATTATTGATGGTCCATTACAATATGATGCGGCGGTGATGGAAGATGTAGCACGTTCTAAAGCGCCTAATTCACCAGTAGCAGGTAAAGCGACTGTCTTTATATTCCCTGATTTGAATACAGGTAATACAACGTATAAAGCGGTTCAACGTTCTGCTGATTTAGTCTCTATTGGTCCAATGCTACAAGGTATGCGTAAACCAGTTAATGATCTTTCACGTGGAGCATTAGTTGATGATATTGTATACACTATTGCATTAACGGCAATTCAAGCTACTCAAGCTTAGATTTAATTATCTAATTAAACAATGCCCTCCTTAATTGAGGGCATTTTTGTTTAAATAAAAAGCGGACTATTTTTGAAAAAAGACCGCTTAACATTGTCATGTATTAAAGGTTTACCATTCGATTAGGTCGAATAACATTATCTGTTGTTATTTCTGCGATACCGAGAAAAAGCTCCGCTTCTGAATACAAACGCACCATACCATAAATTTGTGCCAAATTATCAAATTTTACGCGTTGTCCAAAACCAATCGCTTTTGTTTGCATAGTGGTTAGCCTAATTTTAGGAAATCTTCTCACAGCGGTATCAACAGGTAAAAGATATCCATCTAATACTTCAAGCGCTTCTGTTTCTGATAAATGTTGCAAACTCGCATAATTCATCATTGCATCAACGGGATAATCAGCTACGGCTAATCGTCTTAATATTGCCACGTGTGCACCACAGCCTAATTTCTCCCCCAAATCATCAATTAAAGTTCGAATATAAGTGCCTTTTGAACAATGGACGTCTAATGTTAAATAAGGTGCTTCATAACTAATAAATTTCAATTCAAAAATAGTAATTGGGCGAGCCTCACGCTCAATAGTAATGCCTTGACGAGCATACTCATATAATGGTTTACCCTGATGTTTTAAAGCAGAAAACATCGTGGGCACTTGTAAAAGATCACCCGTAAATTGTGGTAAAATTGCCAAGATATCCTTTTCAGTAAGGCTAACTTCCCGACTTTCAACAAGCTCTCCTTCGGCATCAGAAGTATCTGTTCGCTCGCCTAATTTTGTAGTAACAATGTAACGCTTATCTGAATCAAGTAAAAATTGTGAAAATTTGGTCGCTTCACCTAAACAAATAGGCAACATACCAGTTGCTAATGGATCTAATGCACCTGTATGCCCTGCTTTATTGGCTTGGTAAAATCGTTTCACTTTTTGCAACACTTCATTGGAAGACATACCCTGTGGCTTATCTAACAAAAAGACACCGTGAATATCACGTCCTTTCTTTTTAGGTCTAGCCACTGATTAATCCTCTTTATGCTTTGCTTGATCGCTTTTAATTACATTTGAAACAAGATTTGACATACGCATACCCTCAACTAATGATTGATCATAAATAAAACGTAATTCGGGCACGATACGTAAACGCATGGCTTTACCTAGTAAAGTGCGAATATAAGGGCCTGCTTTTTCTAAGCCTTTCATACCTTGAGCAATAATATCTTGATCATTATCCAATAAGAAAGTAACAAAAATTTTTGCATAAGCTAAATCACGTGACACTTCAACATCGGATACGGTAACCATACCAATCCGAGGATCTTTGACTTCACGCTGTAAAATGACCGCTATTTCTTTTTGTAATTCTTGTGCAACACGATCCGAACGTTTAAATTCTCTGCTCATATTTGTTCCTTAATGATAAAATAATACTCTCCACTAGAACGTGAAGAGTGTTTTACACAATTAAATCGAGCGTTTAATTTCAACCACTTCAAAGACTTCGATTTGGTCTCCGACTTTTACATCGTTATAGTTTTTCACGCCGATACCACATTCCATACCATTACGTACTTCTGCCACATCATCTTTAAAGCGACGAAGTGAATCTAACTCACCTTCAAAAATCACAACGTTGTCACGCAATACGCGGATTGGATTATTACGCTTAATTATGCCCTCAGTCACCATACAACCTGCGATCGCGCCAAATTTAGGATGGCGGAAAATGTCACGCACTTCAGCTAAACCAATAATTTCTTGTTTGAATTCAGGTTGTAACATACCCGTCATTGCGGCTTTGATTTCATTTAATAGCTCATAAATGATTGAGTAATAACGTAAATCAATGTTTTCATTTTCAATTACGCGACGTGCGGAGGCATCTGCACGTACATTAAAGCCGACCATAATCGCATTTGACGCAGCGGCTAAGGTTGCATCTGTTTCTGTAATTCCGCCGACACCAGAACCTACTACTTTAACTTTTACTTCTTCAGTAGAAAGTTCACCCAATGCTTGGCAAATTGCTTCCACAGAACCTTGTACGTCCGCTTTAACAATAACATTTAATTCAGCAACATCACCTTCCGTCATATTGCTAAACATATTTTCAAGTTTCGCTTTTTGCTGACGCGCAAGCTTAACTTCACGGTATTTGCCTTGACGATAAAGGGCAACTTCACGTGCCTTTTTCTCATCACGAACAACGGTCGCTTCATCTCCAGCGGATGGCACGCCAGATAGGCCTAATACTTCAACTGGAATGGATGGACCTGCTGAATTGATATCTTTACCGTTTTCATCACGCATTGCACGCACGCGGCCATATTCAAAGCCACAAAGGACAATATCACCTTTGTTTAAGGTACCAGATTGAACCAAGATTGTTGCAACGGGGCCTAGACCTTTATCTAAATATGATTCAATTACCACGCCACTTGCCATTCCTTTTTTGACCGCGGTCAGTTCTAATACTTCTGATTGCAAAATAATAGCTTCTAATAGCTCATCGATACCCATTCCTTTTTTTGCAGAGACGGCTACAAATTGTACATCACCACCAAATTTTTCAGAAACGACTTCATACTGGAGTAATTCTTGTTCCACACGACTTGGATCTGCTTCAGGTTTATCAATTTTATTGACTGCTACAACTAATGGTGCACCGGCCGCTTTAGCATGTTGAATCGCTTCTATTGTTTGTGGCATTACCCCATCATCTGCCGCGACAACTAAAACCACAATGTCAGTGGCTTTGGCACCCCGTGCACGCATTGAAGTAAAGGCTGCGTGTCCCGGTGTGTCTAAGAACGTGATCATTTTTCCGTCCTCAGTTTCAACGTGATATGCACCAATGTGTTGAGTAATCCCCCCCGCTTCACCGGCTGCTACTTTTGCTTTGCGGATATAATCTAATAACGATGTTTTACCGTGGTCAACGTGTCCCATAATGGTCACAACCGGTGCACGAGTTACTTTCTCTGCATCAATATCGCGATCTTCCATCACTGATTCTTCTAATTCATTTTCTTTACGAAGAATCACTTTATGGCCAAGTTCTTCTGCCACTAATTGTGCAGTTTCTTGATCAATAACTTGGTTAATCGTTACCATTTCAGCCATTTTCATCATCGTTTTGATGATTTCAGTTGCTTTAATCGCCATTTTATTGGCAAGCTCGGCAACAGTAATGGTTTCACCAATAACAACATCTGTTTTAACCGCTTGGACTGGTTTAGTAAATGCTTGTTGTAGTGAAGCACCTTTTTTACCCTTACTTTTTTTGCCTTTTATATCTTTGGCATTACGGCGATCTGAGTTGCGTTCATTTTTATCATCTTCTCGCCCGCCTTTTTTGGCTTTCGCTACACCGCCTTTTGCACGAGTACGATTGCCTTCACTGCGCCGGTCATGATCACGATCAGCTTCACGAGCATAAGTGGAAGTAAAGCGATTATCTTCAAATTCTTCACCATTTTCGACCGTTTCTTCACGAGCAATTTCAGCTAAACGACGAGCATTTTCTGCAGCACGTTTTGCTTCCATTTCAGCTTTTTGGCTGGCTAATTCTTCTTGTTTGCGACGCAATTCCGCTTCTTCTTTTCGCTTAGCTTCTTTTTCAGCATCTACAATTTTTTCTGTTTTAGGCGTTGCTTTTTTTGCTTCAGTTTTTGGCATTGCTTTTTGCTTGCCTGGAATGATCGGCGGTTGAATTGTTTTTTTGGTTGTACAAGCCTGTTCTGTTTGCGCTTTAGCTTCAGTTTGTGCTTTTGCTTCAGCTTCTTGTTTAGCTTTTAATTTAGCTTGTTCAGCCTTAGCCGCTGCAGTATCAATTTTACGTGATTTACGTACTTCTACTTGTACTTTGCCATCTGCAACGGTTGTTTTAGTTCGGCGTTGTAAGCTTAATTTCTTAGGTGTTTCGTTTTTAATTTCGTTATCACTCATTGTTTTTATCTCCCACAACGATTAACTAAACCAACAAATTTGGCGAGCATTCATAATTAATTCTCCCGCTTTTTCTGCTGATAATTCTTGGATATCGGCTAAATCATCAATTCCTTGCTCTGCCAATTCTTCTAATGACACAATGCCTTTTTCGGCTAATTTGAATGCAATATGGCGTTCTAAGCCGTCAAGATTTAAGAGTCGATCTTCGATATCTGCCCGTTTTAATGCTTCTTCTTCGGCTAATGCTTTTTCTGTAATTGCAGCTTTAGCACGTGTTTGCAATTCTTCTGCGAGATTTTCATCATCAATGCCATCAATATCTGCCAATTCATTGACCGCGATAAAGGCAATTTCTTCTAGGCTTGAAAAGCCTTCATCAACTAAGAGATGAGCAAATTCTTCATCAATTTGTAATGATGTAACAAATAAATCAATGATTTTATTATCTTCAGCTTGATGTTTCTCGTTTAAATCTTCGGTAGTCATTACGTTTAAAGACCAACCAGTTAATTGAGTTGCTAAACGAACATTTTGCCCATTACGTCCAATGGCTTGGGCTAAATTTTTAGTTTCTACTGCAATATCCATTGCGCGTTTATCTTCATCTACCACAATATGGCTGACTTCTGCCGGCGACATAGCATTAATCACAAATTGCGCTGGATTATCATCCCATAACACAATATCAACGCGTTCGCCACCTAGCTCATTACTGATGGCTTGTACGCGTGCACCTCGCATACCGACACAAGCACCGACAGGATCAATCCGTTTGTCATTTGATTTTACTGCAATTTTTGAGCGTGAGCCCGCATCACGTGATGCGCCTTTGATTTCAATTACTTCTTCACCTATTTCAGGCACTTCTAACTTGAATAATGCTTCTAACATTACCGGTTTAGCACGGGTAACAAATAGTTGTGGCCCTTTTGACTCTGGTTTAATTGCGTATAACACACCACGAATGCGATCGCCTGGGCGGAAGTTTTCGCGTGGCAACATATCTTCACGAACAATAACCGCTTCTGCTTGATTGCCTAAATCTAAGATAATTTGCTCACGATTTACTTTTTTCACGGTTGCCGTCACAATGCAATTTAATTGCGTACGGAATTGTTCAATGACTTTATTACGTTCAGCTTCACGAATTTTGGTGCTAATTACCTGACGAGCAGTTTGCATCGTGATACGATCGAATGGAATGGATTCTATTTCATCTTCAACAAAATCACCTAATGGTACATTTGGATCTTCATATTGTGCCGCTGCCAAACTGATTTCACGCGTCATATTATGTACTTGTTCAACAATCAACCAACGACGGAACGTTTGAAATTCACCTGTTTTGCGGTTAATGACTACACGAATATCAATATCTATTCCTTTTTTCTTTTTGGTAGAAATGGCTAATGCGGTTTCAAGTGCTTCAAAAATAGCCTCTTTTGGTAATAATTTCTCATTAGATACCGCTTCAGCGGCTAATAAAATTTCTTTACTCATTTTTCTGTTAACCTTCTTAAAAATCAAAAACTGGGATTAGATTTGCTTTTTGAATATTACTGAATATGAATTGATGTTCTCCATTATTTTCTATTTCTAAGCTAATTAGATCTCCATCAACTTTAGTAAGTTTACCTTGCCATTTACGGCGATCAAACATTGGGATACGTAAATGAATAACCATTTCACGTCCGACAAAACGCGCATAGTGTGCTAATGTAAACAATGGACGATCTAAACCGGGCGAAGAAACTTCTAAGTTATATTTATCACTAATTGGATCTTCAACATCGAAAATGGCACTCACTTGACGACTTACGTCACTACAATCATCAATGGTTACGCCACCTTCTTTATCAATATATAAACGAACAGTTAAAAAACGTCCTGCATGTTGACATTCAACGCCGACTAGCTCATATCCCATATATTCAATGGTATTTGATATGAGTGCGGTTAATTTTTGTTCTAAAGTTGCCAATGAATTTACCTCTTACACTTAGCATGAACGGTCATACTACAGATTTTAGATATAAAAAAAGAGCTATAACCAGCTCTTTTGATACGATTACGAATGTACCAGCCACAAAAAAAGCCCAGACGGATAACCGTGGGGCTTTAAGCGGTTTGTTTTATGCAACATTTTACTTAACAATCGTTATCGAAAATGCTAAATGCTATATAAAACAAAACTCACAATTTCATCAAAACTGTGAGCCTTAAAACTGGTTGCGGGGGCTGGATTTGAACCAACGACCTTCGGGTTATGAGCCCGACGAGCTACCAAGCTGCTCCACCCCGCGTCTGATGTGGTTAATTATAGGCAATAAAAAAAAGATTGCAAGCAATTTTTAATAATTTATCGCAAATTTAAACAATAAATAATTTTAAAGTGATTAAACACAATTATAATAAAACCGCTTAGAGCATATTAATTATTTGTCCAACCAAATTAAAAAATCTGCGATAGTATGGAAAGAACCAAACACCAAAATAATGTCTTGTTCAGTCGCTTTTTCAAATAAATAAGTCGCTGCTTGAGGTACATTTTGATAACAATAAGCGCTAGCTTTAGGTAGAATATTGACTAATTTTTGATGCAATTGTTCGCCTGATTGTCCTCGATATCCGGCTAAACCAGCACAATGCCATTCATCAATGAGTGTTGCTAATGGTGTAACAATACCGGCTAAATCTTTATCAATTAAAGCGCTAAAAACCACATAAATTTTTTGCTCCGCTTGCTTCAAACGCATTAATTGTTCAGCTAAATAGCGCGCTGCGTGTGGGTTATGCCCAACATCAATAATCACTTGAGCAAGCGGCGGTTTTCCTGAAAAATGGTTAAATGCCTGATCAGTTAATATTTGAAAACGAGCCGGCATCTGTGCTTCTTGCACGGCTTCATATATCGCTTGCTTGCTGATTGTAAACGGCAGTCTTGTTAAGGCGGCTAATGCTGTAGCAGCGTTAGGGACGGGAATTTGTGGCATAGGTAAATCATATTTATCTCCATCAAAGTTTTGCCAATACAAGCGGTTATTTTTCAGTGAGTATGACCAATCTACATCACGCCTAACTATTTGACAATTTAATGCATCCGCGTGCGCTAATATGCTTTCCGGACAATTAGGTTCGCCAATAATTACCGGAATATTATGCCGAAAAATACCCGCTTTTTCACGGCCAATTGCTTCACGGTTATCACCTAGAAAATCGATATGATCAATGTCAATGGAGGTAATGACCGCCAAGTTTGGATCGATAATATTCGTGGCATCTAAACGCCCACCAAGCCCAACTTCTAAAATAATGATATCTAAATTAGCCTGCTTGAATAAGTGCAAGGCAGAGAGAGTACTAAATTCAAAATAGGTTAATGAAGCGGTCTTATTTTGTTGAATATATGTAAACGATTGGATATGTTGTTCATCTGCTAATAATTCACCTTGAATCCGTACCCTTTCATTATAGCGGATTAAATGTGGTGAAGAATAAATGCCTACACGATAGCCTACTTTTAATAATGCAACTTCAAGTAAACGACAAGTAGAACCTTTACCATTTGTGCCCGCCACAGTGATTACATAAGGCGCTGGCTGGAGAAGATTGAGCGAAGTGGCAACACTTTTAATACGTGTTAGCTCCATATCAATGGGTTTAAAATGGCTTTTTTCTAAATAGGAAAGCCACGTTTCTAAAGAATCCGTGGCTTTAGGCTCAATTAATTTAATCATTATTCTTCAATAATTAATTCACCAACTTTAAATGGTGAAGGTTGATTAGTCATTTTGGCACACAAGCGAGCTAAAGTATCACGCATATCTTTACGTTGCACAATCATATCAATTGCACCATGCTCTAATAAAAATTCAGCGCGTTGGAAACCTTCTGGTAATTTCTCACGTACGGTTTGCTCAATGACTCGTGGGCCGGCAAAGCCAATTAGTGCTTTGGGTTCAGCAATATTAATATCCCCTAACATAGCTAAACTAGCTGAAACACCGCCTAGCGTTGGATCGGTTAATACTGAAATAAATGGCACCCCTTTTTCGCGCATTTTAGCTAAAATCGCACTTGTTTTTGCCATTTGCATTAATGAGAATAATGCTTCTTGCATACGCGCACCACCTGAAGCAGAAAAACAGATGAACGGGATATTCTCCGCCAATGCTTTTTCTGCAGCACGTACAAATTTAGCCCCCACAACGGACCCCATTGATCCGCCCATAAACTCAAAATTAAATGAAGCTACTACAATCGGCATTTCATACAAGGTGCCAAACATTGTGATAAAAGCGTCTTTCTCGCCTGTTTGTTTTTGTGCAGCGGTTAAACGGTCTTTATATTTTTTAAGATCTTTGAATTTCAAAATATCTTGAGGTGCTAAATTAGCAGCAATTTCTTCTGCACTCCCTTGATCTAATAAAGATAATAAACGTGTACGGGCATCAAAACGCATATGATGGTCACATTTCGGACACACTTGCATATTGCGTTTTAATTCTTCACTGTAGAGAACTTGTTCGCAGTTTGTACATTTTGTCCAAACACCTTCTGGCACTTTAGATTTGCTACTGCTTGATGATGAAGCGGTTCTACCTAAAATTCTTTCAATCCAGCTCATTTTAAAACCTTATTATTTTTGACAAAAAATCGCTCATATTAAAGCACAAATTCTTACTTTTTTAAATACACTTTATAGTATATCTGCTCGAAGTTGCTTATCTATTAATTATGTGTATAACTACGATAAATAAAGGCGGCAATTAAAATACATAACATAATAATAATTTGAATTAATCTTTTTTTAGTTAATTGTTGAACAGGCATATATTATTTTCTCATTAAAAACTATTATTAAGTAAAACTAGTTAAATTATATTTCATTTGAAAATTTGAGCGTTTAAATTGTAAGTTTTTAGTTCCATTCTAGCAAGTAAACTGCGACAATACTCTATATATTTTTTAAAGGGAATTAAAAGCCAAATGACTACAATCAATGAATTTATTAACACAGTAGCAAAATTACGAGATCCCGAAACAGGTTGTGCTTGGGATATTGAGCAAACTTTTGATTCAATGTTACCGCATTTATTAAAAGAAACATATGAAGTGGCTGAAGCTATTCATACACAAAATCGCACCGCGTTGCGTGAAGAATTAGGTGACTTATTATTGCAAGTTGTTTTTCTTAGTCAATTAGCAAAGGAGGAGGGAACTTTTACATTTTTTGATGTACTAAATGATGTTCAAAATAAACTCATTTATAGGCATCCTCACGTTTTTGGTGACAAAAATGCTGCAAATAGCGAGGAAGCGCTAAAAAATTGGGAAGAAATGAAAGCATCGGAAGCTAAATATGAACAATTTGAATCTATTTTAGATGACTTGCCTTTTGCACTTCCTGCACTAAGTCGAGCTAATAAGTTACAAAAACGTTGTGCTAAAGTTGGCTTTGATTGGGATAATCCTCAAGATGTATTAGCAAAAGTAGAAGAAGAACTACTTGAAGTTAAAGATGAAATGAAAAATTATCCCGCTAATGTAGCGAAGCTTGAAGAAGAATTAGGAGATTTCCTTTTTGCAACAGTCAACCTCTGCCGTCATTATCAAATAGATGCTGAAAACTGTTTACGCAATGCGAATGTTAAATTCGAAAAGCGTTTTAAAAAAATTGAAATCGCAGTCAAAAAGCAAGGAAAACATTTAAATAAATGTTCTCTCATTGAACTCGATATGATTTGGAATCAGGTGAAGATCCAAGAGGCAATGTGCAAATTTTGACAATTTTGTGAATTATAGCTAGTATGGGGAATAAAGCTATAAATATAATAATTAGGAATTGATTATGCCTAGAATTTTACTCGTTGATGATGACCTAGAATTAACAGAACTACTCGCAGAACTACTTTCATTAGAAGGTTTTCATATTCATTGCGTGCATAATGGTCAAGATGCACTCACAGAATTAGAACTGCAAAGTTATGACCTTATTCTTTTAGACGTAATGATGCCCATTTTAAATGGCATCGAAACATTGAAACAATTACGTCAAAAATATGCTATTCCGGTACTGATGTTAAGTGCCCGAGATGATGAAATTGATCGCGTGCTAGGTTTAGAACTTGGTGCGGATGATTATTTACCAAAACCATTTAATGACCGTGAATTAGTTGCTCGAATTAAGGCGATTTTACGCCGTACAGTCGCGCCTAACTTAAGTGATGTAGTCATGCCATCAAACCATTCATCAGAAGATAGCAATAAACAACTGTCTTTTGGCGGTGTTGAATTACACCCCGGTCGGCAACAAGCCATTTTTGAAGATCAAGACTTAGATCTCACCGGTACAGAATTTGCATTATTACAGATGTTAATGCATAACCCTGGCCAAATTCTTTCACGTGAATTATTAAGCCTTGAAATATTAGGTAAGCGTTTAACACCATATGATCGTGCAATTGATATGCACATTTCAAATTTACGTAAAAAATTACCTGAACGTAATGATAACCTCCCATGGTTTAAAACTTTACGTGGTCGTGGTTATTTATTAGTGACTGAGAAATAATTGTCGATTGAACGAATCCCTCGCAAGTTCGGGGGATTTTCTCTTTTTAAAGTATTTAATATATGCCTAAATTTTTAAAAAAGATAAAATCTGTTAGAAATTATCTAGCTTACCAACTCTTTGCCTATTTTGGCTTAACATTTGCTATTATGTTAGCTATTACCTTAGCCATTCCTAATTTCGATGCGCGTTCATTCTCACGTTTAGAAAAAGGTGAGCATGAATTTTTTATTCAAGAAAGCCGTCAAACAGAATTACAATATAATTTAGATGAAATTTTTGAACGTCGCCTTTCTGTAGCCACTCAAAGTGGCTTTAATATTATTTTATTCGACCCCAAAACTCGCATTTTCGTTGGAGCGGGAGCTGACTCTAATAGAATTCAATCATTCCAAGTTTTCCTTTATCGTGCACAAACACCACTTGAACCATTACAACGTCGCTTTGGTAGTTTAGAAATTTCCGGTCCTTTTTTGGTTAAGTCTAATAAGCGCGAATATATGCAATATTTTGCACAGATAGTGGATCCTCAGGAAGAGTTTTTTAACAGAATTTTTGACTCGCCTTGGCTAATGCTTATGATCGTATTAATTGTAAGTGTGCCTATTCTACTTTGGCTTTCGTGGAAAATTGCGCGCCCAGTAAAAGAATTACGAATCTGTGCCAATGCGGTAGCCACAGGTAATTTGGCGATTAACCCAAAATTAGAAACGGAAGGTATTCATGAATTTAGAGAGGTAGGTCGTAGTTTTAACCAAATGATTACTTCGTTACAGGAGTTGACGGAATATCAACAACGACTACTTTCTGATATTTCGCATGAGTTAAAAACACCACTCGCGCGCTTACAATTAGCAACGGCGCTAATCCGTCGACGTAACGGAGATTCTGCAGAGTTAACGCGTATTGATAACCAAATTATGAAACTAGATACGATGGTACATGATTTGCTTTCTCTTTCACGTCAGCAAATTAATCAACATCTAATGCGAGAAGTCTTCTCAATTAATAAAATTTGGGATGATATTTTAGAAGATGCAAAGTTTGAGGCAGAACAGAATCAAATAGACTTATTTATTGAGCAACGAATTGATAATGTAGAAGGCTATTTTATTAACGGTAATGAAATTATTCTTGCCAGTGCTTTAGAAAATTTAATTCGTAATGCGCAAAAGTATGCTAAACAAAGTATCACTGTACTGATTTACATTGATGATAAAGAATTGGTTATGTCAGTTGATGATGATGGTGAAGGTGTACCAGAATCAGAATATAAACAAATTTTCCGGCCGTTTTATCGTGTTGGTGAAGCACGTGACCGTCAAAGTGGTGGTACAGGTTTGGGCCTTGCGATTGTAGCAAATGCTGCTCAACAACATAAAGGTCGTGTTGAAGCAATGAAAAGTATTCTTGGTGGTTTAAGAGTTGAAATTAGACTACCACTCTGGCTTGAATAATTTAATACATTTTAGGTAAATCGGTCTATTTTTGTGAACTATTTTGCAAAAAATAGACCGCTTTTTCTCAATACAAGGAAAGATTATGGCACTCACCCATATAGAACTAGAACAGATTATTAATCAAAAATTAAATAGTTATGCTATTAGAGACTTTGTCCCAAATGGTTTACAAGTAGAAGGTAAAACCAATATTCAACGCATTATCACCGGTGTAACTGCTTCATTGCCGTTAATTGAACAAGCAATTGCTAAGAAAGCGGATGCAATATTAGTGCATCATGGCTATTTTTGGAAAAATGAATCGCCTTGTATTCGTGGAATGAAAAGCAAGCGGATAAAGCAGTTATTATTGAATGATATTAATTTATTTAGCTATCATTTGCCGTTAGATGTTCATCCTGAATTAGGTAATAATGCTCAACTCGCTGAGAAATTGGGTATTGTTAATTTACAGCCGTTGGAGAATTGTTCAAATTCCATTCCGGTTTATGGCGAATTGAAACAAGCTATTTTAGCCAGTGAATTTGCAAGGCAAATTGAAAAAACATTAGTGCGTAAGCCTATTTTTTGTGGTGATTTTGTAGAGGGTTATCCACAAAAAGTGATTAAAACCGTTGCTTTATGCACAGGCGGTGGTCAAAACTATATTGATTTAGCCGCCAATAAAGGCATTGATGCGTTTATTTCGGGTGAAATTTCAGAGCAAACGACGCATTCAGCCCGTGAACAAGGCATTTATTTCTTCGCTTGCGGCCATCACGCAACAGAACGTTATGGTGTAAAAGCATTAGGTGAATGGTTAGTAAAAAACTATGCTTTAGAGGTTGAGTTTATTGATATTGATAACCCTGCTTAAATACTATAAAAGTCAAGAAATTAACTCGATTTACTTAAAAATAATAAAAATGAAGAAAAAATTTAACTTTTAAATGAAATAAAGGTTTGAGTGAGGTATAATCTTGGTATCGACTCCTGATATATTTCAGTATATAAAGTATTATTTTAAGAGGAAAAAATTATGTCATTATCAATTATTGATCAACTTGAAGAAAAAATTAAACAAGCGGTCGAAACAATCCAATTGCTACAATTAGAAGTTGAAGAGTTAAAAGAAAAAAATAACAATCTTACTCAAGAAAGAGATGGATTACGTCAAGAACACGAACAATTAAAAGTAGAACAACAGAACTTCCAAGAACGTTTACGTTCACTTTTAGGCCAAATTGATAATGTATAGCTTGTTCAAGCAAAACGGCTAATAAAATTAGCCGTTTTTTATTTGTGTAAAATATATGGCAAAACTTTATTTTTATTATTCTGCAATGAATGCGGGTAAATCGGCTACTTTGCTTCAGTCTTCTTATAATTATCAAGAGCGCGGTATGAATACGTTAGTTTATACTGCGGCAATTGATGACCGTTATGGGATAGGCAAAGTCTGTTCACGTATTGGTATCTCGCAAGAAGCAATACTATTTTATACAGATACAAACTTTCTAGAGCAAGTTGAGCAAGCCATTAAGGCTAAAACATTACACTGTATTATGATTGATGAAGCGCAATTTCTAACTAAAAAGCAAGTTCATCAATTGACGGATGTGGTTAATGAATTAGGCATTCCTGTGCTTTGTTATGGGCTACGAACTGATTTTCAAAAAGAGTTATTTGAGGGGGGCCAGTATTTATTAGCTTGGGCGGATGAATTGCAAGAGTTAAAAACAATTTGTGAATGTGGAAAAAAAGCGCATTTTGTCATTCGTGTGAACGAGAATGGTGAAACGGTTACAACAGGTGAGCAAATTCAGATTGGCGGGAATGATAAGTATATTTCGGTTTGTCGTTATCACTATAAAGAAAAACGAGGTGAATTAAGGCAAATTACTAAATAAGCGGTTATTTTAGTAAAAATATAACCGCTTATAATGTTGTTAACGTTTGTGGGGTAATTTTTGCCAAGTTACTTCATTTCGTAAGTAAATAGGCTCAATATCTAATGCCGTTTGTAATTCGCCATTTTCAACCGCTTTCAGCGCAAGTTCTAGCATATCTTTTGCAGAAGGCAAGCTAATATCACTCACACTAAGAGGTAGTTTTGCTGTATAAAATTGCGGATAAGCTGCCCAACCGGTGCCTACCACTACACTATTATCATTAATTTGCATTTGTGCTATAGCGGTTTCAGGTGAACAAACTTGTTCTTCCACTATAGTATGCCAGTGTTCCCCGATTCTTTGATATTGTGCGAAATAGACTTCATTCATTCTTGCATCAATTAAGGCTATCACATTATTTGCGCGTAATTGTTGATAAGCGGCTTGTGCCATTGCCAATAAATTAGAAATAGCAACAACAGGCAAATTTGCACCTAACGCCAATCCTTGAGCTACACTTACGCCAACACGAACGCCTGTAAAACTACCAGGCCCCCGCCCAAATGCTAATACATCTACCTGTTTAATACTAATATTGGCTTGTGAAAGCAATTCATCTACCATCGGTAAAATGCGTTGCGTATGGCTTCTCGGACTAAGTTCATCTAAAGTGGTTCTGTTGCCATTATGTAATAAGGCAACAGAACAGGCTTCAGTTGCCGTGTCAAGCGCAAGGATTGTTTTATTCATTTGAAGGTACCATAAACAAAAATAAATAAGCGGGCTATTTTACTATATGATTAACCAAATCATTAGCATTATTGTTGGTCCGTTGTCGGCGTAATGCGACCGCTTCAGCTAAGGCAAACAGTGCTGTTTCGCTGTCTTCCCAACCAATACAAGCATCTGTAACACTTTGACCATATACTAATTTATCTAAACCACCCTCGACAAGATCTTGCCGACCTTCGACTAAATGGCTTTCTATCATCACGCCAGAAATTAATGATGAACCATTTGCAATCTGTTGGCATACATTAGTACAAACTTCCATTTGCCGTTTAAATTGTTTTTGGCTATTAGCATGACTAAAGTCAATCATTACGTGAGGACGCCGCCCTGCTTTCTCAATATCTGCACACACTTTTTTGACGGACGCAATATCATAATTTGTGCCATTATCGCCACCACGTAAAATAATGTGACAATCCTCATTACCTGAGGTAGAAATGACAGCTGAATGAGCAAATTTGGTCACGGATAAGAAGTGATGTGAAACTTCAGCAGATTTTATTGCATCTAAAGCGGTTTTAACACTGCCATTAGTGGCATTTTTGAAACCTACCGCACAAGATAAACCTGAGGCTAACTCACGATGAACTTGTGATTCAGCGGTCCGTGCTCCAATGGCTCCCCAACTCATAAAATCGGCTACATATTGTGGAATGATCATATCTAAAAACTCACCCGCGGCAGGCACGGTTAAATCATTAATATCGGACAGTACTTTTCGTGCAATTCGTAAACCATCATTTAATGCATAAGTTTCATTCAGATAGGGGTCATTAATCAACCCTTTCCAACCAACGGTTGTTCGTGGTTTTTCAAAATAAACGCGCATTACTAACTCTAAGTTTTGATTAATCTGTGGATTATCACGTAATGCTTTAATTCGTTTAGCATAATCTAGAGCAGATTCTGGATCATGAATTGAGCAAGGCACAATAACAACTAATAAACGATCGTCTTCACCGTGAATAATTTTATGAATAGCTTCTCTTGCTCTAGCAACAGTATGCGCAGCAACATCACTGGCTGGAAAACGCTCTAATAAAGCGATCGGGGGTAATAGCTGTTCAATTTTAGTGATACGAAGATCATCATTTTTATAAGGCATTACATGTTCTCTTATTATTAATGTTATTTAACAATATATAAAATTAACTTAATAAACAAGCGGCTAATCCTATTGCTATAGTAGGTTTTATCCTCGCGAAGATTAAAGAATTTTAGCTCAAAACTTTAATATTACCTATTGAAATTAAACTATTAAAAGATTTAATAAAACAAGCGGTTAACTTTTCTTCATTTATTGACTAAATTTGAAGAAAAGTTAACCGCTTGGTAAAGCAAAATGAATGTGTATTATCTCGCTAATACTTCACGTTTTCCCCCTTTACCGGGTTCAGAAATAATCGCTTGAGCTTCCATTTGGTCAATAATTCTTCCTGCACGATTGAAACCAAGCGAAAAACGGCGTTGAATGCCACTAATTGAGGTAACGCCACTTTCAATCACGTAAGCAACGATTTCATCAAATAGTGGGTCGAGTTCTGTTATGGTGTTAGTACGGCTATCATTTTCATCTTCATGGGAAGCTACCACACTATCTAAATATTGAGGTTTACCTCTTGCCCGCCAATTGTCTGCTATTCGTTGTACTTCCTCATCGCTCATGAAAGCTCCGTGAATACGCATAATTTCTGGGCTTCCTGAAGCAGAATATAACATATCACCTCGGCCTAATAATGCTTCTGCACCACCTGCATCTAAAATGGTTCGTGAGTCAATTTGACTGGCAACAGTAAATGCAATTCGGCTTGGAATATTGGCTTTAATTACACCTGTAATAACATCTGTAGAGGGGCGTTGAGTGGCAAGAATTAAATGAATACCAACCGCACGTGCCTTTTGGGCAATTCGCATAATGTATTCTTCTACTTCTTTACCGGCAGACATGATTAAATCTGCAAATTCATCAACGATTAATACAATGTAACTTAATTTCGTTAATGGTGGGGGTAATTGCCCGATGCTATCAGAAGGTCGCCATGTTGGATCAGGAATAGGAAAATTCATTGCGCTGGCCTGATCAATCTTATCGTTATATCCTTCAATATTACGGACTTGTAAATGGCTGATTAATAAATAACGCCGTTCCATTTCTTCAACAGCCCATCGTAGCGCATTTGCTGCTTTTTTCATATCAGTTACCACAGGGGTTAACAAATGTGGGATATCGTTATATACCGATAATTCAACAACCTTTGGATCAATCATAATAAAACGTACTTGTTCCGGCGTTAGTTTAAAAAGTAAACTGAGAATCATAGTATTTATGCCAACAGATTTACCTCCACCTGTTTGCCCTGCTACTAATAAATGTGGCATTTTTGCCATATCCACTACGATAGGTTGACCGCTTATATCTTTACCTAATGCCATCGGTAATGTTGCTTGAGTGTAACGAAAAGCTTCACTATCTAATACATCACGTAACCAAACTGTTTGGCGATGCGTATTGGGTGTTTCAATCCCCATATAAGGTTTACCTGGCACAACTTCAGTAATACGAATGGCTTTAAACATTAATTCACGTGCTAAGTCATTTGCAAGTGCGGTTACTTTGTTCGCTTTTATGCCTGCCGCTGGTTTAATTTCATAACGGGTGACCACCGGACCGACTAATACATCTTCCACCGTGGCTTTGACATTATAATTAGCTAATGCATTTTCTAAACGGTGGGAAGTATCAAAAATTTCTTGCTCAGTAATTTGTTGTGTTTGTACCGGATTTTGGGCTAATAATTCTAGTGTAGGAAGCGGTGTCGTTGGTTTTTCAACCACATTATTTCGTTGTAATAATGGGTGTAATAATGTTTTACCATAACCTTTAGGATAATTAGCGCCGTTATCGTGATGTGTTGGATTAAGATCTTTTTCCGTTGGCTGTTCACTAGGTTCGTTAATGGATACAGTTAACGTTGGCGATGTAATAATTTGATTAAATGTTTCCTCTAAACCTTCCGCTTTAGCTCTTTGCTCCATGTTAGCTAAACGCATCTTCTCAGCCGCTGCAAATTCTTCTGCCAATTGTGCTTCATTACTTTCTATGTCTAATGGCTGATTCTCAACATTCAGGGTGATAGTGGGGGTTATTGGTTGATCAAACACTGGCTGTATCAGTGTCGGCATCTCAAGCGGTCTATTTTGGACGTGATGCTCAACCGTTTTTATTTCTGGATTAGTTACCGCTGTGTTTAAATGCACTTTTGGTAATCTAATTTCTAGATTATCAATGCTATTTTGCTCCATTGAAAGGTTTGTTAATTCATTTTCAGGATGTTGCATATTGATTTTAGGTAAGATCACCTTTTTTTCAATTTTAAACATCATTGGATCAGTTAATGGTTGAGCATTAACTTGATTATATTTAGTTTCATCGGCGTTTAACGTTGATGACGATTTTAAACCATGAATTGTTGGTCGAGTAAATGCAGAAATATCAGTAAGTTGCTCCGTTGCGTTTTCGTGTGTTACTAATTGATCTACGTGAGCGTTTTCAGATGGGCTTGCAACAATTGATTTAGTTGTTTCATTATTTTGTGCATTAAGGTGTAGATTAGCAGCATCTAATATCGTATTCGACTGAGGCTTTTTTATAAAAAGCCATTGGTAAAATTGGATACCTAATGAAAAAAGTAGTTGGCCAGAACAGAAATAAAAACCAATGCTCATTAATACTGTTGAAAGCAATAACAAGCCAACTTGGCCAATAATACCATTCAATAAACTTTGTAACATACCACCGACAAAACCACCCGCTAGGTAGTAAGCAGAATTCGGTAATAAAACACTGGCTATGCCACTTAATCCTATCAATAATAAAATAAAACTGCCTATCTGTAGCAATAAGTTTCGCCATTTCCATTGTTCTGCGATACGAAAGATCAATGCATATATGGCAAAACTAAATAATACAAAAGGTACGACAAAAGCAACGTTACCTAAAAACGCATAGAGTAAATCTATTAGCCAAGCGCCCAATTTACCTGTTTTATTCAAAACAGTATCATGAGTTACGCTGCTTGCTGTACTCCACGCATTATCTAAAGGACTATAACTTGCCCAAGCAATCAGTAAATAACAACCAAATAAGCCAATTAAAATAAATCCAAAGTTGATTAAATTCTGCTTTCCTTTTAAATTTGATTTAAATCGTTCGATCACTGTCACTCCTTATTTTAATAATAGATAATTGGTTTTCTTGACTTCTTCCATGACTACATAAGTACGCGTATCATTTACGCCAGGCAAGCGTAATAAGATTGTATCTAGTAATTTGCGATATTCTGCCATATCCGCTACCCGTATTTTCAGTAAATAATCAAAATCACCAGAGACTAAGTGACATTCTTGAATTTCATCTAATTGCTTAATGGCATAATTAAATTCATCAAATACATCTGGTTTACCGCGTACTAGCGTGATTTCTACTAAGACTAATAATGGCGCTTCGAGCAAAGCTGGGTTTAATAATGCTCGATAACCCATAATCACATTTTGTTTTTCCAAACGTTTAACGCGTTCCAAACAAGGCGTTGGTGAAAGACCAACACGTTTAGATAGTTCTATATTTGATATTTTTCCGTTACGCTGTAGCTCATTTAAAATGTTTAAATCAATTTGATCTAGCGCTTTTGCTGATTTTTTATATTCCATTTTTTGTGCTTGATAATGTGTGCCAACAATCTAATTGTACGATTTTTGTATAATTAGGTCTAATGATAATAAATACGTTATTTTATGAGCGCGCTTAATATCTGTTTGCCAAATTCAGCCCGCCAACCGCTTAATAATTCAGGTAAGTATTGTTGGCTCTGCCCTTTGTGATACCATTTCAACAGTTGATTTAACTGCCGTTTACTTGCTAGTAATTCTTGTGGTAAATCAGGCGGTCTAATTTCAGAGATCTTTTTCTGCATTATTTTTAAATTATATTTATAATGTGGTTGATCAACTAAACGTGTAATTAAGGGTGGATAATCTTGCTCTGAGATTATTTTAGCTTGTTCAACTAGCCATAATATTTTTGTGCCATGAATACGTACTTCATTTGGATGCATAAAAGTTAATAATTGTGATGTATGTTTAGGTTGTGATTTGGCAATTTCAATTAAACTTTGTTCTTTTATGACAAAATTCAAGGCCAGATCGCGTTTTCTGGCTTCTTCTATTCTCCATTTTGCTAATAATTTCAAAATAGCTAATTGCTGTCTAGTTAAAGTCCAAGCATAGCTTATCTCTTTATAAGCATCATTCAATTCTAATGTTTTATTACGCTTATTCACTAAAAGTTGGCATTCTTGATTTACCGCCTCTTGCCAGTTAGTTTGAGCAAGCTCTGCTTGCAATTTTTGATAAATAGGTAATAAATAATATACATCTGCGGCTGCATACTGTAACTGTGTTTCAGTTAACGGACGAGCTAGCCAGTCAGTGCGAGATGCGACTTTATCTAATTCGATGTTTAAATAATGATTCACTAGCTTTGCAAACCCGATCGATAGACCAAGACCACTAAAAGCCGCCATAATTTGCGTGTCTATTAATGGAGTAAGCGCTTGATTAAACTGATGTTGAAATATTTCCAGATCCTCACTGCACGCGTGTAATACTTTTACAATATTAGGGTTTGCTAATAAATCAATAAAAGGCAAAAAATCACTAATTGTTGTAGGATCAATCAAACTAGTTTGTTCACCATCAAACAATTGAATTAAACCGAATTTAGGATAATAAGATCGAGTACGAATAAATTCTGTATCTAATGCTATAGTCGTTTTATCACTTGCTTGCTGACAAATCGTGGCTAGTTTCTCATTAGTATCTATCCATTTATAATCAATCCTTGAGTTCATTTTCTACTTTTCTCATAAATTTCTTTACATAGTGAATTAATTATGTGAACTAATTCACATAATAAAGACAAATTCATTGTTATTCAGCATAATTGAAGCAAAATAATTATCTTATGGAGTATTTAAATTTACCCAATAAAGCTTAATTTGCCATACTTTTTTAATTGGCTGTATAATAAGGATTATACTATGATTTCTAATAATAAAACTCAGCACCTTGGTACAATTTACCGCCTACTAATAGAACAATTTGAACTCATTTCACGGACCGATTTAGCAAAACTCTCTAGTTTTGCGCCCGCTTCTATTACTAATCTAACAAAATCGCTTATTGATCATAAATTTATTTTAGAACGAACTATTCAAAATAGTAGTTCACGAGGCCGTCCAGCGGTAGGTCTAGCAGTATCTAATTTCTATTGGCAGTTACTTTGTTTAACGATTTCACCAAATGAAATTAATGTTTTTCTCTGTGAATTAAATGGCAAAACTATTCAAACTAAGCATTATCCTTTAACCGTTGAATTATACGATCAACTAGCAGAATATCTAATAGATTGTTTAAAAGATCTTTTTTGGCATTCGCCTATGAAAGAAGAGCGTATTTTAGCTATTTAGATTACGGTATTAGGTCAGATAAGTGCAGATCACACTCAAGTTATCCAAATAGGGCAAGTAGCGGTTAATTGTCAGTTAGTTAATTACTTGAAAAAACAATTCAGTTGTCCTATTTTACTGAATGAACATTTTCAATTATGGTTATTAACAGAATCGATCCTAGGTAGTTTAATTAGTAACAATAATGTTATCTTTTTGCAACTTGATGAACGTGTAAATCTAAGCGTATTATTACGAGGTACATTATTACATCAACAATCAAAAATGAATGTAGATAAAATGTTAATGCCTAGATTCAGCGAGTTAAGCGATCTAGCTGCTCCACAAAATAGCGATGACATTCCACGTTATCAATTAAATAATCAAATTACCTTTCCGGCTATCTACCGTTTAATTGACCAATACCTACCTAATACATTGCAACATTATCAGCAAAAAATGGATTTATTATGTGAGAAAATTAATCATCATCATCCAGCAGCATTGGCTATTTTAGATCATATTACGGATAATCTTGCCTATTTGTTAATGAACCTTATCAATATCTTTTCTAGCTCAAAAATTATGTTGAGCTCGCCTTTACTGAGTGTAAAAAAAGCATTGTTTGAACAGTTAAAATTGAAGTTAAATAAAATTTTGCGTATTGAACACCTCAATATTGATTTAGTGACAAGTCAGTATGAATGGAATAGTCCATTAATTGCTTGTTCAGCGATAAAACAAGGAATTTATCAAGGAAATTTGATCAAGAACATCATTACACCTTAAAAAAAGCATTAAAATATAGACAATTTTGTAATTATTTTGTTAAGAGAAAAAAGATGCCTTCGTTATTCATTACTGGTACAGATACTAATGTTGGAAAAACCATTGTTACCCGAGCGATTCTTCAAATTTTAGCACAGCATAATTTTTCCGCTGTTGGTTATAAGCCGATTGCATGTGGTGGCGATGATGATCTGACAACTGAACCCAATCAAACAGACTATACTAGTGAAGATAACTCAGATGTGCTCATCATATTAGACAGCTGCCCTCAACCTGTCGCATATCGTGATATCAATAGTTATACATTTACACACTCAAGCACGCCAATTTTTGCCGCGCTTGATGCGGTACATCATATTCAAGAGGAAAAGTTAGATACAGATCTTAGCAATTTACAACAAAATTACCACTAATGTAGTGGTAGAAGGCACTTATGGTTGGCTAACGCCGATTAATAAAGATCTCAGCTTTGCTGAATGGGTACACAAAAATAATATGCCTGCGGTGTTAGTTGTAGGTATTAAAGAAGGGTGTGTTAACCACGCATTATTAACGGCTCAGGCTATTCAGCAACAAGGTGTTAATCTAATAGGTTGGGTAGCAAATAGAATTAATCCGTGCTTACGCCATTATGCTGAACTGATTGAATTATTAAGTAAAAAAATTACCGCTCCATTGCTAGGACAAATTCCTTATATTGCCCAACCGCACAAAAAAGACTTAATCTCCTATATTGAAAATCCCGATCCTTTATTAGCATATTTCCAAAAATAACATAAACAATTAAGAAGATAGATAAAAAAAACCCCTGAATTAGGGGCTACTCGGAAAGCAAATTTATGAAATGGGTTGTTTAACACAACACTTATTATTGATAGATGATACAATACGTCAATTTATTCAATTTTGCAAATCTAATTTCAGTTTATCTGCTTTTTTTCTAGAAAATAAGTGCTATACCCTATTTTTATTATAACCGACGGGCTTGCCAAAATGCTTTACGCCAATAAGCTGAGTTAATATTTGAGTAAATTACTCCACCTTTTGTTGAAGCGTGTAAAAACTTCCCATCTTTTACATAAACGCCAACATGTTTACCATTCGGGCCGCGACCGGTTTTAAAAAAGACTAAATCACCGGCTTTGATTTTATTACGAGCAATCTTGTTACCTTTTTTTAGCTGATCTGTTGTAGTGCGTGGCAAATCAATATTAAATAGCCTACGAAATGTAACTTGCATAAAGCCGGAACAATCAACCCCCGCTTTATTATTACCACCTAATCGATAACGAGTGCCTTGCCATTCTTTTTGTTGCTGAGTTAATTGTCTAATAACCGCTTGTGAATCAGATAAACTAATATATTGGCTCTTAGCGATTTTATGTGATGCACTATTTTCATACTCACTATTAGAGCAAGCAGATAATATAAATACACTGCTCAATAGTGCTAACAAAGGAAATATTTTTTTATTGAATTTACGCATATCTTTACTTATAAAAAAACATTCCATTGAGTTAATGATATCAATGGAATGTTTTGTTTTATGACTTCACTTTTACGTTTTCTACTCTTTCTCTAAATTTTTGGCCCGGTTTAAATACCACTACTCTGCGGGCGCTAACAGCAACACTTTCGCCTGTTTTAGGATTTCTACCCGGACGAGCATTTTTCTTACGAAGAGAAAAATTGCCGAATCCAGATAATTTAACCTCTTGTCCGTTTGCTAAAGCGGTCCTAATTTCTTCGAAAAACTGCTCTACAAATTGTTTGGCAACAGATTTATCAAAGCCATATTTGGATATGAGGCTTGCGGTAAATTCAACTTTAGTGAGCGTCATAAAATATCCTTATTTTTAATCTCTCAAAGAAGCTTGAAAACGCTGTGCTAATTCGTCTAAGACTAGTTGTATAACAGCTGAAATTTCTTCTTCAGTAAGCGTTTTTTCTGTATTTTGAATGGTTAAACTAATTGCTAAACTTTTCTTACCAACCGCTAAATTTGCGCCTTGGTAAACATCAAACAAATTAACCGCTGTGAGTTGTTCACCGCCCGCATGATAACAAGCAGCAAGAACTTCACGTGCAGGAATATGTTCATCAATAACAATCGCTATATCACGATTATTAGCTGGAAATTTAGAAATCTCCTTAGCAACAGGAATCGTACGTTCTGAAACAACATCAGCTAATAACTCAAATACAATTGGAGTGCCTTTAATACCTAATTTTTGCCCAATACTTGGGTGAAGCGTGCCGATAAAACCAACTTCTTGTTCATTTAGCATAATAGCTGCTGATTGACCGGGATGTAATGCCGGAAATTGTTTTGCAACAAATGTTAATTCTTTATTTGCCGTTAACGCTAATATTTGTTCTAAATCGCCTTTTAAATCAAAGAAATCAACCGCTTTTGATTTACCTTCCCAATTCGCAATATGTTTTTCGCCGACAATCACGGCTGCAAAAACAGCTTCTTGGCGAACGGCTGATTCTGCGCTTGCATCAGGAATAAAACGCAGCCCTTGTTCGAAAATGCGAATACGGTTTTGTTGGCGATTTTGGTTATATAGCACAGTTTGTAACAAACCCGTTAATAGCGATACGCGCATAGCGGACATTTCGCTTGAAATTGGATTAGGTAAAATTAAGGCTTCTTGTTGTGGATGTAGCAATTGTTGAATTTTAGGATCAACAAAACTATAAGTCACGACTTCTTGATAGTCATTATCAACTAAAACCGTTTTAATCCGGTTAGGTTCTAATACTTTCTGAGCGCTTCCTTTAAGCGTTAAATGCGCTAATAATGCATTATTTGGAATACGATTATACCCATAAATGCGCGCAATTTCTTCAATTAGATCTTCTTCAATTTCAAGATCGAAACGCCAACTAGGTACAGTGGCTATCCAGCCATCATTTTCGCATGTCACATTTAGCCCTAAGCGAACTAAAATATCCGTCACTAGCCTATCTTCAATATAATGGCCTATCACTGAATCTAATTTGGTACGACGTAAGCGAATGATCGGCTGTTTTGGTAAATATTCAGTATTTATCGCTTCACATACTTCAGCGACTTCACCGCCACAAATCTCTATGATCAATGCAGTTGCGCGCTCCATTGCTTGACGAGCAAGCGTTGGGTCTACACCACGTTCAAAACGATGCGAGGCGTCTGTATGTAAGCCATATTGACGTGCACGGCCGGTGAGCGCTAATGGTGCAAAAAATGCCGCTTCTAAAATGATATCTTTTGTTTCAGCATTTACTTTGCTTGCTTCTCCGCCCATAATCCCAGCAAGTGCAAGGACATTTTTTTGATCAGCAATGACTAATGTATTCGTTTGTAACTTCGCCGTGGTACCATCTAATAAAACTAACTGCTCTTGATCTTTTGCTAGGCGGACTTGAATAGGGGCCTTTACCTTCTCGGCATCAAAAGCATGCATTGGCTGGCCTAATTCAAGTAAACTTAAATTTGTAATATCGACAATTGGATCAATCGAACGAATGCCACAACGACGTAATTTTTCTTGTAGCCATAATGGTGACGTCGTGTTTACATTAACATTCTTAATCATTCGTGCTAAATAATGAGGGCAAGCAGATGGTGCTTGTATATCAATTTCAATTGGCGCAGATAGTGTAGCAGGAACCGGTTTGATAACCGGTGATTTAACTTCCATTTGATTAATCACCGCCACTTCACGTACAATACCGGCAATACTTAAACAGTCCGCTCGATTCGGTGTTAAACTAACCTCAATTGCTACATCATTTAAATTTAAATACTCACGAATATCAACACCGATAGGCGCATCAGCAGGTAATTCAATGATGCCACTACTTTGATCCTCTTTAATGCCTAATTCTGAAAATGAACATAACATTCCTTCAGATAGCTGACCACGTAGTTTGGTTTTTTTAATTTTAAAATTACCCGGTAAAATAGCACCTTCTATAGCACAAGCAACTTTTAACCCTTGATGACAGTTAGCCGCGCCACAAACAATACTTAATAAACGCTCTGCACCGACATTGACTTTTGTTACGCGTAATTTATCTGCGTCTGGATGTTGTGTACACTCAACAACTTCAGCCACTACTACACCGCTAAACTCACCGGAAATGGGTTCTACACTATCAACCTCTAAACCTAACATTGTAATTTGATCACACAATTGTGCTGTAGATACCTTAGGATCAACCCATTCTCGTAACCAAGATTCATTAAACTTCATTTATTTTATACCTTTTAAATTTGCAAACTACTAGTGAATTTCCACCGCTTTTAATCATAACCTTGCGTTATTTATCTAAATTGCTTTAAAAAGCGTAAATCATTTTCAAAGAATGCGCGTAAATCCGTGACATTGTATCGCAACATGGTTAAACGTTCGACGCCCATTCCTACTGCGAAACCACTGTATTCTTCAGGATCAATGCCAACGTTGCGAAGGACATTAGGGTGAACCATTCCACAACCTAATACTTCTAACCATTTACCATTTTGGCGCATAACATCAACTTCTGCAGAGGGTTCCGTAAACGGAAAAAAAGATGGACGAAAACGCACTTGTAAATCTTCTTCAAAAAAAGCGTTTAAGAAATCGTGAATTAAGCCTTTTAATTCAGTAAAATTAGCTTTTTTATCAATATATAATAACTCAATTTGATGGAACATAGGCGTATGTGTTTGATCGTAATCATTACGATATACACGGCCCGGTGCAACTATGCGGATAGGTGGCTGTGTTGTTTGCATTGTACGAATTTGTACGCCTGAGGTTTGTGTACGGAGTAAACGCTGTGCATCACACCAAAAAGTATCGTGATCAGCTCTAGCGGGGTGATGAGTAGGGATATTTAATGCATCAAAATTATAATAATCACTTTCAATCTCAGGACCATTAGCAACCGTAAAACCTAATTCTGAAAAGAATTTAACCACGCGGTCAATCGTGATAGATACTGGATGTAAACCACCTAATGCGCTTTTACGGCCTGGTAATGAAACATCAATACTTTCCTTTGCTAATTTTTCATTTAATTCAGCATTTTCTAAAGCTTCTTTTTTCTGATTTAAGGCATTTTGTGCAATTTGTTTAGCATCGTTAATTTTCTGACCAACCGCAGGGCGTTGTTCAGCGGGTATATCACGTAAGCCTTGCATTAACTGAGTAAAGTGGCCTTTTTTACCAAAAAACTCTACTTTTAATGTTTCTAAGGTCGCTACATCAGTCGCAGTATTGATTGACTCAAGCACTTGCGCGACCAATTTGTCTAAATGTTGCATTCTTTCCTCTAATTATCTCAAAAATAAATTGCACAGATAATAATACTTTGCCTACAAAAAGTAAACGTAAAGATAATATAACGCGTTGATTTAATAAGGTTTAATATATTATATGTGGTCTGATATTTTATTACTTAAAACTACTTTTTTTCTAGAATGATCAAATAAACAGTATTTTAATCGCTCAAGCATTAGATTTACTTCCATTAACGGCGTATTATTTCACATATTGAACCTAACATTTTAGCGAGGAAATTATGTCTGAAATCTCAAAATAACAAGTATTAGATGCTTTTACTTTTCGTTCGGCGTGTCTCCATTACGATGCTACGCGTAAAATTAGCCCACAAGATATGCAATATATTTTAGAACTAGCCCGATTATCGCCAAGCTCAGTTGGTTCAGAACCTTGGAAATTTATCGTACTACAGAATCCAACTATACGCGCTAAAATAGCGCCATTTAGTTGGGGAATAAAACATCCTATGGACGAAATGAGCCATTTAGTGATCATTTTAGCTAAAAAAATGCCCGCTATGATAGTAATTTTTTCCGTGCATCACTGACTAAAAGAGGCTTAACTGCTGAACAATTAGAAAAAACGATTGCCCGTTATAAATCATTCCAAATGAATGATATTAAAGTATTAGAAAATGAAAGAACATTATTTGATTGGTGTGTCAAACAAACCTATATTGCACTAGCGAATATGATGACAGGTGCTGCAATGATTGGCATTGATTCTTGTCCAATCGAAGGGTTTAATTATGATGCAGTTCATCAAATTCTAGCGGATGAAGGATTATTTGATCCAAATGAATATGGTGTTTCGTGTATGGTTACATTTGGGTATAGTGCCCAAAAAATGAAAGCAAAATATCGCAAACTTGCTGAAGATATTATTAGTTGGGTTGAATAGGCTGAATAAGGAAAGTGGGTGAAATATGCCCACTTTAAATTAGCTAATGCGTGACAACGTATTACTTTTGTAATTGCCAACTTAAATTTGATATTAAACGGCATTTATCGCATTTAAAATGGAAAATTTGATGTAATGGTTCGGTTAAACGCCATTCTGCACCACAGCTACTGCATTTTCTTTGATATTCAACCGCTTCATCGGTTCCTAAACGATATAAATAGTAATACGTTGGCACTTGTGTAACGCGTTCAACTTCTCTACATAATTTAGTGCCTAATTGAGCTAAATTGCTGTCAATCTCACTAATTTCATTTAATGCGGACTGTTCTAAAATTGTTCCATTCATTTGCAATTGATCACAAGCCTGCCAATTTTCTTGCCATTTAATGAGCGCTTGCGCTAATGATTGATCCTTTTGCAGTAGCCTATATAAGGGAATTGGACAAAAATCATCACCATTATACAAAGGCGAACAGCTATCCAAATGGGTGGTATATAAAATATAAAAACGTGCGTTGCTATTTTCAGATGTTTGTTCTGCTTGATAATCTCGACCAATAATTTCAAAAGATTCAAATTCTATGCCTTTTTCTGCCGCTTGCGATAAGGCTTCCGTCACTTGAATGTTATTCCATTCTGGCATTAAGCTTATTTGTTCTGGCGTAGCGAGGCGAACTTGAAAATGCGCGCTAGGCTGTGTATGGTAGGTCACCGAGAATTCACGGCCAATAATTTGTCCATTATAAAGCCATTGATTGATGATTTGATTTATCAATATAACAGGGTCATGTTCAAAATTTTGAAATGAAAAATTAGCGATAACTTGGTACATAGTTTTTTACTTGTCCTAAAACAAGCTCCTGTTGAACAATTGATGTTGGTTCTTGATGAATAATTACTTCAGAAAGTGGAAAAGCTGCAAGAATTTTTTGTTCTAAATTGTCAGTAATCGTGTGAGCCTCTAGTAAAGAAAGGTGATCTTCTAATTCAAGATGCAGTTGAATAAAGCGTACAGCGCCAGCCTGACGCGTTAATAAATCATGAATACCGATAATTTGTGGCTGGTTAGCAACAATGGTTAAAATTTGATTAATATCTTCTTCTGGTAAAGCTTTATCCAGTAACACTTGTACGGCTTCCCAAAACATTTTAAAGGCATTAATGCTAATATAAAGTGCAATGCCAATTGCAAAAATAGCATCTGCATAAATGAATCCATATATATTTAATAACATAGCCACTAAAATAGCGGCATTCATAAATAAGTCTGTTTGATAATGCAATGAATCTGCTTGAATAGCAGGACTCTGTGTAATACTCACCACTTTCTTCTGATAAAATACTAAAGCTGCGGTAAATACAATAGAAATAATACTGACTATAACGCCTAATTGAGAATCTTCAATCAACACGGGGTTATTCAGGTTATGAATACCTTGTAACAGTAAAAAAACGGCTGTGCCCGTAATGAACGCACTTTGTGCAATGGCAACCAATGATTCTGCCTTGCCGTGTCCAAAAGTATGCGTTTTATCTGCGGGTTGTAATGCAAAACGTAATACCAAAATATTAGTCATTGACGCGAATAAATCAACCATTGAGTCCGTCATTGAGGCTAAAATTGAAATAGACCCGGTTTTCCACCAAGCGAATGTTTTAATTAAAATTAATGAACATGCAACAATAATGGCGACATTTGCCGCCCGCTTCACTAACTTTGCATATTGTTGTTCCATAAAAATCCTAATAATACGGTTTAGTGTTTATTGACAAGCCACTTGCCAAGCTAATGTTGAAAGTTGTTGCGCTAGCGAATTTAATTCTGCTTGATAAGCGGTTAAATTTGCATTTTTTTCTGTTAAAATTGCCCGCTTATTTGCCACTTGGATTTGCGCAAAACCACAGGCTGAATCACGACCACGAGAAACTTCTAATAAGATATCATTAAAACGTTCAGTTGGTGGATAAATTATCGCGCTATATAATTCATTTTCTATTATTTTTATTTGAGCAATGGTATCTTGTTGATTTGAAAATACTTTTTTACGCAATGCCATTCTTTGCATTATCGTTGAGGTTTTATTTTGATCTAAAAAAATAAAAATAGCATTATGCCAATTCTCAGGATGTTGATTACCCTCTGCCGGTAAAAAAAGCAAATGGCGCATACCCTCTAACATATTATCCGTAACTTTAAAGTAGGATTTCCCTTGAAAAGGGATACTTTCCGGTACCACAAATGTTTTTTTAAGCATTTGGCAAGCGGTTAAAAAACAACAAAATATGATTAATAATAACCGCATTAGCGTGCTTCTCGTTTAAAAATAAGCTCCGTTGATGTTGAATCATTTTCATCAAACCAATAACCGCCATAATCAAATGTTTTTAATTGTTCAATCGTGGTTGGTTTTGTTACTAAAATAAAGCGTGCCATCATACCACGTGCTTTTTTCGCATAAAAACTAATCTGTTTAAATTTCCCATTTTTCTCATCTAAAAAAATCGGCTTAATCACCTTAGCCTGTAATTGATCTATTTTTAAAGCTTTAAAATATTCATCCGATGCAAGATTAATCAAAATATTATCCGCTTGTTTATCGATTGCCATTTGCAGTTCGTGAGTAATGATATTATCCCAAAATGCATAAAGATCTTTACCTTTATGATTAGCTAATTTAGTGCCCATTTCTAACCGATAAGGTTGCATTAAGTCTAATGGTCTCAATAATCCATAAAGGCCGGATAAAATACGTAAATGGTTTTGAGCATATTCAACTTGTGCCTCTGTTAATGTTTGTGCATCTAAACCGGTATAAACATCACCTTTAAATGCAAATAAAGCGGGCTTTGAATTTTGTTGATCGTGTGCTAATTGCCATTCTATAAAACGCGCAACATTAAGGCTAGCTAATTTATCGCTAATCGACATTAATGAACTTAACGTTGCGGGAGTAAGCTGTTTACACAAATTAATCAATTGTTCGCTGTGAGCGGTCAATACTGGTTGAGAATAAGCAAAAGAGGGACTGGTTGTAGCAAAATCTAATGTTTTAGCTGGAGAAATTATCGTAAGCATAAATAAGGCCTAAATAAATTTAAAAATACATTGATAATTTAGCAAATAGAAAAGGCAGGATATTCCTGCCTTCTATTAATGATATTTTCATATACCGAAAAACGTATAAATTAACGTTTTGAGTATTGTGGACGACGACGTGCTTTGTGTAAACCCACTTTTTTACGTTCAACACGACGAGCATCACGAGTAACAAAGCCCGCTGCGCGTAATGCTGGACGTAAAGTCTCATCGTATTCCATTAATGCACGTGTAATACCATGACGAATTGCACCTGCTTGACCAGAAATACCACCACCTTTAACAGTAATGTATAAATCTAATTTATCTAATAACTCAACGAGTTCTAATGGTTGACGAACGACCATGCGTGAAGTTTCACGACCGAAGTAAACTTCTAAAGAACGTTGGTTAATGGTAATATTACCGCTGCCCGGTTTGATAAATACACGAGCTGAAGAGCTTTTGCGGCGACCTGTGCCGTAGTTTTGATTTGCTGCTGTCATTTTCGATGCTCCGTGATTAGATGTCTAAAACTTGTGGTTGTTGTGCAGCGTGGTTGTGAGCGTTACCTGCATAAACTTTTAATTTACGGAACATATCACGACCTAAAGGACCTTTTGGTAACATACCTTTTACTGCGATCTCAATCACTGCTTCTGGACGACGCGAAATCATTTCTTTGAAGGTTGCATCTTTGATACCACCTACATAGCCAGTGTGCCAGTAATAGATTTTATCAGTTTCTTTTTTGCCTGTTACTACTACTTTCTCTGCATTGATAACGATGATGTAATCACCTGCATCTACGTGTGGAGTATATTCAGCTTTATGCTTACCGCGTAAGCGACTTGCTAATTCAGTAGCTAAACGACCTAAAGTTTTACCTGTCGCATCTACTACATACCAGTCACGTTTTACTGTTTCTGGTTTTGCTACAAAAGTTTTCATTAATTAAATACCAATATTTAAGTTATAACCCAATCCGCTTATTATAAAATAAGGGATTACCTATATGACGGTAGAATCCGACCCCTTCGAGCCAAAATCTGACCAAACTTACTTGGCGGGAAAATCCAAGTAAAACAGGGTAGTAAAATTATACATGCTTTTGAAATAAAAGGCGAACATTTTTTATGTCTTTTCACTAAAATGCGTGGAATGTCAAATTTTATTATTTTGTTATGAAAGAATGCTTTTCTTAAGAAAGATAACGTGGTAGAAAATAGCTATTTAACACAATATAAAAGGTTTAATAATGAAACAATGGACAACTGAAATTTGGTTTTCAATCAGTATAGCATTTCTTATCGGAACACTATGTGGTGTATTAGTTATGCGATTTTTTAAAGGAAATGTTCAACAACAAATTCAGGTAAAAAGCGAATTAGCTTCGGCTGAAGCAAAAATTGAAGAACAAAAACAGCAACTTGAGCAACACTTTGAACAATCAGCGAATTTGTTGACGAATTTAGCGGAAGATTATAAAAAACTTTATACTCATTTTGCACAAAATTCCGAACAGTTATTACCCGAGTCAAACCAAGTTGAATTTTTTAAACGACTAAAAAATGATGCTAATGGTGATGAAGATAATCAACCACGCAATTACTCAGATGGATCTTCGGGCTTATTTAAGTCATAATGGACTAAAAATAGCTTGTTTAGTTAACTAAGCGGGCTATTTTTAGCATTAATGCGCTAATTCAGTTAATAAACTACATTTAAGTTGTTTCTTTTGTTGCGTTGTTAGTGCAGTATTTTGTTTGGTGGTTACCACAAATAAATCTTCTACCCGTTCACCAATAGTCGTGATTTTTGCATTAATTAACACTAGATCTAATTGATTAAAAATCGCGCTTACCTGAGCTAATAACCCTTCTCTATCTAATGTAAATAATTCAAATGAGGTTTGCTGTGGCTGTGTATCTACCAGAAAAGAAACTTTGGTATTAGCGCTAAATGATTGGTGTTTCACCGGTTTTTTGATTAATTTAAATATTCTGCTTTTGTTATTTAAAAGCATTTCTAATAAAGCGCGTTTAATTTCACGACAACGATTTTCGGTTAATGCAGATCCATGCACTTCAGTCACGATAAAACTATCAAATACTTTTTTATCTTTACTCGTCATAATCTGTGCATCGTGAATGCTAATTTTTTTGCGGCTAAGAACTTGTGCAATATGCGCGAATAGTTGCGGTTGGTCGCTACAATGTACAAAAATTTCAGTAGCACCACGCGCATATTGATTGCTGACTAACACAAGCGGTTCATTTTCAGCTTTTTGAATAAACGCTTGCGCATGCCAAACTAGTTGAGTCGGGGTGTTACGTAAAAAATAACTTTTGGGACAAGGTTGCCAAAAAGCGTGTAATTTTTGTTGTTCCATTATTGATAAATGCGCGTTAAGCAATGCAAATGCTTCGGCACGATGTGCTTGGCTAACATATTGATAATCTAGGGATCTATCTAGTTCTTTCAAGGTAAATTGATATAGCTGACTAAATAGCGTTCGCTTCCAATTATTCCAAAGATTAGCATTTGTGGCACAAATATCGGCAATTGTTAGGCACATTAAATCCGCTAAAGCGGTCGAATTTCCTACAATTTTTGCAAAATGTTGGACGACAGATGAATCATGAATATCACGCCGTTGGGCAGTAATCGACATGGTTAAATGCTGTTGCACTAACCACGCCATTTGTTGTGCTTGTTGCGCTGAGAAATCATGTAATAAAGCAAACTGATAGATTTCTTCAGCACCTAAATTCGTATGTTCACCCTTTCGGCCTTTGGCAATATCGTGAAATAATGCGGCTAAATAAAGTATTGGTTTATGATCGGATTGCTGAAACAGTTGACAGCAAAGTGGATAATCCTCTGCTGTTTGCGGCGCCAAAAAGCTTTCAAGCTTTTGCATGACTCTGATGGTATGTTCATCAACCGTATAAAGATGAAATAAATCAAATTGCATCAAGCCAACAATAGCTTGCCATTGGGGAAAATAAGCTGACAATACGCCTAGTTGATGCATGGGTACAATAGCTCTGGCAATAACATTAGGCTGTGAAAAAAGTGCGATAAAACGTTTACGCGCCATTGGATTTTGGCATAGCGGCTCCGTGAGTTTTTGCAATGCAAGCCGTAAATACCGCAATGTTTTAGCATCAATTTTTACGTTAGGATATTCAGTGAGATAATAAAACAGATCTAGAATAGTACTAGGCTGTTGTGTAAAACAACGACGATTTTGGCAGTTGAGTTGATGGCCTTGTAGATAAAAATAGCTATCAAGCGCTTGTTTTTCAGCTAAATGATGCGGATTACGATCCGATAATTGAAAGTTATCTATTAATAATTGGCTTAATTGAGAAATCGATTGTGTCGCTTGAAAATAATGACGCATCATTGTTTCAACCGGCTGATTACCTTCTCCTTGATAACCTAATTGTTTGCTTAAACAGAGCTGGCGATCAAAATATAGGCGGTTATCATAACGTTTAAGCTGTAAGTGTAAGGCAAAACGCATTTTAAACAGTACCGCTTGTGCCTTGCTTAATTCGCGGTATTCTTCAGCAAATAAAATCCCTTTATTGAGTAGAGTATCCAGTGAAAAGGTGCCAAATTGTCACATTGAGATCCAATAAATTAAATGTAGATCACGTAAACCACCAGGGCTATGTTTTATATCCGGTTCTAAATTATAGCCAGTATTATGATAGCGGCTATAACGTTCAGCACGCTCTTCCATTTTTGCTTTAAAAAACGTTTCAATAGGCCAAAAATCTTCTGCATATAACTTTTCAATTAAACTATGCTATAACTGCTTATTGCCTGTCAGTAAACGCCCTTCATACATATTGCTTGCAACGGATAATTCTTGTTGGCCAATTTCAATACACTGCGCGATTGAACGAATACTGGCTCCGACTTGTAATTTACTATCCCATAAAATATTAAATAATTCATTTAATCTAGCACGACTGATTTCATCTACGGGGTGCTGTGATAAAACTAAAATATCTAAATCGGACAATGGGAACATTTCTCGCCGACCATAGCCCCCCACCGCAATTAATGCAAGATCATCACGTTCTGCGAAACCAAATTGTTGCCATAATGAATTTAATAATTGATCGTAATAATCTCTTCGTTGATGCAATAATTTAGTAACGTTATCAGTAGTAAAAGCGTTTTTTTGTTGCTGATTAAAGGCAAGAATTTCAGTTTTAAAGGAAACGATCATATTGTTAACTACATAAAAGCGGTCGAATTTTGCAAAAATATTGCTGATTTAGACCGCTTTAGGTGTGAATTAGCCCATTACTTTTGGTAGATAACCAAATTGAATTAAAAATGGAATAATCATAATAATAATGCCCATTAATAATGCTATCAGCAATGCGCTATTACCCCCCGATACTCGATAAGGTAAATTAGGGTGTAATTTACGTGATCGCCATGCAAGTCCTATTGGTAATAACATTCCGTAAAAAGCAAATAATAAACCGGCATAACCTAATGCTGCAATAAAACCATTAGGATAAAATAAAGCAAATAATAAAGGAGGAATAAAGGTTACTAATGTTAATATTAAACGATTTGTGGGTAAATTAATCCGTTTTAATAAATCGCCGATACATTCAAAAATACCCATAGCAACGCCTAAAAATGAAGTAATTAATGCTAAGGCAGAAAATAAACGTAACATTTCACCTAAAAATGTACTTCCTGTAATTTGACTAGTTGCTTTTACTAAACCATTTAAGCTTGGATCTGACTTTAAAATTTCAACAAATTCGGCTTGCGTTAATACGCCATGTGTTGCTAATTGCCATAATAAGTAAGCAATTAATGGAATAGCGGTACCAATATAAATTGCAATGCGAATTTTACCGATATCCGCCTCTAAGTAATTATTAATGCTTGCCATAATTACGTGGAAACCAAATGATGTGAAAAAAATTGGCACCACAGAAATAACCAATAAGTTATCCAGTGGCATAGCAAATAGATTCTCAATTTTTGCTTTTGGTAACATCATTGCTAATACAAGTAAAAACGCTATAATTTTGCCAATAAATAGCACGCGAGTTAATCCATCTACCCCTTTAATACCCACCACGACAAAAGTACCTAATAAAGTAGTGAATAATAAGATAGCGATCTTGTTGGTTAATTGACTATCCATCATTTCAGGCAAAATACCGGATAATAATGAGCCACCGCCTGTAATATAGGCGGCTAATAAAGCATAAAGTAAAACTAATAAAGTAGCAGTCGCAAGTACACGTCCAACAATACCAAAATATTGCTCAGCTAAACTAGCCACACCGACATCACGTTTTGGTGCAGTTTGATAGACTTCCATAAATAATAATCCAGTGTAAGCTAATAATCCCCACAAACTAATCAACAAAAACAAGGTCGCGCCAAAGCCCATTCCTGCTGAAGTTAATGGCATTGCAAGCATTCCCGCACCAATCGTTGTGCCGGCAATCATTAATGCACTGCCTAATATTTTATTTTTCATATTATCCTATTTTTACCCCACTTTATTATAAAGCACTTTATTCTAGCAAACTAAAATTAAAAAGCGGTTAGATTCTGCAAAATTTTTGCATATGCTAACCGCTTAAATTGATTTATATCATCTAAACACAATTAAAACCACCTAATATATAAAGAAAAAACCGAGATAAATCTCGGCTATTATCATGGCTTTTAGTTAAGCATCTACCCGATTATCCGCAACGTCTGCATCTATATTAGGCTTAGCGTCTTCAAGTGTATTGCTCGCTGATGTAGCATCTGAAGAATCATTCGAAGAATTTTCTTCTTTATCATCATTCCACCCTTCCGGTTCGCCAACAGGACGACGATGCATTAAATCATCAATTTGTTTTCGATCTAATGTTTCATATTTCAATAGTGCATCTTTCATTGCATGCAAAATATCAATGTTTTCTTCTAGAGTTTGCTTAGCACGAGCATAATTACGATCAATAATAATCCGCATTTCCTGATCAATTAATTTTTGCGAAGCTTCTGACACCCCTTTAATCGCCCCCATACCATCTTCATTTTGATAAAATAGCGGTCCTAATTCTTTTGAAAAGCCCCATTGAGTAACCATAGCGCGTGCAATTTGGGTTGCTCGATGAATATCAGATGAAGCGCCGGTGGTAATTTTATCGTCACCAAAAATAAGCCCTTCCGCGATACGTCCAGCAAACAACGTTGAAAGTTGGCTTTCTAGCTTAGTAAAGGTTTCACTCACGCGGTCACCTTCTGGTAAAAATTGTGCAAATCCAAGCGCTTGCCCACGTGGGACAATGGTTACCTTATTTAGTGGGTCATGTTCTGGCATCAAATAACCAACAATCACGTGCCCCGCTTCATGATAAGCAGTATTCATTAATTCTTTTTCCGTCATCGTATTAGAACGACGTTCTGGCCCCATATTAATTTTATCACGGGCTTTATCAAAATCATCCATCGTAACAACGGTTCTATTCTTACGTGCAGCAAATAAAGCCGCTTCATTCACTAAATTGGCTAATTGTGCACCTGAATAGCCCGGCGTACCACGCGCTACAATCATTGGATCAACACTTGATGCAAGTGGCACTTTTTTCATGTGGACTTTTAAAATTTGCTCTCTACCTTTTACATTTGGCAAATCAACGGTCACTTGTCGGTCAAAACGACCCGGGCGCGTTAGTGCATCATCAAGGACATCTGCACGGTTAGTTGCCGCAATAATAATAACGCCTTCAGATCCCTCAAAACCATCCATCTCAACTAACATTTGATTTAACGTTTGTTCGCGTTCATCGTGGCCTCCACTCAAGCCTGCGCCACCACGCTTACGGCCTACCGCATCAATTTCATCTATAAAAATAATACAAGGCGCATTTTTCTTTGCTTGATCAAATAAATCGCGAACGCGAGAAGCACCAACGCCCACAAACATTTCTACAAAGTCAGAACCTGCCATAGTAAAGAACGGCACGCCCGCTTCACCCGCAATTGCTTTTGCTAACAATGTTTTACCTGTACCTGGAGGCCCCACCATTAAAATACCTTTAGGGATACGTCCACCTAATTTTTGGAATTTGCTTGGTTCAGTTAAAAAGTCAACTACCTCACTCACCTCTTCTTTGGCTTCATCACAACCCGCAACATCACTGAAACGCGTTTTAACTTGCTCAGGCGTAAGCATTTTGGCTTTGCTCTTACCAAATCCCATCGCACCGCGACCACCGCCTTGCATCTGACGCATATAAAATAGCCAGAAGCCAATCAGCATAACCATCGGAAACCAAGAAATAAAAATTTGAAATAATACGCCACGACGCTCTTGAGGTTGGCCAGTAATTGTCGCATTAGTTTTAGCTAAATCGGATAATAAATACTGATCATTCATCGGCATAACGGTTTTATATTCAGTACCATCGTTTTTAATGACCGAAATAGTTTCATCGTTACGTTTAAAATTCACCTCTTTTAACTGATTCGATTTAATATCATTTAAAAATGTGGAATAAGAAACAGTATTACTATTATTAAAATTTGAATTAAACCCCTCAAATGCAGTCATTAGCACAATCGCTACGACTACCCAAAGGACAATATTTTTAACCATATCGTTCAAGGTTAATTTCCTCTATTATTTATTAAAAAAATCTAGCCTTTATAGCCTGTTGCAACAATATATACTTCACGTGAACGATCACGAGAAGCCTCAGGTTTACGCACCTTCACAGTGGTAAACATTGAACGAATATCACGCAAATAGTCATCAAAGCCTTCGCCTTGAAAAACTTTGACAACAAAACTGCCTTTAGGTGCTAAAACTTGGCGACACATATCTAAAGCCAGCTCAACTAAATACATTGCGCGTGGAATATCTACCGAAGGCATACCACTAAAATTGGGCGCCATATCCGACATAACCACATCGACCATTTCATCGCCAACACGTGCAAGTAAAGCATTTAATACGCTTACTTCACGAAAATCACCTTGCAAAAAATCCACACCGACAATTGGATTCATATCTAAAATATCACAAGCAATAATACGCCCTTGATTACCAATCTGAGTAACTGCATATTGTGACCACCCGCCTGGGGCCGCCCCCAAATCAACGACGGTCATACCGGGTCTAAATAAACGATCACTTTGTTGAATTTCATCTAATTTAAAATAAGCGCGCGAACGTAATTTTTGTTTATGTGCTTTTTGCACAAACTGATCTTTAAAATGCTCAGCTAACCAACGTGATGAGCTAGCACTTCTTTTTTTGCCCATAAAATTATTAAAATCTCTTTCTACACTTATGTAAAATTAATCTTACCATAAATAAGGACACCTTGGCTTGTTTCAAGAGCGAAAAAACAAATGAACGTTAAATTTTTTTAATCGGTGAGAACTTAGGTAAAAATATCTCAAATTTTGACCGTTAAGCGCTCATTATATAATTTAAAAATTTACAACCCTGAAATTCATCTGTATAATCTGCTCGCAATTTTTCTAAACCACTTTTTGTTCTATTTACTCAGCTTTAAGGAATTATTGCAATGTTACGCATCAAACAAGAAGCCCTCACATTTGATGATGTTTTACTCGTCCCAGCACATTCTACAGTGCTTCCAAATACTGCCGACCTTTCTACTCAACTAACAAAAACAATCCGTTTAAATATTCCAATACTATCCGCAGCGATGGATACTGTTACTGAAACCAAATTAGCGATTTCATTAGCACAAGAAGGTGGCATTGGGTTTATTCACAAAAATATGTCGATTGAACACCAAGCTGATCGTGTTCGTAAAGTAAAAAAATTTGAAAGCGGTATCGTTTCTGAACCTGTTACCGTGTCACCGGAATTAACATTAGCTGAATTAGCACAGCTTGTGAAGAAAAATGGCTTTGCGGGCTATCCGGTCGTAGATAATGAAAATAATCTTGTCGGGATTATTACCGGACGCGATACGCGCTTTGTACAAGACCTAACCCAAACGGTTTCTAAAGTAATGACACATCGTGACCGCTTAGTTACAGTCAAAGAAAATACCAAATGCGAAGAAATTTTAGCTTTAATGCATGAACATCGGGTAGAAAAAGTACTAATGGTTGATGATGCATTTAAATTAAAAGGTATGATCACCGTAAAAGACTTCCAAAAAGCAGAACAAAAACCCAATGCTTGTAAAGATGAATTTGGACGATTACGCGTGGGTGCAGCAGTAGGCGCGGGGCCGGGTAATGAAGAACGTATAGACGCCCTAGTTAAAGCCGGTATAGATGTATTATTAATTGATTCATCACACGGACATTCAGAAGGTGTATTACAACGCGTACGTGAAACACGTGCCAAATATCCGGATCTTCCTATTGTGGCTGGTAATGTTGCGACTGCAGAAGGCGCAATTGCTTTAGCTGATGCCGGTGCAAGCGCGGTAAAAGTAGGTATCGGCCCGGGTTCAATTTGTACTACACGAATTGTAACGGGCGTGGGCGTTCCACAAATTACTGCAATTGCTGAAGCGGCTGAAGCGTTAAGAGATCGTGATATCCCTATTATTGCTGACGGAGGTATCCGTTATTCTGGCGATATTTCAAAAGCTATTGCAGCAGGCGCAAGCTGTGTAATGGTTGGCTCAATGTTTGCGGGTACAGAAGAAGCGCCCGGTGAAATTGAACTGTATCAAGGCCGCGCATTTAAATCTTATCGAGGCATGGGCTCATTAGGCGCAATGTCTAAAGGTTCATCAGATCGCTATTTCCAATCAGATAATGCAGCCGATAAACTTGTGCCAGAAGGTATTGAAGGACGTATTCCTTACAAAGGTTATTTAAAAGAAATTATCCATCAACAAATGGGTGGCTTGCGTTCTTGTATGGGCTTAACTGGATCTGCAACTATTGAAGATTTACGCACTAAAGCACAATTCGTACGAATAAGCGGTGCGGGAATCAAAGAATCCCATGTTCACGATGTTACTATTACCAAAGAAGCCCCTAACTACCATATGGGATAATCAATGATAGAATAGCGGTCATTTTTGCAAATTTTCTGCAAATTTGACCGCTCACTAAAGTAATAAACGCATTCTTACTATGCTTTATATTCTCTCCATCAGTAAGAAACCTTAGACATTCACCTACACTATTTTATTAACAGAAAAACAAAATGAATAACATTCACAATCATAAAATCCTAATTTTAGATTTCGGTTCACAATACACGCAATTAATTGCACGTCGCATACGTGAAATTGGAGTCTACTGTGAACTTTTGGCATGGGACGTAACAGAAAAACAGATCCGCGAATTTAACCCAACCGGCATCATTCTTTCGGGCGGCCCTGAAAGTACCACCGAAGCTAATAGCCCACATGCACCTGAATATGTCTTTAACGCAGGCGTACCCGTATTAGGCATCTGCTATGGTATGCAAACTATGGCAATGCAATTAGGCGGTTTAACCGAAGCTTCTGAACAGCGCGAATTTGGCTATGCCGCTGTTGAATTACAACATGCAGATCAATTATTCGCAAAATTAAATGATGATTTAACCACTTCACAACCTAAATTAGATGTTTGGATGAGTCATGGCGATAAAGTCACACGCCTACCCACAGGCTTTCAAACTACTGCAGTAACTCCAACTTGCCCTATTGCAGCTATGTCTGATGAAAAACGACGTTTCTACGGCGTACAATTCCACCCTGAAGTCACACACACAAAAAGCGGTTTAGCATTGCTGACTAATTTTGTAGAAAATATTTGTGGTTGTGCACGTAGCTGGACACCTGAAAATATTATTGAAGATGCCATTGCTAAAATTAAACAAAAAGTAGGCAATGACCAAGTTATTTTAGGACTATCCGGTGGCGTAGACTCATCAGTCACTGCCCTACTATTACACCGCGCAATCGGTAAAAATTTACATTGCGTATTTGTCGATAACGGCTTGCTCCGCTTAAATGAAGGCGATCAAGTAATGGAAATGTTTGGCGATAAATTTGGCTTAAACATCATTCGCGTTAACGCGGAAGAACGTTTCTTAGAAGCGCTTAAAGGTATTGATGATCCAGAAGCAAAACGAAAAATTATTGGTAAAGTATTTATTGATATATTTGATGATGAAGCCAAAAAACTCACTGACGTAAAATGGTTAGCACAAGGCACGATCTACCCTGATGTCATTGAATCAGCAGCAAGCAAAACAGGCAAAGCACACGTGATCAAATCACATCATAACGTAGGTGGCTTACCAGACTACATGAGGCTTGGCTTAGTCGAACCATTACGTGAGCTTTTTAAAGATGAAGTACGTAAAATTGGCCTCACATTAGGCCTGCCTGCTGAAATGCTCAACCGCCACCCTTTCCCAGGGCCCGGTTTAGGCGTACGTGTACTAGGTGAAATCAAAAAAGAATACTGCGATTTATTACGCAATGCAGATGCCATTTTTATTGAAGAACTTTATAAATCAGGCTGGTATTACAAAGTGAGCCAAGCATTTACCGTATTCTTACCCGTGAAATCTGTAGGCGTAATGGGGGATGGACGCAAATACGACTGGGTCGTATCTCTACGTGCGGTAGAAACCATTGATTTTATGACCGCTCATTGGGCACATTTACCCTATGAATTACTAGGTAAAATCTCAAACCGCATCATCAATGAAGTAAATGGCATTTCTCGCGTCGTATATGACGTGTCAGGCAAACCTCCTGCGACTATTGAGTGGGAATAGAAAATCATCACTTTAACTAATTTATAGTTATTCCAATTTTTAAATAAAGCCTTGTATATCAAGGCGTTATTTATTTGAAAGCGTTCTATCTAGTTCATTTTTCTTACAGTATTGGACGATATTCTTAAAATCAAATCTTTGTAACTGAAAAATAAGCTCTATAAGAACCTGATTGACACAAAAAGAAAATGCCTAGCATTACGCTGCTAGGCATTTTTTCAGTAGCTAACATGAGACTTTAGTAAGTCTATCTAACCGACTTATGCGATACTCTATTAAATTCTACTTCAGATCTTGAATCTAATGATTGCGAAGAACCATTTAATGAAGCAGATTTTTTATTAGCTTCTTCTTGCTCCCATTGCTTATATAGTTTAGCTATTCTAGCCTCATCTTTTTTAGCATCTTTTCTCTCCTGTTTAGTACGTTCATGATATTCCTTTGCTTTTTTCATAAATGCTTCACTGACTGAATCACCGGATAAAAATGCATCTCTCTCTAACGCTTGCTTAGGGTATCCTAACCCCCCCGTGATATAGAGTATATTATTTTTATCGAATAATTTAGCATCATAACCTTTATTATCAATTATTTTAGCTAACGCATCCTGTTCATGATGAGTCAATTCATGCACAATAGTATTTAAAACTTCACCATTATTCTTTAAACGTGAATGAAATGCGCTTTTTACGGGCTTATCATATATTGATAACATACCATCCTTGTAAGAACCATGTTCTGAAGATAGAATATTTGCTGCTTTTCTTCTCATAATATCAAGAGACACTGGTGCTAATTCGGTATTTAATTCTTGCTCAAAGATCTCTTGTTTAGCCCGGCTAACTGTATCAAATATATATTTGATCGCATATTCATTACCAGAAATTTTCGAATTAGCTAAATGTTCTAATAATAATCGGTTAGAAGATAGTTTTTCAATTAGCCTATTGTTTACATAATTTCTTACCGCTTGATATGTATCACTTAACGGAAGATTTTTATATATTTCAGCAACGGATCGTAAGATCTGTTTACCATCTTTACCATCTAGATTCCTTAGGGAATATGTAGGTGCTACTTCATTTGAAATATTTTGACGAGTATTAAATAATTTCTGATAAACATTAATATCTTCATCTGTTTTACCTTCCGTAACTTCTATTAATGCCTTTAATAGATGCTCTTTAGGTATCGAATTAGCACTTGATGCAATAATTTCTAATTTTTTCACTGCTTCTATATGAGGATCAATATTTTCAGCCTTTAATTTAGTTTGTTTAAAAGCTGCTTCCACATTCGGTAATTTTAGCGGTTTATAGTCAGTATTGGTAAGCGCTACTTCTACGCCATTCTCAACTATATGATTTACTCCTTTTGTCTTATCGTTAATTATATCGATATTAGTATTACGATAACCTACACTTGTTTGCTCTGTATCCTTTTCAGAACGCTTATTAGAAGAAGATTTATCAAATAAATTTCTTACTCTCTGCAATAAGCTCGGACCTTCTTGTCTAGCTCTACGTGGAGAACTCTTTAAGTCAGACTCTGATATAGAAGTCTTCAATGTTTTTAACGGATTCGCAATTACATGGTCTTTCAGCGTAAATTTTAAATTAGGATTATCTTTATAATTCTCATAGAGATAGCGTAATTCTCTCGATGTCACTGAATCATAATGTTCATGATTAGGATTAAAAACATCTTTCAATTTATCCATATTAATCTGCGTATCAGCTCTAAAACCTGGGCTATTTGTCACTAAACCATCTAATGCAAAGTAAAGCTGTCCTCCTCGTTCTAGCGTTTCTTTCGCGATAAATTTCGTCTTCTCGGTAAAGAAGTCCATACGTGCATCATTTAATGCTTTCTGGGTATCTTTATAATCACGAATCGATTTATTTTCCGCAGTAGTATAGTTAGGGGACTCCTCTAGTTCATCCATATCAAATTTTTCGTTTGCTCTTAATGTACTGTGCATCGCTTTTTCTTGGTCACTTAGCGTAGCTATCCGTTTTAATGCATCAACTGCCGCTTCATTATTTATTAACTCACGAATAATTCGTTGGTTATCATCTACATTAGCATCGTTAATACGATTTTTTGGTTCGCTTCTTCGCGCTAATTTAGCTGTTTCGTCATTAAATGAAGCGATATCTTGTATATCTTGCTCGGTTACTTTGCCATCTTTCACTTGTTTTGCAAATTTTGTTAATTCTCCAAATTCAAAACCAAGATTCAGTTTGCCTATGTAACTGTCTGCTAATATCGCATTTTTGCCTTCTTTATCTGCCGCATTCGCTTTACTGATTAATGCTTGTCTGCCTCTTTGTAAACCATAGATTAATGCATTCTCCCCTAAATCAGATTGCGCTTCACGTGGAGACTCGAGATTTTTCAAGCGGGTCGGTATATGTTCAATCGTCTTAATTTCTAATGAATTTTCTCCATTAGTTTGAGATTTATATTCATTTTCTACCTCTTCTACTTTCGTTTTGTTACTGTCTCTGCTAAATAAGTGTTTCAAACGACTCCATGTAGATTCACTCTCTTCACCTTTTACCTTCGCTTTTCTAAAGCCAGCCGCATTACCTAGCTCAGGTCTCGCCGGTAGCGCCGGTGCGTAATCATCCTCCGCCGATTTGAAGCGCAAGTCCGCATACACTGGCTCTGTTGTCGATACACGACTCACTTGCTCTGCTAACTTGTCACTTCTTGTCCGTAACTGTTCCGGTGTATAAAAACCTTCTACGTTATCTAAACGTCTGTTTCTATTCACTTTCGCATACAACGATGATGGGTCATCTACTTCTACTTGTTGCCCCTTGATTCTTTCATAAATCACTTCTGG
>NZ_FOJC01000009.1 GCF_900109315.1 [Haemophilus] ducreyi | reverse complement strand
CATAAGCCAGATTCCCAAGCATTACTCACCCGTCCGCCACTCGTCACCCAAGGAGCAAGTCCTTCGTGCTACCGTTCGACTTGCATGTGTTAAGCCTGCCGCCAGCGTTCAATCTGAGCCATGATCAAACTCTTCAATTTAAAAAGTTTAATCGCTCAATAACTGCTTAGCTTAGTTCACTTCTCTTCTCTTTCATTTCACTTGAAAGTAAAACAAAAGGAATTAAATTAATATGAATTTCTAGTTTAAGCACTTATTAAGACTTCAAGTTTTTATAAAACATATAAAATTAAGTCAATCAACAAGTGCCCACACAGATTGTCTGATTCGTTGTTAAAGAGCAAAAATGGTCGGCGAGATAGGATTTGAACCTACGACCCACTGGTCCCAAACCAGTTGCGCTACCAAGCTGCGCTACTCGCCGATATAACATTACATAGTAATGTAAAATGGGGTGACTAATGAGACTCGAACTCACGACAACCGGAATCACAATCCGGGGCTCTACCAACTGAGCTATAGCCACCATTGCTTGAATATAACTTTGACCATCTGGCGCGCTCGACAAGATTCGAACTTGCGACCTTTGGCTCCGGAGGCCAACGCTCTATCCAACTGAGCTACGAACGCTTTGACTTACATTGTTTAGCATATTGCGCCGCAACAGAAGGATATATTATAGATTTCATTTTTTATTGTCTAGCAATTTTTATAAAAAAATCGAAAAATTCATTCGCTTGCTTTTAATTTATGCAAAATGAATAATAATTGGCAAATTTGTTGATTTTTATAGCTGTTTTGTATAATAGTAATATGTAAATCGTAATAAGTTGAGCTGTCTACGCCAACGTGTTGGTTGTTTGATCAGTCGATATAACCATTCTAGGCCGAATTTTTGCCATATTTTAGGTGCTCGTTTTACTTTGCCAATAAAAACATCATAGCTACCTCCAACGCCCATATACAGTGCATTAGGATAGTGTTGATGAGCTTTGAATATAAATAATTCTTGCTTTGGTGTTCCCATTCCAACACTAATTAACTTTGCTCCGCTTTGTTGAATGCGTTGAATAATTTGTAGTTCATCTTCATGTTGAAAATAGCCGTCTTGGTAGCCAACGATATTAACATGATAAGCGGTCAATTTTTGTTTAACTTTTGCTAATGTGTCTGCAGTTCCTCCGACTAAAAAAACTGGTATACCTAATTCTCCGGCGGTCTGCATTAGGATTTCCCATAATTCAACACCGGGAATGCGTTCTATTGTTTTTAACTGTGGATATTTCTGTTTAATGGCATAGATAATACTTATTCCATCTGCATATTTATATTCAGCTTGTGTGATGAGTGCGGTTAAATTTGGTTGTTGTTCACTAATAATCACTTTCTCGGCATTAATTGCGATTAATCTACCGGTTCTAATGGTTTGTTGATTGATTAAAAAATTAGCTAAACTGTATTTATTTTCTGCTAGCAGAATATCTATGCCCCGTATTGCTACTTTTTCCATTTTATTTTTCCTTCACCACGTGTTTGTTTATGATGATGTGGTTTATTGCATGCGCAACTAACCAACAGCAACCAAAAATAAGGCTAAAGAAAACCAAGCGGGAACAGAAGGCATCGAATCCATCACGAACTAATACGATTAAGTTAAATAGGTTGGCAAAGCAATAGGCTTGTAAGATGGCTGCACTGCTGTGTTTAATGTGCTGTTTAGCATAAGCTAATAATTGATCAAAAAGTTTGATAATTAGCCCGCTTAATGCCATACCTATGGCTATCATTGTAAAACCACCCATAATATAGAATGAACCTAATAAGGTTGGTGAGATGACTAATGCTGAAGCGTTGCCTAATACTTGGTGTGTAAAATAAGTAGCGGTATTCACAATTTGATCGGGTTTGTCTGCCCAGATCCAATTGGGTAAATAGACATAAAAATCACGTACGATCGGCATTAAACCTTGATATTCAAGCGGGTGGCTGAATAATAAGGCTACGTTTTCCCAAGGGGAAAAGGTATCTCTGGTTAAATATAAGAAAGTGAAAAAGGCTTCTCGCCCACTGACATTCAAATTATAGCGCGCTAATGCAAGCAGAAACATTAAGCCAATCATACTAGCGCCAATGAAGAGCAACCATTTATATGATAAATAGCCTTTATAAAGGCCTAATAATAAGAATAATACGATCGCTAAACCAAGGTTAGCCCGTGTTCCGCCCACCGCAAGATAGGCAAAACCTCCAAAAAATGCGCCAATCAATAAAAATGCTAACCAGTTTTTTTTATTTTCATATAGGAAGAATAAGACTAACAAGCCCGCAATGAAAAAATAAAAAAAGCGTTTTAGTGGGATACCTTGTACGATACTAGAAAAGATTTGGCTATATTTTTCTAATTTAAAAATTAACAAGCCATTCATTGAGATAAAAGCGATTAAGCTAAATAGTCCCATCATACACAATAGTGAAGCGGTCAAAATAGCTTCTGATTTGGCAAAATCTTGTCTTTTCTGTACCGCTTGTCGAATCAAATTTACTCGTTTATAAACGAAGTAATACAGTAAGTAGCTCACTAACGCGGTCAATAAGGTGAGTAATAACATTTCATAGTTAGGTATCGTTACATCAAACAGCAATGCCAATAACATTGAGCACGGGAAACCTAGATAAAAGGTACTGAAATAAATAATACTGAATAACCAATGAAATGAAAATTGTTGATGCTGATAGGCTTTATAAATGAAAGATAACATCAAGCAAGCAGAGCATATATAACAGCTACTAAGTAAGAGATATTCGACTAACATCATTGTTTCTGACTGACCTCGGTTAATAATGATATCCACTGTTTAGCATAATTGGGGGCAAAAAAGGCAATTTGCTGTTTGTCTACCTTAGCAAGTTGGCGTTGCGTTTGGCGAATAGCGGTAACATTTAATTGATCATGATACAAAAAAGGAATCTGTTCGTAATCCATATCTAAGGTGAACGGATTTTGGCGGTGTAACACACAAGGAATACCCAATTGTATTAGTAAACAAAGGGTGCCGATCCCTTGTTGACGGGTAAAGTTAAAATAGCCGAGATCACATTGTTGCAACAATGCTAAATAATCGATAAATGATAATTTTTCGATCAAAATTTGCACTGTATTTACGGGGAATAAACGTTCAGCTTGTTGTTTTACCTGTTGAATATAACGTTGATTATGTGCTGGATAGCCCATAGGAATGATAATCTTCACTGATTGTGCTGCTAAACTCTGTTTAATGTGCGTTAATGCTGTCAGATGTTGATTAGCAGGATCACCTGAATTTCCTAACAAGATCGTGATCTTTGTTTCAGAATTATGCTCTTTTGGATGAGCCAACCACCTAGCTGATCTCATTTTTGTCGGAAAATACACCAGCCGATCATCTCTCTTTTGCCGAGCTAAGTGTTGTGCTACATAAGCTAAATCACCACGGGTTGCCCAAATATGCGTGAGTTTTTGTTGGGCTAAACGGCGAAGAGGATAAAATAATTTAAACCGCCAATCTGTTGATACTTGATATAAATCTGCGCCCCAAATATGCCAATAGCAACGATAAGCGGGTAATTTTCCAACTAAAATTGCACACCATAGCCATACGTTATATTGACCATGCAAGATAAATTGTGCGTTCGGCTCTTTTTTTGCAACCTGTAGCACCGCTTTGGCAATCGCGCCTTTGCTATTAAAACAATGGAGTTTTAATGCGGGATATTGTTCTTGCAAACGGGTTTGATTAACTACATAAAAAATATGTTGTTGGTCCGCTAATACTGGTAATAACTGTGATTGAAAAAAATCCAATACACTCTGGTTATGCTGTGGGATATCTGAACTAAGCAGATGATAAATGGGGTTCATAGCCAATCTCAAAAATGTAAGCGTTATTATCTCAGTGCTGTTTAAGCGAAGATCGTTTCAAGTAGAGCATAAATACTGCAATACAGACGATCAAATAGCATAAATACGTCAAACAATATGTTTGCACTGCGCCAACCGCGCCATATTGAGGGATCAGTAAATAGCCAATGCCGACTAATAAACCAAGCTGTATTAACTCTGCCAATAAATATAATGTTAAACGCGCTTTCGCAATCACCAAATAACCAAAAACATAGGCAAGCACTTTAAAAATATCACCCAACAATTGCCAACCAAACAGCACTTTCATTGATAAAAAAGCGGGCGAATAAAGTAGCATAATTAACCATTCACGGCTAATAAATATCAACAAGGCGATGAATGATAATACCATTGCGACCCATTTAATCACGCGCTGTAATTCTGTTTTAATCGCTTCAGCAGAGTGTAATTTAGCCAAACTAGGTAATAAATAAACCGAAAAAACAACCGTGATTAATTGTATATAAGCATCTGATATTTTGCTAACGGCTTGCCATAAACCGACATCCGTGAATGAGTGTGATTCAACGATTAACTGTCGCATTAAAATATGTGCTACAGGTAAAGTTACTGCCGTGATCAATACCATCAAACTAAATTTGAATAAGTTACTAGCCTGTTGTGGCACAAAGGCAAAACAACATAACTTGATCATTGACAACTGTTTATGCAGAAAATAGCTAGCCGGTAAAAAAGTAAACGCCGGAATGGCAACTAGCCCAATTAAGATGCCTTGATAGCCCGCGATATAGAATGCAATTAAGCAAACCACCAAGCCGATTAAGGTTCCCAATATCAGGCTAATTGCTACCGCTTTAACCGCACGATATCCTTTTAAAATCGCCAACGCATAATGACTACAGGCAATACCAAATTGCATTATGCCTGTGGCAATGATGACGCCACTATATGTCGAGGTATAAAACAACCATTCACTGATTTTGTGAGAAAAACTAATAAAACAGACCGCTAATAGGCAAGAAAAGAATACCGTAATCAAATTAACCGTTGCGAGCAAAGCCTGCTGTTTTGGTAAATGATGTTCAAACTCTGCTACATATTTAGTTACACCATTCGCGATACCTCCACCAGCAAAGACCGTCAAGACTGTGATCAACGTCATAAAATTGGCTGCTTGTCCTAAGCCTACTGTACCAAACTGCCAAGCTAAAAGTTTCAGCACGAGCAAGCCAACCACTAATTTGAATAAGGTCGCGAATGTTGTCCAAATCGCTATTTTACTTAACAACTGCATTACTGAAAATAATCCGCCACAACTTCAATCACACGTTGTTGCTCTGTTAGATGCAAATTATAAAACAAGGGTAACCTTAGCAAGCGCTCACTTTCTTGTGTTGTAAATTGATCCTCACCGACAAAGCGCCCAAATTGTTTACCCGCTGGACTGGAATGCAATGGAATATAATGAAACACCGCTAAAATATCGTGTTGTTTAAGCCAAGTTAATAACGCGTTCCGATCGGCCAAATCTGTTAATTTTAAATAAAATAAATGCGCATTATGTTGGCATTCTGGCGGTAATTTGGCTAATGTTATCCGCCCGCTATTAGCAAAAGGCAATAACGCTTGATAATAACGTTGCCACATTGCTAAACGTGTTTGATTAATCTGTTCTGCCACCGTAAATTGTGCATATAAATAAGCCGCTTGTAACTCCGACATGAGATAACTTGATCCAATATCTCGCCACGTATATTTATCAACTTGTCCTCGAAAAAACTGACTTCGATCAGTGCCTTTCTCGCGAATAATTTCTGCGCGACTGACTAATGTCGCATCATTAATTAACAGCGCTCCACCTTCACCTGCCGAACTATAATTTTTAGTTTCGTGAAAACTATAACACCCCAAATGTCCAATCGTGCCTAATGGGCGATTTTTATAGCTTGCTATCATTGCCTGTGCAGCATCTTCAACCACATATAGCTGATATTTAGCCGCTAATGCCATAATTGTATCCATCTCACAAGCTACGCCCGCGTAATGCACTGGAACAATCACTTTAGTTCTATCCGTAATTGTCGCTTCAATTTTCTGTTCATCAATATTCATGGTATCCGGACGAATATCAACAAACACAATTTTAGCGCCACGCAACACAAATGCATTTGCAGTCGACACAAAAGTATAGCTAGGCATAATCACTTCATCGCCAGCTTGGATATCTAACAGAATCGCCGCCATTTCTAATGCGGCAGTACAAGATGGCGTTAATAACGCTTTTACTGTCGAAAATTGCTTTTCTAACCATTGTTCCGCTTGCTGGTTATAATAACCATCACCTGATAATTTGTCTTGCTGTAACGCCTGTTGAATATAGGCTAATTCATTGCCCACCAATGGTGGTTTATTAAAAGGAATCATTGTGTAACCGTGGGTAAAACCAATAATGAGTGCTTACGACTCGAGCATTGAAAGTTAAATAACAATTTATTGCATTTAAATTGCTCAATTGTGTACTAATCACTAAATGTTCAAGCTGTTGTGTTAATGCCCAATTTATAGCCGCTTGTAATAATGTTCGCCCAACCCCTTGGCGTTGAAAAAGCGGATCAACTGCCAATAACCCTACTTGGGCATAAGGCGGTTGTCCCTCTTGTTGTTGCCTTCTGAGGCTAATCCCGCCTTGTAACTGCCCATCTTCTGATCGTTGAATTAAGCAAAGATCATCAAATTCACCTTGTACCGCTCGCCGAATCCACGTTTGATAGAAGCGGCAATTTTCAGAGGCTGAAAACCAAGGCGGACCAAAACGGCTATGTGGAAATGCTTGACCAAATAACAATGTTAATTCATTAAGATCGCAAGTTGTTGCTTGCTGACAAGTGGTTGGTTTGCACACGTTATTTGCTAATGGCAATGCAAAAACGATCTCACTGCTGGCTAATTGCAACCCTTGTTGCGCTAGCTTTTGTATTTGTTGATGATCGGTAGTAGCCACTTTTACTTGCACAATAGGACGACCAAAAAAATCTGATAGCCATTGATCTGGCGAAATAATGGTTGATGATGTTGAATTCAGCATTTTTATGTTCTCGTTACTGCCTGCAAACCGCAAATATCTAACCGCCATTTAGCTGACAACAGCTGTGAAGCAACCGCTTTAAATGGTGTATGTGCCACTAACAAGACTAAAATATCCGTTTGTGTCATTGCATATTCTAAGCTCACTAGCTGTGCTTTCCCTACTAACGATGTCGGTAAATCAGTGATATTCGGCTCAACCACCATAAGTTCAGCTAATTGCCATTCAGTTAAGTGTTGCGTAATTTCAAGGGCGGGACTAGCACGTAAATCATCGATATCTGGCTTAAATGCTAGCCCTAAGCAAGCTATTTTGATATCACTTGGGCGACAATTATTAGCCATTACACAATCTGCCCACATCTGTTTAATCTGCTTAATTACCCAATGCGGTTTAGCATCATTAACCTGCCGAGCGGTCTGAATTAAACGTGCTTGCTGAGGAGCTTGAGCAACAATAAACCAAGGGTCGACTGCGATACAATGGCCACCGACACCCGCACTGGGTTGTAAAATATTAACGCGTGGGTGACAGTTGGCTAATGCAATTAATTGCCAAACATTAATGTTAAGCTGATCGCAAACCATAGATAATTCATTGGCAAATGCAATATTCACGTCCCGAAAACTATTTTCGGTTAATTTACACATTTCTGCAGTACGTGCATTAGTTGGAATACAGCGCCCTTTAACAAAAATTTTGTATAAATCTACCGCTTGTTGCGTAGCTTCTGCGGTTATTCCACCAATCACACGATCATTAGTCAATAATTCTGTCATGACTTTACCGGGCAGTACCCGTTCAGGACAATAAGCCAATTGAATATTAGGCTTGGCTGTTGTTGAAGTCGGTAAAAGCAGATCGGGACGCGCTTGTTGTAACCATTCTGCTAATTGTTCGGTAGTCCCAACTGGCGAAGTGGATTCTAATACAACTAAATTACCCGCTTGTAAGTGAGGTGCGATCATTTCCGCCGCGGCTTTAATGTAGCTCAAATCTGGCTGATGATCCTGATCCAACGGCGTGGGTACTGCAATTATAAATACATCAGCAGGTTGTACTGCTGTACTCGCCGACAACCCCCCTTTTTCAACCGCTTGTTGCACAACTTCCGCTAATGCCGGCTCAACAATATGAATATTACCTTGATTAATCGTTGCCACTGTTTGCGGATTAATATCCACACCTAAAACTCGTTTGCCCGCTTGTGCAAAAACCGCTGCTGTAGGTAACCCGATATACCCTAACCCCACCACCGAAATGGTTTGAAAACTATTCATACGTGTTCTCACTGTTTGCTACTAGAGTAGAGAAAAGGCTTTACTTGGTTGCGTAAAGCCTTTTAGATTAAATGTTGTTTCAGGATCGCAATAATCTGCTGACAAGCGTCCCCCTGCCCATAAGGATTACCGGCTTGAGCCATCTGTTGATAAGCCAACTTATCTGTTAATAACTGATGCACCTCAGCCACAATATTGTCGCTATCGGTTCCCACTATCCGCACGGCACCTACCGCAATCGCCTCGTTACGCTCTGAAATATCTCTCATTACCAACACTGGCTTAGCTAAGGCAGGAGCCTCTTCTTGAATACCACCAGAGTCTGTCAAAATCAAATAAGAACGATCCATTAAATAAACAAATGGCAGATAATCTTGAGGTTCAATTAAAAAAATATTATCAATATTTGCCAACAAATCTTGCACGGGTTGGCGAACATTGGGATTTAAGTGAAGCGGGTAAACAATTTGAATATCTGGATAACGATTCGCTAATTCAAGTAATGCAACACAAATATTCTGAATCCCTTTTCCAAAGCTTTCTCGCCGATGACAAGTGACTAAAATCAATGGTTTATTGGGATCTAAAAAAGCATATTGCTCAGCTAACTGATGCTGTAAATGCTGATTCGCTTCAATTTTTGCCAACGCTAACCTCAGTGCATCAATAACAGTGTTACCCGTTACCCAAATCTGCTGCGCGGGTTTATTTTCACGTAATAAATTTTGTTTGGCTGTCTCAGTCGGCGCAAAATGATAGTCCGCTAAGCTGCTGATTAACTGGCGATTTATTTCTTCAGGAAAAGGCGAAAAACGGTTGCCTGTCCGTAATCCTGCTTCAATATGTGCCAATGGAATTTGATGATAATAACAGGCTAAGCTACTGGCTAAAGCAGTAGTCGTATCGCCGTGTACTAAAACAATATCTGGCCGATACTCTGCAAAGAGTATTTTTAATTGTTGCAAAATACGCACACTAATATCCGTTAAATCTTGCCCCGCCTGCATAATAGCCAAATCAAAATCAGGCTTTAAATCAAATAAGGTTAACACCTGATCCAACATTTCACGATGTTGACCGGTGACACACAATTTAGCCTCAAACGCCTCTTCTGTAACCAATTTGGTTATTAAAGGTGCCATTTTAATCGCTTCTGGGCGTGTACCTAAAATAGTAAGAACCTTCACGTTGTTCATTATACGAGCCTGATTAATAGATTTGATTAAGCGTGCTGTTTTCTTTTTTCTCTACGTTTCATACGACGAACAAAACGCGTCATACGCCACGCGTGCGTAATAGAATAAGCATAAATAAAAAATAAGGCGATAAAACCCGCCGTCATGGCCCATTGATTCCAATAATAATATTCACCCAAAACCCCAATCATTGAGCAAATGGTCGCACCTAACGTAATCACTGCCAATGCTTGTCGTGAGGTTAACCCTGCCCGCATCATTAAATGATGTAAATGCAAGCAGTCTGGTCTAAATGGACTTTTGCCTTTTTTTAAACGGCGAAGAACCACTGCTACCATATCAATCAATGGCACGGCTATTAGCCATAAACCGGTGATCGGGCTAATCGCATGACCCTGTCCTTGTGTACTGAGCAATAAAATCCAAATAATCGTAAAACCAATTAAGGTACTGCCGGAATCACCCATAAACACTTTCCATTTAGGACCTAATAAACTGAGATTAAACATGGCATAAGGAATTAATACGACAATTAGTGCGAAGCACCAATAAGCTAAGCTATATTGCTCATCTAACCACATCAACACGCCAATACCGGCAAAACTAGCGCTAGATAATCCGGCTAATAAACCATCAATACCATCAACCATATTAAATGCATTAATCACGCCAATTGTAATCAAAATCGTAAATACTGTGCCTAAAATGCCTAATTTAATACTAAATGGAGCAATCACCTGCCCTAAACTTTCTAAGGATAGTCCGTGGTAAATCATTAATCCTGCTAGCCCTGCTTGTAAGCCTATCCGTAAAAATGGGCTGACATCAAAGCGATCATCTAATAAGCCGATCACTAACAATACCGTAACCGCTGTTAGGTATAACCAAGGCAAACGCATATCTTGCCATTCAATAAAATAGAACGTTAAATTACCTAAAAAAAGCGCAATCCCACCGATAAGAGGAATTAAACCTTGATGACGTTTACGATAGTTTGATTTATCTATTAAGCCTATTTTCTCTGCCACTGGGCGCATCAAAATTAAGCTAGCAAATGAAACAATAAAAACTGCGATAAAAGTAAGCCACATAAGGAAATTATTCCTAAACGATAAGATGATATAACAGATGTGCAGAATAGCATAAAGGTAACGGCTCTCAAATTTTTTTAATAATCTCCTCATGTAGCACTCAAGTTATGCTAACTTTTTTTCACACAACACGCGGGCTATTTTCAATAAAAAAGCCCTAACTGAATGTTAGGGCATCAAACAATATATCGGGTTAATTAAAAGCATACCATTCACCATTTACGCTACTAGCCACCACTTCAAAACGGTGATTAAAAGCGGTTAAATTAGCAATTTTACCTACCTCAATGGAACCTAATTTATCCGCAACACCTATTGCTTGTGCTGGATAATAATTACACATACGCAAACTCTCTGCTAATGAAATGCCCACTTGTTCTACCGCATTCTTAATTGATTCAATCATCGTAATTGAAGCCCCTCCCAAAGTACCATTCGCATCTACACATTTGCCATCACGAACATAGACCGTTTTACCCACAAAGGTGAATTGTTCAATCTGGGCCCCAGCCGCTGCGGTTGAATCAGTCACAATACATAACTTATTACCCTTGGCGCGTTTAGCAATTTTGATATTGCCAAACTCCACGTGTAATCCATCCACAATAATACCCGCATAAACATCATCACTGTCCAACACAGCACCTACGACACCCATCGCTCGGCCACTGCTAATTGGCGACATAGCATTATGTAAATGCGTAGCAAAACTTGCGCCCTTTGCAAAAGCTTGTTTCGCCACCGGATAAGTTGCATTTGAATGGCCTATTGACACAACAATGCCTTTTTGGACAAACTCGGGAATTGCTTCAACGGCAGGATTTTCAGCCGCTAAGGTAATTTTGCTAATAACATCGGCATTATCCAATAAGAATTGTTTCATCGCTGGCGAAAGTGTTCGTACATATTCCGCACGATGCACGCCTTTTTTCTCTAGGCTGAGATATGGCCCTTCTAAATGCAACCCTAACGCCTGATTTTGGTGTGTCGCTAAATAAGCGCGCATAGTCTGTACCGCGTGTTTCATATCCTCATCTGGCGCTGTAATAAAGGTTGGTAAAAAACTCGTTGTACCCGAACGCAAATTGGTTTGTTGCATAATCTCTAAGGTGCGAACTGTCGGTTCTTCATTAAACATAACGCCACCACAACCATTTAATTGCAGATCAATAAAACCAGCGGTCAAATTATTTCCTTGTAAATCAATCTTGGCTAGCCCACTCGCCAATTCAGTTTGGCGCACGACCGCTTGAATGATGCCATTTTCAACAACGACCGCATAACCATACAATACGTCTTTAGCCGTATAAATAACGCCATTCGTTAACGCATATTTCATTCTTCTCTCTCCCAATCTAATTGACGTTTTGGCTAACTGATTGATGACACTAGCATACACTTGCAATTTCTTGTGCTTCTAACTGCGTAAAATATTTCACCGTTTTTACTTTTAATTCTTGTGTGGCGGGTTCATCACAAACAATAATACTGCGTTCATGTAATTGTAAAGCACTGACTGTCCATAAATGATTAACGGAACCTTCTACGCCAGCCTGTAATGCCAACGCTTTGTTATAACCGGTGATCAATAACATTATTTCTTCTGCATCCAATAACGTTGCAACCCCAATTGTTAACGCATATTTAGGCACTTGGCTGATATCGTTATTAAAGAAACGAGAGTTGGCAATTAAGGTATCTTCTGTCAACGTTTTAATCCGCGTCCGAGAACCCAATGAGGAAGCCGGTTCATTAAAGGCAATATGCCCATCAATCCCAACACCGCCCATAAATAAATGAATTTTGCCGTAAGATTTAATTTTTTCTTCATAACGATGACATTCTTGCTGATGATCATCCGTATTGCCGTCTAGAATATTAATATTCTGCGCTTGAATATCGATATGCTTGAAAAAATTATTGTGCATAAATGAATGATAACTTTCAGGATGATCTTGAGCTAAGCCAACATATTCATCCATATTAAAGGTCACAACATATTTAAAACTTACTTCACCCGCTTGATATAGCTTAATCAACTCTTGATAAGTTTGTAAGGGTGTTCCCCCCGTTGGTAAGCCTAATACAAAAGGACGCTCTGCACTCGGCTTAAATTGATTAATTCGTTGAGCAATATAACGCGCTGCCCACTTTGCAACTTGCTGATCATTTTTTAAGGGAATAAGACGCATAATTTTTCCTTTGGTTATCTTATGTATTGATCAAAAAAGGCGAGAAAACACCCGCCTTGCAAAAACCATCGACAAGCGGGTTTTTTAGCCATTTACAAAAATGTTGCTTTCAATGCTTTTGCGACTGCTAATTGCTGTTCAGTCGCTTTCGCCGTCATTGGTTCACGGCAATAACCCGCCTCAACGCCCTCAAGTTTGAGTAATTCTTTAATAGTGAGGTATAAACCATTTGCTAAAATACCCTCAATTAAATCATTGGTCACGTGTTGAATTTGTAGCGCCTGCGCTAATTTACCTGATTTAACGGCGTCAAAGATCTGACGCGCACGAAGCCCATTCACATTAAATGTTGAACCAATTGCAACATCTACCCCTAAAGCAACCGCAGGCACCATCATTTCATCAAAACCTGCCCAAATTAAATGATTTGGATAAGCTTTTTTAATCCGCTCAAGTAAATAAAAATCACCGGCTGTAAATTTGACGCCGATAATATTAGGATTTTGATAAAGCTCACCAAATTGCTCCACCCCAATATTTACTCCGGTTAAAAAGGGAATGGAATAAACAATCATTTTATTACCGGTTTCAGCAATAATGGTATCATAGTAATGTTTAATCTCAGGGAAACTAAATTTATAGTAAAACGGTGTGACGGCAGAAAGGCAATCATAACCCAATTCAGTCGCATATTTACCTAATTCAACCGCTTCTTGTACATTCACGCTTCCCACTTGAGCAATTAACGCAATTTGATCTTTAGCCTCATCTTTAACAATACGGAAAATTTCTTTTTTCTCCGAAGTTGAAAGCATAAAATTTTCACCCGTTGAACCGCCAACATATAAACCATATACTTTCATTTTATCAATATTATAACGTACGATTTGGCGTAATCCGCGTTCATTAATCGAACCATCTTCATTAAAAGCAACCAATAACGCACTGAAAATACCGGTTAAATTTTTCATTATATCCACAGGCACTTCGCCCCCCGTATAACCAGACATCGTACTGCCAATAATATCGAAGCCTAATTGCTGACAATATAGCCCTTCGGCTAAAGTTGAACAGTCTGCCATAGCTAAACAACCTTGGGCATGAATGCGTTCCAACGCGGCAACTACAGCCACCGGACGTTCTCTATCCGTGCCATCTACTGCGATAATATCAGCACCAGCGGCCGCTAATTGATCAATATCCGCTAAAAATGGCGTAATCCGTACAGCGCTCTCTGGTAAATCCCGTTTTACAATGGCGATAATCGGAGCTATTACCGTTGGACGCGTTGCTTTTAAATTTTGCACACCTTCAATTCTTACTCCTACTGCGCCCCCCACAATTGCGGCTTGCGCCATAGCCGCAACAATTGCAGGCTGATCCATAGAGCCATCATCTACAGGTTGACAAGAGACCACTAAGCCACCCTGAATCATTATTAATACTTCAGAATGCGATAATTTTGACATAAAAACTCCTATAAATAGAAAAACAAATTTACCTAATAAACTGACCTCCGCCCGTTTAGCTTAATATCGTTGGTAAATATCATAATCCGTTAACATAAATCCATTTAAAGAAGTGAATTTTATGTTTATTATATACCTTTGATTGATTTGCTCCATATTTTTTTACCAAAATTGTGAATAAGATCCTATTTTCAAATAAACCACAATGATGCCGGTGCAATAAATGGTTAATTTTTCACTAAATTACTGAAATTTATCCGCTATATCGTCCGAAAATTTGCTACAATCAAAATATTTATTGCAGATAAACAGATTATAGAGAGCACAAATGCTATGAGTACGAACAGTTCTTTCAATCGTTCTTGGGCAAAAGTTATTTTAAATGCCCTATTACGTTATGGTGTTAAACATTTTTGTATTGCGCCTGGTTCACGTTCCACACCGTTAACGCTTGAAGCACTTCAATTACAACACACTCAACAAGCCGAATGCCATAGTCATTTTGATGAACGCGGCTTAGCGTTTTTTGCACTCGGTATGGCAAAAGCAACCAACGATCCGGTTGCGATTATTGTGACTTCAGGCACTGCCGTGGCTAATCTTTATCCTGCGTTAATTGAGGCCAGCCTTACACAACATAAACTGATTGTTCTTTCTGCTGATCGTCCACCTGAATTAATCGGTTGTGGCGTTAACCAAGCAATCACACAACCGGGTATTTTTGCCGATTATCCTATCGCGAATATTCATCTACCCAAAGCATCAACTGACTATAATGCAAGTTGGTTAGCGGCCACTATCGAACAGGCTTGTGTTAATCAACAACAGCAAGGCGGAGTAATTCATATCAACGCCCCTTTTGCCGAGCCCTTATACGAGACAGATGAAAACGAAATTAACAATACGCCATGGCTTAAACCATTACAAAGTTGGTTAATTAAGCCAACAGCCAAATGGCTCAATAGTCAATCCATTCAAAGCGAAGTATCAATGCACGAAAATTGGGACTATTGGCGCACTAAACGAGGCGTTATTATTGTGGGTAAATTGCCGGTTGAACAAGGCGTTGGCATAAAAGCGTGGGCAGAAACATTAGGTTGGTGTTTATTAACGGATATACAATCTTGTGTTGATGCTAGTTTACCTTATGCGGATATTTGGCTATCAAATAATACCGTACATGAACGCCTATTAAACGCTGATATTGTTATTCAATTTGGCTCGCAGATTATTAGTAAACGCATTAACAAATATTTAGCGGATTTTAAAGGCGAATTTTGGCAAGTAGATGAATATCAACGTTATCTTAATCCATTTGCGCACCGTCAAACTCGTTTTGTGGCTAAGGCACACCATTTCTTACGTGTTCATCCACCATTACGGCAAAAACCGTGGCTATTAGAACCGCTTGCTTTGTCACAATTCTGTGCTAGCTTTATTGAACAACAAGTAGGCGGAAGCTTAAATGAAGCCTCATTAGCGCATCATATTGAACAAGTTTTAGCGACTAACGGCAATTTATTTATTGGTAATAGTTTATTTGTAAGATTAGTTGATGCCTTATGTAAATTGCCTGAAGGTTACCCGGTTTACACAAACCGTGGTGCCAGTGGTATTGATGGCTTAATCGCCACTATGGCAGGCATCGCCAAAGGCAGTGGGCAACCGACCGTTGGTGTAGTAGGTGATATTTCGGCTTTACACGATTTAAATTCAATTTCATTATTAAGCAAAATAAACCCCCCGTCTATCTTGTTTGTGATTAACAATAGTGGTGGTGCTATTTTTGATATGCTGCCTGTTGAAGCACGTGTTAAAGAACAGTTTTACCGTTTATCGCATAACTATGAATTTTCACAAGTGGCGGCCATGTTTGGTATTGAGTATATCCGACCATTTACTTGGGCTGATTTAAAAGCTAAATTAAAATTAGCCTATGGACGTAAAAGCGCCACTATTGTTGAAATCAAAGTGAATGATCAAGATGGTAGCAATTTATATAAATCGTTAATTAAACAAATTTCACAAGCGGAAATTGCTTAATGTTAGCTTGTCAATCGCATAATACGAACACACATAACCAAATTACAACACCTATTATTTTTTTACATGGTTTATTAGGTTCACAAGCTGATTGGCAAGCAGTGGTTACACTTTTACAAAAAAATCCTCAAATTCAACCGCTTACCATCGATTTACCTGCACACGGTAACAGTAATAAGATCATATCTGATGATTTTATTACTGCACGACAATTAATTGATCAAACGATTAAACAACAACTTTCTCACCGCCCATTTTATTTGGTTGGTTATTCTCTTGGCGGTCGCATAGCATTAGATTATGCACTGAATGGCAATAACCCTGACTTGCAACATACCTTTCTCGAAGGCACTCATTTAGGTTTACATTTAGCGAATGAACGTCAAGCACGTTGGCAAACTGATCAACAGTGGGCAACCCGTTTTCGAAATGAGCCGATCAAACAAGTATTACAGGCTTGGTATCAACAACCTGTCTTTGCTGATTTAAGTGCAGAAAAGCGGGCATTTTTATTGGGAAAACGCCAACATAATAACGGCCACGCTATTGCACAAATGCTAGAGGCCACCAGCTTAGCTAAACAGCCTAATTATCTCTCAACGGTTAAAACACAAATACACCGCTTTACTTTTTTGATCGGCGAGCGTGATCATAAATTTCGCCAGCTTGCTACACAACAACAACTTAACTATCAACTAATTCGCCATGCCGGCCATAATAGCCACCAAGAGAATCCTAGCGATTTTGTAGAAACGTTGTTGCAAAAAATCACTTGCATCACATAAAAAACCCAAGCCACTTAACCATATAAAAGTCAAATGGCTTGGGTTTTTCGGCAAAAAGTGAAATCAAAAGACCGCTTCTAAACGGACAAACGCATTAATAAAGTGAGATTTTTTCTGATCTTTATTATTATAAAAACTCACTTCCGGCTGAATAAACAACCAATTACTTAAAATAGGCTGCCGATAGGTAATAAAAGGCCCATAACTATTCAATTTGGCATTCTGTTTATTTAAACTGCCGCCGGCATAAATACCATAACTTAAACGTTTATAATTTGCCCAGTTATGTTCACGGTGTAAACTATTACCCCAAATGAGTGATTCCGTATCCTGTTTAGTATATTCTAAGAAAGTGTGGTTATTAATAAAGGTTTCCTCGTTTTCTTGCCACTTATTCTCTAAATTTGTATGAAGATAATGCTTACTTTTTCTACCATAGCGGTAAATTTGTTCTAGTTTCGTACTATATTGTGGAATTGACTGCCACGCCCATTCTTTCACTAATCGTAACCGGCCATAAAGATCCGTCCCAGCACGAAGCCCAACATCAAAATCCGTATCAATACCTAAACGCTCAATACCATCACTCCAATTCAAACCAAGTGCATTATTATCTCGGCGTACTTGGTGACGATCATATTTTTTATACTTCTTTAAAGCTTGATCATAATTATTGCCACGTCGATTTTTATCTCGATTGTTATAATCTAATTCTTCATCACCAAAAATCATTCGCAAATGTTTTTGTAAAACCGGTAACCGCACTTTACCGCGAACACGTGGTTTATATGTTACGCCACCATATCTATTCCACTCCGTATATAACATTACCCGTAACATCGCTGAAGCAGGCTGATTAGGATCTGTTTCACCTAACCAACCATTAATTTCATTCGACAAACGATTTAATTTATTTTTTATATGTTGGTGATAATAATCTGCCGAACTATTTTCATTAACGTCTTTCGCCCAAATAGTTGATGAGGCGATAGTAACAAGCGTTACGGTAATAATAGATAACTTTTTCATGAATTAATCTGCCTATAACGAAGAGGTTATAAACATAATAAAGCAAAAAGAAAGTGCTTTCAAAATAAACTTTAATATTAAAAACAATTAAAAATGGTTAATTTACACAATAATTATGCAAATTAACCACTTAATTCAACTGAGTAAAGATTAAACTATTAAATGATGTGTTATAACGAATCATTAATTTAATAATTCAACCAGTTTTAATTATTGCCAATATTTATCAATTTCGGCGCGAATCGCTTTAGCCGTTTGCTTACCTTTTTCGCCAACTAATGCTCGACCTGCAATAAAGGCTTTAGCATTTTTGACAGTTTTAAATAAATGAATGTCTTCTGGCACAATACCGCCCGTAATAGATAGCGCTAATCCTTTTTGAGACAATTGTTGCATTAATTCAATATCTTCTGCTGTCCAACCTTTACCGGCTAATTCTGCATCACGTGAGCGGTGATAAATCGCTTGTGTTACGCCCAAATCTAGCCATTCTTGCACGTCTTTTTCAACCGTCCAATTGCCATAAATTTCAATCTGAATTTCTTTTTTGACTTTTAATTCTGGATGCGCAGCATTAAATTCATCCGATACTTTTTTACAAGCCGCTTTAGTGGCAGAGTGTGCCGCCGCAGAAACCGTCAACCAATCTGCACCGGCTTCAAATGCCATTTTGGCTAAAATCGCCCCACCATCTGTCGTTTTTAAATCGCACACAATAATATGATTTGGGTGTAATGCACGTAATGTTTTGACCGCTTTCATGCCTTCTGCACAAGCTAAAATAGTGCCACATTCAATAATATCTACTACACTTTCTGCTTGTTTAGCATCTGCCACGGCTGTTTCTAAACTTAATGAATCAAGTGCGATTTGCAGTAATGGTTTTGACATAACTTATTCCTTCTATATTGTTGAAAAATCGAAAAAATGGCTAAATAACCTTTCGGTTAAGCTGTCTAAAATAGCAAAATAATCACTAAAAAGACCGCTTACCGATAGAATAACCCGATGATTTCACTACTGTTCGTGATTTAAGCGCCTAACGACGTATCAATCATAGCGTAAATCTCTTCCACCGTTTTACACGCCAACACTTTATCAAGATTCACACCGCTATCACTCTCTGCATCATCTAGAATTTGAGTGACTTCCATTAAACCTTCTATATGTTGATCAGAATCACTCCCTGCTAAAGTAATTAATACCGAAACAGGCTCATCTTCACCATCAAAATACACAGGTTCTGCTAAAGTGACTAAAGCAAATGAGGTTTTAATAACACCTTCTTCAGGCCTTGCATGAGGCATTGCTAAGCCAGGTGCTAAAATAATATAAGGCCCCATTTCCTCAATTTTACTGACAATATTTGTATAATAACGAGCTTCAATTGCTCCCGCTTTTTCTAATAAATCCGTACCTAGCTTAATTGCTGCTCTCCAATCCGCAACGTGCTGATTAAGTAGAATCGAATTATTTTCAATCAATGACTCTTTTAACATTCTTATTTCCTTTCATATATGTATTTGTAAGAGAAATGCCCACTCAAACTGAATGGACACTAATTTATTTATTGATATTTTTTGATTAATGCCAACAATTCATCGCCAAATGAATTTGGATTCAACATATTTTGAACACCAAGCACAGAGACTCGACCGTCTTGCACAATCTCACCTTGTAAATGTTTAGAGCAAACAATGATATCAACACTATTTACCTTACCTTTATGGTCAGTCACTGCACAAGAATCCATTATGTTTGGAATAGATCTTTTGTCTAAATACTGTTTAATCTTCATTTTCATCATCATAGATGAACCTTGTCCCGAACCACATACTGCCAAAATACGGACAACTTTTGCGCCTTCATTACCCGCTTCTGTTGATTGGGAAGCGCTCGTTTCAAGCGTAGTTTGTTCTACCAAAGGCTCACCAAATCCGTATAATTGATCGACAGTTTTACCTTCTGCTTTCGCACGTGCTTCATCAGCGCGTAGCTGTTTACCCGCAAACGCCATATAGATTAAAGATAATAAAATAACTAAGAATGTCGCACCTTGTGGACTAAAGAACATCGCTTGAATAATTGGCGGGAACAATAATGCCCAGTCTGCCATTCCCATCCAGCCATTAAAACCTGCGCCCGCATCGGTTGAAGTGATTAGACTCACCACCCAAGCAGAACCAAGCACTTCAATAATTCCCATCACAAAACAAATTTTCATTACCGCTTTCCAACCACCAAAATGGTTAGCAAAGACACCAATGGTCGCATTGGAGAAGAACATTGGGATAAAGCCCGGAATAATTAACACCGCTGGAGAAGCATCACCGCCAAATTGTTGATACACAATTAAAGCACCAACCGCTAAAAATTGACCAATTGCGCCCCACATAAAACCAAATACCACCGCATTAGGTGAAAAAGCATAAGTAGCAGCACAGTCAATCGCTAATACTGCATTTGGAATTAAACGTTCAGAAATACCTTTAAATGATTCAGATAACTCTGCGACAAACATTCGTACACCTAAAACAATCACTTGAATCGCTACTGCAAATTTCAATCCAGTCTCAATAATATAAATGGACCAATGCGTTTTACCCGCCATTTGTTGTAAATTATCTAAACCAAATGATAATAAAATAATGCCAAAGAAAACGGTCATCACAATAGCCGTTGCTGAAATACTATCGTGGAAAATATGTAACCATTTTGGCAAGTTTAATTTATCAACCGTTTGTTCCTTATTACCCAATTTAGGAGCAATTTTAGCCGCTAGCCAAGAAGCAAATTGTTGTTGGTGACCAATAGAGAAACCTGCACCGCCAGTCACTTGCTGAGTAGCTTGATACATCATATTGGAGAAAATACCCCAATATAACGCCATAATAATCGCGGTATAAATAACAATTTCCCAAGGTTTCGCATTTAACACCCAGAAAATAACCGCTATCAAGCCAGCCTGTTGGAACATAATATGGCCGGTTAGCATAATTGTACGTATGCCAGTTATCCGCCGGAATAATACTAATAAAATATTAAGGAATAACGCCAAAATAACCGCATAACCAACATAAGCATAACCATCTCCCATTGTGCTAATGGTGGCTTGCCAGCTAGTATAAGGATCAATTACCGCGCCTTTCAAATTATGGTATTTAGATAAGCCTTCAATCACGGGCTTAAAATTTTGTACCAATGTACCTGATCCCACTTGTACTAACATAAAACCAACAATAGTTTTAATCGTACCTTTCAAAATTGTGGTTGAATCTTTCTTAAGAAAAATATAACCAATACAAGCAACCAAACCTAATAATAATGGAGCTTTAGATAGAATTTGGTCATTAATCGCCATAAAGATACTCATTAATGTATCCATAGTGATCCTCTCTATTTAATATGTTGAGTGTGTATTCTGCAATCTAGCCAGACTGCATTATATTCATTTCGTTAGGTAAAAAATAATAAATAAATCACATAATGTTTATTTCTCTAACCCTATAAAATGATAAACAGTAAATTTAAAGTAAAAAAGATTGTTTTTGATTATTTGTGAGCAAAGTCACATTTTATTTTTCAAATAAACTTACAAATTGAAAAATTCAATTTATTAAAGCAAGTTATTTACCCACTTATTAATAATTTGTTAAAAAATAATAAATATTCGTGGAATAGAACGCTGAAATTTAATTAAATTGCCATAACTTTAAGTAAATTGAGATCTACATCACAAACTAGAAAAAAGTTATTTGAAAAATAGTAATGATGATTTATGATTATATGTGATTATTTAAGATTTAAACCTTAACAATTTAATAAATTAAATTAGGAGAAAGAAATGAGTAAAGTGAGTGAAATTACCAGAGAAAGTTGGATTCTTTCAACATTTCCAGAATGGGGAACTTGGTTAAATGAAGAAATTGAATTAGAAGAAGTACCAGCCAATAATGTTGCTATGTGGTGGCTAGGCTGTGTCGGTTTATGGGTAAAAACACCTGCAAGTGCGAATCTTTGTATTGATTTATGGTGTGGTCGAGGCAAAGCCACTAAGAAAGTAAAAGATATGGTGCGTGGTCACCAAATGGCTAATATGGCGGGTGTACGTAAATTACAACCAAACTTGCGTAACTCTGTAGGCGTTATCGATCCATTCGCCATCAATCAAGTTGATGCCATCGTAGCAACTCACTATCATAATGACCATATTGACGTTAATGTTGCTGCCGCAGTTATCAATAATCCAGCATTAGACCATGTCAAATTCATCGGCCCTCAATACTGTGTCAATATGTGGACAAAATGGGGCGTGCCAGTAGAACGTTGTATCGTAGTTAAACCAGGCGATAGTATTAAAATCAAAGATTTAGAATTGATCGCATTAGATTCCTTTGACCGTACTTGTTTAGTCACATTACCTGCGCGCGGTGCGGAAGATAATGGAGGTGAATTAAATGGCATCTGCCCAAGTGATGAAGAGATGGGCTTAAAAGCGGTCAATTATTTAATTAAAACGCCAGGTGGCAATATCTATCATTCAGGTGATTCACACTACTCCATTTACTATGCAAAACACGGTAAAGATTATGATATTGATGTAGCGCTAGGTAGCTACGGCGAAAATCCATTAGGTATTCAAGACAAAATGACCTCTGTTGATATTCTCCGTATGGCAGAATGTTTACGTACCAAAGTCGTTATTCCTGTTCACCACGATATTTGGACTAACTTTATGGCAAGCACTAATGAGATTCTTGAGCTTTATCGTATGCGTAAAGATCGCTTACAATACCAATTCCACCCCTTCATTTGGGAAGTTGGCGGTAAATATGTTTACCCACGCGATAAAGATCTAATTGAATATCATCACCCTCGTGGTTTTGATGATTGCTTTGAACAAGAACCAAACGTCCCATTCAAATCTATTCTTTAACTATAAAAACCACTCTTAAACCTTTTTTAAGAGTGGTTTCCTTTTACGTTCATTTATCATAGTTTAGAATAGCGCGGTGTAACAAAAGGAATATGATAATGAACGAAAATTTTAGACATAAGAAATTACTTTCCATACTAGAAGCCAAGCAAATGCTTTCTACTTTAGAAATTATGGAGTTGTTAAATGTTTCGCCCGCCACGGCAAGGCGCGATATTAATAAATTAAGTGAACAAAACAAATTACGAAAAGTAAGAAATGGTGCAGAAGCGATCAATTCTTGCATTGTACAAGTAAGTGAACCAACGACCATTACACAATTAGCAGAAAAAACGCGGATTGCAAAAATGGCAAGTAATTTATGTCGAGATGATGACAGCATCATTATGACTTGTGGCACAACAATGCAACTATTAGGGCAACAACTATGCGGTCGAAATGTACAAATTATTACCAATTCTCTACCGCTTGCTAATTACTTAATTGAACAACAACACGATGATGTCGTGATTATAGGCGGACAATATAATAAAGAAAAAAAGGTAACACTATCGCTCAATCAACAAAAAGAGTTTGTTTACGCCGCTAATATTATGTTTACAAGCGGTCGCAGTTTTACTACTGATGGCTTATTTAAAACCGATATGATTATTGCAAACTCTGAAGCACAAATGTCTTCTAAAGCAAGTAAATACGTCGTGCTATTAGATAGCTCAAAATTAGATGCTGAAGTGGGTATGTTATTCCGCGATATTAGCAAAATTGACTTATTAATTACCGGTAAAGAAGCAGATGCGACCGTGATTAAAGAACTGCGCGAGCAAGGCTTAGAAATTATGCTTGCCTAGCGGTCAGAAAACATACTTTTGTTACCGTTTGCTGTATTAGTGAGTGATTACATATAAATTGAAAACATTTTCTTACAAACCAAGGGGTTGAAATGAGAAAATACAAATTAGGTATTTATGAAAAAGCATTGCCAAAAAATATTTCTTGGCAAGATCGGCTTTCAATTGCAAAATCATGTGGGTTTGATTTTGTAGAAATGTCTATCGACGAAACAGATGAACGTTTAGCTCGTTTAGAGTGGAGTAAAGAACAGCGTCTTGCCTTAGTCAATTCCATCGTTACCACAGGCATCACTATCCCTTCTATGTGTTTGTCAGGCCATCGCCGTTTTCCATTTGGCGCACGAGATCAAGCAACCCGCGAGAAAGCTTATGAAATTATGGCAAAGGCGATTCAATTTGCTGTAGATACAGGTATTCGCACCATTCAATTAGCTGGCTACGATGTCTATTATGAAGAACAAGATCAAGGAACCATTGAACGTTTCCAACAAGGCTTAGCTTGGGCAGTTGAATTAGCCGCCAGTAACCAAGTCACACTAGCCGTCGAAATTATGGACACCCCCTTTATGAGTTCAATCAGTCGTTGGAAAAAATGGGATGAAATGATTAACTCACCGTGGTTTACGGTTTATCCTGATATCGGCAACCTATCCGCTTGGAATGATAACATTGAACAAGAACTTGCATTAGGCATCAATAAAATCTCCGCTATTCATTTAAAAGACACCTATAAAGTCACCAAAGATTGTGCAGGTCAATTCCGAGATGTACCCTTTGGTGATGGTTGCGTTGACTTTAAAGGTTTCTTTGAAATATTAGCTAAACTAAATTATCGTGGTGCTTTTTTAATTGAAATGTGGACAGAAAAAGCTGAAGAACCGATTGCCGAAATTATCAATGCACGGCGTTGGATTGAACAAAAAATGAAAGAGGGTGGTTTTGAATGTTAACTGAATTATCCGCTAAACTAACCGCTATGCGTGAGCGAGTATTTAACGCTAATCTAGATTTACCCAAATATAAACTCATCACATTTACCTGGGGCAACGTCAGCGAAATCGATCGCGAAACAGGCTATGTTGCTATCAAACCTTCCGGTGTTGAATACGACACTATGACAGTCGAAGATATCGTATTAGTTGATCTAGATGGTAATCGCGTATTCGGCGACAAAAAACCCTCTTCTGATACCGCCACTCATTTAGCCTTTTATCGTGCTTTTGCCAATATTGGCGGCGTAGTGCATACCCATTCACGCCATGCAACAGCTTGGGCACAAGCTGGTCGAGATATCTTGGCACTAGGCACAACTCAAGGCGATTATTTTTACGGTTCAATCCCTTGTACCCGACAAATGACCCCTGCTGAAATTGCAGGCGAATATGAATTAGAAACCGGTAAAGTAGTCATCGAAACGTTCCGTACACGTAATATTGATCCTGATATGGTCCCTGGAGTATTGGTGCATTCTCATGGACCATTTACTTGGGGAAAAAATGCTCACGATGCAGTACATAATTCTGTCGTCTTAGAAGAAGTCGCCTATATGAATTTTGTCAGCCATCAGCTACAGCCAAATATTAGTTCAATGCAACAAGAATTGCTCGACAAACATTACTTGCGTAAACACGGCAAAAATGCCTATTACGGCCAATAAACTAAAAAGCCCTAAGTGATCGCTTAGGGCTTTTTAGTTACTTAATAATCCGCATAGCTATATGCAAAATTAAATAATCTCTAATAACTCCACTTCAAAGATTAACGTTGCAAATGGCGGAATTGATGCGCCTGCACCACGCTCACCATAGGCTAACTCTTGAGGAATAGTTAAACGCCATTTTGAACCGGTTGTCATTAATTGTAATGCTTCAGTCCAACCTTTAATTACACCACCTACCGGAAATTCTGCTGGCATGCCACGTTGTACCGAACTATCAAATACCGTGCCATCAATCAAAGAACCCGTATAATGTACACGTACCGTACTATCTGCTGTTGGTTTCTCGCCCGTGCCTTCAGTCAATACTTCATATTGCAAACCTGATTCAGTTACAACGACACCTTTTGCTTTTTTATTTCCTGCTAAAAAAGCTTCGTTTTCCGCTTTAATCACTTCAAATGCTTCCGCTTGTGCGGTTTCTGCACGTTGACCTAATTCTTGTAACGCTTTAGTTACCTCATTTAAATCAACTGCTGGCGGATTTTGATTTAACACATCATTAAGACGACGCGCAACTGCTTCCGCATCAACGTCCATACCGCTTGCTAATAATTGTTGACCAATTTGTAACCCGATACCATAACCACCTTTTGCTTCAGTACTTTCTAATGCAACTGAACTAAAATCTAATGCCATTATTTATTCCTTGTGTTTAAACATAAAAGACCAACAACTTTATGGGGACTTATTTCAATAAAACAAGGCAAAACGATTATTTAACTAAGAAAACTTTACACAATTAACTACTTTCTGCTCCGCATTAACCTTAATTTGCTACCTTTAACTGGATAATGTTATATATCTGCCTGTAAACGTTGCAATAACCGATCCATTGCTCGATACCCCAACGCCTCAGCTAAATGGACTTGCTGAATCTGTGATTCATTCGCTAAATCTGCAATAGTGCGTGACACCTTTAAAATCCGATGATAAGCCCGCACTGAAAGCCCTAATTTGGCTAATGCCGATTCTAAAAATAGCGCATCTTGTTCAGATAAAGAACAATCACGTTCAATCTCACGTGTCGTTAACTGAGCGTTAATTTTGCCCGCTCGTTCCATTTGTAACGCTCTCGCCCAAACTACCCGCTGATGCACTTGTGCGGTGGTTTCACCTCGATTTTTTCCATTTTGTAATGCACCTTGCGGTAATAATGGCACCTCAATTGAGAGATCAAACCGGTCTAAAAATGGTCCTGATAGCCGATTAAGATAACGCATTATTTGTTGAGGGGAAACGCGATTATGCGTCCCCTGATAATGCCCTGTTGGGCTTGGATTCATCGCCGCAATTAATTGAAAACGCGCAGGAAATTGCACCTTAGCATTTGCACGTGAAATAATAATTTCACCCGATTCTAACGGTTGTCGCAAGGCATCAAGTACTTTTCGCTGAAATTCTGGCAGTTCATCTAAAAAAAGCACACCATTGTGTGCTAATGAAATCTCACCAGGCTTAGGAATTGAGCCTCCACCAACTAATGCCACCATTGAGGCGCTATGGTGTGGTGCTCTAAAAGGGCGTTCTTTCCAATTATGAAAATTAAGTTCATTTTGCACCAAACTCGTTATCGATGCGGTCTCAATCGCCTCACTGTTTAACATAGTGGGTAATAAATCAGCTAAACGGCTAGCCAACATTGTTTTTCCTGTGCCTGGTGGACCTAAAAGCAATAAATTATGCTATCCTGCTGCTGCAATCATTAATGCCCTTTTGGCGTGTTGTTGGCCAATAATATCGGTCAAATCACGCTTTATAAGCGGTCGATTTTGCTCTGACTGTTGATTAACTTGTTGCGCAATCGGTAAATTTTCCCGCTTATTCATAAAATTAACCACTTCCAAAAGTGAATGTGCAAAGTAGGTTTCTACGTTTGATACTAACGAAGCTTCATTCGCATTCGGTGCTGCAATAATCATTTGCCGATGTGCTTGATCAGCGGCAATCACTGCCGGAATAACGCCATGTACTGCTCGCAAACCACCGGTTAACGCAAGCTCCCCAAGTAACTCAAATTCTTTTAGTTTCTCTGAATCCATTTGCCCCGAAGCAGCTAAAATACCGATCGCAATCGGTAAATCAAAACGACCGCCTTCTTTGGGTAAATCTGCTGGCGCTAAATTAATCGTAATCCGTTGCGGTGGATAAAGAAAATTGGCATTCATTAACGCACTACGTACCCTATCACCTGCTTCTTTGACGGTCGTTTCAAGCAACCCAACAATAGTTAAGCCCGGTTTACCATTGCTTAAATGCACTTCAATCGTGACTAATGGAGCTTCACCCCCCATTGAAGCTCGACTATATACAATCGCTAATGACATTTTCCCTCCTAAAATTTTGCATAAGCGTAAAACGATTCTCCGTAAATAACAGTAGCAAACATCACTTTCACGATCGTGATCGCAAAAATCATTTTTGATTACTTGAAAAAAGTTTGATAATAGGCATCATCAAATCAGCAAGAGAAGCAACGATGAAAAAAGATGTGATTATTATTGGTGGCGGTATGGTCGGGGCAGCAACTGCTTTAGGATTGGCAAAGTTAGGCTTAAACATTGCGTTGATTGAAAAAAAACCATTACCCCTCTTTCAACCGGATTCTGCTTATGACTTACGTATTTCTGCAATTAGCATTGCTTCCGTAAATTTATTAGCAGAATTAGGTGTATGGCAACAGATCCAAGCAATGCGTGTTTGCCGTTACGATAGCTTGGAAACTTGGGAAGTTGAAGGCTTTAGCACCCGCTTTACTGCGGAGGAAATTGGTCTAGACACCTTAGGTTTTATGGTCGAAAATAAGCTCATTCAAATGAGTTTATGGCAGGCACTTAACCACTACCCCAACTGCCAACAAATAGTTGGTTTTACCGAACTTACTGCTGAATATCATTCTGCTGGCTGGACAATCACGGTTGACGATCAAACTTTCTCTACCTCATTAATCATTGCCGCAGATGGCGCTAACTCTCAAGTTCGCCATTGGGCAGGAATCGGGCTAACTAGCTGGCAATATCGGCAACACTGTTTACTCGCGACAGTTAAAACTGCTTTACCCACTCAATCTGTTACTTGGCAACAATTCTTTCCAACAGGTCCACGTGCTTTTTTACCGCTTGCAGATCAAAATGGTTGTGTCGTTTGGTACGATGCGCCACAGCGGGTTGCCGAACTAACACAGTTATCACCTGAACAATTAGCATTAACCATTATGCAAAACTTTCCTGCGCGCTTAGGTGAAATAGAAGTGATACAAGCTGGCAGTTTTCCACTCACTCGCCAACATGCACAACACTATACACACAATGGGGTGGTATTGATTGGAGACGCCGCCCACACGATTAATCCGTTAGCAGGGCAAGGGGTCAATTTAGGTTTTAAAGACGTAAAAGTATTACTTGAGGTGATCCGCCAAGCGCTCGAAAAAGGGCCATCTTTTGCTGATGAACAAGTGTTAAAACAGTATCAACAACAACGCAAAGCAGATAATTTGATTATGCAGACTAGTATGGACTTATTTTACAAAGCATTTAAAAGCGAATTATTACCCGTTAAAGTGATGCGCAATCTGGCTTTAATGTTGGCAGAGAAAATCACCCCACTCAAAAAACAAGCATTGAAGTATGCGATTGGGCTTAAATAGCCGATTATTTCTTGTCTATAACATTAAAATGCGGTCGAAAATGGCAAAATTTTTGCTCAATTCAACCGCATTGTGCGCCGATTCACTACCCTACCACTGTAGGTAAACAACCTGTTTTTACCATAAAAGGAATGCACGTGATGACAATACCAAGTAAAGCCACTAACCAGAGTAATACATTGCCGCCCCATACTCGATAAGGCAAATTAGGGTGTTGTTGACGAACTTTCCAGACTAATAACACCGGCAACACTACAGCATAAAACGCAAACATTTGCCCAGCATAACGTAAAGCTAACACAAAGCCCTCCGGATAAAACAATGCAAATAATAATGGTGGCGAGAAAGTCAGTAAGCCAACATTTAAACGATTTGATGCAAAATTAAATGATTGCTTTAATAAATCGTTAATACATTCAAATAAGCCAAGCGCAACCCCCAAAAAAGAAGTGATTAAGGCAAATGCCGAGAAAAACTTCACTATATAACCAATAATATTACTGCCAGTTGTCTGCGCCGTTGCCACGACTAAACCATTCAAGGTTGGATCTTTCTGTAAGATATCAAGAAATGTCGTTTGACTTAATAAACCGTGGGTCGCCATTTGCCATAAAATATAAACCATTAAGGTAATCAATGAACCAACTATAATAGCAAAACGTAATGCTTTCACATTACCATTTAAATAATTATTTAAACTTGGAATAGAGCCATGAAATCCAAAAGCGGTGAAAAAGATCGGGCTAGCAGAAACTAATAATAAGTTATCCACAGGCATTGCGAGTAAATTATCTATCTGAATAAACGGCATTAAAGCAAACAAAACCAACGCTAAACCAGCTAACATAATAAAAAACAAAAAACGGTTAATACTATCAACACTTTTAGTGCCAAAAACAATAAAAGCACCAAAAATTATCGTAAACATGACTATCGCAATTTTCTCTGTCATTAAATGATCAGGCGCAGCTGGAAACATTGACGCTAAAATATTACCACCGCCCGTAACATAAGCGGATAACAACGCATACAAAAAGACCATTAATACTAACGTAGCAATGACTCTTCCTGTTTTACCAAAATATCGCGCCGCTAATGTGCCAATGCCAACATCATGTTCTGCAGTTTGATATACTTCCACAAATAATAAGGCACTATAAGTAAGCAATATCCACAGCACGACCAATAATACTAAAGTTAAACAAAAACCAATACCTGCTGACGTCAATGGCATAGCCAACATACCACCACCAATCATCGTCCCTGAAACCAATAATGTACTGCCTAAAGTTTTATTCATAATCACTACCTTTTTATATTAATAGATAATCGTTTGCATATTATATTAGACGATTAGTGTACCCCATTCGTTACAGCAATGTAAGAGATATTGCCCACTAAATCAGGAAAATTTGCGAAAAATTTTTAATGCAATCTATATTTGCAATAAAATAAATTAATATTAAAGAGATATTTAGGCTTACATTCAGACATAAAAAAGCTAGGTAAATTACCTAGCTTTTTTCTTTTTCAAATAAACGCTATCGCTTATTCTTCATCTGTCGCATTTAATAATGCCGCTAAATTTTGGGTCGCTTCATCTGCAACAAACTCAAATTCAGCTTCAATATCCGCTTCTGTGGCAAATGCGTTTTTGCTTACTGGCATTTCAAATGGCTGTTCAGCCACTACACGCTTTTTAGCACGCGCTTGGTGATAAGCAAAGCCTGTACCAGCAGGAATTAAACGACCAACAATCACGTTCTCTTTCAAGCCACGTAATTCATCACGTTTACCAGCCACTGCTGCTTCAGTTAAGACACGGGTAGTTTCTTGGAACGATGCGGCAGAAATGAATGATTCAGTCGCAAGTGATGCTTTGGTAATACCAAGCAATTCACGTTCAAATTCAACCAACGGTTTGCCTTCTTCAGCGCGTTTACGGTTAGCAATTTTAACACGTGCGACTTCAACTTGTTCGCCTTCTAGGAACTCGCTATCGTAAGCATTAGTAATCACCGCTTTACGCAACATCTGGCGCACAATCACTTCAATATGCTTATCATTAATTTTTACCCCTTGTAAGCGGTAAACTTCTTGCACTTCATTCACAATATAATCGGTTACGGCATGCACGCCACGTAAACGTAAAATATCGTGCGGTGTTTCCGCGCCATCAGAGATAATATCACCACGTTGTACCATCTCGCCTTCGAAAACGTTGAGCTGACGCCATTTAGGAATCATTTCTTCAAACGCTTCACCTTCCGCAGGAGTAATCACTAAGCGACGTTTACCTTTGGTTTCTTTACCAAATGACACAATACCTGAAATTTCTGCCAGAATTGCGGGCTCTTTTGGTTTACGCGCTTCAAATAAGTCAGCCACGCGAGGTAAACCACCCGTAATATCTTTAGTTCCTACAGATTCTTGTGGAATACGCGCTAAAGCTTCACCAACGGCAATTTCTGCACCATCATCTAACGTAACAATCGCTTTACCTGGTAAGAAATATTGTGCAGCAACATCAGTGCCAGGAATAAAGATATCATTACCTTTTGCATCTACTAAGCGCAATGCTGGGCGTAAGTCTTTACCTGCTGTAGCACGTTCACCTACATCTTGCACAACAATTGATGATAAACCTGTCAAGTCATCTGTTTGACGGGCAACCGTTAAACCATCAACAATATCGCTGAATTGGATACGACCTGATACCTCTGAAATAACCGGCATTGTATGTGGGTCCCAATTCGCCACAATTTCACCTACTCCCACTTCTGCGCCATCATTTTTAGAAAGCACTGCACCGTAAGGTACTTTATAGTTTTCTTTGGTACGCCCGAAAGTGTCGATCACAGTTAATTCAGTATTACGTGAAGTTAATACAATCTTACCTTCTTTATTGGTAACAAATTTAGCATTAGCTAATTTAATCGTACCGGCATTTTTTACCTGAATGCTTGATTCTTTCGCTGCTGCAGAAGCCGCACCACCAATGTGGAAAGTACGCATCGTTAACTGTGTACCCGGTTCACCGATTGATTGTGCAGCAATCACACCAACCGCTTCACCTTGATTAATGAAGTGACCACGTGCTAAATCACGGCCATAACATTTCGCACACACGCCAAAATCTGTATTACAGGTTACGACTGAACGTACTTTGATCACGTCTACTGATTCTACATCAATCACATCACACCATTTTTCATCAATTAAGGTATTACGTGGGATCAATATTTGTTCAGTACCTGGTTTCAATACATCTTCAGCAACCACACGACCTAATACGCGATCACGTAATGCTTCTTTTACATCACCACCTTCAATAAGTGATGTCATTACGATACCTTCGTGCGTACCACAATCGTCTTCCGTGATCACTAAATCTTGAGCAACGTCCACTAAACGACGAGTTAAATAACCCGAGTTAGCGGTTTTCAATGCGGTATCGGCAAGACCTTTACGTGCACCGTGCGTTGAAATAAAGTATTGAAGAACGTTTAAGCCTTCACGGAAGTTTGCCGTGATTGGCGTTTCGATAATCGAGCCATCTGGACGCGCCATTAGACCACGCATACCTGCCAACTGACGAATCTGTACCGCAGAACCACGCGCACCGGAATCTGCCATCATAAAGATGCTATTAAATGATGCTTGTTTTTCTGGATTACCTTCACGATTGAGCATTTCTTCAGTTGATAAGTTTTCCATCATTGCTTTCGCAACACGTTCATTCGCTGCTGCCCAAATATCAATAACTTTGTTATAACGTTCGCCTGCGGTCACTAAACCAGAGTTAAATTGCTCTTGAATTTCGGCAACTTCAGCTTCAGCGGCAGTGATAATGTCATTTTTCTGTGCCGGAATAACCATATCATCAATACCAACCGAGACACCTGAACGTGCAGCATATGCAAAACCGGTATACATAATTTGGTCAGCCAAAATAACAGATTCTTTTAAACCTAAACGGCGGTAGCTTTCATTAATTAATTTTGAAATGGCTTTTTTACCCAATGTTTGGTTGAACACTGAGAATGGCATACCTTTTGGTGCAATCATCCACAAAATAGCACGGCCAATAGTGGTATCCACTAAATTAGTTTCTGCTAAAAATTCGCCCGCTTCATTCTTGCTATATTCTGTAATACGTACTTTTACGCGCGCGTGTAATTCTACTTGACCTGTACGATATGCTTTTTCTGCTTCACGCGGGTCAAGGAAATACATTCCTTCGCCTTTACCATTCACTTTAGCACGTGTCATATAGTAAAGACCTAATACCACGTCCTGAGAAGGCACAATGATTGGGTCACCACTTGCAGGTGAAAGGACGTTGTTAGTTGACATCATTAACGCACGCGCTTCCAACTGTGCTTCTAATGTTAACGGTACATGAACAGCCATTTGGTCGCCATCAAAGTCCGCATTGAATGCTGCACACACAAGTGGGTGTAATTGGATAGCTTTACCTTCGATCAACAATGGTTCAAATGCCTGAATACCTAAACGGTGAAGTGTTGGCGCACGGTTGAGCAGAATTGGATGTTCACGGATTACTTCCGCTAAAATATCCCATACAATCGGCTCTTCACGTTCAACCATTTTCTTTGCAGCTTTGATGGTTGATGCAATACCACGTGATTCTAATTTAGAGTAGATAAATGGGCGGAATAATTCCAATGCCATTTTTTTAGGTAAACCACATTGATGTAAGTGCAAGTATGGACCAACTGTAATTACTGAACGGCCTGAATAATCAACACGTTTACCCAGTAAGTTCTGACGGAAACGTCCTTGTTTACCCTTAATCATATCGGCTAACGATTTTAATGGGCGTTTGTTAGAACCTGTAATCGCACGACCACGACGTCCATTATCTAATAAGGCATCGACAGATTCTTGTAACATTCTTTTTTCGTTACGTACGATAATATCGGGCGCAACTAAGTCTAATAAGCGTTTTAATCGATTATTTCGGTTAATCACACGACGATATAAATCATTTAAATCTGAAGTTGCAAAACGACCACCATCAAGCGGTACTAATGGGCGTAAATCTGGCGGAAGCACTGGTAATACAGTCATTACCATCCATTCTGGTTTATTACCTGATTGTTGGAACGCTTCTAGTAATTTTAAACGTTTAGTGATTTTTTTACGCTTAGTTTCTGAATTTGTTTCTTGTAACTCTTCACGCATCACTTCACATTGGTGCTCTAAATCCATATCGCGTAACAGCACTTGAATACCTTCAGCGCCCATTTTCGCATCAAATTCATCGCCCCAACGTTCTTCTGCTTCCAAATATTGTTCTTCGGTTAATAACTGGTTTTTCTCTAAATCAGTCATCCCCGGTTCGGTTACCACGTATGATTCAAAATAAAGCACACGTTCAATATCACGTAATGGCATATCTAAAATTAGACCAATACGAGATGGTAGCGATTTTAAGAACCAAATATGCGCAACTGGACACGCTAATTCAATGTGCCCCATACGATCACGTCTGACTTTAGTTTGTGTTACTTCAACACCACATTTTTCGCAAATAACACCACGGTGTTTTAAACGTTTATATTTTCCACATAAACATTCGTAATCTTTTACCGGTCCAAAAATACGCGCACAAAAAAGACCATCACGTTCAGGTTTGAACGTACGATAATTAATAGTTTCTGGTTTTTTCACTTCACCAAAAGACCACGAACGGATCTTGTCTGGCGATGCTAAGCCGATTTTAATCACATCAAAATCGTCATTTGATTTAGATTGTGCTTTTAAAAACTTTACTAAGTCTTTCACTTTTTGCCCCTAGTGAGGAATTAAAGTTTTGTCTGGAACGCAAGCTCCAAACGTGAAATCTTGGTTGTACAAGCGGTCTAATGTGCTGAAAAATCTACTATTTAGACCGCTTGTTTCGAAGACCAAGGCGGTTAACTCTCATTTAATATAGCCAAATGCGCTTGCTTAATCTTCGTCTAACTCCATATCAATACCCAATGCGCGAATCTCTTTCAACAATACGTTGAATGATTCTGGCATACCCGGTTCCATTTGATGTGTACCGTCTACAATGTTTTTATACATCTTAGTACGGCCATTCACGTCATCCGATTTAACCGTTAGCATTTCTTGTAAGGTATAGGCTGCACCGTATGCTTCTAATGCCCAAACCTCCATCTCACCAAAACGCTGACCACCGAATTGTGCTTTACCACCAAGTGGTTGTTGGGTAACAAGACTATAAGAACCGGTTGAACGAGCATGCATTTTGTCATCAACTAAGTGGTTCAATTTGAGCATATACATGTAACCAACTGTTACAGGACGCTCAAATTTCTCACCCGTACGACCATCAAATAAGGTAATTTGACCTGAAGTAGGTAAACCACCTAATTCTAATAAGCCTTTAATTTCCGCTTCATGCGCACCATCAAATACTGGTGTAGCAAGCGGTAATCCTTTACGTAAATTTTGCGCTAAACGCATGACCTCTTCATCCGTAAAGGTACTTAAATCAACAACTTGTGAACCATGACCTAAGTCATACGCTTTTTGGATATATTCGCGTAATTTAGTTACTTCTTGCTGTTGTTTAATCATAGCATTGATCTGATCGCCAATCCCTCTAGCCGCTAAGCCTAAATGAGTTTCTAAAATCTGACCAATGTTCATACGCGACGGTACACCTAATGGATTTAACACAATCTCAACTGGCTCACCATTTTCATCGTATGGCATATCTTCAACAGGGTTGATTTTTGAGATAACACCCTTATTACCATGGCGACCGGCCATTTTATCGCCCGGTTGAATTTGACGACGAAACGCTAAATAAACTTTAACAACCTTTAACACGCCCGGTGCTAAATCATCACCTTGAATGATCTTATTGCGTTTGATTTCAAGTTTACGCTCAAACTCTTTGCATAATTCTTCGTGCTGTTCTGCAAGTTGTTCTAACTGATTTTGTTTTGCTTCGTCATCTAATGTCTGTTCTAGCCATTTCTCACGCACTACATTATTTAAGTTAGCTTCAGATACACCACTTTCAATTAACAAGTTACGTACACGAGTAAATAAACCCGCTTCTAAAATCTCTAACTCTTCAGTTAAATCTTTTTTCGCTTCACGAAGTTGCATTTCTTCGATTTCTAAAGCGCGTTTATCTTTCTCAACGCCATCACGCGTAAATACTTGTACGTCAATTACCGTACCTGAAGTACCATTTGGTACACGTAACGAAGAATCTTTTACATCCGATGCTTTTTCACCAAAAATTGCACGTAATAATTTTTCTTCTGGTGTTAATTGGGTTTCACCTTTCGGCGTTACTTTACCGACTAAGATATCACCACCTTTAACCCCTGCACCAACATAAACAATACCAGATTCATCTAGTTTACTTAATGCTGATTCACCCACATTCGGAATATCTGCCGTAATTTCTTCTGCACCTAATTTAGTATCACGTGCTACACAAGATAATTCTTGAATATGAATTGTGGTAAAGCGATCTTCTTGCACCACGCGTTCAGACACTAACATTGAGTCTTCAAAGTTATAGCCATTCCAAGGCATAAATGCCACGCGGATATTTTGACCTAATGCTAACTCACCTAAATCGGTTGAAGGGCCATCTGCCAAGATCTCACCACGCGCCACTGGTTCGCCTAAATTCACACAAGGAATTTGATTGATACACGTATTTTGGTTTGAACGGGTATATTTAATTAAGTTATAGATATCAATGCCCGCTTCGCCCGGAATAGTTTCATCTTCATTCACCTTAACCACAATACGCGATGCATCAACACGCTGTATAATACCACCACGTTTGGCAACAATTGCCACACCAGAGTCAAGCGCAATCGGTTTTTCCATACCCGTACCAACAAGCGGTTTATCTGCACGTAATGTTGGGACTGCTTGACGTTGCATGTTAGCGCCCATTAAGGCACGGTTTGCATCATCGTGTTCTAAGAATGGAATTAATGCTGCAGCGACAGAAACCACTTGTTGTGTTGAAATATCCATATAGTGAATATCTTCAGGTTTATATAAGCCTGATTCACCGTGTTCACCACGACAAGTGACATACGTATCTGTAAAACGGAAGTGCTCATCTAAGTTTGAGTTAGCCTGGGCAACAACATAATTACCTTCTTCAATCGCTGATAAATATTCAATCTCTTCTGTGACTTGCCCATTCACTACTTTACGGAATGGCGTTTCTAAGAAACCATAGTTATTGGTACGTGCATATACAGAAAGTGAGTTAATCAAACCAATGTTTGGCCCCTCTGGCGTTTCAATCGGACATAAGCGACCATAGTGCGTCGGGTGTACATCTCGCACCTCAAAGCCTGCACGCTCACGTGTTAAACCACCAGGACCTAATGCTGAAATACGACGTTTATGTGTAACCTCTGAAAGCGGATTGTTTTGATCCATAAATTGCGAAAGTTGTGAAGAACCAAAAAATTCTTTAACTGCCGCTGAAATAGGTTTCGCATTAATTAAATCTTGCGGGGTAATTCCATCTAAATCACCTAAGGATAAACGTTCACGTACGGCACGTTCAACACGTACTAAACCAATGCGGAATTGATTTTCTGCCATTTCCCCTACTGAACGAATACGACGATTACCTAAGTGGTCAATATCATCTACTTCACCACGACCATTACGGATTTCAATTAATTTTTTCATCACACCGGTGATATCATCATTCGTTAAAATACCCGTTCCTACACCTTCTGGAATATTTAATGAACGATTAAATTTCATTCGACCCACTGCTGATAAATCGTAACGATCCGCAGAGAAGAACATATTATCAAATAATGCTTCTGCCGCTTCTTTTGTTGGTGGCTCTCCCGGACGCATCATTCGATAAATTTCAACTAATGCGCTTAAACGATCATAAGTTGAGTCAACACGTAACGTTTCTGAAATATAAGGACCGTGATCTAAATCATTAGTAAATAATACTTCAAGCTCTTCATAGCCCGCTTGCGATAATTTCGCTAGCATATCCATAGAGATTTCCGTATTAGCTGGGCACACTAATTCACCTGTTGAAAGATCAACATAATCTTTCGCAGCAACTTTACCCACAATATACTCTACCGGCACCTCAATTTGAGTAATACCATCTTTTTCTAATGTACGAATATGGCGTGCAGTAATACGACGACCACGTTCTACATAAATTTTACCATTAGCTTCAATATCAAATGCCGCAGTCTCACCACGTAAGCGTTCCGGCACCAATATCATTAATAATTTATTATCTTGAATTTCAAACAATACTTTCTCGAAGAACATCGTTAAGATTTCTTCTGTGGTATAGCCTAATGCACGTAAAATGATGGTAGCAGGTAATTTACGACGGCGGTCAATACGCGCATAAAGGTTATCTTTTGGATCAAACTCAAAATCTAGCCATGAACCACGATAAGGGATAATACGTGCGTTATACAACACTTTACCTGAAGAATGCGTTTTACCTTTATCTGAATCAAAGAAAACGCCAGGACTACGATGTAATTGTGAAACGATTACACGCTCTGTACCATTAATTACAAAAGTACCATTATCTGTCATTAATGGAATTTCACCCATATACACATTTTGTTCTTTAATATCTTTCACCGTGCCAGCAGCAGCTTCACGATCGAACGCAACTAAACGAAGTTTTACGCGTAATGGGGCAGCATAAGTGGTACCACGAATTTGACATTCACGTACATCAAATACAGGTTCACCTAATTCATAAGAAACGTATTGCAATTCAGTAGAACCATTATTACTAACGATTGGAAACACTGAGCGGAATGCCGCTTCTAAACCTTGTTGTCCATCTAAATCTCTATGAATAAATTTTTCATAAGAATCAAGCTGAATTGTTAATAGGTAAGGTACATTAAGAACTTGTGGACGTTTACCAAAGCTTTTACGAATACGCTTTTTCTCGGAATATGAGTATGCCATTTTTTAGATAGCCTCTGATTTTTTATGTTGGTTGAGATTTCACAATCCGCACGAGAAAAACTCGGTTGGAAGTGGCATTAAAAGAGTACGAGGTGTCATTTTCCAATCACTCATTCTTGAGTCAAAAATCACTACTGCAAGCGGTAAATTGGGGAAGAGTTTTTACAATATCAATATCCAACAATTAAAATGACAAAATTAGTTGGATTTTTTTAAAGCACAAAAGGCTGACGAGATTCATCGTCAGCCATATACACAAAAAATGATCCTTAATTCTAACAAATTAATACACATTTAGCAATAGCCAATTTACTTAACAGACTCACTTAAATAAGCCTAAGTCAAATCATTTAATTGACTATATATTACACATTATTAACCCATATTTATAAAAAACCCCGATGTTTCCACCGGGGTTAATTGAACTTGAATATTCTAGTAAGTTAAATCAAAATTATTTGATTTCTACTTGTGCACCAGCATCTTCTAATTCTTTCTTAAGCGCTTCAGCTTCTGGTTTCGAAATACCTTCTTTTAAGGTTGCTGGAGCAGATTCAACTAAGTCTTTAGCTTCTTTTAAGCCTAAACCTGTTGCACCACGTACTGCTTTGATTACAGCAACTTTATTAGCACCTGCGTTAGCTAATACTACATCGAATTCAGTTTTTTCTTCTGCTGCCGCCGCCGCTGGAGCTGCTGCTGCTACTGCTGCCGCTGCTGAAACACCGAATTTTTCTTCCATCGCGGTGATTAATTCAACGATTTCTGATACTGATTTAGAAGCGATCGCTTCAATAATTTGTTCGTTAGTTAATGACATAACAATCAATTCCTAAAGTAAATAAGTTGTTAAACGAGTTAAGAAGTTTTCTGCAAAAAATTATGCAGCTTCTTGTAATTTGTCGCGTAATGCTGCAAAAGTGCGAACAAGTTTGCCTGCCGCAGCTTCTTTCATTGTGCCCATTAAACGTGCAATTGCTTCTTCGTAAGTTGGTAATGTAGCTAAGAACTCTACATTTTGTACTTTACCTTCAAAGGCTGCACCTTTAAGTTCAAACTCTTTATTTGTTTTCGCAAATTCTGTAAACAAACGTGCAGCTGCACCTGGATGTTCATTAGAAAATGCAATAAGAGTTGGACCAGTAAACGTATCTGTTAAGCATTCGAATTCTGTGCCTTCAACCGCACGACGTAATAAAGTATTACGAACAACGCGCATTGTTACACCAGCTTCACGAGCAGATTTACGTAACTCAGTCATTTTTTCAACTGTGACGCCACGAGAATCCGCAACAACAGCTGAAAGGGCACCTTTGGCTGCTTCATTTACTTCAGCAACAATTGCTTGTTTGTCTTGAAGATTTAATGCCATTGGTTTTAGCTCCTGATACACTCTGCCACTTTCGTGAGCAGAATTTACAAAAAATCCCCAAAATATTACCGCTTAATACGGTATCTTCTTGAGGCTAAGGTGTCCAGAAGCAGATAATTCTGTCTGTTCACCATCTACGTAGGCTTGTTATTAAGAATAGCAAGCTATCCACCTACGGTCTTGGATGGGGCTTAGATAGGCTAAGCACCATCAGCTTGCTCGCGCAAGTTAAGGTCGAAATTATACGCGATAATACGACCCTGTAAAGTCAGTATTAAAGTGAGGTTTGCTCAACAGCTACACCCGCGCCCATTGTTGTAGAGACACTTACTTTCTTAATGAAGATACCTTTCGCAGTGGTTGGTTTAGCTTTATTTAATGCTGCTAACAATGCTTGAAGGTTTTCTTTTAATTGTACTTCAGAGAAATCAACTTTACCAATTGTTGTATGGATAATACCATTTTTATCATTACGGTAACGGATCTGACCTGATTTTGCATTTTTAACCGCTTCAGCCACATTTAATGTTACAGTACCAACTTTTGGGTTTGGCATTAAGCCACGAGGACCTAACACTTGACCTAATTGACCAACAACACGCATTGCATCTGGAGAAGCGATAACAACATCAAAATTCATTTCACCTTTTTTGATTTGCTCAGCTAAGTCTTCCATACCAACTAAATCAGCACCTGCTGCTTTTGCTGCTTCTGCATTTGCACCTTGTGTGAATACTGCGACACGAGCAGAACGGCCTGTACCGTGTGGTAATACTGTTGCACCACGTACGTTTTGGTCTGATTTACGAGGATCAATACCTAAATTTACCGCTACATCTACGCTTTCAACGAATTTTGCTGTTGCAAATTGTTTTAAAAGTGCGATAGCTTCGTTGATTTCATAAGCTTTAGTAGAATCTACGCCAGCTTTAATTGCTTTCATTTTTTTAGTCAATTTAGCCATTGTATTATTCCTCTACGATCAAGCCCATTGAGCGAGCTGTACCAGCAATTGATTTCATTTTAGTTTCGATAGTTGCACCCGTCATATCCGCTGCTTTAGTTTCTGCGATTTGACGTAATTGCTCTTGCGTTACCGTACCTACTTTATCTTTGTTTGGTTTACCTGAACCAGACTTGATACCTACTGCTTTTTTAAGTAACACCGCTGCTGGTGGAGTTTTAGTAACGAAAGTAAATGAACGGTCTGCATAAACAGTGATAACAACAGGAATAGGTAACCCTTTTTCTAAACTCTCAGTGCGTGCATTGAATGCTTTACAGAATTCCATGATATTAACACCTTGTTGACCTAATGCTGGACCAACTGGTGGTGATGGATTAGCCATACCCGCTGCAACTTGCAACTTAACGTATGCTTGGACTTTTTTTGCCATGTTTAAGTTTCCTTCTAAATGGGTAATAACGCCGTTATCGGCTCCCCTGTTACATAAAAAACGAGTTAGCAAGCTAACTCGAGGCTGTGCATTCTAAATATATTGCGATCATTTTTCAAGCAAAAAATCTAGAATTAAGCAATTAAATTAACTAATTATCACTATTTTGTTTATTTAGCAAGCACGACTAAAATTGCTTTTCAACTTGACCAAACTCAAGTTCAACAGGTGTTGCTCGACCAAAAATTGAGACTGATACTTTTAAGCGACCTTTCTCATAATCAACTTCTTCTACTGTACCAGTGAAGTCAGCAAATGGTCCTTCCGTCACGCGTACATTTTCGCCTGGATGATATTCATTACGATGGCGAGGTTTATCCGCAGTTTCTTGTACTCGGTTTAAAATGCGATCTGCTTCGCGTTTAGAAATAGCAGCTGGTTTATCAGCCGTACCACCAATGAAGCCCATTACACGTGGCACACTTTTAACTAAATGCCAAGTATCATCATTCATTTCCATTTGTACTAATACGTAGCCTGGGAAAAATTTACGTTCAGTACGACGGCTTTTACCACCAATATTTTCTACCACTTCTTCAGTCGGCACTAATACTTCACCAAATTGGTCTTCCATTTGATGTAATTTAATATATTCACGTAATGTTACTGCAACACGGTTTTCAAAACCTGAAAATGCTTGTAATACGTACCAACGCATTTTTGATGTTTCTGTCTTTTCTACTTCGCTCATCTTAGAACCTTAAATTTGTTAAAAATGTAACCAATGTAACGATAATAGAGTCGATACCCCATAATATCAATGAGACGACAACACACACCGCAACCACAATTAATGTTGTTTGTGTCGCCTCAGGGCGAGTAGGCCAAATGATCTTTCTAAGTTCTGTGCGAGATTCTTTAGCAAATGCAATTGCTTTTTTGCCTTGATTAGTAATGGCAGCAAAACCAACAGCACCACCGATTAATACGACAAGTAATAATACCCGTACGATCAAGCTAAAATGTGATGCAAAATATGCATTACCAACCGCAGCCACAGTGAGTAGTAAAATAGCAATTGACCATAATGAGCCATTTACTGCTTTACTTTTAATCCCCTTTTCTTCGTCGATCTGCTCAGCGTTTTTCTTTTTAATATCAGTAGCCATATAAAACCTAAATTTTGTAAAAAAGATAACTATTATTTTTTAATAATCATGAGATTATAACCTTTTTAGGCTTGGTTGCCACGATCTTTTATTCTTTATTTAGAAAAATTTATTGTTTTCAACACATATTTAGTATAAAACAATAAACAGGATCTATGTATTTAGATTAAATAAGTGGTCCTTTTTACATAAAAAAACAACACATTTTTTATAGCGGTTAGGTAAAAATATGCCGAAATAAATTCAATAACAAATTTAAATAATAACTTTACCTATAATTTTTTGGAGGATATATGAATAATCAACCTATTGAGCTAAGGGAACTAACGCTAAGGGGAATGATATTAGGGGCGTTAATCACTGTCGTATTTACTGCATCAAATGTATATTTAGGCTTAAAAGTAGGGATAACTTTTGCTTCATCTATTCCTGCTGCGGTCATTTCTATGGCGGTGCTAAAAATGTTTAAAGGTGCCAATATCCTTGAAAACAATATGGTTCAAACACAAGCTTCCGCCGCAGGCACGCTTTCTTCTGTTATATTTGTATTACCTGCATTATTAATGATGGGATATTGGCAATCCTTTCCTTTTTGGCAAACATTATTGATCTGTATTTCAGGGGGGATTTTAGGGGGTTATTTTTACTGTGCCATTACGTAATGTGATGGTAGTGAAAAGCACTTTGCCTTACCCTGAGGGCGTAGCCGCCGCAGAAATTTTAAAAGCGGGTGAAGAAACTAATAGCAAAGATAGCGGTGTAAAAGAAATTATTTCTGGCGGTGTTTTAGCCGCAATTGTGAGTTTTTTAACGAATGGTTTACGAGTTGTTGCTGATAGTACTAGTTTTTGGTTTAAAGGTGGTAATGCAATATTTCAATTACCGATGGACATTTCATTTGCATTATTAGGCGCAGGCTATTTAGTGGGTATCGTGGGCGGTATTGCAATATTAGTGGGTGCCCTATTTACTTGGGGTATTGCTGTTCCTTATTTTACTGCCACAACAATGATGCCAGCAGATACAGACATGATTACTTTTGCAATGAATATATGGAAAAGTAAAGTTCGCTTTATTGGGGTGGGTACGATTGGTATTGCTGTCATTTGGACGTTATTAGTATTATTCAAGCCAATGGTGCAAGGAATGTCACACGCCTTTCGAGCATTAAAAGATGCTAGTTCACAAAGTATTGAAAGAACAATGCAAGATCTATCGCCTAAAACCATAGTCTACACCATTCTAGCGAGTGTTGTATTAATTGTAGTGGCGTTAGTCAGTTTCTTACAACCGGTCGGATTATCGCTAGAATTTTCCTTTTTCCTAGTTGTTATTTGCACACTTTTGGCGATTGTCGTCGGTTTTTTAGTGGCGGCAGCTTCGGGTTATATGGCGGGTTTAGTTGGATCATCATCAAGTCCCATTTCTGGCATTGGGATTATCTCAATTGTATTAATTTCATTGATTTTGATGGTAGTCGGTAATCTATCCGGGCTTATGGAAACAGAAGATGGCCAACGTTTTTTAACCGCATTAACGATCTTTACCGCAGCCATTGTCTTTTGTATTTCCACAATTTCTAACGATAACTTACAAGATTTAAAAACGGGCTATTTAGTTAAAGCCACGCCGTGGAGACAACAGTTTGCCTTAATTATTGGTTGTGTCGTAGGCGCGTTAGTCATCACACCAGTGCTAGAAATTCTCTACCACGCTTATGGTTTTGCCGGTGCAATGCCACGGGCTGAAATGAATGCAAGCCAAGCACTTTCCGCACCGCAAGCGACGATTATGATGACGATTGCCAACGGTATTTTCTCAAATAGTTTAGAATGGACTTATATTTTTATTGGTATTGCTTTTGGTATTGGTTTAATCATAATTGATACTGTAGTCAAAAAAACGAGTCTCGGCCGTTTTAGCTTACCTACATTAGCGGTAGGAATTGGCATTTATTTGCCCCCTGTCGTGACTGCACCGCTGATTATCGGCGCACTACTTTCTTGGCTTATTAGTCGCCATCTTAAACGTTATGCACAACAAACAGGCAAAGATGTGAAATTACTGAATAAAAAAGCAGAGCGTTATGGCACATTATTTGCCGCAGGTTTGATTGTCGGTGAAAGCTTAGTTGGTGTTCTACTCGCATTTATTATTGCGGGTTCTGTCACCTCGGGCGGTTCTGATACACCATTAGCGTTACATATTGAAAATTGGGGCGCGATGGCAGAGATTTTCGGTTTAACTTTATTTATTAGCTGTTGTGCTCTTTTTAGCTATCGTGTGCTACAAGCGAAGAAATAAGCTTTCTTTATCCTTAAATAATGCTTGTCGTCTTTAACGGCAAGCATTATTTTTTATGCCTTTTTGCTGTGCTATTTCGCCCTAAATTTACCTAACTCTCTAGCGATTGTTATGCCTGTGTCACTACATATCCCCCACAAACCTGTTTAATCATACCTAATAATTCTAAACCAAGTAGCTCAACTAATAATATTTCGACCGCTATATCCGTTGCTTTAGCTAAATCATCTATTGCAATCGGCGTAAAACTGATATTTTGCATAATCTGTTGCTGACAAGCGGTCAAATCCGGCAATGTTTTATCCGTTAACGGTATTGTCAATTGCTGATTAGCAATATTAGGGGAATTATTCACGCTATTTGCATTAACTAGCTTAGCTGATGGTCGATATTGATGCTGAATCGCTTGTAAAATATCCGCTATCGATTCGGTTAAAATAGCGCCTTCCTTAATCAATTGATGGCAACCTGCTGCATAAGGATTTTGTGCAGTATTCGGCAAAGCAAAGACCTCTCGCCCTTGCTCTAAAGCATAGCGTGCGGTAATTAATGAGCCACTATTAATCGTTGCTTCTACCACTAAAGTACCAAGTGACAAGCCACTAATAATACGATTTCGACGAGGAAAATGTTCCGCTAGCGGGGGTTGATCGGGAAAAAACTCTGACACTAATGCTCCACCATTCGCAATAATTTGTTCTGCTAATTTTTTATGACGTGCGGGATAAACTTGATCTAAACCGCTACCTAATACAGCAATAGTCACCGCTTGCTGTTTTACTGCTTGTTGATGACAAAAACCATCAATGCCAATCGCCAAGCCACTTGTTACCGCAAAACCTTGCTCAATTAATTCGCGTGTAAAATAAGAGGCCCAATACTCTCCATAAGGAGAATAATCACGACTGCCAACAATCGCAATTTGTAGCAGAGTTAAGCTAGCCACCGAACCACGCACAAATAATAATAGTGGTGCAGTGCTAATTTGCTGTAATAAAAAGGGATAATCTTTATCAAACAGTGTCACAAGCCGTTGATTTGGCTGTTCTGCCCAAGTTATTGCCCGATCAATCCAACGCATTTCAGGCTGAAACCAACATTGAATTTGTTTGTCATTCCATCCCATTTGCTGTAGTTCTGTTTTGCTATATTGACAAAATTCAGCAAAATCAATTTGATTTAATAAACGTGCAATCCGCTGTGGGCCTAGTTGTGGAATCTGCAATAATTTAAGTAATGCCAATTGTTTCATTAATAAGTTCTCTAAATTAATAATTGATTATTAACAGGAAGAATGGACAAATAACGATTAAAAAGGTAAGTTAAGCACACGTTTTTATTCATATCGCAATTGCCCAATAAGGACAAATAATTCGATCATAAGAAAACGAGTTAATTAACCAATGAATAATTTTTTATTTTTCGATTGAGATCACAAAAATGTCAGTTTTACAAGTAGTACTTTATCCAGATGACCGATTAACTAAAGTATGTGAACCGGTTACACAAGTTGATGATGAATTAAATCAATTCATCGATGATATGTTTGATACAATGTATCAAGAAGGCGGTATCGGACTCGCAGCCTCACAAGTGGGAGTATTAAAGCGAGTTATTACCATTGATATAGAAGGTGATAAAACTAATCAAGTAGTATTAATTAATCCAGAAATTTTAGAGTCGTGTGGCGAAACGGGGATTGAAGAAGGTTGCTTATCTATCCCAGGCTATCGAGCCTTAGTCCCTCGTAAAGAAAAGATCACCGTCAAAGCACTAAATCGCCAAGGAGAAGAAGTGATTTACCACGCCGATGATCTCTTTGCTATTTGTATTCAGCACGAAATCGATCATCTAAATGGCATTGTCTTTGTTGATCATATCTCTAATTTAAAACGCCAACGTATAAAAGACAAAATGCAAAAATTGAAAAAACAACTCTATCGAGCCAAAGCATAACTTCTCTCCGCTCTCTCTTACCTAGAGAGAGCCTCGCTAATAACAAGCGCAATTCCTAACAATATTTGTAAATTCCTTGCGATCGAACGATAATAACTTCACTTTTATGTTTTAAAGAGGAAAAAAGCTATGATTATCGTAACTGGCGGTTTTGGTATGATCGGCAGCAACATCATTAATGCGTTAAATGATATTGGCAGAAAAGACATTTTAGTGGTAGATAACCTAAAAAATGGTGAAAAATTCATTAACTTAGTGGATTTAGATATCACGGATTATTGCGATAAAGATGATTTTATTGCTTCGATTATTGCTGGTGATGATTTTGGTGAGATTGACGCAATTTTTCACCAAGGTGCTTGTTCCTCAACAACCGAATGGAATGGCAAATATTTAATGCAAAATAATTATGAATATTCCAAAGAGTTATTACATTTTTGTGTAGATCGCCAAATTCCATTTTTATATGCTTCTAGCGCTGCCACTTATGGCGGTCGCGCTGATAATTTTATCGAAGAACGGAAATTTGAAGGCCCATTAAATGCCTATGGCTATTCCAAATTCCTATTTGATGAATATGTTCGTCGCCTTTTACCTGAAGCAAATTCCGCTATTTGTGGCTTTAAATATTTCAATGTTTATGGTCCACGTGAACAACATAAAGGATCGATGGCTAGCGTGGCTTTCCATCTTAATAACCAAATGTTAAAAGGTGAAAATCCAAAATTATTTGCTGGTTCTGAGCATTTTTTACGTGATTTCGTGTATGTTGAAGATGTGGCTAAAGTCAATATTTGGGCGTGGAAAAATAATATTTCAGGGATCTATAATCTCGGCACAGGTAAAGCAGAATCATTCCAAACCGTTGCTCAAGCGGTGATTGATTTTCACGGGAAAGGACATATTGAGACCATTCCGTTCCCCGATCATTTAAAATCGCGTTATCAAACCTTTACTCAAGCGGACTTAACTAAATTACGCGCGGCTGGTTATCAAGATAATTTCAAAACGGTCGCAGAAGGCACTAAAGCCTATATGAGCTGGTTAAATCATTCATTGACCACCGAATAATCGTTTTTACTGTTTTAACCACTCAATTACAACAACAAAAGCGGTTAGTTTTCGCAACTTTTTTGCCAAAACTAACCGCTTATTTATGTTAATGACTTAATGATTGGAATGTTGTGAAAATAAATTAATCACTAACACACCAAGCAGAATTAAAGTGATGCCAATTCCTCCCGGCAGATCTAACTTTTGTCCAAAAGCGAAATAGGCAACTAACGAGGTTAATATAATTCCCACGCCAGACCACACCGCATAGACAATACCTAGCGGTAGTATTTTGGTAATGATCGACAATAAATAAAGTGCAATGATAAAAGAACCAATTGCCACCACTGTAGGTAATGGTTTACTAAAACCATCACTGGCTTTAATACAACTACTGCCCACCACTTCAATCACAATTGTAAATGCTAATAAAAGCCAGGGATTCATTATTTTCTCCATCTACTCATTAGTGAGTTTATTTTTGCTGTGCAACATTAACTTCGGCGATCACGTCTTCTTTCATCATATATTGCACATCATAACCTTGGCGAATATCAAAGAAATAAGTCATCGGCTCATACATTTTGATTACTTGCTTTTTAAGCGGTAAAATTTAGCGAAAAAAATGCGACTAATTGAATAAATTATTTAATGACACGCTATCGCGTTTAAAGTAGCGGATTGAGGTAAAACGAAGAAAACATTCGTTTAATTTGACAGCCTAAAGGCTTAATTTGAAACTAATACATTAAAATAGGGTATAGATACACAACATTTTCATAATTATCCATACCCCAGCAATAAGTGCCTTGTAACAACGCTAGTTTTTTGCAAAAAAACCGCCTAATTAAGCAAAAATCAGCAAATTATTTGCATTAATAAGCTGTTTGTTTAAAACATTGTTAAAATGCCCGTGTTCCTAATTGGAAAATCACGACTTCTGCTTGGCAACTAAAATGAAAATTAGCCATTAATAAAAAACCAGCCTCAACCGGCAGAATATTACTGCTAATTTCACAAGGATCTATTTCCGTATCGCGCGCCTTTTGCACTAATTTTGCCAATACCGCTTCAGCTTGTTCTTGTGTCGCATAAACTTTCTCAAATTTAGCATCACGTTCACTGTTATCAATAATCGATCCCACATCAAACGTATTACAGCCAACACATTCAATCGGTTTATCTGATTTCATCGCAAAGCCTCTTTTTACATTAAAAATTTTTACTTTTACTAAAAATACAACCGCTTTATACTGATTAACTTAAAAAGCTACTTGTTTTAAAAAATCACTCATATTCCCTGATGGACCGTAAAGCAAACAATTTATTTACTATTTTTTTCTTTTCGAATCGCTAATAACGCTAAAATACCAAATAAACCTAGCATATAACCGACACCACCAATAATATCACGTAAATAGATTTTATTTTTAAAGGTTTCAAAATCTTCACGCAATAACTCAAATTCTGAACGTCCTAACGACCGCTTCAAAATATTATCCGCCATTCGCTCAGCCCGATAACCATTAGGTCCCTCTACAACCACCTTAAAAGGTCCATCACCTGAAACAGGAATATAAAAATGTCCATTTGTATCTGACTTGGTTGAGATAATAGGCACGTTTTCACTACCTGACATACCTAACTGATAAACCTTAACATAAATATCTGCTGCAGCCGACTGATTGGGATAATAAGATTTACCAGAAATCTCCTGCCCATCATATTGCGCAAAAAGATATAAACTATTTGCTACTAAATTAGCAGAAAAAAAGGCAAAAATAACAGCCAAGAGATATTTAATTTTCATTATTATTTCTCTATTCATTAACAATAAAATTACACTTATTTGGAATCAAATACAAAATTCCATTTAATGCCTAAAAATATCATAAAATAATGCTTATATTATAATAATTTAATTTATTATTAAAACTAAAATAATAGGATATTTACAAAATAATTTATTAAGTATTTATTATTTAATAAAAATGCGCAACTTAACAAATTTAATTTTTTAATATGTAGCATACATTCTCTAATCATAAAAAAACCTCTCCAACATATGAGAGGCTCTTATTTCATATTTAATCTATGATTATTCGACTGTTACTGCTTTAGCAAGATTACGTGGTTGATCAACATCCGTGCCTTTAATTAATGCAATGTGATAAGAGAGTAATTGTAATGGTACGGTGTAAAAAATAGGCGCCGTTACTGCATCAACACGCGGTAATACTATTGTTTTAAAATCGACCGTCTGTTCAAAGCCCGCTTCGTGATCAGCAAATACATATAATTGACCGCCACGTGCGCGAACTTCTTCAATATTTGATTTTACTTTCTCGAGTAAATCATTTTCAGGCGCGACTACCACCACCGGCATTTCACTATCAATTAATGCTAAAGGCCCGTGTTTTAATTCACCTGCTGCATAAGCTTCTGCATGAATATATGAGATTTCTTTTAACTTTAATGCAGATTCCATTGCAATTGGATAAAATTCACCTCGCCCTAAAAATAATGTATGTTGCTTATCCGCAAAATCTTCTGATAATTTCTCAATCTCTTTATCAAAAACTAAAGCACTCTCAATTTGGGAAGGCAATTTTTGTAATGATTGTACAATTTGCTGTTCTTGTGCGACAGAAAGACGGCCTTTTAAACGCCCGATGGTCACACTCAGTAACAATAAGCAAGTTAATTGCGTAGTAAATGCCTTAGTGGACGCAACGCCAATTTCAATGCCCGCTTTGGTCATAAAAGCAAAATCAGATTCACGAACCAAGGACGAACTTGCTACATTACAAATCGTCATTGCTGCCATATAACCGGACTGTTTAGCCAGCCTTAATGCGGCAAGCGTATCGGCTGTTTCACCTGATTGTGATAAAGTAATAAGCAAGCTGTTTGGTTGCACTACAAATTTTCGGTAACGAAATTCCGAAGCAATCTCAACATTACAACTTATATTAGCAATTTCTTCAAACCAATAACGAGCAACCATTCCCGCATTGTAAGATGTGCCACATGCTACGATTTGAATATGTTCTACTTTAGCTAAAATATCCGCTGCATTAGGTGCAATCGCTTCAATATTTACCTGCCCATCTTTAATCCTACCTGCTAAGGTATTCATAATAGCAATCGGCTGTTCAAAAATCTCTTTTTGCATATAATGGCGATAAACACCTTTATCTGCAGCATCTTGTTCAAAATTGCCTTGATGAATTTCACGTGTGACCGCTTCACCCGCTTGGTTGTAAATAGCTACAGTATGGCGAGTAATTTCCGCTACATCGCCTTCCTCTAAATAAGCAAAACGATGCGTTACACTCAATAATGCTAAAGGATCGGAAGCAATGAAATTTTCACCAATACCATAACCAATTACCAGTGGACTGCCTGAACGTGCGACAACTAGACGAGTTGGATCGTCTTGATTCATTACCACTGTTCCATAAGCGCCACGTAATTGTACCACTGCTTTTTGGACCGCTTCTAATAATGAATGTGCCGTACGAAGTTCCCATTCAACTAAGTGAGCAATTACTTCTGTATCAGCGTGTGACGAAAAAATATAACCGCGTTGTTGTAACTCAACTTTTAATGCTTCATAATTTTCAATAATGCCATTATGTACGACAGCTATTTTGCCACTACGATGAGGATGTGCATTTATTTCGGACGGTTCCCCATGGGTTGCCCAACGTGTATGTGCAATGCCTGTGCCGCCAAGTACTTTTTCTCCTATCACAGCTTCTTCAAGGGCTTTGACTTTACCTACACGCCGAATAATTTGCATATGGTGTTGTTCATTTAGTACCGCTACACCTGCTGAATCGTAGCCTCGATATTCTAATCGATGCAATCCATCGACTAAAATATCCGCTACATCACGTTGTGCTACTGCACCCATAATTCCACACATAATTTACTTCCTATCCAAATATAAAAATAATTAATTCCCACTTAGCGCGAGCAACACACATCAGGCTTAGTTAACCTAGTCCTTGAAAGTGTGAAAAAGAACAATAGCTTAGCTACTGCGTTTTTTCTTCGCTACAGGTTTTTTAGTGACTGACTTATTAGTTTCAGTGGCTTTTTTTGCAACTTTTTTAGTTTTATTGACCGCTTTAGTTTTATTAACTGTGTTAGTTTTATTAACAGATTTAGTTTTCTTTAATGGCGCGGCTGTTTTTTGTTGTTCTCGCCATTCATTTAACTTGGCTAATAATACGCTTCCCATAGGGCTAGGATCACCGGTAAATAAAGTAGCTAAGCCATTATTCTCAATAATATGTCGACGCAATGCTAAACGTTCAGTATGATTTTCCGCTAAACGTAGCGCACATTCAATATATTCATCTACAGTATCTGCAATTAACCATTCTGGTAAACCTAAGCGTTTAAACAGTCCTTCATCAATATGTTCATGTACTTCATCACCGGTTTTACAAATGCCGACCAGTCCTAAAGTCACCATATCAATAATGCCATTAGTATTACCAAATGGGAATGGATTAAGCATCATATCGCAATTACGTAACACAGTTAAATATTGATGATAAGGTGCGTGAGGATATGCTGTCGCTGAATCGCCTAAATAGGATTTAATAAAACGAGCAATATGAGGATGAGTAACGCCGGTCGATTGCCCTAATGCAAAGTGGAAGTGAATTTTAACTTTAGCTCGATCACGAATCACTTTTAATGCATCTAGAAAATATGGATTCAACTTCATTGTAGTGGCAGCAATACCAATATTAACCACTTCAGGATTTTCGCGTAGCAGATATTCTACTTTTTCAGGAGCTAACGCCGATGGTACGTAAGGTAAAGCATCTTTTGGTAAAGGTAATAATGTTTCACTAAAACAAGCCTCTGAACCAATATAATCTTCTTCAACAATCACATAATCAATGAATTCTGAATATGTTGTGGCTGGGTGGCCTAATGCAATCACTTGTATCGGTGCTAGACGCGTATTACTCACAAAAATAGTGCTTAAATCCATTCCAACGCTAGGCATATACAGTATTGCTGCTCCATTTTGTTCACAAATAGAACGAATATGATCTAATTTATCTTTCATATTGTCATCTTCTAACAAATGAAATTCATCAAATACCGCTTGTCCATTAGCATCAACCGCTTTGCTCCCCAAACCAATTAAATAAAAATGTTCACGAGCAGCAATCATTGAAGTTGAATGAGTGCGATAAATAGAATGGGCTGAATGGAAATGCTCTAGTAACACCACCATCACGGGCTTATCATTCCGATAACCAATGCGAGTTGTATCACGATCTTGCCAACCGTATTCATTAACAATATGGCGACGAATAACCTGATTTAATGCTTTTTTAACCGCATGCTTATTTTCTGCAATATCATAACTACAGTGCATATAAACATCGTGCGAAATAGCACTCGGTATATTATCTAGATTAGCTAATTGTGCTAAATGCTCAGGGAACCATTGCAAAATGGCACTTCTTTTGGAATATGCTGCCACAGTGCCTAAAAAACGTGGTGATTGTAATGCAAAGCAAAGTGATGCACATAACTCAGGATCAACATTCCAAGCCGCATCAAGATTTAATTTTAAATTTGATTCTGGCAAGTACATAACACAGAATTTAATTAACGCTTCTTTGGTTGCCGCTAAATGAATATCATCTTCGATATCGCGATCTGGATTACAGTTATAACTCTGTAAAATATGGTCTGCATTAATAAAAGGCGAGCTAGCAAAAATAAACGATAACCAACGTTGGAAAACTAAAAACCGTTGTGCTCCTGCGCTCGAAATAGCAAATTCAACATCAGTAAAAAGCGTTGTAATAACCGTTGCCATTCTTGTACAGAAATAAACAACTTTATCTTGTTCCAAATCTTCTAACTGAGGTGGATATGCGAATTCAATATCTTGTAAAGTACCAAAATTGTTATCTAATTTATCTAAAATAGCTAATAACTCAGTACAAGCTAATTCGTAATCTTTTTCAATAACCGCTGCTTCAAATTTTTCTAAGCTAGGAGAATGTAATTCCATATTTTTACCCTATTTTATGTTAATAAATCAATAAGTGCCCCACAGATCATATTCATCGGCATTGGTTATGGTCACCAATATAATTTGACCAACTGTGACAGCTTGCTGAGAAATGTTATCTACATAAACAACACCATCAATTTCTGGCGCGTCTCCCATCGAACGACCAATAATGCCATATTCATCTATTTCATCAATAATAATAGCTAAGGTCTTACCTATTTTTTGTTGTAAACGAGCCACAGAAATACGTTGTTGAACTTGCATAAAACGATGAAAGCGATCTTCTTTCACCTCTTCAGGAACTTGTTCAGCCATTTCTTTTGCAACAGCACCATCAACAGGACTAAATTTAAAACATCCAACTCTATCTAATTGTGCTTCTGTTAAGAAGTCTAATAACATTTGAAAATCTTCTTCCGTTTCCCCAGGGAAACCAACAATAAACGTTGAACGTAACGTCAATTGCGGACAAATTTCACGCCATTGTTTAATCCGCTCTAAAGTACGATCAATTGAGCCAGGTCGCTTCATTGCCTTTAAGATTTTCGGACTCGCGTGTTGTAGCGGAATATCCAAATATGGCAAAATTTTACCTTCAGCCATCAATGGAATTAAATTATCAACGTGTGGATACGGATAAACGTAATGTAAACGTATCCAAATACCTAATGTAGCTAATTGTTCACATAAACTAATTAAATTATTTTTAATTGGTACACCATTCCAAAAGACGGTTTTATTTTGATTTTCTTTCGTTTGATCTAAGGCATAAGCAGATGTATCTTGCGAAACAATTAATAATTCTTTTACGCCAGAATCCACTAATCGTTTTGCTTCATCTAATATTTGTACAATCGGACGGCTATCTAAATCACCTCGCATTGAGGGAATAATACAGAAAGTACAACGATGATCACACCCTTCCGAAATTTTTAAATACGCATAATGTTTCGGTGTTAATTTAACACCTTGCGCTGGCACCAAACTAGTATACATATTACGTTCCGGACGTGGCACATATTTATGTACATGTTGCATAACCGCTTCATAACTATGCGGGCCGGTAATTTCTAATACTTTCGGATGTACTTCTCGAATTTGATTTTCTTTTGCCCCTAAACATCCCGTAACAATCACTTTACCATTTTCTTTTAATGCTTCACCGACTGCTTCTAATGACTCCTGCACTGCACTATCAATAAAACCACAGGTATTAACAATCACTAAGTCTGCATTTTCATAACTTGGAATAATATTGTAACCATCACTACGTAATTCCGTCAAAATACGTTCTGAATCAACTAAATTTTTAGGACAACCTAAACTAATAAAACCAATATTCGGTACATCTCTCATATCACAACCCACTCTTGCAAAATTAAAGTTCGGTAATCAATAAATAAAAAAACCTACCTTTAATAGTAGATTAAAAGGTAGATTATTGTATAAAACTTGCAACAAAATTGCGATAAAAAGCGGTCTATTTTGCAAAAATCACAATTAATTATACCGCTTCCCCGCTAACATTAACTAAAATTGTTTAACATTGCGATCACAATTTCTGACGATTTTTCAGCCGCTAAAGGCAAAAATTCCTCAAATGACAAATGTGAGCACTTATCCGCAACATCAGAAATAGCACGTACAACAACAAAAGGCACCTCAAATGCATAACAAACTTGCGCTATTGCAGCTGCTTCCATTTCCACCGCCACCACTTGATCAAAATGTTGACGTATAGTAGTAATTTGTTCCGCACCATTAACAAAGCGATCGCCACTACAAATTAACCCCGCAACAGCATTAACACCGGCTGTTTTTGTTTCTTTAAATGCCATATTTACTAACTGTTCGTTTGGTAAAAAAGCAGCCGGATTCGCCGGCAATTGTCCAATTTCATAACCAAATGCAGTCACATCAACATCATAATGGCGAACTTCAGTAGAAATAACAATATCCCCCACATTTAGATTTTCTGCTAAACCACCTGCTGAGCCCGTATTAATAACCATATTAGGTTTAGTTAATTCTAATAGTAACGTAGTCCCCATCGCTGCAGATACCTTACCAATACCTGATTGTAACAACGAAACACACGTATTATTTATTTTACCTTCATAAATCTTACACCCAGCAATTTCAAGCACACTTACATCCATCATTAACTTACGTAAAATTTCTATTTCTTGTGCCATTGCACCAATAATACCTATTTTTAATTTCATTTTTATCCTCTATTCGTTCAATAAATATTTAATTTATCCGCTCACATTATTTACTATTCATCTAGATTATTCTAATAATCGCATTAAGACACTGTCAAAAATCTTTAGAAAGTTTATAATCAATAGTGCGGGGGCGGTGTTTCTTCTGCTTGAGAAGCCACATTACTAGATTGAATATTTTTAAACTTATTAGCAAAGTGGCGAACTTGCGTTTGCAACTTATCTAATACAAACTGATGATGAATTAAAACTTGATTTAGTTCCTCAATCACATTGTCTTGGAAAGCAACTTTTGTTTCCAACTCAGCAATTCGGTTTAAAAGCTCATTTTGGGTGGTCATCTCTTTTACAAAAAAGGTTGCTTAAAACAGAAATACACTTTACCCTATCAACCTTTCTTTTAACAAATTATTTTATAAGGAAAAATGTATGTTAAAAAATAAACTCTCAACTCTTGCATTAGTAGTAGGTACATTATTTGCCTCTCAAGCAACATTTGCAGAAAAAGCAGATCAAGCATTTGTGAATGATTCATCTTATGCGGTAGGTGTCTTAATGGGTAAAAATATCCAAGGCGTCATTGAATCCCAAAAAGAGGTTTTTTCTTATAATCAAGAGAAAATCTTAGCGGGCGTACAAGATACCTTAAAAAAAACCGGTAAACTTACTGACGAAGAACTACAAAAACAATTAAAAGCACTAGATACTTACCTTGCTAAACAAGAAAGCAAAATAGCTGCTGAAAAAAGTAAAGCAACTAAAGAAGCGGGCGACAAATTCCGCGCAGAATATGAGAAAAAAGCAGGCGTGAAAAAAACCGCTTCAGGCTTACTCTACAAAATTGAAAAAGCAGGTACAGGCGCATCACCAAAAGCTGAAGATATCGTAATAGCACACTACAAAGGCACATTACCAGATGGCACAGTATTTGATAGTTCATATGAACGCAATGAACCAATCGAACTACAATTAAAACAATTAATTCCAGCGTGGATTGAAGCGATTCCAATGCTGAAAAAAGGTGGAAAAATGGAAATTGTTGCACCACCTAAATTAGCTTATGGCGACCGCCCATCAGGCAAAGTACCGGCAAATGCAACATTGAAATTTGAAATTGAATTATTAGATTTCAAACCAACTGCCGCGCAATCAAAGAAAAAATAATACTTGAATAAAAGCGGTCTAATTTGTAGAATTTTTCACAAATTAGACCACTTTCTTTATTGGGATCGGTTACACTAGGCAACTGAACAACAAACGCTTCCCCAATACCTTATGAAAAAATTTCAAACCTTTAGCGAAGAAGACCACGCTATTCTTGCCTCCTATTTCCCGATTGTAGACGGCATAGCTGCACTGATTGGTGAACATTGTGAGATTGTACTACATTCACTAGAATTCCTTGAAAACTCTGCAATTTATATCGCTAATGGCCACAACACCGACCGCAAAATTGGTTCACCATTAACCGATAAAGCACTAAAATCATTACATCAAATGCAAACCGATAGCGTTTCAAAACCCTATTTTACCCGCTTAAACGGGGGGATTTTGATGAAATCAATCACCATCGCTATTCGCAACAGCAAACAACATGTCATCGGCTTCATTTGCATCAATATTAATTTAGATATACCAACAACACAATTCTTAACCTCTTTTATTCCACGCACACAAGATGACGAAAATAACAGCGTAAACTTTGCTAGTTCAGTAGATGAATTAGTTGCACAAACCATTGAGGAAACGGTGGCAGATCGGCAAATATCAAACAACAACAAAAATCGCCACATTGTGATTTCACTCTATGAAAAAGGCATTTTTGATATTAAAGACGCAATTAATCAAGTTGCTACGCGCTTAAATATCTCTCGTCATACCGTTTACCTTTACATTCGACAAATAAAACAGGATAGTAACAATTAATGGTATATATATTTGCAATAAAATCCCCCGTATACGGCGGACAAGGGGCCTATTTAGCTTATCAAATAGCAGAAGAAGTTTTAAAAGCAGGGCATCAAATTAAACAGATTTTTTTCTTTCAAGATGGAGTCAATAACGCAAATCGTTTTGTTAATCCCGCTAATGATGAAATCAACTTAGTACAAAAATGGCAACATTTAGCAAAATCCAAAAAACTAGCATTACATTTATGTATCTCAGCAGCACAGCGACGCGGTATTGTCGATCAACAAACCTCCACAGACTCTACGAATAATTTAGCGGATATATTTATATTGTCCGGTTTAGGTGATTTTAGTCGAGCCGTTTTAACTGCCGATCGATTACTCACATTTTAATTATGAAAAAATATAAATTAGCCATTCTTTTTACTCAATCCCCCTTTGCTTCTTCAGCAAGTAGAGAAGGATTAGACGCCTTGCTCGCACTAAGCGCATTTTGTAATGAAGACGAAATTGCTATCTGTTTTATAAATGATGGCGTATTTAATTTAATCGCTCACCAACAGCCAGAACTACTACTACAAAAAGACCACATATCTACCTTCAAATTAATTGAATTATATGATTTAAATGAATGCTTTATTTGCCAGCAGTCAATAGACATTCGAGGACTACAGCAAACAGAATGGATCTTAAAAAAATTACAATTTTGTTCAAGCTCAACAATCTATCATCATCTTCACCAAGCTGAGAAAGTATTAACTTTCTAAGCATAAATCGAATCATTATTATGTTATATACATTTTCAAAAGCTAACTATTCATTAGACGACCTTCAAATTATACTTACCCATATAACTAAACAGGACATAATAGTATTGTGGCAAGATGGCATATTATTAGCGGTTAAATATCCCTTTCTTTTTACTCAAAAAACCCCCGTTTTCGCACTATCACAAGATGCACAAGCAAGAAACTTATCCTTATCTATACCAACTATCTCTTTAACAGAATTTATTAAATTAACTGAAAAGTATTTCCCACAAATTGCCTTTTAATTAATTATGCTTTATTTTTTAGTTATTTTGCTCATTTCTTTATTTTATCCCCTTAAACAACAAAAAACCCCATAGCAGTCGCTACGGGGTCGTAATTAATCTCTGGCGATGACCTACTCTCACATGGGGAAGCCCCACACTACCATCGGCGTAACAGCGTTTCACTTCTGAGTTCGGGATGGATTCAGGTGGGACCACTGCACTGTTGTCGCCAGAATATTCTGGTGATGATATTCTGTCTTTGTTTGTCTGTTTATTTATTGATTGACTGATTGTTATCTATTGATTGTTATTTCTTTGTTCTTTTATAGTGTCATAAAACTAAAAACAAGCTGTCTGAGTATTTCCTTCTCTCTGAGACCTCTTAGTCTCTGCAGACTATCCGATAATCCTTCCTCTGGCTTATCGC
>NZ_FOJC01000005.1 GCF_900109315.1 [Haemophilus] ducreyi | reverse complement strand
GAAATAGGCGTATCACAAGATACGCCTTTTAAAATAAAATAAGCAATTGCTAATTATTTAATGATTTTCGCAACAACGCCGGCACCTACAGTACGACCGCCTTCACGAATAGCGAAACGAAGACCTTCGTCCATCGCGATAGGGTGAATTAAGCTTACTGTCATCTTGATATTATCACCAGGCATTACCATCTCAACATCTTCAGGTAATTCAATCGTTCCTGTTACGTCCGTTGTGCGGAAGTAGAACTGAGGACGATAACCTTTGAAGAATGGAGTATGACGACCACCTTCTTCTTTTGATAATACATAAACTTCTGATTCAAAATCAGTGTGTGGTGTAATTGTACCTGGTTTCGCTAATACTTGACCACGTTCGATTTCTTCACGTTTAGTACCACGTAATAAGGCACCTACGTTTTCACCCGCACGACCTTCGTCTAATAGTTTACGGAACATCTCAACACCGGTTACTGTTGTTTTTGTCGTTTCTTTAATCCCTACGATTTCAACTTCTTCACCTGATTTGATGATACCACGCTCAACACGACCGGTTACTACTGTACCACGACCTGAAATTGAGAATACGTCTTCGATTGGTAATAAGAAAGGTTTATCAATCGCACGCTCAGGCTCAGGGATATAAGAATCTAAGTGTTGTGCTAATTCAATGATTTTTTCTTCCCACTCAGGCACACCATTTAATGCTTGTAATGCTGAACCACGAACGATAGGAGTATCGTCACCTGGGAAATCATATTGAGAAAGAAGTTCACGAACTTCCATTTCAACTAATTCTAATAATTCTTCATCATCTACCATATCGCATTTATTTAAGAATACGATGATGTAAGGAACACCAACTTGGCGGCCTAATAAGATGTGTTCACGAGTTTGAGGCATAGGACCATCAGTTGCTGCTACAACTAAGATAGCGCCGTCCATTTGTGCCGCACCAGTAATCATGTTTTTAACATAGTCGGCGTGTCCTGGACAGTCAACGTGAGCATAGTGACGAGTTTCAGTGTCGTACTCAACGTGAGAAGTATTGATGGTGATACCACGCGCTTTTTCTTCAGGCGCGTTATCGATTTGGTCAAATGCACGCGCAGCACCACCGAAGTGTTTTGCTAATACGGTAGTAATTGCTGCAGTTAGAGTTGTTTTACCATGGTCAACGTGGCCGATTGTACCCACGTTAACGTGCGGTTTTGTACGTTCAAATTTTTCTTTAGACATTGCTAGAAAGCCTCTTAAATAAACACGGTTACAAATGGTACATAACCACATTAACCAAATGTAGAATTTGTTACTAGTAAAAACATTGAATAGAAGAAATTAGAATGATGGTAATGGTGCTGATAGGCGGATTTGAACCGCCGACCTCACCCTTACCAAGGGTGTGCTCTACCAACTGAGCTATATCAGCGCTTGGAGCGGGCAGCGGGAATCGAACCCGCATCATTAGCTTGGAAGGCTAAGGTAATAGCCATTATACGATGTCCGCTGTTCTAAATTCGTCTGTCCGATGTTATATGCGATTCAATTAAATATGAGATGGTGGAGGGAGAAGGATTCGAACCTTCGAAGGCTGAGCCAACAGATTTACAGTCTGCCCCCTTTGGCCGCTCGGGAATCCCTCCACGTTAACTGAATACTTAGTTACAATATGCAAAAATATGGTGCCGACTACCGGAATCGAACTGGTGACCTACTGATTACAAGTCAGTTGCTCTACCTACTGAGCTAAGTCGGCATTGCGTTGTTGCAAGTAAGTGAGGCGTATTATAGGGATTTTAGAGATCTATGCAAGTGTTTTTTTTTTAATTTGAAAAATGTGTTTTTTCGCTTGCTAAGTGAGCAAGGTGATTGTTTTTTGTATGTTTTTATGGGTTTTATTTAGATAAATTGCCCTATTATGGGATTTATATTGTAATATTTGTCGGTACGCATTCAATGAGAAATGCGATTTATTGTGGTGAAATATAAGAGAATTTGGCTATGGGCCTGCAAACAACAAAAAAAATCACACCTTTTTTGACTTTTGATCGTCAACAGTGGGCTAAATTGCGTAAATCAGTCCCATTAAAATTAACGGAACAAGATTTAAAACCATTACTTAGCTTTAATGAAGAACTTTCTTTAGAAGAAGTGAGTACTATTTATTTACCGCTTGCACGTTTGATCAATTATTATATTGAAGAAAACATTAAACGTCAGACGGTATTACACCGCTTTTTAGGTGTGAAATCACCTAAAGTGCCTTATATTATTAGTATTGCTGGCAGTGTTTCTGTTGGTAAAAGCACGTCAGCGCGTATTTTGCAAGCGTTGCTTTGCCAGTGGCCGGTTGAGCGTAAAGTGGATTTAATTACAACAGATGGTTTTCTTTATCCGTTAGTTATTTTGCAAGCAAAAAATTTACTTAATCGGAAAGGTTTTCCGGAATCATATGATATTCATCGGTTAGTTAAGTTTGTTTCTGATCTTAAATCGGGCGAGCGGAATATTAAAGCGCCAATCTATTCACATTTAACTTACGATATTATCCCTGATCGCTATAGCGTAGTTGATCAACCTGAAATTGTTATTTTAGAAGGGCTAAATGTATTACAAAGCGGTATGAATTATCCATCTAGTCCGCATAATGTATTTGTTTCTGATTTTGTTGATTTTTCAATTTATGTTGATGCAGATGAAGCATTATTAAAAAGTTGGTATATCCATCGTTTCTTGAAATTTCGCTGTAGTGCTTTTTCTGATCCCAATTCTTACTTTCATCACTATGCTAAGTTATCTGAAGAACAAGCAGTTAAAACGGCAACGACCATTTGGGATGAGATTAATGGATTGAACTTAAAACAAAATATTGTGCCGAGCCGTGAACGTGCAGATTTAATTTTGGTAAAAGGTGAAGATCATGCAATTCAAACGGTTAAATTACGCAAGTAATGGTATCTTCGATCACAAAATCTAATTAAGATGCGAACAATTAGTAACCTTTTTCTTAACATAGATGACTTATATTATGAATAAAAAATTGCTTATTCCTTTATTTATTTTTTTGGCGTTAATGGTCACCTTTATGGTGCAACTTTCACGTAATTCTCAAGGCGATGATCCTAAAAAGTTAGAATCAGCGTTGGTGGGCAAAACAGTACCGGATTTTCAGTTGGAATCGGTGTTGAATGCAGAACAGCAGTTAGATGCAACTTTGCTGAAAACGGGCTCTTCACGTTTATTAAATGTGTGGGCAACGTGGTGTCCGACTTGTTATGCAGAACACGAATATTTAACCGTGTTAGCTAAACAAGGGGTAGAGATTGTCGGAATTGATTATAAAGATGAACGGGTCAATGCGATGAAATTTTTGGCCGCTTATGGCAATCCGTATAAAGCGATTATTTATGATCCCAAAGGATCATTAGGCTTAGATCTGGGGGTGTATGGCGCACCTGAAACCTTTATTGTAGATGGTCAAGGTATAATTCATTACCGTTATGCGGGCGATATAAATGAGAAAGTTTGGGTAGAAATATTAAAACCAATTTATGAGAAGTTAAAATAATATGAAAAAACACTTAGCTATTTTATTATTAAGTGCTTCAGTAGCAACGGCAGCACCGGTTGAATTTAATCAATTCGATAACGCACAACAGGAAGCGGATTATCAGGCGTTAATTCAAGAATTACGTTGTCCGCAATGTCAAAATAATAATATTGCTGATTCGAATGCAACAATTGCAACAGATATGCGACATAAGACGTTGGAATTGTTAAAACAAGGAAAAACTAAACCTAAAGTGGTGGATTATATGATTGAGCGTTACGGCAATTTTGTGACTTATGATCCGCCTTTAACGCCGGCTACGATTTTTTTATGGTTGTTGCCATTGGCGTTGATTTTATTAGGCTTAGGGTGGGTTTTTGTTGGTAAAAAGAAACCGAAACAAGCGGTTGATTCTGCCGAAAATTCTGCAAAATTACAGCAAGATCAAGCACGTTTAAAGCAAATTCTCGATAATAAGGATAAACTATGAATTTTTGGCTAATAGTAGCAATTATTACAGTATTCATTTGTTTGATTGCATTTTACCCGTTGCTTAAAAAAGCAAAAAAACAGAATACGCTTGAACGTGATCATTTGAATAAAGCGTTTTATTTTGATCGCTTACAAGAAGTGGAACGGGAAGCAAATGAAGGCATTATTGATGATTTAGAAAAAAGTAAAGTTGAATTGCAACAAAGTTTGTTAGACGATATCCCTATGCATACGGCAGTAGAGCAACCCACTTTGAGTAAAGTTAGTCGCGTATGGTTTTTGGGCTTGTTATGTGCAGTTAGCGCGATTAGTTTGCTTGCTTATATGAATGTTGGATCGTGGCAGGCAACCAAGATGTTGGACATGACCCATCAAAAATTAGATTGTGTTTATGCGCGAATCAAAGATGAAGATAAAAATCCGTTGTCTGAAACAGAGCTAAATCAATTTACTGTAGCATTGCGGGTTGATTTGCAACGTAACCCAAACAATGCAAAAGGCTGGTTTATGTTAGGTCAAATGGGGATAGCCAGAAATGATGGTCAGTTAGCATTTGAAAGCTATGAAAAAGCAAGTAAATTAGCACCCAATAATTTGCAATATAAAAGTAAGTATGCGCAAGCTTTGATGTTTTCACAAGATAAAGCGGATAAAGAAAAAGGCAAACAAGTATTGAAAGAGATTATTCGTCAAGATCATCGTAATTTAGATGCCTTAAGTTTATTAGCGTTTAATTCATTTGAAGAAGAAGATTATCAAATGGCGGCAGCAACCTGGGGAATGATGTTAAAACTGATTCCACAAGGTGAACCACGTCGTGCTACTATTGAGAAAAGTGTTAATATGGCTATTTCTTTATTAAAAGCAAAAGAGCAAAAAGAACCGGTTAAAAATGAGAAAAAATAATGTTAAGCAAAGATAAATTAAAAATTGGTTTAGTATCTATATCAGATCGTGCATCTGCCGGTATTTATCAGGATCAAGGTATTCCAGCATTAGAAACGTGGTTGACATCAGCGTTAGTTGATTCTTTTGAGTTGGAAACCAAGTTGATTCCCGATGATCAAGCGGTAATTGAACAAACGTTAATTAACTTAGTTGATACGGACCATTGCCATTTAGTATTAACGACAGGCGGCACGGGGCCTGCAAAACGAGATGTTACCCCAGAAGCGACTTTAGCCGTGGCGCATAGAGAAATGCCCGGTTTTGGCGAACAAATGCGGCAAATAAGTTTATATTTTGTGCCAACGGCCATTCTTTCGCGTCAAGTTGCGGTTATTCGGCATGATTCTTTAATTTTAAATTTACCAGGCCAGCCAAAAGCGATTAAAGAAACCTTAGAAGGGGTTAAAGATGAAAACGGTAATACACTTGTCCGAGGTATTTTTAGTGCGGTGCCGTATTGCTTACAACTGTTAAGTGAGATTTATATCGACACGCATTCAACCGTTTGTGAAAGTTTTCGTCCAAAATCAGCGCGTAGATAGGAACATTAATCATGAAGAAAATTGAAGCTATTATTAAGCCTTTTAAATTAGATGATGTTCGTGAAGCATTAACGGATGTTGGCATTACGGGTATGACCGTCAATGAAGTGAAAGGTTTTGGTCGGCAAAAGGGGCATACTGAACTTTATCGCGGTGCAGAATATGCGATCGATTTTTTGCCCAAAATTAAATTAAAAATCATTGTGAGTGATGAACAAGTCGAAAGCTGTATTGACGTCATTATAGAGACAGCGCAAACAGGTAAAATTGGCGATGGTAAAATTTTTGTGTATGACGTCGAACGAGTTATTCGTATTCGTACGGGCGAAGAGAATGAAGAAGCCCTTTAATGTTATCTTAATAAATGAGGTAATAACACGGTGGTTAATTTTAATAATAAGGTACATTATGGCAAAACAATCCGGAATTAAGTGGCTATGGTTAAGTTTAGTCGTGATAACACTAGATCTATTCAGTAAATATTTAGTGGTAGAACGCTTTGAATTGTATGAGAGTATCAATATTTTGCCAATATTTAACTTAACCTATGCGCGTAATTATGGTGCGGCTTTTAGTTTCTTGGCGGATCATTCTGGTGGGCAAAAATATCTATTTTTAACGTTAGCGATCATTATTTCATTCATTTTAGCGAATGTTTTACACTGTAATCAAATAGACCAAAAACGTGAAAATATGGCTTATGCGTTAATTATCGGTGGCGCAATTGGCAATGCTATTGACCGCGCTTATCGCGGATATGTTGTTGATTTTTTTGATTTTTACTGGCATATCTATCATTATCCTGTGTTTAATATAGCGGATGTTGCTATTGTGATGGGGGCCGGGTTACTGATTTTAGAGACTTTCTTGGATAAAAAGAAAAAGAGTGGTTAAATGAATATTTTATTAGCTAACCCAAGAGGATTCTGTGCCGGTGTTGATCGTGCTATTTCGATTGTTGAATTGGCTTTAGAAGTGCATGGCGCACCGATTTATGTTAGGCATGAAGTGGTGCATAATCGTTTTGTGGTGGACGATTTGAAAGCGAAAGGTGCGATCTTTGTTGAAGAATTAGATGAAGTGCCAGATAGTGCGATCGTGATTTTTTCAGCACACGGCGTTTCGCAAGCCGTTCGTCAGGAAGCTAAACGGCGTGGTTTAAAGGTGTTTGACGCGACTTGTCCGTTAGTTACTAAAGTGCATATGCAAGTGGCACGTGCAAGTAAAAAAGGAACTAAAGCAATCTTAATTGGCCATCAAGGCCATCCGGAAGTAATTGGCACGATGGGTCAATATTATAATGAACAAGCGGGGATTTTTTTAGTTGAAACGGTTGAAGATATCGCTAATTTGCCGATTAATCATCACGAAGATTTAACTTTTATGACACAGACAACGTTGTCAGTTGATGATACTAGCGGAATGATTGAGGCATTAAAAAACAAATATCCAGCAATTCAGGGACCACGTAAAAATGATATTTGCTATGCGACGACCAATCGACAACAAGCTGTACGTGAACTAGCTAAACAAGCGCAATTAGTTTTGGTGGTAGGATCGAAAAACTCCTCAAATTCTAACCGCTTAGCTGAATTAGCTTCACGAATGGGCGTTCTTGCAAAATTGATTGATGGTCCGCAAGATATTTTGCCGGAATGGTTAGACAATGTGGAAACGATCGGTATTACTGCGGGCGCTTCTGCGCCAGAGATATTGGTGCAATCAGTGGTGGCGCATTTACAAACCTTAGGTGCAACCAGTGTAGCCAATTTAGTAGGTTGTGAAGAAAATATGGTATTTGAAGTGCCAAAAGAATTACGTGTCCGCGAGGTAAAATAATGGCAGAATTAAACCGTTTTAAGATTGAATGGCAATGCCGGCGAGGAATGCGAGAATTGGATAAAATGATTATGCCATTTTATCAACAGTATTTTGAACAACTGAGTGAGGCTGAACAGCAAACTTTTGTAACAATGTTAAGTTATACTGACCCTGAATTATTCCGTTGGGTTATGCATCAATCCCCTGCACCAACAGTGGCAATCAGTGCGTTAATTGAACGTATTCGTGCAAGCATTGAACCCTAATGTGGTTTAAATAAGCGGTCGTTTTTAGCCAATAAAAGTTAATTATTGGCTAAAAACGACCGCTTTTTATTGTGATTATTGCAAAGATTGCAAGGCTTTTTGGTATTCTGGCGATTGTTTTAATAAGATTGCTGCGGCTCTACGTAGCTTGTTTACATCGTCACTTGGCAGATAGAAAGAGGTTCCTATATTGAGCACATCTTGTTTCAATTGCCCTTCGGGTAAGTCTTTCATATTTAAACTAACAAAATGTATGGTGATTTTCTTACCGGTAGTTTTTTCGATTTGTTTATTCCACGCGTCTGTAAACTCTCTAAAACGGCGTAACGTAAGCTGTGTAGTGTTATTGATTGGAATGTTAACAATGGTATTAAACACATTTTTTAAGCTAGGAATGTTTGGGCTTTTATCAATATCGTTCATTACTTGGTTTTGCGCGTTCACATTAATTACGATAATATTATGTAAATTCGTTTTTTGAATTTGTTTATAGATTTGCTCCATGCCCGTTACTTCAGATTTTTCAAGCAAACTTGCCAAGCCTATATTATCAGTTAACCCACCATCAACTAAATGTATAAACGGTCTTTCTTCACTATTTTGGTAAGCAGAAAGCGTATGTTCTACTTCTTCAACGGTTTGCGTTTTTAAGCCATTTCCCTGTGTCTTTTTGTGTACGATATATTCTTTGGGGATTTTAAAAGAGCAGTGCCCGCCATTATTATTGAGCGTAAGCGGTGTAAAGAGTAATGGCACGGAACTTGAAGCGGCGACTGCTCGCGCGATTTCTAAATCATTTAAGTTGAGGCATAAACCGTCAAACATATCTTGAATAAATGTTATTTTTTGGCCTGCATTCATATCTGTGGCACTAATTACTGCAAAAGGACCTTTGCGTTCTTTGACTAAATCATTGAAAGTTCTACCTTTGTAAAGGGCAACATTAAACTGTTCTTGTAACAATTCTCCGCGGCCAAATTGTGGAGAAAGCAGGCGCTTAAGGTTGGAAAGGCTAAAAATATTGTTGATAACGGCTTCTTGGAAGTTGTTCTTGAGAAAATTTTCTTCAAATTTAGGAATAGTGTCTCGTCCTTCTAAAGCAAAATAGCTCGCTAATACTGAACCACCAGATACTCCATAGACTATATCGATTTGATCCAATAGCGACTTACCTTGAGACGTTGATTTAACTTTGGTCTTTTTTAATTCTTCTAAGACGCCGTAACCTAGAGAAGCAGCGCGCGCTCCGCCACCAGAAAACATTAAAATGATTAGATTGCCATCATCACTGCTGTTTAACATAGCGTGGTGTAATCGATAGCCCTCATTTGGCGTAATATGTTTAATGGTTTGTACGGGGGTATAGTTGACAAGATGGCAAGCGGAAAGCATAGTTATCGCTAAATATGCTACACACTTTTTCAGACTTAGAGCTTGAGGTAATTTCATGGTGAATACGGAGTTTTAACTTAAAGGCATTTGAAAATTTAAGTCAAAATTTGTTTATTTTCAAGTGTTAATGCTACATTATTTTACATTTTTGGATGAATTAGGCGCATAAATGAAAATTATATAATGCTATTGGCAGAAAAAAGCGGTGGATTATTTTGAATAAAATATCAAATAAATCGACCGCTTAAGCAGAGTTATATAAAAGGATATTTAAATATTTCCGTTGCCGTTATCTAAATGGGCACGGATAAACCATTGTAATTTTTCTAAACTACGGGTTTGTGCGACTAATAAATCTTCACTAATTGGATCTAAATGACCATTATGTTCTAACACCACACGATGTGCTTCGATATTGTGAGAATAATATAAATCAATCAATTTTAAATGATCTTGTGCGGTTGCACGACCGAGTGGATATTCAGGGCTCTGGCGAGTTTCAACTAAATTTCCGGATAAACCATTTGGAGCTACCCCTAGCGTTGCCATACGTTCAGCAATTTCATCAATAAAATCGCGAACTTCATCAACTTGACTGTCTAGCATTTCATGTACTGCAATAAATTGTGGGCCAACCACATTCCAGTGGGCGTGTTTTAAAATCAAAGCTAATTCATTTAAGCCTTGTAAACGCATTTGTAATGCCTCAGCAATTAAATGGCCAGTCGCAACGGTTAAACCTGGCACTGTGTGGTCAGCATTTTTGTGCATATCATTAGTCAGCGCTTGCGATTGTCCAGTTAATTTTAAAACAGGAAAAGTAATTGTTTTGCTTGTCATCATTGACTCCTATGGTTTGTGTGATAATGATTTCTTACACCATCATTATGGTTATTAAATAATCATTTGTCTAATTGTTATTGCGAATGGATTTAATAGAAACGATAGATTCCGTACTAAATGCAGAATTATATCTGCATTTTTTAGTGATGATTTCTGTTTAGTAAAGCGTCAAGCGGTTTATTTTTTGCCAATTTTTAGCAAAAAACACCGCTTATTTGGGTGCATTAGCTGAGTTGCTGTGAATAAAGCTGTTCTTCTTTAACTAACGTGAGTAAATGAGGTAATAATTGCACTATCATTAATAACTGCTGAATGAGTAATAATGCCAGTTTGTCTTGGCTATGTTGCTGTTCATTTTCAAACTGTTTAAGGGCGTGTTTAATTGTGGTTAAACGCTGTGTTAATTGTGCTTGATCAACTTGCCGATCATCTGAGTGAATAATGGCATCTAAAATATCAATCACTTGTTTGCCTTTAGAGAAGAAAACCGCTGAAAAATGTATATTATGACTAAGTTCCTCGCTTTCAGAACGATAATTACCCAACGCAGAAATATAGCTGAGTAGCGTGTTTGTAGTGTTTAACAATTGTGGAGCAAATTGTAATGCCGAACGATATTTTTGTGGCTCGCTGTGCATATTGTTGATTACCGCGCTTAATTCTGATAAATGATTATGCACATCGCGCCGTACTACTCTATAGGCCAACCGATCATTATAGCCAAATTGCAATTGTACTATAATATGGCGAAGATATTGACTGCTTGCTTGTAAAGTATGCGTTAAATTCCGGTGTAAATTCAAATATTTCCAATCTGGATAAATATATGCTACTCCGACCCAAGCTAATGCTGTGCCAATTAGAGTATCTAATAAACGTGGCAATAAAGCATTTTGTGCGCCTAAGCCAGCAACATCTAAACTGACGAATAAGAGCAAGGTGATGAAAAAAGTTGAAAAGCCATAATTACTGATGCGGAAAAAGTAATAAGCGCTGCCCGTTACTGCGATTAAACCCAGCTGAGCCTCTAGATTGGGCGATAAATATTGGAATAAAAAGCCCCCAAATACACCTAATACTGTTCCGATTACCCGCTCAACTACCCGCTTTTGGGTTGCGGAATAATTGGGTTGGCAAACAAAAATAGCGGTCAATAAAATCCAATATCCTTTACTGTCTAACTCTGCTAACTGCACAATTAAACTACCGATAAATACTACAATTGATAGCCGAACGGCGTGGCGGAAGAGCTGTGATGACAGCGTTAATTGCTCACGTACTGCGGCTAACATATTCTTGAAGCCTGATACATTCTTATCGGTTAAGCGGGCAGATTTTTCTTTTTCTTTGCTGATATCCGCTACATTAGTCAGTTGCCAAATTCGACTAAATTGATACTCAATATGGAGTAAATTTTCAGCAATTAATAACCAACGGTGTGCATTTGCTAGTCCTCGTTCTTGATGGTAGTGCAATGAATTTAATAAACCTTGTAAGGCTTTTTCGCTCCGTCCACAATGTTGATAGCCGGAGTTTTGCCGTAAGGCAATCGCCACCCGTTGACAAGCAATCGCCTGTAATTCCATTACGCGTTGAAAGCGGAACATTAGATCACTATTTCGTAACTGTTGAAAAAGTTCGTGATATTGATAATAGCTTGAGCTTGCCCGCTCTAAAATATCTTGAGCAATAAAATAATCCTGTAATAACTGGTTGGTACGCGTTTTACGGCTATTCCTTTTTAACTGATAAAAAAGCGAAACACGAGTTTGTTCGAATGCTTGGGTAACTTGCTGATTGGCTTTGGCTAAGGCAAATTGTTTAGCGGCTAAATCATCATCATCCGGATCAAAAAATTCAGATTTAGCTTGTAAATAAAGACTTAATGCATCATAGGCTTTGGCTAAATTTTCTTGGGCAATGCGGTTTGGAAAGCAAAGATAAACCAATAAGCTGACTAAACCATAAATCAAGGTGCCAACTAAAATAAGGATAATATTGCTATACCAAGGGTGCTCCGGCATATACGTTAAACTGGTATAAATTGCTACAATTAAGGTACCGAAGGCAATGGTGCTATAACGTTGTCCAACCGCACCCATCATCACTAAAATAAAGGTACTTAACATTGCCGCAGGTAAAAATAACCAACCAAATACTAACGAAAATTGCGCACCTAATGAGGAAATAGTAAAGGCAATTAAACTTAACATTAAGTTTTTAATTCGACCGGTTAAATTATTGTCTAAGTCAACCAACCCCCCCGCTATAACGCCTAAGATTAACTGCATTGATAATTGTGATATCTGTAATCGCCAAACGATGATTGAGATTAAATTGATCGCGATAAAGATCGGCAATGTCTTAATAATATTTTCAGACAACCACTCAGAGTGGACTTTTTTGAAGAAGTTTTTCATAAATACTAGCGACCAGAAATCAGAGAATATTTACTGATTCTAAAACAAATTTTCCCGCAATAAAATATGTTATCCATATAGTTGTAACTAATTTCGGTTTATTTTTATTTTATAAGGCTAAATTTATAAAAATATTCTTTGCAAGAATATTGAGTTGTGAATAGATATAGAACAGAAAAAAATAAAGTTTGTAATAAGCTGAAAAAATATGAATGGAATATACTAAAAATAAGTAATAAAGAATTAATTCAATCTTATTATCTTTATATGATGAGTGTAATTCTTAATAATCTATAAAATTTTATTACTGTTTTTTATGATAAATATGTGATGAGTCTGTTGGCATACAACGTAAGTAGCCATAATGCTTGAAATGGCAGGTTAAATAAAGTGTTGAGAAGAATAATGAAAGCAAAGATTATCTAAATGTAATAAATGCTATGAAAAAGTAAAATGATATATAACAGCAATATTCTAAAATATGGAATTTATTGAGTTAAATCTGATTAGGAAAGGTTATTTTCGATTGTTTAAATTGAGAATGATTTTTAATTACTTTGCTAATATAAAATTAAACGGCGTATTTTTTGATTCTTATCAAGAATAGCGCCGTTTATTTATTAAATACCTAAATGGAGTGATGAAGGCAGACCAGTAAAAATCAGATAATAAATCATATCGAGTTTAATTTGTAAAAGGTGTGTTTTGGCTAAATTAACTGACCAATCTTTACCACGTCGCAGTTTTTTACGTGGGCATTTCTTAAGCACCTTAAAAACAAAACAAGCGACTTTGAAAGGGCATAATGTCGTGCGTCCGCCTTGGGTAAATTTAGCTAATTTTTTAACTAAATGTACCGCTTGCGATAACTGTATAACAATCTGTGAAACACAAATTATTGTACAAGGTGCAGGTGGTTATCCTGAGGTAGATTTCAGCAAAGGCGAATGTACCTTTTGTGAAAAATGTGTGCAAAGTTGTCAAGCGGACGTTTTTCTCGCCACCAGTGAAGTTGCTTGGCAACACAAAGTCGCAGTGCAGGAACGTTGTTTATTACAACATCGTATAGCGTGTCGTTCCTGTGGCGATAGTTGCGAAAGTCGTGCTATTCGTTTTCGTCCGAAATTAGGTGGCATTGCAGAATTACAATTAGATTTGACGGCTTGTAATGGTTGTGGTGCTTGTTTAAGCGTATGCCCAGCTAATGCAATTACCTTAATGATGGAGCACTAAGTGTATCCAATCAGCTACATAATGATAAATAACAAATTGATATGAATACTTTTCGTGAAGACCAAAATTGGTATGTTTGTAGTTTAGTAGTACAAGCGAAGCCTGCCAAATTACCCCAAGTGAAAGCGGATATTTTAACCATTCCTCACGCTGAAATTCATGGCGAAAAAGCAGAAGAAGGTAAATTAGTCGTGACTTTAGAGAGTGATCATCAATTAGCGTTAGCGGACTTAATTGATAAGTTAAAAGAGATCAATGGCGTGATCGTTGTTTCGTTAATATCTAATTACCTTGATGAAAAATAATTTGATTTTTTTAATTTAATCCAAAGTGGGACATATTATGGAACTCAGTCGCAGAGATTTTATGAAAGCTAATGCTGCCGTAGCAGCTGCCGCTGCCGCAGGAATTGTGCTCCCTGTTAAAAATGTACAAGCTGATGATAGTGGCATTAAATGGGATAAAGCACCTTGCCGTTTTTGTGGCACGGGATGTAGTGTGCTAGTAGGGACCAAAGATGGCCGTGTTGTGGCAACACAAGGCGATCCTGATGCAGAAGTAAACCGAGGTTTAAACTGTATCAAAGGATATTTCCTATCAAAAATTATGTACGGTGCTGACCGTGTTCAGACACCCTTATTGCGAATGAAAGACGGCAAATTTCATAAAGAGGGCGATTTTACTCCGGTTTCTTGGGATCAAGCATTCAGCATAATGGCGGAAAAAGTAAAAGCCACTTTAAAAGCAAAAGGTGGTAATGCAGTTGGAATGTTTTCTTCTGGCCAAACGACTATTTTTGAAGGTTATGCCAAAGTAAAACTTTGGAAAGCAGGCTTACGCTCAAATACTATCGATCCAAATGCACGTCATTGTATGGCATCTGCTGCGGTAGCATTTTTACGCACTTTCGGTATGGATGAACCAATGGGGTGTTATAACGATATCGAAAAAACAGATGGTTTTGTGCTTTGGGGGTCAAATATGGCAGAAATGCACCCCATTTTATGGAGCCGTATCTCTGATCGCCGTCTTTCGGATAACAATGTAAAAGTTGTGGTTATGTCTACTTTTGAGCACCGTTCATTTGAGTTAGCAGATACGCCGATTATATTTAAACCGCATTCTGATTTAGCGATTTTGAATTACATTGCCAACTATATTATTCAAAACGATAAAGTAAATTGGGATTTTGTTAATAAACATACCAAATTTAAACGCGGTGAAACGGATATTGGCTATGGCTTACGCCCAGAACATCCATTACAAAAAGCGGCGAAAAACGTTAAAACTGCCGGCAAAATGCACGATAGTAGCTTTGAAGAATTTAAGAAAATCGTTGAGCCTTATACATTAGAAAAAGCACACGAAATTTCTGGTGTGCCAAAACATCAATTAGAAGCATTAGCCAAAATGTATGCCGATCCAGCACAAAAATTAGTGTCATTTTGGACAATGGGCTTTAATCAACATACACGTGGCGTATGGGTTAACCATATGATTTATAACGTGCATTTATTAACCGGTAAGATTTCTACACCAGGTTGTGGACCATTCTCATTGACAGGTCAGCCTTCTGCTTGCGGTACAGCGCGCGAAGTTGGGACTTTTGTACATCGCTTGCCAGCCGATATGGTGGTAATGAATCCAAAACATGTAGAGATTTGTGAAAAAGCGTGGAAACTGCCAAAAGGCACTATTCCAACCGTGCCTGGTTATACTGCGGTAATGCAAAGCCGTATGTTAAAAGATGGCAAACTTAATTTATTATGGCAAATGTGTACCAATAATATGCAAGGTGGCCCCAATATTAACGAGGAAATTTTCCCGGGTTGGCGTAATCCTGAAAACTTTATTGTGGTGTCTGATCCATACCCTTCGGTATCTGCAGTTGCGGCAGACTTGATTTTACCTACTTGTATGTGGGTAGAAAAAGAGGGCGCTTATGGTAATGCGGAACGTCGTACGCAATTTTGGTATCAACAAGTAAAAGGTCCGGCACAATCTAAATCTGATTTATGGCAAATTGTTGAATTTGCAAAATATTTTAAAGCAGAAGAAGTTTGGAACGAAGAATTGATGGCACAAATGCCAGAATACCGCGGAAAAACATTGTATGAAATTCTTTACTTAAATGGTGAAGTAGATAAATACCAAGTGCCAACGAATATTCCCGGTTATTTGAATGATGAAGCGGACGATTTTGGCTTCTATATTCAAAAAGGGTTATTTGAAGAATATGCACAATTTGGTCGTGGCCACGGCCACGATTTAGCGGATTTTGAAACTTATCACCAAGCACGAGGCTTACGTTGGCCTGTCGTCGATGGTAAAGAGACTTTATGGCGTTACCGTGAAGGTTTTGATCCTTATGTAAAAGCAGGAGAAGATTTCCGCTTCTATGGTTACCCAGACGGTAAGGCGATTATTCTTGGCGTCCCGTATGAAAGCCCTGCTGAATCACCTGATGAAGAATACGATTTGTGGTTATCTACCGGTCGAGTGTTGGAACATTGGCATACCGGCACAATGACACGTCGTGTACCTGAATTGCATCGTTCATTCCCGAATAACTTAGTGTGGATGCATCCAAGTGATGCGAAAAAACGTGGCTTACGTCACGGTGATAAAGTGAAAGTGATTACCCGTCGTGGTGAAATGATTTCTCACTTAGACACACGTGGCCGTAATAAATGCCCTGAGGGATTAATTTTTACGACTTTCTTCGATGCCGGTCAGCTAGCGAATAAACTTACTTTAGATGCAACGGATCCTATTTCAGGCGAAACAGATTTCAAAAAATGTGCTGCGAAAGTGGTTAAAGCTTAATAAAACCTGAGCAAATTTGCTAATTTTTTGCAAAATTTAACCGCTATAAAAACGCATGACTAGGCTAATGTTTTGGTTGATGAATGCGTATTATCGTCTATTTTTTGAAGAAAAAAGAAAATGAAATTAGATTCAAATCGCCGTCAGTTTTTGAAAAATGCAACGCGAACTGCGGCGGGCGTGTGTGGGATTGGGATTATCTTAGGCTTGCAACAACAGCAAAGTTTTGCCCGTGAGGGGGTGGCATTACGCCCTCCGGGTGCATTACCAGAAAAAAACTTTTTAGCTGCTTGTACCCGTTGTGGTCAATGTGTGCAAGCTTGTCCTTACGATACGTTACGTCTAGCCAGTTTGTTATCACCAATGGAGGCGGGAACGCCTTATTTTGTGGCACGTGCTAAACCTTGCGAAATGTGTGTTGATATTCCTTGTATGAATGCCTGTCCAAGCGGTGCATTAACCGAAGCATTACAAGATATTAACGATGCCAGAATGGGATTAGCGGTATTACTTGATCACGAAACGTGTTTGAATTGGCAGGGTTTACGTTGTGATGTTTGTTATCGTGTGTGTCCATTAATTGATAAGGCCATTACTTTGGAGGAAATCCGCAATGAGCGTACACGTATTCATGCAAAATTTATTCCGACAGTGCATTCTGATGCTTGTACGGGCTGTGGTAAATGCGAACAGGCTTGTGTGCTAGAAGAAGCGGCTATTAAAGTATTACCGACTGATCTTGCTAAAGGTTTATTAGGCCGACATTATTGCCTTGGTTGGCAAGAAAAACAAAATGCAGGTAAATCATTAATTGAAGCACAACATCCCGAGGGGTTCACCACGATGGAAATTCGTACACCGACAGGGGTGTCTGAGCAAAGTTATCAACATATGAAAGTCCGTCCAAATCAAAAAGTAGTGACGCCAAGCCGTGCGACACAAGATTATGTACCAAGTTCAACAACGGTAGAAGCGCCTCAACATTTTCCTGATTTAGAGTTAAATCTTAAAGGGGTGAAATAATGGCGTTTATTAAAAAGGCACCGAATAAACTTCAAGATGTAGGTTTGCAAGCGCGTCAAAAATTGGGTTGGTGGCAAGCCTATCGGTTTTTAATGTTACGCCGTTTCACTCAATTAAGCATTATCTTAATGTTTTTAAGCGGTCCATTTTGGAATGTGTGGATTTTAAAAGGGAATTATAGTGCAAGTATGTTATTTGACATTATTCCTTTTACAGATCCATTGATCACGGCAGAAAGCTTGGCAACGGGCTATTTACCTGAATGGACAACTATTTTAGGTGCGTTGATAATTGTCGCTTGTTATGGCTTACTCGCCAGTAAAGTATTTTGTGGTTGGGTTTGTCCATTAAATATGGTGACGGATTTAGCCGCGTGGCTTAGACGTAAATTAGTTATTCGCCAAAGTGCTAAATTACCTCGCTACTTACGCTATATCTTGTTAGCAGTGATTTTAGCCGGTAGTGCGTTATCTGGCACGTTATTGTGGGAATGGATCAATCCAGTGGCGGCATTTGGCAGAGTATTTGTGTTCGGCTTGGGCGCAACCGGTTGGTTAATTTTGGCAGTCTTCTTATTTGATTTGTTTGTTGTTGAACACGGTTGGTGCGGACACCTTTGTCCTATTGGTGCTATTTACGGCTTAATTGGTGCTCAATCACTAGTCCGCGTAAAGGTCGTTGATCGTACCCGTTGTGATCGTTGTATGGATTGCTATAACGTTTGTACTGAATCACAAGTATTGCGTTTGCCTTTACATGGTAAAGCAGAAGACAGCACAATCGTATTATCTAAAGATTGTATTAGTTGTGGGCGTTGTATTGATGTATGTGCTGAAAATGTATTTGCCTTTGGCTTACGTTTTGAAAAGCAATTACCAGTAAAAAATATTTAAGCCGAGTGTTGATCAACTTGAGAAGTTGATGATGCGGTCAATTTAATTTGATAAATTAACGGAGTGAACCCGAAATGAGAAAATATCTCACTTTAGTTTTAACATTATTTGCCGGTTTGGCAGCTGCTACAGACCATGTTAGCAATATTAGTGATTCCATTGAGCAGTTACCAGAAAATGTAGTGCCTGCGTATACTAATCCAGAAAAAGACACGGGTAATATCCCGACGACCTTCCCATTTCAGCCACCTTTAGTACCGCATAGTATTCGTGGTTTACAAGTAACTAAAAATACTAATCAATGTTTAGGCTGTCATTCACCTGAAGTGGCTTCAACGACTGGTGCAACACGTATCCCTGACTCTCATTTTGAAGATCGTGACGGGAAACGCACAGCGGGTATGGCACCACGCCGTTATTTTTGTTTGCAATGCCATGTACAACAAGCAGACGTGAATCCAATTATTCAAAATAAATTTGATTCAGTACGTGAGAAACAGGGTAAAGGTAAATAAGGAGAAAGGTTATGTTTAAAGCAGGTGTAAATTGGCTGCGCCGTCCAAGTAAAATGGCGTTAGGGCTATTAATTTTAATTATCTCGGCGTGTACATTAATTGCTTGGAGTGGTTTTAATGTAGTATTAGAAAAAACGAATACGGAACAATTTTGTTCTGATTGCCATATGAATGATGTTGTGCCTGAATATCGTGCTTCTGCACACTATTCAAACCGTAGTGGTGTTAAAGCGGTTTGTGCAGATTGTCACGTACCGCACGAATTTGCGCCCAAAATGTTACGTAAATTGCAAGCTTCAACCGAAGTTTATGCTCACCTTACGGGTAAGGTGGATAATAAAGAAAAATTTGAGGCTCATCGTTTAGCGATGGCAGAACGTGAATGGGCGCGTATGAAAGCAAATAATTCACAAGAGTGTCGTAATTGCCATAATTTTGAAGATATGGATTTTACTCAACAAAAAATAGTGGCACAACAGATGCATAGCCGAGCAGAAGCGGAAAATAAAACTTGTATCGATTGTCACAAAGGGATTGCACATAATTTGCCACACATGGAAAAAGTGCAAAAGTCATTTATCCCTGATGATATGATCAAAAAAACTGAAAAAGCCACTGAAATCAAATAAAGAAGCGGTTATTTTTGCCAGGCGATTAGCATTGAGCATCGTTTCTGATCCCCAACCATAATGCAATATGGTTGGGGATTTTTTTATCTTATTTACTATTTGTGGTAAACTATTTGCCACGTTTTCCTAGTTTAAAATGATTATGAACCATAGTTTACTTCCATTCCATACTTTTCATTTACCCGCATGTGCTAATCAGATCATTGAATTTACTACAGTGTCACAATTAATCACCGAATGGCAGAAAGCAACTAGGGCAGATCAAGCGGTATTAATTTTAGGGCAAGGATCAAATGTTTTATTTCTAGATGATTTTAACGGTGTGGTATTAGTTAATAAATTGAAAGGTATTCAACATCGAGAAGATCACGACTATCATTATATTCAAGCACAAGGCGGTGAAAATTGGCATAATTTGGTCGAATGGACGTTGGCTAATAATATTGCGGGTTTAGAAAATTTAGCTTTGATTCCTGGCGTAGTGGGTTCAGCGCCCATTCAAAATATTGGCGCGTATGGTGTTGAATTTGAGCAATTTTGTGATTTTGTTGAAGTGGTTAATTTAGCAAATGGTCAAATTTTTCGTTTAGATAAACAAGCGTGTCAATTTGGTTACCGGGACAGTGTGTTTAAGCATCAGTATCGCCATTCATTTGCGATTATTGCGGTTGGCTTGAAATTAGCTAAAGCATGGACGCCAACTTTAAATTATGGTTCATTAGTCAAATTTTCGGCTGATACGGTTACATCACAACAAATATTTGATGAAGTCTGTGCTATTCGATCGAGTAAGTTACCTGATCCTGATGAATATGGTAATGCCGGTAGTTTTTTTAAAAATCCGATAATTGACGCTACAACATTTGCTGAAATTCAGACCGCTTTCCCGCAGATCCCCTATTATCCACAGCCAGACGGCAGCATTAAATTGGCCGCTGGTTGGCTGATTGATCAATGTGAGTTAAAAGGTTTTCAGATTGGTGGTGCCGCTGTTCATACTCAACAAGCATTAGTGTTAATCAATAAAGCTCATGCGACGGGTAGACAAGTTGTTGAGCTTGCTCAACAAGTTCGTCGTCGTGTTCGGCATAAATTTAATGTTGAGCTCCATCCTGAAGTTCGTTTTATCGGGCAAACAGGTGAAGTTGATAGTGAAGAAATTACACGTTAATATGAAACTGAATACCTCCCAGATCCAAAATGCTTTATGGTGCGGTGAAGCGATTGTTTTTGATGAAATTGATTCAACTAATGCATATTTATTAAGCCATTATCAATCTCTTGAACAAGGCTCAATCTGTTTAGCAGAACAGCAAACAGCAGGCCGTGGTAGGCGTGGCAGAAATTGGTACTCGCCTGCAAGTCAGAATCTTTATTTTTCAATGCTATGGCATTATTCAAGCACAGAAGCGACAGATTTACCCGCATTAAGTCTAGTTGTGGCATTGATTATTGCCGAAACGTTGCAAGCACAACAGGTCGAACATATTCAAATTAAATGGCCGAATGATATTTATTATCAAGGTAAAAAAATGGGCGGGATTTTGATTGAAAGTAAAGTAGATCGGAATGGCATTCATTTGGTTGTTGGTGTGGGCTTAAATTTAGCTATGAAACAGATTGATGAAACTATAGTCACTCAAGCTTGGGCTGATTTATCGCACTATCAATTTGACCGTAATGCGTTAGTTTGTCAGTTAGCGGTAGCTTTACAAAAAAATCTTAAAATTTATCCGCTTGTTGGCTTTAGCCATTATCTTGAGCGTTGGCAAACATTTGATATTTTTTGTGATCAATCCGTCAAACTCGTGGCTGGAAATAACCAAATTCACGGCATTTCGCGCGGTATTAATCAACACGGTGAATTGTTATTAGAGCAAAATGGTGTTACAATGGCTTTTGGTATTGGTGAAATGTCACTTCGCCTTAAATAAATAAGCACAATTTTCAGTTTTTAGCCGTCTAAAATGGCATGATATTATATTATTTATTATCTACTTAAGCGGTGATTTTTGCTTTTTTGTGCAAAAATCATGGTTTATTTGTGTGATCTTTAACACAATTTTACAAAAAATTCATATCTTTTTCTACCTTCACTAACATTTTCGATCTAAAATATAAATATTAATTATTTGTATTTTTATTTAATGGAATTTATTAGTAGAAAGAGGTAAATATGATTATTGCATCAGCAAATGACTATCGTGAAGCGGCTCGCCGTCGTGTTCCCCCGTTTATGTTTCACTATGCAGATGGTGGTTCATTTTCCGAACGTACTTTAGCGCGTAATGTAAGTGATTTAGCCGATCTTGCACTTCGCCAACGAGTATTAAAAGATATGTCGCAATTGAACACGGAAATTGAATTGTTTGGCGAAAAGCTTGCAATGCCAATTGTTTTAGCGCCTGTTGGTGCGTTAGGAATGTATGCTCGTCGCGGAGAAGTACAAGCCGCACAAGCCGCTGAAAATAAAGGCTTGCCGTTTACATTATCGACAGTTTCAGTTTGTCCTATTGAAGAAGTTACTCCGGCAATTAAACGACCAATGTGGTATCAACTCTATGTGTTGAAAGATCGTGGTTTTATGAAAAATGTGTTAGAGCGGGCAAAAGCAGCAGGTTGTTCAACATTAGTATTTACTGTGGATATGCCAACCCCGGGAGCACGTTATCGTGATTTGCATTCGGGTATGAGCGGTAAGTACAAAGAAATTCGCCGAGTGCTACAAGCTATGACACATCCTCGTTGGGCGTGGGACGTTGGTATAAATGGTAAGCCACATACATTAGGTAATGTTTCAGGCTATACCGGTAAATCGGTCGGTTTAGATGATTATGCGGTATGGTTAGCGGATAATTTTGATCCATCCATTTCATGGAAAGATTTAGAGTGGATCCGTGATTTCTGGGACGGCCCGATGGTGATTAAAGGCATTTTAGATGTTGAAGATGCGAAAGATGCGGTTCGTTTTGGTGCGGATGGGATTGTCGTATCTAACCACGGTGGACGCCAACTAGATGGTGCATTATCGAGTGCTAAAGCATTACCTTCCATTGCTGATGCAGTGAAAGGCGAGATCAAAATTCTAGCTGACTCAGGTATTCGAAATGGTCTAGGTGTCGTGCGTATGATCGCATTAGGCGCTGATGCTACACTGATTGGCCGTGCATTTGTTTATGCATTATCAGCAGCTGGACGCGCAGGTGTAGAAAATATGTTAGATATTTTCAGAAAAGAAATGCACGTTGCAATGACGTTAACAAGTAATGCGAGAATTAGTGATATTAATCGTGATGCATTAGTTGATCTGACTAAAATATAATCAATTTGCCTGATCGAAAATAAAAAGCCCTGATGATCATATCAGGGCTTTTTAATGGATTTTGGTGGAGCTGGGGGGATTTGAACCCCCGTCCGAAATTACTCTATCTTCAGTACTACACGTTTAGTCTGGTCTTTAATTTCGCTTATCTCCAGCGGACAGACACGCAAGAAATAAACTAGCTTGATTCAATTTAGTGTTTCGATCTACAAGCGGAAGCGTCCACACGATCTCGTTTTGGTTTGACTCCGCGTGCTCCCCGTCTTACGAGCGAAAGCTAGGGCGCGAAGGCTAAATGCAGGTTATTAAGCTGCTAAAGCGTATTGTTCGTCGTTTGCGACTATTTTTTTGCGGTTTGTTTACGAGGCCTACCGCACCTCGACGTGCACCTTGGACTTCGCTAATCCCGTCGAATCCAGAATCAGCCCCAAAAGTTGATTGATTCTAAAGGAAAGCGTATCAATTTGCAAAATTTTTTGCCGATTGAATGGTTTGGTTACCTGCAAACGGCATTTGTAAATTGCACGGAACTCGGCTTTTTTATTAGCTGTCAAAGTGATTACAATAAATAATACGCGACTGATCGCTAACACTGTTATAATAGCCGATCAAAGAACTACACGAGAAAGAGCATGAAAAAATTTGATGAATATGAGATTGAGGACGCTGAAATTCTTGAAGCTGATGCTCAGGATATTTTAGAAGAGTCTGAACTGCAACATAAAATAATGCACTCCGCGTTAGTTCAAGGTAGTTTACCTGTTCAGCAAGGTAATTTAGATAGTTATATTCGAATGGCCAACCAATACCCGATTTTAACCGCGGAACAAGAGAAAACGTTGGCAGAGCGTTATTATTATGATGAAGATGTTGATGCAGCAAAGCAACTTATTTTGTCGCATATGCGTTTTGTGATTCATATTGCTCGTGGGTATATGGGCTATGGTTTGCCGTTAGCCGATTTAATTCAAGAGGGTAATATCGGCTTGATGAAAGCAGTAAAACGTTTTGATCCAAACGTGGGTGTTCGTTTGGTTTCTTTTGCGGTGCATTGGGTTAAAGCAGAGATTCACGAATATGTATTAAAAAATTGGCGGATTGTGAAAGTGGCTACCACGAAGGCACAACGTAAACTATTTTTTAATTTACGCAAAAATAAACATCGTTTAGCTTGGTTTAATGAAGATGAAATTCAGCAAGTCGCACAAGATTTAGGTGTTTCAACTGAAGAAGTGCGTGAAATGGAGTCGCGTATGACAGGACAAGATGTTGGCTTTGATATTTCTGTAAATGAAGATGAAAGTGAAGTTTATGTGCCGTCTATGTATTTAGAAGATAATAGCTCAAATTTTGCTGATGAATTGGAAGAAGAACAGCATACCGGTGAGGCAACGGCTAAATTAGCCTATGCATTAGCTACATTAGATGAACGCAGTCAAGATATTATTAAAACACGCTGGTTAGATGAAAATAAAGCCACATTACACGAATTAGCTGCCAAATATAGTATTTCAGCTGAGCGTGTTCGTCAGCTTGAAAATACGGCACTGAAAAAAATTAAAGACACGATTACTTTGGAACAATAATATTCGCTAGTAATAGCTTACTTGAATAAGCGGTCTATTTTGCATAATTTTAGCAAAATAGACCGCTTTGTTTTGTGCGTTATTAGCAAGGAGTATTGCGTTAATAGTACAAATTGTGGATTGATAGGTAACAACGATATATTTTGCTAAATAAACATAAATTTATGTAAATAAGGCCGCTTGTGGCATCGTTTGACGCTTTTGATGATGCTTAATCATCTTGACGAGACGGTTTTGACAGGTGGAGCGTGTTAAAAACAGGCCATTTAATAAAAAAGCAAACGATACGCTTATTGCTATTGTTGGCTCTTTACATAACTCTTTTGGCGGGTAAAACCCGTGGGGCGTAATGCCTTTTTAAGAAAAAATTAGCTTATTTTGGGAAGATTATTGAAATAATCTGCTTGTTTTTGATTAAAAATAAAGCAATTGAAAGTAAATTTTGTAAATTATTTTACTTAATTTGACCGCTACTTACCTTGGAGAAGTGAAGTAGCAAGCCAATTCGCGCGATTTTTATAAATCAGTATAAGCTAACGGCGTTCAAATTTGTTAGTTGACAACGGATTGAGTAAAGAAAAAAGTTAAAATATAATCGCCGTTTCCTTTTTTGAATGAGGTACCAAATGATGTTTGAGGTGTTCAATAAAATTATCTCTTCTTCACTTTCAATGGCCTTTTTAGGGGTGTTGAGTTGGTCTGCCGCGTATTCTTATGGCTGGGCTCAATCCTACTATTATGGCTTTCCGTGGTGGTATGTTGAGATTGGTGCAAGTAATGTGGCTCGTAGCCTTGTTTATGTACTTTATGTCACATTCATTATTTTTGTTACTTATTTAATTGGTGTGTTTTTATTGATAAAAACTAAACCTTTCCTTTCTTTATCGTGTATACGATTAGTCCGTGCGACAATTATTTTCTTAGTTGGTTTACTCCCGATTTTAATTATTAGTACTTTGCTGATTGGTAAGATTTCACAAAAAGCATTACTTATCTATCTAGGTTTAGTTTTCGTTTTGACCTGTTTATTCCACAATACTATCAATCGACATTTAAGCAGTATTAACTTGCGGGAAATTATGCATTTCTTTCAAGACCATAAAAGTTATGTATTGTTATCAACATACCTTTATTTTGTGTTTTTTGCATTTGTTATCGGCTATCTTAAACCTTGCTTTAAAAGTCAATTCGATATGCTTGAAGTGAATGATAAAATGTATTATGTGTTGGCAAAATATCATAAAACGTTTATTTTATCTAAAGAATTGGTTGATAATGGTAACTTCTACCTTTATGAGCTTAATCCAAATGAGTTAGGCCGTATTCAAATAGTTAGCATTAATAAATCTTTCTAATTGTTATGTTAAAATAAATATGAGCAAGAAATAGACCGTTTTCGTTTATCTCCATTGGTTAATGTTAATTTTGTAGAATAGTGATGTATTTCACATTTTAGCAACTTCTTTAGCGGTATAATTTCACAATTAATTAACAATTGCAGGCTTTAAAAATGAATCATTCAGACTCAACTAGCTATTCAGATATTACGTTGATTGGTGCTGGTATTATGAGTGCAACCTTAGGTACACTTTTAGCGGAATTAGCCCCGCATAAAAGTATTACTATTTTTGAGCAATTAGCTGAGGTTGCATTAGAAAGTTCAAACGAATGGAATAATGCCGGCACAGGACATTCAGCGTTGTGTGAATTGAATTACACTGATCAAAATGCACAAGGTGAAGTAAAGATCGAACGTGCAATGAAAATCTGTGAAGATTTTCAATTGTCTTTGCAGTTATGGAGTTACTTAGTTGAGCAAGGCAAAATTGATAAACCACAAGAGTTTATTCATCGCATTCCGCATATTAGCTTTGTGCAAGGTGAAGATAACGTAGCGTTTTTGCGAAAACGTTATCAACAGTTATCAGGCCATCATCTTTTTTCGGGAATGCAATTCAGTCGAGATCATGCTCAGTTAGCCAAATGGATGCCGTTGATGATGCAAAATAGATCCGCAACGGAAACCTTAGCGGCTAGTTATATTGAAAATGGAACGGATGTCAATTTTGGCAGTTTAACACGCAAACTTTGTGCTTATTTAACCCAACAAGGCAAAGCATTAAAGTTAATGCATAGGGTTAAAGATATCAAGCAGTTAGCTAATGGTGATTGGCAATTAACCGTTTTAGATCAACAACAGCAACAGATTATTCATCGGACAAAATTTGTGTTTATTGGTTGTGGCGGTGGTAGTTTACCTCTGTTACAGAAATCAGCAATTGATGCGGGCAAAAAAATCGGTGGTTTTCCCGTCGGTGGGCTATTTATGGTGTGTCGTAATCCTGAACTAGTAGCAAAACATTATGCTAAAGTGTATGGTAAGGCAAAATTAGGTGCGCCACCGATGTCTGTTCCCCATTTAGACACGCGTTTTATTGATGGTAAGCAAAGTTTGTTATTTGGTCCTTTTGCCAGTTTTACTTTAAAGTTTTTAAAACAGGGCAGTGTGTTTGATTTGCCTAAATCAATTCAAGCATCGAATTTTTCTTCCGTGATGGCTGCCGGAATTAAAAATTTGCCATTAGCCAATTATTTAATCAAACAGGCGTTGTTAACTAAAGAACAGCGAATGGTCGAGTTACGTGATTTTATCCCCGACGCTAACAGTGAAGATTGGCAAGTGCTGGTGGCTGGGAAAAGAGTACAAGTGCTCATTGATGGTGAAATGCGATTTGGTACGGAGGTCGTTACTGCTGAAGATGGTTCATTAGCTGTATTGTTAGGGGCCTCCCCGGGTGCATCAATTTCAGTGAAGGCTATGTTAGACGTATTGCTTAAATGTTTTTCAGATGAATTGCCCGCTTGGCAACAGAAATTACAACATATGTTGCCTTCATATCAGACTTCGTTACGTGATGATGCTGAATTATACGCCACCCTAAAACGCCGTTTTGAGGCAAGTTTATTGTTAGATCAGTAGGCGTTTTTATCTTTTACGCTTAGGAATACTTAATCGCTTGATTATGATCAAGCGCTTGTTTTTGGCAAAAGTTTTGCAAATTGTTTACTTAGGTTTATACTTGGCGACAACAACTATTTTTATAGGAGCATATTATGCGTATTGATACTTCAGCACTTTGTGATATTTATTCTGATCAAGTAGATGTAGTTGAACCTATTTTTTCTAGCTTTGGCGGAGCTTCGTCGTTTTATGGCAAAATTACGACAGTTAAATGTTTTGAAAACAATGGCTTAATTGCAGAGGTATTGGAAGAAGAAGGTGAAGGGCGAGTATTGCTGATTGATGGTGGTGGAGCAGTGCGCCGTGCATTAATTGATGCCAAATTGGCAAAATTAGCGGTAGATAATGGCTGGCAGGGTATTATTGTTTATGGTGCGGTGCGTCAATTAGATGTATTAGAAACATTAGATATTGGTATTCACGCTTTAGCACCGATACCGGTTGGTGCAGAAGATGCAGATATAGGAGAGGTAGATATGCCTGTTAATTTTGGGGGAGTGACGTTCTTCCCTGAAGATTATGTGTATGCAGATTTAACCGGGATTATTCTTTCACCGGAGTTATTAGATTTAAACGAATTAGCTGAATAATGGCTAAATAATACTGAAAACCGACCGCTTGGTCGGTTTTTTTATGCGCAGCAATTACATATTCAGATAAAAGGCTTGTGTTAGCTTTTTATATTCCTCGGTGTATTGATTTTGATCGTTGTAGATAGTGAGCCTATATTGCTTAAGCTGACGAGGCATTAAACCAAACGTTATGATGCTTCGTTTGGCAACTTGCTTCGGTTTGGTATGAATTTGGTAAATTTGCTGACAAAATAGCCCGCTAGTGGGGAGGTGTTCAAGTAACTTGGAGGCTGTTTCAGTTGGTAAAATAAACGTGATTTTACCTTGTGCGGTTGACCATTTTTTGGCTTGTAATAGCCAACTTAAATGGCTTTGCGTCGCAGTACGGGCTAATTGCCTAGCATCGGATTTTGCGGCTAAACCATCACTAAAATAAGGTGGATTAGCAACAATTAAGTCAAATTTCTGCGCAAAATCGACCGCTAAAATATCGCCTTATCGTACTTCAATACGTGTTGCCCAAGCCGAATGTTGGACATTTTCGACCGCTTGTTGAAAGGCATTTTGTTCTAGTTCAATGGCTGTAATTTGGCAGTGTGCCGGTGTGCGTTGAGCCAACATTAATGCGACTAAGCCACTGCCTGTGCCTAGATCTAAAATGTGTTTTGCGTGTTGAATATCCGCGATCGCACCAAGCAAGATGCCATCAGTATTTACTTTCATTGCACATCGATTATGTTGAATAAAAAACTGTTTGAATTGGAAGCCGTTCGATTTTTTCATATTTATACAAATTTAATGTGAGATAAGCTATAATCGCATTGTTTTTTTACCGCTACAACAGAAGGAAACTAAAATGGGCTTAGAAAACGTACCCGCTGGTAAAGCATTACCAGATGATATTTATGTAGTAATCGAAATTCCAGCAAATTCAGATCCGATTAAATATGAAGTAGATAAAGAGAGTGGTTCATTATTTGTTGATCGTTTTATGTCGACAGCCATGTTTTATCCTGCAAATTATGGTTATGTAAACCATACTTTATCATCTGACGGCGATCCAGTAGATGTGTTAGTGCCAACGCCATATCCATTACAACCTGGTTCAGTGATTCGTTGCCGTCCGGTGGGTGTGTTAAAAATGACAGATGAAGCCGGTGGTGATGCAAAAGTAGTGGCGGTTCCGCACACTAAATTAACTAAAGAGTATGATCATATTAAAGATGTTAATGATTTACCAGCTTTATTAAAAGCACAAATTCAGCACTTCTTTGAAAGTTATAAAGCCTTAGAAGCGGGTAAATGGGTGAAAGTAGAAGGTTGGGGTGATGTAAATGAAGCGCGTCAAGAAATCTTAGACTCATTTGAACGTGCTAAGAAATAGTCATTAGCATATTCTATTGCTGTAGAATGCCAAACAATTTTGTTTGGAATTTTTTATTCACTATTTTGCCCGCTTTTGTTGTTAGCGTGAGTGTGTAATCTGTGTTTAAAAAATAAGCGGTAGGATTTTTAGTTTTTTAAGTGGCTAATATGATTTGTAACTTATTGTTTTTATTATACATTTGTAATGTGGGCTAGTGTTTTATCAAGTTATACACCTTGATTATCTGCATCTATCACAATTTTATCCACAACTAATGGGGATAAATAAACAGATTGGCTTAAGTTAGTGATAAGTTGATGAATTGCCCGTATTTTCCGTAAAACAGGTTAAATAACTACTGGAAAAACACTGATCAAAACAGGCAAAAAGATCTTTATTTGATGGTGAGCGTGTTATCAAAGTTAGTTAAATAAAAACAAATAGTTAGCTTATTTATGCCACTTTATTTACCTTTTTTACCACGTTTATCCACAGTGTTATATACAGCTTTAGTAAAAGGTTGTTCAAAGTCTGAAAGTGTGAAACAATCAACACTATTTGATTTCTAGTTTATAAGTAGGTGGTCGAGTGATCGATTTCGATGGCTACCGCCCAAATGTAGGTATCGTCATTTGTAATAAGGTTGGGCAAGTTTTATGGGCGAGGCGGTTTGGACAAAACTCTTGGCAATTTCCACAAGGTGGCATTAACGAGGGTGAAAACATTGAAACAGCAATGTACCGTGAGCTTTATGAAGAAGTTGGCTTAACCAAAAAAGATGTACGATTATTATGGGCGTCTAAATATTGGCTGAAATATAAATTACCGAAGCGGTTAGTGCGTAATGACGCGAGTCAGCCGGTATGTATTGGGCAAAAACAGCGTTGGTTTTTATTGCAATTGGTTAGTGATGAAAGCGCAGTAAATTTAAAAACAACAAAAAGTCCAGAGTTTGATGGTTGGCGTTGGGTTAGTTTTTGGTATCCAGTACGCCAGGTGGTGTCTTTTAAACGCGATGTTTATCGTAAAGTAATGCGCGAGTTTGCCGCTATTTTATTGAATGAAACGAGAAAAAGCGAGACAGAAAGAAGTGTGCTAGATGCAAGCGATAAACGAGAATATCAACGGCGGGAAACACGTAAGTCGGCTAGAGCTTGGAATCATTATCCAAAAGGAAAATAACGATGTTAGAGGTGTTTGTCAGTTGCTTGGCATTAGGGACCTTAGTGGGGTTTTTTGCAGGCTTGTTCGGCATTGGTGGTGGTTTAATTATTGTGCCTAGCTTAGTTTATTTATTACCAACAGTTGGTGTGATGCCGGAAAATTTAATGGCAACCGCATTGGGCACTTCCTTTGCAACTATTGTGATTACGGCTTTTTCTTCAGCACAACGGCATAATAAATTAGGAAATGTAGATGTGCGAATCAGTCGATATTTGATTCCCGCATTGATGGTGTCGGTATTTTTGGCAAGTTTATTAATTAGCCATTTAGATCCAAAACTGACCACTAAAATCTTTTCGGTAATGGTGATTTATCTGGCGGCAAGAATGGTTTTTTCTTTGCATAAAACAGTTAAAATTAAACCGCTCACTACATCGACCACGTTAATGGCAGGCGTTACTATTGGCGCCATTTCAAGTATGGCAGGCATTGTTGGCGGGGCATTTATTGTGCCGTTTTTGAATAATCGAGGACTTAATATGCGGGCAGCCATTGGCACGTCATCATTTTGTGGCGCCTTTCTTGGTTTAGCCGGGGCATTAAGTTATATGTTAAGCGGTTGGAATTCAGCTAATTTGCCTGAATATTCATTAGGTTATGTTTATTTACCCGCTTTATTTGGCATTACGTTGACGTCTTATTTTACGTCAAAATTAGGCGCTAATGCAGCAAATGTGTTGCCGGTTCCAATGTTGAAAAAAGCGTTTGCAGTTTTGCTAGTTTGTATTGCTATTAATATGTTTTTAAAATAATTTGATACAGCCTAAAGTGTGCTTAGTGAATGAAGTCTCTTTTAGGCTGATGTTTTTATAAGGAAAATTATGTCCGAACAGTTTATTCAATTTCCGCAAATTGATCCGATTATTTTCAGTCTTGGGCCGATTTCACTACGTTGGTATGGCTTAATGTATTTAATGGGCTTTGCTTTTGCTTATTGGTTAGGAATGAAAAGAGCAAAAGTATCGGGTGGTGTCTGGAGTGGTGAACAAGTGGATCAACTATTGTACACGGGATTTTGGGGTGTAGTATTGGGTGGCCGTGTCGGTGATGTGTTGTTTTATAGTTTCGACCGCTTCTTACAGGATCCGCTTTTTCTGTTTTGTATTTGGGAAGGCGGAATGTCATTTCACGGTGGTTTAATCGGCGTGATCGTTGCAATGATTTGGGTTTCTTACCGCCAACAACGTTCTTTTTGGCAGACGGCAGATTTTATTGCGCCGTTAATTCCCTTTGGTTTAGGCATGGGACGCATTGGTAATTTTATTAATGATGAACTTTGGGGCAGAGTAACAGATGTGCCGTGGGCGGTGTTATTTCCGAGTGGTGGCTATTTACCGCGTCATCCATCACAGTTGTATGAGTTTTTACTTGAAGGGGTTGTGCTATTTGGTATTTTGAATGCCTTTATTAAAAAGCCACGTCCAATGGGATCGGTAGCAGGCTTGTTTTTAGTTGGTTATGGTGTGTTTCGTTTCGTAGTGGAATACGTTCGTGATATTGATCCAAATGTGAATACGGCGGCGGATTTAATAACCCGTGGTCAGTTATTATCATTACCGATGATTGTTGGCGGTGTTGGCGTAATGTTATGGGCATATAGATCAAACAAAGCCGAATAAATTAATGCAATAAGCGGTCTGATTTTGTAAAATTTTTGCTGAATCAGACCGCTTTTCTATGATGGAGAATATAATGAGCAAATATAAAGTGATTGGTTTTGATCTTGATGGCACGCTAGTCAATACTTTGCCAGATTTAACGTTAGTGGTAAATGCTATGTTTACCGAACATCATTTACCCGTCACCACAGCAGATAAAGTGCTGAGTTGGATTGGCAAAGGCGCAGATATTTTCTTTCAGAATGCAATAGCAGAGACTGCAAAAGATTTTGATGCGAAGCAACTTGCCGAAATGCGTGCTAGTTTTGATAAATATTATGCCACTTATATTTGTGAAAAGAGTCAGCTTTATCCAAATGTGAAGCAGACATTGGAAATGTTAAAAGCACGGGGCTTTATTTTAGTGGTGATTACCAATAAGCCAACGAAATTAGTTGAACCTGTGTTAACTACTTTTGGTATTTTTGAATTGTTTAGTGCTTATTTAGGTGGGCAATCACTTGCGAAAATTAAGCCACACCCTGATCCGATGTTACATATCTGCCAAAAATTTGCGATTAAACCTTGGGAAATGTTATTTGTCGGTGATTCTGAAAATGATGTGATCGCCGCTAAAGCCGCCGGCTGTGATGTAGTGGGCTTGACTTATGGTTATAATTATAACGTGCCGATAGCTGATGCAACCCCGACTTTTGTGACAAGTGATTTTGCTGATGTGTTACAGATTGCAGGCTAGTTACACTTTTGTTTTTACGTGACTGATTCAACACCTATAAGTCGTGCTATTTTGCGTAAAAGTTGCAAAAAACTAAGCAGATTGCACCGCTTATACTTTTTTCATTTTTGAATAACGGCTAAGATAGCTGATATTCGTGTTAGTCTATTTATAAGAGATAATTAAAAATGACCAAACCTATTGTATTTAGTGGTGTTCAGCCATCTGGTGAGCTAACAATTGGCAATTATTTAGGCGCATTACGTAATTGGGTCACACTGCAAGATGACTATGATTGCCTTTTTTGTATTGTTGATTTACACGCCATTACCGTCCGCCAAGATCCTATCGCATTACGTAAATCGACCTTAGATGTTTTAGCGCTTTATTTGGCCTGTGGTATTGATCCTAATAAAAGCACTATTTTCATTCAATCGCAGGTGCCAGAACATTCACAATTAGCTTGGATTTTAAATTGTTACACTTATTTTGGTGAAATGGGGCGGATGACGCAATTTAAAGATAAATCGGCTCGTTATGAGGGAAATGTCAATGTAGGATTATTTACTTATCCGGTATTAATGGCGGCAGATATTTTGCTCTATCAAGCTAATCAAGTGCCGGTTGGTGACGATCAAAAACAGCATTTGGAAATTACGCGTGATATCGCTAATCGTTTTAATACGTTATACGGCAAAAAGGATGCGGAAGGAAAGCTGATTGAATCGGTTTTTACCGTGCCAGAATGTTTTATTGCCAAAGCGGGTGCAAGGGTGATGTCTTTGCTTGAACCGACTAAAAAAATGTCTAAGTCAGATGATAACCGTAATAATGTGATCGGTTTATTAGAAGATCCTAAAGCGGTCGCTAAGAAAATTAAACGGGCGATGACAGATAGTGATGAGCCACCGGTGATAAAATATGATCAAAAAAATAAAGCGGGAGTATCTAATTTATTAGATATTTTAGCTGCGATAACCGGTAAAAGTATGGTTGAATTGGAAGCAGAATTTGAAGGTAAAATGTATGGCCATTTAAAAACAGAAGTCGCCGATCAAGTTACGGCCCTGTTAACAGGGTTACAAGAACGCTATCAAAGATTCCGTCAAGATGAAGCATTATTAGAAAAAATTTACCGTGATGGTGCTGAAAAAGCACGTATGCGTGCGAAGAAAACCTTAGATGAAGTATATAAGTTGATTGGTTTTGTCAGATAATCTCTCTATAGCCCTTAATCATTTAAGGGCTTTCTTATGCTAGTTAATTAGCGCGTATTATGGCAAATAATTAGCTAAAATCTGATCGCTTATTTGAGTAAGTTTTTTAAACTTGCTTTCATTTTTGCCATCTGCTCTGAATAGAGATGTTGATTTTCGCGTTCGTCAATTAAGTGATTAATTGTTTCTGATAATGTCATTGCGTGCGTTTTTGAATATTTAGATAAACGTAACCAACTTGCATAGTCTAAATCAATGGATTTTTTCTTTGTGGTAAGCTTTTCTGCATTAAAGAAACGTTTTCGTTTTGCACGAATAGATTGCCGCATTCTTTTACGTTGTTCAGCCGTCATTTCAGCTTTAATCCACTGTTCAATTTCCGCAGGTGAATGCTGGAGTGTAGTCAGAAATTGTACTTTTAGCTCAATAAGACTTTGCTCAGTATGTTTAGTAATATTTTCACCTTCGCGATGTTTTTTCAGTAAATATTTCCATTGCCAATTGGCTTCCTGAATTTCTAATTTCTGATATCTCATTTTCAGCCCCATTACTCTTAAACTTAGGCAAGTATAGCGGAATTCGGTATAATAAACCAAATTTCTATAATGAGGCTAATTCGTGATTCTAACTCCCATTGCACATCAATTGCTAACTTTACAGCATACTTTTAAACCCACTAATGCTAAGGTCAATTTTTTTGATTTTCAAACTAATGCCAAGCAAGCGATTGATTTGTTTAAACAGGCGCAATTTGGTTCATTGTTAGTTATCAAAACCGAGACTTTTCCTGAATTTATCGAAAGTATAACCGGTTATGTTGCGAAAGATTTAACTTCGCCGTTAATTGTGAGAACGGAATTTAATCGAAATCATTTGTTTGGCTATAGTCTTTATTTAGATAAACAACAACGACTAGAAAATGTTGAGGGCGCTATTCAACAAGCCGAGCAAGGCATTTTAGTGTTAAATGTGAAAGCATTATTATTAGATATTACGCAATGGGATAAGTTAAAACAGGCATTGTTATTTGGTTGCTATGAACCACACGCGATGAATCATATTCCTTCGTTATTAGCTAACATTGAAGCACATTTTAAATTGATCTTAGTTGGTAACCGTGAGGATATTGCATTATTAGCAGAATATGATGAAAGCTTATATCAATTTGCCCACTATACAGAAATCGAATCTTATTTTTCATTTAATGCAGAGAATCGACAAATGTGGGGTGACTATGTGCAAACGATGGCAGAAAAATGGTGCCAAAGAAGTTTTTCAATGCAGGCATTAACTCAGTTTTTACAAGCGTATATCCGCGAAAGTGAAGATCAAAGCCGTATTTCAATTTCACCAACCTTATTAAAAAAACATTTGTTAGGATTAACCAATTTTTATGCAAATCAGGCCGCTTTTGCTCAAGTGGCAAGTTATTTCAGTTATTTAGAACAGCAATCTGCGGTGTTAAATAAATATACGTTGCAAGATATGCTCACTAATCAGCTGTATATTGATACCGCAGACGAATTCATTGGGCAGATTAACGCGTTATCAGTAATTGAGTTTGACGGTATCCCATACGCTTTTGGTGAGCCGTTACGAATTAGTTGTAATGTGCAATATGGCGATGGTGAAATTACGGATATTGAAAGAAAAGTAGAGTTAGGCGGGAATATTCACTCAAAAGGCATTATTATTGCGCAATCTTGTTTAGCTAATTTACTTGCTTTTCCCACACAATTACCTTTCTCGGCTTCGTTAGCATTTGAGCAATCTTATGGTGAAGTTGATGGCGATAGTTCCTCTTTAGCGATTTTATGTGTATTGATCAGCGCATTGGCTAAGTTACCATTGCCACAATCAATTGCAGTAACGGGCTCGATCGACCAATTTGGTAATGTATTAAGTGTTGGTGGAGTTAATCAAAAAATTGAGGGCTTTTTTAATCTTTGTAAGGCGCGTCAGTTAACCGGTAAGCAAGGCGTTATTATTCCTGCCACTTGCCTTTCTCATTTAAGTTTAATCTCAGACGTGATCAATGCAATTAAAGCAAAACAATTCCATATTTGGAGCGTCAAAAATATCTTTGAGGCCGTATGGATTTTATTAGAACATCATTTTTATGATGAAGACCAAACAACAGCAAGCGATAAACCAACTATTTTCAATTTGATTCATCAACAACTTGAACAAGAACAAGAAAATTCTGCTAGCGGGTCATTTTTTGCAAAAATTTACCAATTATTTACCAAAAACTGATCGGATTTGTTCAGCTAACAGTTGTTAGCTGATTTAAAAGGCTGTACTATTTTAAATATCATCAGCCTAGATTATACGGGCTTTTTCGTAATATTTAAAGGATTAAAAACATGAACAATTGTACACCTAATATCAAGTCAAGTTATAGCTATGAAGATTTATTAGCTTCAGGACGGGGCGAATTATTTGGTAAAGAAGGACCACAATTACCTGCGCCAACAATGTTAATGATGGATAGAGTTAACTTAATGACTGAAAATGGTGGCTTATTTGATAAAGGTTATATTGAAGCAGAACTTGATATTCATCCAGATTTACTTTTCTTTGGTTGTCATTTTATTGGCGATCCGGTTATGCCTGGCTGTTTAGGTCTAGATGCTATGTGGCAATTGGTTGGTTTTTTCCTTGGCTGGATTGGGGGTAAAGGTAAAGGCCGTGCATTGGGCGTTGGCGAAGTAAAATTCACCGGTCAAATCTTACCAACAGCGAAAAAAGTCACTTATAGAATTCATATGAAACGCGTAATTAACCGTAAGTTAGTAATGGGATTAGCCGATGGTGAAGTAGAAGTAGATGGCCGTGTGATTTATACCGCTACAGATTTGAAAGTGGGCTTATTCCAAGACACATCATCATTCTAATTTTGCGATCAAGATCGTGAAATTAACATAATCACATTTTATTCTTTAGCAAACGTAACTAGTATTTCTTTTCGGAGGAATACTAGTTATGTTTCGTGCATTCACAATAATTGAAATGTTAATCACTTTAGCTATTTTGGTTATTGCTACTCATTTCTCCTATCCTATTTCAAATGTATGATCGGATTGCATTAAATAATGAAATAGCAAACTTACAATCTTTTATTTATCAAATTCAAACTAAAGCACGTTATCAACAAAAGAATTATACATTAACCATTTCACAAAATAATAAAACAGGTAATTGGTGTTTAATTGCCTTATCCAAACAGGCGGGCAGTAAAAATGAAGTAATCTGCGATTGTTTGAATATTAAACATTGTCCTGCAAATAATGAATTTTTCCTTTATCACAATCAGTATCAAAATATTCAATTAAGTAATAAAAGTTTATATCCCAATTCATTTATTAATATTGACGGTATGGTGGGTAGATTAGAATCGAAATGCCTTTATTTACGTTTAAATCAGGAGAATGAAATATTACAGCTAGATCAATGGGGGCGAATTTATGTTATACCGAAAACTAAACGGAGTAATTGTAAGCAGACAGAAAGCCTTTAGTTTAATTGAATTATTGTTAGCCTTAACATTATCCGTTTTATTGTTATTTCCACTATTAGCCTTATACACCAATGTTTATCGAAATAGCGTTAAACAACAAGAATTACTTTTTCTGCAAAAAGAAAGTCATCAACTACTTAATTATCTTAAACAACATAGCCAACATATCGGCTATCAAGGCGTAAATCGGCAGGGAAGCAATTTTTCATTATTTTCACAGCAAGATAAACGATACAAAATAGCGAATAATCAGCAGTGTTTAATCTTTTTTTATGATTTAAATGGCGATGGTTGTTTAGGTAAAAGAACCACTAAGAAATCGGCGTGTGTTAAACAAAATAAAAATACTAGCAAAGAGTTAGTAAAAGAAGTCTTTGGTATTAAAGTCGAAAATAAACAGCTTTATATTTTTGATAAAAATAAATTAGAGCATTGTATCGGATCACAATGTAGTACATTGCTAGATAGCTGTCAGCAAGAATGGAAAAGGTTTACTAGCTTAACGGACTATATGGTAGATAAGCTTGAGTTTAGCGTTAATGATAAACAAGAAAAATTATTAAGGATTGAATTGAAATTGACTTCAGTTAAACAACAAGCGGTCAGTTATACATTAGTTAGTTACATATATTTATTAAACAATGGTAATCAAGTTAATGATCTTTAAAGCAAAAGCAAGTACATTATTGATAGGATTAATCAGTATGTCGGCCGTATTGAGTAGTTTATTTCTGGCAAAAGAAAAATTTATTCAACAAGAAAAATTATCGAATTATGATTATAAACGCTATTTAGAGCATAAATTTGCTATTACAAATAGGCTTAATTTACCCACATCATTAGATGAAAACAAGATTTGTCAAACGGAAAAAAGACAAAACATTGTTTATAAGATAGGTAATATGGTTTATCAATTTGCCTGTCAAAAAAAGGATTTATTTTTAGGTAATAAACCGACTAGAAAGAAATATATTGCTTTTACTCAATTAAGTGATGTTTTAGATCTTAATCAGCCCGCTATTGCGCTCAATTATATTGATAGTTTAAGCGAATTGCCTATCAGTTCTGAACAATAACCTAAAATTGTGATAGTAAATAAGCCTATTGATGACTCATTATTTCGTGATTTTTATGGCATTGTGATCACTAATTATCACTTTGATATAAAAGGAAATAATAAAATATATGGTGTTTTATATTCATCTGTGGATAATCAAAGAAAAGAACGTAATTTGGTTTATAAAAAATCAGTTATAGAGGCTTTAGCCGCTAAGTATTCAAGCTCGAATGTTTTGCCATCTTCAAGGAATTTTTTACACAGTGAATAAAATATATCGCGCAGAAACTATGGTTTCGCTATTAGTGGGGATAGCAATTTTCGCTATTTTATTTAGCGCTTTTAGCCATTGGCAAGAAACTCAAGTGAGTCAAACAAATTATTTATATCAACAACAACAGGCATTACATATTTTAGAAAATCAAATAGCCTTAAAACAAGCAACACAAGAATGTGAAAAACAATTTCAACAAAACGACGTGTTATTTACGATTGACTGTGGTGCTTCATATATTCAAGTGAATTTCCCATTAGGCAACGTCAGAGTGAATAAGCAAATGGCAGCGCAACTATCGCTAGAATAGCGTGTTTCACCACTTATAAAAGTGATTGAATATCAGCGCTAATTAGTAGAAAATCAAATTCTACTTTAGGAGCCATTATGTTTACGGTCTATTTTTCTCAGAAGCTATCATCACTCGCTAAATTATGTATTCAATTACAGCAAAGCAATCCTAATCCTAATCCATTTGAAGCAGAAATTGTTTTAGTGCAAAGTGTAGGAATGGCACAATGGTTACAAATGCAAATTGCCAATCAAATAGGGATCGCAGGTAACTATGAATTCCCTTTTCCTACGAGTTTTTTATGGCAACAATATCGTGTCCTCTTTCCAGAGCTTCCTACTGAAAATATTTTTGAACGTGAAACGGTTACTTGGCGTTTAATACGTTTAATTCCATATTATTTAACTTTACCTGAATTTCAATCTTTACAGTACTATTTAACTAAAGATTCGCGTCAATACCAATTAAAGCTTTATCAATTAGCTAAAAAAGTAGCGGATTTATTTGATCAGTATTTAGTTTATCGGCCACATTGGTTGGTTCATTGGGAAAATGATCGGCTTGAGATTGTTCGAGATGAAATTCTGAACCATGCAAATTTAAAAGTGAAAAATAGCGAAGATATTTGGCAAAATTTAAGTTGGCAGGCTATTTTATGGCGCGCATTAATTAATGATATTAAATTAGATTGTGATGAATCTGTGTTTGTGACTTCACATCGTGCTTATTTGCAAGAACAGTATTTTAATAAATTAGATAATTTAACAGAAATAGAAAAATCAAAATTACCTAAGCGGGTCTTTATTTTTGGTATTTCCTCTTTGCCCGCGACGCAATTAGCTGTTTTAAAAAAGCTCAGTGAACATTGTCAAATTCATCTCTTCTTTTTGAATCCAAGTGCAGAATATTGGGGCGATAATGTTGAAGATCGGGTATTAGAGAAATTAGCACTTAAGCAGAAAATGACCGCTAAAGAATTAGAAGCGTTATTTGTACAGAAAAATAATCAGTTATTATCAATGTGGGGTAAGCAAGGGCGTGATTTTTTAGCACAAATTATTGAGCAAGAACCCGACCAAATTTTTGATGTTTTTGATGCTTATGAAGGCGATTCAAATCTGATTAAGTTAAAGAACGCCATTCTTTCTTTTGATAATCCTCAACAATTATTGCTTGCTTCGCAAGATGATTCAGTACAGTTTCACTCTTGCCATAGCATTATGCGAGAAGTGGAAGTATTGCATAACCGTTTATTGCAAATGTTTGCTCAAGATCCAACATTGGCTGCAAAAGATATTATTGTCATGTCAGCCGATATTAACCAATATGCGTCTTATATTGAAGCGGTCTTTTCGCGTTATATGAAAGAAGATAAACGCTATATCCCATTCGCTTTTGCTGATCAGAAGGTCATAACGGTTGATCCAATTCTGATGAGTTTTATGAGTCTGCTTAACTTAAAGGAAAGCTCGTTTGATGCGGAATCATTACTTGATTTATTAGATGTGAATGCCATTAGAGAACGTTTTCAGTTTCAGTTACAAGATATTCATATTGTACGGCATTGGGTTAATCAAGCAGGAATTCGTTTTGGTTTAACGATCGATCAATCAGAATGGCAAAATTATAATGCGTGGCAAAATGGTTTAACGCGTTTATTGATGGGCATTAGCCTAAGAGAAGAAAATGGCATTTGGCAGGATAGTGTAGCTTTTAATGAAAGCTATGGTTTATCGGCAGAGCTTGTTGGTTATTTAGCAAACTTTATTGAAAAATTGAGCGCTTGGCATCAAATTATTCAACAAAAACAGCCTATTGAAGTATGGCAAAAACAACTTTCATTATTGATTAATGATTTTTATCAAGAAAATGAAGAAAGCGTTCACGCAATTAATTTATTAAATCTCGCCTTAGCAGAAATTATCCAAAAAATAACAGATGCGAAATTTGAACAGCAAATTGATATTGAAATTATTAGTTTATTGTTTAATGAAAAATTGAATAGCCAACAAAATAACTTAAATTTCCTGGTCGGTAAGGTAAATTTTTGCACTTTATTACCTATGCGCGCCATTCCATTTAAAGTTGTTTGCTTATTAGGTATGAATGAAAGCGATTTTCCGCGTGCGCAGACGGTGAATAGTTTTGATTTAATGCAATATGCCTCTAAAAAAGGCGATCGGGCTTGGCGTGATGATGATCGTTATTTATTTTTAGAAGCACTATTATCAGCACAACAATTTTTCTATATTAGTTATATTGGACAATCTAATATTAATAATAAGCAACATTTACCATCGGTGATGGTTTCGCAGTTACTAGATTATTTCGCTGAATATCTCGCGCCTCAATCTTTAGCATTAGTCAGCCCACAAGGTAAATTTTCTGAACAGCACTTTTTTGCAGAAATGGTGCAACAACATCCATTAACAGTATTTAGCCTAAACAACTTTAGCGAAACAAATTATGCCTATGATCTAGAATGGCTCACCATGACCCAAACGGAAAAAATGCAAGAGTTTTGCCCGGGTGAATTTAATTCAAACGCTGAATTGCCTACTGAAATTCAGCTCGAACAGTTAATTAAGTTTGTGGTCAATCCGGTGCAGTATTTCTTTAATCAGCATTTAGGTATTTATTTTAGGGATAATAATAAACAGATTGAAGAAAGTGAAAAATTTGTATTGAATGCATTAGATCGTTATAAACTACGTGATAAATTGGTTTGCTTAGATGATGATTTAATTCAGCAAATGTTTGAACAGGAAAAGCTGAAAGGTAATTTACCCGCGGCGAATTTTGCTCAACTAGCACAACAAAAAATTGTAGCATCGGTTAACATTATAAAAGACGAATTAGTGGGTTATTTAACCGAAAGTGAGATTTTAGAAGTTGATCAGACCTTTTTAATTAATGGAATCGAATTACGTGTTGTAGGTAATATTTGCCATAGGTTTGGTGATGAGATTGTTTTTTGGAAAGTCAGTGGTTTAAAAGATAAAGATTATATTCGTTATTGGCTTTATTATTTGTTTCTTCGAATACAATCACAACCGTTGAAATTAAAGGTTATCTATTTAGATGAAAATAAAAAGAAAGTATTCCAATTTAATGAAATTAGCCAAGATGATGCAGAAAAGCAATTACGTATTTATTTAACCGATTATTTATCCAATTTTTCTTGTTTAAAATGGGCTATGTTTGAAGGTTTAGATGATTATTTTAAAAATCTTAATAAGGCTGAAAATATTGAGCACTACTGTCAGGAAAACTTAGAAAAGTTAATCGGAAAAGAATTTTTTAATAGTCGCTATTTAAAACGTATTTTAAATCAAAGCGTAATGTTAGATTATGGTAGTATTCACAGTACTACATTACAATGGTTTGAGTTAATGCAAACTAGTAAAAAAAGCCCTCATAGTAAGGAAAATGAATGAAAAAGAATTTTATTGCACAATCAGTCCGTTATGCGCTCTGTTCCTATTTCACATTAGCAGTGATGAACCCGACATTTGCTAATGATTTACCAAATCAGACCGCTAATTCAGTACAAACAATGCCAAATATGGCTGATTTTTCTTTTATTAAGCAAACTATAAATAAGAGCCCAAACGATACCGCAATTTATCAAGCGATTGAGCTTGCTAATGGTATGACGGTTCTATTAATTTCTGACGAAAAAGCGAATAAATCACTGATGTCGCTTGCTTTACCTATTGGTTCAATGGAAGATCCAATCGAACAGCAAGGCCTAGCACATTATTTAGAACATATGATCTTGATGGGATCAAAAGCCTATCCCGAAACGAATAGTTTAGATAAATTTTTAAATAAAAATGGTGGCTATAATAACGCATCTACCTCGCCTGATCGCACGGCATATTATCTAGAAGTAAATAATGATGCTTTTGCTGAAGCAGTAACAAGATTAGCAGATACGTTTGCACAACCGCTTTTATCAGAAAGTAATGGTAAAAAAGAAGTTAATGCCGTTAATGCTGAAATGATCCGTGCTAAATCAAATGATGGGCATTTAATCCAAAGTGTTAATTTAGCTACAGCTAATCCTGCGCATCCAATCACGAAATTTACGGTGGGTAATAACGAAACCCTATCAGATAAACCAAACAGTAAACTACATGCTGAATTAGAGAAGTTTTATCACACTCATTATTCTGCCAACTTAGTGAAAGCGGTGCTTTATTCAAATCAATCTATTGAGCAATTGGCAACATTAGCGGCTAAAACGTTAGGGAAAATGCAAAATAAAAATTTGAGTGTGTCTACCGTTGAAGAGCCTTTTTTCCGCCCAACAGATAAAGGTGTGTGGATTGAGTATAAGCCCGTTAAGCCGACAAAATTATTGAGTATTTCTTTTGATATGCAAAATGATGAAGCGAAATTTGCGAATAAAACCGGTGAGTATTTAGCCTATGTACTCAATAATCATACGGCAGGAACCTTATCGGATTATTTGATCAAACAAGGTCTGTCAGACAGTGGCATTGCGGCAGGTGCTAGTCCGAATGTAAGTCGTAATCGTGGTAGCTTCACGATTTATATAGATTTAACGGATAAAGGCCTAGTCCATAAAGATCAAATCATTTCACTTGTTTTTCAACAACTTGAACAGATAAAAAAAGACGGTATTCAAGAGAGTTATTTCAATGAAGTGAGAGAAAGTTTAAAACAGGATTTTCAACACTTACAAGTAGAAAAAGATGGTTATTATATTGAAGCATTAGCGGAGCAAATGCTACATTATCCGATTGAACATATTTTAGACGCAGAATATCTGGTTGATAAAATGGATGTTGAGGCAATCAAAGCCAAATTAAATGAAATGACATTGGATAATGCACGTATTATTTTAGTTTATGAACAGGCCAAAACGGATAAAAAAACGCCTTACTTTGAAGCGGGCTATTCTATTGCCAAATTTACAGATGTTCAAAAAGCGAAATGGTTGGATTTCAGTCACAACCCTAGCTTGAAGTTGCCGGCATTAAATCCATATTTTGCCACGGATTTTAGTTTGATTGAGCCAACAGATGAACGTAACTTTCCTAAAGTAATTGAATCGGATAAAGGCAAAGTGATTTATGCAATGCCAAGTCAATATTTTGCTAATGATCCTAAAGCGCGTATTTCAATTAATTTTTCGATTATGCCAAAAGAGGATGACTTAAAGCAATATATCAGTGCCACCTTACTTGGTTATATGAATAACTTGGCACAAAACGAACTTGATTTTCAATCTTCCGTAGCCGGTATGCAAACTAGTTTAGACATTTCGGCAAATGGGATCGCGATTAATGTCAGTGGTTATACGCAACATTTAGCAAAATTAGTGCAGGATACTTTAACTAAATTCAAACAGTTTAAATTGACAGAAGAATTCCTAGCCCAAGCGAAAGAAAGAGTACTTGAAGCATTGGCGCGTAAAAATAAAGCCAATAGTTTAGAACAAACGAATCGTATCTTATCAAATTTTGCTGATTATCCTTATTTTGAAGAAGACAAACAGCGTAAAGTGATTAATGAGATTACTTTAGCAGATATTAAAGCGATACGTGAAAAAGTATTAAGTAAACCAACCGGTGTAAATGTGTTATCTGTGGGGAATTTAGATGATTCACAGGTTAAACAACTTGTGCAACACGTGAATGAAGTGGTACAGAATCGCAATCTTGAGTTAGGTAAAGCACGTTATCTTGATTTAAATGAGAGCGAGCGCAAGTTTAATTATGTACAAACCGTCCCTCATGAGGATAATGCGTTAAATGTAACTTATTTAGCTAAAGGCTATGATGAGTTAGATGGTTCTATCCGATCACGGTTATTAAGTGATATTATTAGCCGTTGGTATTTTGATGATTTACGAACGAAGAAACAGCTTGGCTATGTTGTTTATGCGACGAATGTACAAATGGGTAAAACATCCGGTTTACGTTTTATGGTACAAAGTCCAAACACCACGCCAGCAGGTATTATGCAACATAATATGCGTTTCTTTAAAGAATCGGCGGATAAATTGAATGCTTTAACTGATGAAGAATTCAAACGTTATCAAACAAGTTTAGTTGAAAAACTAGCACGTAAGCCCGAATCTTTAGCGCAAGAGTTTTCGCTATTTATGTTTGATGTTTACCGCAAAAATAATCAATTTGACCACCTTGCGAAAAGTATTGCTACTGTTAAAAAATTAACGAAACAAGATATTATTGAATTTTATCAGCGGGCTGTTATTGAACAGAAAGGATTGTCATTTATTAGCCAAGCATTAGGCACAAAAGCAACTGCAGCAGACAGCGTAATCTTGCAAGACTATCAGAAAATAGAAAGTATTGAAGCATTACAAAAAGAATTCTCAGTTAAATTTTACTAATGTATAGCAACCAGCGGTCGTAAATGAAATCAATTTTACGACCGCAAGTAACGATCACTAAATAAAAAAGCCTCATTCTATGAATGAGGCTTTTTATTATTTACCGAGATGAGTGAAAAAGTTTTTAACACTGTCTAGAAAACCGGCTTGTTGCGGGCGATGATTTGCTTTACCGTCCAAACTTATTTCAAGTTGGCGTAGTAACTCTTTTTGTTCTTCATTCAATTGAACTGGAGTTTCCACTACAACTTTACAAATTAAATCGCCAGCATATCCACCACGCGGGCTCACGACGCCTTTTCCTCGTACACGGAATAATTTACCCGTTTGTGTTTCTGTAGGAATTTTGAGTTTGAGTTTACCATCTAAAGTTGGTACTTCAATTTCACCACCTAATGCGGCCATGCTAAAACTAATCGGTACTTCACAATAGAGGTTGGCACCATCGCGTGTGAAAATATTATGTTCACGTACGTGAATCACAACATATAAATCGCCAGCAGGCGCACCATTTTCACCCGCTTCTCCTTCGCCTGATAAGCGTAATTGGTTACCTGTATCTACACCGGCAGGAATAGTCACGGATAAATTTTTCGCTTTTTGTACCCGACCATCGCCGTGGCAAGAATGGCAAGGTTTCTCAATTTTCTTACCTGTGCCGTGACAACTTGGACAGATTGCTTCAGTGACAAAGAAGCCTTGTTGACGACGAATACGACCGGCACCGTGACAATGCGGACAATTTTCTACTTTAGTTCCCGCTTCTGCTCCTGTGCCGTGACAATTATCACATTCTGCTAGGGTAGAAAGGCGGATATCTTTTTTACAGCCTTTGACGGCTTCTTCAAGTGAAATTTCAATATCGTAACGTAAGTCTTGGCCACGTACTACGTGTTGACGGCGACTTCCGCCACCAAACCCACCACCAAACATTTCACTAAAGATATCTTCAAAGCCACCAAACCCGCCACCGAAGCCATTAAAACCACCGTTACCGCTACCTTGCTCAAAAGCAGCGTGACCGTATTGATCATAAGCGGCACGTTTTTGATCATCGGTTAATATTTCGTATGCTTCAGTAATTTGTTTAAATTTTTCTTCTGAATCTTTACTGCCTTGGTTTTTATCAGGGTGGTATTTTGCCGCTAAATGTTTGTAAGCACGTTTAATATCTTTTTCTGTTGCGCCTTTCTGTAAGCCAAGGACTTCATAGTAGTCTTTTTTTGCCATAATAATATATTGATTATTTGCTGATTTAATCGCGAGTATACTGCACTAATAAAATCAAGTTGATGAATAATGAATGAGATTCGATCAGATTAACTTGAATAAACCGTAAGTCTTTCTGACCATTGGGCTGATCATACAACAAAAACATTAAAAAAGGCGTGTTGCCACGCCCTTTTACTTGCTTTCCCCCATCTTAACTGTTGCAAAATAGAGAGGGCGTGAAGGATTATTTATTCTCTTTCACTTCTTCAAATTCAGCATCTACAACACTGTCATCTTTTGCAGAAGATTGTTGTTCACCTGCTTGATTAGTTTGTGCCTTAGCTTGAGCAGCGTGCATTAATGGTTCTGATGCTTTGATTACGGCTTCAATTTTGGCTTCAATTTCAGCTTTATCTTCACCTTTGGCTGCGGTTTCTAATTCAGCTAATGCAGTTTCAATTTTTGCTTTATCTTCAGCCGTTAGTGCATCACCTGCTTCACTGATTTGTTTACGTGTAGCGTGTGCAATACTATCAGCTTGATTACGAGTTTGAACTAGTTCTTCAAATTGACGATCTGACTCAGCATTAGCTTCTGCATCACGAACCATTTGTTCTACTTCTTCATCGCTTAAGCCTGAAGATGCTTGAATTTTAATTTGTTGTTCTTTACCAGTGTTTTTATCTTTTGCTGATACATTGATAATACCATTCGCATCAATATCAAATGTCACTTCGATTTGTGGCATACCACGAGGTGCAGGATTAATACCTTCAAGGTTAAATTGACCTAAAGATTTATTGTCTGCAGCACGTTTACGTTCACCTTGTAACACGTGAATGGTTACTGCTGATTGGTTATCTTCGGCTGTTGAGAACACTTGCGATTTTTTCGTTGGGATAGTGGTATTTTTTTCAATTAGACTTGTCATTACCCCGCCCATTGTTTCAATACCTAACGATAATGGTGTTACATCTAATAAAAGTACATCTGTTACATCACCCGCTAACACACCACCTTGCACAGCTGCACCGATAGCAACCGCTTCATCAGGATTGACATCTTTACGAGGCTCTTTGCCAAAGAAGTCAGCCACTTTTTTCTGTACTAATGGCATACGTGTTTGACCACCAACGAGGATAACGTCGTTGATTTCGCTGACAGATAAACCTGCATCTGCTAAAGCGGTTTTTAATGGCTCTAATGAACGACTGACTAAATCTTCAACTAATGCTTCTAATTTTGCACGTGTTACTTTGATATTTAAGTGTTTTGGACCCGTCGCATCTGCAGTGATGTATGGTAAATTCACTTCAGTTTCTTGTGCAGAAGAAAGTTCTATTTTTGCTTTTTCTGCTGCTTCTTTGACCCGTTGCATTGCCATTGGATCGTTACGTAAATCAACGCCTTGTTCTTTTTGGAATTCTTCCACTAAGTAATTGATTACACGGTTATCAAAGTCTTCACCACCTAAATGCGTATCACCATTTGTAGCACGAACTTCAAATGTTTGTTCGCCATCGAAATTATCTATTTCGATAATTGAAATATCGAATGTACCACCACCTAAGTCATATACTGCGATAATTTGGTTTTCTTTTTTGGAGTCTAAACCATAAGCAAGTGCCGCGGCAGTTGGTTCGTTGATAATCCGTTTTACTTCTAAACCTGCAATTCTACCCGCATCTTTAGTCGCTTGACGTTGAGCATCATTAAAGTAAGCAGGGACTGTAATAACTGCTTCAGTAACAGGTTCACCCAAGAAATCTTCTGCAGTTTTTTTCATTTTTTTCAAGACTTCAGCAGAAATTTGTGGTGGCGCTAATTTGTCGCCTTTAACATTTACCCAGGCATCGCCATTGTCTGCTTTAGTAATTTCAAATGGCATAATTTCAATATCGCGTTGAACTTCATTATCTGTAAAACGGCGACCGATTAAACGTTTTATAGCAAATAATGTGTTTTTTGGATTAGTAATTGCTTGACGTTTTGCAGGTTGACCGACTAAAGTTTCTTTATCTGTATAAGCAATAATTGATGGTGTTGTACGAGCGCCTTCGGCATTTTCTAATACGCGAGGTTTGTCACCGTCCATTACTGCTACACACGAGTTTGTTGTACCTAAGTCAATACCGATAATTTTACCCATAATCTTTAATTCCTCCGAATATAAATTGGTGTTATTACATTTTCAGTAATATTTCTTACAAGATGGTGTCTATTTGCTATTTTTCAAGACATTTATCACAATTTTTCTTGTAAGTATTTGTTAAACAGTCGTAGGATTTATTTCCTACTTAGACGGCATACTAAATAAGGTCAAAAATGAATGCTTCAAGGGTAAAATGCAAAATTTATAAAATTTTATAACTATTTTCGTTTTTTATATGTTATAAGCAGTGTAATTTTAGGCAGATTTTGCTATCTTTTGCCGAAAGTAAACTATCAATTTTTAATAAATATAAGGAAAAACAAGTGAAAAAATTTTCAAAATCTACAATGCTATGTAGAACATTAATATTTTCAGCGGTCGCAGGCAGTATAACTGCGTGTAGCCATCAGACGACTTATCATAGTACCTTGACTGAAGGTGTGGATAGCGCTGTTGCTCCTCAGCAAGATTTCTTTCGCTATGTGAATGGTAAATGGTTAGTAAATGCACAAATTCCAGCCGATCGTACTTCATGGGGAACCTTAGCAGAATTAGCGGATTTAAATGAGAAGCGCTCAATTAATTTATTACAAGCGGTCATTAATGATCCGAAATTAGCCAATGATGCGCGTGCAAAGCGATTAAAAGCACTTTATCAAACATATACTGATTTAGATGCGCGTGAACAACTTGCGTTAACGCCAATACAAGCCGATTTAGATAAAATTAATGCTATTCATACGTTTGCAGATTTAACGCGCTATTTAATTGATGAAGCGAAAGAGGGGAATGATAATTTAATAGTTTGGTCAGTTTTTGCACATTTAAAAAATTCACGTCAGAACGCGGTTTATTTAGCAAATAGTGATTTAGGGCTAAGTAATGATTATTTTCAGAAAGATACGCCAGAAAATCGGGCGACTTTAGCGCAATATCAGGATTACATTCGTCAGATTTTAACTATTGCCAAGGTGCCAAATCCAACCGCAAGTGCTGCAGCTATTGTGGCGTATGAAAAAGAAATGGCGAATACGTTGTTCACTAACGAAGAAGAGCGGGATATGCAAAAACGCTATAATCCTGTGACAATGAAAGATTTAGCCAACTTGAGTCAACATATTAATTTAGCTGATTATTTAAAAGCCGTGGGGGTAAATACAGAAGAAGTCATTTTATGGGAGCCACGTTATTTCCACGCATTAGATAAATTAATCAATCCACAAAAATTAGCCGTCATTAAAGATTATCTGTTATTTAAAACACTTTCTGAAAATGCGGGTTATTTGCATAAAAAGCTAGATGATATGAAGTTTGCGTTTTATGGTAAAAAATTGGTTGGTCAGAAGCAACAACGTCCGTTAGATAAACGGGCATTAGGGATCGTGAATAGTTGGTTAGGGCAAGAGTTTGCACAATTTTATGTAGAAAAATTCTTTCCGCAAACAGCTAAAAATGATCTACTAGAAATGGCGGATTACTTAATTAAGGCGTACCATCGTCGTATTGAAAAATTGGATTGGATGTCGCCGGAAACGAAGAAAAAAGCAAGTGAGAAATTAGATAAATTTATTGTTGAAGTGGGGTTCCCAAATAAATGGCGTGATTATTCCGCTTTGCAACTTAAAACGGTCAGTGAAGGCGGAACCTTGTACGATAATATGCGGGCTGTAGCAAAATGGGCCTATCAAGAGAATTTAACAAAAATAGGTAAGCCAGTTGATTTAAATGAATGGGGAATGTTACCTCAAATCGTCAATGCTTCTTACAATCCATTGATGAATAGAATTGTATTTCCTGCCGGTATTCTACAAGCGCCACTTTATGATGTTTATACTGATCCGGCAGTTAATTTTGGCGCGATTGGTGCAATTATTGGCCATGAAATTACGCACGGCTTTGATGATAGCGGTTCTAAATTTGATGGTGAGGGCAATCTAAAGGATTGGTGGACTTCAGATGATCGTAAAAAGTTTGAAGCATTAGCAGATCGATTAGTCGCACAATTTAATCAATTTGAAGTTGCACCAAAAGTGTATGTAAATGGGCGCTTCACGCTAGGTGAAAATATTGCTGATTTGGGCGGTTTAAGTATTGCGTATGATGCATTAAAATTGTACGAACAAGATCACGGTATTACACCAATGATTGAGAATCTAAGCAGTGATCAGCGTTTCTTTATGAGCTGGACACGTTCTTGGCGGCATAAAGCTACAGTACAGGCACTGACTCACCAAGTGAAAAGTGATCCTCACGCACCGGGTCAATTCCGTGCTTATGCACCAATCTTAAATATTAGTGGGTTCCATCGAGCATTTAATACAAAATTGGGTGATAAAATGTATCGAAATGATGCGGAACGAATTCGTATTTGGTAATAAATGACCGCGATAAGCGGTCTTTTTCGCTGAGTTGAATATAAAAATTCCCCTAAATTGAATGTTATTATTCAATTTAGGGGCTAAGTAAGGAGTTTTATTGGAAAATGAATTAGCAGTGATTATTTTTCAGCTTATTTTTTCATTTCGTCCACTTTTTCTTTCATTGCATCAGCTGCGGTGTCCATTTTTTCTTTCATCTCATCTTTCTTTTCAGCCATCTCGGCTTTTTTATCAGCAGCAGCTTCTTTCATGTCTTCCAATTTTGCTTTTGCTGCGTCTTTCATTTCGTTAGCTGATTCTTTCATATCACCCGCCTTTTCTACTACAATTGCTTTTGTGTTTGCTGCAGTGTCTGTTACCGTTTGTTTCATTTCTTCAACTTGTGGTTTATCGCATGCAGCTAATGTGAATGTTGTGCCTAATACTAATGCTAAAATAGATTTTTTCATTTGTTTTTCCTTGTATGTAAGATAAATAAATTTAAGCTTTTATAAGCCATTCATATATTTCGACTATCAAATTTTTAAAAGGTTGCAATTTTTATTCGTTTTAGCTATTAAAAAAGCCTGTTAGTGATGCTAACAGGCTTTTCGGTAGTTATTTGAGCTATTCCGTTGCTATTTTAGTAGTCTGTGGCGCAGCGTAAACGTGGTTTTCTGCACTTGAATGACCACCAAATCCTTTACCCTGGAAATAGTATTTAGATTCTGCCCATTCTGTTACGTTAACTATCGTGGCTGTTTCTGTTACAGCGGCAGCTACAGTCATTCCTGCTTGTGTATGTTCTACGCGTGAGAATGTACCTAAACGACGATCAATAGCACAATTATCTACAGAAGATATTGGTAGCGTAGGTTCGTTTTCTTTATTTAGTTGCTGTTCGGTAGCGGGTTCAACGGCTTCAATCATAGGTCGTTTTTGCATACGTTCGTGCCTTTCTTGCACTAAATCACGATCAGTATGTTGTGGAACAAAATCGCCTAACGGTGAAGTATGTTTTGCAATCGTTTCTTCAACTATTTCTTTTTCAACTATCTCGTCTTCAACTTGAGTATGCGGTTGAACAAGGTGTTGGTTACGTGCATTTTTTTCTTTAACTAAGTCACGATCACTGTGTTGAGTGACAAAACCACCTAGCGGTGCAACAGCGGATATTTCCTTTTCTTTGGTATTTTCTGTTGTGGTATTGCTAGCTTTACTTTGTGTTTGCTGTTGTTCTAGCATTTCATCGACAGAAAGGAAACGCGCTTTTTCTTCGGGCTTCGCTTCCGCTTGTTCTGTTGATGGTGGTGTACCAAATTTAACCCAAATTTTACCGCTTGCTAGTTCAGGCGAAGCAACGGCGGCAATGAGTGGCATGGCCGCAACCGGGCTTTCAGTGTGTGGATTGTTATTTTCACGACGGCGTTGATTACTAACACGTAAATGGCGAGGTAAGCGACGTTGGCGATTGTTTTCGCGTTGTTCGTTGCGTTCTTCATTTACTTCTGTTGGTAGCTCTTGCGGTTGTGGTTGTTCTGGCGCTTGCGTAACAACTGGTTCTGCTACTTTGTTATTTTGTACTTTTGCTACAGCAAGCGGTTTAGTCACTTCGGTCTGTATTGGTGTGTTTTCAATTACATGCTCTTCAGTTGTAATTGGTTCTACACGTACTTTTTTGCGTAAATCACGGCGTTGACGACGTTCTGTGCTTTGTTGATCGCGTGCTACACGGCGTTCAGGTTGCGCTTCTTGTACGCCTGCAACTTCTTCTACAATTTGACGACGCGCTTTTTTCGGTTCGGTTCGCTCTTGACGTGTAGGTTTTGCGTCCTCTTGCGTTTGGTTTAGTGTCGCTTGTTTACGTTCTTGGCGATCATTACGGTTTGAGCGATCACGGCGATTACGGCGTTCTCGTAGGTTACGTGTGTTAGGTTTCGGTTTGGTTTCAACTTTTTCTTCAGTTTTAGCGAATAAACCTTTTATTTTCGCGATTAAGCGGTTTAATAATGAAGGTTGATTGGCTGAGGTTGGCATAGGTGCCGCTTGAATATTTAACTCTGAGCTTTGTAATACTGATTCAACAGTAATAACAGGTTCATTACGGGTCGTTAAGTTTTCCTCTGCTGATGGAATTTGGTGTGTATAGAGCGGGCTATCTTCATTACGCATTTCATACAGTTTAGCTAAATCATAACTTAAGGTAGGTAGCAGTTCATTTTCGCATAAACGATAGACGCTGAAATGAGGGGTTTCCATATTTTGATTTGGTACGACAACAACTTGTACATTATGGCGTTTCTCAATGCTTGAGATAGCGGCCCGTTTTTCATTAAGTAAATAAGAGGCAATTTGGATTGGCACAATCGTATGGACTTGTGCAGTATTTTCTTTGATGGCTTCTTCTTCAACTAAGCGCAAAATAGAGAGTGCAATTGATTCATTGTCACGAATTTTACCGGTACCTTGACAACGTGGGCAGACGTGGCTTGATGCTTCACTCAATGATGGGCTTAAACGTTGGCGGCTCATTTCTAATAAGCCAAAACGGGAGATGCGACCAAATTGAATACGAGCACGATCTTGTCGTGTGGCTTCACGGATACGATTTTCTACTTCACGCTGATGGCGAACCGGTGTCATATCGATAAAATCAATCACAATTAGACCACCTAAATCGCGTAAACGGAGTTGGCGAGCAATTTCATCGGCGGCTTCTAAGTTAGTATTGAGCGCTGTTTCTTCAATATCACCACCTCGAGTTGAACGTGAGGAGTTAATATCAATGGCTGTTAATGCTTCGGTTACGTCAATTACGATTGAGCCACCAGAGGGTAAACGAACTTCTCTTTGGAAAGCAGATTCAATTTGCGATTCGATTTGGTAATGGCTAAACAGTGGCACTTCACCTTCGTATAAGCGGATACGATTGATAAAATCAGGCCGTACTAAGCGGATATGATTTTTGGCTTTTTCAAAGATTTTTTTATTATCAATTAAAATTTCACCAATATCTCGGCGGAGGTAATCGCGGATGGCCCGTACAATTACGTCACTTTCTTGATGAATAAGGAAAGGCGCGGGGCGAGATTCTGCAGATTGTTTAATTGCACTCCAATGGTGTAATAAAACTTTTAAGTCCCATTGTAATTCTTCAGGTGATTTGCCTACTCCGGCAGTACGGACTATTAATCCCACGTCTTCTGGTACGTCTAGGCAATCTAATGCTTCTTTTAATTCTAAACGTTCGTCGCCTTCAATACGGCGTGAAATACCGCCAGCACGAGGATTATTAGGCATTAACACTAAGTAACTGCCCGCTAGTGAAATAAAAGTTGTTAAGGCAGCACCTTTATTTCCTCTTTCCTCTTTATTGACTTGTACAATAACTTCTTGGCCTTCTTTGATGATGTCTTTGATGTTCGGGCGTCCATTAAATACATAGTCGGCAGGAAAATATTCACGCGAAATTTCTTTTAAAGGGAGGAAGCCGTGCCGTTCAGATCCATAATCAACAAAAGCTGCTTCAAGGCTTGGCTCTACGCGAGTAATTTTTCCTTTATAAATATTTGATTTTTTTTGCTCGTGGCCAGGATTTTCAATATCTAAATCAAATAAACGTTGCCCATCTACAAGCGCTACGCGCAACTCTTCTTTTTGAGTCGCATTAATTAACATTCTTTTCATTCTGTTTTCTCGTTATGCATTTTTATCTTGAACTGCTGAGGTAGGATTAAATAATTATTGTTCAGGGTATAGGAATACGCTTGAGGAAATCCATTATTTTATGGTGAATACCTTTTCTTATTGGATAATTGGGCAATCTCTCGACTGTCGTGCATTTATTTAATCAGCGAGTATAAGGCGCAATGATTCTTGTCTTATGTATAATTCTTCTTATCTCAAATTTACTGCAGAATCAAATAGTTATATATCTCTTTACTCCTTAGCAAGCGGTACTTTTTTGTGCTATTTTTGCAAAATTGCTTGATAAATAAGAGCGTAAAAAAGCGCATTATTATTACATTTTCATCACTAAATAAGCAAGGTAAATATGTTTTATTCATAGGTTGGATTTTGTTGAAAGTGATTGCAATTTGATATAGATTTGCTCTTTTTTTACCGTTGAATTGTTAACAGTGAGGAGTTTGTTATGCAAAAATCAACCTTAGCCGCTGTGCTGGCTAGTGTGTTATTTCTGTCTGCTTGTGATAATAAAAAGAAAGCTATATTAGCTGAAAAGTTACATCAGTCTGAACGGAGAGTCGTGGAATTAAAGCAAGCTTTACTTGAATCACAACAGATGTTGAGACAGTTAAAAGCACACTTGGTGCAAACAGAACAGGGAGAAGTGCCATCGCTAGCGGTCGAAATTTATCCGTTTTTTGAGAAATCGGACAGGATTAAATTTGAGATGAATGCTAATCAATCAGCCTTATATCCTATTTCTTCAGCAGAACAACATTATTTTGTTAGTTTGGCGAGTACAGGGTTTAGTTGGTTAGATAATTTATTAGCGAAACAGATTCTAATGCGTTATACGAAAACGCCGGTTGATCAACTTGCAAGTATCGATATTAACCACATTGATGGTGATGAATTAGCACGTTTGCATGCGGTATTAGCCAGAGATTATGCAGAAAATTTAGCCACTTTAAAAGAAGGCGTGACCTTAGGTATTTCAAGCACTGCGGAAACAATTTATTTGGGACAACGGCATAATATTGTTACTTTTAGTCAAAATTATGATGAATATACTGGCGGAGCGCATAATAACTATTATACGAGATATTTGAATATTGACGTTAATAATAAGCGGATTATTTTATTGGAAGATTTACTTGCGAAAGCAAAACAAGTAGCGTTGAAAGCGCTTTTATGGAAATATTATGTGCAAATGAGAAGCACAAAAGTAGCAGAACAACCAACGACTTTTATTTTTGAAAGTGATTTTTATATAGCGGAAGATTTTCTATTTACTGATGATGGCATAAAATTTATTTATCCGCCTTACGCTTTAGGGCCTTTTTCTGAGGGTGAAATTAGCTTAACAGTGCCGTGGAATGAGGTTAATTCATTATTAAATTTAGCGTATCAGCGTACGCCTAAAGATGGTTATGGTTTAGCGCCGGTGTTTGAATTGGTTGAATAATAAAAGCCCCCACATGATGGGGGCTTAATTTTTATCTTGTCGCGGCAAATAGCGGTTTCATGGCTCTTTCTTCTTGGTAAATACGTACGCTTAGTACCATTAAATAAATAGGGAAAAGCGCAAATAGTGTATACCAAGAATGGCAGAGTAGTGCTAGGCCAAGTAATTCGGGAATAATATTAAGAAAATAGTTAGGATGTCTGATCGTTCTGAAAAGTATGGAAGTGTTAATTTGATGCGTCGGTAGAATATAAAGTTTTACTGTCCAGATTTGTTTTAGTTCTTTAATCACCCAGAAAAGTGCAAGATAAGCAAAGAACATGACTATTGCACCTAATAAGCTGATTTTATCCCAGTAATGTTTTAAATAGTTGGCTTCAAATATGGCAGAAAAGTAAAACAGAACATGGGCAATAGCAAGTAATTTTGAGTTTTTAGCACCATATTGTATGGCCCCTTTTCTGATGAGTGCTTTTTCATTCCGAACGGAAATACTTAGGCTAAATAGGCGGATAATAAAAAAAACAGCAAAGGTTATATTAACCAATAACATATATTCTCCTTTGAGAGACTGAGGTTATAAAAATAATCACACCTTGTGGGTGTGAATCTAGTGTTCAATCACAAAAGGCAATAAGCGGTAAATTTTTGATAAAAAACGTTTAAAATCCACCGCTTATACTTCCATAGCGAGTTTGCTAATTATAAACCTAATTGATCCCAAAGTTCATCAATATGTTGTACGACTTGTTGATTTTTTGTAATAGGTTTTCCCCATTCGCGTATTGTTTCGCCATTCCATTTATTTGTGGCGTCAATTCCCATTTTTGAACCTAGGCCTGCAATCGGTGAAGCGAAGTCCAAATAGTCAATCGGCGTGTTTTCAATCAAGGTAGTGTCACGGCTAGGATCACAACGAGTGGTGATGGCCCAAATTACATCTTTCCAATCACGCGCATTAATATCATCATCGCAGACAATCACAAATTTAGTGTACATAAATTGGCGAAGAAATGACCAAATGCCCATCATTACACGTTTAGCATGCCCTGCGTATTGTTTTTTAATGGTTACTACGGCTAAACGATAGGAACACCCTTCAGGTGGTAAATAAAAATCAACGATTTCTGGGAATTGTTTTTGTAAGATGGGGATAAAAACTTCATTTAATGCTTCCCCTAACACGGCCGGTTCATCAGGTGGTCGCCCCGTGTAAGTTGAATGATAAATGGCGTCTTTTCGCATTGTAATGTGTGTAACGGTAAAGACAGGGAAATACTCTTGTTCATTATAATAGCCGGTGTGATCACCATAAGGACCTTCTAATGCGGTTTCATTTACATCTATATAGCCTTCTAAAACAATCTCTGCACTGGCAGGCACGTCTAATGGATTGCTGATAGGCTTGATGACTTCAGTTCTATGACCGCGTAATAAGCCGGCAAACGCATATTCAGATAATGTATCAGGAATAGGCGTAACGGCTGCCAAAATAGTAGCCGGATCAGCCCCAATAGCGACAGAAACCGGAAAGGGTTTATCTGGATACGTAGCTTTCCATTCTTGAAAATCTAATGCGCCACCACGATGTGAAAGCCAACGCATAATTAATTTATTTTTGGCGATTAATTGTTGGCGGTAGATACCTAGATTTTGCCGTTTTTTGTGTGGACCTTGTGTAATCGTGAGGCCCCAAGTAATTAATGGTGCAATGTCTTCTTCGTGACAATGCATAATGGGTAAATCATATAAATTGACCGCATCACCTTCAATGACAATTTGTTGGCAAGAGGCGTTATCTCGAGTTTTACTCGGCATATTTAAAATTTGTTTCCATTGTGGCAGTTGCCCTAACAACTCTTTAAAGCCTTTGGGTGGTTCTGGTTCTTTTAAAAACGCGAGTAATTTGCCTAATTCACGTAACGCTTGAGTATTTTCTTGCCCCATACCGAGTGCCACACGTTTGGGGGTGCCAAATAAATTACATAAAACAGGCATTTGATAACCTTTTGGATTTTCAAACAGAATTGCAGGCCCCGCTTTCCGTAGCGTGCGATCAGCAATTTCAGCCATTTCTAAATAAGGATCAATCTCTTGTTTTACTCTGACTAACTCACCTTGTTGTTCAAGTAAATTTAAGAATTCGCGTAAATCTCGGTATTTCATAAGCGTAACAATAACAAAAAAGTTGATCGCTAGTATATAGAAAATAGAGGGTAAAAAATACCCATAAAAAAATTATGATAATAAAGTGATCGTTTTGATAAAGTCTGATAGAATCAGTGGACTTTATTTTTAAAGAAGGAAATTTTTATGTTTAAGAAAACAGTGTTGACGCTTGCGATGTTAGGCGTAACGACAGTCGCAAATGCGGATGTATTAACCTCAATTAAACCGTTGGGCTTCATTGCAAATGCGATTACTGATGGTGTGACTGAAACCAAAGTCCTATTACCTGTAACAGCTTCGCCACACGATTACAGTTTAAAGCCTTCTGATATTGAGAAATTAAAATCAGCACAACTAGTCGTTTGGGTTGGCGATAGTTTAGAAGCCTTTTTAGAAAAAAGTATTGATAAGTTACCAAAAGAAAAAGTGTTACGCCTAGAAGATGTACCGGGCATTAAAATGATTGTAGATGCGACCAAGAAAAAGGATCACCATGACCACGATCATGGGCATATTCATGGCCATCATCACGATAAAGACTGGCATATTTGGTTTTCACCTGAAGCGAGTCAACTTGCGGCAGAACAGATTGCTGAACGTTTAACCGCACAATTACCTGAGAAAAAAGCAAAAATTGCAGAAAATCTAGCCGCTTTCAAAGCAAATTTAGCGGATAAAAGTAATGAAATAATCCAACAGCTACAAGCGGTAAAAGATAAAGGTTATTATACTTTCCACGATGCGTATGGTTATTTTGAGCGTGCATATGGGCTAACCTCTCTAGGTTCATTTACCATTAACCCAACTATTGCACCAGGTGCAAAAACCTTGAATGCGATTAAAGAAAATATTGCGGCGCATAAAGCACAATGTTTATTTGCCGAACCTCAATTTACGCCAAAAGTGATTGATAGTTTAAGTAAGAGTACTGCGGTTAAGGTTGGGCAGTTAGATCCATTAGGTGCCAAAGTGAAGTTAAGTAAAACGGCGTATCCGCAATTTTTACAAGCGATTGCAGATGAATTTAGTCAATGCTTAACGCAATAATGTATTCTGAATAGTATTAAAAAAGCGGTGGATTTCTTGCAAAAAATTGCTAAAAATTTACCGCTTTATTTTTTATGCTTATAGTTATTTTAGCGTGTATATAACGGAAAACTATTTGATAATTTTTGCACCTTCAGCTGTGCCTACAATGATGATATTGGCATAACGTTGTGCAAAGATACCATTAGTTACTACGCCAGCAATATTATTAATAGTGTGTTCCATTTTAAGCGGTTCATAAATATTAAAATTATGCACATCTAAAATAACATTGCCATTATCAGTAACAACACCTTCGCGATATTCGGGTGATCCACCTAAGGCAACTAGTTGGCGGGCAACATAAGAACGAGCCATCGGGATTACTTCCACCGGCAATGGAAAACTAGAACCTAATACGTCAACTTGTTTCGAACTATCGACCATACAGATAAATTGTTTAGCAAGCGAACTGACGATTTTTTCACGCGTTAATGCTGCGCCGCCACCTTTTATCATTGCACCTTGTGGCGTGATTTCATCAGCACCATCAATATATACATCTAATCCCGCAACTTCATTAGCGTTAAACACCTCAATACCCATTGCACGCAACCGATCCTCTGATGCTTTAGAGGCCGCTACGGCACCTTTAATCTCATCTTTGATTGAGGCAAGGGCATCAATAAAGCAATTGACAGTGGAACCACTTCCCACACCGATTATCGTATCTGGTTTAACAAATTGAAGAGCAGCTTGGGCCGCAATTTTTTTCATTTCTTGTTGAGTCATCAGAGAACCTCTCACTTCTAGGCGATTAAATTAGGGTTACTTATTATACTTAAATCATAACAATAACGCGGTTATTTTATCGTAACATATTGCTAAAAGCAGACCGCTTGCAATGTATTAATGGTGTTGTATTGCAGAGACAATTTCTTCCGCATATTGTTGTGCTAAAACGGCATCTTCACATTCCACCATTACACGAATTAGCGGTTCTGTACCGGATTTACGTAGCAGAATACGACCTTTGCCAACTAAACGCGTTTCAATATCTTTAGCAAGAGCTTTCACGGCTGCGTTTTCTAATGGATTGTTACCACCATCAAAACGAACATTTAATAATACTTGTGGAAATAATGGCACTGCGTGTGTTAAATCATTTAAGCTCATTTTATGTGCTTCCATTGCAGCTAATACTTCTAATGAAGCAATGATACCGTCCCCCGTAGTATTTTTGTCTAAGACAATGATATGCCCGGAATTTTCTCCGCCGAGCTTCCAATTTTTTTCTTTTAATTGTTCTAGTACGTAACGATCACCTACATTAGCGCGCGTAAATGGAATGGCTAAATGCTTCAATGCTATCTCTAATCCCATATTACTCATTAACGTGCCGACCACACCGCCTTTCAATTTACCGGAACATAATGCTTCACGAGCAATGATAAATAGAATTTGATCGCCATCGACTTTATTGCCTAAATGATCGACCATAATAATCCGATCACCATCACCATCATAGGCGACACCAAGATCAGCCTTTGAGGCTAAAACAGCTTGTTGTAACGTGCTGATATCTGTAGCACCACATTTATCATTGATATTCAAACCATTTGGATGGGTGCCGATTTCAATTACTTCTGCCCCTAGCTCACGCATAACATTCGGCGCAATATGATAAGTTGCACCGTGTGCACAATCGACTACTATTTTATAGCCTTTTAAACTAGCATCAGCAGGGAAAGTGCCTTTGCAGAATTCGATATAACGACCAGCAGCATCATTAATCCGAATGGCTTTACCTAATTGATCGGATTCGACATAGTCCATCGGTTGATCCAACAACGCCTCAATAGCTTCTTCGACTTCGTCTGGTAATTTTTCACCATTGGCAGAAAAGAATTTTATGCCATTATCATAATATGGATTATGCGATGCAGAGATAACAATGCCAGCTTCCGCTCGAAAAGTTCGCGTCAGATATGCTACTGCTGGAGTCGGCATTGGCCCAACAAACGCAGCAGAAAGACCCGCAGCAGCTAAGCCCGCTTCTAAAGCAGATTCTAACATATAGCCTGAAATACGAGTATCTTTCCCTATTAATACTTGCTTGGTTCCTTGTGTTGCTAAAATTTTACCCGCTGCCCAACCTAGCTTTAATGCGAAATCAGGTGTAATCGGAAATTGACCTACTTTTCCACGCACGCCATCAGTGCCAAAATATTTACGTTCTGCCATCTAAACACCTCAAAATCATCTTGTTTCTTTTATTGCAAATTATATTAAGTTTATATGACCGCTTGCTTCGCTAATCATTCAATTTATCTAGTTATAATGCTTATTTTTGCGATAGCTTTCAAGGGATTAATTGCTGTTGAAAAAATAATAAAAGGCACAAACAAAAAATGTTTGTGCCAGTGAGCAAACCTAAAATTAGTGATGGTCGTTACAACCACAGTTACCATGATTATGATGTTCATCGTGCTCGTTACAGCAACCGCCTTCTTCATCACCATGTCCACCGCAACAGCCGTGTTCATCAGTGTGAATATGGCCGTGTGCAATCTCTTCTTCAGTCGCTTTACGGATAGCCACAACTTCAACAGAGAATAATAATTCTTGGCCAGCTAACATATGGTTACCATCAACGACCACTTCATCGCCTTCTACTGCGGTGATCACTACAGGTAAAGGACCTAAATCAGTGTCTGCAATAAAACGCATACCGACTTCTAATTCATCCACGCCCATAAATACATCTTTTGTTACACGTTGTACCATATTTTCGTTGTATTCACCGTAGCCTTCTTCTGGTTTTACCCGCACTTCAAATACATCACCAACCGCTTTTTCTTCAAGTGCTTTTTCTAAGCCCTCTACCAAATTGTTGTGGCCGTGTAGGTATTCTAACGGCTGATTAACAGGCGCTTCATCGACTAATACACCGTCTTGAGTACGTACTTGATAAGCGATACTAGGTACAACATTTTTTGTAATTTTCATTAAAAGATTCCTTTGTTATTGAGGTAGAGACAGTAAGCATTGTAGCTATTTATCTTAGATTTGCAAATATTGAAAAATAAATGACCGCGCTTTATTGGCGATTAAATATGCGAGAAAAGATAAAATAAAATGCAAAGCGAACCTTATCAAATATCACGCACAATTTTTTAATTTTTTATCAAAATCATTCTTGCTCTTTGTATCGTCTTTGCGTATAATTAGCAACCTATTTTATATGAATTTAATAGTGCCTAAGTTATACGCAATAGGCACAAATTAGCGGAGTAAATAATGTACGCAATTTTCCAAAGTGGCGGCAAACAACACCGAGTAAGTGAAGGTCAAGTCGTTCGTTTAGAAAAACTTGAATTAGCAACAGGTGAAAAAGTTGAATTCGATTCAGTGTTAATGGTCGTTAATGGTGAAGATATTAAAATTGGTGCACCAGTAGTTGCAGGTGCGAAAGTAATGGCTGAAGTTGTAGCGCAAGGTCGTGGCGATAAAATTAAAATCGTTAAATTCCGTCGTCGTAAACATAGCCGTAAACAACAAGGTCATCGTCAGTGGTTCACCGAAGTGAAAATCACTGGGATTCAAGCATAATTTCAGAGGAGATCAAGTAGATGGCAACTAAAAAAGCTGGTGGTTCAACTCGTAATGGTCGTGATTCTGAAGCTAAACGCCTTGGTGTTAAACGTTTCGGTGGAGAATCTGTATTAGCGGGTAGCATTATTGTTCGTCAACGTGGTACTAAATTCCACGCAGGTTCAAATGTTGGTATGGGTAAAGACCATACATTATTTGCGACAGCAGATGGTAAAGTTAAATTTGAAGTGAAAGGCGAGAAAAATCGTAAATATGTAAGCATCGTTGCTGAATAATAGCGACTTACGTTCATTTCAATATGAATAGAAAGCCTTACTGATTTCAGTGAGGCTTTTTCTTTATTTTATGCTCGTGTTTTTTATTTCTTATATCACATCAAAATGAAACAATCACCTTTGTTCGGATTCTTTCTAGCCACGATAGCGGTTATAATGTGGGGACTATTACCAATAGTATTACAACCTATTTTTCACGCTATGGATGTACAAACTATTGTATGGTTTCGCTTCTTTAGTGCGATGGTAGGCACCTTTTTCATATTATTATTCAAGAAAAAACTACCTAGTTTTAAACAAATTGATACTAAACAATTCTTACTGATCCTTTTGGGCGTTTTTGGTTTATCTTGTAACTTTTTCTTATTTAATCTAGCGTTGCATTATATCCCACCTGCAGCAAGCCAAGTAATTACCCCGCTTTCTTCCTTTATTATGATTTTTGCGAGTGTTGTGTTGTTTAAGGAAGTTATTGGTATTCACCAGAAAATTGGTTTAATCACTTTAATTATTGGCTTGTTATTATTTTTTAAGCATCGCTTGGCAGATTTTTCTATGATGAACGATTATGCTTTTGGCATTCTATATGCGGTGATTGCTTCTTTGATCTGGATTTGTTACGGTATTGCACAAAAGCTGATGTTGAAGCGGTCCAGTTCATTACAAATTTTGCTGATGATTTATATTGGCTGTTCTATTATTTTTACTCCGGTTGCTAATTTTTCACAAGTCTTTGAACTAACGCCTTTTATGTCAGCGTGTTTAATTTTTTGTTGTTTGAATACCGTGATTGCTTATGGTTGTTACGCTGAAGCATTAAATCGCTGGGAAGTTGCCAAGGTTAGTGTAATGATGACGCAAATCCCAATTATCACTATTATTTTTGCAGAAGTTATCTATTATTGTATGCCTAGTTATTTTGCTAAACCGGAATTATCTTTATCTAGCTTAATCGGTGTATTATTAGTGGTATGTGGTGCTGCACTTTCTGCCATTGGCCATAAAATTTTTTATGCAAATCGACCGCTTGATAAATAAGGCGGATGAATCATCGTAAGAACCCTTTGTTTTACGAGTGGGTTATTTAAATAATGTTTAGGTGTTCTAATGCATATAAGATACCATCTTCGTTGATTGGTTTGGTTACAAAATCGGCTAATTGTTTTACTGCTTCTTCTGCATTACCCATCGCAACGCCTACCCCGACCGTTTCTAACATTTCTAAATCATTAAAACCATCACCAAAGGCTAATGTATTGGCTAGGTTGAGATTAAAATGTTTAATCACATCTTTAATCCCTTGGGCTTTTGAATGTTGTTTACAGAGAATATCGACCGCATTTTGATGCCAACGAGGCACTTTTAAATCCTGTTGAAAGATTCCTGTATTAAAGACTTCGTGATCACGTTCTTGTGGATAAAATGCTAATAGTTGCATGACGTTATTTTGTCGGTAATGTTCAGCATCAACAATATAATCGGCTTTGATGGGCGAGAGTGCCTCATGCACCATTAGGTTATTTTCTGATACAGCGATTTGATCGGTGGTAACGAAACCATAAGCAATATTAAGTTGTTTTAAAAAATGGATACAGCGTTCAATTTGTTGTTGGCTTAATCCATACTGACTGATTAGCTGAGTTTGATAGAAATTATATTGCCCATTAATAGTCACAAAAAGCTCAAATCCTTGTTGGTTAATCAATGGCATTAATGCGCTAGGAAAAGCACTATATGCTCTGCCTGTTGCAATAGCAGGAATAATGCCTTTAGCTTTTAAACGAGGAAGGACTTGTTGAGTAATAGAATCAGGAATGTGACATTTATCTTTGCTATATAGTGTTTCATCAATATCAAAAAAGACGATTTTAATCAGGTCTTTAAGTTCAAGCATGGTAGGGTCTCTTTATAAATTAAGGCATTAATTTTACGTTTTTTCGACTTATATCGCAAAAAAACTTCTTTTCTTTGTTGGTTTTTTTGTTAAAAAGCCTATTTTATGCAAGGAGAAAAAATGAATTGGTTGGGTTTTCGCTGTTTTGCTTGTCAAGCGCCGTTAGCTATTGCTAGTCATGGTATTTGTAGTGGTTGTGTAGCTAAAATTAAACGGCATTGTTATTGTGGACACTGTGGTAGTTTATTGTTGGAAAATCGCAATGCTTGTGGGGAATGTTTGCGAAATGAACCTAAATGGCATCATTTAGTGCAAGTTTCGCGTTATCAACCACCGCTTTCGGATTGGATTCATCGTTTTAAATTTCAGCATCAATATTGGCTTGATCGGGCTTTGGTGCGTTTATTATTGTTAGTGATTAAACAGGCGCAGCGAGAGCGGCAGTTATCTTTGCCTGAAGTCATTTTGCCTGTTCCACTGTTTTGGCAACGAGGGTTTAATCAAGCGGCGTTATTAGCAAAATATTTGTCCGCTTGGTTAGCGATACCGTTAGATTGTGCTAGTTTACAGCGTATTCGATCCACACGTTCTCAGCGTGAATTAAGTGCAGTTGAAAGAAGCTATAATTTAAGAGGGGCTTTTTGCTATCAACCAACAAAAAAATATCAATCAGTTGCGATTGTTGATGATGTAGTTACAACCGGCTCAACATTAAATGCGATTTGTAGTGAGTTATTAAAGCAAGGTGTACAAGATATTCAGGTTTGGACTTTAGCAAGAACATAAAAAAAAGCTAAGGTGATTAGCTTTTTTATGATCTGTTTAGAGATTAGGTTAAACGCGAGCAGAATAAACTTTAAATTTATTTGATTTAGTGACGACTTGATGTGAACCAAATGCCTTGTCTAATAAGTCTGGATAAGGCAAAAAGGCATTAGCAACGATCCGTAATTCACCACCATAATTAAGGTGATTTTTCGCTTGCATAATGAGAGATTCAACCGTGTGATAAGCAGTGTCAATGTCATCGTGGAAGGGCGGATTGGACACAATTAAATCAAAGCGATCATTAATGTGTGAGAAAACATCACTAGCAATCACTGTACCCGTTAGTTTATTTTTTGCTAAGGTCGCCTGAGCAGAGTGAATAGCCATGCTATGAATATCGGACATTGTGAGTGAAATAGCGGGGAATTGTTGTTTCAAATATGCCCCAATAACACCGGCACCACAGCCAAGATCTAACACGTTGCCGGTTAGGTGATCTTGGTTGGTGAAGCTAGAGAGTAATAGTTGTGAGCCAGCATCTAATTCAGTTGAGCTAAATGCAGCCGGTAAACTCAATACAGTCAGATCGGCTAAGCGGTAGGATTTCCAAAATTTTTGGCAATCGAATTGGGGAATGGTTTGTAGTTCAAAATGGTATAAACCACAGCGACGGGCAGAATCAATTTTAGCAATTTGTCCAAAAGGAGATAATAGTTTTTCGACTGAACGTACGCCGGCACGGTTTTCGCCGATAATTAACATTTGTTGGCCGATGGCAGTTTGTGAAAGCCATTGCAGTAATTGATAATGGCATTCTTGTTTGTTTTTGGTCCAGTAAAATACACCTAGATTGGCAGGAGTAGTACAGTCCAAACCAAATTCAACATCATTATAGTGTCGCGCATAATCAAAATAATGACTAAAAATCGCCACGTGTGAGCTAATCGATCGAATCTGATCAGCAAAGCGGTCGCGCACATTGCCAAATAATAAAATTGACTTGCCATTGAATAATGGTAAATGGCGAGCCAAGACTTCACTTTTTAAAGAGAGCATAAAAATCCTTGCATAATGATCACGGAGATCAAGGTATAACTATAACAAAATGAATGGTAATAAGTTAAACGAGTTTGCCTTAACATTTAAATATAGCCGTGATGGATAAACAAATAAAACATTTCCCCATTTTACCGACTTTTGTTACTATTCCCTACTTGTTTTTGCGAGGTATGAAATGAATCGGCGAGATTTGCTATTAGAAGAGATGGGGATTACTCAGTGGCAATTAACTAAGCCTCAAGTATTGAAAGGCGAAGCGCAGATTTGCTTAGATAATCGTATTAAGTTAGTTATTGTTTGCCAAGAAAGGCACCACACCACGCAGCTATTTCAAGATATTTTATTGACTTTAAATATGCAAAAAGAACAATATCAGTGGTTTGATTTTGCTCAAGCGAAGCGGTTAGTTTTTCAACATCAGCCGATTTTTTGGTTAATTGGTAATACTGAACAAACGGTAGCCTTTGCACATAAAAATGCTAATTTGCCCATTTGGCAGAATGAATCTTGGCATCAATTAGCATTTGTTGCCACAAAGCGCCAATTTTGGCAACAAATAGCACCATTTGCTAATGGTTGAGGTAAATGATGATTGAAACTATTGTTGAACAGGATTTTAACCGCTTATTTGAAATTGAACAGGCAGCCCACCTAGTGCCGTGGAGTAAAGGCACATTACTAAATAACCAAGGCGCTAAATATCTTAATTTAAAATATACCGAACAAGATAACATTATTGCATTTGCGATCTGCCAAACGCTGTTAGACGAAGCGACCTTGTTTAACTTAGCGGTTGATCCTGCTTTTCAAGCTCAAGGCTATGCTAAAAAATTATTAACTGCGCTAATTAATCAGTTACAAGCGCGTGGTATATCAACGCTTTGGTTAGAAGTTCGTCAATCCAATACCATCGCACAAAAACTCTATGATTCAGTTGGCTTTAATCAAATCACGATTCGTAAAAATTATTATCCAATGCCGGATGGTAGCCGTGAAAATGCGGTCATTATGGCATTGTATTTGTAGCTTCTCTGAGAACGAGAGAAATGCCATTAGGAATATAACAAAGCATGACCACAGAAAATGATATTGTTACTTTTGCAGAACTTGATTTAGCGCCCGCGTTGCTTAAAGCATTAGCTAAAAAAGGTTATACCCGCCCAACTTCAGTCCAAGCAGAAACGATTCCTTATGCGTTAGCAGGGCGTGATTTGTTAGGTTCAGCACCAACAGGTACAGGAAAAACGGCCGCTTTTTTATTACCTGCCATTCAGCATTTATTAGATTATCCACGCCGTAAGCCTGGCGCGCCCCGTATTTTGATTTTAACGCCTACTCGTGAGCTTGCAATGCAAGTAGCAGAAGAAGCGCAGGCTTTTGCAGCATTTACTACATTAAGTATCGCAACCATTACAGGTGGTGTCGCATATCAAAATTACGGTGAAGTTTTTAATAGTAATCAAGATATTGTAGTGGCGACCCTAGGACGGTTAATGCAATACATCAAAGAAGAAAATTTCGATTGCCGTGCTGTTGAAGTGCTGATTTTGGATGAAGCCGATCGTATGTTACAAATGGGATTTGGTCAGGACGTAGAAAAGATCGTAGCAGAAACACGTTGGCGCAAATATACGTGGTTATTCTCTGCCACGTTAGAAGGTGAATTGCTAACGGATTTCAGTGAACGAATTTTAACGGATCCATTGCATATTAATGCTGATCCAAGTCGGCGTGAACGGAAAAAAATTCAACAGTGGTATTATCACGCAGACAATGTAGAACATAAAACTAAATTATTAGCACGTATTATTACCACTATTGAAATGGAAAAAGTAATAGTGTTTGTACGCCGTCGAGAAGATGTGCGAACGCTAAGTGATACGTTACGTAAACGCGCTATTCGAAGCACTTATCTTGAAGGTGATATGGCGCAAACACAACGTAATCAAGCAATTACACGCCTAAAAGAGGGCGGAGTGAATGTATTAGTTGCGACGGATGTAGCCGCACGTGGCATTGATATTGATGAAGTGGATTATGTCATTAATTTTGATTTGCCATATAGTGCGGATACTTATTTGCACCGAATTGGGCGGACTGCTCGTGCGGGCAAAAAAGGTTCAGCGATTTCATTAGTGGAAGCGCACGATTATAAGTTACTGGGTAAAATTAAGCGTTATACACAAGAGGCATTAAAACCTAGAATAGTAGAAGGTTTAGAACCACGTACAAAAGCGCCTAAAGATGGCGAATTAAATAGCACTTCGAAAAAAGCAAAAGCACGACTTAAAAAGCGTAAAGAAGCCAAAAAGATTGAGGCTAAAACCAAACTAAAAGTTCGGCATAAAGAGAGCAAAAACATAGGTAAACGGCGTAAAGTGGCAACAACAAATGCATAAACGCGTTTTTAGCAAAATGTTGCGATTATTTGATCGCTTGTCCTAGCCAATCGAATAGGAAACCGTATGGATTTACACAATATTCGCGCAGACTACACTAAGCAACAACTTTCAAAAAAAGAGTGTGATGCAAATCCAATGAAGCAATTTGAGCGGTGGTTAAATGAAGCGATAATGGCAAAGGTGAATGAACCGACAGCCATGAATGTGGCAACCGTCATAGATGGCAAACCAACCAGTCGTATCGTATTGCTAAAAGAAGTCGATCAACAAGGCTTTATTTTCTTCACCAACTATCAAAGCTGTAAAGGACGGGCAATTGCGTTAAATCCTTATGTCGCATTGACATTCTTTTGGCCAGAGCTAGAGCGTTCGGTGCGCGTTGAAGGCATTGCGACTAAATTAAGCGAACAAGCTTCAAATGATTATTTTGCTAGCCGTCCTTATGCTAGTCGTATTGGTGCTTGGGCGAGCGATCAAAGTCAGGTGTTAAGCAGTAAACGTACATTAGTAGCGAAAATGGCCTTATTAAGTGCTAAATATCCTTTGTTTGTGCCACGTTCAGCACATTGGGGCGGTTATCTTGTTCAACCAACTAAAATTGAATTTTGGCAAGGGAGACCAAGTCGGTTGCATGATCGTATTTGTTATTGGTTGGTTGAAAATGAATGGCTTAAGGAAAGATTATCGCCGTGATGGCTAAAGTAAAATGGTGGGATATCCCACCATTTTTTGTTGATTAATCAGCTAACTTTGTCCCATAAAGATAAGTGTAACCGAATGGACTTTGTTGATAATTAATAACCCTTTTGCTAACCGGTGCAAAATTGACTGAATGAGCCACATTGATCCACGGCATCTCATCGTGTAGCAAAACTTGAGCTTTTTGATAAAGTTTAGCGCGCTCTGCTTTATCTTTTAAGCCAATCGCTTGATCTAACAAGGCTTCAAATGTAGCATTATTGAAACGTGCATAATTACTGTTGCCAATGTTGGTCGCGCTAAATAGTGGCGATAAGAAATTATCAGGATCGCCGTTGTCGCTTGACCAACCATAGGTTCCGGCAGTAAATTCGCCCGCTTTGGTACGCTTAATATAATCGCCCCATTCATAGGTTACTAACTTAGCATTTACCCCAATTTTTTGCCAATCTGCCTGAATAATTTCAGCCATTCGGCGTGGATTTGGATTAGAGGCGCGGATCACTGGCTGAACCCAAAGTTCCGTTTCAAATCCGTTTGGATAACCGGCTTCCGATAATAATTTTTTGGCTTTTTCAATATTGTATTCTGATTCAGGGATACTATCATTGTAGCCCCAAATAGTAGGTGGTAAAGGATTTTTCGCGGCAATACCTCCCCCTTGATAAACAATATCAATGATCGCTTTTTTATCTACAGCAAGATTGAGCGCTTGGCGTACTTTAATATGGTTAAAAGGCGCTTTTTCAGTATTAAATGCAACATAGGCAATATTTAGACCTGCTTGCGACAGTAATTGCACGGCTGGATCGGTTTTTATTTTTTCAATATCTGTGATGTTCGGATAATCAATTAAATCACACTGTCCTGCTTTTAATTTGGCATAGCGTGTTGTCGCATCCGGTACAACTTCAAAGATCAAGCGGTCAAAATCAGCTTTTCCTTGCCAATAATCTTTATGAGCCACGTAGCGACTTGCTTGATCTAACACATAGCTAGTAAACGCAAAGGGCCCTGTACCAATTGGTGTCGTGTCAATCATTTCCGGCGTGCCTGCTTTTAACATTTTATCTGCATATTCAGCTGAATAAATGGAGGTAAAGTCCATACCAAGAATTGAAATAAAAGTGGTGTCTTGTTTAGCCAAGGTAAATTTGACGGTATAGTCATCTATTTTTTCAACCGCTTTCAACAAAGTGGGCATTTTCATCGCATTAAAATAGGGATAAGTTGCTTTTGACACTTGATGATAAGGATGTTGCGGATCAAGTTGGCGGTTAAATGAGAACAGTACGTCATCTGCATTAAAATCACGCGTTGGAGTAAAATTTTTGTTTGAATGGAATTTCACACCTTTACGTAGGTGGAAAGTATAGCTTAAGCCATCTTCAGAAATATCCCAAGATTCTGCTAAAGCGGGCGCAATTTCAGTTGACTCACGTTTGAATTCTACTAGGCGATTGTATACTTGTTGAGAACTTGCATTATATGAAACACCATCCATTGCCAGTGCAGGGCTAAAATATTGTGGTGAACGGCTTACACAATTAACAAAGGTTTTTTCAGAGACAGATTTAGTTGAGTTTGTATTGTCACCTTTGTTATCACACGCGATCAACCCAACTGCGATTAACACGCCTAAGCTAATTTTAGATAAAGATGCTAATGTCATAAGCTTCTCCAAGGAATAAGAAAGAAAATTGCGAGAGAGAGTACCTTTTCTTGATTGTTGAGTAAAGAACAAAAGTTATATACTTATAATTATAAGCTATAAAAAGCGGGCTAATTTTGCAATTTTTATATTAAAAAATCATCAGCTAAAGATTTTAGCCAATTAATCCGCTATTTTTTCAGCGGCTTCAGGTAATAACACCAGAATACCGTTTTGAATAGGATAAGCTAATTGTGCTACTCGGCTGATTAAACGGTTATGTTGTTTATCCCATTCCAACGCAGTATGCGTGAGTGGACAAGCAATGGTTTTTAAAAGGGCTTCATTCATTTGATTTTCCTAAGTATTTTAAAATTTCCGTCATTAAATAAGTGGTCGATTCTGCTGAAAATGTGGCGTTAACGGGGACATACCACCAATTTGCTTGAGCAAAATGCCGGCATTTAACAGCATCTTTTTCTGTCATTAACAATGGTGTTTCGTGTGATGCTAATGTTGCTAATTGCACGGCGTTAAATGCTTGGTGATCGGCAAAACTATATGTTTGCGTTAATTGGAGACCTAATCGACGTAACATATTAAAAAAGCGTGGCGGGTAACCAATACCTGCCATCGCAACACAAGCTTGAGTAAAATGGCTTAACGGCCGTTGTTCACCCGTCAGTAAATTTTGGGCAAAAGTAGCGTCAAGCTTCATGAAATGTTCACCGATATTAGCCGTTCCACCATTACAAATCACCGCTTGTACAGAGGTTAAGCGAGAAGGCAATTCACGTAAACTGCCTGCGGGTAATAGAAAACCATTACCGAAACGTCGTTCGCCATCAATCACGACCCACTCAATATTACGCTGTAAAGCATAGTGTTGTAAGCCATCATCACTAATAATCAAATCAAGTGGAAATCGACTAAGTAATAGCTCAATGCTTTGTTTACGATTAGGTGATATAGCAAGCGGAACGCCAGTTCGTTGCACAATTAAGACCGGCTCGTCTCCTACCATTTCTGCTTGGCTTTGAGCGTCCACCAGTTGTGGAAACTGTGTCGTTTTACCGCCGTAACCACGTGAAATTACGCCGACGTTGATCTGGCGTGCTTGCAATTGTTCCACTAACCAAACGACGAGAGGCGTTTTACCATTACCCCCGACCGAAATATTGCCAATGATTAACACGGGAACGGGGGAGCGGTAGGGTTTTAACCAATTTTTGCGAAATAAATACCAACGAATTTGACTAATTAACCAAAATAAACAAGAGAATGGAAAAAGTAACCAACTAATGATGGATTTTTTTTGCCAAATATTCATTATGGTTTGCCTATTTTGCATTAACAAGATTAGGCCATTTTGGGCTTATCGCCATTCTGTACACAGCCTTTACCCACCGTGATTTTTGTAATGCCTTGACTATTTTTTAAAGTCGGTAAATCGTACATTGTATCCAACAATAAATTTTCTACAATCGAACGTAAGCCACGTGCACCTGTTTTACGAACAATGGATTTTTGTGCAATTGCAGTTAAAGCATCTTTAGTAAATTTGAGTTCAACACCTTCCATTTTGAAAAGCGCTTGATATTGAGTAATGATGGCATTTTTGGGTTTGGTTAAGATTGCAATTAATGCAGCTTCATCTAATTCTTGTAACGGCGTGATCACCGGTAAGCGCCCAATTAATTCTGGAATTAAACCAAATTTCACTAAATCTTCAGGCTCAATTTGTTTGAATAATGAAGTTAAATCTTCCCGATCTTTATCTTTCTTCAACTCAGCGGCAAAACCGATGCCACTTTGAGTATGAGTACGTGCTTCAACTACTTTATCTAAGCCTGAAAAGGCGCCACCACAGATAAACAATATTTTTGATGTATCCACAGCAATGGTTTCGCCTTTAGGATGTTTACGGCTACCTTGAGGATTAATATTAGCCACGGTGCCTTCAATTAATTTTAACAATGCTTGTTGTACACCTTCACCTGAAACGTCACGTGTAATAGATGGACTTTCAGACTTACGTGTTATTTTGTCGATTTCATCAATAAAAATAATACCGCGTTCGGCTAATTCAGCATCAAAATTGCATTTCATCAGTAGTTTTTGGATAACGTTTTCTACATCTTCTCCAACATAACCTGCTTGCGTTAAAGTTGTCGCGTCCGCCACTGCAAAAGGAACGTTTAAACGGCGTGCAAGCGTTTCGGCTAATAATGTTTTACCGCTACCTGTTGGCCCAATCAGTAAAATATTGCTCTTGCCTAATTCAACGCCATTGGTTTCTTGATGATGAGAAAGCGCATTGCGTAAGCGTTTATAGTGATTATAGACCGCAACAGACAAGACTTTCTTGGCGTGCTCTTGACCGATTACATAGTCGTCTAAATGCGCGTGTATTTGATGAGGGGTGGGTACATTCTCAAAGAATTTTTCATCATTTTGTGAATCATCAATCAATGGCTCCTCTGCGCCATTTAATAATACGTAGGATTCTTCAATACAATCGTTACAAATATAGCCTTCACTGCCTTCTACCAGTTGATCAACTTCGGATCTACGCTTGCCACAAAAACTACAATGTGGCTCTTTTTCAAATGCCATTATGCTACCTCACCACGAGATGTTAATACTTTATCAATTAAGCCATAATTTTTAGCTTCTGTTGCCGACATAAAATTATCTCGTTCTGTATCTGCAGCAACTTTAGCAAAAGTTTGACCGCTGTGTTCTGCCATTTTACGCGTTAACATTTCTTTTAATTTTAAAATTTCTTGTGCTTGAATTTGGATATCTGTTGCTTGACCGCGAGCCCCGCCTAATGGTTGATGGATCATTACCCGTGCATTAGGTAAGGCAAAGCGTTTCCCTTTTTTCCCACCCGATAATAAAAACGCCCCCATTGAGCAAGCTTGGCCAGTGCATAGTGTCGCAACATCCGGTTTAATGAAATTCATCGTATCGTAAATGGCAAGCCCGGCAGTTACCACACCGCCTGGTGAATTAATATAAAGATAAATATCTTTCTCCGGATCTTCTGCTTCGAGGAATAAAAGTTGGGCTACAATTAAGTTTGCCATATGATCTTCCACTTCGCCATTTAAGAAAATAATGCGTTCTTTAAGCAAGCGGGAATAGATATCGTATGATCTTTCGCCTTTTGAAGTTTGCTCAACTACCATAGGAATAACGGCCATTTTGGGTTCCTTATATCGAATTCTGAAAAATGCATCCAATTCTACCAAACTTTCACAAAATCATTAACAACAAGCGGCCAAATTGTTAGAATCTTTCGTCTATTTTAACTATTATGATCAATCAATAAACCTAAACAATGGTAACCGTTGCCGAAATTTACCAAAAATTTGAACTTTGTAAAACTTGGGAGGATCGCTATCGTCTGTTAGTTCAGTTGAGTCGTTTGTTAGTGAAGCCAACGGCTGAACAGCTTGCCAATTTGCCAGAAATTCACGGCTGTGAGAGCCGTTTATGGTTTCAATTTCAAGCTGAGCCTCGACAAGTAATGGCATACAGTGATGCACGTTTAATGCAGGGAATATTAGTCATTATTGTGGCAGTTTTAACAGAAAAATCTAGCCAAGAATTGAAGGAATTTTCGTTGACTAATATGTTTCAAACATTACATATTAGTCAAAGTTTGACACAGACTCGTTTGAATGGTTTAGCGCGCATTCAACAATTATATTTGTCGGCGTTAGTTGATTAAAAGACAAGCCGAGATTGGCAGATTATAGATAATAAAAAAACCTCTGAATAATCAGAGACTCTCTATCTAAAGTGGCGGAACGGACGGGACTCGAACCCGCGACCCCCTGCGTGACAGGCAGGTATTCTAACCAGCTGAACTACCACTCCACAATTGGTGATGTGCATCATACGTATTTCAGCATAGTTCGTCAATTAATTTTTAAGAGAATTGGCTTTTTTGCTTACTTTCAAATCAGTATGGGTAAATTCTTAATGTTTAGCTTCAGATTCTGCTTTTGTTAGCATGTTCCAAAGACAATTGCCTTTGGATTTTTTATCGAGTAGCGCTAAATATTCTTGATGTGCTTGACATTCTTCTTGGCTTAATTGCAATACAATTAGTCCGCTTGTATCAAAATGTTCTTTTACTGCTAGAGATGTTTCACGCTGTTGTTGTGTATGGGAATGTTCTTCTTCCGTTAATAATGCTAGTTGTCCACCTGTCATCATTAGAAAAACATCAGCTAAAATCTCCGCATCGAGTAAAGCACCATGTAATACACGTTTGCTATTATCAATTCCCAAGCGGTCACAAAGCGCATCTAAGTTATTACGTTTACCTGGATACATTTTACGTGCCATTTGTAAAGTGTCAGTAACCGTACACATTTCAGCCATTTTGCTAGGTGGATTTACGAGTGAGGAAAATTCTTGATCGATAAAGGCCACATCGAAGGGCGCATTATGAATAATTAATTCTGCACCTTGAATGAAAGCTAGAAATTCGTGTGCAATTTCAGCAAAGGTGGGCTTATCTTGTAAAAATGCATTAGTGATGCCGTGTACTTTAATTGCCTCTTCTTCAACTTCGCGGGGCGGCTTTACATAAACGTGGAAAGTACGGCCAGTTAAACGGCGATTGATTAGTTCTACTACGCCTATTTCGATAATGTTATGCCCAATTTGTGGCGGTCCATTAAAATTCATTCCTGTCGTTTCAGTATCTAGTACGACTTGCCGGATTATTTGCGGTTCACTCATTTTGTTCTCTCACTAAATTTTTTGCAAATTATAGCCTAGATTTGATTACTTGTGAAAAAATTCCGTAAAATAAAAACTGCTGTAATCGCGTGACATAAGCTATTTTCTTTTTTTAAATGGAATGGTTATGCGATTGCGTAATTTTCTTTCTATATTGCAAGCAAATAAGTGTAAATTATGCCAATTAAATATTTAACTCGCAACCAAATTCAACTTATAAATTCATCAAACACTAAATTTATAATTAGAGAATCAGAAAATAGAAATGAATATCAGGAAGAAATTTATTCCGTTATTAAAAAGCGTGATATAAAGTGGTTATGCCATTTTACACCTAGAGAAAATCTAGAAAAAATTAAAAGAGAAGGTTTGAGATTACGTAATATAAATATGCGTGTAACAGATAGTTTTCGTTATGATCGTAATAATACAGCAATTTGCTTGTCTATTAGTCAACCAAATCAATGGATGTTTAATAAGAAAAAAGCAAATGGATATGATCTTTGTTTATTGTTAATTAACCCAGAGATCTTATTTAAGAAATATTGCTTATTTTATTCACATAATGCAGCAACCGCTTCTTTCAGAACAATGAGTGATTTAGCTTTATCGGGAGCACAAGCGTTAGAGAATTTGTTTTCTGAACAAATTATTTATCAGAAATCAGGGAGAGAGCAACAATCTATTTATCGGCACGGGAATTTAGAACTTTGTGAAACTACTTCGAATCAAGCAGAGGTTCAGTGTTTAGACGATATTGAGCCTGAATATATTAGTTATATCTTTGATAAGGATATACCTTTAACTTATAAAGAATTAAATCAAGCAATTCAAAAGATTAAAAATAGTAACGCTATAGTAGAATATAATGAAATTATTTTTGAGCCACCATTAGAACCCTTTTCTTCAAGAGTTGAAACCATTAAGGAGCAGCAGGCTTCTTGGAGGGATGTAGCTAAAGAAATGGAGGAGTACCTACATTCTGAACAACAGATAGGAAGGGTACTTCAAGAGCAAAAAGAAAAGTCAGAAAATAATAGGAAAACTATAGAACGATATAATAAGGTATCTAAAAATAAGGTAAGCCAGCCTAGCTATAACTATAGTTATATTGATGGGAGCGAGTGTTGCTATATTATTATATTTTTTATAATCATATATATTTTTATTTTTTAGGAAATTAAACATGTCAGAAAAAAAATCTATTGGAAAAACTATACGTCCTATTTTCATTCCTGATAGAAATACTATCGGTGTCATTGAACATGAAATTGAATTTGATTGGCATCTAGGAATGTCTGCTGAAGTGCGTAAGCGCTCAATTGTCAGTTTACATAACAAAGCAATGCAAGCTGGTTATAAAAAAATTCTAGAAGCATCAAGCAAGTCAGAGGATCCGATTGGTATTAAATTAAGTGCATTTTATTTGTCAAATATTGATGGTATCCCTGTTGAGAATCTATTTCAAAGTAGTAAAGTTTTTGAAAATGGTGGGCCTTTTAGAAGTTTATTAAAGGTAACTCCAAGGGAAGCTAAAAAAGATGAACGTTTAAAAAATAGCGGTAATTTAATTAAATTTCATATAAATAAAAAAGATTTTCCTTTGGAACCAAAGAGTTTATTTTATGATTGGCTTTATTTAAATGTGTTATTTTCAGACAAGAATTTGGAATTAAGAGAAAGATTGTTTGATGAAAAATTTGAGGCATTTAGTGATATTGAATTTAACCCCAAAAAATCGTTTAGTTGTCAAGCAAGAACACTAGCTTTATGTGTTTCATTATATGAGAATGATTGTGTCAGAGATTTTTTAAAATATCCTATTAAATTTTCGGAAAAAAATGAATTATATAAAGTGAATAAAATACAACCTGGACTGATCTAACAATTAACAATGCCTAAAAAACCACCCGCTTGCATTTCTAACAAGCGGGTGGTTTTTATCAGATATGTACAAGCTATTTCGCAATACGTTTGTATTTAATACGGTGTGGTTGCGTTGCTGCATCACCTAAGGTTTTCTTTTTCCACTCTTCGTAGTCAGAGAAGTTACCTTCGTAGAAAGTGACTTTGCCTTCATCGCCGTAGTCTAAAATGTGCGTTGCAATACGGTCTAAGAACCAACGGTCGTGCGAGATAACCATAGCACAGCCCGGAAATTCTAAAATTGCATTTTCGAGAGCACGTAAAGTTTCAACGTCTAAGTCATTGGTTGGTTCATCTAATAGCAGTACATTTCCGCCACGTTGTAGTAATTTGGCTAAATGTAATCGACCGCATTCACCACCGGATAATTCGCCCACGCGTTTTTGTTGATCTACGCCTTTGAAGTTAAAACGCCCAACATATGCACGGCTTGGAATTTCAAAGTTACCAATGGTTAGAATATCTTGTCCGTTTGATACTTCTTCCCAAACAGTTTTTTTATCGTCCATTGCATCACGGAATTGATCTACAGAAGCGAGTGTAACGGTTTCACCTAACACAATTGAACCTGAATCTGGCTGTTCTTTGCCTGAAAGCATACGGAATAGTGTTGATTTACCTGCACCATTAGCACCGATAATGCCGACAATGGCTCCTTTTGGAATTGAGAACGAGAGATCATCAATTAAGGTACGGTCACCGTAAGATTTCATTAAGTGTTGCACTTCGATCACTTTATCGCCTAAGCGTGGACCCGGTGGAATAAACAGTTCGTTAGTTTCATTCCGTTTTTGGTATTCGCCTGAATTTAATTCATCAAAACGTGCCATACGCGCTTTACTTTTCGCCTGTCTTCCTTTTGGATTTTGGCGTACCCATTCTAATTCTTTCGCAATAGATTTTTGGCGGGCAGATTCAGCCGCTTGTTCTTGTTCTAAACGTTTTTCTTTTTGTGCTAACCAAGAAGAATAATTGCCTTCCCAAGGAATACCTTCACCACGGTCAAGTTCTAGGATCCAGCCTGCAACATTATCTAAGAAGTAACGGTCGTGGGTAATGGCAACTACAGTGCCTTCATAGTCATGTAAGAAGCGTTCTAACCAAGCAACAGATTCTGCATCTAAGTGGTTGGTTGGCTCATCTAGTAGTAACATATCCGGTTTTTCAAGCAATAAACGGCATAATGCGACACGACGGCGTTCACCGCCTGATAAATGTTCAATTTTAGTATCCCAGTCGGGGAGTCGTAAGGCATCTGCTGCTCGTTCTAATTGATTGTCTAAGTTATGGCCATCGTGCGCTTGAATAATGGCTTCTAAGTTTGCTTGTTCGGCCGCTAATTTGTCAAAATCAGCATCAGGATCTGCATAGAGAGCATATACTTCATCTAAACGTGTTAAGGCGTTTTTTACTTCTGTAACCGCTTCTTCAATCGCTTCACGGACAGTTTGTTGCGGTTCGAGTTTAGGTTCTTGTGGTAAATAACCAATTTTAATACCGGGTTGTGGGCGTGCTTCACCTTCAAATTCTTTATCTACACCAGCCATAATACGTAATAGCGTGGATTTACCTGCACCATTTAAACCTAGTACCCCAATTTTAGCACCGGGGAAAAAGCTTAATGAAATATCTTTAAGAATATGACGCTTTGGTGGCACAACTTTGCCAACACAATGCATCGTATATACGAATTGAGTGGACATTTTTAGTATTCCTCATAGAAAAATAAGCTATTTAGCTGCCAGAATTTTGTTACGTAATAGCCGATAAGCCGTTGCGTTAGTGAGTTTTCACAGATTTACTGCGTATTTGCCTACACCTAAATCATCTTCCTTACGGGTCCGTGCAATGACACTTGACGCTGATTCAACAATACGTAAACCCATTTGATCTTCTGTTCTGACTACTTCACCGCGTAATGAGTTTGAGTAAACATCGGTGATTTTAATATCTACGAATTTGCCGATCATATTTGGTGTGCCGATGAAATTAACTATACGATTGGTTTCTGTACGACCCGTTAATTCCATAATATCTTTTTTAGATGGGCCTTCAACCAAAATTCGTTGTTCAGTGCCAAGCATTAAGCGGCTAAATTGCATCGCTTGATGGTTAATTCGTTGTTGTAAGCGTGCTAAGCGGTCTTTTTTCTCATTTTCAGACACATCATCAGGTAAGTCTGATGCAGGCGTACCTGGACGCGCAGAGTAGATAAAGCTAAAGCTCATATCAAAATTGACTTGTTCAATAATTTTCATTGTTTGTTCAAAATCTTCCGCTGTTTCGCCAGGAAAGCCAACAATGAAATCTGAGCTAATTTGGATATTTGGACGAACTGCACGTAATTTACGAATAATGGCTTTGTATTCTAATGCGGTGTGGTTACGTTTCATCATGGTTAAAACACGATCGGCGCCACTTTGGATAGGTAAATGCAAGAAGCTGACCAATTCTGGAGTATCACGATACACTTCAATAATGTCGTCGGTGAATTCAATGGGGTGGCTTGTGGTATAACGTAAGCGGTCAATACCATCAATGGCGGCAACTAAACGTAATAATTCTGCAAAAGTGCAAATGCCACCATCAAAGGTTTCACCACGGTAAGCATTAACGTTTTGACCCAATAAGTTAACTTCACGAACGCCTTGCTCTGCTAATTGTGCGATTTCGAATAAGACATCATCAACAGGGCGGGAAACTTCTTCACCACGGGTATAAGGCACTACACAGAATGAGCAGTATTTATTACAGCCTTCCATAATTGATACGAAAGCAGTTGGACCTTCTGCTTTGGGTTCTGGTAAGTGGTCGAATTTTTCAATTTCTGGGAAGGAGATATCGACTACTGCACGATCGCCAGCTCGGATCTGGTTGATCATTTCTGGTAAGCGGTGCAATGTTTGTGGCCCAAATACTATATCAACAAAAGGGGCACGTTCACGGATATGTTCACCTTCTTGTGAAGCAACACAGCCACCAACGCCAATAATTAAATCGGGTTTGTCCTTTTTCCAGTTTTTCCAACGACCAAGTTGTGAAAAGACTTTTTCTTGTGCTTTTTCACGAATTGAGCAAGTATTCAATAATAAAATATCCGCTTCTTCAGGTTTATCGGTTAATTCTAATCCGTGTGTTGAGTTTAAGAGATCTGCCATTTTTGATGAGTCATACTCATTCATTTGGCAACCCCAAGTTGTGATATGTAATTTTGCCATAATTTTCAAAAAATAATAAATATCTTAATAAGTTAAAATAAAAGCGTAAAGAGACAATTCCCTTTACGCATCTTTAATCGTGCTATTCTACCTGTTTGCTTATTTTTTCGCTAGAGTTAATCGCTTAATAAGCAAAATGCCACGATATTGCTAGCGTGACATTTTATCATGAGAGGATGTTATTGTTTGGTTAAGGTCAATACAACACTTTCACCGGCAACAACATTTCCAACTTTTTTCACTAGGTTGCTGATATCATCCATATTAGAAATTAATACTGGAGTTAATACTGATTTTGCTTTATTTTCAAGTAATTCTAAGTCGAATTTGATAATTACATCGCCAACCTTAACGGTTTGTCCTTCTTGTGCAATGCGTGTAAATCCTTCACTTTTTAATTCTGCTGTATCGATGCCGAAGTGGACGAATAAATCAATTCCTTCTTCCGATTCAATTGAAAAAGCGTGATTAGTTTCAAAAATTTTTCCGATAGTACCATTTACTGGAGCTACAATAGTATCACCATTTGGGCGGATCGCTATGCCATCGCCTACAATTTTCTCAGAGAAAACAACATCGGGCACATCTTCAATGTTTACGATTTCACCTGAAATAGGAGCATATATGTTAACTTCGTTAGCTGAAGTTTGTTTTGAGCCGAATAATTTATCGAAAAAACCCATAGAAATCTCCATTATTTTAATCTTTATTAAAAAAATTCTCGCATATTTTATACGAGAATTTTGTGTTTGTATGCTACTTTATTCGAAAATTAGTTTAGTTTAGCGTAAAAGGCATTCACTAATCGTTCAACATCTGCAACCGTTGGCTGGGCTAATGCTTCATCCGCTAAGGCTTTTGCATCAGTGTAATGAATAGAGCGGGCTAATTTCTTAACGTGCGGAACAGAGATGGCACTCATACTAAACTCATCTAATCCCATTCCTAATAGGAGGGCGGTAGCGCGTACATCGCCGGCTAATTCGCCACACATACCGGTCCATTTACCTTCGGCGTGAGAGGCATCAATCACTTGTTTGATTAAGTTTAAGACTGATGGGCTTAATGGGTTATATAAATGTGCGATAATCTCATTGCCACGGTCAACGGCTAATGTATATTGCGTTAAGTCGTTAGTCCCAATGCTAAAGAAATCGACTTCTTTGGCTAAATGGCGGGCGTTTACTGCTGCAGATGGTGTTTCTACCATAATACCAAGCTGTAAATGTTCATCAAATGCTTTTCCTTCAGCGCGTAATTGTGCTTTTAATTCGGCAACGATTGCTTTTAATTCACGAATTTCTTCTACTGAAATAATCATTGGAAACATGACCGCTAATGTGCCGAAAGCAGAAGCTCGTAACACTGCTCGTAATTGCGTATCTAAGATTTCACGGCGAGTTAAGCCAATACGGATTGCACGCCAACCTAAGAAAGGATTCATTTCTTTGGGTAAATTTAAATAAGGTAATTCTTTATCGCCGCCAATGTCCATTGTGCGTAGAATAACTTGTTTGCCTTGCATTGCTTCGACAATTTCTTTATAGGCTTCGAATTGTTCTTCTTCATCAGGCAATTTACAACGATCCATAAATAAGAATTCGGTGCGATATAAGCCTATAGATTCTCCGCCATTACGTAGTACGCTATCAATATCACGAATTGTGCCGATATTGCCAGCCACTTCAATTTTATGACCATCCAACGTTTCAGCAGCTAAATCTTTTAATTGGGCTAACTCTGCTTTTTCTGCTTCAACTTTTGCTTGTATGGCTTTAAATGCGGAAATTTCATCTACAGATGGATTGATTTTGATCTGATTGTTAATTGCATCTAAGATTAAAATATCGCCGGTTTTGACTTGTTCGGTAATGTTATTCGTGCCAACTATTGCGGGCAACTCTAATGAACGTGCCATAATTGAGGTATGTGATGTGCGGCCGCCAATATCAGTCACGAAGCCTAATACTTTATCTAAGTTTAATTGGGCTGTTTCTGATGGTGTAAGATCGTAAGCCACTAGAATAACTTCTTCCTGAATATCGCCAAGATCAACAATATACATATTTAAAATATTACGTAATAAGCGGTTATCGATATCGCGTAAATCTGTGGCACGTTCTTTTAGGTATTCATCGTCAATTTCCGCTAACATTGTTGCTTGCATTTCAATAATTTTATGCGTGGCGAAGTCTGCAGTAACTAGGTTGTTGGTAATGAATTCTAGGATTTCTTCTTCTAGTTCTTCATCTTCTAGGATCATTAAATGGCCTTCAAAGATCGCTTCTTTTTCTTCACCTAATGTATGTCTTGCCTTTTCTTTAATTGCGGTTAATTGTGCCGCAGCTTTGGCTCGCCCTGCGAAAAATTTTTCTTTTTCAATTTCAATTTGATCAGCGGTAATTTTTTTAGTATTTAGTACAATAGGTTCTTCTTTTAAAACGAGTGCCTTGCCAAATACAGTACCTGGTGATGCAGCAATACCTGTAATCATAATTTGTCCTTGTTTTAAATAGTACAAAATGCTTAGATCGTAATACAAAACAACCCTATTGCTACTTCACTATCTGATTAATAAAGTAGAAGAATAGGGTTGCATTTTTTATCTAACTGTTGATGAGCAATTATTCTAAAGTAGGGATTAAGTCTACTAAGAAATCTACCGCTTTCTGTTCGTCTTCACCTTCCGCAGAGATAGTAATAGATGTACCTTGCGTAAGGCCTAATGTTTGGAGTTTAAAGAGACTTTTTGCACTTGAACTTTTGCTACCTGAAGTTACAGTAATGTCAGAAGCAAAACCTTTAGCTGCTTTAACAAATTCTGCTGCTGGACGAGTGTGTAAACCATTTGGTGCTGTAATAACAACGTCTTTTGAGTACATAAAAATTCCTCTTGAGATTCTAAAAGTGGGAAAGTTGAAACAGATAATTAAATCCATAATTATTTCAGAATAACTTTACTACAAAAAAAAAATAAAAACACGCGCTAAAACTGAAAACTTGTGATAAAAATCAAATATTAGCTTGTTAGTTAACCAGTTGCGGTTGTTTTTCATACATAAATTGCTTGCTTAGTGCGATGGTTAGTTAAACGATTGCTAAGTATTTTTTACAGGCGGTTAAAATATAATCAAATAGTTGGTTGATGGGAAAATTATGTTACGTTCGCTCACTAAATTTAGTGCTTGGCTTGTTTATTTAGGTATAGTTTTACTTTATCTGTTTAGTTTGTTTGCCTTACTCAATCATCGTCAAGGTGAGAGTGATTGGCAATGGTCAGAAATGTGGCCTATTTTAAAATATAGCTTGTTACAAGCGGGGCTTTCGGCAGGATTAGCCACCATTTTTGCTGTATTGTTAGCGCGTTCATTTTTTTATTTGCAGTTTAAAGGCAAAACGTTGCTATATAAGGTGATCTCGTTCGTTTGGGCTTTACCGTCATTGGTTGTGATTTTTGCCATTATTGGCGTTTGGGGCAATGCTGGTTGGTTAGCCCAATTTGCCAATTTGCTCGGTTTGGAGTGGCAATTTTCACTTTATGGTTTACAAGGCATTTTGTTAGCGCATTTATTATTTAATGTTCCGTTAGTCACTAAATATTGTTTGGAAGGATTGCGGTTAATCCCAAGTAGTCAGCATAAATTAGCCGCGCAGTTAACATTGCGAGGTTGGGCTTATTTTCGTATTGTGGAGTGGCCAACATTAAGTGGCATTTTGCCTTATAGCTTTGCGAATGTGTTTTTGATTTGTTTTACTAGTTTTCCAATTGTGCTGATGTTAGGCGGTAGCCCTAAATATAGCACATTAGAAGTGGCAATTTATCAAGCGGTTACATTTGAATTTGATTTTGCCAAAGCGACGATGTTGATTATTACTCAGCTATTTGTAGGAATGTTGTTGCAGTTAATGATGGATTTGGCCAGTAAAACGGCGTTTAAACATAAAAAACAAACACCGCCAGCAGTGGATCATATTTGGTTGCCTAAGGTAATGGGTAAAGCTAAATATGGATTGCAAGCGGTACTTTTTTTGCAAAGTTTAGCCATTATTTTACCGCTAATCAGTGTGATCATTTCAGCTTTGCAGGTATCAAACTTTTGGCAACGGCTAGCAAATGATGCTTTATGGCAGGCGACTTGGTTCTCGTTATGGCTGAGTCTAATTGCGGCTTCAACAGTGGTTGCGCTTGCTTATTTACTAGCATTAGAAACGCGTCAACAAAGTTACCGTCAGCAGAAAATGGGGTACAGTATTTTGAGTGGGGTCGTGAATTATCCGTTAGTTTTGCCGATTTTTTTATTAGCAGTGGGGTTGTTTTTGTTATTGATGGAGGTGGATTTAAGTACTACGCAATTGCTTTGGTTAGTCGGCATTTGTAACGGCTTGAGCCTATTGCCTTATATTTATCGTTTATTATTTGCGACAATGTGGCAAGTGTTTGTGGCACAAGACCAGTTAGCTCGCAATTTAGGATTATGTGGTTTACGGCGATGGTGGATTGTGGAAAAACATTATTTAATTCGACCGCTTATCAATGCATTTTGTTTGGCTATGTCAGCCAGTTTAGGTAGTTTTGCTGTGATTGCTTTTTTTGGTAGTCCAGATTTTAGTTCATTACCTTATCTACTTTATCAACAATTAGGCAACTATCGTACAGAAGACGCGGCGGTAACCGCTTTGGTATTAATGCTATTTGCCTTGTTGCCTTTTTTACTGATTAAACAACAAGAGAGCCTAAAATGATTGAATTAAATGTAACGTTTGATTATGAACAAATGCCAATGCACTTTATCTTGCAAGTGGCTAAAGCACAACGGGTGGCTGTCGTGGGTGAAAGTGGCGCTGGTAAAAGTACATTATTAAATTTGATTGCGGGTTTTGATTTGGCGACTAGCGGGCAGATTTTGTTGAATGAAGTCGATTACACTTTCGCAGAAGTGGCAGATCGTCCAGTGTCGATGTTATTTCAAGAAAATAATGTTTTTCCTCATTTGACTGTTGAGCAAAATATTGGTTTAGCGTTGGTGCCTAGCTTGCATTTAACGCTACAACAGCAAGAGGCGGTAAAAAAGATTGCCGGTCAAATGGGGATTGCTGAATTGTTATTACGGCGAGCGGATCAATTATCGGGAGGGCAAAAACAACGGGTTGCGTTGGCCCGTACTTTGTTACAAGATAAGCCTATTTTGTTATTAGATGAACCTTTTTCTGCATTGGATCCTATTCGGCGTAATGAATTGCAACAGTTGGTGTTAGAGATTTGCCATCAGCGTCAATTAACGCTATTAATGGTGACCCATCAATTTTCAGAAAGTCAGGCATTATTCGATCGTGTTATTCATATTGAACAGGGACGGATTGTTGCGGATCAATTGCTTTAAGGCGCAGATTGGGCGTGTTTTACGACAAGCGGTTTAATGAACAAAAAAAAGTGTAAATTAAACCGCTTGAATCGTGGTAGGTAGGTTGTGAAATCAAGCATAGCTGATTCTACTTAAATAGAGTAATTATGCTAAGCTGGCTACCATTACGGCTTTAATGGTGTGCATTCGATTTTCAGCGTGTTCAAAGGCGATATTTGCAGTGGATTCAAAAGCCTCTTCTGTTACTTCAATACCGTTTGCAAGCTGTGGATACTGTTCAGCAATTTGTTTACCCATTGTGGTTTCACTATTATGGAAAGCGGGTAAACAATGCATAAATTTTACGTTTGGATTGCCTGTACGTTGCATTAGCGCAGGAGTCACTTGATAAGGCATTAACATATTAATTCGTTCGCCCCACATCTCTAACGGCTCACCCATTGATACCCATACATCAGTATGAATAAAATCGACCCCTTGTATTGCTAGATCTATATCATCTGTGATGGTGATGCGCGCGTTAGATTGTTGAGCAAATTGTTGGCATAGTGTGACCAAGGAGTCTTCTGGCATTAAGGCTTGAGGTGCACAAATACGGACGTCCATACCTAATTTAGCACCAATAAGTAATAAAGAATTACCCATATTATTGCGTGCATCACCCATATAGACATAGCTTATTTGATTTAATGGTTTTTCACAACTTTCAAGCATAGTTAATACATCAGCGAGCATCTGTGTTGGATGGAATTCATCAGTTAAACCATTAAAAACAGGTACTCCTGCATATTTGGCTAATTCATTTACAGTGGCTTGTTTAAAACCACGATATTGAATGGCATCATACATTCTGCCTAATACACGTGCAGTGTCTTTCATCGATTCTTTATGGCCAATTTGAGAGGAGTTTGGATCAATATAAGTGACTTGAGCACCTTGATCATAAGCGGCGACTTCAAACGCACAACGGGTACGGGTAGATGTTTTTTCAAAGATTAAAGCAATATTTTTGCCTTTTAATGTTTGTTGTTCAGTACCGCTATATTTTGCACGTTTTAAATCACGTGCTAATGCTAATAAGTATTTAATTTCACGTTCTGTGTGATTGACTAAGCTGAGCAAGTGTCTATTTTTAAGATTAAAAGCCATGTTATTCTCCGGATATGAATGCGAAGCATATAAATCAAGCGGTTGTTTTTGCATTTTTTAAAAACTAAACCGCTTGAGGGAATGCACACCACGAGTCGTTATCGAGTTATTTGATTAGTGAGCGCTGATGATGAAAGATGTAACTGTTGAAGTGCATTGACATCATATTTATTGATATGGCGGACTGCTTCACTGATCGCCTCTGCTGCTGCAAGCGTAGTATAAGTCGGCATATGTAATTTTAATGCATTACGACGGATTTCTTGTGCTTCTTTAATGCTTTCAGGCAGATTATTGACGGTATTAATAATCATCGCAATCTCATTATTTTTGATGCTATCTACAATATTTGGGCGCCCTTCACGTACCTTATTTATAATTTGTACGCCAACACCATTTTCGCGTAAATATTGTGCTGTGCCTATTGTGGCACATAAACCATAACCTTCTGCTTGTAAATATTGTGCAACACGGATAATTTGCGGTTTGTCTTCATCGGCAATAGATAAGAACACCTTACCCGTACTTGGAATACGTTCACCAGCACCTAACTGCGCTTTATAGTAAGCTTCAGCAAAGGATTGACCTGTTCCCATTACTTCACCTGTTGAACGCATTTCTGGGCTGAGTGTCGTATCCACACCAGGGAATTTGATAAATGGGAAAACCGCTTCTTTTACACTAAAATAAGGCGGAATAATTTCGGTTGTAGCATTTTGTTCTGCTAACGATTTCCCTGCCATCACCAAGGCAGTAATTTTAGCTAATGGATTACCCGTTGCTTTACTGACAAAAGGCACGGTACGGCTTGCACGTGGGTTGACTTCTAATACATAAATAGTCTCATTTTGTACCGCAAATTGGACGTTCATTAAGCCCTTCACGCCTAGCGCAAAAGCCATCGCCGAAGTTTGGCGGCGGATTTCCTCTTGAATTTCATTGGTTAATGAATAAGCAGGTAATGAACAGGCTGAATCACCAGAATGAATACCCGCTTGTTCAACGTGTTGCATAATACCGCCAATTAAAACTTGTTCAGAATCGGAAATACAATCTACATCGACTTCAATTGCATTCTTTAAGAAATGGTCAAGTAAAATAGGGCTATCATTAGAAACGGAGACAGCCTCTTGCATATAGTTGTTTAATTCATCTACATTATAGACAATTTGCATTGCTCTACCGCCTAATACATAAGACGGTCTCACAACTAATGGATAGCCCACTTCTTCTGCTAATTTCACTGCTTCTTCCGTATTGCGTGCAGTACGGTTATTTGGCTGTTTTAGGCCTAAATCGGTTAAGATTTTTTGAAAACGAGCACGATCCTCTGCGGCATCAATACTGTCTGCAGACGTACCAATAATATTTACGCCATTTTGCTCTAATGCATTGGCTAATTTTAACGGGGTTTGCCCACCATAATGTACAATCACTCCCCAAGGTTGCTCTTTATAAATAATTTCTAATACATCCTCAAGTGTCAGTGGTTCAAAGTATAACCGATCTGAGATGTCAAAATCGGTTGATACTGTCTCAGGGTTACAATTGACCATAATGGTTTCAAAATCTGCTTCACGTAATGCTAAAGCGGCGTGCACACAACAGTAATCAAATTCAATGCCTTGACCGATACGGTTTGGACCACCCCCTAAAATCATTACTTTTTGGCGAGTTGTTGGTTTAGCTTCACATTCATCTTCATAAGTTGAATAGAGATAGGCTGTATCTGCTTTAAATTCGCCCGCACACGTATCAACCCGTTTATATACAGGGTGCAAATTGAGAGCATACCGTTTTGCTCTAACGTCACTTTCACTGACCTTGATGAGCTGTGCAATCCGTTTATCCGAGAAACCTTTGCGTTTTAAACGGCGCAGTTCTGCATAATCAAGCTCAGCAAAAGCACGTTTCTCAAGTGCCATTTCTTCTTGCACTAAGTCTTGAATTTGAATTAAAAACCAAGGGTCAATTTTTGAATAGTGGTGCACTTCTTCAAGTGAGAAGCCTGCACCAAATGCATCTGCAACATAAAGAATACGATTCGGACCAGGATTAGCCAGCTCGCGACGAATAGTCTCAGGGGATTCTGAACGTAAGTTAAAGCCGCAAATGCCGGTTTCTAAGCCGCGTAATGCTTTTTGTAATGATTCTTGGAATGTTCTACCCATTGCCATAACCTCACCAACAGACTTCATTTGTGTAGTGAGGCGATCATATGCTTGAGGAAATTTTTCAAATGCGAAGCGAGGTACTTTGGTGACAACATAATCAATTGTTGGCTCAAATGACGCGGGAATTAAACCACCGGTAATATCATTACGTAATTCGTTTAAGGTATATCCAACCGCTAATTTTGCGGCAACTTTAGCGATAGGGAAACCGGTCGCTTTGGAGGCTAATGCTGAGGATCGGCTGACACGAGGATTCATTTCGATAACAATCATTTCACCATTGGTTGGATTGATCGCAAATTGCACATTTGAACCACCGGTATCAACTCCGATTTCACGTAATACGGCTAATGAAGCATTACGCATAATTTGATATTCTTTGTCCGTTAATGTTTGTGCAGGTGCAACAGTGATTGAATCGCCGGTATGTACGCCCATTGGATCAAAGTTCTCAATTGAGCAGACAATAATACAGTTGTCTGCTTTATCACGTACTACTTCCATTTCGTATTCTTTCCAGCCTAATACAGACTGTTCAATGAGTAATTCGTGAGTGGGCGAAGCTTCAAAGCCGCGTTCACAAATAGCTTGGAATTCATCACGATTGTAAGCAATGCCACCACCAGAACCGCCCATTGTGAATGACGGGCGAATTAAAGTAGGAAAACCAACTTGTTCCTGTGCTTGCCAAGCTTCTTCAAAACTATGGCATATAAAAGATTTTGGTGTGTTCAGGCCGATTTTAGTCATTGCATCTTTGAAGCGACCTCTATCTTCTGCTTTATCAATCGCATCTTCAGTTGCGCCAATTAATTCAACACCATATTTTTTCAATACCCCATTTTTAGATAATGCTAAGGCACAATTGAGAGCTGTTTGTCCACCCATAGTAGGTAAAATAGCATCTGGCCGTTCTTTTTCTATGATCTTTTCAAGGGTTTGCCATTGAATGGGTTCGATGTAAGTGACATCTGCCATATCAGGATCGGTCATAATTGTTGCGGGGTTTGAATTGATTAATATTACTTTATAGCCTTCTTCACGCAATGCTTTAACTGCTTGTGCGCCTGAATAGTCAAATTCACAGGCTTGTCCGATTATGATTGGGCCTGCACCAATGATTAATATAGTATTTATATCTGTACGCTTTGGCATCTTCTATCTCTCTAAAATTTGTTAAAAATGGTGGGCATTATGCTTTGGTTGCTTGCATTGCGTTAATAAATTTATCAAATGAATAAGCAACATCTTGTGGCCCTGGACTCGCTTCTGGGTGGCCTTGGAAACTAAAGGCGACTTGGTTAGTCAGTTCAATGCCTTGTACTGAATTATCAAAAAGAGATCGATGGGTGATTATGACATTTTCAGGCAAACTATATTCGTCTATTTCAAAACCGTGATTTTGGCTTGTGATTAAAACGTGTTCTGTTTTTAAGTCTTGGACTGGGTGATTAGCACCATGATGTCCAAAAGCCATTTTTCGTGTTTTTGCGCCAACGGCTAAACCTAATAGTTGATGCCCTAAGCAGATGCCAAAGATCGGTTTTTGGGTATTGAGTAGCTGGCGAATTGATTGAATAGCATAAGTACAAGATTCAGGATCACCCGGGCCATTAGAAAGAAAGATACCATCAGGATTAAGTGCTAGGATATCTTCTGCGGAGGTTTGCGCCGGAACAACAGTAATTTTACAACCGCGTTCAGCAAGCATTCGTAAGATATTTTGTTTTATGCCAAAATCATAAGCAACGACATGAAATGTAGGTGTCGTTTGGAGATTAAAAGGCTTGCCTGCATTATTAGTTGGTAAGTGCCAAATACCTTCTTGCCATTCATAACGGTGTTGGCAGGTAACTTCCTTCGCTAAATCTTTACCAGCCATAGAGCCAAAACTTTTTGCAAGATCTTGAGCTTTTTCGACCACTTGTGCTAATGATTCATTTTCGTTTGGTATATAGATACAGCCCGCTTGTGAGCCGGTTTCGCGTAAAATTCGAGTTAGACGGCGTGTATCGATATCGGCAATCGCAATAATGTTGTGTTGAATAAGGTAGTCAGAGAGAGAAGAAGTTGCACGAAAGTTACTGTGGAGAAGCGGTAGATCTCGAATGATTAAACCTGATGCATAAATTTGATTTGATTCATTATCTTCATCATTTGTACCAGTATTGCCAATATGGGGGTAAGTGAGTGTGACGATTTGTTTTGCGTAGGAGGGATCAGTGAGAATTTCTTGGTAGCCAGTTATTGCAGTATTAAATACGACTTCACCAATGCGGTAGGCCGAAACGGCTTGATAGCCTATAGATTTGCCATAAAACGTACTGCCATCAGCAAGAACAAGTATTGCAGGGTTGAACATAATTTATTACTCCAGTTGTTGTGGGTTGGTACTTGAGAGTCGCCATTAACCTTTCTCTTAGAAGTAGGCGAACTATTCTAACAAAGCAAATGATTGCTTTCAACCGCTAAAAGCGGTTGAAAAATGCGTTGTTTATTAAGTGCTGAGGATGTGTATTAATAGCAGGCAAAACCGGATAAGCGCTCTGTTTTTTTAAGCAAATTAACATTAACGATGAAATGAATTACCTCTCTTGAGGTATGTTTAATCAAGTGCAAAGAATCAATATAATGGTGGGAGTAAACTGCGATTAGTGATTATTTTTTATTTTTGAGGTTAATATGCTATATGCAGAATTTTTGTTGTTATTGGCATTTTTATATGTAGGTAGCCGTTATGGCGGTATTGGATTAGGCGTTGTGTCTGGTATCGGCCTATTTGTAGAAGTTTTTGTTTTAGGTATGCCACTGTCAAAAGCACCGATTGATGTAATGTTAGTTATTTTGGCGGTAGTGACTTGTGCATCCGTGCTTGAAGCTGCGGGGGGCTTAAAATTTATGTTACAAATTGCGGAACGTATTTTACGCAGTAATCCCAAAAGAATTACTATTCTTGGCCCGATAGTCACTTATGTGATGACGTTAATGTTAGGTACAGGCCATTCAGTTTATTCAATTATGCCTATTATTGGCGATATTGCGCTAAAAAATAAGATTCGTCCAGAACGGCCAATGGCAGCGGCTTCTGTTGCTTCACAATTAGGTATTACAGGTAGCCCTCTTTCTGCTGCAGTCGCGTATTATTTAACTGAAATTACTCACTTACCTGGGTTTGAAGGGGTAACGCTGTTAAATATTGTGGCAGTGACTATGTCAGCCACTTTTTTAGGTGTGCTTGCGATGTCATTATACAGTTTACGCAGAGGTAAGGAATTGGAAGATGATCCAGAATATCAACGCCGTATGCAAGATCCTGTATTGCGTAAACAGATTGAAGAAACGAGTTCAACTTCATTAAATGAGCAATTATCTGCAAGTGCAAAATATTCGGTTTATTTATTCTTAATGGCAATTGCCACTATTGTGATGATTGCTATGATGCCAAGTCTTAAACCTGTTTTAGCTGAAAATGGTAAAGTGGCAGGAATGGATAAAATTATTCAAATTGTGATGTTAATGTTTGGCGGGTTAATTTTAGTGTTAACTAAAATCGATGTGAAAAAAGTACCCAATGGCATGGTGTTTAAATCTGGAATGGTGGCGACAATTGCTATTTTTGGCATCGCCTGGATGAGTGACACCTATTTTAGTTATGCAATGCCTTCATTTAAAGCGGGCGTAACAGAAATGATAAAAGCACAACCTTGGACCTTTGCTTTTGCTTTATTTGCGGTTTCTGTTGTGGTCAATAGCCAAGCGGTAACCGCTAAAATGTTATTACCGGTTGGGATTGCGATTGGCTTACCGGTACCATTATTAGTTGGATTAATGCCCGCTACCTATGCCTATTTCTTTATTCCTAATTATCCATCAGATATTGCAACGGTTAATTTTGATGTGACTGGCACCACTAAAATTGGTAAATACTATTTCAATCATAGCTTTACGGCACCTGGCTTAGTGGGGGTGACTACCGCTTGTTTAGTTGGTCTAGCCTTAGCTGAAGTACTTATTTAGCGAATGAATATTGCCCAAGCAAGCGGTTTAAAATTGCAAGTTTTTTGCAAAGTTAGACCGCTTGCTTTTTTCTACCTATCTTTACTCAATAAATTGACAAAACAGCTTGCCCACTACTTGACTAATCTATAAAATTCAGCGCGTTAGTCGCTGAAATAGAGTATTTTATCGTGATTATTAGCTATTTTTCGTAAAAATAAGCTAAACATCTGTCCATTGAAATAACACTTTTTTCAGCATGCTCATATCTTAATCACTACGCTTGAAAACGAATTAAATTGAAAAATAGTATGAATGAAACAGACTATAAACATATTACCGTCTTATTGCATGAAGCAGTTGATGGTTTAGCGATTAAACCGAATGGTATTTATATTGATGGTACATTTGGGCGTGGTGGTCATTCACGGCTTATTCTTTCCCGCTTAGCGACAAACGGTCGTTTAATTGCCATTGATCGTGATCCTCGTGCGATTGCGGAGGCAAACACAATTAGCGATGCTCGTTTTCAGATTATTCACACCGCTTTTTCTGCCATTCCTGAAGTGTGTGAAAGCTTGGGATTAATGGGTAAAATTGACGGAATTTTGCTTGATCTTGGTGTTTCTTCACCACAACTAGATGATGCAGAACGTGGTTTTAGTTTTATGCGTGATGGGCCTCTAGATATGCGAATGGATACCACAAAGGGCTTGTCTGCTGCCGAGTGGCTTGCACAGGTTTCGATAGAAGATTTGGCCTGGGCATTAAAGACATTTGGTGAAGAGCGTTTTGCAAAACGTATTGCACAAGCGGTTGTATCTTATAATAAAACTAACAGTGAAAAGATCACTAGAACCTTACAATTAGCCAAAATTATCGCCGATGCAGTGCCTTTCAAAGATAAACATAAGCACCCCGCGACCCGTTCATTTCAAGCGATTCGGATCTTTATTAACCGTGAATTAGATGAACTTGAGAAAGCATTAACCAATGCGTTGCGGGTATTAGCACCGGAAGGGCGTTTATCTATTATTAGTTTCCATTCGTTGGAAGATCGAATGGTAAAACAGTTTATGAAGAAAAATAGTAAAGGTGAAGTGGTACCAAAAGGTCTGCCTATATTAGAAGCAGAATTAAATAAAAATATCCCGCTTAATATCATTGGCAAAGCAATTATGCCAAGTGAGGCCGAAATTGTGGTTAATGCTCGTTCCCGTAGTGCAGTATTACGTATTGCGGCAAAAAGATAATTGGAGGTATAGATGGTAAATAATGAACGTTATCCATTGCAACAAATAATTTTAAATGATCTGACAGAACATAATAAATTTGCCCTCTTGTTATTATTTTTAATTGTATTAACCGCCGTGGGCACGGTATGGGTCACGCATCAAACACGCTTGTTAACCGCCGAACAAGGTAAGTTGATACAAGAACAGCGTAAATTAGAGAATCAGTATGTTAATTTGCAATTAGAAGAAAGTGCGAAAAGCCAAAAATCTCGAGTAGAGGCTGCTGCGGCAAGTTTTGGTTTACAGCCGATCAAAAAAGAACAAGAAATTATTTTGGTTGAATAAGATAAATGGCTAAATCAGTAAAATTAAAAAAGAAAGTAGATCCTGCGGTTATAAAGCAGGTTCAGGCTAAAGATAGTAAAGATCAAGTGAGTTATCTTCCCTATCGATTTAGGATAGTCATATTTTTTATGTTAGTGTTAACCGCTTTTTTAATATCGAAAGCAATACAGATACAATTAGTTGAATCTGAATGGTTTATTAATGAAGCAAATAATCGCTCACTTAGAACCAAAGAATTGCCATTTACGCGCGGTAGAATTTTAGATCGACATGGGCGTTTTTTATCAATTAGCGTGCCAATGTATTCATTGACGATTGATCCACGAGAATATTTCGATAGTAAATTAAGACGCTCATCAGATCATTGGAAATTATTAGCGATGGAAATGGAGACGTCTAAAGGTAAGATAGAGAAAAACGTCAGTAATTTTATTGAGAAAAAGAATAAATCGAAAGAGAAAATTGCAATTGATCATCGAGTGATTTTTGATATTGCAAGTGATGGTTATTGGCATTTATTAGCGCAAATTAGCGGATTAGAATACAATGCATTAGTGCAAAAAGTACGGCATAACCCAAACTCACAATTTGTGGCACGAGAGGTTGCAAATGCGCAATTAGAACGTTCAAAGCTGGAAGCGCTTGCTAAAGCAAACGGTGAAAAATATAACAATTTAATGGATCGCTTATATAAAACTGCTCTCCAACGTTTTATTTATATTGCACGGCATCGGTCAGAAAATATTGCTTATTATGCTCAAGCATTGAAGATTGATGGTATGGTGTTAAAGGCGGAATCACGTCGTTTTTATCCGCTTGCTGAGGAAGCATCACAATTAATCGGCTTTACTGATGTTGATGATCAACAAGGCTCAGAAGGATTAGAGCGTAGCTTTAACTCGTTGTTAGTCGGTAAAAATGGTAAGCAGATTATTCGTAAAGACGCTCGTGGTAATGTGATCGAAAATATTCGTGATGAAAAACAGTATGATCCACAAGATGTTATGCTGAGTATTGACGAAGAATTGCAGTCAGAAGTGTATAAAAAGATTAAAGCCGCAGTGATTGCGAATAATGCTGAATCAGGTACAGCGGTCTTAGTTGATATTAAAACAGGCGAAATTTTAGCGATGGCAAATGCGCCTTCGTTTAACCCGAATAAACGTGATAGTTTCAGACCTGAATTAATGCGCAATCGGGCGATTACCGATACCTTTGAGCCCGGTTCGACAGTAAAACCGTTAGTGGTTTTAACCGCCTTGCAAAATGGAGCTGCTGTAGTAGATGAAGTGCTTAATACGCGTCCTTTTGTCGTTAATGGTCATACGATTAAAGATGTTGCACCTCGTGATCAATTGAGTATTACCGGTATTTTACAAAAATCAAGTAATGTCGGCGTCAGCCGTTTAGCGTTACGTATGCCTGCCTCGGCATTGATGGATACGTATAGTAAAGTGGGATTTGGTAAAGATACAGGTTTAGGTTTAGGTGAGCAAAAAGGCTCAAATGGCAATCGCAAACGTTGGTCTGATATTGAGCGAGCAACAGTGGCTTATGGTTATGGGTTGAATGTTACGCCTTTGCAATTAGCGCGTGCTTATGTAACGTTAGGTAGTTTTGGTATTTATCGGCCGCTTTCAATTACTAAAGTCGATCCGCCAGTGTTGGGTGAACGTGTGTTATCTGAGAAAGTCACCCGTCAGGTGGTGCAAATGATGGAAAGTGTCGCACAAAAGGGTGAGGGCGGGCACAAAGCGGCTGTAGATGGTTATCGTGTGGCAGTAAAAACGGGGACGGCACGTAAGCTAGAGAATGGTAAATATGTTGAGAAATATTTAGCATATACGGCAGGTGTGGCGCCTGCTAGTAATCCACGTTTTGCATTAGTCGTGCTAATTAATGAACCTAAAGCGGGCGTTTATTACGGTGGTTCAGTTTCGGCGCCATTATTCTCAAGTATTATGGGCTATACGTTAAAAGCCCGTAATATTAAGCCTGATAATCTACAAGAAAATACTAATGCAGTGCGTGAGATTAAATTACAGCCATAAATACAGATGAATTAGAGAAAATATGAAACGTTTATTGCCATTTTTAACAGACCTTGAGGCTTGGGTCGAACAATTAATTCCACTTAAGCAGATGACTTTAGATTCACGCCAAGTGACAGAAGGCGATCTTTTTATTGCTTTAAAAGGTCATCAGTGTGATGGGCGTCAGTTTATTCAAAATGCGATTAAACAAGGTGCGGCAATTATTTTGGCGGAAGCAGAAAATGATCAAGATGAAATTGAGTTAGATAGCCAATTTGCGCGTTATAATTTAGATCGCCGAGCCTGTAAGGTCATTACTGTTCCACGATTAGCGGAAAGATTATCAGCGATTGCAGATAGTTTTTACGCTAGCCCATCAGCAAGATTGAAGTTAATTGGCATTACCGGCACCAATGGTAAAACAACTACCGCTCAATTGTTAGCGCAATGGCATAACTTATTAGGCGGGCATTCTGCCGTAATGGGAACCATTGGTAATGGTTTATATGGACAGGAACAAGAAGCGATCAATACCACCGGTTCTGCTATTGAAGTACAACAAAATTTAGCCCGCTTTGTTGAACAGGGGGCTGATTTTTGTGTAATGGAAGTGTCATCTCACGGTTTAGCACAATATCGAGTAGAGGCGTTGCAATATGATCTCGCTATATTTACTAATTTAAGTCGTGATCATCTTGATTATCACCACTCAATTGCCACATATGAAGCGGCTAAATTCCGTCTATTTAATGCTTTACAGACTAAAGCACAGGTTTTAAATGCAGATGATCAAGTTGCGCAAAATTGGTTATCTATGTTGCCTAATGCTGTGCTAGTGAGTTGTGATCCAAACTTTACCAGTGAACATCAATTTGTTAAGGCTACTAAGGTTAATTTTAGCTTACAAGGTGCTTATATTGAGTTTGAATCAAGCTGGGGAAATGGTCAATTTCATAGTCAATTGAGTGGAGCATTTAATGTTACCAATATTTTGTTGGCATTAGCTGGTTTATTAACTTTAGGCTATGATTTAGCTAAATTAGTCGCAACGGCTTCCCAATTACGCTCAGTAACGGGTCGAATGCAAAAGATTTCTGCTATAACAGATAAAAATCAACCGCTTGTATTAGTGGATTATGCCCATACGCCTGATGCTTTGCAAAAAGCATTGCAGGCAGCGCGTTTACACACTAAAGGTAAATTGTTTTGTGTATTTGGTTGTGGTGGTGATCGTGATTGTGGTAAGCGTCCATTGATGGCGACTATTGCAGAAGAATTGGCGGATGGCGTGATTGTGACCAATGATAATCCTCGCACAGAAGATCAACACAAGATTGTGGCGGAGATTATGCAAGGCTTTGCAAAGCCTAATAATATCCTTGTCATTTATGATCGAGAACAAGCAATTCAACACGCGATTAAGCACGCTTCATCAGCAGATCTGATTTTGATTGCGGGTAAAGGTCACGAAAATTATCAAATTATAGGCACAATAAAACATCATTTTTCGGATCAAGAAATAGCGAGTAAGTATCTCTCACAATGATTTTATTGTCGCGTTCTTATTATCATTACCTTGCAAGAATAACATGATCAAATTAACGATTAAACAAGTTGCACAAATTTTGAATGGCCAGTTGATCGGAGATGAGCATTTAGTGGTGGAAGCAGTGAATACTGACACTCGCCAAGCGGTCGAAAATGGTTTATTTTTTGCTTTGAAAGGCAATCATTTTGATGCACATCATTATGTAGATCAAGCAATTGCTCAAGGCTGTATAACTTTAGTCGTGGAGCAACGGATGCCGATTAATGCACCGCAAATTATTGTTGCAGATACCCGTTTAGCATTAGGTGAGTTGGCAAAGTGGTTAAAAGCGAAATTGAACCCAAAAACGATTGCAATTACCGGTTCATCTGGTAAAACAACCGTTAAAGAAATGGCGGCAAAAATTTTGCAAAAGGTGACTGCTTGTGCTGATGAAGTGCTTTATACTTCGGGTAATTTGAACAATGATTTAGGTGTACCTTTAACCTTATTGCGGTTAACTGAACAGCATAAATTTGCGGTTATTGAGTTAGGTGCTAATCATCTTGGTGAGATTGCTTATACTACCTCAATAACTCAACCGGATGTGTGTGTAGTTAATAATGTTGCCGCAGCTCATTTGGAAGGATTTGGATCCTTGGCGGGTGTTGCACAAGCAAAAGGTGAAATTTATCGTGGTTTGCCCCCAGAGGGGATCGCCATTATTAATCAAGCGAGTTATTCATCCGCTTGGCAAACTGAGATTGGTTCACGTAAAGTGCAATCTTTTGCGCTTTATCCGTCAGCAGAGCATAAACCGGTTGATTTTTCAGCGGAAAATGTACATCTACATTTAAATGGTTCAATATTTACGCTCCATTCTCCACAAGGTGAGATTGAGATTAATTTGCCTTATTTAGGTGAGCATAATGTTAATAATGCATTAGCGGCTAGTGCATTAGTTATGGCTGTTGGTGCCGATTTGGCCGCGATAAAGGCGGGCTTAGAACAGCCTGTAGCGGTTAAGGGGCGGCTTTGCCCACTGCCAATAAATCGCTATTGTTTATTGATTGATGATACTTATAATGCAAATGTTGATTCAATGAAATCTGCTGTGCAAGTGTTAAAAAATTATCAGGCATTTCGTATCTTTGCCGTGGCAGATATGGGCGAATTAGGTAAAGATAGTGTTGCTTGTCATCAAGAGGTTGCTGATTTTGTGCGGAAAGCTGAGCTTGATTTGGTCGTCAGCTTTGGCAAAGAGAGTGCGGTAATCAGTAACCAGTCAACGCATCATTTTACCGATAAACAAGCAATGCATAATTTCTTAATGCCGATCATTATGCAAAAAATTGCAGAAAAGCAACCGCTAGTGTTGTTAGCTAAAGGCTCTCGTAGTCAAAAAATGGAAACGTTGATTTCTAGTTTATGTTCTTCTCTTCATTTTTCTTTTAAGGACAAATAATGTTAGTTTGGTTTGCGGAATACCTTCTCAAATATAACACTGCATTTAATGTAGTATCTTATATCTCTTTTCGTTCAATTATGGCGTTATTAACCGCGATGGCAATAGGCTTATGGATTGGTCCTAAAGTTATTAATCGTTTGCAAATTCTCAAGTTTGGTCAAGAAGTCCGTAATGATGGGCCAGAAAGCCATTTTAAAAAACGTGGTACACCTACTATGGGGGGTATTATGATTTTGGTATCTATTGGTGTGAGTTCATTGCTATGGGCAGATTTACGTAATCCTTATGTTTGGTTTACTTTATTTGTATTATTTGGTTATGGCATTGTGGGGTTTGTTGATGACTATTGGAAAATTGCACGTAAAAATACAGAGGGCTTAGTCGCTCATTGGAAATATTTTTGGTTATCTTTTATTGCATTTATTGCCGCTTTTAGTATGTATGCTATGGGTAAAGATACGGCTGCAACACAATTAGTCGTGCCATTTTTTAAAGAAGTTATGCCTCAATTAGGCCTTTTTTATATTATTTTAGCCTATTTTGTAATTGTTGGAACCAGTAATGCGGTTAATTTAACAGATGGGTTAGATGGCTTAGCGATTGTACCGACTATTATGGTAGCGGCTGCATTTGCTTTAATTGCTTGGGCTACGGGCAATATACATGCCGCTGAATATTTATATATTCCTTATATTAGACATAGTGGTGAATTAGCGATTATGTGTACCGCTATTGTTGGTGCGGGCTTGGGTTTCTTATGGTACAACACTTATCCTGCACAAGTATTTATGGGTGATGTAGGTTCATTATCACTAGGCGGTGCATTGGGTGTAATTGCCGTTTTGGTCCGCCAAGAGTTGTTACTGCTTGTAATGGGCGGGGTTTTTGTTGTGGAAGCGCTGTCGGTGATTTTACAAGTAGGCTCTTATAAACTTCGTCAGAAACGGATTTTCCGAATGGCACCTATTCATCATCATTTTGAATTAAAAGGTTGGCCGGAGCCACGAGTGATTGTTCGTTTTTGGATCATTACATTAGTTTTAGTCTTGGTCGGTTTAGTCACCTTAAAATTACGTTAAGCATTGCTTTGATTTAGTTATCTTGTGCGGTAAGCGGTTAGCTTTATTTGGTAAATATCATTAATAGATAAGAGATTTTATGATGCAAAATCAATATCAAGGCAAAATAATTACGATTGTCGGTTTAGGTAAGACGGGCCTTTCTTGTGTGGCATTCTTTGCAGAAAAACAAGCTACAATACAAGTGATTGATACACGAGAACAACCTGCAGGAATTGAGCATTTATCAGCCAATGTCGCATTGCATACCGGCAGCCTAAACCTAGAGTGGCTATTAGCGTCAGATTTAATTGTAATTAGCCCCGGTTTAGCATTAGCCACGCCTGAAATTCAAACCGCTATTCAGGCTGGTATTGAAGTTGTTGGTGATATTGAATTATTTGTCCGTGAGGCTAAAGCACCGATTATTGCGATTACTGGTTCAAATGGTAAAAGTACAGTGACCACGCTAGTGAGTGAAATGGCACAACAAGCGGGCATAAAAGTCGGTATGGGTGGTAATATTGGTATTCCCGCCTTAAGTTTGTTAAATAAAGGATATGAGCTGTTTGTGCTGGAACTTTCTAGTTTTCAGTTAGAAACGACCTATTCTTTAAAAGCAAAGGCCGCAACTATTCTGAATGTTAGCCAAGACCATATGGATCGCTATGCTTCAGGTGAGCATTATCGGCAAGCGAAATTGCGTATTTATGAAAATGCTGAATATGTGATTGTGAATGATAACGATCCACTCACTTATCCACTGCCGTCACAATCGGTGGGTAACTTGCGCCATTTTGCGGAACATGATGCACAGTATGCTATAAAGTATGATCAGCTTTGCAGTGGTGATCAAGCGGTGATTAATATTGATCAAATGTCATTAACAGGTCGCCATAATCAATTGAATGCTTTGGCTGCTATTGCTTTGGCAGAGGCAGCGGGCATTAATCGAGCGGGCATTATCAATGGATTACGCTGTTATGGTGGATTAGCTCACCGCTTTCAACGGGTGCCAACGAATGATGGTGTATGTTGGGTGAATGATTCAAAAGCAACGAATGTTGGTAGTGCAGTGGCTGCGTTAAATGGCTTACAGCTATCAGGTACTCTTTATTTATTATTGGGTGGTGATGGAAAAGGGGCGGATTTTTCAATGTTAAAAGCATTAGTTAATCAGCCACATATTGTGTGTTATTGCTTTGGTAAAGATGGAAAATCATTAGCTGAATTAACGACTAATAGTGTGTTGGTGGATACCATGCAACAAGCAATTGAGCAAATTCGTCCGCTTGTTAAGCAAGGGGATATGGTTTTGTTATCACCAGCGTGTGCCAGTTTAGATCAATTTAATAATTTTGAAGAGCGTGGCGATATGTTTGTACGATTAGCGCAACAAGCAGTTTAAGTAATGTATGGTTTAGAAATGTTAGAGAAAATTAAGTTAGAGTATGATAAGTGGGCGTGTTTAACCCCTAAAAATTCATTGTATGATCGCACGTTGGTTTGGTTGTTTCTCAGCTTGTTGATGATAGGTTTCATTATGGTGACCTCGGCCTCTATTCCGGTCAGCACTCGTTTAAATAATGATCCTTTTCATTTTTCCATACGAGATAGTATCTACTTAGCGTGTTCATTGTTGGCATTTGCTTTTGTGGTAAAAATTCCTATGCGGAATTGGGAAAAATATAATGTACCCTTGTTCTTACTTTCCCTACTATTTTTAGCCTCTGTGCTTATCTTTGGGCGTAGTGTGAATGGATCGATTCGTTGGATTCAATTAGGTCCGATCAATTTTCAGCCAGCTGAATTATCTAAGTTAGCGATTATTTGTTATTTCTCCAGTTTTTATGTACGTAAGTATGATGAGATGCGTAATAGATCGGCTAGTGTTATTCGCCCGATGGTTATTCTATTTCTTTTTAGCTCTTTATTATTATTACAGCCAGATTTGGGTAGTGTAGTGGTATTGTTTGTGTTGACTTTTACTATGCTATTTATTATGGGCGCGAAAGTGATGCAGTTTTTATTACTCATAGTGACGGCTTCTGTCTCGTTCATCTTATTAGTCTTAACTTCAGAATACCGGTTAAAACGCGTTACTTCTTTTTTAGATCCCTTTGCAGATGCTTATGGGGATGGTTTCCAGCTTTCTAATGCACAGATGGCATTTGGGCAAGGTCAGCTATTGGGACAAGGTTTAGGTAATTCAGTCCAAAAATTAGAGTATTTGCCAGAAGCACATACCGATTTTGTAATGGCAGTTGTTGCTGAAGAATTTGGGTTTATCGGCATTATCTTTATGGTGGTTTTGCTACTTTGTTTATCATTTCGTGCGATAAAAATTAGCCGAGATGCGCTTAAACTAGAAGCCCGTTTTCGCGGTTTTTTTGCATTTGGGGTGGCAATTTGGGTATTTTTACAAGGTTCAGTTAATTTAGGCGTTGCCTCAGGCGCATTGCCGACTAAAGGGTTAACTTTTCCATTGGTCAGTTATGGCGGATCAAGTTTAGTAATTATGTCGGTCGCTATCGCTATATTATTGCGGATTGATTATGAAAATCGCTTAACGAGAGTTGGTCACGCACAGATAAAAGAGCCATAATGCTGACCGCTAGGCGCAACAAGAAAATAAAGGAAGTGTTATGCCACATTTTTATGAATATTTAGAATTTAACCGTGATGAAGATCGTGAACATCAATTATATGTTTATGTTGGCGTACAACTTGAAGCGGATACCATTGCAAAAATAAAAGCATTAGAAACAGCCAGTGAGTGGTTAATTATGGCGGAACCTTATTGTCCTGATTGTGTAGAAGTTGTCGCTTATTTTCAGCGGATTAGTCAACTGAATCCGGCGATCAATGTGAAATATGTTGCTCATAAAGATAATACACAACGGCATTATTTTGATAGTGATAGACAGCAACAAGCGGTAATTGCGGTAGAAAAAATTCCAGCTATTTTTAATATTAGTTCAGCTGAAACTGAGTTAGTGTTGGCAGAATTTCCAGCGTTTTTAAAAGCTGAAATGGCAGAGCATCCCATGCAATTTGATGCATTAAAGGCAGATTTCCGAATGGGCAAATTTGGTAAACAGCTTGAAGCAGAGTTAGTCGAGATTTTACGCGTTAGTTGAACATATAAGGCAAAAAAGCCCGCTTCTTAAGTATAAGAGGGCTTTTTTGTTTGGTTTAGTTATTATGCATAATACGACTTACTCGGCCTGAGGCAATTTCTTCTTCACGAATCGTCATAATTTCACAGCCGTCTTGAGTTACAACAATTTGGTGTTCATATTGTGCTGAATGGCTACGATCTTTAGTTTTAACTGTCCAACCATCATTCATTAGTCTGATTTCTTTTTTGCCAGCATTCACCATCGGTTCAATCGTAAATACCATACCAGCTTGTAAAACGACACCACCATCATCAGAGTGATAGTGCAATACTTGTGGATCACAGTGGAATTCAGTGCCAATGCCGTGTCCGCAATATTCTCTCACCACTGAAAAGCCTTGTTTTTCTACATATCGTTGAATTTGTTTGCCAATCTCTTTTAAGCGAATACCTGCTTTGACGGTGCGAATACCAATGTAAAGCGCTTCTTGAGTTACTTCTAATAGGCGTTTATCACGAATATTAGCTTCTCCAACGACATACATTTTTGAGTTGTCCCCAAAATAGCCATCTTTAATCACAGTTACATCAATATTTACAATATCGCCTTTTTTTAGCTTTTTATCATCGCTTGGAATACCGTGGCAGACAACTTCATTGACAGAGATACAAACTGATTTTGGGAAACCATGATAACCTAAGCAAGCTGAAATAGCTTGTTGCTGATTGACAATGTATTCATGGCAAATACGGTCTAATTCACCGGTTGTGATATTTTCTTTTACATAAGGCCCAATCATCACTAATACTTCGGAAGCTAATTTACAGGCTTCACGAATTTTTTGAATTTCATCTGCATTTCTTAATGGAATTTTACTCATTTGATACTCTCTTACTTGAATTAATCTGCTGTTTTCGGCTGAAAAAAGTGAGGGATTATACCTTTTTTCAGCATAATCCCCAACAGGTTTATTTTAGTTTAAGTTTATTCAATAAGACGTTTAGTAATACGCCATATAAAGGTAAAAATAGCAATAAACTTACAAACAGTTTGAAAGCATAATCGATAGTTGCAATAGTGAACCAATGCTCTGCCATATAGCGATCACTGCTTTGGTAAAAAGCAACGGCAAAGAACGTAATGGTATCAATTAACGTGCCAAAAATAGTTGAACACATTGGTGCTAACCACCAACGATTGCCTTGCCGTAAGCGGTTAAATACTAAAATATCAAGCAATTGCCCGATCACGTAGGCTGAAAAACTCGCTAATGCAATGCGGAAAACAAATAGATTAAAGTTAGCTATGGCAGCAAATCCCTGAAATTGGGTTTCAAAGAAGAGTACTGAAATAAGGTAACTAATCAATAATGCCGGCAACATTCCGATAAAAATAATTTTACGTGCTAGGTTTGCTCCAAACACGCGAACGGTGAGGTCCGTTGCTAAGAAAATAAATGGAAAAGTAAAGGTTCCCCAGGTGGTAGGAATTACACTCTCAGTAAAAGGGAACTTGATCTCAAAGGTAATTTGTACCAAATAATTACTGAGTGAGATGATAAAGATATGAAAAGATGAAAGTAATATTAATGAACGACGCTTTTGTGCATCTGAAAAATCAATTTGAGTGACCATATTGTTCCTTTTTATAACGTGAGTCGAGGTAAGGGAACTCGACAATAAAATAAGGGGGCTATTATACGGAAATAAAACGATAAAAGATAATTTTATCGTAAATAACTTTTGCTGAAGCTTATCGTAATCGTTTGCGTTATCGCATATAATATCCAGCAATTTTTAAGGGAAGGAATTCAAAAATGCAAATTAGTTTAAAGAAAATTTATTCAGGCAAAGTGCGTGATTTATATGAAATTGATGATAAGCGGATGTTAATGGTTGCAACAGATCGTTTGTCAGCCTTTGATGTTATTTTAGCGGATCCAATTCCTGCTAAAGGTGAAATCTTGACGCAAATCTCCAATTTTTGGTTTAAAAAACTTGAGCATATTATGCCAAATCATTTTACGGGTGATTCTGTTTTCGATGTGTTAGCTAAAGAAGAAGCTGAGGCTATTCAACATCGCGCAGTGGTTTGTAAACGTTTAACACCTGTGAAAATTGAATCCATTGTGCGGGGTTATTTGACCGGTTCAGGCTTAAAAGATTATCAACAAACCGGTAGTATTTGTGGTTTAGCATTACCTGCCGGGTTAGTTGAAGCGAGTAAATTACCACAACCTATTTTTACGCCGTCTAGTAAAGCTGAAGTGGGTGATCACGATGTGAATATTTCATACGAAGAGTGTGAGCGTGAAATAGGCGCAGATTTAGCTGCTCAAATACGCACTGCTGCGATTGATCTTTATACCGAAGCGGCTAAATATGCCTTAACAAAAGGAATTATTATTTGTGATACTAAATTTGAATTTGGATTAGATGAGAATGGTGTATTAACGTTGATGGATGAAGTGCTAACGCCAGATTCAAGCCGTTTTTGGTCGGTCGAAACTTATCAAGAAGGGATAAATCCACCATCATTCGATAAACAATTTGTCCGTGATTGGCTCGCAAATAGTGGTTGGAATAAACAGGCACCTTCTCCTAAAATTCCTATTGATGTAATTGAGAAAACGGTGGCTAAATATCAAGAAGCATTGGATCTATTGACTAAGTAATCAAATATGATCTTATAATGAGTAAGCGGATATTAATTTCTATTAATATCCGCCTTATTATTGATGGGACGTTATGAGTAATATTTACCGCTTATTATTCAGCATTATCCGCTGCTACTAGGCAGATTCTCTAAAACGTTCTATTTTAGCGCCAATGCGACGTAACTTTTCTTCAATATGTTCATAACCGCGATCAATATGGTAGATCCGATCCACAATGGTTTCACCTGATGCAATACAACCGGCTAATACTAAACTGATTGATGCACGTAAGTCAGTTGCCATTACTTCAGCCGGCTTTAATTGCTCAACGCCCTGACAAATGGCTGTATTGCCCTCTATTTCCGCTTTCGCTCCCATACGATTTAATTCTGGGATATGCATAAAACGGTTTTCAAAAATGGTTTCGGTGATTCGGCTTGTGCCTTCTGCTACCGCATTCAACAAAGTAAATTGTGCTTGCATATCAGTAGGAAAACCGGGGTGTGGCATAGTGCGGATATTGACCGCTTTAGGTCGTTGACCTTTAGTGTCTAGCGTAATGCTATTTTCGGTTACAGTCACTTCCATACCGGCTTCACGTAATTTCTCAATAACGGCATCTAATGTGTCTGCTTTTGTGCCTTGGCAAGTAATTTTGCCGCCTGATATTGCCGCGGCAACTAAAAATGTGCCGGTCTCAATACGATCTGCCACGATATGATGCTGACAACCGGTTAAGCGTTCCTTACCTTTAATTGTGATCGTATCTGTTCCTGCACCTGAGATTTCTGCTCCCATTGCATTTAAAAAATGAGCAGTATCGACAATTTCAGGTTCACGTGCGGCATTTTCAATGATAGTTGAACCTTCTGCGAGGGTTGCTGCCATCATAACTGATAGGGTTGCTCCTACGCTGACTTTATCCATATAGATACGTGCACCTTGTAAGCGACCATTGGCAGTTGCTTTGACATAGCCTTCGTCAAGCTCAATAATTGCCCCCATTTTTTCGAGGCTAGTAATATGCATATCAACCGGACGTGCGCCTATAGTGCAGCCGCCTGGTAATGAAACTTGCCCTTGGTGAAAGCGTGCAACAAGCGGTGCTAATGCCCAAATTGATGCGCGCATTGTTTTAACCAATTCATAAGGCGCTACATAATGTTGAATATGACTTGCATCAATTTGTACTACGCCGTTTGCATCACGTTCAATAACCACACCTAATTTGCGTAGGATTTTAAAGGTAGTGTCCACATCTTTTAAATCGGGTACATTAGTTAAGCTGATAGGCTCCTCTGCTAAAATAGTTGCAAACAAGATAGGTAGGGCTGCATTTTTAGCACCTGAGATATCAACCGTACCCGATAATTTATAAGGGCCGTGAACACGAAATTTTTCCATTATTAAAATCCTTAAAAATTGATAAATAGTCAGCTTTTTGCAAAAAAATGAATATTTAGACCGCTTAGGTGTAGGTGATGGTCACGTATTTCTTATGGCAATTAGCTAGCAACATTCAAAAATCGTTCTTTTCTCCATTGTTCCGTTGAAAAGACTTTGATCGTTAATGCGTGGATTGCATTTGTAGCAAAATATTCGCTCAGTGGAGCATAAACCGCTTGTTGCTGTTTTACTTTTGATAATTGAGCAAGTTCATCACTTACAACAATAACGCCATAATGTGAGTTTTCACCTTGTGCGTGAATTTCAACCGCATTTGGTAGGGCATTACGTAAAATTTCTGCTAATTGTGTAGGTTCCATTTTAATCCTTAGTCTGTTTTACTTTTTGTTAAAAATGAGTCTAACCAATCTTGTAAGCCAAATAAACCTGCCAATGTTAAGATAACATCTGGTACATTGATTAAATAATTTGTGCTTTGTTTTTGGTAGTGGTTTAGCAATTCTATGAGTAATGCAAAACCAGCGGAATCGATTCGTAGCAGATGGTTTAAATCCCAATAAATTGTTTCATTATGTGGGTTAGATAAAAAAGAAGCACGTTGCTTCCATAAGGGTAGCAACGTGTCTCGAGTTAATTCACCTGATAATGTTACAAAAAGGCTTCCATTTTGCTCTTGAATACCGAATTGTAATGTTTTTTCTGGCATCATAAAATAAATTATTTATTTAAAGTGATAGGTTGTTTAGCCGATTTTTCTACTTGATTAGTTAATGCATCAATACCTTGTTGACGTAAGATATTACTCCATTCATTTTGTTTGGTGGCAACCATACTGACTCCTTCTGCAGCCATATCATATGCTTGCCATTCACCTGTTTTGCTGTTTTTACGCCATTTAAAATCTAATTTAATGGGTGGTGTGCTACCAGAAGATAAAACATTTACGCGGATACTGACAATAGATTTATCGCCAAGTGGTTTTTCATTTTCAATTTGTATTTGTTGATCTTCATACTGTGTTAAGATTTGCGCATATGCTTGTTCGATAAATTTACCAAAAGCATTGAAAAACTTTTCGCGTTGTGGCTCTGATACAGAAGAAAGTGATTTACCTAACACTAATTGTCCAGCATATCTGATGTGTACGTATGACATTAAGTCTTCACGTACGATATCACGTAAATATTCAGGATTCGCTTTGATTTTAGTTTGATTGTTTTTAATATTAGTGAATAATTTATCCGCAGTTTTTTGCATTAATAGATATGGGTTAGTTTCAGCAAATGCTTGTGTTGAGCATAGTGTAGCTAATGCAATCGCCGTGGTAATAATAACTTTTTTAAGCTGTTTTAACATGTAAATCTCCAAATGATAAAATGAATCGGTCACTTTTAATCATCAACGAATATCTCGTTGTGTTTAAATAGTGTCGTGTTTTAATTTACTCTACTTCTTATTATTCAGTGGTTGCTGATTTTTTATCGCCATATAAGAATTGCCCAATTAAATCTTCTAAGACAATCGCTGAATTGGTATCGGCAAAGCTATTTCCTTCTATCATATATTCCGTTTCGCCTTCTAGCATAAAGCCAACATTTAATGCAATATATTGCTCACCTAATAAGCCTGAAGTTTTAATTGAAAGCGAACTCGTATCAGGAATTTTATTAAAAGCTTGGTTTATTGCTAAAGTGACTCTAGGAGTATAGGTTTGAGGATCTAAATCGATGTTTGAAACTCGACCAATTACAACTCCACCAACTTTAATCGGTGAATGGTTCTTTAGTCCGCCAATGTTATTAAAAGTTGCATATAGCGTATATGTTTTTTCAGTGGTAAAGCCTTGTACATTAGCAACACGTAAGCCTAAAAACACTAAAGAAGCTAAGCCAAATAAGACAAATAAACCGACCCAAAATTCGTACTTGATTGATTGACGCATTTTTTATTTCCTTTCTTGAGTTAACCGCCAAACATCATGGCAGTTAAAATAAAATCTAAGCCTAACACGATTAATGATGCATGTACCACCGTACGTGTAGTGGCTTGGCTAATACCTTCTGATGTAGCAGTTGAATCATAGCCATTAAATAATGCGATCCAAACAACAGCAATAGCAAAAATGATGCTTTTAATAAAACCATTGATCAAGTCTTGTCCATTTACAGAGTGTTGCATGACTGACCAAAAACTGCCGCTATCAACGCCTTTCCAGTCCACACCAACTAATGAACCGCCCCAAATACCAATAGCGGTAAAAATGACCGCTAAAATTGGCATTGAAATAACCCCTGCCCAAAAGCGAGGCGCTATGACTCGTCTTAATGGATCCACCGCCATCATTTCTAGGCTTGATAGCTGTTCTGTTGCTTTCATTAGTGCAATCTCAGCCGTTAAGGCGGAGCCGGCACGTCCTACGAATAATAAAGCCGTGACTACAGGGCCTAATTCGCGTAATAATGACAGTGATATTAACGTGCCTAAACTTGATTCGGCTGCAAAATCGACTAACACAACATAGCCTTGTAAGGCTAATACCATGCCAATAAATAAGCCAGACAGTATAATAATCAATAATGACTGTACGCCTAAGATGTACAGTTGTTTGATTAATAAAGGCGTATGTTTACTAAATTGCGGTTTGCCAATTAATGCACCCCATAACATCAGTGTTGCACGCACAAAAGTTTTCACTAGCTGTATGCAATGCTCACCTAAGGGATTGATAAAATTAAGCACCGAATAACTCCTCTATATAGTTTTTAGCAGGGTAGTGGAAATGTACCGGACCATCGGATTTGCCAGCCAAAAATTGTATCACGCGAGGATCTTGGCTTGCTAATAGTGTGTGTGGCGTTCCTTCTGCAATCACGTGCTTATCGGCAATAATATAAGCATAATCTGCAATGCTTAGAATTTCAGTCACATCGTGTGAAACAACGATGGAAGTAAGGTTTAATGCTTGGTTTAATTTTTGAATTAATTCAACGATGACGCCCATACTAATCGGATCCTGACCAGTAAAAGGTTCGTCATACATAATTAATTCAGGATCAAGTGCGATAGCGCGTGCTAATGCGGCACGACGCGCCATACCGCCCGATAATTCTACGGGCATAAGTGTCGCTGCGCCGCGTAATCCGACCGCTTCCAACTTCATTAGCACCAGTTTATGGACTAACGCTTCAGGAAGTTGAGTGTGTTCCCGAATAGGAAATGCAATATTGTCGAAAGTGTTAAGATCGGTAAATAAAGCACCGGATTGAAATAGCATTCCCATGCGCTTACGAAGCTTATAAAGCGTGTGATTGGAAACTTGGCAAATATCTTGGCCATCAAATAGGATTTGTCCTATTTCAGGCATAATTTGACCGCAAATTAAACGTAATAACGTTGTTTTACCGATTCCCGATGGCCCCATAATGGCAGTAATTTTTCCTTTTTGCACACGCAAATTAAGGTTTTCATAAATTACCCGCTTGCCACGTTTAAAGGTAAGGTTTTTTATTTCAACCAAGTCTCTCTTATCACGCATTGGAATTTTCTTCGTTAGAGTATAAAAATAGTTGGCAATACTCTATCAAGTCGTTATTAAAGTCAAAGGATTTTTAAATTATGGTGAAAAATTCACCGCTTACCTGTAAAAGACAGAACGCTATAGTTCGTTTATTTTATCAACAGTTATTTTGTTTTTAGTGAACCGTTGTTTAATTACACTGTCGTAAATAACACAGTTAATTTGACACTTATTTTATAAATTAGAGCATATACAAGGATGATACGAATGAATAAAGTCATGAAAAAATCAATTTTATCTTCATTAGTCTTAGGTTTAAGTGTACTTTCAGTACCTACTATGAGCCAAGCGGTATTACCGACAATATTAGGCGGTCAAGCATTACCAAGTTTAGCACCTATGATTGAAAAGGTTCGCCCGGCAGTAGTCAGTATTGCTATTGAAGGTAAAACTAAAGTTGAAAATGCACAATATAAACGTGAACTTCCGGAAGAACTTCAATTTTTCTTTGGCCCAGATATTTTTGGCGAGCGTTTTGCTGAACAACGTAATGTGCCACGTAATTTCCGAGGCCAAGGATCAGGCGCAATTATTAATGCTGAAAAAGGCTATGTGATTACTAATAATCATGTCATTAAAGATGCAGAAAAAATCACCATTAAATTAGAAGATGGGCGAGAATTTAAAGCGAAATTAATCGGTTCAGATGCGTTATCGGACGTTGCGCTAGTGCAAATTGAGAATCCTAAAAATTTAACGGAACTTAAATTTGCGGATTCGGATAAATTACGTGTAGGTGATTATAGTGTTGCAATTGGTAATCCTTTTGGTTTAGGGCAAACGGTGACATCTGGTATTATTTCCGCATTAGGCCGTTCGACCGGCAATTCTGATGAAAGTTATGAAAATTTCATTCAAACAGATGCTGCGGTTAACCAAGGTAATTCAGGTGGTCCATTACTTGATTTAAATGGTGAATTAATCGGTATTAATACGGCTATTATTTCACCAAGTGGTGGTAATGCAGGGATCGCTTTTGCTATTCCATCAAATATGGCAAACAGTTTAGTACAACAAATTATTGAACACGGCGAAGTACAACGTGGTATGTTGGGCATTAAAGGCGGTGAATTAAATTCTGATTTAGCCAAAGAATTTAAAATTGATGCTCAACAAGGTGCCTTTGTGAGTGAAGTGTTAACTGATTCTGCGGCAGCAAAAGCGGGCTTAAAAGCAGGTGATGTGATTATCGGCTTGAATGGTAAACGTATTAATGGCTTTGGTGAATTACGCGCAAAAGTTGCTACTTCAGGTGTAGGCAAAGAGATTGAATTGACTTACTTACGCGATGGTAAAGAACAAAAAGCTAAAGTAATGTTAGAAGCAGATAACAGTGGTAAAAATGGCAAAAATAAAGATTTAATTGCCGGTTTAAAAGGTGCTGAGTTTGCTAATATCAATAAAAATGGCGTCAAAGGTGTTGAAATTGTCAAAATTCAAAAAGGATCAATGGCAGAATACCGTGGCTTGGCAGAAGGTGACGTGATTGTTGGCGTTAACCGAGTATTGATTGAAAACATTAAACAATTGCGTGAAGTGTTGGATAAGAAACCTGCAGTTATTGCATTAAATATTATGCGTGGTGGTTCTAATTTCTACCTTATCATACAATAATTGTATCATTAACCCCAAAAGCTCATCTTGTTTGATGGGCTTTTTTATTCGGCGAATATACGAGAAAAATCTAATTGAGGCTGTTGGAAAGTAAAACCTGCCGCTAATAAGCGTTTAGGCACAAGCGGTTGATTATCGAGTAATAGTTGCGAACGCTCGCCTAATAATAAGTGTAAGAGGAATGCGGGCAGATTAAAGACCGCATAACGTTTGAGGCTTTTAGCCAGTCGCTGATTGAAAACGGCATTAGTAATAGGCTCAGGTGCAACCAAATTAAACGCGCCACTACAGTTTGTGTTTTTCAACAAAAATAATATTGCCTGAATATGGTCAGCTAAGCAAATCCAAGGCCAATATTGCGCGCCTGATCCTAATTGACCCGCTAAATTCAAACGGTAAAGCGGTAACATTTTTTTTAAAGCGCCGCCCTTTTGGTTTAATACCATTCCAGTCCGGATTAAGCAAACTCTTGTCTGCTGACTTTGCGCATTTAACGCGGCTTTTTCCCATTCAAGACAGATCTTTGCACTAAAGTGCGTGCCTGCAGGGGTTGATTCATCATAGAAATGGTTGGAATGCGCTAAATTGCCGTAATAGCCACAGGCTGATCCTGAAATAAAAGTATGCGGTGGATTTTGCCCCGCATTGATCAAATTAACTAATTGATGAGTCAAATTGACGCGACTGGTTAATAATCGTTGTTTTTGTTTGCTCGTCCAAGCCTTATCAAAAATAGGCTCACCTGCTAGATTAATGACCGCATCAACGTGATCTAAGTGATGCCAATCTGTCAGTTTTTGACAAAAAGTCACCGCTGGTAAGCTTGAGGTTAATTGCGCTTGACGAGTGAGAATCGTCAACTGATGCCCTGCTTGGAGAAGTGCTTTTGTTAATGCTTTTCCTATGAAGCCTGTGCCACCGGTGAGTAAAATATGCATTAAAATGAAGACTCGAAAAGGGTAGTGATATTTTTGATTAATGTTTTCATCGGCGTGGAGCATGTCGGCGTGATAAAAATCGTATCATCGCCGGCAATGGTGCCTAGAATTCCTTCACTCTTGCCCATCGAATCTAATAACCTCGCAATTAGTTGCGCAGCACCCGGGCTAGTTTTTACTACGATCAACACTTCATTATAATCAATATCTAACACTAAATTTTTTAACAGGCTAGATGTAGTTGGAATGCTCAATTCAGTCGGCAATTGATAGACCATTTCCATTTTGGTATTACGTGTTCTGATTGCACCAAATTTAGAAAGCATTCGCGATACTTTAGATTGATTAATATTTTTAAAACCGAGCGCTTGCAGTGCGATTACAATTTCACTTTGTGAACTACATTTTTCTTGCTTTAGTAGCATTTTAAAAGCTTCTGACAAGCGGTCTAATTTTTCCATATATCCTCTTTGAACTGATTTTCGCTAAATCTACGGTAATTTGGGCGAAATTATCTTAAAAAAGCCAATCTAAATCAATTATTCGCGATATTTTTGTGAAGAATTTGCTTTATTTCACATTAATTTAAAGGAGTATTTGATACACTTGCTTTAGTTTCATTTTATAACCATTTATGATTAGGAGTTACTATGAAAGTTACTGTATTAGGTGCTGCAGGTGGGATAGGGCAAACGTTATCTCTGTTATTAAAGCTTCGGTTACCGGCGGGGGCAGATTTAGCACTATATGATATTTCGCCGGCTACGCCGGGCATTGCAGTTGATATTAGCCATATTCCAACCTCGGTCAATGCGATAGGGTATGCGGGTGAAGATCTGTCCGTCGCGCTAAAAGATACCAATTTGGTGATCATTACCGCAGGTATTGCACGTAAACCGGGTATGACTCGTGCTGATTTATTTAATATTAATGCCGGTATTGTGAAAGATTTAGTTGAGAAAGTTGCTGAGGTTTGCCCAACGGCTTGCATTGGCATTGTGACTAATCCGGTTAATACATTGGTGCCGATTGCTGCTGAAGTATTACGTAAAGCGGGGGTATATGATAAAAGTAAATTATTCGGTGTAACAACGTTAGACGTTGTGCGTGCTAAAACATTTGTATCAGAATTAAAACACAAAAATGTTGAAACAGTCACTGTGCCAGTCGTGGGGGGGCATTCAGGGACAACTATTTTACCGCTTCTTTCGCAAGCCTTAGCGGAAGGTCGGTTATTAGATTTTTCACAAACAGAAATTGAGTCGCTTACTCAGCGGATCAAAAATGCAGGGACTGAAGTGGTGGAGGCTAAAGCTGGTGGCGGTTCGGCAACGCTGTCAATGGCAGAGTCAGGTGCACGTTTTGCGCTAGCTGTCTTTAAAGCACTATTAGGAGAAGATTGCGTGCGTTATGCTTATGTCCAAAGTAAAGAAGGCTCAGGATATCCGGAGTTTTTTGCACATCCTGTCCGCTTTGGTTTAAAAGGTATTGAAGAAATTCTGCCGATTGCGCCATTAAATGAATATGAACAAACGCAGTTTGAAGAACTTAAGCCTATATTAGAGGCGGATATTGAATTGGGTAAGAAATTCGTTAATCCATAAATGGATCTTTAAAGTTAAAAAAGAGTTGGTTATACCAACTCTTTTTTTATGTGAGTCGTATTGGTTAATTATAATAATGATACATTTAACGAAGCATTTGAACCCACGATTCTTACACGTTTACCCGGTAAAAAGCCCGCTTCTTTTTTCTGTACAACTACAATCTCTTGGCCATTATCTTTACGAATAACTATTTCTAAAGAAGTAACTTGATTTGCTTTTTGTTCGACAGTATTACCAATGACTGCACCGGCTACTGCGCCAACTGCGGTGGATAAGGCACGTCCAGTACCACCGCCGATTGCACTGCCTGCAACACCACCAAGTACACCGCCGCCAACAGCACCTAATAAACCTTCATCAGCGGTTTGTGCTTGAATTTTTACTTCACGAATTGAAACGATGGTACCATAACTAATTGCACGAGCTTCTTTTGCTTGCTCCGCTGAATAAACGCTGCCGCTAAAAATATCAGTATTTGCACAACCTGATAAAATTAAGCTAGACATTAACGCTGCAGCTAAACTACATTTTTTCATATTTTTCTCCGGTTAATAATTGCTCATATAAAATTTTCTGAGTGAACGATTTGTTTTATATCATAGGGATGCAGTTTTAGGCAATATGGATTGCAATAAGTTGCATTTTTTAATGAAATTGCAATAGTTGGATTGGGTAAGTTTTCGCCCATAACAAGCGGTTGGCTTATTTTAATTTTTAGTGCCTCATTTTCTACTAATTTAAATTGAGTTAAACAGCGTGTAATCCACTGTTCAACCGATTCAGCTTCTTGCATTGCGACCACAATTTCAATATGTTCCCAACCTTCAGTCAGATAAGTTTTGCCTTTAGGGAACGGTAATTCAATCACATTGACTGTTTGCCCCAAAAAGTTGACCGCTTGCTTAAGCGAAAATAAGCAAATTGGGCGGCCATTTACTTGATTTTCGGTTAATAGTTCGCCATGTTGTTCAAGTAGCATTCGCCATTGTTGTGCGGTTTCAATGGTGTTCATCCGAACGGCTAAATGATCTATTTGAAATTGATCGAGTGCTATTTGCGCTAAATTTGCTATTTGTTCAATTTGTTGTGAGAATAAAAATAAATCACCAAAACAAGCGGCCATTTTCTCGAAAAATGTTGTATTTTCTTGTATCATAACGTGTTTTCCGTAGGGTGTGTTTAAGCACACTATCAACATAATGAATATCTTATTGGTGTGCTGCGGCGCATCCTACAAATTAAAGGTCATAAATTCGTGAATATTCAACAAATTTTATCAGACAAAATAAAACAAGCAATGATGATTGCTGGGGCTGAAGCAAATGTTGAGCCACTTGTTCGCCAATCTAGTAAGCCAGAATTTGGTGATTATCAGGCAAATGGTGCAATGGCAGCCGCTAAAAAATTAGCAATGAATCCGCGAGAGTTTGCACAAAAGATTTTAGATAGCCTTGATGTAAGTGATATGGTTGATAAATTAGAAATTGCTGGGCCTGGTTTTATCAATATTTTCTTAAAGCCAAGTTGGTTAGCAAAACAGGCTAATTCTGCATTGCAAGCGGTTAATTTTGGTATTAAAACGGCTCAACCACAAACCATTTTGATTGATTACTCTTCGCCAAATGTAGCAAAAGAAATGCACGTTGGTCATTTACGTTCAACGATTATCGGTGATGCGGTCGTTCGTACGCTTGAATTTTTAGGCAATAATGTGATCCGTGCTAATCACGTTGGTGATTGGGGAACCCAATTTGGTATGTTAATTGCTTATCTTGAGAAAATGGAAAATGAGCAAGCCAGTGAGATGCAATTAAGTGATCTAGAAGCATTTTATCGGGCGGCTAAGGAATCTTATGATAGCGATCAGATTTTTGCTGAAAAAGCCCGTAATTATGTCGTTAAACTACAAAGTGGTGATGAATATTGTCGGACAATGTGGAAAAAGTTAGTCGATATTACTATGCACCATAATCAAGAAAATTACGACCGCTTAAATGTAACCTTGACAGAAAGAGACGTTATGGGTGAAAGTTTATATAATCCGATGTTGCCTGAAATTGTTGCAGACCTAAAAGCCAAAGGATTAGCGGTTGAAGATAATGGCGCTGTTGTTGTTTTCTTAGATGAATTTAAAAATAAAGATGGCGACCCGATGGGTGTGATTGTACAAAAAAGTGATGGTGGTTTTTTGTATACCACGACTGACATTGCCGCAGCTAAATATCGTTATGAAACATTAAAGGCCGATCGTGCTTTGGTTTTCTCTGATTCTCGCCAAGCACAACATATGCAACAAGCGTGGTTAATCACCCGTAAAGCAGGTTATGTACCTGCATCATTTAGTCTTGAACATCCATTTTTTGGTATGATGTTAGGTAAAGATGGCAAACCATTTAAAACGCGTTCAGGTGGCACGGTTAAATTAAAAGATTTATTAGATGAAGCAGTAGAACGCGCAGATAAATTAATTTCAGCACGATCGACTAATTTAACTGTAGCAGAAAAAAGCGCGGTAGTAGAAGCGGTCGCAATTGGCTCAGTTAAGTATTCCGATTTATCCAAAAATCGCACGACAGACTATGTTTTTGATTGGGATAATATGTTGACTTTTGAAGGTAACACGGCCCCTTATATGCAGTATGCTTATACGCGTATTCGTTCAATTTTTGCCCGTGCTGAGATTGATCCAGATACACTTACTGGCGAAATGCAATTAACCGAAGAAAAAGAACGTACATTAGCGCTTAAATTATTGCAATTCGAGGAAGCATTAACTGCCGTGGCTAAAGAGGGAATGCCACATATTCTTTGCCAATATTTATATGAATTAGCGGGGATTTTCTCAAGTTTCTATGAAGCTTGCCCAATGTTAAATGCAGACGAAGCGATTAAGCATAGTCGTTTACGTTTGGCTAGTTTAACGGCGAAAACATTAAAACAAGGTTTAGATTTACTTGGTATTAAAACAGTAGAAAAAATGTAATATTAAGATTTTTATCTAGTAAATGGTTAAAATATGCTTAGAATTGAACCGCTTTAGTCCGCTTTTTTAATGTTTACTTTGCTAAGATAAGAATCAGGAGAAAAAAATGAAATTTATTGATGAAGCACTGATTCGCGTAGAAGCAGGCGATGGTGGTAATGGTTGTGTGAGTTTCCGCCGTGAAAAATATATCCCTAAAGGTGGCCCTGATGGCGGTGATGGTGGTGATGGTGGTGATGTTTATTTAATTGCGGACGAAAATCTTAACACCTTAATTGATTACCGTTTTGAAAAACATTATGCAGCAGGTCGTGGAGAAAATGGGCGAAGTGCTGGTTGTACGGGGCATCGAGGCAATGATATTACGTTAAGAGTGCCTGTTGGTACACGAGCGATTGATAATGATACAAAAGAAGTTATTGGTGATCTCACTCAACACGGTATGAAAATGCTAGTGGCTAAAGGTGGCTATCACGGTTTAGGTAACACGCGCTTTAAATCCTCAGTGAACCGAGCACCACGCCAAAAAACCAATGGTACGGCGGGTGAAAAACGTGACTTATTACTTGAATTAATGTTACTAGCAGATGTGGGAATGTTAGGGTTACCGAATGCAGGTAAATCGACGTTTATCCGTAGTGTATCAGCAGCAAAACCAAAGGTTGCTGATTATCCATTTACTACCTTAGTGCCAAGCTTAGGTATGGCACGAGTGGGTTCAGATCGTAGTTTTGTCGTGGCAGATATTCCAGGCTTAATTGAAGGTGCGGCAGAAGGTGCAGGCTTAGGAATACGCTTTTTAAAACATTTAGAACGCTGTCGTGTGCTGATTCATTTGGTGGATATTATGCCGATAGATGAAAGCGATCCGGCACAAAACATCACAGTGATTGAATCTGAGCTCTATCAATATAGTGAAAAACTAGCAGATAAACCAACGTGGTTGGTTTTCAATAAAATTGATACTATTGGTGAAGAGATTGCTGCTGAGCAAGCTAAAAACATCGCAGAGCAGATCGGTTGGCAAGGAGACTATTACTTAATTTCTGCCGCAACCGGGCAAAATGTCCAACAATTAACTCGTGATATAATGGACTTTATTGAAGCAAACCCTCGACAAATAATCGAGGAAAATAAAGCCGTTGATGAAGTTAAATTTAAATGGGATGACTATCACCAACAAGCAATGCAACATCCTGTCGAAGAAGATTGGAGTGATTTTGATGATGAATGGTCAGAAGAAGACGAAGAAGGCGTTGAAATTATTTATGAACGAGGCTAATCAAAAAAGCGAGGGTTAAAACTCGCTTTTTTATGGTAGAAGCGGTTGTTTTTGGCAAAAATTTTGCAAATTCGACCGCTTTTTTATCTACTTAACTTTTGACGAACGATTTCAAATAAACAGACGCCTGTTGCGACTGAAACGTTCAAAGATGAAACTGAACCAGCCATTGGAATACTGACTAGTTGGTCACAGTGTTCTCGTGTTAAGCGTCGCATACCGTCACCCTCTGCGCCCATAACTAAGGCAATAGCACCTGTTAATTGGCTAGTATAAATATCAGTAGTTGCTTCACCAGCGGTGCCAACAATCCAAATTTGATGTTTGTCTTGTAATTCACGTATTGTTCTAGCAAGGTTGGTAACTCGGATTAAGGGCATAGTTTCTGCTGCACCACAAGCTACTTTTCGTGCTATAGCCGTTAATGTTGCGGACTTATCTTTGGGCACAATCACCGCATCTACACCCGCAGCATCGGCAGTACGTAAGCAAGCGCCCAAATTATGCGGATCAGTGACACCATCTAAAATAAGTAACAAAGGATTGCTTTTGTGTTGAAGAAGCTCATCAAGATCATATTCATTTAATTCTTTTTGCGGAATAATTCTGGCAATAATACCTTGATGTACTTCGTCTTGCGCTTTGTTATCTAATGTTTGGCGGTTAACTTGTTGAACTGAAATGCTTAGACGTTGTAATTCATCTAATAATGGATTAAGGCGTTTGTCTTCTCGGCCTTTTAATACAAATACTTCAATCAGACGTTCAGGTGCATTAGCTAAAAATGCGTTTACGGCGTGAATGCCGTAAATTTGTTCACTCATTGGATTTCCTTAACAAAAGCGGATGAATGTTATTACAATAACATTTTGATGATTTTATCTAATTTGACTCGACCAAATTTTTTTAATAGTTTTTGAACTTCAAGCGGATAATCTTTAATCGTTTCTAAGTTGCTATAATGGCTAAGCTCTTGAGTAAATGTACGGATTTGTGTTAATTCAAGGGCGGCTTTTTCAGCTAACTCTGCTTTTGGATCATCAAGTAAAATTCCATTCTCAGCATCTAAGCCCCACGCACGAGGGTTTAAATTATTACCGGTCAATAAAATATAGCGGTTATCTACCCATAATCCTTTTAGATGGTAAGTATTTTCACCGTCTTTCCATAAACGTATAGTCAATAGTTTATTCTGTATGTAACTGTCAAAACGCTTTGCAAACGCTCTTAAATTTTTTTCATATAGATAAGGCAATGCTGCCGCCATAGTAAATTTTTTGTCTGGTGGCGTGTAAAAATCATTCGCTTTTTTATTACCCGCAATAATTTCCACTTGTTTTCCATTTTCAAGTAACCATTTTATCCGAGTGATTAATGAACGTGGAAAATTGAAATATGGTGTACAAATTGTGAGCTTGTTTTGTGTTTTATAGAATAACGCTTCAATGGTCTTGTTTAATTGATTTTTACGTCCAAGCCCTGCAATAGGCGAAAGCATTAATCCGTTACTTTCTGGCTGTTCAGCAAATTGATATTGTTGTTTAGTTAATTGTTTACGGAACGCTTTAATGGCGGGACGAATATTCGCCGTTACAGGTCGTTGCATATTATCCAACCGATTAACGGCGTGATCAGTCAAAATATGTTGCTGTAAAAAGGTGACTAAGCTGTCAGCTAATACTTTATTTTCAAGGGTATGATAGCGATCGTAACGGTAGCGGTCGAATTGTTGTAAATAGACGTTATTAATGCTAGCACCGCTATATAGAATGGTATCGTCAAAGATAAAACCTTTTAAATGGAGTACACCAAAGATTTCTCTGCCATTAATTGGAACGCCCCAGACAGCAATTTCTTGTTCGGGCGGAAGATTATATTGCTGTTTCATATTCGCGTACCAATCAGCGTTTGAGAAGGTGGTTTTTTCACCAATACGCCCTCTTTGTGCTCGGTGCCAATCTACTAAAATTTGGATATCTAATGCGGGATTAGCTAATTTTGCTTGATATAATGCCGCTAAAATTTGTTGACCTGCTTCATCTTGTTCAAAGTATAAAGCGGTCAAATAAATGCGAGATTTTGCGGTGTTGATAAGCTGTAAAATGCGTGCTTTAAACTCGCTACTACTTGCTAGGAAATCAACTTTGTCTGCTTGCTGAGGGATAAAGTTGAGTTTCGCTAGCTGTTTTTGAGCATGGTTAAGTTTATTTATAATAAGCATTCTACTATTCCTATTTCGAACTTAGTCTGTGTTAAGCAGTCTGTTTTGTCAGATAAGTTACAAATAGACTGCTTGTGGTGCCTTTAAAAAGCAAAAGTTAATTATGCAAAACGGCGGACTTCACCTTTGCCTGCTACGTTTTCTACACAGCGTCCACATATTGCGTTATGTTCAGCGTGTGTGCCGATATCTGTCGCAAAATGCCAACAACGTGGGCATTTCTCACCTTCTGCGCGTTCCACCTTGACTGCTAAACCTGCTAATTCACCTTCTGCAACATCAGCCTCACTTAGTGGTTTGACAATGGCTTGTGAGGTAATTAATACAAAACGAAGTTCATTACCTAATTGGTGTAATAATGGTAGCATTTCATCGTTAGCATAAACTATTACTTTTGCTTCTAAACCTGCACCGATAGTTTTTTCATTACGTGCTTGTTCTAAAACCCTATTAACTTCTGCTCGAATATTAATTAATTGTTGCCAGTAATTATCATCTAATTTATCGTGGCAGTTTAGGGTAAATAATTGGCTATAAAATTGTTCGGTAAAGACAAATTCAGATCTGCCTTCTACCGTCGGTAAATGGCTCCAAATTTCATCAGCAGTAAATGAAAGAATAGGTGCAATCCAACGTACAAGCGCTTCAGCAATATGCCATAGTGCCGTTTGGCAACTGCGGCGTGCAAGACTATCCGCTTTGGTTGTATATTGGCGGTCTTTAATAATATCTAAGTAGAATGATCCCATTTCGATTGAGCAAAAACGCATTAGGCGTTGCACCACAGTGTGGAATTGATAATGCTCATAGGCTTCGATAATATCGTTTTGTGCTTCCAATGCACAACTCACTGCCCAACGATCTAAAGCAATCATCTCATTTGGCTTGACTTCGTCACGTGCTGGAATGAAGCCATTTAAATTAGATAATAAAAACCGAGCGGTGTTACGAATACGGCGATAAGCATCTCCAGCACTGTTTAAGATACCGTGTGATACTTTCATTTCAGCGGTGTAATCGGTTGAGGCAACCCATAGGCGTAAAATATCTGCTCCGTTTTTGTTCCATACTTCTGATGGTACAATAACGTTACCGATCGATTTTGACATTTTGCGACCTTTTTCATCAACCACAAAGCCATGTGTTAATACTTGCTGATACGGTGCTTTGCCATTTGTTGCACTGGCAAGCATTAATGAAGACATAAACCAACCACGATGTTGATCTGAACCTTCAAGATACATATCGGCTGTTTGACCGTTAAATTCTGGGCGTTGTTCTACTACAGAGGCATAAGTTGAACCAGAATCAAACCATACGTCTAAAGTGTCTGGTACTTTGTGATAATGTTGTGCATCTTCACCTAATACTTCGGTAGGATCTAAATCCCACCAAGCTTGGATTCCTTGTTGTTCAACACGTTGCGCCACTAATTCGAGAATGTCTAATGTGCGAGGATGTAGTTCTTCTGTTTCATTATGTACGAACATGGCCATAGGTACACCCCAAGTACGCTGGCGTGAAATACACCAATCAGGGCGGTTAGCAACCATAGTATCAATCCGCGCTTCGCCCCAACTTGGGATCCAACGAACTGTTTTAATTTCAGCTAACGCTTGAGCGCGTAAGCCTTGTTTTTCCATACCAATAAACCATTGTGGCGTAGCACGGAATATGATCGGTGTTTTATGGCGCCAACAATGTGGATAGCTATGTTTGATGCGGGCTAATTTTAATAATGCGCCTGTTTCTTTTAATTTTTCAATGACTTTCTCATTTGATTCAAATACGGCTAGTCCAGCAAAAAATTCAACATCTGATTTGAATTTACCATCGTTGCCAATTAAACCGGCCATTTCAATGTTGTTTTTACGTGCAATAATAAAGTCATCTGTACCGTGATCAGGCGCAGTATGTACCAAACCAGTACCACCTTCAATAGTCACGTGATCGCCAAAAATGAACGGCACATCAAAAGCATAGAATGGATGGTGAAAACGTAATAATTGCAATGTTTCGCCTTTGACCGTTGCTAAAATATCAAAGGATTCCGCTTCAATCGACTTGGCTACTGATTCAACGAGTTCAGTTGCTAAAATTACCCGTTCATCAGCAAGTTGAACGAGCGCATATTGAAGTTCGGGATGAATTGCAATAGCACGGTTAGATGGCATTGTCCAAGGTGTTGTTGTCCAAATAATTGCTGAAATTGGCCCCTTCCCTTTGGCGTTGAATAGGGTTTCAATTGCAGTTTCATCGCAGGCTTTAAAACGAACATAAATAGAAGGTGAAACTTTGTCTTCATATTCTACTTCGGCTTCGGCTAAAGACGATCCGCAGTCTAAACACCAATGCACCGGTTTAGAACCTTTATATAAATGGCCGTTAGCAATTACTTTAGCCAAAGTACGGATAATGTTCGCTTCAGTGTTAAAATTCATGGTTAAATATGGATTATCCCAATCACCTAACACGCCCATACGAATAAAATCTGCTTTTTGTCTATAGACTTGTTCATTCGCATATTCACGACACGCTTGGCGGAATTCAGCAGCGCTGATTTTTTCATTAGGGTTACCCACAATACTTTCGACTTTTAATTCAATCGGTAAGCCATGGCAATCCCAGCCTGGTACATAAGGGGAGTCAAAACCAGAAGCGGTTTTTGACTTCATAATAATATCTTTTAAAATTTTATTAACAGCGTGACCTAAGTGGAGATTGCCATTTGCATAGGGAGGGCCATCATGCAGAATAAAGGTTTTTTTGCCTTTAGAGGTTTGGCGAATTTGTTGGTATAAATTTTTGTCATACCAATTCTTTAGCATTGCAGGTTCGCGTTTAGCAAGATCGCCACGCATAGGAAACCCTGTTTCAGGTAAGTTTAATGTATCTTTATAGTCGGTCATTTATGTTTCCCTGTTAATAAAATTTAATGTGTTGTTATTTTGTCTTGGGTAATTGATTAAAAAATTCAACCGCTTGTTGACAATCTTTTTCAATCTGCTCTTTTAGTAAGCTAAAACTAGCAAATTTTAGTTCATCACGGAGTTTTTTTATAAAAATCACTTCAATGATTTGATGATAAATAGCGTTATTAAAGTCAAAAATATGTACTTCTAATAACGGTTTTGTGCCGTTAATGGTTGGCCTATTTCCTACATTAGCAATGCCATTGAAGCGCCCGTAAATGGTTTGAACTTCTACAATGAACACGCCTTGAATCGGCGTTACTAACCGATTCAGCATAATGTTTGCAGTTGGGAAGCCAATTGTTCTACCGAGTTTATTGCCGTGAGCAACACGTCCACTGATTGAATAAGGTTTACCAAGTAAATTTTCTACTAAGGCTAAGTCATTTTGTTGTAACGCTTGTCGGATTAATGAACTACTAATTCTGAGTGTATCAAAGCGATGAGTGTGGCTTTCTTCAACTGCAAAACGATGTGTTAAGCCTGCATTTCGTAGCATTTCAAAATTACCACGACGTTCAATACCAAAACGAAAATCATCGCCAACACTAAGATAACGAACTTTCAATTTTTTTACCAATAATTCAGTAATAAAATCTTCCGCCGAATATTTCGCAAATTTTTGATTGAAATTGACACAAAGTACAAAATCAACCCCCATTTCAGCTAAATATTTCAGCTTATCGTGTAAACGCATTAGCCTTGCTGGTACAGCGCTAGCGGTCTGATTTTGGCTATTTTTAGCAAAAAATTCACGCGGTTGAGGTTCAAATAGCATAACCACTGAAGGTAAACCGATAGCTAATGATTGATCGCATAAACGGGCTAAAATATTTTGATGGCCTATGTGTACACCATCAAAATTGCCAATGGTTAATACACAACCTTTTTTTAGTGCATCATAGTTAGCTAAATTGTGAAAGCCACGGATTAATTGCATTAAGTTGTTTGCCAAAGATAAATAAAAAATTGTTCTGATTATAACGGTTATCGCTAAATAAAGGAAAAAAAGCGCGCATATTCTTGCAATTTTTTGCAAAAAATATGCTTAATTAAACAGAATTAAATGTATTCGATAGTTATTTATTATTTTTGTTGTAATTTAAAAAGTTTTTTCTATTTGGCTGGTATGACCTTTTTGCAATGGAACATCAAACGATTTTATTAAAATATTGCATAACAAAACCATTTTAATGGATAATTTAATACTCAAATGCTACATTTTTTTTTATCATAGCCGTTTTATTTGAGGACTAAAGAATGACAAATTTTGCTTATCTCCAACAAAAACGCAAACAATTAAAGATGAAAGTTAATGATGTTTGTGGACAAGCGGGCGTGACTAGAGCCTATTTTAATCAATTGGTTAGTGGAAAAATTAAAAATCCAAGCGCTAATAAATTAAATGCATTACATCAGGTATTAAATATCGTTGAAGATATGAACCAGCGGGTTGGAGTTATCTTTGGCAAGTTTTACCCGGTACATACCGGACATATTAATATGATTTATGAAGCGTTTAGTAAAGTGGATATATTACATGTGGTCGTGTGCACGGATACTGAACGTGATCTTGAACTCTTTAAAAATAGTAAAATGAAACGTATGCCGACTAACGAAGATCGTCTCCGTTGGTTACAACAAATTTTTAAATATCAACAAAAGCAAATTGTTATTCATCATTTAAAAGAAGACGGTATTCCTAGCTATCCAAATGGTTGGATTGATTGGAGTGAGCGCGTTAAAGAATTATTTGCTGAGAAAAATATTCAGCCCAAAATAGTGTTTACCAGTGAAAAACAAGATAAAACATCTTATGAGCAATATTTGAATCTAGAAGTCTGTTTGATGGATCCTGAGCGTACATCTTTTAATATCTCAGCAACGCAAATTCGCAATAATCCATTTAAATATTGGCGCTTTATCCCGAAGGAAGTTCGGCCATTCTTTGTTAAAACAATTGCTATTGTCGGCGGGGAAAGTAGCGGTAAGTCAATATTAGTCAGTAAATTAGCGAACGTATTTAATACCACCTCAGCGTGGGAATTCGGCCGTGAATTTGTTTTTGAACGTTTAGGCGGTAATGAACAGGCGATGCAATATTCTGATTACCCATTAATTGCATTAGGCCACCAACGTTATGTTGATTATGCAATGAAACACGCCCATAAAGTCGCATTTATTGATACCGATTACATTACCACCCAAGCATTTTGTATACAATATGAAGGAAAAGCGCACCCTTTCTTAGAAACAATGATTAAAGAATATCCATTTGATGTAACTATTTTATTAGCCAACAATACCAAATGGGTAGATGATGGCTTACGTAGTTTAGGATCTGCTAAACATCGGCAGAAATTTCAGCAGTTGCTGAAAAAATTACTAGAAAAATATAATGTACCTTATATTGAAATTGAATCTCCAAGCTATTTAGATCGCTACAATCAAACTAAAGAAGTAGTCGAAGCCATTTTAAAAGATGAACCGATTCCATTAGTATGTAAACAATATGCTCAGCAAGAAATGGAAAGCGAAGCATGATTCTATTTGCAGGCGACCCACATGGTAATTACCAACATCTTGCTACTTTTTTACAACAATGTGGTAAAGCAAAAGAATAACTGGCATTAATTATCTTAGGAGATCTACAACTTTCTTCAACAGAAGCGTTAGATCGATTAGCAGAATATTGCGAGATTTGGTTTATTCATGGTAATCATGACAGTAAAACAGTGACGGCATTTGATACGCTTTGGAACTCACATTGGAAAGCCAGAAATTTACATGGCAGAGTTGTTGAAATTCAAGGTATTAAGATTGCAGGATTAGGTGGAGTATTTCGTGGCCATATATGGATGCCCCCTAATAGACCAATGTTTTTTGATCCAATCCATTATTGTCAATATTGCCAGCAAGAACGAATTTGGCGAGGAGGATTACCGCTTAGACATCGCTCTTCTATTTTTCCATCTGATATAGAAGCTTTGGCAAATCAGCAAGCGGATATTTTAATTACCCACGAAGCACCACGACCTCATCCGCAAGGTTTCGCGGTGATTAATCAACTGGCGAAAAAAATGGGCGTGAGCAAGATCTTCCATGGTCACCATCACGATAACTTTGATTATGCACCAATTAATCGCAATAAACATTGTGAGCTATTTAATATCGGCTTTAGAAGTCTAGCGGATATAAATGGTAATTATTTAATTATAGGCATTGATGATCAAGAACATCGTTAAGCATAAAAGTAAGAATATGGCAATCTACCGCCATTTTTAAACGAAATTATTGATCTAAATACTGATTTAGCATAATAAAAAGTGGATTAACCCTTTCTAGTGAGGGAGAAGAACGGTAAAATTGGCACAATTTTGCAACAATAATTCAACAGATTGCAATAACAGATTATCTAAAATTAATAAAAAAGGCTAATACAATGCAAAATCCACAAATCTTGATTGTTGAAGATGAACTGGTTACCCGTAATACATTAAAAAGTATTTTTGAAGCTGAAGGGTATGGAGTATTTGAAGCGTCTGATGGCACAGAAATGAACACTATTCTGGCGCAGCAAACAATAAATCTCGTGATTATGGACATCAACTTACCCGGTAAAAATGGTTTAATGCTAGCACGTGAGTTGCGTGAAAATACTAAAATGGCCTTAATGTTTTTAACGGGACGTGACAATGAAGTTGATAAAATTTTAGGTTTAGAGATTGGGGCGGACGACTACATTACTAAACCATTTAATCCAAGAGAATTGACGATTCGTGCACGTAATCTCTTACATAGAACGATGCTTGAAAAAGATAAAGTGAGTCATAGCGAACAGCAAGAAAGTTATCGTTTTAACGGTTGGACGCTTGATGTTAATAGCCGAAGTTTAATTACACCAGAAGGTGAAATAAATAAATTACCACGCAGTGAATTTCGAGCATTGTTACACTTCTGTGAAAACCCGGGTAAAATTCAGACCCGTGAAGACTTATTATTGAAAATGACCGGTCGGGAATTGAAACCTCATGATCGCACAGTAGATGTGACGATTCGCCGTATTCGTAAACATTTTGAAGATCATCTCAATACCCACGAAATAATTGTTACTATTCATGGCGAAGGCTACCGTTTTTGTGGTCAGATAGAGTAAAAAAACTTTAGCATTGTCATATTTTAATGCTTTTCAGCCAACAAGTAAGTAAAGGTAAAAGATTGTCTAATGCATATCTTTTAAAGGTTTTTTTTATAGAATGTACCACGTATTTGTTCAGGAAAGAGGTATTCTATGAAAAATAATGTAGCAATCTTAACGCTTGTTGGTTTATTCTCTGTATCAGCATTTGCCGCACCAGTAGGTCAAACTTTTACTGGTATGGGAATAGGTATTGATTTAGACACAGCAAAATATACATCTCATGGTCAAAACGGCAAACGTAAGACTAGCCCAATGATCGTTTTAGATTATGGCATGGACTATGGCAATAATTTAGTGGGGATCGTGCAAGCAAAGGCTAAATTGAATAGAACAAAGATAGCAAATGATTTAACTCAAAAAAATAAATACACGGTTGCTTATCAACAAGGTTACCGTGTAGGTTCAGATTTATTGCCATATGTTAAAATTGATGCTAGCCAAACTAAAATTGGCGATACGAATTATCGTGGTTATGGTTATGGCGCAGGTGTGAAATATGCGGTATCAAGTAATATTGAAGTTGGCGGTGAATATACACATAGTCATATCAAAAGAAATGGTAACAAGCTAAAAGGCAATGAATTAGTTGCACATGTTGGTTATCGTTTTTAACTTCCTATTAGATTTATAGGCAAGTTTCCCATTCTAAAAATACCTATGATAGGAGTTTATTACTGAAATAAACTCCTATATTAAGTGTAGTTTTTTAGTAGAATTACTAAAGATCGATAACCTTGCTTTTCTCTTTTAATATTGTTTACTGTATATGTAAGTAAGTTGATATGTACTTTATTCTATAAGTAAATTTATTAAAGTGCAATGCTTTTTTATCATTAATAAACTATATGCTAAATCTAAATGATATAGCCCGATATTTTATATTAGTAATTTGATGTAAAGGCTTTACTCTAGGTTATTTTAAAGAAGATCAGATAACTACCTATAATTCTATAGTGTAGCATTCACAAAAAGTTGGATGCTGCGAAAAAAGAGATGTTAAGTATATGATAGGAAATCTGATAAACAGCCAAATACTCTAATCAAGTTGACGTTTTAATAAAATTTTAATGTTTTTATGAATGAGCGGTTCTATTTTGAACTTCAAGTAATCACTAAATAAATATTGATTAGGCTTCACATTATGAATGTGTAAGTTACCATATTTCTTTATGTTGTGTGTATTTGAAAACAGTTTATTAATCCTTACTTGTAAGTAGTCTTGTGTTACCTCATTTATCCTATTTTTTACTTTACTGTCTCGTTTAATCATTAACTTAAATTATAGAGGTAAAAATGAAAAAAAGTATTTTAGCAGCACTAATATCGGGAACAATAAGTATATCAGCTATGGCTGCTCCTCCAGCAGGGGAAGGTATTGTTAACTTTAAAGGTACAATCGTTGAGGCTGCTTGTAGTGTTGATCCTAGTTTTACTAATCAAACTGTTGATTTAGGGCAAACTGCAGCAGCAAAATTAGTAAAAGGTGGAACATCTCGTCCTGCTCCTTTCACAATTAAATTAGTTGATTGTGAAACAGGCGGAAAAACTAAAAAAGCACATATTGCTTTTACCGGTAATATGGATAAAGAAGTTGAGAATGGCTTAGCTATTCTTGGTCAAGCAAAAGGTGCTGCTATTCAAATTACAGGTCTTGATGGTAAGCCAGTAAAATTAGATGGTTCAAAAACTAATGTAACCATTCAAGAAGGTGATAATTCATTACAATTCTCTGCTTATCTTAAAGGTTACCCAACGGCAGCTGTTGGTAGAGATGATGGTGGTCCAGTAGGCCCAGAAGGTAAAGCTATTGTAGCTGGGGAATTTACTTCTTTAGTTAACTTTACTATGAGTTATGAATAAAAATTAAATAGTGTGCTAGTTATAGAGGAATAGGATAGATGTTAAAGCAAGCATTATTACAAAGATGGTTTATTTTGCTTGTTATGAGTTTTGATTCTCCTTTACTACATGCTATAGGGTATGGTGCAGGTTTCGTATCAATGAATGGTAGAGTTGTTGATGCTGCCTGTACCATCGCTATGGATTCACCTTATCAAGATATTGAAGTATTGCTTTTAGAAAAGCAAACTTTAGAAAAGGAATTTGAAATTCAATTAGTCAATTGTAATTTAGCTCAGTATCACAAACCTAAACCTAATTTGCATATGTTGCATATGCTCTTTCGTAATTCTGAAAGTGACTTAACTAAAAATGATAAGGATCTGATATATATAAGAAGAGTGCAGTCTCCTTTTTCTTCTAGTAAATTATTTTTTGAGCAAAATTTCATCCCTCCTAGTATGCTATTAAAGTACCGAGTACATTTAATTGCGAACTCAAAATTATTTCAGGCTGGTGATTATCAAAGTTTAATTCATTTTAACCTTGATTATTACTAATCCTTAGTTTCAAGTTTAATGAATATTAAAAAAAGGGGATATTTTGTCTTTTGCAAAAAAAGATTACTTTGCTATTTTTTTATTGCTCTCAATGCTACCTTTATTAATGACAAGCAGTAATGCTTTAGCTATGCAAGATATTGAATTTAATACAGATACACTAGATCTAGAAGATAAAGAAAATATTAATTTAGGTTATTTTTCGCGGGCTAATTATTTGATACCCGGATCCTATAGCGTAGAGATTAAGGTCAATAATAATAATTTGTCAGAGGAAGAAGTCGTATTCTTGGCACCAGAAGATGATCCCAAAGATAGTGTTGCATGTTTATCTCCAGAATTAACCGATAAACTAGGGCTTACGGATAAATATCAAAAACAGTTGACGTGGTGGTATGATAATCAGTGTTTAAATTTTGATAGTCTTCCTGGCATACAAGCAAAACCGGACTTAGCGTCTTCCTCATTACATATCAGCATACCACAAGCTTATTTAGAATATAGTGCTATTGATTGGGATCCAACTTCTCGTTGGGATAATGGCATTCCTGCGATTTTACTTGATTATAATATTAATGGAAATATTAGTCGTTTTGGTAAGGATAAAAGGTATGCATTAAATGGTACGGGTGTTTTAGGGCTTAATTTAGGCGCTTGGCGACTTAGAGCTGATTGGTATGGTCATTTAGATAATAATTCAAGTGTTTTTGAGCAAATGAATAATGAGCGTGTTATTCAATGGAATCGCTTCTATGCTTTTCCGTGCATTAACTAACCTTAGCGCTAGATTAACCTTAGGTCAAGATTATCTTAATTCTAATCTATTTGACTCATTTCGTTTTCTTGGTGCCGGCTTAGAATCTGATTTAAATATGTTGCCTCCTAATTTACGAGGCTATGCTCCAGAAATAACGGGGATCGCAAAATCTAATGCGACGGTCAACATTAGCCAAAAAGGACATGTTATTCATACTGAAAAAGTGGCCGCTGGGCCCTTTCGTATTCAAAATTTATATGATGGAGTTCGAGGAAAACTAGACGTTAAAGTCGAAGAAGAAGATGGTAGTGTCCAGCAATATCAAGTGGATACTGCAAATTTGCCTTATTTAACTAGGCCAGGCCAAATACAATATAAATTAGCATTAGGTCAACCCAATGTTGAGCGTGATTACCAGCGTCAGAATTTTGCTATGGGAGAGCTTTCGTTTGGCGGAGGTAATGGCTGGTCATTGTTTGGCGGTGCAATTGTGAGTAATAACTACCATGCTATTTCAGCCGGGATTGGACGTGATTTATTAGCTTTCGGGACATTATCATTTGATATAACACAATCTTTTGCGCGTTTGGCAGAGGAAAATAAAAAACTTAGAGGTAGCTCATATCGAGTTAACTATGCGAAATACTTTGATTCTATAGACAGCCAAATTCAGTTTTCTAGTTATCGTTTTTCTGAACAAAACTTTATGAATCTATTAGACTTTTTAGAGGTTAATCATACAGGTATTCGTTATGGTAGTAGTAAAAACCAATATGTTGTTTCTATGAGTAAAAATTTTAACAATATAGGAATGTCAATGGTTTTGAATTATAACTATGAAACATATTGGGATCAGGAAAGCACCAACTTTTATAGTTTAACTCTTTCTAAAGCATTTGATATTGGCAAATTAAAAAATGTCAATGTTAACTTATCCATAAATCGTAACATCTACAATAATGTTATTGATAATAGCATTTATTTATCCACATCATTTGCATTAAGCAATGGTGGGAATATGAGTTATTCGTTGAGTAATTCGCGTTATGAAACGTCTAATCGGTTAACGTATAGTGATATTTTTGATGAAAGAACCAATTACCAATTGAGTGTAGATGCTAGCGGTAAATATAAAAGCGGTAGTGCATATTTGAATTACCAAGGGGACACTGCCCATTTTTCGACGAGTGCAAGTTTCTCAAATAATCAAAGTTCATTTAGTATGGCCGCATCAGGGGGCGTAACACTAACAACCGAAGGTGTAGCAATGCATAGAATGGGAAGTCCGGGTGGCACACGTTTATTATTAGATACAGATGGTGTTGCTAATGTTCCTGTTAGAGGATTTGGTGCATCGGTCAAAACGAATTTATTTGGTAAGGCTGTTGTAGGTGATGTGAGTAGTTATTATCGTAACAATGTTCAAATTGATTTAAACACATTATCTGATGATATTGATGTTCAGCAATCAGTTGTACAAGCTACCTTAACTGAAGGCGCAGTAGGTTATCGTAAATTTTCGGTTGTTTCTGGACAAAAAGTGATGACAACATTGCAAACGGCTGATGGTAATTCCATACCATTTGGCGCACAAGTTATGAATAAGAAAGGGCAGAATACAGGAATTGTTGATGATAATGGTAATGCGTATATTACTGGCGTTGAACCAGGATCAATAATGACAGTGCAATGGAGTAATAAGGATAAATGCGAAATAAAATTTCCTAAAACCATTGATGTTAATATCCCTTCTTTACTGTTGCAATGTACACCTATGGTGAAGCATTAAATAACAACAATATATAATTTTGATTAAGCATTTAATAAAGGATATAGCGGTATGAAATTAAATAAATATATGTCAGCAGTGACAGGAATCATAGTTGGAGTATTTGTTACGAATGCAACTCAAGCTGTGATTGGATTAGATAGGACTCGGGTTGTTTTTGAAGGTGACAAAAAAGCGATGTCATTAGGTATTTCTAATAACAACAAACAGTTACCATACCTTGCCCAAGCGTGGATTGAAGATGTTAATGGCAAAAAAATTACCTCTCCGTTTGTTGTGTTGCCGCCTATTCAACGAGTAGAGCTTGAGAAATCAAGCCAAGTGAAAATAGAAGCATTACCAGCAATTAACAGTTTACCGCAAGATAGGGAATCATTATTTTATTTTAATTTACGTGAAATCCCACCTAAAAGTAATAAAGCCAATACATTACAAATTGCCTTGCAAACGCATGTAAAATTATTTTATCGCCCGAAAGCAATTCTTCCCGAAAAAATGGGTACGCCTTGGCAAGAAAAACTGATTTTACAAAAACAAGGAAATACATTTTTGGTAAAAAATCCAACCGCTTACTATGTCACATTAGTTGATGCAAGTAATGGTAAAACTCAGACTGATATTCAGTTTAATCCAGTAATGTTAGCGCCTTTTAGCGATAGTCCATTAGGCGTAAATGTTAGTACGTTAGGGGCTAAACCTAGTCTGACTTATATTGATGATTATGGTGGTATTAAAGAGTTATCATTTGATTGTAATGGAAATGAATGCCGTGTTGTTAATAAAGAGACAAATAATTGAAAAGGGACATCCAAATGAATTGGGTTTCCATAAATATTCTGAATAGAAGGGAGCAATGTGAATATTAGTGTAAGAAATTTATCACGAAACCTGATCCTGTTGATATTTGGAGTGCTAATAATAGCTAAAACTAGCTTAGCAAAAAACGAACATTTTGATATACAAGTAGTTTTAACCATTCAAGGCACAGGTTGTGTCGTGAATAACAACCAAGCTATAGAGATAAATTTTGGTGAAATGAGCCCAAAAAATATTAATGGAAAAGCTTATGAGAAAGTAATCCCTTTTGATTTGCAATGTAATGATCCTGCTAATACACAATATTCGTTATATTTTGGAAGAAACAATGGAGCAGATTTTGTTTCAAGTGAATATGGAGTTACTTTACTAGCGACTAGCAACAGCAACTTGGGGTTAATGATTAAACGCAATGGAGTCCCCTATCCGTTTAATTTTTCTTCAACTATTACGGAACATAGCAAGCAAAAACTAAGTGTAGTTCCTGTAGTTAATCAATATGCTAAATTGGATATAGGCCCTTTTACTGCTTCGGCATCAATGGTTCTTGAATATTATTAAGTTTATGTATGTGATATTGAACCTATTATTTTATAAGTGGTGCCTAAACGGAGATTTTTATGAAATTTATAAAAAATTATTTTATATGGATATTATTCACTTCAGACTATTTATTTGCTGCGACTATACAATCGAGAGGCATTTATAATATCCGATTTGGAGGACAATCTACCCCTACCGATTACGGAATAAATGCTTCGCTAGTGTATGTGGATTCTGGAAAGCCTTCATTTTCTTTTAATAGTAAGGGGCCAGATGGTAAAAAACATATCATTTATGAAATACCTTATCAATTACAGGGAGGTATTAGTTTTAATCTTGATTCAAAATTTTATGAAAAATATGGCTGTGAATTTTCCGGTACAGGGCAATATGGTAATGAAATATATATAGGCTGGAGTGCTTTTGGTGTACATCAAATTTCGAAAAACTCGTCCTTATATTGTTTAAAATACAATCAATTAAACACATTGAAAAATTTTCCTTGACAACATTCAGACCTTATTTAAACTGACCTTTATTGGAAATGCAAAAATTTTAAAAAAAACACTTGACAAAAGAAAGTGCTTGACAAGCCCCTCTCTTTATTTTACATTTTTGCCCACAGAGAATAGTCCCCTCATTAGGATTTTTACTTTTTAAGCCATAAAAGGTTTAAAAATTTAAGAGTTTTAATGAGGGGATTTTGTTTCCTATGGCGCAGCATTTTTCGCTATCGGCAAAGGCACGCCACTTGTCTATACAAATGGACGAGCTTTCTGATGTCGAAATTTTGTCGTTGCTGAAAACTCTCGTTGGGGCAATGCTGATAATATAAATGATATTGGATGTCCGCATTGTCACTTTAGACACGAAGCCTACTTCATTAATACTCGCCAACAATGGCAATGTAAGCATTGTTGCTATCGCTTTTCAATTACTGCAGGCACAATATTTCACCTTGCTAAATTATCACTGCGGAAGATATTAAAAGCCTTACGTTATTTTGCACTTAAAAGAAAAGGATTATCTGCCATTGAGCTTTCTCACGAAGTATCAACGTTCTAAACGATTCACATTATTTAATCGCAGCATAACAATCTAGGTAACACAATGAAAATACGTAATATGGAAAACTCACAGATTAATACGGATTTAGCTGTAATGGATTATGAAGAATTTAAGTGCTTTATGAAAGAATTAGCCACAATGTATTCCGATATATCAGATGATGGCTACCCATTACTTTATGATACTTTACAAAAAATCAGTAAGGCGATAGCCACACGCCCTTTTGAATACCATATTATTTATGGAGCATCTGAAATTGATAATAAACAAGTGGTTATTGCTATTTTTGAACTACAGTTTAATGAAACAACGATCGGTCGCACTTCCAATGGGTTTTGCAGAAGATAAACTACATTTAAATTGTCTGCAAAAAGTCCGAAAACAACTTACTCAACAAGACTATATCACTTCCGCAGAAAGTGCTTACCCCTGCATTATGGAAGAAATAAAATTCGAGAAAGACGAGAAAAGGAAAGAAGAAGTGCTCCCCCTTTAACTAAAGAGGAATTGGAAGTACTTAGTTAATATTGGCACTTAATTCATTTTAGTGCTTAAAATAAAGTAAAATACCTTTACCTGTATAAATGGGTAAAGGTATTTTTTATGCGATTAAAGTTGAATTTAGGTTTTGTGCAACTGCTACATAATACCGCCGCAATTTTTTGCAAAAATGATCGCTTTCTCTGCTATTCGAAATTATTGTGCCATTTTTTCGGTGATCGTTAGAAAACCCTCAGCGCTATTAAAAATATCAGCAAAGCCTTGTGCTTCGAGGATTCTGTCTGACACCTCACGAAAGGCACCTTCTCCACCGGCGTTGGTTAATATCCAATCAGCCTGCTTTTTGATATAGTCATGCGCATTATGAGTAGCAATTGCTAATCCGCATACTTGAAAAGCGGGCAGATCTAAAGTATCGTCACCAATAAATGCAGTTTGTTCAGGCATAACACCCGCTTGTTGCATTAATTCAAAACAAGCCGAGCGTTTTTCCATTTTCCCGAGCTGAAATAGCGAGACTTTTAATACTTCAATGCGTTTGCGTAACAAGGTAGAATCGCCTCCAGACAGGATTGCCACTTGAATACCACAGGCTTGTAGCATTTTTATTCCTAAACCATCGTGCACGTGAAAACGCTTCATTATTTCCCCTTCTGTGGTGTAATATAAACCGCCGTCGGTTAATATGCCATCAACATCAGTAATCACTAATTTAATCTTGCTTAAATCCATTTTTCGATCCTTAATATGCTATGATTTGGCTATTATAACGTATTGAGGTGCAATATGTCAGTTTCTGAGAATTTATCTACTGTTCGACAACAAATTCAGCAAATTTGCCGGCAGTTTGAGCGTAAAAATGTCCGCTTATTAGCAGTTTCTAAAACCAAGTCCATCGAGGCTATCGAAGCCGCGATTGCAGCCGGACAAACGGCATTTGGCGAAAATTATGTGCAAGAAGCGATTGAGAAAATAAGTTATTTTAACCAACAGAATAAAAGCAAGCGATTAGAATGGCATTTTATTGGTCCTTTACAGTCGAATAAAACCCGCTTAGTGGCTGAGAATTTTGATTGGTTGCAAACCTTAGATCGTTTGAAAATCGCAGAACGGCTAAACTTACAACGTCCTGCTGATTTGGCGCCATTAAATGTATTAATTCAAATCAATATTAGTGATGAAGCTTCTAAAGCGGGCATTACACCGCAGCAAATTATGAATTTTGCTGAAGCTATTAATGCATTGCCTCATTTATGTTTACGAGGTTTAATGGCTATTCCTAAACCAGCGGTAGATATTGCTCAGCAAAAAGCCGTTTTCCAGCAAATGCAACAGCTTTTCGATTGCTTGAAAGCTAAGTTTGCACAAGTAGATACGTTATCAATGGGGATGAGTGACGATATGTTAAGTGCAATTGAATGTGGTTCAACAATGGTAAGGATTGGCACCGCAATTTTTGGTGTACGCGATTATTCCGCGAAAGCGGTTTGATTTGCAAGTTTTTTACTAAATTGGGCCGCTTAAATCATAGTCAATAAACAAAAAAGGCTGTATAATCTTGCTTTTGCATAAATTGTGATCTTGATCACAATGCAGGGTGAGCTAATCTCCCCCCTAAGATTTTCATGGTGTGTAGAATGCACACTCTATATTCAACTCAATTAAGACATTTCAATGCAACATTTAGATATTAATAAATTGCGTAATATCGCAATTATTGCTCACGTCGATCACGGTAAAACTACCCTTGTAGATAAACTTTTACAACAGTCAGGCACATTAGGCGAAACGCGTGGTGATGCTGATGAACGTGTGATGGACAGTAACGATCTTGAGAAAGAACGTGGTATTACAATTTTAGCGAAAAATACGGCAATCAATTGGAACGATTACCGTATCAATATTGTAGATACACCGGGACACGCCGATTTTGGTGGTGAGGTAGAACGTGTACTTTCAATGGTAGACTCAGTGTTATTGGTGGTAGATGCCTTTGATGGCCCAATGCCACAGACGCGGTTTGTAACACAAAAAGCGTTTGCACATGGTCTAAAACCTATTGTGGTGATCAATAAAGTTGACCGACCAGGCGCTAGACCAGATTGGGTTGTTGATCAAGTATTTGATTTATTTGTTAACTTAGGTGCAACTGATGAGCAATTGGACTTCCCGATTATTTATGCATCAGCCTTAATGGGCGTAGCAGGCCTTGAATACGAAGCACTTGCGGAAGATATGACGCCGTTATTTGAAGCGATTGTGAAACACGTACAAGTCCCGTCAGTTGAATTAGATGCGCCATTCCAAATGCAAATTTCACAACTAGATTATAATAATTATGTTGGTGTTATTGGTATTGGCCGTATTAAGCGTGGTTCAATTAAACCGAATCAAACTATTACGGTGATTGATGCAAATGGAAAAACGCGTAATGGTAAAGTAGGGCAAGTGTTAGGCCATTTAGGTTTACAACGTTATGAAGCCACGGAAGCTTTTGCCGGTGATATTATTGCCATTACAGGTTTAGGTGAGTTAAATATTTCAGACACGATTTGTGATATTAATAATGTTGAAATGCTACCTGCCTTGACGGTTGATGAGCCAACAGTAACAATGTTCTTCTGTGTTAATACTTCACCATTCTGTGGTCAGGAAGGGAAATTTGTCACTTCTCGCCAAATTTTAGAGCGCTTGAACAAAGAGCTAGTGCATAACGTGGCATTACGCGTAGAAGAAACTCCGAACCCTGATGAGTTCCGTGTTTCAGGCCGTGGTGAATTACATTTATCGGTATTAATTGAAAATATGCGCCGTGAAGGCTATGAATTAGCCGTATCACGCCCCAAAGTAATCTATAAAGAAGAAAACGGTAAGAAACAAGAGCCTTTTGAGCAAGTTACGATTGATATTGAAGAACAACATCAAGGTTCAGTGATGGAAGCATTAGGTATTCGTAAAGGTGAGGTCAAAGATATGATCCCAGATGGTAAGGGACGTACTCGCTTAGAATATGTGATTCCAAGCCGTGGTTTAATTGGTTTCCGTAATGAATTTATGACAATGACATCGGGAACCGGTTTACTTTATTCAAGTTTTAGCCATTATGATGATGTTAAGCCAGGTGAAATTGGTCAGCGTAAAAATGGTGTATTAATTTCAAATGCTACCGGTAAAGCGTTAGCTTATGCGCTATTTGGTTTACAAGAACGTGGTAAGTTGATGATTGAGCACGGTGTAGATATATATGAAGGCCAAATTATTGGTATTCATAGCCGTTCAAATGATCTAACTGTAAATTGTTTACAAGGTAAAAAACTAACAAATATGCGCGCATCAGGCAAAGATGATGCGATTGTGTTAACTACACCGGTTAAAATGACGTTGGAACAAGCATTAGAATTTATTGATGATGATGAGTTAGTAGAAGTAACGCCACAATCTGTGCGAATCCGTAAACGACTATTAACTGAGAATGATCGTAAACGTGCAAGTCGTACGACTAGTAGCACAAGTACACGTTAATTAAAGTGATATCAGTGCCCGTTGCAAGCGGGCATTTTTTTATTTTTTTACAAAAAGTGGCTGAAATTAGCCCGCTTGGGGATAAAAGAGTCGATTTATTTTTGATGAGGAATGGATAATGTTGGTGGAAATTTATGGTCGTTTAAGTTGCCCATATTGTGTTCGAGCTAAACAGTTAGCAGAAAAAATGGCAATTGAATTAGCTGATTTTGAGTTTAAATTTATTGATATGATTGCAGAAGGCATTTCAAAGCAGGATTTATCCGTTCGTGTTGGCAAAGCGGTGGATACGGTACCACAAATTTTCTTAGATGATCAAGCTGTTGGCGGTTGTACTGAATTCCAGCAGTTAGTAAAACAAAAATTTGATATTGAATTATAATGAATAAGGCGAGTTTTATGCTCGCCTTTGCGTAATGGTTTATTCCGCTAATGCTTGGCGTTGAAACTCAAATAATTGATTGATACCTTGATCAGCAAGATCTAATAATTGCAGTAATTCCATATGTGAAAAAGGTTCGCCTTCAGCTGTGCCTTGTACTTCAACTAATCGACCGTCTTCCACCATCACAACATTCATATCAGTTTCCGCTTTAGCATCTTCTACGTATTCTAAATCGCAGACAGCTTCATTTTCAACAATACCGACAGAAATCGCAGCGACTAATCCTTTCAGTGGATTGGTTTTCAGTACTCCATCAGCGATTAATTTATGAATTGCATCTTGTAGTGCGACACAAGCACCGGTAATAGCGGCAGTACGTGTGCCACCATCTGCTTGAATAACATCACAATCGATGGTGATAGTCCGCTCACCTAATGCTTCCAAATCTACTACGGCACGTAAAGCGCGGGCAATTAAGCGTTGGATTTCCATGGTTCTTCCACTTTGTTTCCCTTTAGCGGCTTCACGTTGGTTTCTGCTGTGGGTAGCACGTGGTAACATACCATATTCCGCAGTTACCCAACCTTGCTGTTGTCCTTTCAGAAAGCGTGGAACAGATTCTTCTATGCTGGCATTGCATAATACTTTGGGCTCACCGAATTCAATTAACACCGATCCCTCGGCGTAGCGAGTATAATGGCGTGTAATTTTTACCGGGCGAATTTGATTATTTTCGCGATGATTGGGACGCATTGTTTTTATTCCTTTTTAGTAAAATTTTGCACCATTCTAACAAATAAAACAGTACAATGGGGACATTTTGTAATGATTGATATAATTGATAAAAGGTTAGTATAGCACTAAGCTTTTAATATATATCCACAAATAAAAAAGGATCCTCAAATGATTTATAGTATGACAGCCTTTGCCCATTTAGAATTGAAAAAAGAATGGGGAAATGCAGTATGGGAAATGCGTTCAGTCAATCAACGTTTTTTAGAAACTTATTTTCGCTTACCTGAACAATTTCGCCATTTAGAAATGAGCCTACGTGAACGCCTGCGTTCAGCATTAACACGCGGTAAAGTAGAATGTAGTTTACGTATAGAATTGACTAATAGTCAGGATAAAGAACTTTCGCTAAATAAAGATTATGCAGAAAAAGTGATTGGCTCTTTGCAAACGTTGCAGACACTTGCCGGTGGCGGTCAGATTAATCTGGTTGATTTGTTACGTTATCCCGGTGTAGTTGATAGCCAAACACAAGATTTGGATCAAATTGGCCAAGATTTATGTGCAGGTTTTGAGGAAATTCTAGCGGATTTTATTGCGATGCGTGCTCGTGAAGGCGCTAATTTACAGCAATTAATTCAACAGCGGTTAGATTCAATTAGTCAGATTGCAACACAAGTGCAAGCACAAATGCCGGCCATTTTGCAATGGCAAAAAGAGAAATTACAACAACGTTTTGATGAATTAAATTTACAGCTTGAATCCCAACGTTTAGAACAAGAAATAGTATTAATGGCACAGCGTGTTGATGTGGCAGAAGAATTAGATCGCTTGCAATTGCACGTTAAAGAAACGATGGCTATTTTGCAACGAGGTGGTGCGGTAGGGCGTAAATTAGATTTTATGATGCAAGAATTGAACCGAGAATCAAATACACTTGCTTCAAAATCGATTAATGCAGACGTGACTAATTCTGCCGTAGAATTAAAAGTATTAATTGAGCAAATGCGTGAACAAATTCAGAATTTAGAGTAGGTGCTTTATGACGTGTGAATGTAGCAAAATGAGTAACAGTTACCCTAATCTTTGTGTTGAACTGAGTGATTATCGCTTAATTGAAATTGCCGGTGTTGATGCGGCGTCATATTTGCAAGGTCAGTTGACGTGTGATGTGCTCAAATTAGCAATTGGTGAACATACATTGACTTGCCATTGCGATCCAAAAGGCAAAATAAGAGCGTTATTTCGTATATATCGCGCCTCCGAGCAACAATTTTTTATGATTATACATAATGATTTGCTCGCTGAAGCTTTGGTGCAATTAAAAAAATATGCAGTGTTCTCAAAAGTGGCCTTTACCCCATTAACTACGCCGTTATATGGTGTGACAGGTCATGAGCAATTAGCCAAAATAAGCGAAAATTCGACCGCTTTGTTACTGAATCAAGCTCAAAAACGCGCAATTATTTGGGGAGAAGATTTAGTAACTAATAGTGATTGCTCACTTTGGGATTTGATTGATATTCAAGACGGTATCCCTATTTTATTAAAAGCAAACCAATTTGAATTTATTCCTCAAGCGGTCAATTTACACGCAATTGAAAATGCAATTTCCTTTACTAAAGGTTGCTACATGGGGCAAGAGACGGTTGCGAGAGCTAAATATCGTGGCGTAAACAAACGCGCTATGTTTACTCTAGTGGGCGTATTTGATGGGCAAGTTGCATTACCACAAATTGCAGAATCTATAGAGATATTGTTATCTGAAAATTGGCGGGCAACAGGTCGGATATTAATGAGTGTTGTTCATCAACATAGCCTGTGGTTGCAAGTGGTGATGAATAAAGATATTGAAACAAATACTCGTTTTCGTGTTAATGGTATTGAATTGAAAATGTGTGATTTACCTTATTCAATTGTAGAAGGGTAAATAAGATCGCTAGCTAAAAACGGAGTGGGGCTAACCATCTCCGTTTGTGATTGAGCTTAGAGTTTATCGGGATGATGGATCATTACAAATTTTTCCCATAATTCATCTTGGCTTTCGCGGTGATCTGGATCAGCAATAATACAATTCGTGATCGGGCAAACTTTTTGACAAGTGGGTTTTTCATAATGTCCAACACATTCAGTGCATAATATCGGATCAATTACATACACATCATCGCCGATTGAAATTGCTTCATTCGGACACTCAGGTAAGCACATATCACAGTTTGTGCATTTATGAGTAATCAGTAGTGCCATAATTTCCTATTGCTCGATTTTAAAAAGTGACCAATTATACAGGCAAATTAAAAAATAGGCATTATTTTACTTGCTTTAGCTGTTGTTGCTCTAAATAGAGTATGGTTGCCGCGACACGTGAATGGACATTTAATTTACGTAATAAATTACGAATATGCACTTTTACCGTTTCTTCAGAAATAAATAATTGGCCGGCAATTTGCTTATTAGACATACCGGTTGCAATCCATTGTAATACATCACGCTCACGATCGGTTAATATGCTTAAAGGATCATTTTCTGGACGCCGATTTAATAAATGGGCTCGGATACTATCGCTGAGTACGGTTTCGCCGAGTACTGCTTTACGAATGTTTTCACGTAACTCTGAGGTATCACTGTCTTTTAATAAATAACCATCAACACCTGCATCCATTAATGCAAAAATATCCGATTGTTCATCTGAAACAGTTAAGACAATAATACGGCTATCAACGCCCTGTTTTCTTAATGCGCGTAATGTATCTAAACCTGAAATGCCTTTCATATTTAGATCTAAAATAATCAAATTAGGATCTGTATCAAGAGCTAATGCAATGCCATCATTCCCATTGCTTGCCTCACCAACAATCGTAAAATTATCTTCTAATTCTAAAATTTGGCGTATGCCTTGACGCATTAAAGGGTGATCATCAATTAAGAGGATTTTATAAGATTCGGTCATTGGTGTCTCCACTGAAAATAGCCAAAATTCTGCTTATACCATTTTAGCGAAACAAGTCTCCTATTTTAAGTAATTTAGCGGATTTTTGCTCCGAGCTAAATTTGGCGAGTAAAATTTAATGCACAGTGGTAAAACTTTTCAACTATTAGATCGCTTGTTCCGTTATAATAACGATGAATTTTAGCTAAAAGAATGATGATCATGAGCAATCAAATAACTTATTTTGCCACCGCTGCACGTGGTTTTGAAGAAATGCTTAAAATAGAGCTTGAACAAATTTGTGGCGCAGACGGTAAAGTGGTGCAAGGCGGTGTCCATTTTACGACTAATCAAAAAGGCGCCTATCAAGCATTATTACATAGCCGTTTGGCTTCACGTATTTTATTACCGCTAGTCAGCACTAAAATTTTCAGTGATTTAGATCTCTATGCCACAATTATAGCTATTAACTGGGCAGACATTTTTGATCCACGCGATACTTTTTATGTTGATTTCAATGGCACTAACCGTGAAATTAGGAATACGCAATTCGGAGCTATGCGTGTTAAAGACGGTATCGTTGATTATTTTGAACGTAAAGGATTCGCTCGCCCTATTGTAGATAAAGATCGGGCGGATATTCGTATTCATGTTTATTTAGATCGTGAGAAGCTAATTGTATCGCTAGACTTAAGTGGCGAAGCATTACATATGCGAGGCTATCGTGAAGATAGCGGTAAAGCACCATTACGTGAAACCCTTGCTGCAATCATTGTGTTACGTTCAGGTTGGCAAAAAGGAACGCCATTAGTTGATCCTATGTGTGGATCAGGCACGCTATTGATTGAAGCAGCTCAAATGCAAGCGGGTATCGCACCACAATTACAGCGTAAATATTGGGGGTTCAACGCTTGGAAAGGGCATCAGCAAGCGACATGGCAACAAGTATTAGAAGAAGCACATTCGCAGAAAAATACCCAAATTGACCCGCTTTTTTATGGTTTTGACTTGGACCATCGCGTCCTTGCTAAAGCAAAACAGAATGCTCAAAATGCCGGCGTAGCGCATTTGATTTATTGGCAACAAGCGGATATTGCAGCGTTAAAAAATCCGTGCCTAGATCAGAAAGGTACATTGGTATCTAATCCACCATATGGTGAACGGTTAGGCACAACGCCCGCCTTGATTGCGATTTATTCTGTATTTGGTCAACGATTAAAACAGCAATTTGCTGGTTGGAATGTTTCCATTTTTAGCGGTGAACCGTCATTATTGAACTGTTTACGTTTAAGATCTACACGACAATTTAAAGCCAAAAGTGGACCGCTTGATTGTTTGCAAAAAAATTATCAAATAGCTGAGCATGCTATTCATAATCAACAAATCTCAGAAAGTAGCGTTGCACAAAATACTCAAGTTGCATCTGATTTCGCTAATCGGTTAACCAAAAATATCAAAAAGATTGAAAAATGGGCTAAGCAACAGCAGCTTGATGCCTATCGTTTATATGATGCAGATTTACCTGAATATAATTTTGCAGTAGATAGATATAGCGATCATATTGTGATTCAAGAATATACTGCACCAAAAAGTATTGAGCAAAATAAAGCCAGACAACGGTTATTAGACGCAGTAACAGCTACTTTGCATGTAACAGGTATTGAAACTAATAAATTAGTATTGAAAGTAAGACAAAAGCAGAAAGGAACTAATCAATACGAAAAATTAGCTAATAAAGGAGAGTATTTCTATGTTAACGAATACGGCGCAAAATTATGGGTTAATTTGACAGATTATCTTGATACAGGCATCTTTTTAGATCACCGGCGCACTCGTAAAATGGTTGGTCAAATGGCAAAAGGTAAAACGTTTTTAAACTTATTTGCCTATACAGGATCTGCTACGATCCACGCTGCATTAAATGGTGCTAAAGCAACAACATCTGTAGATATGTCAAATACTTACCTTAATTGGGCTGAGCAAAATCTTGAGTTAAATGGATTGAAATCACATAACCATCGTTTGTTTCAAGCGGATTGTTTACAATGGTTAGCAGAGTGTCGAGAACGTTTTGAATTGATTTTTGTTGATCCGCCGACCTTCTCAAATTCAAAAAGAATGGAAGACAGTTGGGACGTACAGCGAGATCATATTAAATTAATGACACAGCTAAAACGTATTTTAACCTCCGACGGTATGATTGTATTTTCTAATAATAAACGTGGTTTTAAAATGGATTTTAATGGGCTAACAGCATTAGGCTTTGTAGCAGAGAATATCTCATATAAAACATTACCGTTAGATTTTGAACGCAATCCACATATTCATAATTGTTGGATTATTCGTCATATTGAAAATTAACAGAACACATAGTAATCAAAAATGACAAGGTAAAAAATGTTAGATATTGTGTTATTTGAGCCTGAAATTCCACAAAATAGTGGGAATATTATTCGATTATGTGCAAATTGTGGTTTTCGATTGCATATGATTGAACCCTTTGGTTTTACTTGGGATGATAAAAAATTAAAACGTTCTGGTTTGGATTATCATGAATTTGTCGATATTCAAAAATATACTCATTTTGATGATTTTCTTGCTCGTGCAAAGCCTAAACGTTTATTTGCATTAACTACTAAAGGTGAAGCAAATCATAGCCAAGTACAATACGAACAAGGCGATTTTTTGATGTTTGGTCCAGAAAGTCGCGGAATTCCAACCGCTATTTTAGAGACTCTGCCAATGTCACAAAAAATCCGAGTACCTATGTGTAAAGATAGTCGAAGTATGAATTTATCAAATACCGTGGCAGTAGTCGTGTATGAAGCTTGGCGACAATTTGGTTATCAAGGTGCTGTAGCAAGACAGGCCATTTAAATAAATAAGTGGTCTTTTTGTGATTATTTTTGCAAAAAAGACCGCTTCTGAAAACAAATAAAAATCCCAACGATTAATTATTTGAAATATTTATAAAATTACAGTTTTGCTGAAAGCATCTCTTCTAATTTTTCTTGGTCAATCGCAAATTTACGGATACCTTCGGCTAATTTATCCACGGCCATAGGATCTTGGTTATGTTGCCAATAAAATTCAGCTTCGCTTAAAGGCGCAGGGCGATCTAAAATCTCACCTTGATAATCTAACTTACGCACCAATGTATCATTGCTTTCCGCTAATGCTTTTAATAATGGCGGAGCAATAGTTAAACGATCACAGCCTGCAATTTCAGTAATTTCACCTACATTTCGGAAGCTTGCTCCCATAACAATAGTCTTATAATTGTACTGCTTATAGTAGTTATAAATAGTGGTGACCGAAATAACGCCCGGATCTTCTGCCGCGGCATATTCCTTTTTCTCATTTGCTTTATACCAGTCTAAGATACGCCCAACAAATGGTGAAATCAAGTAAACGCCCGCCTCAGCACAGGCTCTGGCTTGTGCTTGAGAGAATAATAATGTTAAATTACAATTAATTCCCTCTTTTTCTAATATTTCAGCAGCACGGATACCTTGCCAAGTAGCCGCTATTTTGATCAAAATACGATTATTAGCAACACCCGCTTCATTATATAAGCCAATCAACTTACGTGCCTTAGCAATTGTTTTTTCAGTATCGTAAGAAAATCTAGCATCTACCTCAGTTGAAATTCGTCCGGGAACAATTTTCAAAATTTCCAGACCAATATTAACTGCAAGCTTATCTTCAGCATCAACTAACTGTTGAGCCTTATTGCCACTTTTTGATTTTGCGTAACGAATTGCATCATCAATTAAAGGCGCATATTGTGATAATGCAGAAGCACTTAAAATTAACGAGGGATTAGTGGTAGCATCTTGAGGCTGATATTGTCTAATGGCTTCTATATCGCCAGTATCAGCAACAACCACAGTCATTTCGCGTAAAGCATCTAATTGATTCATAGAATTTCCTCTTAATTATTAGATAAAATGTGTAGGGTATAGAACTATCATACAGTAATATAATAACTTATTCAAAAAAGGAAAATGGCACGATTAACACCGCTAATTATCACACACTTTATAGACCTTAAATCTATATGTTTTAAATAAAAATTTAAAAAAATGTCGATTATTTAAGCACGCAATCAATTTTTTTAATTTTTCTCAAAAAAAGTATTTGCAAAAAGGGAAAGATATCCTATAATGGGCGACACACAACGACGCACCGTTGTGAGCTGTTAAGCTAGATTGAGCGGTGCGTCGTTTTATTTTGCTCTTTAACAACGAATCAGACAATCTGTGTGGGCACTTGTTGATTGACTTAATTTTATATGTTTTATAAAAACTTGAAGTCTTAATAAGTGCTTAAACTAGAAATTCATATTAATTTAATTCCTTTTGTTTTACTTTCAAGTGAAATGAAAGAGAAGAGAAGTGAACTAAGCTAAGCAGTTATTGAGCGATTAAACTTTTTAAATTGAAGAGTTTG
>NZ_FOJC01000008.1 GCF_900109315.1 [Haemophilus] ducreyi | reverse complement strand
TTCACTTGAAAGTAAAACAAAAGGAATTAAATTAATATGAATTTCTAGTTTAAGCACTTATTAAGACTTCAAGTTTTTATAAAACATATAAAATTAAGTCAATCAACAAGTGCCCACACAGATTGTCTGATTCGTTGTTAAAGAGCAAAATAAAACGACGCACCGCTCAATCTAGCTTAACAGCTCACAACGGTGCGTCGTTGTGTGTCGCCCATTATAGGATATCTTTCCCTTTTTGCAAATACTTTTTTTTGAGAAAAATTAAAAAAATTGATTGCGTGCATAAACTTACGCCATTTTGCTGCTTTTGCTAGCAAAAAATGATTATTTCCTATCAGGGTACGTTAATATAAAATAGTATTACGATATGTAGTTTCTCAATTAATGCTATAAAAAATAAAAAACCCAACTTAATTAAAAGTTGAGTTTTTTAATTAATATAATTAACGTTTTTTAGTTAATTTTGAATTTACAATTTCATAAACATGTAGTTTTGCAATTTCACGAGCAAGTTTAGCTGATAATTCCGCATTATTTGTTTTACTAAGCGTATATTCAGCTTTACGTTTTGCAGCAAGAATACGTTGTTGATCTAATTCTTCACCACGAATTGCAATATCAGCAAGAACAGTTACGATTGTAGGCTGTACTTCTAAGAAACCACCTGATACATAAATAAACTCTTCTTTATTATCTTCAAGGGTATATTTAACCATACCTGGTTTTATTGCTGTTAATAAGGGGGTATGTCCAGCATAAATACCTAATTCACCTTCAACACCACTTACACGTACGCTAACCACTTGACCATTAAAGATTTGTTTTTCCGCACTTACTATTCTAAGTTCAAATTGAGATGCCATTTTGTTCTCCTTTAGTCCCTAATTCGGTTTAGGGAACAATTACATCTTGCTCGCTCTTTCCACAACTTCGTCGATTGAACCTGCCATATAGAACGCCTGTTCTGGGATATGATCAAATTCACCTTCTAAGATGCCTTTAAAACCGCGGATAGTATCTTTTAGAGATACATATTTACCTGGTGAACCTGTAAACACTTCAGCAACAAAGAATGGCTGTGATAAGAAACGTTCGATCTTACGAGCACGGGCAACGACTAACTTATCATCTTCAGATAGTTCATCCATACCTAAAATTGCAATAATGTCTTTTAACTCTTTATAACGTTGTAATGTACCTTGTACACCACGCGCTACATTATAATGTTCTTCCCCTACTACAAGTGGGTCTAATTGACGGGAAGTAGAGTCAAGAGGATCTACAGCTGGGTAAATACCTAATGAGGCGATATTACGGCTTAATACCACTGTTGAATCTAAATGAGCAAAAGTTGTCGCTGGTGATGGATCTGTTAAGTCATCCGCAGGCACGTAAACTGCTTGTACTGCCGTGATTGAACCAGTTTTAGTTGAGGTAATACGTTCTTGTAATACACCCATTTCTTCTGCAAGGGTTGGTTGATAACCTACCGCTGATGGCATACGGCCTAATAAAGCAGAAACTTCTGTACCGGCTAAAGTATAACGATAAATATTATCTACGAAAAATAATACATCACGACCTTCATCACGGAATTTTTCAGCCATAGTTAAACCTGTTAACGCAACACGTAGGCGGTTACCTGGTGGTTCATTCATTTGACCATATACTAGTGATACTTTATCTAATACATTAGAATCCGTCATTTCATGATAAAAATCATTACCTTCACGAGTACGCTCACCTACACCAGCAAAAACCGAATAACCTGAGTGCTCAATAGCAATATTACGGATCAATTCCATCATATTAACGGTTTTACCTACACCAGCTCCACCAAATAAGCCGACTTTACCACCTTTTGCAAATGGACAAATTAAGTCAATAACTTTGATACCGGTTTCAAGTAATTCAGTACTATTTGACTGTTCTTCATAATTTGGAGCCGCACGATGAATATCCCAACGAGCTTCTTCGCTAATAGGTCCTTTTTCATCAATTGGTTCGCCTAATACATTCATAATACGGCCTAATGTTTTAGTGCCTACAGGAACTTGAATAGGGTTACCTGTATTTACAACCTTTAAGCTACGCTTTAAACCATCTGAGGTACCTAATGCGATACAACGTACTAAACCACCACCTAATTGTTGTTGAACTTCTAAGGTTAAACCTGATTCAACTTTTAAAGCATCATATACTTTTGGTACTGCATCTTGCGGGAATTCAACGTCGATTACCGCACCGATAATCTGTACAATTTTTCCTGTTGCCATTACCTATTTTCTCCATTAAATTGCAGCAGCACCTGCAACAATTTCATTTAATTCATTTGTAATACTTGCTTGACGAGCTTTGTTATACACTAATTGTAACTCATCAATTAATGCTCCCGCATTATCTGTTGCGGCCTTCATTGCTACCATTCGAGCGGCTTGTTCAGAAGCAAGGTTATCGACAACTGCTTGATATACCTGTGTTTCTAAATAACGAACAAGTAAACTATCCAATAATACTTGTGGGTTAGGCTCGTAGAGATAATCCCAAGAACCTTTTGTTTCTAATTCGTCATTTTCTAATTTAGGTAACGGTAGTAATTGTGCAATAACTGGTTTTTGTGACATTGTATTTTCAAAACGATTATAAGCAATACAAACCATATCCACTTCACCATTGCGATAAGCATTAATCATTTCATTAACTGCACCAACAATACGTTCCATTTCAGGTGAATCACCTAAACCTGTAATATGAGCCCTAACTTTTAAGCCAATAGATTGGTAAAAGCTTACTCCCTTTGAACCTACTAAGCCAAGTTCAACACTAACGTCTTTATCTTTCCACGCTTTAAATTCATTCAAGGTTGTCTTGAATAAATTGATATTAAGACCACCACATAAACCACGGTCGGTAGAGATAACTAAATAACCTACTTTTTTAATATCACGCTCAATTAAAAACGGGTGCTTATAACCAATGCTTCCTTTCGCGATATGGCTAATTACGTTACGGATCGTCTCTGAATATGGACGACCTGCTGCCATACGCTCTTGCGTTTTACGCATTTTAGAGGTAGCCACCATTTCCATTGCTTTCGTAATTTTTTGCGTATTACGAACACTTGCAATTTTGGTTCTAATCTCTTTAGCACCTGCCATAATCTCTCTCCGCTAGTTTTGGATTACCATGCACCATTCTTTTTGAAGTTTTCAACGATTGTTTTTAATTCTTGCTGAATTGAATCGTTGAAATTACCTGATTTAGCTAAATCCTTCATAAAGTCTGCATGATTACTGTTAGCGTAAGCAAGTAAAGCAGATTCAAATGAACTAATACGTTCAAGTTCTACATCATCTAAATAACCGAATTCTGCCGCAAAAAGGACTAATGCTTGTTTACTGACAGGCATTGGTGCAAATTGTTTTTGTTTTAGTAATTCAGTTACTTTTTGACCATGTGATAGCTGTTTACGCGTAGCATCATCAAGATCCGAGGCAAATTGTGCGAAAGCAGCTAATTCACGATACTGTGCTAATGCAGTCCGGATACCACCTGACAATTTTTTGATCACTTTTGTTTGTGCTGCACTTCCCACACGTGATACAGAAATACCTGGATTCACCGCAGGACGAATGCCTGAGTTAAATAAGCTTGACTCTAAGAATATTTGACCATCAGTAATTGAAATTACATTTGTTGGAACGAATGCAGATACATCACCTGCTTGAGTTTCAATAATTGGTAAAGCAGTTAAAGAACCGGTTTGACCTGTTACAGCTCCATTGGTAAAACGTTCTACATATTCAGCATTTACACGAGCCGCACGCTCAAGTAAGCGAGAATGTAAATAAAATATATCGCCTGGGAATGCTTCACGACCTGGTGGACGGCGTAATAGTAGTGAAATTTGACGATAAGCTACCGCTTGTTTAGATAAATCATCATACACAATGAGTGCGTCTTCACCACGATCACGGAAATATTCTCCCATCGCACAACCTGAATAAGGTGCAAGATATTGTAATGCTGCAGATTCAGAAGCAGATGCAACCACGACAATCGTATTTGCTAACGCACCATGCTCTTCTAATTTACACACTACGTTAGCAATAGTTGATGCTTTTTGACCAATGGCTACATAGATACATTTAATGCCTGAATCTCTTTGTGCAATGATAGCATCAATTGCTAATGCTGTTTTACCTGTTTGACGGTCACCAATGATTAATTCACGCTGACCACGACCGATTGGCACCATTGAGTCCACTGCTTTATAACCAGTTTGTACTGGTTGATCAACAGATTGACGATCAATTACACCAGGCGCAATCACTTCAACTGGTGAGTAGCCATCATTATCGATTTCTCCTTTACCATCAATTGGCTGACCTAATGTGTTTACCACGCGCCCTAATAAACCTTTACCTACAGGCACTTCTAAAATACGACCGGTACATTTAACAGTCATACCTTCAGCTAAATCAGCATAAGGCCCCATTACAACCGCACCTACAGAATCGCGTTCTAAGTTAAGTGCAATTGCATAACGATTGCCCGGTAATTCAATCATTTCGCCTTGCATAACATCAGCAAGTCCATGTATGCGAATAATACCATCGCTTACTGAAACAATTGTTCCGGTGCTTTGTGCTTCGCTTACCACATTAAACTGGGCAATGCGTTTTTTAATCAATTCACTAATTTCAGTTGAATTTAGTTGCATTTTTTATTCCTCTTACAAGCTCAACGCTTGAGTTAAGCGATTTAACTGACCGCGACTTGAGCCATCGATAACGATATCATCATATTTAATAATAATACCAGCAAGTAATGTGCTATCAATTTCGGTTGTTAAACGAACTTTTTGCCCTAAGCGTTTTTCCATCGCCTTGGCGATTTTTTCTTCTTGTGCTTGACTTAATTCGGTTGCTGAAACGACAATCACCTTTTTAATCGCTTCATACTCAGCATGTAATGCGTTAAAGCGGTTAAAAACTTCAGGTAAAATAGCTAAACGCTTATTTTCAGCCATTACGCGAATAAAATTTTGCCCATATTGATCAAGTTGGTCATCACAGATTTGAAGAAAAATTTCTGAAATCTGACTGCTTGCAAGAGATGAAGTAATATATTCTACTACTTGTTCATTTTCAGCGACTAATGCTGAAAACTGTAACATTTCTTGCCATTTATCCAACTGACCTTGCTCTAAAGCAAAATCAAAAGCTGCTTTAGCATAGGGGCGAGCTACTGTACTTAATTCTGACATCTGCCCCACCTTGTTATAATTCTGCAACGAATTTATCTATAATGTCATTATTTACTGCAGTATCTACTGAGCGACCAACAATTCTTTCTGCTCCAGCTACAGCTAATGCTGCCACTTTTTGACGAAGCTCTTCTTGAACACGCTTACGCTCACTATCTATTTCCGCATGCCCTTGTTCAATGATACGTTGGCGCTCAACTTCAGCATCTGCTTGCACAGACTCTAAAATTTCATTACGACGTTTTGTTGCTAAATCAATAATTTTTTGTGCTTCTTCTTTTGCTTTAATGATTTCTTGCTCAGCTAAAACTTTAGAATCAGCTTGTTCTTGCTTCGCTTTTTCAGCAGATGCTAAAGCATTCGCAATATTTGCTTGACGCTCTTCGATCACTTTAATAAGCGGTGGCCATACATATTTCATACAAAACGCAACAAATAGTGCGAATGCAATAAGTTGACCAATTAGTGTTGCATTTAAATTCACAACGCCCTCCTAAAAGTCGGTTAAGTTATTCAACTAAATAACGGAAGCTCGACTTATTTCAATAAATCAATGAATGGGTTCGCGAAGATGAAAAGTAAAGAAATACCAACCGCGATCATTGCGATAGCATCTAAAAGACCTGCAACGATAAACATTTTAGTTTGTAAACTACTAGCTAATTCAGGCTGACGAGATGATGATTCTAAGAATTTACCACCTAAGATAGCAAAACCAATCGCTGTACCAAGTGCAGCAAAAGCTAATAATAGTGACGCACCAATAATTGTTGCTGTGATTACTGATTCCATAATGTTCTCCATTAAGATTGAGGAATTAGCCAAAAGGCTAGGTTGTTAATAAAAAAGTAAAGTTTAAGCAGTCCATTTTTAGTAAAATTTCACAAAATAACAACCGCTTATGGGGTTCGTTTAATGATCCGCTTTATTATAAGCGATACTCAAGTAAACAATCGTTAGCATCATAAAAATAAAGGCTTGTAGAGTGATCACTAATATGTGAAAAATAGCCCAAACTAAATGCAATGGGATACCTAATGCTTGAAGTGCAAAGTTATCAGCCATATACATAACTGCAATAAGGATAAAAATTAACTCACCTGCATACATATTTCCAAATAAACGGAATGCTAAAGAGATTGGTTTTGCAAGTAATGTTACTGTTTCAAGAATAAAATTGACGGGAATAAATGCCCAATGATTAAAGGGATGAAGCGTGTATTCTTTTGCTAAACCATTAAAACCTTTAGATTTTACAGTATAGAACAAAATTAAACCAAATACACAAATAGACATACCTAAAGTGGCACTAATATCGGCTGTTGGTACGGCACGCAGGTAATGAATACCAAACATATTTGCTAATTGTGGCAAGAAATCGACCGGGACTAAGTCAATCGCATTCATAATAAAGACCCAGCAAAAAATTGTGAGTGCTAATGGTGCAATCATATGACGGGGCCCGTGGAAATTATCTTTTACTAATCCGTAAACCCATTCAACCACTATTTCCACTAAACATTGCAGTTTACCCGGTACGCCGGTGGTTGCATTTTTCGCAACGCGAGAAAATACAACTAAAAAAAGCACACCTGCAACAAGCGAAAAGAAAAGTGTATCTAAATGAACAGCCCAAAAGCCATCGCCAGAGGACAAAAAGCTTAAGTGGTGACCGATATATTCTGCCGTATTTCCAGCCATAATGTATCCTTTTTAAAATAGAAATTTAGTTAGTTCGTTTTTGTAATACAAATGGAATAACGTTGTTGAGTAACAACGCTACAAAATAACCTACAAAAAATAACACCCTATGAAGATCAGGTATCAATTTAAAAGCGGCTACCACCAATAAAATAGTCGCAAGCCATTTCAGCCCTTCACCACGATAAAAAGCGGCCATTTTTGACTGATTTTTTGCAGATTTTTTAAAGAAAATCCAATAGACAAACAAGCAATATGGTAAAAAACTAGCTAGGCAGCCTCCTAACCAAGAGAAGATTAAGGAACCTTCTAAAATCAGTAACATACAAAAAATGGCAAATAAAATGCCACTTTCAAGTTTTAATGCCATTAAATAATGCTGTTTGGCTTTATTGATTACAGCTGACATTTCAGCCCTTCTTAATTATATTTAACTAAGCACTCAGCGCTATTACATAAAAATATGTATGAAATTATACTTCACAAAAACTGAGTTTCAAAACAAAAGCACTATATATTACACTATCTTTTCAAAAAATATAAAAAAAATATTACAAAATATTACATTTAAATTAAAAGTAAAAAGATACTGAATATAATAGCAACACATTGTTATATTTTAATACAATTATTCAACAATTTCATACAAGTAAGTAATGGTTTACTCAGTATTATAAGCCTGCTTAATGCGGTAGAAAATGTGGTTAATCTTACAAAAATTAATCTATTTTGCTAATACAATTAAATGGCGCTCCCCCACTAACTGAGGAACATTAAGTTTTATTGCGTAAACTAATTTAATCGGCTTTTGAACCGCTTGCAATTCAGCGCCGTCATACACACCTTTTAACGCATAAAACTTTCCGCTATCGTTAGGTAAGGCATAACACCAATTCAACATATCATCTAATGAAGCAAACGCACGACTTAATACGCCATCAAACTGACGTGCAGTGTATTGCTCAACCCGACTAAGCACCGGTGTAACATTCGTAATGGCTAATTCACGTAATACTTGTTTGATAAAAGTAATACGTTTACCTAAGCTATCTAACAAGACAAATTGTTTATCTGGATTAGCAATCGCTAACGGAATACCCGGCAATCCCGGACCTGTACCAACATCAATAAAAGATTGCCCTTGAAGATGAACACTGACGACTAAACTATCCATAATATGCTTAACTAGCATTTCTTCTGGATCGCGCACTGAGGTCAAATTATAAGCCTTATTCCATTTATGTAATAAATGTACAAAGCCAATCAGTTGTTCTTTTTGCCTTTCAGTTAACTGAATATCTGCCTGCACAAGCAATCGGTCTAATTTTTGTTTCATTTTACAAATTCCTTCATCTTTGTTTATTTGGATAAAAACAAATAAGAACGGCTGGGCTCACTAAAAAAGTGAGCAAGCAATCCACTTACTCACTTTACTTAACATTATAGCTCGCCTCGCTTGAGCATTCCTTGCTTTTTCAAATTGACTAACAAAATTGAAATAGCAGCTGGAGTGATACCTGAAATACGGCTTGCTTGCCCTATTGAAATAGGACGATGTTGCATTAATTTAGCGCGAACTTCATTAGATAAGCTATCAACTTTATTATAATCAAATTCAGCCGGAATTAAGGTGTTTTCATGGCGTTTATGTCGCTCAATTTCACTATATTGATGTTCAATATAGCCTTGATACTTAATTGCGATTTCCACTTGTTCTGCCGCTTGCCGATCGTCTAATGCTGGAGCAAAAGCAGCTATTTCGGTCAATTTAGCATAGTTAATTTCAGGGCGACGCAATAAGTCTTCACCATTTACTTCACGGGTTAATGGTGAATTTACTAATTGATTAACCGCATCTAAATAGGCTGATTGTGGATGAATCCATATTTGTTTTAGCCGTTCACGCTCACGTTCGATATTTTCCATTTTTTGATTAAAACGTTGCCAACGCGCTTCATCAATCAGTCCTAATTGGTGTGCGATTGGTGTTAAACGAATATCTGCATTATCTTCGCGTAAGAGCAAGCGATATTCAGCCCTAGAAGTAAATACACGATAAGGTTCTTTGGTACCAAGCGTACAGAGGTCGTCAACTAATACTCCCGTATAAGCAACATCTCGAGTAGGGAACCAACTCGGCTTATCTTGTACTTGTAAGGCGGCATTAATACCCGCTAATAAGCCTTGTGCAGCGGCTTCTTCATAACCGGTAGTGCCATTAATTTGTCCCGCAAAGAATAAGCCTTCAATCGCTTTAGCTTCTAAGGTTGGCTTTAAATCACGCGGGTCAAAATAGTCATATTCAATCGCATAACCCGGTTTAATAATTCGAGTATTTTCTAAACCCTTCATTGAATTAACAATCGCCATTTGTACATCAAAAGGTAAACTTGTTGAAATACCATTTGGATACACCTCAATGGTCGTTAATCCTTCTGGCTCAAGGTAGATCTGATGTCCATTACGATCACCAAAACGCATAACCTTATCTTCAATCGATGGGCAGTAACGCGGACCGATCCCCTCAATAATTCCGGTATACATAGGGCTTCGATCTAAATTAGCCCGTATAATATCGTGTGTCTGATGATTTGTATGGGTGATATAGCAAGGAATCTGGCGCGGGTGTTGGCTAACCTCCCCCATAAAAGACATGACCGGTAAGACTTCATCTCCGGGTTGTTTGGCCAATACCTCAAAATTAATGGTACGTGCATCTAAGCGTGGTGGTGTACCGGTTTTTAAGCGATCTACACGTAAATTGAGATCGCGCAATCGATCTGCTAATCTAGTCGCAGCAGGATCGCCTGCTCGTCCCCCTGCATAATTGTCTAAACCAATATGGATCTTCCCCGCTAAAAATGTTCCAGCGGTTAAAATCACCGTTTTGGCTTTAAAAGTTAGCCCCATTTTAGTGACAACACCACTGGCGCGATGATTTTCAACTAAAATATCAACCACTTCTTGCTGAAAAATAGCTAAGTTTTGCTGATTCTCTAATGCCGTACGCACAGATTGACGATAAAGAACACGATCCGCTTGTGCACGTGTTGCTCTTACTGCCGGCCCTTTTGAACTGTTTAGTGTGCGAAATTGGATCCCTGCATGATCTGTTGCGATGGCCATCAAACCACCCATAGCATCAATCTCTTTAACTAAATGGCCTTTACCAATACCACCAATTGCAGGATTACAAGACATTTGCCCTAACGTATCCACATTATGAGTGAGTAATAATGTTTTTAATCCCATACGTGCTGGAGCAAGCGCTGCTTCTGTACCCGCGTGCCCACCGCCGACCACAATGACATCGTAATGTTCAGGATAAATCATATTTTTTGCCTATTTTTTATATATTCGGTGCCAAAAGAAAAGAGCGCTATTCTACCCTAAAAAAATAAGATCAGGGAAATCCATTTTAATGCGATCGATAAGGGCTAAAATGAAGATCTTGAGATCGCTTATCATAATATAGATCTATATTTAAAGATCTTTATTATGATTATTATAGGGAATGACATATATTGAGGATAAGTCATATTTAATAAATAAAATCAATCAGTTAAATACTAATGTTAGCTGTATAGAGCTTGCTATTTAAACCGAGCTTAATTGTGGATAAACGGTTAAGTTATCCACAGGCCTCTGGAAAGGCTAACTTATCCTTAACTAGATCTCAAGTTACTCATAACCATTTTTCATGTTATCCACAGGCCTTTTTAATTAAATAAATGGCTAATAAATTAAGCAAATGTGCTATTTATATATTAACGCATTGCTGAAAAAGATCGTTTAAAATTAGTAACAATATGGAAGTTTAGGCTTAACACATAAAAAAAGCCGCTTAACTAAGCGGCTTTTTAAAGAGGTAGGTATGTTAGAATTTGAAACCAACAGATAAACGAATTGCATCGTTGTTATACGATGATTTACCATTAATAGTATGTTTATCTTTTGTTAGTTTTTCGTAGGTGCCGTAATGATTTTTGTATAGACCCGTTCCATTATAAACGATATTTGCATGGGTTCTATAATAGCCGATTTCAGCTAACAAGTTTTTATACTCAGCACCTACCGCTAAACCATAATATAAGCCATTTTTAGCTTTTATATTAACTGGGAAAAAAATTGATTCAGGAACACCTGAACGTCCAGCATTGATATATTTTGAGTCTAATGAATAATAGGTATTTTTAATTTTATTAAAGGAATAACCTAGATCACCTTTAATATAAAGGTTTATCTCTTTATGCCCGTTAAGCTTAAAGTTTTGTTTTAATGTTAAGTAGATCGGTAATGAAGAATAACGATTTACTTTATATTGTTCATTACCCAACCAAAAACCAAAACCATTAGGTCTAGGTTTTTGGTTTTGATAAGATTCTGCCAACCAACTTTTAGCAAAGTTAAAGCCTTTACGTTTTATAAAACCAATGCCTAGCCCTAGTTCGGTATTCGGTGCGATATTACGCGTGGCTTCTAACGATAATGCTATTGATGGATTAATATTTTTAATTGGTGTTAATGTTCCAAATTGAAAAGTTGAAAAGTGAGAGTAAATATCGGTCCTACTTTACCGTAAAGGTGTACATCGTTAGTTTTTGCTAACGATAGAGCAGGGATGATTGAAAGTGCTAAGACGAGAGATTTAATTTTCATTAGAGTTCCTTTTATATTTTGTATTGTAAATACTCAATGCAAGTTTAATACCTTTTTATTCAACAGGCTAGTAAAAATGTAATTAAAGCGTCAGCTTTACAGTTGAAGCTTTAATTTTGTTGATTAATATATAAAAAAAGCCGCTTGATTAAGCGGCTTTTGGAGGGGGGAGGTATTAGAATTTGAAACCAATAGATAACCGAATAGCATTGTTGCTATAAGATGATGTTTTATTAATGTTATAGTCACGTCTTGAATCGGCTTGAGGAAACGATGGATCTATAAATTTACCATGCCCTTTATAAAAGAGTGAGACATTGGTTCTATAATAGCCGATTTCAGCTAAGAAATGTTTATACTCCGCCCCGACCGATAAACTATAGTATGAACCATTTTTCGCGTTCATATCGATTGGAGTATTGGTATATTCTTTTGGTAAATCTGAGTTATTAATAATTTCTGTGTGTAATGTATAATGGGTATTTTTAATTTTATTAAACGAATAGCCAAGATCACCTTTAACATAAAGTCTCATTTCATCATTAAGTCTAAAGTTTTGCTTTAAAATTAAGTAGATCGGTAATGAAGTGTAACGATTTATTTTATATTTTTCGTTACCTAACCATGAACCATTAGGGGTTTCAGCTTGATTATCATAAGAAGTCGCCCTCCACGTTTTAGCAAAGTTAAAATTCTTACGTTTTATAAAACCAACACCTAGCCCTAGTTCAGTATTAGGCGCGATTTTACCCGTGGCTTCTAAAGACAATGCTATTGATGGGTTAAGATTTTTAGACTGTGCGAGTGCGCCAAGTTGAAAGCTTGAAAAGTGAGAATAGATATCGGTTCCTATTTTACCGTAAAGGTGTACATTGTTAGTGTTTGCTAATGAAATAGTAGGGATGATTGAAAGTGCTAAGACGAGAGAGTTAATTTTCATTAAAGTTCCTTTTATATTTCGTGTGTAAATGCTTAGCTCAAGTTTAATCGCTTTTTATTTAGTATGCTAGTGAAATTGTAATTAATGTAAAGGGTGTTTTTTACAATATAATCGCAGTTTGGTTGATTAATAGATAAATTTAAGCGCTTACAATATTTTGCTAGTTATTATGCTTTTTAGTTATTTGAAGCGGGCTAATTTTTTGCTAATAATGCATTAAACACAACATAATTAACCACAATAAGGAGAGCGATTATGTTAAAAAAAATCGCATTCGCTACGTTTACTGCTATTAGCTTATTTACCTCAATGAATAGCTTAGCAAGCAATGATTTATTATCTAGGATTGATGCAAAAGGCACTATTAGCGTGGCTACTGAAGGCACTTACCCGCCATTCACTTACCATGATCAAACCGGTAAATTAACCGGTTATGATGTAGAAGTCACACGGGCAATTGCTGAAAAACTCGGGGTTAAGGTTGATTTTAAAGAAACACAATGGGATGCCATGTTAGCTGGTTTAAAAGCCGGGCGTTTTGATTTGGTTGCTAATCAAGTAGCATTAAGCACGCCTGAACGACAAGCAATGTTTGATTTATCCGACGCATATAGTTGGTCGGGCGCGGCATTAGTAGTTCGTGCAGATAACAGTCACGTTAAGCAACCAGCGGACATGCAAGGTATAAAAGTGGCACAATCATTAAGTTCCAATTATGGAGAATTAGCTGTTAAGAATGGAGCTAAAGTGATTTCGGTTGATGGTATGGCGCAAGCATTATTGCTTATTCAACAACAACGAGTGGAGGCTACCTTTAACAATTATTTATCCTTATTAGATTACTTTAACAAAAATCCTACGTCTTCGTTAAAAATTATTTGGCAAGATAGTGAACAATTAGGCGCTGGATTAGTGGTAAATAAAGGCAATCAAGCCGCATTAGCCAAAATAAATCAAGCTATTATGGCGTTACATCAAGATGGAACATTTAAACGATTAGGTGAACAATTCTTTGGAAAGGATATTAGCGTTAAATAATTATCCATATTATCTCAATAAGAGGTCATTTTTTCGCAAAACACTTGCAAAATATGAGCGCTTATTTTGTTTTTAGCCGTCTAGAGGTGTTTTATAATGTTATAATTGGCGAGAACTTTCGTTTTTAAGGGAAAATTGTGCTAGAAAACTTATTATTTCAACTGCCTTTTATGGACGAAGCACGGGTTAAATTAGTAATGGATGCTTTTTTGCCTATGCTACAGGCCATGGTGCTAGTTTCTATTCCATTAGCGATAGTGTCTTTTATTATTGGCATGATTATTGCGGTATTGGTGGCGTTAGTGCGTATAACCTCAGTCACAGGGATAATGCATCGCATACTATTAGTTATCATACAAGCGTATATTTCGATTATTCGCGGTACGCCAATGCTTGTGCAAATTTCGATAGTTTTTTATGGCTTACCAGCGTTGGGTTTTTATGTTGATCCTATTCCTGCCGCGATTATTGGTTTTTCATTGAATATTGGCGCTTATGCTTCTGAAACTGTTCGAGCTGCCATTTCAGCAGTCCCTAAAGGACAATGGGAAGCTGGGTATTCGATTGGTATGACTTATCTACAAACCTTCCGCCGTATCATTGCACCACAAGCAATTAGAGTGGCTATTCCTCCGCTAAGCAATACCTTTATTGGGCTATTTAAAGACACCTCATTAGCCTCCGTGGTAACGGTTACAGAAATGTTTAGAGTGGCACAGCAGATGGCAAATATGTCTTATGATTTTCTGCCTGTTTATATTGAAGCGGCGTTTATTTATTGGTGTTTCTGCTGGATACTTTTTGGTATTCAAGCACGTCTTGAACACCGTTTTGATCGCTTTATCGCTAAATAATGAACGCTTTCATCAACAACAGAGAGATGCAATATGATTAACATTAATAATATTCAGAAAAGTTTTGGTGATAATCTCATTTTACGTGGCATTGATCTTCAGATTGAAAAAGGGCAAGTCGTCGTAATCCTTGGTCCATCTGGCTCAGGTAAAACAACATGGTTACGTTGTTTAAATGCGTTAGATATGCCAGAAAAAGGCACTATTGAATTTACCAGAGAGCAACCTTTAACCGTTGATTTTACCGCTAAAGAGGTTAAACAACAGATTTTGGCATTACGGCGTAAATCAGGAATGGTTTTTCAAAACTATAATCTTTTCCCTCATAAAACCGTCTTAGAAAATGTAATGGAAGGGTCTATTTTTGTACAAGGTAAAAATTTAGCACAAGCAAAATTAGCCGCCCAACAATTGCTTGCCAAAGTCGGGTTAGCAGATAAAGCAGCGTTATATCCAAACCAACTTTCAGGCGGACAACAGCAATGGGTAGGGATTGCCCGTGCGTTGGCAATTCAGCCCGCACTAATGTTATTTGATGAACCGACTTCAGCATTGGATCCCTAGTTAGTGCAAGATGTATTAAATATAATGAAACAGTTAGCACAAGAAGGCTGGACAATGTTAGTTGTTACGCACGAAATTAAGTTTGCTTTAGAAGTGGCGGACAGGCTCGTTGTAATGGACCGAGGTGAAATTGTAGAGCAAGGTTCACCCAAAATGTTATTTGAACACCCTCAGCATGAACGAACTAAGCGCTTCTTACATCAGATTCGTAGTCATTTAGTCTTGTAAAGTAAGCTGTTTTATTAACCTCTTGCTGTGCGTATTTTCTCCCATTCACTTATAAATAAGTAGCCATTACATTATTGACAACTTTCTATTCTCAATATATAACGACAACTATGCTAAAAATTGGATCGGAGGGCTTATGTTACTGTGTGTCGATATGGCTAAAATGGCAAAAAATCAGGCGATGATCAATACCACATTATTAGAAGTAGATGGGCAAGATATTTTTGATTTTGAACCGTTGGTTACCTCATTTTTCATTCAGCAAGGTGTGCAAATGTGAGAGAGCTACTAAAACTAACATACCAACAGCTTTACTTTGAACCATCATTTTCCGCCGAAACCCTTTTTAAGACCTTTACGCAAATTAATCAATATCTTATCCATCATTTCCCAGTTACATTATTCACTCTATTTTACCCGCCTATTTTTGCAGAACGTGAAATTAAACTTACGTTAAAATACTTCACGGATTTACCGGTTCGAACTCTCAACCTTATCAAAAAACAGCCTATCAATACCGTTAAACAAGCACTTGATTTTATTTTTAGCGATTTAGCAACTTGTAAAGGAATCAGTCAAAAAACGGTAATTCACTCCCAAATTGAAGCCATTCGTCATATTCAGTTTTATAGCAATTTATCTACTCCCGATTTTGATAAGCTGATTTTTCAAGACGTTATTTTTATAGCGCCACAACCATCATTAATCGACCATTTCAAGCAAGTAATCACGCTATTTTTTACGAAAGTTTATCAAAGTAAGCATAAAGAACGCGATCGGCAAATTTTATTTCGTCGTTACGGTTTAGAAACACATTCAATTGAAACGTTAGAGCATATTGGTGATTCATTAGGCTTAACACGAGAAAGAGTTCGGCAAATTTCGAATATGTTAGAAGAACAATTGCAACTGTTTTTACGAGGGGAATATCGTATCAATAAGCCAGCCACTAAGCGCTTAGATAATTCAGTGATCGATTACTATTACCAAATTACGCAAAAATTAACTCAACACCATTTAATCACACGTTCTCAATTTCCCGAATTTTTTCAAGAACAACATTACAGTCTATTACTGATGCATATTTTGGGCTATCAACAAATTTATCGGCAGTTACATCACTATCATTTTAAGGATTATTTTTTTACCAATTTAGCCAAAGATCAGCTCGATTATATTTTAGAAAATATCCAACGAGCGTTATATGATGAATTTAAAGATATACAACTTGAGACTGTTTTAGATTATTTTGACACCCTAGCGATCGATTTTTTATCAGTAACTGAATTATGTTTATTATTAGATAATTTGGTCGGCATTCGGCTTGAGCGTGGCAAAATACATCGTGAAATCAATACCTACCGTAATTTTGGCGATATTGTTTATCGCTTATTATTAGAAAAGCAACAACCAACCTCCTTGAAAGCGATAGCGCATTTAATGATTGAAAAAATGGGAGCATTGCGTGATGAAGAACGACTAGTCCGCAGTATTGCATCGCAAATGTCGCAAGATCCTCGTTTTTCGCCGATGGGTAAAAGTGGGGTTTGGACGTTAACTGAATGGCATATTGCCAATAAGAATATAAAAACGTTAATTGTTGAATCCCTAACAAAATATGGCTTATTAAGTCAACAACAACTATTTGAATTGATTAAGCAACAACGAAAAGTATCAATGAATTCAATCAAAATTTATTTATCTGAAGCAGAATTTGTATGTGAAGATAAATTATGGCGATTACGACGCCCAAATGAACCGATTATTTTGAAAATGAAACGTAAGTTGCCAAATAATCAGCAATTCTATCAATTGATCTTAACCTTTTTTAATGATAATGATCAGCAAACTACACCATTAACGGAATTAATTACTTAGCTAGCCAAACAGACTATAAAGCGTCGAGTATTCGACAAAAACTAAAGCAATTTAATGGTAATGTGTTGGAATACCTAACGCCAGATATAAATAATAATGTATTCGTTCAATTAAAAGCGAGCGAACATTCACTTATCGCCTTTCATCAAGATTTGCGCCACCAAATTCAACAACATATTCGAGAAATCCTAGCAGAACTATCCGAACCGCTGACTAAAGGAGAATTATATCAATATGTATTAGCCAGAATTAATTGTATTAAACAAACCTTTTATGCTTATTTGGCGGAAATGACCGATATTGAACAGTATAAACAAGGCAGTAAATATTATGTTTGTGCTAAAAAAAGATCAAATGGAGAGTAAAAATCCCCCCGCGTAGCGTAGAGATTAAGCAGAGGAATGATTGTGCTTAAATTATAATTGCTTACCCAAACTAAACCAGTTTGCTCTACCGTTTAAGAAATCTTGTACTGACATAGGTTTTTTGCATTGTGGTTGCAATTGAGTAATATTTAAAACACCTTCGCTTGTCGCAATTTGAATTCCATTTTTATCTACTTGTAATACCGTGCCTACAGCGTGATGCTGATGTGCTAATACGGTGGCTTGATACACTTTCACATGTTGTTCCACACCTTCTACTTCAACAGTTAAAAAACTTATTGGCCACGGATTAAAAGCACGTATATTTTGTGCTAACTGATAAGCGGGCAAATTCCAATCTAATTTTGCTTCTTGTTTGGATAGCTTTTCTGCATAGTTGGCTAACTGATCGTCTTGTTTTTCAGGTTTGAACTGCTGTTCAGTTAACCCATCTAAAACTGCTAATAATGCCGGCGGTGCCAATTGGGCTAGTTTCATATATAACGAAGCCGAGGTTTCGTCTGCTTCAATTTTTGTGCTAACTTTATGTAACATATCACCGGTATCTAAGCCCGCATCCATTTGCATAATCGTTACCCCCGTTTCCTGATCACCCGCCCAAATCGCACGCTGAATAGGTGCTGCACCGCGCCAACGTGGTAATAATGAACCATGTACATTTAAACAACCATAACGCGGAATATGGAGAACGGCTTCGGGGAGAATTAATCCGTATGCGACTACAACCATTACATCCGCATTTAATGCATTCAACTCGGCTTGTGCTTGTGGATTGCGCAATGATTTTGGCTGATAAACAGGAATATTATGCTGTAATGCAAGTTGTTTAACTGGGCTTGCTTGCAATTTTTTGCCTCTTCCTGCAGGTTTATCCGGTTGAGTATAAACCGCCACGATATTGTGTTGAGAAGCTAATAAGGCTTGTAAATGTTGTGCGGCAAATTCAGGTGTGCCTGCAAAAATAATATTTAATTTTGACATGGTTAAGATTGAGTGCAGTGAATAGGTGGCATTATTTTAGCAGAAAATGAGCACTTATCTTGGCTATTTTACCGGCTTTTTCTACTTATCTTTGCTGAACTTGCTAAAATTCAGTAAAATTTAACCGCTTACTAGCTACGTTATTAGAGGTATTTTTGCAATTACTAACTATTATTCGCATTATTGGTATTCTTGTGATGAGTTTTTCCATCACAATGTTATTACCTGCTTTTATCGCACTGATTTATGGTGATGGTGGCGGGCGCGAATTTGTACAATCGTTCTTATTAACCTTCTCAGTCGGCGCATTTTTATGGTGGTTTTGTCGAGAGCATAAATATGCATTACGTTCACGTGAAGGTTTTTTAATTGTCGTGCTTTTCTGGGTAGTGCTAGGTTTGCTTGGAGCGGTGCCATTTATTATTTTAGATAATCCAGATTTAAGCTTAAGCGAATCAATTTTTGAATCCTTTTCAGGCTTAACCACCACTGGTGCAACAGTGATTACGGATTTAGATAGCTTGCCAAAAGCCATTTTGTTTTATCGGCAATTCTTACAGTGGTTAGGCGGTATGGGAATGATTGTACTTGCCGTAGCAATTATCCCATTGTTTGGCATTAGTAGCGTACAACTTTATCGCGCAGAAAGCTCTAATCCATTACGCGATAAATCATTACCGCGGATAACCGAAGTGGCTAAGATTTTATGGATTATCTACTTAGGATTAACCCTTTGCTGTGCGGGCGCTTATTATTTACTGGGAATGAACCTATTTGATGCGGTTTCACATAGCTTTTCCACGGTCGCAAATGGCGGAATGTCAACCCATAATGACGGATTAGTTTATTTTAACAGTAATAAGATTTATCTAGTAACCGCCTTATTTATGCTGATCGGAGGCTGTAATTTTGGCTTACATATTTCATTAATTTATCAGTATGAACGCCGTTATAGTATTGTGAAGCATTATTGGCATAACCCTGAATTTCGCTTCTTTTTTATCAGCCAATTGATTTTTATTGCACTTTTTTCATTTGGTTTATACCTAGCGTATAATTATTCTTTTAATGATGCGATATCCAAAGGCGCAATACAATTAACCTCAATGTCAATGACGTCAGGTTATACCATTTTTGATATCAATACATTACCGCCCGTTTTAGGGCTATTATTAGTATTCAGTGCGATTTGGGGCGGTTGTTCAGGCTCAACTTCCGGTGGTTTAAAAACCATTCGTGTATTAGTATTATGGTTATTACTGAAAAAAGAATTAAATATGTTAATTCACCCCAACTTGCAAAAAACGATTAAAATTGGCGATCAAGTATTACCCATTAGCACCCAAGAACGGATTTGGGCATTTTTAATAGCCTCTATTTTTGTGTTCTTGTGTTTTGTGTTCGCAGCCATTCTATGTGGAATGGGAATTGGTGATGCAGTAGGCGCGGTTTTAGCAACCTTAACCAACGCCGGGCCAGGATTAGGAATGGTAAGCGGTAATTTTTCAGGCGTTTCGGATAGCGCTAAATACATTTTTTCATTAGCAATGATTTGTGGACGTTTAGAAATTTTTTCATTACTAATTATTTTTACGCCCTATTTTTGGAAAGATTAACGTCAATATTAATTGTCAGTTTCATTAAAAAATGAATATAATATTAATGTTTGTCTTATGATTATTTAATTAACGACTCAATGATGAGTAAATATTAAGGAAAAGCAATGAGTATTTTAAAAGAATTTCGTGAGTTTGCTGTAAAAGGCAACGTTATGGATATGGCTGTCGGGGTAATCATCGGTGGTGCATTTGGTAAAATAGTGTCTTCATTGGTCAGTGATGTGATTATGCCACCAATCGGTTGGTTAATTGGCGGCGTGGACTTTAAAGATCTTGCTATTCAAATTGCACCCGCCAAAGAAGGTGCAGAAGCCGTAATGTTAAAATATGGCGCCTTTATCCAAAACATATTTGATTTCTTAATTATCGCAATTGCAGTATTTTCAATGGTTAAAGCTATTAATTCACTTAAAAGACCGGCAGAGGTTGCAGAAGCACCCGCGGTAGCCAAAGGCCCAACTCAAGAAGAATTATTAGCAGAGATCCGTGATTTATTAAAAAAATAATACGACCGCATCTCAGGATAGCAACACAAAATAGCGAGCATTTAGCTCGCTATTTTTTTACTTTTTTTTGCTGATTGATTGTCAATATAACTTAAGTTGTCATTATATTAAAAACATTAGTATTTATTTTCATTTATTGCTTGAGCTTTTTTGTAAAATAAATAAAATACACAAGATGTTTTTGATAATCGTTTTTATTAAAATCAAACTTACATAACTTCACTAATACTTAACATTTAAGGAATACGTAATGAAAACGAATAAACTCTCAGCGATTACTCTCTGTATTTTGGGGTATGCTCACACGGTTTATGCCGAAAGCAATATGCAAACAGAAAAATTAGAAACTATTGTTGTTTCGTCGGAGGACGACTCGGTACATAACAAAAATGTAGGTGAAATCAAAAAAAATGCTAAAGCGCTCAGCAAACAGCAAGTTCAAGATAGCCGTGATTTAGTCCGTTATGAAACCGGGATAACCGTAGTAGAAAAAGGTCGCTTTGGTAGCTCAGGTTATGCTATTCGTGGTGTTGATGAAAACCGTGTTGCGGTAGTGGTTGATGGCTTACACCAAGCTGAAACGATTTCATCACAAGGGTTTAAAGAATTATTTGAAGGTTACGGCAATTTTAATAATACCCGTAACGGTGTAGAGGTTGAAAACTTAAAACAAGTGGTCATTCAAAAAGGTGCAGATGCTATTCGTACAGGTAGCGGAAGCTTAGGCGGAACTGTTTCATTTGAATCTAAAGATGTACGCGATTATTTAATCGATAAAAATTACCATTTTGGCTATAAAACTGGCTACTCAAGTGCAGATAATCAAAAATTACATAGCGTGACTGCAGCTGGCCGTTATAGCGATTTTGATTTATTAGCCGTACACACCCAACGCCACGGCAATGAATTACGTAATTATGGGCATCGCCATTATGATGGATCAGTCGTTCGTAAAGAACGTGAAAAAGCCGACCCATATAAAATTACTAAACAAAGCAGCTTAATTAAAATAGGCTATCAATTAAATGATACCAACCGCTTTACCCTAGGCTATGATGATAGTCGTAATACCAGCCGAGGTACTGATTGGTCTAATGCATTTACCTCTTATAATGGTGGGCCATTTTTAAAAGATGTACGCCATACTCATGATAAAAGTAACCGTAAAAATATTTCTGTTGTCTATGAAAATTTTGATACTAATGACTTTTGGGATACACTCAAAATTACCCATAATCACCAGAAAATTAAATTGAAAGCTCGTTTAGATGAATATTGTGACGTTAATGGTGAAATTGATTGTCCTACTATTGCTAACCCTTCTGGGCTATACATTAATGATAAAGGGATATTTTTAGATAAACATGATGGTAAAATTACACACAAAAAAGAGGGAGAGTTTAATAACTATTTTGATAGCAAAGGTAAAGAAGTAAGAGTTAAAGAATTTAATGTAGATAGCATTTTAATTAATTGTGATCAATATGATTGTTCTAAGCCCATGCAATTATTATCAAGTACAAATAATGGATATGGCAATTCCCCTAATGAATATAAATATATAACTTATGAGCTATCTGAAAAAACTATGAATAATGGCAATGGGAAATATGCTGTATTAGAAAGCCGTGGTGAAAATAAAAAATTTAGCCGTGTGTATTTACCTAGCGAAAAAGGTTATGTAGAAAATCAATGGAGAGATCGTGATTTAAATACTGATACTCAGCAGTATAATATAGATTTAACTAAAAGCTTTAAGCTAAAAAGTGTAGAACATAATGCGACTTATGGTGGTTTATATAGCGAAGTTAAAAAAAGTATGATCAATAGGGCTGGCTATGAAGCCTATAATAGGCAGTGGTGGGCAAATATCTTTTTTGGTGAGGAAAACGGTAAACCCAATAAATGTCAACCATATAATGGGAATAGTTTTACAACTTTATGTTCTCATGAAGATAGATTATTTAGTTTCTTAATTCCAGTTAAAACTAAAACAGGCGCGTTATATGTGACGGATAAAATTAAGCTAAATGATAAGGTTAATTTAGATTTGGCATACCGTTATGATCGTATAAAACACGACCCTAAATATATCCCTGGTACTACACCTAAATTACCGACAGATTTGATTTTAGGGCGTTTTATTGAATTGAAACCTAAGAATACTTATGCTACACAAGATGAAAAAAATGAGAATGCGGAAAAAAATGCGGTTTATTTAGCATCGAAAAAGACCAAGTTTTCAGCTAACTCTTATAGTGCCACCTTTAGTTTTGACCCAATGGATTTCTTGAAAATCCAAGCAAAATATGCCACAGGTTTTAGAGCACCAACTTCAGATGAGATTTATTTTGTATTCCAGCACCCTTCATTCTCTATTTATCCAAATTTAGATTTAAAAGCGGAAAGATCTAAAAATAAGGAAGTGGCAATTACGTTACATAAGCAACAAAGTTTCTTAACAGTCAACCTATTCCAAACAGATTATAAAGATTTCTTAGATTTGGCCTATTTGAAAAAAGGTTCGTTACCTTATGGTAATGGCGGTAGTCAATTAGAAACTTTACTTTACCAAAATGTTAACCGTGATAAAGCACGCGTCAAAGGGCTTGAAGTTAATTCTAGATTACATTTAGGTGATGTTTGGGGCGTATTAGATGGCTTTAATTTATCTTATAAACTTAGCTTACAAAAAGGCAGAATGAGTAGCAAAGTAGGTGAAGAAGGTAAACAAAGAGATACTAATAAGTTGGATACCCCAATGAATGTGATTCAACCTCAAACACATGTGGTTGGGCTAGGTTATGAACATACACAAGAAAAATTTGGGGTAGATATGTATTTAACACACGCAAGTGCTAAAAAAGAAAAAGATACCTTCAATATGTTCTATGATGGAAAAGATCAAAAAGACCAACACATTAAATGGCGTAGTGATAGCTATACGTTAGTCGATTTAATTGCTTATATTAAGCCAGTTAAAAACGTGACATTGCGTGCTGGGGTGTATAACCTTACAAACCGTGAATATGGCACTTGGGATAGCATCCGTTCTATCCGTCCATTTGGTACAACTAACTTAATTAATCAAAAAACAGGTAAAGGGATTAAACGCTTTAACGCACCGGGACGTAATTTCCGTGTGAATGCAGAGATCACTTTCTAATCATTAGGATTAATAAATTTAAAAGGGCACTTCGGTGCCCTTTTTTGTTAACGATTTCTCAATTTGATGAGTATTTTATAGTGCTTTAATTTGCTAAACTAAGGCTAACTAGGTCATTTAGGATGATAACTTGATGAATAAAGATGTTTCACAACATACTCCGATGATGCAGCAATATCTGCAATTAAAAGCGCAACATCCCGATATTTTGTTATTTTATCGAATGGGGGATTTTTACGAACTTTTTTATGAAGATGCTAAAAAAGCTGCGGTGTTATTAGATATTTCATTAACCAAACGGGGGGCCTCTGCTGGTGAGCCAATCCCAATGGCAGGTGTGCCTTATCATGCAGTGGAAGGCTATTTAGCTAAACTAGTGGCACTTGGTGAGTCGGTGGCAATTTGTGAGCAAATAGGCGAAGTGGGGGCTTCAAAAGGACCGGTCGAGCGTAAAGTAGTGCGGATTGTAACGCCGGGGACTGTCAGTGATGAAGCCTTATTACCTGAACGACAAGATAATTTGGTGGCGGCTATTTGCGAGCAAAAAGGTGTTTTTGCGATTGCTACATTAGATATGACTTCCGGGCGATTTTTGATCAGTGAATTAGCCAATAAAACGGCTTTAATGGCAGAATTACAGCGTGTAATGCCGGCAGAAATACTATATCCAGAAGACTTTGCTTATATACCCATGTTAAATAATTATAAGGGGTTACGGCGGCGTCCTTGTTGGGAATTTGAGTTGGTTACTGCAATTCAATTATTAAATAGACAATTTGGCACCCAATGTTTAGATGGTTTTGGTGTTCAACAAGCAAAAGTTGCGTTGTGTGCTGCCGGCTGTGTTTTACATTATGCACAAGAAACACAACGTACTGCTTTACCGCATATTAATAGCATTCATCTCTCGCAAGATAGTGAAATGGTGTTATTAGATGCCGCCACCCGTAGAAATTTAGAGCTAACTCAAAATTTAGCGGGCGGTACAGAAGCAACGCTTGCTTCGGTATTAGATAAATGCGTTACGCCAATGGGCAGCCGTTTATTAAAGCGGTGGATTCATCAACCGATTAGGCAATTAGATATCCTAAAAAGCCGACAAGATATGATCGCTACTTTGCAACAATACGAGCAAATTGAACCACTTCAGCCTTTGTTGCGTAATGTGGGCGATATGGAACGTATTTTGGCGCGCATTGCTTTGCGTTCTGCACGTCCTAGAGATCTAACTCGGTTACGAACAGCATTGGCACAACTGCCTTTGATTGCAAAGTGTACGCAAAATTTGGGCGCTTGTTTGGCTGCATTATTGACCAAAATTGCTGATTTTAGTGAGTTATATACCCTGTTAGAACAGGCTATTATTGAAACACCGCCACAGTTAATACGAGATGGTGGGGTAATCGCGGAAGGCTATCATGCAGAATTAGATGAATGGCGTACATTGTCTGCGGGGGCGACACAATATTTAGATAATTTAGAAATTCGTGAGCGTGAAAGTACCGGTATTGATACGTTAAAGATCGGTTTTAATGCTGTACAAGGTTATTACATTCAAATTAGCCAAGCGCAAGCACATAAAGCACCTATACATTATGTTCGCCGCCAAACATTGAAAAATGCTGAGCGGTATATTATCCCTGAGTTAAAAAACTATGAGGATAAGGTGTTAAAGGCGAAAGGTGCAGCACTTGCATTAGAAAAGCAACTTTATGAACAGTTGTTTGATTTAATTATGCCGCATTTGGGCGCGCTACAGCAAACGGCAATGGCATTATCTGAATTAGATGTGCTAGTGAATTTGGCTGAGCGGGCAGAAAGTTTGCATTATGTTCGGCCCTCTTTTAGCTTGCAACGTGGTATTAATATTAAAGCCGGGCGACATCCGGTGGTTGAACACGTGATGGTGGAGCCATTTATTGCTAATACGGTTTTTTTGAATTCACAACGACATTTACTGATTGTTACCGGGCCAAATATGGGCGGTAAAAGCACTTATATGCGTCAAACGGCTTTGATTTGTTTAATGGCGTATATCGGCAGTTTTGTGCCGGCTGAAAGTGCTGAAATTGGTGTGATCGATCGTATTTTTACCCGCATTGGTGCTAGCGATGATTTAGCCTCTGGTCGTTCTACTTTTATGGTTGAGATGACTGAAATGGCAAATATTCTGCATCAAGCTACTGCGCAAAGCATGGTTCTGATTGATGAAATTGGGCGTGGCACTTCCACTTACGATGGGTTAGCTTTGGCGTGGGCGTGTGCTGAATGGTTGGCGAACAAAACACAATCATTGACATTATTTGCCACTCACTATTTTGAATTAACCAGTTTACCTAGTCAGTTAAAAGGCGTGGCAAATGTTCATTTAGATGCGTGTGAATATAATGATACGATCGCCTTTATGCATAGTGTACAAGAAGGGGCGGCAAGCAAAAGTTATGGCTTGGCGGTAGCCGCATTAGCGGGGTTGCCAAAACAGGTGATAGCCTTAGCAAAACAACGTTTAGTGCATTTAGAAGAAATTTCACAACAAACTAAAATGGCTCAACAGCATCCGCAAGCGGATTTATTATTTACGGTGGAAATGCCAGAAGAGGAAAAAATGGCACCGCTTGCAACGGTTGAGAGTGCGGTAGAGCTTGCCTTAAGAGCAATAACACCTGATGAATTAACACCTCGTCAGGCGTTAGATGAGCTATATCGCTTGAAAAAATTATTAGCGTCTAGTTGAATTTAACTATAGCTTATAGCGGTTATTTTTGTAAAAAAATTTGCCAAAATGACCGCTTTCTTTTTGCTTTTCTTCGATTGTGAAAAAATTATGCTAAAATTTGCGCATTATACTTTTAAATAACTTAACTAAGAGAAATTAACGTGGAACAACATGTAATCGAATTTTTAACAACAACTTTAGATGATTTAAAAGCTCAAGATATTTTAGCCATTGATGTTCGTGGTAAATCAAGTATTACTGATACAATGATTATTGCTACCGGTACTTCAGTACGACACGTTTCTTCTACGGCTGAGCGGTTGATTATAGAAGCAAAAAAAGCCGGTGTTGGGGTTTTAGGTGAAGAAGGTCGAGCTGTGGCGGATTGGGTGGTGGTCGATTTTGGGCAGGCGATAGTGCATTTATTACAAGCCGATGCACGTGAGCTTTATCAGCTAGAAAAACTTTGGCGTTAACAGTTAAAGCACGAGAGTTACTTTTTCTAGGCTTATTAAGATGAAAATACAACTGATCGCGGTCGGCACAAAAATGCCAGTATGGGTGAAAAACGGCTTTGAGGAATATCAGCGCCGTTTCCCAAAAGATATGCCGTTTGAATTAATTGAAATTGCCGCAGGTAAACGAGGTAAAAATGCGGATATTAAACGTATTCTCGAACAAGAAGGCAAAGCAATGTTGGAGGCAGCGGGTAGAGCGAAGATAGTTAGTTTGGATATTCCAGGTAAACCTTGGACTACTGAACAATTAGCAACACAGTTAGAAAGTTGGAAAAGTGACGGGCGAGATATTTGCCTATTAATTGGTGGCCATGAGGGGCTTTCTACAGAATGTAAGCAAGCTGCTGAACAAAGTTGGTCGCTTTCCCCCTTAACATTACCTCATTCATTAGTGCGTGTGATTGTGGCGGAGAGTTTATATCGAGCTTGGTCGTTAACCACTAATCACCCTTATCATCGAGAATAGTGGGCAACGAGAGAGTATGTTGGGTAAATTGACTGCCACTCGAATACTGCAAAAAGTGCGGGATACTAAAGCAGAAAGTAATCTGTTTGCACGTCGCGCATTGATTGCTTTTTTCTTTGTTTTAGGATTAACCAGTGTATTAATCACCAACCTTTACCACTTGCAGGTTATTCATTATGAAGATTATCAAACACGTTCAGACGGTAATCGAATTAAATTATTGCCTGTACCGCCTACGCGTGGCTTGATTTATGATCGTAATGGCAAAGTATTAGCTGAAAATATCACTTATTTTGGTTTGTATATTATTCCTGAGAAAACTACCGATATTACACAGACTTTACTTGAGTTAAAGGAAATTGTCGGGCTAACCGATGAAGATATAGAAGCGTTCTATAAAGAGAAAAAACGCACCTCACGTTATTCCCCTATTTTATTAAAAGGTAACTTAAGCGAAGAACAGATAGCGCGCTTTGCGGTTAATCAATACCGCTTCCCGAGTTTAGATGTGCTAGCATACTATAAACGTAATTATCCATACGCTGAAACGCTAACACATGTTTTAGGTTATGTAGCTAAGATTAATGAAAAAGATAAGAAAAAGCTTGAAAAAGAGGGGAAGTTTGGCAATTACGCCGGTTCGTATGATATTGGTAAATTAGGTATTGAGAAATACTATGAAGACCAATTGCATGGTCAAACTGGTTTTGAAGAAGTTGAAATTAATAATCGTGGCAAAGTCATTCGTAAGTTACGTGATCAAGCTGGTGTCGCAGGAAGCAGTATTCGGTTGAGTATTGATGTTGAATTGCAACAATACATTCAATGTGTGTTGGAGACCCAAAAAGGGTCAGTTGTGGTGCTTGATCCGCGTGATAGTAGTATTTTAGCGATGGTTACTAACCCTAGCTATGATAATAATTTGTTTGTTGGCGGTGTGTCGGGAGCGGATTATAAGAGATTGCTTGAAGATCCGGCGCGTCCACTTTATAGCCGTGCAACGCAAGGCGCTTATCCGCCCGCGTCAACGGTCAAGCCATTTTATGCGGTAATGGGCTTAGCTGAAGGCAAAATTACGCCCTATACCACGGTATATGATCCTGGTTTTTGGATTTTTCCTGGCTCAACGCAACGCTATCGAGATTGGAAAAAAGGCGGGCATGGCTCAATTAATGTTAATAAGGCAATCGCTGAATCTTCTGATACTTTTTTTTATCAGCTAGCTTATGATACCGGCATTGATAAAATGGCAGAGTGGATGGCTAAATTTGGCTTTGGGCAGAAAACGGGAATTGATTTGTTTGAGGAATCTTCAGGCGTTTATCCAAACCGAACGTGGAAGCAGAAGCGGTATAAAAAGGCTTGGGTGCAAGGCGATACTATTCCGGTCGGTATTGGGCAAGGCTATTGGATTGCGACTCCGTTACAATTAGCTAAGGCGATGGCCATTTTAATTAATAATGGCCGTGTAAATACACCGCATTTAATGCTAGAAATTATTGATAGCGATAAAACAGAAGCCTATAAAGATCCTGTGCTTTATGATGATATTAGAGGCGTACCAAAGCGCTTTTGGCAAGTTGCAAAACTAGGTATGTATAATGTGATTAATTCACCAAATGGTACAGGTAAAAAAGCGGGCGGTTCTTTTTATCAAGCCGCGGGTAAAAGTGGTACAGCTCAAGTATTTAACCTTAATGGTGCAAAATATAATAAAGATACATTGAAAAAAGAGTTACATGACCATGCTTGGTTTATTAGTTATGCTCCTTATGAAGATCCTAAAGTAGCGGTCGCGATTATCTTAGAAAATGCAGGTGGCGGTGGTGCTAATGCGGCACCGGTTGCTCGACAAATTATGGATTTTGCCTTAACGCATACTTTTAAACAACATTCAGACAATGTAGCTCAACCCGTTCAAACCATAGAAAAAACACAACCGCTTGAGCGAAAAAAGGATAAAGTGAGTAATGAATAGAGCTGTCAAAAAAGTTTTTTGGAAGATTTTTTCGCTTGATTTATGGTTATTATTAGGGCTGTTAGCCATTACGGGCTATGGTTTATTGGTGCTATATAGTGCTAGTGGTGCCAGTGAAAAAATATTCACTAACCGAGTGATTCAGATTTCATTAGGATTAGTGGTTATGTTGTTTATGGCAATGATTCCCCCACGCTTTTATGAACGTATTTCTCCTTATCTTTATCTGGTTTGCATTGTGATGTTGGTATTGGTCGACTTAGTCGGCGAAACAAGTAAAGGCGCACAGCGTTGGCTGAATCTTGGATTTATCCGCTTTCAGCCTTCGGAAATTGCGAAATTAGCTGTGCCGTTAATGGTCGCAACTTATTTAGGTGCAAGATCATTACCTCCAAGTTTGAAAGATACGTTTATTGCATTGATGATTATTATATTTCCAACTTTGTTAGTCGCTGCACAACCTGATTTGGGAACTGCAATCTTAGTGTGTGCTGCTGGTATTTTTGTGCTTTTTTTAGCTGGATTAAGTTGGAAATTAATTAGTATTGGTGGCGTTTCTTTAGCAGCATTTATTCCTGTTATGTGGTTTTTTTTGATGCACGATTACCAAAAAACACGGGTAATGACGTTAATTGATTCTGAAAAAGACCCGCTAGGGGCTGGGTATCATATTATTCAATCCAAAATTGCGATTGGCTCCGGTGGATTACATGGTAAAGGTTGGATGGAGGGAACGCAATCGCAACTTGAGTTTTTACCAGAACCGCATACCGACTTTATTTTCGCCGTATTAGGTGAGGAACACGGTATGATGGGCGTACTAATTTTATTAGTGATCTATTTATTTATTATTGCTCGGGGCTTAGTTATTGGTGCTAAAGCAAATTCTGCTTTTGGTCGCCTTATTTCGGGCGGTACAGCATTGTTATTTTTTGTTTATGTTTTTGTAAACATTGGCATGGTAAGTGGTATTTTACCGGTAGTTGGTGTACCCTTACCGCTCTTTAGTTATGGCGGAACTTCTTACGTGACGCTGATGGCTGCTTTTGGATTAATGATGTCGTCTTATGTACATCGTAAAAGTATGCAAAGCAGTAATCCATATAGTAGACTTTAATCTTTCTGGTTTTTATCGAAAGCAAGAACTTTTGTTTTTTAGTGGTATCAAAAGAAAGATAAATAGCCATTACTGTGATAAAGGCGTAAAACACATCGTTACAGATATACGATATCTAATGAGGAAAACTTATGCGATTACGTAAAATGGTAACCCTGTTGTTAGCTGGATTCTTAACCTTCGGAACATTGAATTCTGTTGCAACGACCAAAGACGTAAAAAATACAGAAGTAAAAAAATTAACCGCTTCTGAAATAGATAAAAAAGAAATACTTAAAGTAAAACGAACAATTGCTTTAAAAAAAGCGAACAATAAATCGCTGAAAGAACAGCATAAAAATAGCTTGCGTAGCCATTATCAATCGGGTATTGCTAGTTATTATGGTGATCAATTTAATGGTCGTTTAACCGCTAATGGTGAGCGGTTTAGTAATAATGAAATGACAGCAGCCCATAAAATATTACCGTTTGGCACGTTACTTGAAGTGACTAATGTGCGTAATGGACGTTCGGTTATTGTGAGAGTGAATGATCGTGGGCCTTATTATGGATCACGTATTGTTGACTTATCTAAAGCGGCAGCTATTGAGCTTGGAATGAAAAGAGCGGGGCTGGCGAAAGTGAAATTAGCGGTCCTTAATAAAAATAAAAAAGGTAATAATACTTCTGTTAATGAAGATATTTAGCTTAATCCGCTTATGTGAGGTTAATTAGGGTTTATTGAATATCAATAAGCCCTTACTTGTATTATCTGTCATTTTTTAAAACGTTGGATTTTGTATGAAGAAAAGATTATTTACATCAATCAGCCTTGTTGCATTAGCTTTTTCCCACTCAGCAGTGGCAGTAGATGCAAGTGTTGAATTTGGTATTTCAGCACCACAATTAAATGCGCAAACTTATGTGTTAATGGACTATAACTCTGGTGCGGTATTAGCAAGTTTAAATCCTCAACAACGTCAACATCCTGCATCATTAACTAAAATGATGACGAGTTATGTTGTCGGTGATGCGATTAAACAAGGTAAAGTAAAAAACAGTGATATGGTCACAGTAAGTGAAAATGCTTGGGCTCGAAAATTTCCGGGTTCATCATTAATGTTTTTAGACTTAAATACCCAAGTGTCTGTAGCCGATTTAATGCGAGGCTTAATTATTGTTTCAGGTAATGACGCTGCGGTTGCATTAGCGGAACATACTTCAGGTTCGCAACAAGAGTTTATTGATCAAATGAATAAATTTGGTCAACAGTTTGGTTTGAAAAATACGCATTTTACAACGGTACATGGTCTAGATGAAGAGAGTCAATATTCATCCGCTTTAGATATGGCTATTATTGGTGCTCATGTTATTCGTGATCAGCCAGAAGAATATAAAATCTACTCTGAAAAAGAATTTAAATATAATATTAAAAAACCGCAACCGAATCGTAATGGCTTATTATGGGATAAAACGATGAATGTGGACGGTATGAAAACCGGTCACACTAATCAAGCGGGCTATAATTTAGTTGCATCAGCTACTGATAGTAATACGCGTTTGATTTCTGTCGTGATGGGCGTGCCAACTTATAAAGGTCGTGAAGTTGAAAGTAAAAAGTTATTACAATGGGGCTTTGCTAATTTCGAGACGGTTAAATCATTGCCTGCGGGTCAAACTGTTTCAGAACAAGGCATTTACTATGGTGAAAGCAATAAAGTTCAACTTGGTACGTTAACGGATGGTTTTGTCACGATTCCTAAAGGCAAAACAACAGATTTGAAAGTTCGCTATGAGTTAACACCTAAACATTTAGAAGCGCCATTAACTAAAGGTCAAGTTGTGGGGAAAGTGATTTATCAATTAGACAGTAAAGATATTGCGGTACACGATTTGCAAGTATTACAAGAAGTGAAAGAAACGGGGCTTTTAGGCAAAATATGGGATTGGTTAGCATTAACCGTAAAAAGTTTATTTGACTAGTATTACAGGCTTGTAATATAAAATCATTCCCATATTTGAATGAATAAAAAAGCGGTGTGATTTTGTGCAACTTTTGTCAAATTACACTGCTTAGCATTAGTAAAAGGAGAAAAATATGCCTCAAGCGATTAATTTGAAAGATTTACCACAAGCTAAACTAAAAGATTTATTAGAGTTTCCTTGTGCATTTACTTTTAAAGTTGTTGGTATTCATCGAGAAGATTTAGTGGAAGATGTCGTTGCGATAACGCAAGTTCACGCTAAAGGGGATTGTAATCCACGTCAACAGCGGAGTTCGAAAGGGACTTATAATTCTGTTTCAATTGATATTATTGCAGAGCATATTGATCAAATTGAAACACTTTATCTAGAATTAGCTAAAATTACCGGGGTTAGGATGGTACTTTAGTTAATGATCAATATTATCAACCGATATGGAGAAATAGAAAAATGAAAAAAATAGTATGTATAGTAATTATTGTGTTGGCTTTATTTTTATTTGTAAAACCAGCGGTACAAAATTTTATAGAAGAAGATCAATGTTTAGATTTTGGCGGTAGTTACAATCAACAAACAAAAATGTGTGAAAAATAATTAATATAGCTAACCATATTTCATGAACCATTTAATTATCCGCCAACTTGGCATACAACCTTATGAGAAAATCTGGCATCAAATGCAAGATTTTACTGATCAGCGTGATGAACATAGTGCTGATGAGATTTGGCTTGTTCAGCATCCAGCTGTATTTACACAAGGTTCAACGGGTAAATCTGAGCATTTGCTTACTTCAAGCCATATTCCTGTCGTGCAGACCGATCGGGGGGGGCAAATAACCTATCATGGAGAAGGTCAGCAAATAATGTATGTGTTGATTGATATTAAACGCCTCAAAGCGCAAGGCAAAGATATTTCAGTCAGAGAATTAGTTACCGCTTTAGAACAATGTGTGGTCAGAACGTTGGCAAATTATGGTATTGAAGGATATCCAAAACCTGATGCACCGGGGGTTTATATTGAGGGGAAAAAAATTTGTTCATTAGGGTTACGTATTCGTAAAGGGTGTTCATTTCATGGGTTAGCCTTTAACGTCAATATGGATTTAACGCCGTTCAGTCATATTAACCCTTGTGGTTATGCGGGCTTAGAAATGACCCAACTAAAAGATTATATCAGTGAAGATAATGCTCAATGTAAATTGGTTGCTTCAAAATTAGTTGCTCACTTTTGCAACATTTTTGGATATAATAGCCAACAAATTACTAATAAATCAGAAATTCAAGCCGTATAGGCTTGTTTTTGAATGAGTGCAAAAAGATATAAAAATAACCGCTTATAGACGCATATTCGCGTCTTAAATTTTTTATAAGAGTAATAAAAAGAGAATGACAACAGCAATCGGTAAAAAACCAACTAAATTAGAACCATTTAAAATGGAACGCGGTGTAAAATATCGTGATGCGGCAAAAACTTCAGTGATTCAAGTCAGGAATATTGACCCAGACCAAGAATTATTGAAAAAACCTGAGTGGATGAAAATCAAGTTACCGACTAATTCAGCGAAAATTGATAGCATTAAATATGGTATGCGTCGCCACGGTTTACATTCAGTTTGTGAAGAAGCATCTTGTCCAAATTTACATGAATGTTTTAATCATGGTACTGCCACTTTTATGATTATGGGCGCAATTTGTACTCGTCGTTGTCCGTTTTGTGATGTTGCGCATGGTAAGCCATTACCACTTGATCCCGATGAACCTCGTAAAGTTGCCGAAACAGTGCAAGATATGAAATTAAAATACGTGGTAATTACGTCGGTCGATCGTGATGATTTGGCCGATCGTGGTGCAGCACATTTTGCGGCTACAGTGCGAGAAATTAAAGCATTAAATCCTGAATGCAAAGTCGAGATTTTGGTCCCGGATTTTCGTGGTCGAGTAGAACAAGCGGTTGCTATTTTGAAACAAAATCCGCCCGATGTATTTAATCATAATTTAGAAAATGTGCCACGTTTATATCGCGAAATTCGCCCGGGAGCGGATTATAAATGGTCATTAGAATTGCTTAAAATTTTCAAACAAGAGTTCCCTAATATTCCTACTAAATCAGGCTTAATGGTTGGATTGGGCGAAACAAACGAAGAAATTTTAGCGGTTATGCAAGATTTACGTGATCATGGGGTGACGATGTTGACCGTTGGTCAATATTTACAACCAAGCCGTCATCATTTAAGAGTAGAACGTTATGTTCCGCCTGCTGAATTTGAAATGTTTCGCAGTGAAGCTGAAAAAATGGGATTTGAACACGCTGCTTGCGGTCCATTTGTTCGTTCTTCTTATCATGCAGATTTACAAGCGAAAGGCGAGCTGGTTAAATAATAATCTTAAAAAGCATAAAAGCCCTCTACTAGATAGAGGGCTTTTTTAATTTTTACGTAAGGCATTGCTTGTTTAATTGTCTTTATCTATATAATGAATTATTTTGATTAGGAGACATTATGCATAATTTAATTGTACGCTTTCAAAAATCTGAATGGGATATGCTTATTTTACGCTTAACGATTTTTGTAGTATTTATCATTTTTGGCATATTTAAATGGTTTGATTTTGAAGTAGAGGCTTTAAAACCAATTATTGCAAACAGTTGGTTAAGTTTTCTGTATGATTGGTTAGGATTTCATGGCGCTAGTTATTTACTAGGTGTTGTGGAAGGTATAACTTATTTGAGTTTATTATTTGGTATTTCAAGACCTAAATTAGGTATTGTTGGAGCTTTAGGGACCTTAGTAACAGGTATAGTTACCTTAAGTTTACTGCCGCAATTAGGTTTTAACTCTTTTATTTTTAAAGATATTTTACTTATTGGTGGTGGTTTAGTCTTACTGAAATATGATTTAAATCGAGCGTTTCCTTTAGTAGATAAATAAGTACAAGCGGTCATATATACCAAGTATTCCATGTTCTTGGGTGAAAATGGAATACTTGTTTTTTTATATGTTGGTTACCCTAATAGGAGGTAACCTAACCTATTTTACTTCAATGCGAATCGTGCATTTCTAAATAATCGCATCCAAGCCCCATCTTCGTGCCAATCTTCAGGGTACCAAGAGTTTGATACAGCTCGATAAACACGCTCTGGGTGTGGCATCATAATAGCGACACGACCATCTAAATTTGAGATAGCGGTGATGCCGTCCACTGAACCATTTGGATTGGCTGGATAGACTTCTGTTGGATGACCATTGTTATCAATATATTGAGCGATAACTAAATTTTGTGCTTTTAAGCCAGCTAATTGTTCAGCCGATTTAAACTCAACTTGCCCTTCCCCGTGTGATACGGCTATTGGCATATATGAGCCTGCCATGCCATTAAACCAAGCCGAATGAGTGTCATTGATTTTGACTAATCCTACACGGGCTTCAAAGCGTTCAGATTTATTACGGACGAAACGAGGCCAATTTTCTGTGCCCGGGATAATTTCAGCTAGATTAGACACCATCTGGCATCCATTACATACCCCTAAGGCAAGTGTATTTGGATTGGCGAAGAATTGGCTAAATTGTTCTCGTAACATTGGATTGAATAAAATAGATTTTGCCCAACCACCACCTGCGCCTAGTACATCACCATATGAGAATCCACCGCATGCCACTAAAGCATTGAAATTGGCTAGATGATGGCGTCCTGCCATTAAATCTGACATATGTACGTCAATCGCATTAAAGCCCGCTCGATCAAACGCAGCGGCCATTTCATAATGACTATTTACGCCCTGTTCGCGTAAAATCGCGATTGTTGGTTTGACGCCGGTATTAATAAATGGAGCAGCAATATCTTGATTGACATCGTAAGTTAAGAATGCAGACAAGCCTTTGTTATTTGGATCTTTTTTGGTCGCAAATTCTTGATCGGCACATTCAGGGTTATCACGTAATCGTTGCATTTTGTGGGTTAATTCAGCCCAAATCCCGCGTAATTCAGAACGTTTTTCATTGAGAATTTTTAGATTGCCTCGGCTAATAATGAAGCGATCGTCAGCATAAACATTACCTAAGTCTTTAGTTAAACCAAGTAAATTGTGCTCGGTTAAGATTTCACGTACGCGGTGAAGATCGGTATCTTTTACTTGAATGACAGCGCCTAATTCTTCATTAAATAACACGGCTAGATCGTTATCACCAAGTGCGGCAATATCTATTTCTACGCCACAATTGCCAGCAAATGCCATTTCAGCAATCGTGGTAATTAAACCACCGTCTGAACGGTCGTGGTAAGCCAGTAATTTATCTTCAGCTACTAATGTTTGCATTGCATTGTAGAAATTTTTCAGCTGAGCAACATTTACTACATCGGCGGGTTTATCGCCTAATTGTTTATAAACTTGTGCCAATGCGGTAGCACCTAAGCGGTTATTTCCTTCCCCTAAGTCAATTAAAAATAAACTAGATAAGCCCTTATCTGTGCGTAATTGTGGAGTAACGGTTTTACGGACATCTTCAACCCGAGCAAAAGCGGAAATAACCAAAGAAAGCGGTGCGGTAACAGCTTTTTGTTCGCCATTTTCTTGCCAAGTGGTACGCATTGACATTGAATCTTTACCGACTGGAATCGTTAAATCTAACGCTGGGCAAAGCTCTTCACCTACCGCTTTGACCGCTTCATACAAGCCAGCATCCTCACCAGTATGGCCGGTAGCGGACATCCAGTTTGCTGATAATTTAATACGTTTAATATCACCTATATAGGTACCAGCTATATTGGTGATCGATTCTGCGACCGCTAAGCGTGCAGATGCAGCAAAATCTAATAATGCAACCGGTGCTCTTTCGCCCATTGTCATTGCTTCACCGTGATAACTGTCTAATGACGCAGTCGTTACCGCAACATCTGAAACCGGGATTTGCCAAGGCCCTACCATTTGATCGCGTGCGACCATACCTGTAACAGAGCGGTCTCCAATAGTGATCAAAAACGTTTTTTCTGCTACGACAGGCAGGCGTAATACTCGATGAAACGCTTCTTTTAGTTGAATTGGTTGCTGATCAAGCGGTGGATTTTTAACGCTTTTTGATGAAACATCACGGTGCATTTTAGGTGTTTTACCTAATAATACATTCATTGGTAAATCAATAGGCTTGTTCGCAAAATGTTGGTCAGCTAAGGTTAAGTGTTCTTCTTCTGTAGCTTCACCGATAATGGCATAAGGTGCGCGTTCTCGTTGACAGAGCGCTTCAAAGGTTGCTAATTTATCAGTGGCAACGGCTAATACATAACGCTCTTGCGATTCATTACACCAAATTTCAAGCGGTGACATTCCCTTTTCATCACATAAGATTTTACGTAAATCAAATTTGCCACCACGGCCACCGTCGTGAACTAATTCTGGCATAGCATTGGATAAACCACCGGCACCGACATCGTGTATGAAGGCAATCGGATTATCTTCACCAAGTTGCCAACAACGGTCGATAACTTCTTGACAACGACGTTCCATCTCGGGATTTTCACGTTGTACGGACGCAAAGTCTAAATCTTCTTTAGACTTACCAGAGGTCATTGATGAAGCAGCACCACCACCTAAGCCGATGTTCATCGCTGGTCCACCTAATACAATTAGTTTGGCACCCACTGGAATTTCACCTTTTTGTACATGTTCCGCACGAATGTTGCCGATACCTCCTGCTAGCATAATTGGTTTGTGGTAACCTCTTACTTCTTCGCCTGCAAAACTATTTACTTTTTCTTCGTAAGTCCGGAAATAACCTAATAACGCGGGGCGACCAAATTCATTATTAAATGCGGCACCACCTAATGGACCTTCTAGCATAATATCTAATGCAGAAGCAATGTGAGTGGGTTTTGACAGATCATTTTCCCACGGTTGTTTAAAATCTGGGATCACAAGGTTAGAAACGGAAAAGCCAGTTAAGCCCGCTTTAGGTTTTGCGCCTCGTCCTGTTGCTCCTTCATCACGAATTTCACCGCCTGAACCGGTAGCCGCTCCAGGGAAAGGAGAAATAGCGGTTGGGTGATTATGGGTTTCTACTTTCATTAGAATGTGTGCATCTTCTTGGTGAGCACGATATTGACCATCTTCATCAGGGAACCAACGACCAACTTTTGAACCTTCCATTACGGCTGCATTATCTTTATAGGCAGATAATACGTGTTCTGGTGTTTTTTCGAAGGTGTTTTTAATCATTTTAAACAATGATTTGCTCTGTTTTTGACCGTCGATTTTCCAATCAGCATTGAAGATTTTATGGCGACAATGCTCAGAGTTTGCTTGAGCAAACATATATAATTCAATGTCATTTGGATTACGCTTTAATGCGGTGAAATTTTCCACTAAATAGTCAATTTCATCATCAGCTAAGGCAAGACCTAAATTCTGGTTGGCTTCAACTAATGCTTGGCGGCCGCCGGTTAAAATATCAATGGTAGTAAAAGGTTTAGCTTCTTGTTGAGCAAAAAGATCGGTTGCTTGTGATGAGTGGTCTAATACTGTTTCAAGCATACGATCGTGTAACAACCCTTTTAATGTTTCCATTTGTGTATCTGTTGGTTGTTCATAAAACTCAAAATAATAAGCTAAACCACGTTCAATACGATTAATGGTCGTTAAACCACAATTATGTGCAATATCAGTTGCTTTTGAAGACCAACTAGAAATAGTGCCTATGCGAGGCGTGACAATTAAGCAAATGCCATTAGGTTCGTGTTCGGTAAGTGTTGGACCATAGTGTAATAACTCTTGGAGTTCTGCATTTTCATGGTCAGTAAGCGGCCTATTTAAATCAACAAAGTGCATATATTCAGCATAAACTGTGTTGATTGAAAGGTTATGTTGGTGCAGTTTTTGTTTGAGTTGATTTAAACGAAATTCAGAGAGGGCTGGAGAGCCACGAAAAGTTTTTACAGTCATTGTTAATTCCGTAGTGGATAAATAAAAAAATTAGTGGCTATTATAACGGATCAAGCAAACGATTGCATTGCAAAAATGCAAGAAAAATACCGCTTATTTAGCAAAAATTGGCTTTTTTAATCGCATAAAAAACCGCAATAAAAATTGCGGTTAATCTTGTTACTGTCGTACAGTCAAATATTGGGAAAATTATAAAATAAAGCGACTTAAATCTTCGTTTTCAACTACATCATTTAAAGCCGTTGCCACATATTTTTCATCAATCACAATGTGTTCACCCGCGCGTTCATTAGCATCAAACGAAATACCATCCATTAAACGCTCTAATACGGTATGTAAACGACGAGCACCAGTGTTTTCAGTTTTTTCGTTGACTCGGAAAGCAGATTCGGCTATTTTACTAATAGCATCTTGGGTAAACTCAATCGTAACACCTTCTGTTTTCATTAGTTCTCGATATTGCAAGGTTAATGAAGCATTCGGTTCAGTTAAAATACGTTCAAAATCAGCTTTGGTAAGCGATTTTAATTCAACGCGAATAGGTAAACGGCCTTGTAATTCGGGTAATAAATCAGATGGGCGAGCGATTTGGAATGCCCCAGAACAGATAAATAAAATATGATCGGTTTTAACCATACCATATTTGGTATTGACGGTTGAGCCTTCAATAATGGGTAATAAATCACGCTGAACACCTTCACGCGATACATCGCCACCAGAATTACCGCTTTTTTTACAGATTTTATCAATCTCATCAATGAAAACGATGCCGTGTTGTTCAACGGCTTCAATGGCTTGTTGTTTAAGTTCTTCCTGATTAACTAATTTTGCCGCTTCTTCATCTAACATTACTTTTAACGCATCTTTAATTTTCATTTTGCGTTTTTGGGTTTTATTAGGTGACATTCCTTCAAATAAGGATTGAAGTTGCGAAGTCATCTCTTCCATACCGGGTGGTGTCATAATTTCAACATTGACTTGAGAGGCGACATCAATATCAATTTCTTTGTCATCTAAACTGCCTTCACGTAATTTTTTGCGGAAAATTTGACGGGTTGAGGCATTATCGGTTTCTTGAACGTTGCCCCACTGATCTTTCGCAGGTGGCAATAATACGTCTAAAATACGATCTTCTGCTGCATCTTGTGCGCGTATACGATTTTTTTCGACCGCTTGTTCTTTAACTAACTTCATCGAAACTTCAGTTAAATCTTTAATAATAGAATCGACTTCCTTGCCAACATACCCCACTTCCGTGAATTTGGTGGCTTCTACTTTAATGAATGGTGCTTGAGCTAATTTCGCTAAACGGCGAGCGATTTCTGTTTTACCAACCCCGGTTGGCCCGATCATGAGAATATTTTTGGGCGTAACTTCTTGGCGTAAATCTTCCGATAATTGCATACGACGCCAGCGGTTACGTAATGCAATGGCGACAGCACGTTTAGCTTCAGTTTGGCCGATAATATGAGCATCTAATTCCGACACAATTTCACGAGGAGTTATTGACATAATTTTGATCCTAGCTGATAACATTCGTTGTTACGAATGGTGAAAAATTAAAGACATGGGGTAATAACCGATGCCATTATAAAAAGTTAGACTTCTTCGATAACATGATTGTGATTTGAGTAAATATCAATATCACCCGCAATTTTGAGCGCTTCTGCAACGATCTGTTTAGCGGTTAAATTATTTTCAGTGCGTAATAATGCTAATGCTGCAGATTTTGCGAAATTACCACCAGATCCGATGGCTAACACGTCTTGTTCTGGTTCAATTACATCGCCGGAGCCAGATACAAGTAAAAATTCTGATTCATTAGCGACAATCATCATGGCTTCTAATTTACGTAAAGCGCGCTCTGTACGCCATTCTTTAGCCAGTTCAACGGCTGATTTAACTAAATGGCCTTGGTGTAGCTCTAATTTTTTCTCGAATAGATCACGTAAAATAAAGGCATCGGCAGTAGAGCCAGCAAAACCGGTAATGACTTTATCTTTGTATAAGCGCCGAACTTTGCGTACTGTGCCTTTTTCTACGCAATTGCCTAATGTTGCTTGTCCATCGCCACCAATAGCCACTTTGCCATCTTTGCGAACACATACGATAGTTGTCATGTTAAATCCTTCTTTTAGCATTTTAGCAAAAACAGAATAATATTTGGGGCGTTAGCACGCTTTTTTCAAGGGAAAGCGGGCAGATTTCATCAGTAGCATGTGATTGATGTTAAATATTGACTAAGCATAATGAGTGCGAAATTTTTGTGAAAATAGACCGCTTACAGTATCATAAACAGTGTTATTTATTGGTTTTTGAAGAAGTTTGGTGTGAAACAATCTCCTTTCCCTTTGGCTCAAGCAACAGTTGAAATGCCTTTTGCACAAGCAGTATTAGCTTGGTTTAAACAATATGGTCGGCACCATTTGCCGTGGCAAAAAAATAAAACGTTATATAGTGTGTGGTTATCTGAAGTTATGTTGCAACAAACGCAAGTTGCTACTGTCATACCTTATTTCGAACGCTTTATGGCGCGCTTTCCTACGGTGATTGATTTAGCGAATGCTGAAATTGATGAAGTATTACATTTGTGGACAGGCTTGGGCTATTATGCACGTGCACGTAATTTACATAAAGCCGCGCAACAAATCCGTGATCAATTTGCTGGCCAATTTCCGCGTGAGTTTGATCAGGTTTTGTCGTTGGCAGGCATTGGTAGAAGCACGGTAGGTGCCATTTTATCTTCAGTGTTAGATGCGCCTTATCCCATCCTAGATGGCAATGTAAAGCGGGTATTATCACGAGTTTTTCTTGTTGAGGGATGGAGTGGCGAAAAAGCGGTTGAAAATAAATTATGGTTATTAACTGCCCAAGTTACACCGAATAGACAGGTCGCTGATTTTAACCAAGCAATGATGGATTTAGGCGCATTAATTTGTAATCGCAGTAAGCCAAAATGTGCAATTTGTCCACTTGAAACGCAATGTGAAGCCGCGCGTTTGGCTGTATGGGATAAATATCCTGCTAAAAAGCCCAAAAAACAATTGCCTGAGCGACAAACCTATTTTCTGGTGGTTAAATCAGGTACACGCATTTTATTGCAACAGCGTGCAGCAAAAGGACTATGGGGGGGATTATACAGTTTTCCTCAGTTTGAAGATTTTGACACCATTAAGCGGACTATTTCAGCTAAAAATTGGCAAATTTCCCAGCAATTAATTACTTTTAGGCATACATTTAGCCACTTTTATTTGGATATTACCCCTATTTTGGTCGATTTAGAAGCACAACATTCTGTGCAAATGCCACCGCTTGTGGCACAAGAGCCGGTGAGTGATTATTGTAAATCTGTATCTTCAAGTGAGAATTATTGGTATGATTTACATGCGACTAATGAAGTTGGCTTAGCTGCGCCGGTGAAAAAAATTTTAGATGAACTTAGTTTGACGTATAAGGAATAAAAAATGGCTCGTATGGTATTTTGTGAATATTTAAAACAAGAAGCAGAAGGCTTAGACTTTCAATTATATCCAGGTGAATTGGGTAAACGCATTTTTAATTCAATTAGTAAACAAGCGTGGGCTGAATGGATTAAAAAACAGACAATGCTTGTGAATGAGAAAAAATTAAATATGATGAATCCAGAACACCGACAATTACTTGAAGCAGAAATGGTGAACTTTTTATTTGAAGGTAAGGACGTCCATATTGATGGATATGTACCGGTTCAAACCAATACTAAGGCGTAGTGCATGAGAAAATATGCTAAATATTTACCCTTTTGTTTGGTTGTTCCGTTTTTAGCGGCTTGTAGTAGTAAGTCAACTATATCTGCAAAAGGTAAAAAAATTAAATCACCCTTTAATTATTTATCTAAAGATACCAATGGATTAGATATTTTAACCGGTCAATTTTCGCATAATATTGATGATATTTGGGGCAGTAATGAATTGTTAGTCGCCAGCAAAAAAGATTATGTCAAATATACGGATAAATATTACACACGTAGCCATATTTCATTTGAAGATGGATTGATTACCATTGAAACGCTAGGTAACCAAAATCATTTACGCAATAGCATCATTCATACTTTATTGATGGGAGCAGATCCGCGCGGTATTGATTTATTTAATTCAGGCGATACACCAATCAGTAAAAAACCATTTTTAGCGCGTCAGGTTAAAGATCAATTTGGGCGTGATATTATCAATGTTGCGATTGCAAACGATTTTGCTAGTCACTTGTTACAGCATCAATTAAAAACACGCCGTTTACAGAATGGGCGGGCAGTCATTTACGTAACCATTAAAATGGTGGCTGATCACGTTGAAGTGCGAGCAAGAAAGTATTTGCCTTTAGTTCGCAAAATGGCGAAACGTTACGGCATTGAAACAAGCTTAATTTTCGGCATTATGGAAGTAGAATCGTCCTTTAACCCGTATGCAGTCAGTTATGCAAATGCTATCGGTTTAATGCAAGTTGTGCCGCGTACCGCTGGGCGGGATATTTTCGTTCGTAAGGGAATGAGTGGCCAGCCTGATCGTGCTTATTTGCATGATCCTGCTAATAATATTGATGCGGGTACATTGTATTTAGCCATTTTACGCAATGAATATTTAGACGGGATTAATGATCCGGTTTCAAAACGTTATGCGATTATTTCTGCTTATAACAGTGGTGCGGGCGCTGTTTTAAAAGTGTTTGACGCAGATCGAACTTCTGCATTTAATCGTATTAACCAATTGTCTTCTGATGCGGTTTATCGTGTTTTAGCTACGGCTCATCCATCTAAACAAGCGCGCAATTACTTAAATAAAGTGTCTAAGGCACGTCAAAAATATATAAATATTCGTTAAGCGGTGTTGCTTTTTTTAGCGTAAAGTATAAAAAAAATACGCTTAAACGTTGTTTTTTATGATTTTTGCAAAAAATATTTGACGAGTTGCAGATAAATAAGCATAATCCACTCCGCAACAAAGTGTTGCCTCGATAGCTCAGTCGGTAGAGCAGGGGATTGAAAATCCCCGTGTCGGTGGTTCGATTCCGCTTCGAGGCACCATCAATTCCTCCTTAGTTCAGTCGGTAGAACGGTGGACTGTTAATCCATATGTCGCTGGTTCAAGTCCAGCAGGAGGAGCCATATTTCTAAGCCCTGAGAGTAGTTATTATTCTCAGGGTTTTTATCTTTAGAGAGAGTTATTTGGATATTTTCGTTCATTTGCTTTTACTATATTGAAAAATAATTTAACTCAGCGTAAACTCTTTTTGTTTTTATAACATTCTCATCTTATTACTTTTCTATTAATTTTCTTTAATTGCTACCAGCGAGTAGCGAAAGGACAACAAATATGAATTCTCATGTAAATAGTTATGGCTGGAAAGCCTTAATTGGATCAGCGGTCGGTTATGCAATGGACGGTTTTGATCTTCTTATTCTTGGTTTTATGTTAACCGCAATTTCGGCAGATTTAGCCTTATCCCCTACGCAAGCGGGCTCATTAGTGACTTGGACTTTAATTGGTGCCGTTGCGGGTGGGATTATTTTTGGTGCATTAAGTGATAAATATGGCAGAGTACGTGTGCTCACGTGGACTATTGTGTTATTTTCTGTTTTTACAGGCTTATGTGCTTTTGCTCAAGGCTATTGGGATTTACTGGTTTATCGTGTGATTGCAGGCATTGGTTTGGGAGGAGAATTTGGGATTGGTATGGCTTTAGCGGCAGAAGCGTGGCCTGCTCGTCATCGAGCTAAGGCGGCTTCTTATGTTGCTTTAGGCTGGCAAGTCGGGGTATTAGCCGCTGCTTTATTAACACCATTTTTATTGCCCATTATTGGTTGGCGCGGTATGTTTTTAGTCGGTGTTTTCCCGGCTTTTATCGCTTGGTATTTACGGGTAAAACTGCATGAACCAGAAGTGTTTATTCAAAAAGTAAAGTTAGCCAAACCAACTAAATTAGAGTCATTTAAATTATTAGTTAAGGATTGGGCGACCACTAAAACTAGTTTAGGCATTGTTGTGCTCACCTCAGTCCAAAATTTTGGTTATTACGGTATTATGATTTGGTTACCTAATTTTTTATCGAAGCAATTAGGGTTTAGTTTAACTAAATCTGGGATATGGACGGCAGTTACTATCTTTGGAATGATGCTAGGTATTTGGATATTTGGGCAATTAGCGGATCGAATTGGACGTAAACCAAGCTTTATCCTGTTTCAAGTAGGCGCTGTGATAAGTATTTTTACTTATTCTCAATTAATTGATCCTACTCATATGTTGTTTGCCGGTGCGTTTCTAGGTATGTTTGTAAATGGTATGATGGGCGGTTATGGTGCCTTAATGTCAGAAGCTTATCCAACGGCTGCTCGTGCCACCGCACAGAATGTACTATTTAATTTAGGCCGTGCGGTTGGTGGGCTTGGACCTATGGTAGTTGGGGCAATTGTAGCGGTTTATTCTTTCCAAATGGCTATTATATTATTGGCCTCGATTTATCTGCTGGATATTTTCGCCACAATTTTCTTAATTCCAGAGTTGAAAGGCAAAGAATTAGAATAATTTGCGTTATTCAGTAATTTTTTTAGATCCGTCTTTATTTATGCAATAAAGGCGGTTTTTTTGTATAATGCTCGCATTTTACCGTATTTAAGCGGTTATATTTGATCAAAATTGGCTAAAAGAGAATACTATGTTTGAAAACTTATCGGATAGATTATCGAAAACGTTACGCAATATTACTGGTAAAGGGCGTTTAACAGAAGACAATATTAAGGATACGTTACGTGAAGTGCGAATGGCATTATTAGAAGCTGATGTTGCATTACCCGTGGTGCGTGAATTTATTAATAAGGTAAAAGAACGCGCATTAGGTGTTGAGGTGAATAAAAGTTTAACACCGGGTCAAGAGTTTCTTAAAATTGTTCAGAGCGAACTTGAAGCGGCGATGGGCGAAGCAAATGAGGAATTAAATTTAGCTTCGCAACCGCCTGCAGTTATTTTAATGGCAGGTTTGCAAGGTGCGGGTAAAACGACCTCTGTGGGTAAATTAGCTAAGTTTTTAAAAGAACGCCATAAGAAAAAAGTGTTGGTTGTTTCTGCTGACGTATATCGTCCTGCTGCGATTAAACAGTTGCAAACCTTAGCAGAAAGCTTGAATGTTGACTTTTTCCCAACTGAAACGAATCAACAGTCAACAGTGATTGCGCAAGAAGCACTTAAATATGCCAAGCTGAATTTCTTTGATGTATTGATTGTAGATACAGCAGGTCGGTTGCATATTGATACTGATATGATGACAGAAATTCAGCAATTACATCAGCTGTTGAATCCTGTAGAAACGTTGTTTACTGTTGATGCAATGACGGGGCAAGATGCAGCTAATACAGCTAAAGCATTTAATGAAGCATTGCCATTAACCGGGGTTATTTTAACTAAAGTTGATGGTGATGCGCGTGGTGGTGCGGCGTTATCTATTCGACAGATTACCGGTAAACCGATTAAATTTTTAGGTGTAGGGGAAAAAACAGATGCGTTAGAGCCTTTCCATCCTGATCGTGTGGCTTCTCGTATTCTTGGTATGGGCGATGTAATGTCTTTAATTGAAGATTTACAGCGTTCGGTCGATCAAGAAAAAGCGGAAAAAATTGCCCAAAAATTTAAGAAAGGGGATAATTTCACTTTAGAGGATTTTCGAGAGCAATTAATTGAAATGAAAAAAATGGGCGGGATGATGTCGATGCTTGATAAATTGCCGGGTATGAAGAATTTACCTACACACGTGAAAGATCAAGTTGATGATAAAATGTTTGTTAAAATGGAAGCGATCATTAATTCGATGACGTTAAAAGAACGTGTTCAGCCGGATATTATCAAAGGCTCTCGCCGTCGTCGTATTGCATTAGGTTCAGGCACACAAGTGCAAGATGTCAATAAACTATTGAAGCAGTTTGATGATATGCAACGTATGATGAAAAAAATGCGTAAAGGTGGTATGGCGAAAATGATGCGTGGCATGAAAGGTATGCTTGGTAGCGGTATGGGCGGTTTAGGTGGTATGTTTGGCGGTAAGCGTTAGCATAAATAATACTTAGGATAAGCGGTTGTTTTGTAAAAAATTTGTGCAAAACAACCGCTTTTTAGTTATTTATGATGGGTTAATGGGGGGATATCAGTGGTTCGACAAAAGTGGTTAACCATTTTTCTGCCGTTTCGTCGTGATCGAAATTTTGGCTGACGTCAATGCGGACAGATGGACAAACTTGCTTGGCTTGTTGAGCGGTTAATGTTTGTTCGACAATATCTACTGCATAGCAGAATGTGTCGTAATCAGAGCTCCCTAAACCAATAACCCCAAATTGCATTTGGCTGAGGTCTAATTGTTGGTGAGCAATATCTGCAAACAATGGTTTGATATTGTCAGGTAATTCACCCGCACCATGTGTGCTAGTGACTACAATTAATCGTGATTGGTGCTGAATATCGGTAATAGTCGGCTGATTGAATAATTCGACTTGGAAGCCTTGCTCGGTTAAGCAACTCTCAAGATGGTCGGCGACGTATTCTGCACTGCCTAAAGTACTGCCGGTAATAATGCAAATGGATTTAGTCATGATAAGATTCTCTAGAGATAACATAAAGAAAAAGCTATTTTAACGGATAGCACATGGGTGAAAATGATTCGTTTGCAGGTCTGTGGGTAAAAGAAAAAACAGCTTCATCAGCGGTTTGGCGGAAGTGAATGGGAGTCGAACCCACCCAAGCACGCTGGCGTCCTTAACAGGATTTGAAATCCTGCCGTCTCACCGGAGACGACTCACTTCCATTTTGTCTAGCAGTATTTTACTTTATTTATTAGAATTGTCCACGTTTCTCTCTTTTTATGAAAAAGTTGCTATGCAAAAATTATTGAGTGTTATTCCATCCGTAGATAAATTAATCAAGCAACCAGCAGGTATAGCCTTGATTCAGCAATATGGTCATCAAGCTTTTGTGGCACAAGCACGCCAAGTTATTGACAGCTTGCGACAGCATATTTTAACGCATCAATCTTTGCCTGTGGATCAGCAAGCGAATAATTTATTGTCTTTGATTGCAACAAATTTACAGCAGACGCAACAGATAGCAATGAAGAAGGTTTTTAATTTAACCGGGACGATATTGCACACGAATTTAGGCCGAGCAATTTGGTCAGAGGCAGCCATTACGGCTGCTAGTGATGCGATGCGACATCATTCAGCTTTAGAATTTGATATTGAGGCAGGCAAACGTGCTCATCGTGATAATACGATTTCTCAATTACTCTGTGAGATCACGGGCGCTGAAGCGGCTTGTGTTGTGAATAATAATGCAGCGGCTGTTTTATTAATGTTAGCGACCTTTGCAAAAGGTAAAGAAGTGATTGTTTCACGAGGTGAGTTAGTTGAAATTGGCGGGGCTTTTCGTATTCCGGACATTATGCAACAAGCGGGCTGTAAGCTAGTTGAAGTGGGCACCACTAATCGAACCCATTTAAAAGATTATCGAGCCGCTATTAATGAAAACACGGCGTTGTTAATGAAAGTACATACGAGTAATTACCAAATTCAAGGTTTTACCCATTCAGTATCAGAACAACAATTAGTTGAATTAGGTCAAGAAGTTGGTTTACCCGTGATGAGTGATCTGGGGAGCGGTTCATTAATTGATATGGCGACCTTTGGTTTACCCGCGGATCCATTAGTACAACAGAAAGTAGCCAGCGGTGTAGCGTTAGTTACTTTTTCTGCAGATAAACTGTTGGGCGGGCCACAAGCGGGTATTATTGTTGGCAAAAAAGCTGATATTGAGGCATTGCAAGCACATCCACTGAAGCGAGTATTACGTTGTGATAAAGTCATTTTAGCTGGGTTAGAAGCAACGTTAAGGCATTATTTATTGCCTGATCAACTCACTACACATTTACCAACGTTATCTTTATTAACGCAATCAATTGATCATTTACGTGTTAAAGCAACACGTTTACAAAATAGCTTAAGTAAGCGGTTAGATGCGCGTTATTATTTACAGATTGAACAAAGCCTGGCTCAGATTGGTAGTGGAGCATTGCCCACGGAAAGGTTGGCTTCATTAGCGGTTACTATTACGGCCCCCACGCAACGGGATTTATTACAACTTGAACAACAATTTAAAATGCTGAAATATCCGATTATTGGTCGTTTTGCTGAACAAAAATTATGGCTTGACCTTCGTTCAGTGGCACAATTTGATCAGCTGATTGAGATGTTGGAGGAAAAATGATTTTTGTTACTGCCGGCCACGTTAATCACGGTAAAACCTCATTATTACAAGCGTTAACTGGTATGAATACAGCCCATTTACCGGAAGAGAAAAAACGTGGATTGACCATTGATTTAGGTTATGCATATTTAGCGATTGAAGATGAAATGGCAAAAGTTGAACGGCTAGGTTTTATTGATGTGCCGGGTCACCAAAAGTTTATGTCAAATATGTTAGCGGGCTTAGGTGGCATTCAGCATGCATTGTTAGTTGTCTCTGCAGAAGAAGGGATTAAACCTCAAACAGAAGAGCATATAGAAATTTTGCGGTTACTTAAGTTTGAGCAGATTGCTGTGATTGTGACTAAATCTGATCGGGCAAATATGTCGCAAATGTTAGCATTAATTGAACAATTACGAACGCGTTACCCTTTTCTACACACATCACCTTGTTTTTATACCTCAACCGTGACGGGTGCTGGCATTGATGAATTAAAACAGTATTTAATCAATTGTGCTACACAAAATAGCCAAACAGCTAAACCTTTCCGCTATGCAATTGATCGCATTTTTAACATTAAAGGCGCAGGACTAGTGGTTACAGGCACTGCTATTGCAGGCCAAGTAAAAGTGGGAGATGAACTTTATCTTTCTAATGGCGAATCGGTGCGTGTAAAAGCCATTCACGCTCAAAATTGTATTGCTGAGAGGGGATCTGCGGGGCAACGTTTAGCTTTAAATTTAGCTAATGTCGAAAAAGAACAATTGCAACGCGGTAATTGGTTGAGTGCTTTAGATCCTAAATTTGCCACTGATCGTATTAGTATTCAGTTAACGGCTAGTACGGATTTGAAAGAGAATCAAGTGGTGCATTTCTATCATTTTGCTTCGTATACTATGGGTAAATTAAACTTACTTGATGCTAAAAAAGCGGTTAGAAATGAGCAGAGATTAGCAGAAATTATTTTGGGTCAGCCATTGCATATCGCATTCAATGATAAATTAATGATACGTAGTGGTGATGATCGCCAGACGCTAGCCGGGGCGAGGGTATTGGAGATTAATGCGCCTAAGAGATATAAACGGACTACCGAGCGGTTAATTTATTTAAATCAATTAGCCAATACTTATGAATGTGCGGAACGAATTGCACTTTATTCACAGTTTAAAGCAGTTGCTGTAGATCGTTTATTATGGCTAGAGCAGTTATGTTTGTCTGATCTAGCTGAAATGGGCTTTGACACAGATAAAAAATGGATCGTGAGCGACGCGTATAAGACCAAGATTCAACAGGCAATTGTCACTAAGTTAACCGATTATCATCAACAGCATAATGATCAATTAGGAGTTGCTAAAGCTCGGCTTTATCGAATGGCAGCATTAGCTGAACCTGAGCAATTAGTGCTAGCATTAATTGATGAATTAATTGAAACAAAACAATTGGCACAAACACGTGGTTGGGTACATTTGCCGGATCATCGTATTGAATTTAGTGCGCAAGAATTACACGTTTGGCAGCAAATTAAACCGCTTTTTGAAGCTAAAAGAGAAGCATTATGGGTCAGAGATGTAGCGAATACATTATTGATAGATGAAACCGTTATGCGTGATTTGTTGTATAAAGCGGGTAAATTAGGCTATTTAATGCCAATTGTAAAAGATCGATTTTTTTTACATGAGCACATAGTAGAATTTGCACAGATTATCAAACAATTTATCGCGAATCACGGCGCGATTTCGGTTAATCAATTACGAGATCAGTTGGGATTTGGGCGTAAAATGACAGTACAACTAATAGAATATTTTGATCGTTGTGGTTTTTTACGCCGTAAAAGTAACCTACACTTATTACGTGATGAAGATATTTTCTCGTCATCAACCCATTAATAATGCGCTAAATGGCAGTATATTCATCCAACTAGCATAGAATTAAATAATGAAACATAAAAAAATATCTTCACGAGCGATAGCAGCACAAATTATGTTACAGGTGTTGGATCATGGCAAATCATTATCAACCTTAATTCCCGCCGCTCAACAACAACTTGATGCAAAAGATATACCTCTGGTACAGGAAATAACGTTTGGTGTTTGTCGAGTTTTATCTCGCTTAGAGGCAATTATTAAACAGTTAGTCACTAAACCATTAAAAGGCAAAAGCCGTTTAGTGCATTGTTTATTGTTGGTTGGGTTATATCAATTGTTATATATGCGAATACCGGTACACGCCGCAGTTGATGAAGTTGTGAATGCAACAAAGTTGGTTAAATTAGATAGTTTTAGAGTATTAACTAATGGCGTATTGCGTCGTTTTTTACGTGAGCAACAAACGATTTTGGCTAAAGTCGATAAGCATTGGCAAACGTTACATCCTGAATGGTTGGTTAATATGCTTAAACAAGTTTATCCAAATTGGCGGGAAATTATGGATGCAAATAATCAGCGCCCCCCCATGTGGATTCGTGTCAATACCCAACATTGCACGCCTCAAGATTATGCGGCGTTATTAGGTGATTTAGCAGTAAAAACAACAAATTCGTCCGCTTGCTTGCCATCTTCAGCCATTCAGTTAGTAAATCCTCTTTCTGTAGATAAATTACCTTATTTTTCGCAAGGTTGGGCGACAGTGCAAGATTGTCACGCGCAATGGTCTGCAACACTCTTAGCCGCTAAAAATGGTGAAATGATCTTAGATGCTTGTGCAGCACCAGGTGGTAAAACTACACATATTCTAGAACAAGCACCAAAAGCAAAGGTGATCGCTTTAGATATTGAAGAAAGCCGTTTAGTGCGAGTGCGAGAAAATTTAGCCCGTTTGGGTTTGATGGCAGATGTTCGTTGTGGTGATGCGACAACCCCAACTAAATGGTTGGCAGATGATGTGATGTTTGACCGCATTTTGCTTGATGCTCCTTGTTCAGCAACTGGTGTTATTCGTCGGCATCCAGATATAAAATGGCTACGACAAGCGGGCGATATTAGTGAATTAGTTGAATTACAAGCCAAGATTTTGAGTGCTTTATGGCATAGACTAAAACCCAATGGTACGCTGGTTTATGCGACATGTTCTATTTTACCGGCAGAAAATAGTGAACAAATCACCCAATTTATTACCGCTAATCCAGATGCAGAATTGATTGAAATGGATTTCAATGGTGAAAAAGCAATAATGAAACAGTTTTTACCCCAACAAAATGGCGGTGATGGATTCTTTTATGCAAAACTTCGGAAATTAGATAAATAATGAAAATTCTTATTTTAGGTGCAGGGCAAGTCGGCTCAACATTAGCAGAGAATTTAGTCAGTGAAGATAATGATATTACCTTAATCGATGCTGATCAAAGCTGTTTAAATTTATTGCAAGATAAGCACGACTTACAAGTTGTAAATGGTAATGGTGCTTCACCACAAATATTACGCGATGCAGGTGCAAGTGATGCAGACTTGATTGTTGCCGTGACGGAAAGTGATGAAACTAATATGATTGCTTGTCAAATTGCACATACACTGTTTCATATACCAACTAAAATCGCACGTATTCGTAATAGTGATTATGTCCGTGAAAAAGAACAACTATTTAATGACAATGCTTTGCCCATTGATCATATCATTGTGCCTGAAGTGTTAGTGAAAGAGGAGATTTTACGCTTAATAAATTACCCCGGTGCGTTACAAGTCGCACATTTTACTCATGAACTAGTCAGCCTAATCAGTGTAAGAGCTTATTATGGTGGCCCATTAGTAGGTTATCCTATTTCAGCGCTACGTGATCACTTACCTTACATTGAAGTTCGAGTAGTCTCTATTTTCAGACAAGAGCGCGCAATTATTCCTCAAGGATCAACCATTATTGAAGCCGGTGATGAAGTCTTCTTTATTTGTGAAACACATAATATCAAAGCCGTTATGAGTGAATTACAACGTTTAGAACGCCCTCATAAACGCGTAATGATTATGGGCGGGGGAAGTATTGGGCTAGGATTGGCGAAAGATCTCGAACATCAATGCAGTGTAAAAATGATTGAACGTGATCAAAATAAAGCAGAGAAATTGGCAGAAAAGTTAGAAAAAACATTAGTATTATGCGGAGATGCTTCTGATCAAGAACTATTGTTTGAAGAGCATATTGAAAATATTGATTTATTTTTAGCATTAAGCGGTGACGATGAAGCCAATATTATGTTAGCATTACTCGCAAAACGTTTAGGGGCTAAGAAAGCCATTGTTTTAGTACAGCGAATGGCATATTTACATTTAATACAAGGTGGAACCATTGATATCGCACTCTCACCAAAACAAGCCACCATTTCTGCTTTATCAAGCCATGTCCGCAAAGGTGATATTGTACAAGTGGCTTCATTAAAACAAGGGCAAGCAGAGTGTTTGGAAGTTATTGTACATGGCGATGAAAGCTCATCAAAAGTCGTGGGGAAAACCGTACGTGATCTGAAGTTACCTCAAGGAGTAATTATTGGGGCAATTGTTCGTGAACAACAAGTTATTATCGCGCATAAATCAACGATTATTTTGGAAAATGATCGCATAATTGTGTTTGTGAATGATAAAAAACAAGTTAGTGAGCTTGAGAAATTATTCCAAATCACCACATTTTTTCTATAGAATCCAAGTTATAAAAAAACCGACCTTTATAGGTCGGTTTTTTATGCAAAAAGGGATTATGCTAATTTTTTAATTTGAGCTACTAATTTTGCTTTGTGGTTAGCTGCTTTATTGGCATGGATTAACCCTTTAGATGCCATACGATCCACTACTTTTTGCATTTCAACGAAAGCTGTTTGTGATGCTGCTTTATCACCAGTTGCTATTGCTGCATATACTTTTTTAATGAAAGTACGCATCATTGAGCGTTGGCTTGCGTTGTGTTGGCGGCGTTTTTCAGATTGAACCGCACGTTTTTTTGCTGACTTGATATTAGCCAAGGTCAAACTCCTAAAATATCTGTGTAAAAATTAAAAAACATAAACGTAAGTTTATGTTGAGCTATCGATAGTTTAAATTCATTTTCAACGAGACACGTGCTTGAAAAGAACACCGTTTTTCTAATAGAAAACGATAAGGTGGCATTTTATCAGTTTTTTTCTTATTTTCCTATAACAAACGTATAAATTAGCTTTGATTTTCTATTGCGATCTTGGGAAAGCGGTAAGATCTTGTGCAAATTGGCTAGATGATCGCGGTTATTGATTATTATATTAATTATAAATCGCGCTATAACTTATTCCCTGTTACAGGCAAATATTTGTTACACTTTGCCTCTATTTTTCTGTTAGTCATAAATTATGAGTAAGAAACTTTTAAAATCCAGCATAGTTGTCAGCACTATGACGCTTATCTCACGTATATTAGGGTTAGTACGTGATGTTGTTATTGCGAGCTTATTAGGTGCGGGGGCAATGTCTGATGTTTTTCTATTTGCTAATCGGATTCCTAATTTCCTGCGGCGATTATTTGCTGAAGGTGCTTTTTCAAAAGCATTTGTGCCAGTGTTAGCAGAATATAATGCTGATAATGATTTAGATAAGACTCGAGAATTTATTGCGAAAGTTTCAGGAACCTTAGGGCTTTTAGTAACGGTGGTTACTTTAGTTGCCATGTTGATTTCACCAATAATTGCTGCGTTATTTGGGACCGGTTGGTTTATTGATTGGTTTAATGATGGCCCAGATGCACAAAAATTTACGCAAGCGTCATTGCTACTTAAGATTACTTTTCCTTATTTGTGGTTTATCACTTTCGTTGCCCTTTCAGGAGCCGTGTTAAATACAATAGGGAAGTTTGGTGTAATGGCATTTTCACCAGTATTACTCAATGTGGCTATGATCAGCATGGCATTATTTGGCGCAGATTATTTTGAACAGCCAGATATTGCATTAGCTTGGGGAATTTTTCTAGGCGGTTTATTGCAATTTTTATTTCAAATTCCGTTTATGATAAAAGAAAGGTTATTGGTTAAACCCAAGTGGGCTTGGAAAGATGAAGGTGTGACAAAAGTACGCCGTTTGATGATTCCCGCATTGTTTGGTGTATCCGTCACTCAGATTAACTTACTATTAAACCAAGTGATCGCCAGTTTCTTAGTGACCGGATCAATTACTTGGCTTTATTATTCTGATCGTCTAATTGAATTTCCATTAGGATTATTTGGGATTGCCATTTCGACTGTCGTATTGCCTAATCTTTCACGTATTACGAAGAAAAAAGCGTTAAATGAAGAACAACGTGCAATAGCATTTAAGCAAACATTAGATTGGGGCGTCCGTATGGTTGTGGCGTTAGGTATTCCAGCGATGGTAGGAATGGCCATTTTAGCACAACCATTAATTATGACGATTTTTATGCGGGGCAAATTTGTTTTAGCAGACGTGATTGCTACCTCACACGCACTTTGGATTATGTGCTTAGGCTTAAATAGTTATATGTTAATTAGCGTTTTAGCAAATGGCTTCTATGCAAGACAAAATACTAAAACACCGGTTAAAATTGGTATTATTGCAACAATTGCTAATATCTGTTTTGGTGTATTAGCCATCCCATTTGGCTATTTAGGGTTAGCGATGGCATCAGCCCTCTCTGCTGCCGTAAATGGAAGCTTGCTGTATTATAATTTAGTGAAAGAGCAAGCGTATTGTTTAAGCAAAAAAACCGTAATTTTTATATTGAAAGTCGCTATTTCAGCTTGTGCGATGGGCGTATTAGTTTCTTATTTTTCACCTACATTAACGGATTGGTATGCAATGACAATGTGGCTTAAAGTACATTGGTTAGTGTGGTTAATCAGCTTAGCGGCAATCAGTTACTTCGCCGTATTAATGGTTTTAGGTATTCGTAAACAAGATTTCAGAGCTTAATTTTTAGTATAGCGGTGCTTTTTTACTGAATTTTTGCAAATTTTTTAAAAATTCAACCGCTTAAAATAAAAGGGCTATAGTAATAGCCCTTTCTTATTTGAGTGCAGTGTTATTTATTTTAAACTACCGACCATATTTTGAGGGCGTACCCATTGATCAAACTGTTCAGCAGTGACTAGACCTAAGTTAATTGCTTCTTCTTTGAGTGTTGTTCCATTTTTGTGCGCAGTTTTAGCAATTTTAGCCGCATTTTCATAACCAATATGGGTATTTAAAGCGGTCACTAACATTAAAGAGTTTTCTAATTGTTGTTGAATTCTTGGATAATTAGGCTCAATACCGCTTGCACAATGCTCATCAAATGAAATACATACATCAGCCAGTAATTGTGCCGATTGTAAGAAATTTGCTGCCATAACAGGTTTGAAAACATTTAACTGAAAATGGCCTTGGCTACCCGCAAATGAAATCGTAGTATCATTTCCCAACACTTGCGCTGCAACCATAGTCATTGCCTCACATTGAGTAGGATTGACTTTACCGGGCATAATTGACGAGCCGGGTTCATTTTCAGGAATTAGAATTTCGCCAATACCAGAGCGAGGACCTGATGCTAATAAACGAATATCATTGGCAATTTTGAATAATGACATAGCAATTTGTTTGAGCGCACCGTGTGTTTCAATAATTGCATCGTGAGTGGCTAATGCTTCAAATTTATTTTCCGCAGTAATAAAAGGAAGTTGAGTAAATTGTGCGATATATTCTGCTACTTTAACATCATAACCTTTAGGCGTATTTAAGCCTGTGCCAACAGCTGTGCCACCTAATGCTAACTGCGCCAAATGGGGCAAGGTATTTTTAAGGGCTAACAAACCAAATTGTAATTGTGCCGCATAGGCAGAGAATTCTTGGCCTAATGTAAGCGGGGTGGCATCCATTAAATGAGTTCGGCCAATTTTAACCACATCTTTAAATGCTTCAGATTTTATGGCAAATGTTTTTTGTAAGCGTTCTATTGCTGGAATGGTTACTTCAACGACTTTTTTATAGGCAGCAATATGCATAGCCGTTGGATAGGTATCGTTTGAAGATTGCGATTTATTGACATCATCATTTGGATGAATAATCGATTTTTCACCTAATGCCCCCCCTTGTAATACGTGGGCACGGTTGGCAATCACTTCATTAAGATTCATATTTGATTGTGTACCAGAACCTGTTTGCCAAATCACTAACGGAAATTCGTCCGCTAATTTATTTGCTAAGATTTCATCACAAACCATCGCAATTAAGTCACGTTTTTCAGTGGTGAGTGCACCTAGTTCAGCATTAGCAAATGCAGCGGCTTTTTTTAAATAAGCAAATGCTTCAATAATTTCGACCGGCATAGAAGCTTCAGGACCAATCTTGAAATTATTACGCGAACGTTCTGTTTGTGCTGCCCAATAGCGATCAGCCGGTACTTTCACTTCGCCCATAGTATCTTTTTCGATACGGTATTCCATGTCTATTCTCCTATAGGATGATATAATTTTTTAGATAATTTATAGGTATAAATGGTAGCACCGCCAATACAAGAAAGGAATCATTATGAAAAGTTGCCTTCAGTTTTCTTTGTGTTTTGTGACTTGGAGCATAATGCACTTGCGATTTACTTCTTAGACCGTAAATCTTTTTCTAAGCCCCGCGTCATAGAGTGCAGAGTCTGCTTGCTCCAGTAACCTTTTTTTCTCTTCTAATGAAAGCATATAAATATATTTATGCTGTAATGCACCATATAATTTAAATAAAAGTAATTGATTGACTTCAAATCCTTGTTGGATAAGCCTAACAAACGCCTTTGTTTCCCCAACCTGTTTAAATTCATCGACGGTAGACGGTATTAATATTAACTCGAGCAAGTAACCTTTCAATATTAATATTCATATTCAGTAAAATTCGGATTTTAGTTTGATGTTCAGTGCGGATTTTTGAGAGTAAACGTTGGTATTCAGAGATTGAGGACGTAATCCAGTGGGAATAGGAAGAAATGTTTTCAATAATGTGTTGAGGAACTAGATAAAATATTTTTGATTGGCGGCTAATTTTATGATCAGATAAAAAATGAATGGGGATAGTATCTTTTATTTCCTGCAAATATTGATCTGACTTACGTAAATATAAACATTTTTCCTTATATAGCCCGAACATAGTATCATCTTTAAATAAGCCCATATAGGAAAAATAAGGTTTAAACTTAATAAGTCCTATAGAACGGAAAATCGTTCGTAAGTTTTATAATTCTTTTAATTCTTTTTCTATATTTTTCATTATGATATCTCCTCAGTAAGTGATTGAATGTTACTAACTTAATATGTAAGAAGAAAGCTATTTTAGCTCACCATATAATGTAAAAAAGGTCAAGGTATGTCAACTTAAATTTTTAAAGCCATATTTCCCAGCAGTTAACATGATAAAGTAGATACAGTAAAAATTCACATTACGCTTGCTTTCAGTACGAATCTATAGTAGATTATAAGGGCTTTTGATTATTCGTATTTTATTACAACTTTGATAAAGTCGCTTGATGTAATCATTTATCAAGTGGTGTTACAAATCTTGTTCTTGTAGCACATAGTAAATGTTTTCGATTTGAAAACTATAACAGGTGTAACTGTGCTCCCTTAATTTATTTGAATTAAGTGGTAGCTCGGTTTTTTATTAGCTAAATTTTAATTGGAGCTCTGGTCTAATGCAAAACCAAAGAATCCGTATCCGCTTAAAAGCATTTGATCATCGTTTAATTGATCAATCTACAGTGGAGATCGTAGAAACAGCTAAACGTACTGGTGCACAAGTTCGTGGACCAATTCCTTTACCAACTCGTAAAGAACGTTTCACTGTATTGATTTCTCCACACGTAAATAAAGATGCGCGTGATCAATATGAAATCCGTACTCATAAACGTTTAGTTGATATTGTTGAACCAACAGAAAAAACTGTTGATGCATTAATGCGTTTAGATCTAGCTGCTGGCGTTGATGTTCAGATTAGTCTAGGTTAATTGGGAATTTTAAGAGGTTATTACAATGATTGGTTTAATCGGTCGTAAAGTTGGTATGACTCGCGTTTTCAATGAAGATGGCGTGTCAATTCCAGTTACCGTTATCGAAATTGAAGCCAACCGTGTTACTCAAGTTAAGACCCTTGAAAACGATGGCTATTCTGCAATTCAAGTTACTACTGGTACTAAAAAAGCTAGTCGTGTAACTAAGCCAGAAGCAGGCCATTTCGTGAAAGCAGGTGTTGAAGCTGGTCGCGGTTTATGGGAATTTCGTACTGAAGGTGAAGAATTCACTTTAGGTCAAGAAATCAATGTTGACATTTTTGCAGATGTTAAAAAAGTAGATGTTACAGGTACTTCTAAAGGTAAAGGTTTTGCTGGCGGTGTTAAACGCTGGAACTTCCGTACTCAAGATGCTACACATGGTAACTCTTTATCACATCGTGTACTTGGTTCTATTGGTCAAAACCAAACGCCAGGTCGTGTGTTTAAAGGTAAAAAAATGGCAGGACATTTAGGTGCTGAGCGTGTAACCGTTCAATCACTTGAAGTTGTTCGTGTAGATGCTGAACGTAAATTGTTATTAGTTAAAGGGGCAGTTCCTGGTGCAACTAATAGTAATGTTATTGTTAAACCAGCAGTTAAAGCATAAGTCTAGGGGATAGAGATGGAATTACAAGTTGTAGGTGCAAATGCACTAACTGTTTCTGAAACTACCTTCGGACGTGAGTTTAATGAAGCGTTAATCCATCAAGTAGTTGTTGCATATGCAGCAGGTGCTCGTCAAGGTTCTCGTGCTCAAAAAACTCGTGCTGAAGTGTCTGGTTCAGGTAAAAAACCTTGGCGTCAAAAAGGTACTGGTCGCGCTCGTTCAGGTGATATTAAATCTCCAATTTGGCGTTCAGGTGGTACAACTTTTGCTGCGAAACCTCAAGATCACAGTCAAAAAGTAAATAAAAAAATGTACCGTGGTGCAATCAAAAGTATTCTTTCAGAACTAGTTCGTCAAGAACGTTTAGTTGTTGTTGAGAAATTTGAAGTTGAAGCACCAAAAACTAAATTCTTAGTTCAAAAATTAAAAGATTTAGCGCTGAATGATGCTTTAATCATTACTGCAAGTTTAGATGAAAACCTATTCTTAGCAGCACGTAATTTATACAAAGTAGATGTGCGTGATGTTCAAGGTATTGATCCAGTAAGTTTAATTGCTTTCGATAAAGTAGTTATTACTACTGATGCAGTAAAACAAATTGAGGAGATGTTGGCATGATTCAACAAGAACGTTTGCTAAAAGTGCTTAAAGCACCGCATATCTCTGAAAAAGCGACGAAAAATGCTGAAAAAGGCAACACTATCGTTTTCAAAGTAGCATTAGATGCTAATAAAGTTGAAGTTGCTAATGCAGTTCAAGAATTATTTGAAGTGAAAGTGGATTCTGTTCGTACTGTTGTTGTTAAAGGTAAAACTAAACGTCATGGTGCTAGAATGGGTCGTCGTAGTGACTGGAAAAAAGCGTATGTTACTCTTCAAGAAGGTCAATCGCTTGACTTTGTTGAAGGTGCAGCAGAGTAATTACGGAGGAAAATTTATAAATGGCTATCGTTAAATGTAAGCCGACCTCCGCTGGTCGTCGTCACGTAGTTAAAGTTGTAAATGCAGAATTACATAAAGGTAAACCTTACGCACCTTTATTAGATACTAAATCTAAAACGGGTGGACGTAATAATTTAGGTCGTATTACAACTCGCCATATTGGTGGTGGTCATAAACAACACTATCGTTTAATTGATTTCAAACGTAATAAGTTTGATATTCCAGCGGTAGTTGAGCGTTTAGAATATGATCCAAATCGTTCTGCAAATATTGCATTAGTACTTTATAAAGATGGTGAGCGTCGCTATATCTTAGCACCAAAAGGGTTATCTGTTGGTGATATGATTCAAGCGGGTGCATCAGCACATATTAAAGTAGGTAATGCGCTACCAATGCGTAATATTCCTGTAGGTACTACAGTTCATAACGTTGAATTAAAACCTGGTAAAGGTGGTCAAATTGCACGTTCTGCTGGTGCTTATGTACAAATTATCGCTCGTGAAGGTAATTATGTAACTTTGCGTCTTCGTTCAGGCGAAATGCGTAAAGTATTAGCTGAGTGTATCGCCACTATCGGTGAAGTCGGTAACTCAGAACATATGCTTCGCGTACTTGGTAAAGCAGGTGCTAATCGTTGGAGAGGTATTCGTCCAACAGTTCGTGGTACTGCAATGAACCCAGTAGACCACCCACATGGTGGTGGTGAAGGTCGTAACTTTGGTAAACATCCAGTTACTCCTTGGGGCGTTCAAACCAAAGGTAAGAAAACTCGTCACAACAAACGTACAGATAAATATATTGTACGTCGTCGTGGAAAATAATTATATTTACTAAATAATAGGATAATCCAATGCCACGTTCCCTCAAGAAAGGTCCTTTCCTTGACCTACACTTGTTGAAGAAGGTAGAGAAGGCGGTGGAAAGCGGGGATAAAAAACCAATTAAAACTTGGTCTCGTCGTTCAATGATCATTCCATCAATGATTGGTTTGACCATCGCAGTCCATAATGGTCGTCAGCATGTACCTGTTTATGTATCAGATGAAATGATTGGTCATAAATTAGGTGAATTTGCACCGACTCGTACATACCGCGGTCATGCCGCAGATAAGAAAGCTAAAAAATAAGAGGTAAAAGATGGAAACTATTGCTAAACATCGTTACGCTCGTACCTCTGCACAAAAAGCTCGCTTAGTTGCTGATTTAATTCGCGGTAAAAAAGTTGCGCAAGCATTAGAAATTTTAACCTTTACTAACAAAAAAGCCTCTGCTTTAGTTAAAAAAGTATTAGAATCTGCTATTGCTAACGCAGAGCATAATGATGGTGCAGATGTAGATGATCTTAAAGTTGCTAAAATCTTCGTTAATGAAGGTCCAAGCATGAAACGTGTTATGCCACGTGCAAAAGGTCGAGCAGATCGTATCTTAAAACGTACAAGCCACATCACTGTGGTTGTGTCAGATCATTAATCGTAGAGGAATAACAAATGGGTCAGAAAGTACATCCTAATGGTATTCGCCTTGGTATTGTTAAACCTTGGAACTCTACTTGGTTCGCGAATACACAAGATTTCGCCGATAATTTAGATAGCGATTTCAAAGTACGTAAATTTTTAAATAAAGAGTTAGCGAATGCTTCAGTGTCGCGTATCATTATTGAACGTCCTGCAAAAAGTATTCGTGTCACTATTCACACAGCGCGCCCAGGTATCGTTATTGGTAAAAAAGGCGAAGATGTTGAAAAACTACGTAACGCAGTATCACAAATTGCTGGCGTTCCTGCGCAAATCAACATTGCTGAAGTGAAAAAACCAGAATTAGATGCTAAATTAGTAGCTGATAGTATTGCTTCTCAACTTGAACGTCGTGTAATGTTCCGTCGTGCAATGAAACGTGCTGTACAAAATGCAATGCGTTTAGGTGCTAAAGGCATTAAAGTTGAAGTTAGTGGTCGTTTAGGTGGTGCAGAAATTGCTCGCTCAGAGTGGTATCGTGAAGGTCGAGTACCATTGCATACGCTTAGAGCAGATATCGATTATAATACTGCAGAAGCTCATACAACTTATGGCGTAATAGGCGTAAAAGTTTGGATCTTCAAAGGTGAAATTCTCGGTGGTATGGCTGCAGTGACTGAGTCAGAACAACAACCAGCGGCACAGCCTAAAAAGCAAGCTCGCAAAGGTCGTAAATAAGGAGAATCACTGAATGTTACAACCAAAACGCACAAAATTCCGTAAAGTACACAAAGGTCGCAACCGTGGTATTGCGGTTGGTACAGAAGTGAGCTTCGGTACATTTGGTTTAAAGGCAATTGGTCGTGGACGTTTGACTGCTCGTCAAATTGAAGCTGCTCGTCGAGCAATGACTCGTGCGGTGAAACGTCAAGGTAAAATCTGGATTCGTGTATTCCCAGATAAACCAATTACTGAAAAACCATTAGAAGTCCGTATGGGTAAAGGTAAAGGTAACGTTGAGTACTGGGTAGCTTTAATCCAACCGGGTAAAGTTTTATATGAAATGGATGGTGTTTCTGAGGAGATTGCTCGTCACGCATTTGCGTTAGCCGCTGCTAAATTACCAATGAAAACCACTTTTATAACCAAGACGGTGATGTAATGAAAGCTCAAGAACTACGTACAAAAAATGTTGAAGAGCTGAAAGCTGAATTAATTAATCTTTTAGGTGAACAATTCAAATTGCGTATGCAAGCAGCCACCGGTCAGCTTCAACAAACCCACCAGTTAAAACAAGTGCGTTGTAGCATTGCACAAGTTAAAACTGTATTAAATCAAAAGGCGGGTGAGTAATGACTGATAAAATTCGTACAGTACAAGGTAAAGTAGTAAGCGACAAAATGGATAAATCATTTGTAGTTGCTATCGAACGTACGGTGAAACATCCTTTATATGGAAAATTCATCCGTCGTACTACCAAATTACACGTACACGATGAAAACAACGAAGCTAAATTAGGTGATGTAGTAGAAATTCAGGAGTGTCGTCCTGTTTCAAAAACTAAATCACATAAATTGGTTCGTGTAGTAGAAAAAGCTGTAGCTTAATTCTACAAATAGATAAAAAAGCCTTGAAAAGTTCAAGGCTTTTTTATTTATGATTATTCAGTTGTTAAGCTATTCCATTTTGTTTGTATGGTAAGCCAGTGATTGTGGGTTTATATAGGAAAATAGTTGCTTTTTGCTTCTGTTTTTTGTACAATCCGGGAGCTATTTGCATAGGGCAAATAGGTTCGTCCCGAAAGGGTGTTTTTTAATTTAACGGAGCACTATATGATCCAAGAACAGACTATGCTGGACGTTGCTGATAACTCAGGGGCTCGTAGCGTAATGTGTATCAAGGTTCTAGGTGGATCGCACCGTCGTTACGCTGCAATTGGTGACATTATCAAAGTTACTGTGAAAGAAGCAATTCCTCGCGGTAAAGTAAAAAAAGGTGATGTATTAAAAGCAGTTGTTGTGCGCACCAAGAAGGGTGTTCGTCGCCCAGATGGCTCAGTTATTCGTTTCGATGGTAATGCTTGTGTCATTTTAAATAATAACACTGAGCAACCAATTGGTACGCGTATTTTTGGACCTGTGACTCGTGAACTTCGTTCTGAGAAATTCATGAAGATCATTTCTTTGGCTCCAGAAGTACTGTAAGGGGAATGTAATGGCTGCTAAAATCCGTCAAAATGATGAAGTAATTGTTCTTGCTGGTAAAGACAAGAACAAACGTGGCAAGGTAACTAAAGTGTTACCAAATGGTAAAGTAATTGTTGAAGGTATTAATCTTATTACTAAACATGAAAAACCTGTTCCAGCTTTAGGTAAAGCGGGTGGTTTAGTTAAAAAAGAAGCTGCAATTGATGTTTCAAATGTTGCTATTTTTAATCCAACAACGAATAAAGCCGACCGTGTAGGTTTTAGATTTGAAGATAATAAGAAAGTACGTTTCTTTAAATCTAATAATGAAATTATTTAATTAACTGGAGTAATACGATGGCGAAACTGCATGATTACTACAGAGATCAGGTAGTTAATGAATTGAAAACTAAATTCAACTACTCATCTGTCATGCAAGTCCCACGAATCGAAAAGATTACCCTCAATATGGGCGTGGGTGAAGCATTGACCGATAAGAAACTTTTAGATAACGCAGTTGCGGATCTAACAGCGATTAGCGGTCAAAAACCTTTAATTACAAAAGCTCGTAAATCGGTTGCAGGCTTTAAAATCCGTCAAGGATATCCGATAGGATGTAAAGTGACATTGCGTGGCGAACGTATGTGGGAATTTTTCGAAAGATTAATTACTATCGCTGTTCCACGTATTCGTGACTTCCGCGGTTTAAGTGCAAAATCATTTGATGGTCGTGGTAACTATAGTATGGGTGTTCGTGAACAAATCATTTTCCCAGAAATCGACTATGATAAAGTAGATCGTGTTCGTGGTTTAGATATTACTATTACCACAACTGCGAAAAGTGATGAAGAAGGTCAAGCTTTATTAGCGGCTTTCAATTTCCCATTCCGTAAATAAGGTAGGTTATCATGGCAAAACAATCAATGATTGCACGTGATGTTAAACGTGCTAAATTAGCTGATAAATTCTACGCGAAACGTGAGGAATTAAAGAAAATTATTTCTGATATTAATTCTTCAGATGAAGATCGTTGGGCAGCAGTATTAAAGTTACAAATGCTACCTCGTGATTCAAGTCCTAGTCGTCAGCGTAGTCGTTGCCGCCAAACTGGTCGTCCACACGGTGTGTTGAGCAAGTTTGGTTTAAGCCGTATTAAGGTTCGTGAAGCTGCAATGCGCGGTGAAATTCCGGGCCTTAAGAAGGCAAGTTGGTAATCTTTTAATTTGGGATCATGGGAGTAAATACATGAGTATGCAAGATCCAATCGCAGATATGCTGACCCGTATTCGTAACGGTCAAGCTGCGAATAAAGTTGCAATCAGTATGCCTTCATCTAAGTTAAAAGTTGCGATTGCCAATGTTTTAGCTAAAGAAGGTTATGTTGAGAGCTTTAGAATTATTGAAGATTCAAAACCTGAATTGGAAATTACTTTAAAGTATTTCCAAAATAAACCTGTTGTAGAAAGTATTCAACGCATAAGCCGTCCTGGTCTTCGTATTTACAAACGTAAAGACGAATTACCAAAAGTTATGGGAGGTTTAGGTATTGCTATTGTTTCTACATCGAAAGGTGTAATGACTGACCGAGCTGCTCGTGAAGAAGGGCTTGGCGGTGAAATTATCTGTTACGTAGCATAATAAGAGGTAGGAAAAATGTCTCGTGTTGCAAAGGCACCTGTTAATATTCCTGCCGGTGTTGAAGTTAAAATCAACGGTCAGCTATTAACAGTTAAAGGTAAAAATGGCGAGTTATCTCGTGAAATCCATAATGCAATTGAAGTAAATCAAGATGCTAACGCATTAACTTTCGTGCCTAGAGAAGGCGTTGCTAATGCAGATGCTCAAGCAGGTACTGCTCGTGCGCTTGTTAATGCGATGGTTATTGGTGTTACTGAAGGCTTTACTAAGAAATTACAATTAGTGGGTGTTGGTTATAGAGCTCAAATGAAAGGTAACGTTGTTGCATTAAGTTTAGGCTATTCACATCCAATTGAACATACGTTGCCACTTGGTGTAACTGGTGAATGTCCATCTCAAACAGAAATTATTCTTAAGAGCGCAGACAAACAGTTAATTGGTCAAGTTGCAGCAGATATTCGTGCATATCGTTGTCCAGAGCCTTATAAAGGTAAAGGGGTACGTTACTCAGATGAAGTAGTGCGTACAAAAGAAGCGAAGAAAAAGTAAAGTAAGGTAACACTATGGATAAGAAAGTAGCTCGTATCCGTCGTGCAAGCCGTGCACGTCATTTAATGAGAGAGCAAGGTGCAACCCGTTTGGTTGTGCATCGTACGCCGCGCCATATTTATGCGCAGGTTATTGCACCTAATGGCTCAGAAGTACTAGCAGCAGCTTCAACTGTTGAAAAAGTAATTAAAGAGCAAGTTCAATATACCGGTAATAAAGATGCCGCTGCAATTGTTGGTAAATTAGTTGCAGAGCGCGCTTTAGCTAAAGGTATTCAGGTAGTTGCATTTGATCGTTCTGGTTTTAAATACCATGGTCGAGTGCAGGTATTAGCAGACGCTGCTCGTGAAGCTGGTCTACAGTTCTAATAGAGGAATTTGAGATGTCAAACATCGAAAAACAAGCTGGTGAACTGCAGGAAAAGCTAATCGTGGTTAACCGTGTGTCTAAAACCGTAAAAGGCGGTCGTATCATGAGCTTTACTGCTTTAACAGTAGTAGGCGATGGTAATGGTCGAGTTGGTTTTGGTTATGGTAAAGCACGTGAAGTTCCAGCAGCGATCCAAAAAGCGATGGAGAAAGCCCGTCGTAATATGATTAACGTAGCTTTAAAAGAAGGTACATTACAGCATCCTGTTAAAGGTTCACATACTGGTTCTCGTGTGTTTATGCAACCAGCTAGTGAAGGTACAGGTATTATTGCTGGAGGTGCGATGCGTGCTGTTTTAGAAGTGGCAGGCGTACATAACGTTCTTTCTAAAGCATATGGTTCGACTAACCCAATTAATGTTGTTCGTGCAACAATTGATGCATTAGCAAATATGAAATCACCAGAAATGGTCGCTGCTAAACGTGGTAAGACTGTTGAAGAAATTTTGGGGTAATTGAATATGGCAAAAACAATTAAAGTAACTCAAACTCGTAGCTCTATTGCTCGTTTACCGAAACATAAAGCAACGTTGAAAGGTTTAGGTCTTCGTCATATTCGTCATACTGTTGAATTAATTGATACCCCTGCAATTCGTGGGATGATTAATCAAGTATCTTATATGGTTAAGGTGGAGGAATAATATAATGCGTTTAAATTCACTTTCTCCAGCTGAAGGCGCTAAACATAGCGCTAAGCGTTTAGGTCGTGGTATTGGTTCTGGTTTAGGTAAGACTGGTGGTCGTGGTCATAAAGGTCAAAAATCTCGTACAGGCGGCGGTGTTCGCCGTGGTTTCGAAGGTGGTCAAATGCCTTTATACCGTCGTTTACCAAAATTTGGTTTTACTTCATTAAAATCACTTCACGTTGCTGAAATACGTTTAAATGATTTAGCTAAAGTAGATGGCAATGAGGTTACTCTAGAAGCACTTAAAGCGGCTAATATTATTACTAAAAATATTCTATCTGTTAAAGTAATTTTAGCGGGTAAAATTGAAAGAGCATTAGTAATTAAAGGCTTACGTGTAACTAAAGGAGCTAAAGCAGCTATTGAAGCTGTTGGCGGTTCTATCGAGGAATAAGATGGCAAAGCAACCAGGGTACCAAGGTAGTACACAAAAAGGGACTGGCGAGCTTAAATCAAGATTATTATTTGTTTTAGGTGCGTTAATCATTTTCCGTATCGGTTCTTTTATACCTGTTCCTGGCATTGATGCTTCTGTATTATCCGAACTAATTCGACAACAACAAGGCACCATTATTGATATGTTTAACATGTTCTCTGGTGGTGCTTTAAGTCGAGCTTCTATATTTGCATTAGGTATTATGCCTTATATTTCTGCTTCAATAATTATTCAATTATTGACCGCTATTCATCCTCCTTTGGCAGAATTAAAGAAGGAAGGCGAAGCTGGAAGGCGTAAAATTAGCAAATATACGCGTTATGCAACTTTGTTATTGGCATTTATTCAATCTATTGGTATTTCAATTGCCTTACCGAATATGTTGCAAGGGTTAGTACCTAATCCAAGCATATTATTCTATATCACTTCTGTAATTAGTTTGGTTACTGGAACTATATTTTTGATGTGGCTGGGTGAGCAAATCACTGAACGCGGCATCGGAAATGGTATCTCTCTGATTATTTTTGCAGGTATTGTTGCTGATTTACCAGCAACTATAGGGCAGACAATTGAACAGGCTCGCCAAGGTGAAATTTCGTTGCTTGTGTTGTTATTAGTAGCGTTAATTGCATTTGCTGTAACATATTTTGTTGTATTTATTGAGCGTGGACAAAGAAGAATTGTGGTAAATTATGCGAGTCGTCAGCAAGGTAGAATAATGACGCCTGCAAGAGCCTCTCATTTACCATTAAAAGTTAATATGGCCGGTGTAATTCCAGCTATTTTTGCTTCAAGTATCATTTTATTTCCTGCCAGTATTACTCAATGGTTTGGTCAAAGTGAAGGGCTTGAATGGTTATTTGATTTATCACAATTGTTACAGCCAGGACAACCATTGTATGTTGTGTTATTCTCAATGGCAGTAATTTTCTTTGCATTCTTTTATACAGGAATGCAATATAATCCTCGTGATACAGCGGATAATTTGAAGAAATCAGGTGCGTTTGTACCAGGTTATCGGCCAGGCGAACAAACATCACGTTATATTGATAAAGTGATGACGCGCTTAACTCTAATTGGTGCGTTATATATTACTTTTGTTTGTTTGGTTCCTTATATCATTACGTCGTTGTGGAAAGTACCATTTCAATTAGGCGGTACTTCGTTACTTATCGTAGTGGTAGTTATTATGGATTTCATCGCACAGGTTCAGAGTCATTTAATGTCATTACAATATGATTCTGTGTTGAAGAAAGCTAATTTAAAAGGCTTAGGGTAATAATAGTTCCCTAGATCAAAAAGGATAAGCAATGAAAGTTCGTGCTTCAGTTAAGAAATTATGCCGTAACTGTAAAGTTGTTAAACGTGAAGGTGTTGTTCGTGTAATTTGCACCGATCCTAAACATAAGCAACGTCAAGGTTAATTAAGTATTCTTTCTTGCAAAGAACAAGCTGAGCAGGTATACTGCTCAGCTAATTTGTCCTGATATACTGTTTGAGTATCCTGAAACGGGCTTTTCAAGATCAGTATATCATAAACTTAAATAATAGGAGTGCATAGTGGCCCGTATTGCAGGCATTAACATTCCTGATCAAAAACATACTGTAATCGCGTTAACTGCAATTTATGGTATCGGTAAAACTCGTGCTAAAGCAATTTGTGTTGCAACGGGTATTGCTGAAGATGTAAAGATCAGAGAATTGTCTGAAGAGCAGATTGAAAAACTGCGTGAAGAAGTTAGTAAATTTACTGTCGAGGGTGATTTACGTCGTGAAGTAACATTAAGCATCAAACGTCTTTTAGATTTAGGTTGCTATCGTGGTTTACGTCATCGTCGTGGCTTGCCAGTACGTGGACAACGTACTAAGACTAATGCACGTACTCGTAAGGGTCCACGCAAACCGGTCAAGAAATAATCGGAGTAAATAAGAAATGGCTAAAACACCAGTTCGCGCACGTAAGCGCGTTAAAAAACAGATTGCAGATGGCGTAGCACATATCCACGCATCTTTCAATAATACAATCGTGACTATTACTGACCGTCAAGGAAATGCTCTTGCATGGGCAACCGCAGGTGGTTCAGGTTTCCGTGGTTCCCGTAAATCAACGCCTTTTGCTGCTCAAGTGGCTGCAGAACGTTGTGCTGAAGCTGTTAAAGAATTCGGCTTAAAGAACTTGGAAGTTATGGTTAAAGGACCGGGTCCAGGTCGTGAATCAACAATCCGTGCATTGAATGCAGCGGGTTTCCGTATCACGAATATTACTGATGTGACTCCGATTCCTCATAATGGTTGTCGTCCACCGAAAAAACGTCGTGTTTAATTGACGTTAGAATAATTGGAGAAAGAAAATGGCAAGATATTTGGGTCCTAAGCTCAAGCTAAGCCGTCGTGAAGGTACTGATTTATTTTTAAAATCAGGCGTTCGTGCGATTGAATCAAAATGTAGAAATCGTCTTGATGTAGCACCGGGTCAACATGGTGCACGCAAGCCACGTTTATCTGACTATGGTAGTCAATTACGTGAAAAACAAAAAGTTCGCCGTATTTATGGTATCTTAGAGCGTCAATTCCGTAATTATTATACTGAAGCGAACCGTTTGAAAGGTAATACAGGTGAGAACTTATTAGTATTATTAGAAGGTCGTTTAGATAACGTCGTTTACCGTATGGGATTTGCGGCAACACGTGCTGAAGCACGTCAACTTGTAAGCCATAAATCTATTGTGGTAAATGGTCGTGTGGTAAATATTCCTTCTTATCAGGTTTCTGTTGATGATGTGGTTACTGTTCGTGAGAAATCTAAAAAACAAGCACGTATTAAAGCATCATTAGAATTAGCCTCTCAGCGTGAAAAACCGACATGGTTAGAAGTTGATGCGGTTAAAATGGAAGGTGTATTTAAACGTACACCTGAACGCGCTGACTTATCAGCAGATATTAACGAACATCTGATCGTTGAGCTTTATTCTAAATAATAGTTAATTTTTGAATTATATTTTATTAGGTTAGAAATAGAGCTTAAAAACAAAGAGAGGATAAAATGCAGGGTTCTGTGATAGAATTTTTAAAGCCGCACTTAGTGAATATTGAGCAAATTAGTTCAACTCACGCAAAAGTGACCTTAGAGCCGTTAGAACGTGGTTTTGGTCATACATTAGGTAACGCACTTCGTCGCATTTTACTTTCGTCTATGCCTGGTTGTGCAGTTGCAGAAGTTGAAATTGATGGTGTATTACATGAATACAGCAGCAAAGAAGGCGTACAAGAAGATATTCTTGAAGTATTGTTAAACCTTAAAGGTCTAGCGGTAAAAGTATCAGGTAAAAATGATGTTACTCTGACACTTAATAAGTCTGGAATTGGCCCTGTACTTGCAGCCGACATTACGCACGATGGTGATGTGGAAATTATAAATCCGAATCATGTTATTTGTCATTTGACAGATAAAGATGCATCAATCAATATGCGTATCTACGTTCAACGTGGTCGTGGTTATGTACCAGCATCGGCTCGAGTACATTCACAGGATGAAGACCGTCCAATTGGTCGCTTATTAGTTGATGCTCGTTTCAGTCCAGTAGATCGTATAGCTTATAATGTAGAAGCTGCACGTGTTGAACAACGAACAGACTTAGATAAGCTGATTATTGATATGGAAACAAATGGCACAATCGATCCAGAAGAAGCCATTCGTCGTGCTGCAACGATTTTAGTAGAACAATTAGATGCATTCGTTGATTTACGTGATATTCGTCAACCCGAAATCAAAGAAGAAAAACCGGAATTTGATCCAATTTTACTTCGACCTGTAGATGATTTAGAGTTGACAGTTCGTTCTGCTAACTGTTTGAAAGCAGAGACAATTCATTATATCGGTGATTTAGTACAACGTACTGAAGTTGAGTTATTAAAAACGCCTAATCTTGGTAAGAAATCACTTACTGAGATTAAGGATGTCCTTGCTTCACGTGGTTTATCACTGGGTATGCGCCTTGAAAATTGGCCTCCAGCAAGTATTGCTGAAGATTAGTTTTTAGGTATTAGATTTTCTAAGAAGGAATAGGTTATGCGTCATCGTAAGAGTGGACGTCAATTAAACCGTAACAGCAGTCATCGCCAAGCGATGTTCCGTAATATGGCAAGTGCTTTAATTGGTCATGAGATTATTAAAACAACTTTACCTAAAGCTAAAGAGTTACGTCGTGTAGTTGAACCATTAATTACTTTAGCAAAAGAAGATAGCGTTGCAAATCGTCGTTTAGCTTTTGCTCGTACTCGCAACATAGAAACAGTTGCAAAATTATTCAATGAATTAGGTCCACGTTTTGCACAGCGTGCGGGTGGTTATACTCGTATTTTAAAATGTGGTTTCCGTGCTGGTGATAATGCACCTATGGCTTACATTGAATTAGTTGATCGTCCAGAAGTTGCTGAAGTAACTGCGGAATAAACATAATAGCTTTTCGCTATTTAGAAAGCCCGAATATTCTCGGGCTTTGTTTTTTAGTTTAATGATGATTGAACTATGTTTAGTTTTTTAAGTAAGTCGCATTGATCAACTTTTCTTGTAATTTTGCATAAAATAAGTATAATCTATCCGATTTTTTGTCTTTTTAGATAGAAAAGTATCTTAGTACCCTCACCTCGAACGAGGGTTTTATTTTTACTACAATAATATTTTAGAGGAAGGTTATGGTAACCATTCGTTTAACTCGTGGCGGAGCTAAAAAACGCCCATTCTATCAAATCGTGGTAGCGGACAGCCGTTCACCTCGGGACGGTCGTTTTATTGAGCGTATCGGTTTTTTCAACCCATTAGCAGCAGGTCAGGCTGAACGTTTACGTTTAGATGTGGCTAAAGTTGATGCTTGGGTTGCTAAAGGTGCTGCACTTTCAGAACGTGTTGCTACTTTAGTAAAAGAAGCTCGTAAAGCGGCTTAATTTATTAAAAATTTTGCACATGTAGGTGAGTTATGAGCGAACAAAAAATTGAGGTTGTCGGTAGATTAGGTTCGACCTATGGCATCCGTGGTTGGTTACGACTCTATTCATCAACAGAAAAAGCGGAAAGTATTTTTGATTATCAGCCTTGGTTTTTAAAAATTAAGGGGCAATGGCAACTAATCGAACTAGAAAGTTGGCGATACCATAGCAATGATCTCATTGTTAAATTGAAAGGCACCGAAGACCGCGAGGCGGCACAGTTATTGACCAATGCTGAAATTGGTGTTGATTTATCTGTGTTTCCTAAGTTGGGTGAGGAAGATTATTACTGGCATGATTTAATTGGTTGTCAAGTAGTGAACCTTGAAAATTATACGATGGGTGTTGTAACCGAGTTAATGGAAACGGGCTCAAATGATGTGTTGGTAGTTCGCGCTAATAGTAAAGATGCTTTCGGTAAACAAGAGCGATTAATTCCGTTCTTATATAAACAAGTAGTTAAAAGAGTAGATCTCTCCACTAAAACCATTACGGTGGATTGGGACGCTGGTTTCTAACCTCAGGTATGCGGTGACCTTTAGCTTTTAAGTAAGCAGATGTTTGAGGAATAAATAATGTGGATTGGTATCATTTCACTTTTCCCTGAGATATTTAAAGCAATTACCGATTTTGGGGTGACAGGACGCGCAATTAAACAAAATCTTCTGCAGATTGAATGTTGGAATCCTCGTGATTTCACTTTTGATAAGCATCATACGGTTGATGATCGTCCTTATGGCGGTGGTCCGGGTATGTTAATGATGGTGCAACCATTACGTGATGCGATTCAGGCTGCTAAACAAGTTGCTCGATCAGAAGATGAGGTGGAAGCTAAAGTCATTTATCTTTCGCCACAAGGACGTAAACTTGATCAACAAGGCGTGCGTGAACTTTCTGCTAACCGTAAGTTAATTTTGATTTGTGGTAGATATGAGGGGGTTGATGAGCGTTTGATTCAATCTGAAGTTGATGAAGAATGGTCAATCGGTGATTACGTGCTAACAGGCGGGGAATTACCTGCAATGACATTAATTGATGCCATTGCGAGATTTGTGCCAGGTGTATTAGGTAAGCAAGCTTCAGCGTTGGAAGATTCTTTTGCTGAAGGTTTATTAGATTGCCCTCATTATACCCGTCCAGAAGTGTTGGATAATATGCCTGTTCCTCAAGTGCTGATGTCGGGAAATCATGAGCAGATTCGTAAATGGCGCTTAGCGCAGTCATTAGAACGCACGTGGTTACGACGCCCTGAGCTATTAGATAGCCTAGCTCTGACTGACGAACAACGCGTGTTGTTGGCTAAAATTAAGCAGCAATACAAAATCAGTTAATTCTAGGATTATAAGGTTTTTAAAATGAGTAATATCATCAAACAGATTGAACAAGAACAGTTAAAACAAAACGTACCTAGCTTCCGTCCAGGTGACACATTAGAAGTTAAGGTATGGGTAGTAGAAGGTAGTAAAAGACGTTTGCAAGCGTTCGAAGGCGTGGTTATTGCAATTCGTAACCGTGGCTTGCACTCAGCATTCACTCTGCGTAAAGTATCAAACGGCGTAGGTGTTGAGCGTGTATTCCAAACTCACTCACCAATTATCGATAGCATTTTTGTTAAGCGTAAAGGTGCAGTACGTAAAGCTAAACTTTACTACTTACGTGAGCGTTCAGGTAAATCTGCTCGTATTAAAGAGCGTCTTGGCAATTAATTTTTGCCCGCTTAAAGAGAAAAAGGCTTGGTTTTCCAAGCTTTTTTTTATGTGTTTAAAGCGGGGGGATTAATGGCTAAAATGACCGCATTTATTCAGCTTCTGCTAATAAGATCCAACCATTTTCTAACCAATCACAGATTACATCGAGTAATAGTTCTAAGTCTGCTTGCACTTTAACTTTTGATGCAAGTTTATTCCAAGAAATTGTGTCGCCGTTTGCAATACGGATCAATAATTCTCTTTCTGTTGGATTTAATTCATCAATCCATTCGCCATTGATATAAATACGCTGTGGGTTTTCGGTATAGATGATTTTTACATTGCTATCTTGCTCAAGCCAACCGCCATTTTCTAATATTTCTTGAACTTCATCAGGGTAAAATTCATTTTCTGTTTGTAGTAGATCATAACGTCGAGTGCTGACGGCGCTAGCGATGCTATGGGTGAACAATGTATCAAATTCATTTGAATTTTGTAGTAAATTAATAAGCTGTTGTTTCAATGTGGTTATTGTTTTGCTATCGAGTAAGGCGTTTGGTTGAATGTTGGGTGATAGGCGGAAAGGGATATTAAAGTCAACATTGGGCATTATTTCATGTTGATAGGTTAGCGTATTAGCCAATTTTTCCAGTATGTCTGTAGCATTGGGGTAACGCAAACCAAATGAAAAAGTTAAACTTTCACTTTCAGAAACACCATAATGCGCCATTCGCGATGGAACATATAATACATCACCAGCTTGCATTACTTCATCTAATACTAATTCACCCATATCATCAAAAATACGGATAGGTTGGTTTGGTTTAAATTCGGTGCTTCGATCACACCATTTCCCTAGTTGCCAGCGACGTGTACCAAAACCTTGTACAAGGAAAACATCATATTCGTCATAATGCTTATCAACAGTACCGCTTTTAGGAGAGCAAGATACCATGATATCGTCACGTTGCCATTGTGGTATGAAATTAAACGCTTGCCATAATGCGCTTAACTCTAAGGACCACTGTTCTAAATTTTGTATCATTAACGACCATTTAGTCGGTAATTTTGTTAGATCGTGCGAAGTGAAAGGGCTATTTTTAACGCTCCATTGTTCGTCCTCACATTTGATTAAGCGTGCGGTGATTTCTTCTTCTAATGCTAATTCCATCATATCTTTAGGTTCAAATAAACCTACGATTTGTGGTAATCCGTTACGAATTAAAAGCGGTTTTTTTTGCCAATAATCACGTAAGAAAATTTCTGGTGTGATGTTTTCAGGTAAGCAGAATGGGATATTCATAAGTACACCTCGCATTTGTTGTGATGAGTTGCCATTTTAACCGATAAATGAGGTAAATTCTTGTTTTCTGTCAGTAAACTGTTTAGCTAAGCGGTTGTATTTGCAAAAAAAGTGGTAAATTTTTCGCAAAAATAGACCGCTTGTCAGCTATAATGACCAACATTTTAAACATTTTTTAGAGCATAGAGAAATTATCAATGAGCACAAAATTTAATGTTAAAACTTTCCAAGGCATGATCTTAGCCCTGCAAGAATATTGGGCAAATGTAGGCTGTACTATCGTACAGCCTTTTGATATGGAAGTTGGAGCAGGGACTTCTCATCCAATGACTGCATTACGAGCACTTGGTCCAGAGCCAATGGCATTTGCTTATGTACAGCCTTCACGCCGTCCAACAGATGGTCGTTATGGTGAAAATCCTAACCGCTTGCAACATTATTATCAATTTCAAGTCGTTATCAAACCTTCGCCGAATAATATTCAAGAGCTTTATTTAGGTTCTCTTAAAATGCTTGGTTTTGATCCAACTCAGCACGATATTCGCTTTGTAGAAGATAACTGGGAAAATCCAACCTTAGGTGCTTGGGGGCTTGGTTGGGAAGTTTGGTTAAATGGAATGGAAGTGACTCAGTTCACTTATTTTCAACAAGTGGGCGGTTTAGAATGTAAACCTGTGACAGGTGAAGTGACTTATGGTTTAGAACGTTTGGCCATGTACATTCAAGGCGTGGATTCTGTTTATGATTTAGTGTATTCAGACGGCCCATTAGGCAAAACGACTTATGGTGATGTTTTCCATCAAAACGAAGTGGAACAATCAACCTATAACTTTGAATATGCGGATGTAGATTTCTTATTTAAAGCCTTTGAACAATACGAAAAAGAAGCACAAGAACTGTTAGCGCTTGAAAAACCATTACCCTTGCCAGCTTACGAACGTATTTTAAAAGCTGCACATAGTTTCAATATGTTAGATGCGCGTAAAGCCATTTCAGTGACTGAGCGTCAACGTTATATTTTACGTATCCGAGCACTAACCAAAGGTGTTGCTGAAGCTTATTATGCAAGCCGTGAAGCGTTAGGCTTCCCTGGTTGTAATAAATAATATCATTGGTCAGATTTAGCAAATAAGAGAAGAAATAAAATGACAACAGAAAACTTTTTAGTCGAAATCGGTACCGAAGAGCTACCTCCGAAAGCGCTGAAAAAATTGGCTACGGCGTTTGCAGATAATATACAAGCTGAGTTAGAACAGGCAGGGCTTGCATTTGAGAAAATAGAATGGTTTGCTACGCCACGGCGTTTAGCGATGAAAGTGTTAAGCCTTGCAACAGCACAGCCGAGTAAAGAAATTGAAAAGCGTGGTCCTGCAGTGGGCGCGGCGTTTGATGCAGAAGGCAAACCAACGAAAGCAGCAGAAGGCTGGGCACGTGGTTGTGGTATTAGTGTTGCACAAGCTGATCGTATTGTAACCGATAAAGGTGAATGGTTAGTACACCGTACTGTGGTTGAGGGGAAGCCAACAAAAGCGTTATTAGTGGATATAGTGGCAAGCGCATTAGCGAAATTACCGATTCCAAAACCAATGCGTTGGGCTGACAAAACCGTGCAATTTATTCGCCCTGTGCATACTGTCACCTTATTATTAGGTGATCAGCTTATCGAAGGTGAAATTTTAGGTGTGCAATCTGCGAAAACGATTCGTGGTCATCGCTTCTTAGGCGAAAGCGAATTCCAAATTTCACACGCAGACGAATACCCACAAATTTTACGTGATAAAGGTGCGATAATTGCGGATTTCGCAGAACGTAAAGCGATTATTTCACGTGATGCACAAGCTAAAGCGGCACAACTTGGCGGTGTGGCGGGTATTGAACAAGATTTATTAGAAGAAGTGACTTCGTTAGTGGAATATCCAAATGTGTTAGTGGCAAAATTTGAAGAACGTTTCTTAGCGGTGCCTGCCGAAGCGTTGGTTTACACCATGAAAGGCGATCAAAAATATTTCCCGATTTACGATAAAGAAGGCAACTTGCTACCGCACTTTATTTTTGTTTCAAACATTAATCCACAAGATCCAAGCGCAATTATGGAAGGGAATGAAAAGGTGGTTCGTCCACGTTTATCGGATGCAGAATTCTTCTTTAAAACGGATTTAAAACAGCGTTTAGCAGATCAACTACCGCGTTTAGAAACGGTATTATTCCAACAGCAATTAGGCACATTACGTGATAAAACCGACCGCATTGAGCAATTAAGCGGTGTAATCGCAGAGCAAATCGGTGCAGATGTGCAAAAAGCAAAACGTGCAGGATTGCTGTCTAAATGTGACTTAATGACCAATATGGTGTTTGAGTTTACTGATACGCAAGGTGTGATGGGAATGCATTACGCGCGTCACGATGGTGAAGCGGAAGAAGTGGCAGTGGCATTAAATGAGCAATATATGCCACGTTTTGCCGGTGATGCGTTGCCCACTTCTTTAGTGGCTTGTTCTGTGGCATTGGCGGATAAAATTGATACTTTAACGGGGATCTTTGGTATCGGTCAGCACCCGAAAGGCGATAAAGACCCATTTGCTTTACGTCGTGCGGCATTAGGTGTGTTGCGGATTATCGTGGAGAAAAAATTGCCATTAGATTTAGTCCATTTAGTAGAAAAATCGACCGGATTATTTGGTGATAAATTAACGAATAAAACCGTTGTTGCTGATGTGGTAGATTTTATGCTTGGTCGCTTCCGTGCGTGGTATCAAGATGAAGGTATTGCAGTAGATGTGATTCAGGCGGTATTGGCTCGTCGTCCAACTAAACCTGCGGATTTTGATGCACGTGTGCGTGCTGTTTCGCATTTCCGCACTTTTGAATCAGCAGAAGCATTAGCAGCAGCTAATAAACGTGTAACGAATATTTTAGCGAAAGCAGATATTGCAATTGGTGAAATCAATTTAAGCGCTTGTGTAGAGCCTACTGAGCGAGCTTTAGCGGAAGCCGTGCTTGCTTTAAAAGATGAAGTTAGACCATTAATTGCTAAAGCGGACTATACGGTGGTATTAACGCAATTAGCCAATTTACGTACGCCAGTGGATAACTTCTTTGATCATGTAATGGTTAATGCAGAAGATCCTAGTTTACGCCAAAACCGGTTAGCTATTTTAAGCACGTTGCAAAGTTTGTTCTTAGAAGTCGCGGATATTTCATTGCTACAATAATGTTACAAGCAAGTAAGGGAATGAGTGTTAACTCGCCCTTACTTGTTATGGCTAGTTAGCATGATGAGGGAGAAGAGTATGGCATTAAAAACAGAAGTTTCATTTAGTCATCAGTGGAATGTACGGGTAAGTGATCCGGGGGAAGAAGGAAGTGTAAATCATTTTTTTGAAAGTGTGTTTATTACTTTAGTGGCTCAAGTTGATGGATCGAAAATAACTTATGAATTTACGCGTAAAGTAGAACACACGATTAAAGTACAACAGTATTTTACGGATTTAAATAAACTCTTTGAATTTTTAGGCGATTATCTTAGCCCTGTGGCACTGGGTTATGTTGGGATTCGTATAGGGCAACTTAACCTTGCCACTGATGCTATTCAGTAAGTGGTTACTTTTTAAATATGTTAAACAAGCAAAATAAGCTTTATCTACAAGCACAAGCCTATTGGGATTTTTTACGTATTGAGAAGCAGGTTAGCCCTCATACTTTAACCAATTATCAACGACAACTTCTAGCCATCAGTGAAATGCTGATTACTGTGCAGATTGACGATTGGCAAGCCGTTGATGCCAGTGTAGTGCGTTGGATCTTAACGCAAAGTCACAAGCAAGGGTTGGGAGCCAAGAGTATTGGTTTGCGTTTAGTCGTCTTACGGCAATGGTTTGCTTATTTAGTCCAGCGACACTATGTAAAAGTCAATCCAGCTGTTGGCATTAAAGCACCTAAAGTAGCACGCCATTTACCTAAAAATATCGATGCAGAAAGAATGGGCCAACTGCTTGATGTAGAGGTTGATGAGCCTGCCGATATACGTGATTTAGCTATGATGGAATTAATGTATAGTTCAGGGTTACGCTTGGCGGAATTACATCGGTTGGATTTAGGTGATATGGATCTAATCGATGCAGAAGTCAGGCTTTTAGGGAAAGGGAATAAAGAGCGGATAGTGCCTATTGGAAGCAGGGCGTTAACGGCATTACAGGTGTGGTTGACGGTAAGGCCATCATTTAATCCACAGGATAATGCCTTATTTTTAAATAAACGAGGTGGACGTTTATCTCATCGTTCCATTCAATTAGCAATGCAAAAATGGGGAGAACGGCAGGGATTAGCAACGCGTTTACATCCGCATAAGTTACGTCATTCATTCGCAACGCATTTATTGGAAGCGAGTACAGATTTACGTGCTGTACAAGAGTTATTAGGACACAGTAGTTTATCGACTACTCAAATTTATACGCATTTAGATTTTCAGCATCTAGCTAAAATTTATGACGCGTCTCACCCAAGGGCAAGACGCAAGCGGGAAGATTAAGCGTTTGAACGCGCAACACTTCTTGTTTCAGGCGGAAGCGTTTCCATTTTGCAGAGGAAATACCAATATTGGCAAACCACTAATGCTAATAAAGCGGATTTACCCCAAATGTTTGGTAATGTGAAAAAAGAAAGTATGGAAAACGGTGTTGAAATTAACAAAATACAGACTTTTTGTTTCATAGTCATAGCACGTTTTTCATCATAGTCTTTTAGATATTTTTGATAAAGCTTACCGCGCATAAACCATTGTTGTAAACGAGGTGAGCTTTTACTGAAGCAAAATAAAGCTAATAATAAAAAAGGTGTGGTTGGTAAACCAGGGACAACAACGCCAATAATCCCTAGGCCAATCGCTAAAAATCCGAGTGTAATATAAAGTAGTTTCATAGTTGTTACGTTTGATAATTAATCTCAAATGCGAATACTAGACCTATTTTGATAAATTTTCAACTAATTCCATTCAATATTTATGAGCAGAATGTCAGTATTATGCTTTTTATACTTATTGTGCTTGCGTTATTTTACCGCTCACGCTTAGGTGAGGATTATAGAAATTCAAAGCCCTTTTCATCGACTTTTAGGATAGAAGACCTGTCTGGCCGCCAATCGCCTAATACAATTCTAGTGAAATTTTGCTCAAAATGGACCGCTTGGCGATGGGTATGGCCGTGAATTAAACGTGTCGCACCATATTGTTGTACTTTTTGTGCTGTAAATGCTTGATTGACGTCCATAATGTCAGCCGATTTATTTTTTTTATCTTGTTTACTTTTACGCCGAATTTTTTGGGCGATTTTTATGCGTAAAGTTAATGGTAGCCAGAGAAACAGTTTTTGTAACCATTTTTGGTGTACTCTGCGACGGAACTGCTGGTATTTGATATCGTCAATGCAAAGCGTATCGCCGTGACAAAGTAAGGTTCGCTCACCAAATAGATCAAGTAAATGATAGTCAGCTAAAAGTTGTATGCCGGTTTGTTGCGCAAAGGGTTGCCCTAATAGAAAATCACGATTACCGCAAATAAAATAGCATTTTACCCCGCCAGCGGTCAGCTTTTTTAAGGCGAGCTTTACTTGGCTGATCAGCACAGATTGCTCATCATCGCCTATCCAAAAATCAAAAAAATCACCTAAAATATAGACCGCTTGAGCAAGCGGTGCTTTTTGTTGCATAAATTGTAAAAATTGGTGAGTGATTTGGGGTTGAGATTCATTTAAGTGTAGATCAGCGATAAAGTAATAAGTCATCATTTCATTAAATAAAAAAACACAGAAACTATTCTACAACAGTTTCTGTGTATCGGATATTGGTTCAAATTATTATTTTGAGTTATCAAACCAGCCACGGATCATTTGTATAGATAAGAAAAATAAAAGCAATAAAACGGCATATAAAACGTAGCTAAAAAAGGGCATGGATTTAGTTTCATTTTCGGCTAATGGCTTAATTGAAACGATATTGGGAAATTCATTCAACCATTTGATTCGCCAGCCGTAATATTTGATTTGTACGCGTTGCCGTTCATTGGCATAGGCTTGAGCTTTAGCCTGTAAATCCGCTGAGCTAAATTTAAAATAAGGCGGTAAGCCCCAGCCGGTATCTTCATTACGATAGACCATCACTTCTTTTGCGCCTTGCGCGTCGGTTGAGTTTTCAGTAAATAGGAAATAAACATCGCGGATTTGTCCATCAGCAGGGTTTGATTTGCTAATAATGCCATCTTTATCCATACGGCGTACTTCCATACCTGTCACAATCGTATCATCGTAACTTGGCATTGCATAGTTAACGGTGAGGGCTAAGATGCTAAAGAATGAAAGTGAGATGAAGATTAAAAAATATTTAATGCTAAGTTTCATTACATACTCCTGTTGGCGAGGGTGGGTATTGCATATTTTACAACACTGCTGTTATTTATAAGCTGATTTTGAACAAGTCTTGCACATTTTGTGTGGTAATACGAGCTAATTCTGCGCAGGAAAGCCCTTTTAGGGTGGCAATATATTCACAAGTTTCTCGCACATAAGCGGGCTGATTGGGTTTGCCTCGATAAGGAATAGGGGCTAAATAGGGTGAATCGGTTTCAACTAATAAACGTTCGACTGGAATTTTTCGCACTACCTCACGTAATTCTTCAGCATTACGGAAAGTAATTATGCCTGAAATAGAAATATAAAAACCTAGATCTAATGCTTTGCTAGCCATTTCCCAATCTTCGTTAAAACAGTGTAACACACCACGGCATTGGTCTGCGTGTTCACTGATTAATAGATTAATGGTGTCTTGGCGGGCAGCGCGGGTGTGGATAATGAGCGGTTTCTGTAGCTGATTAGCAATGGCGATATGTTGAGCAAAAATAGTTTGTTGTAATATTTTGCTTTCAGGTGTGTAGTGGTAATCTAAGCCTGTTTCGCCAATCGCGACTACTCTTTCATCTTGGGCAAATGCCACTAGTTGATCATAGTCAAAGCTTTCCTCATCAATATTCAGTGGGTGCAGACCGCAGGATAACGATACATCCGGGCGATGTGTTGTCAGCGCTTGCATGGCTTTGAAACGCCCTAACGTGGTGCAAACGGAAATAAAATGTCCTACGCCACGCGCTTTAGCATTTTCAATCACTTCATCTACACTTTTATGGTGGGTTTGATAGTCTAAAGCATCTAAATGACAGTGTGAGTCAATAATAAATAAATCTTTCAAATGTTATCCTTATTGTGAGCAAGAGGAATAAGCGGTTTTTATTCAAATACATTTAACGTTAATTTAGTCAGACAAGCTAATAATATTAACTCCTGATTAATTGCATTCACCGCTAGTAAATCCCATTTTGTTTGTTGAATTAATTGATGGCCTATTAATAATCGTTTTATATCAAGTTGTTGGCTGAATTGCAGAATGCCATTATGTAAATCGTAGTTTATCCAACCGTTAGTAATGGCTAACTTTGCTTTGATGCTATCACTGAAGAAGCTTTCTAACCATTCCAGTTGTTCTAAAATAAGCGCTTTTTCTTTATCAAATTGGCTAAACAGTAGAAAAACATCACGATTGTTAAAAAAACGCCAAAAAGTACGTAAAAAGGTTTTACGTGCGGTTAAGCGGTCTTTTTCAAGAAAAGTTTTGCAAATGAGTGGACGTTGGTGGCATAAACGCATTGCAATCTCACAGGCTTCACGAGTGGCAGTGGGTGCCTGTGCTTGTAGCCAAGTTAATGTAAGTGCCATTTCTGGTGAATGTATTAACCACGTTTGGCAACGGCTTGCAATGGTTGGCAAGATAGCTGTTTGTTGTGGTGCTGCTAATAGGAAGTAAACTTTATCATTTGGTTCTTCTAATGTTTTCAATAAGGCGTTGCCGCTTGCTGCGGTTAAGCATTCTGCGGTTTTAATATAGACAACCGTATTTCCGCCTTGTTGGGCGAAATTTTGCAATTTAGTATTTGTTTCGCGGATTTGCTCAATGCCGATGTCTTTGCCATCTATTGATTCCAGAATGTGTAAGTCGGGATGATTGCCATTTTTAAGCAATAAACAGCTTTTGCATTGATCACAAGCGAGATCTTGCTTTGGTGTTTGGCAAAGTAGCCAAGCAGCAAATTGTGCTATTAATTTCTCTGTGCCTAAGCCAACATCACTTTTAAATAATAAGGCGTGATACCCCCGTCCATTTGAAAAGGTTGCGGTCAGTTGTTGATAATGTTGTTCAAGCCAAGGATATAATGCCATTTTATTTGTTTTTTATTGTGCAAAAGTTAGAAATTTTTGGACCGCTTGTTGAATATCGTTCGTCACTTTTTCAAGTGGTTGCTCAGCGTTGATAATCACGGCTTTTTCATTATGTTGAGTGAGTGCTAAATAACGTTCGCGTGTACGGTAGAAGAAATTTAAACTTTGCTGTTCAATCCGATCTAATTCACCACGCCCACTCGCACGCGCCAAGCCAATTGCTGGATCAATATCAAGATAAATCGTTAAATCTGGTTCAAACTGACCTAATACACTTTCTTTTAGGCTATTTAATAAAGCAACATCTAGTTGACGCCCCCCGCCTTGATAGGCTTGTGAAGACATATCGTGGCGATCGCCTAATACCCATTTACCCGTGCTGAGAGCAGGTTTAATAACATTTTCAACTAATTGAGCACGTGCCGCATATAGCATTAATAGCTCAGCTTGAGGGCTAATCGGTTCTTCAAACTCATGTTTGATTAAATAGCGTAATTTCTCTGCCAACGGTGTTCCGCCAGGCTCACGTGTTTGTACAATTTGCTGAATGCCCGCTTGTTTCAGTTGTGTTAAAATAATTTGATGAGCAGTTGTTTTTCCTGCGCCTTCTAAACCTTCTAAAACGATAAATTTACCACGCATATTATTTGTTCTCATTTTTCTTGTTACGTTCAATTTTAATCCATTGCTGGACAGCTTTATTGTGTTCATTCAAACTTTTACTGAATTTATGTCCGCCTGAACCATCTGCTACAAAGTAAAGATAAACGGTATTTTCTGGTTGGGCAACGGCTTTCAATGATGCTGCACTCGGCATCGCAATCGGTGTGGGCGGTAATCCTTCAATCATATAGGTATTATAAGGCGTTAGGGTCGTTAAGTCTTTACGGCGAATATTGCCATCGTAAGTATCCCCCATGCCATAAATAACGGTCGGATCGGTTTGTAATTTCATCTTTAATTTCAAGCGGTTAATAAATACTGAAGCAATTTGTGGGCGTTCACTCGCAATAGCGGTCTCTTTTTCTACAATAGATGCTAAAATTAACATTTCATAAGGTGTCGCTAATGGCAAGTCTTGCGTCCGAGTTTGCCAAGCATATTCAAGTGCTTTTTGTTGTTGTTGATAAGCACGTTTTAGCAAGTCTATATCGGTAGAATAAGGCACATAATGATAAGTATTTGGTGCAATCCAGCCTTCTAATTTTGCGTGAGGTATATTGAGTAACTTAGCTATTTCTGCTTCTGAGTGATGTTGTAAAGTTTGTTGTAAATAGTCCGCTTGTTTAAGTTGTTCACGCCATTGTTTAAATGTTTGACCTTCAATCAATTTTACGGTTAATTGAACTTCTTTGCCTATGCATAAATGTTTAAGTAATTCTTCTAGCGTGGTTAAGCCCTTAAGTGAGTAAGTGCCTGCTTTAAATTCGGCAAGTTCGGGTGTTAGTTTGATCAAATAAGGTAATAGATCAAGATCGTTATGCTGAATAATGCCTTGTTTTGAGAGTTGTGTCGCTAATTGTTGACTAGATGTGCCTTTTTCAAGCGTAAAAAGCTGATTGGCTTGGTGCGTTAAGGGTTGTTGTGCTAAGTGGCTAATTTTTTGATAACCATAGTAGATAACGCCTGTAGTAATAAAAATAAGTAAGATGAATGCAAAGAAGATTTTTTTAATCATTGAGTGAATGCGATAAATATAAAGTAGTTTTAAATTAAGATATAGCAAATTCTACACTATAACTATCCGCTAAGTGGTTTTTTTAATGAAAATTTTTAGGAAAGTATGAAATAAGTGGTGGGTCGTGAAGGATTCGAACCTTCGACCAACGGATTAAAAGTCCGCTGCTCTACCGACTGAGCTAACGACCCTTAATATTGCATAACAGGCGTGTATAATACGGATTTTAGTAAGAGCGTCAAGTGCTTTTTATCTATTTTCTGTTGTTTGTTTGGTTTGTAAGCGGTTTTAAGTGTTTTTGAGCAAATTTTTATTGATTGAACTAGAGATGCGTGAATTTAGATAAATAATAGTTAAAAAATAAGGCAGTCATTTGACCACCTCATATTACTGAATTATGCGTTAGCTTTTGCCACGTAATCAATTGCAGATTGAACTGTAGTGATTTTTTCAGCTTCTTCGTCTGGAATTTCGATATCGAATTCTTCTTCTAAAGCCATCACTAATTCAACCGTGTCTAAAGAGTCTGCACCTAAGTCTTCAATGAATGAAGCTTCTGGTTTTACATCTTCAGCTTTAACACCTAATTGATCAACGATGATTTTTTTTACGCGTTCTTCAATGCTCATTTTATTTTTCCTATGTGAAATTCGCCTAAATGCGAGAGTTGAACAGTGTAAAGAAAAAAAAGCCAAATTCAACATTTTACAAAAAAGGTCGAACCAGCGCGCTTTTTCTAACACGAGAATAATGTAGTTTACTCAACATAAAAATAGAGTAAAAAAGTCGCATCCATTCTAACATTATGCAAGTACTTTATCTATAGTAGATTATGCCTAGATCGGTAATTTATCTTGTATAAATAGCCAATTTTTGCAAATTTTTTGCAGAAATAGACCGATTATTTATTTAAATCTTGGATAATTCTGCCCGCATTTGATCGATAACGCTTTTATAATTTTGTTGATCAAAAATCGCTGAACCTGCCACGAATGTATCTGCGCCTGCTGCGGCAATTTTTGCAATATTGTCAATTTTTACTCCGCCATCAATTTCTAAGCGGATATTTTTTCCACAGGCATCAATCCGTTGGCGGACTTCTCGTAATTTGGTTAATGTACTTGGAATAAATGTTTGTCCGCCAAAGCCTGGATTAACGCCCATTAATAAAATCATATCGACTTTATCTATTACATAATCAAGGTAATGCAGTGGTGTGGCGGGATTGAACACTAAGCCTGCTTTACAACCATATTGATGGATTAATTGCAAGGTGCGGTCAATATGATCAGTCGCTTCAGGGTGGAAAGTAATATAATTCGCTCCTGCTTTGGCAAAGTCAGGAATTATCCGTTCCACCGGTTTGACCATCAGATGTACATCAATTTCTGCCGTAATGCCGTAATCACGTAATGCTTGGCAGATCATTGGGCCAAAGGTTAGGTTTGGCACGAAATGGTTATCCATTACATCAAAATGGATAATGTCTGCCCCTGCTGTTAATACTTGGTTGACATCATAACCTAAGCGGGCAAGATCAGCAGATAGAATAGATGGTGCAATAAGAAAAGGTTGTTGTGCCATTGGTCGTCCTCAGCAATTTATGCAATCAATATAAGTAATAGCCTACCATAAAATCAAGAATGAAAAGTTAATTTAGATCTTAATTTTTTCTTCAATGGGTTAAGCATTTATTCGTAAAGCCATAAAAAATTATAGAAATATATGGAAATAAGAAGAATTCTCAGGTAGGATATAACCACTTTTTATTTAGGGAAATGACTGTGTTAGTCGGAGGATTTTTAATATGAAAAAAGGAATTCATCCTGAAAATTATCGTGAAGTATTATTTTATGATGCTTCTGCCCAAATGGGTTGGGTTATTCGTTCTTGTGTCGCAACTAATAAATCAATGATGTGGGAAGATGGTAAAGAATATCCATTTTACCCATTAGATACTTCATCTGCGTCACACCCTGTTTATACAGGTAGACGCCGTGAAGCAAATACGGAAGGTCGCGCAAGTAAATTTAATGAACGCTTTAAAGGTATGGCAAGTTTAGCGGCTAAAAAATAAGAGGAATGTGCATGAAAATTTTAAATTCATTAAAAACAGCTAAATCACGTCATCCAGATTGCCAAATCGTTCGTCGTAAAGGCAAGTTGTACGTTATTTGTAAAACGAATCCTCGTTTTAAGGCACGCCAGCGTTAGGTGTAAAGATAAAAGCGTATTTAAATAATACGCTTTTTTTATGTGATAAAAGACGGTTTAGGCAAATAATACACCGTTAGCGCAGGGTTACGTGTAGCTAAAGATAATTTATCTTGTGTGCTTGTTACTGCCTCTCTGAGTAAGAGAGGCAAGTATTACCAATATTTGTTTATGGATTACGCTTGAATTTACTAAAGTCTGGTTCACGTTTTTCATTGAAAGCATTTCGGCCTTCTTGGCCTTCTTCTGTCATATAGAACAGCATGGTTGCGTTGCCCGCTAATTCTTGTAAACCAGCTTGGCCATCACAATCAGCATTGAGCGCTGCTTTCAAACAGCGTAAGGCGATTGGGCTATTTTGTAACATTTCACGGCACCAACGCACGGTTTCTTTTTCAAGATCGGCATAAGGCACAACGGTGTTAACTAAGCCCATGTTTAATGCTTCTTGAGCATCATACATACGGCATAAGAACCAAATTTCACGCGCTTTTTTCTGACCAACTATGCGCGCCATATAGCTTGCTCCCCAGCCACCATCAAAGGAACCGACTTTCGGACCAGTTTGCCCAAATTTAGCATTTTCAGCGGCAATAGTTAGATCGCACATCATATGTAATACATGGCCACCACCAACGGCGTAGCCTGCTACCATTGCTACTACGGGTTTTGGACAGGTTCTAATATCACGCTGAAATTCAAGTATATTGAGGTGATGAACACCTTGGTCATCTTGATAACCGCCGTAATCGCCACGAATTTTTTGGTCGCCGCCGGCGCAAAACGCATATTCTCCTTCACCGGTTAACACAATTACGCCTATTTTTTCATCAAAGCGAGCATCAGTAAAAGCGTTGATCATCTCTTTTACGGTTTGAGGCCGAAAAGCATTGCGGACTTCTGGGCGATTAATCGTAATTTTGGCGATACCGTCAGTTGATTTATGATAACGAATATCAGTGTAGCCTTTGCTATGATCGACCCACTCAATCGGAGCATAAAGAAATTCTTCGCTTGGATATAACATTGTTAGTTTCCTTTAAAATATAGAAAAAATTCGGCTAATTATAGCCGAATGATAAGAGATAAACGAGTAGAGAGGTTGGAAAAGCGGAAAGATTTGCGAATGAGACCGCTTGTAACGACTAGGCGCTGACTTTTGCCACACGTATCACACCGCGGACTCTAATCAATTTTTGAATAACGACGTATAGATGCGTTTTATCTGTTACGCTAATTCGCATTTTCACTTGGTAGTTGCCTTTATCATTTGGGCGACTTTCAATCATACCAATGTTGCTGTTCATAGACGCGATAGTGTTTGTAATATTAGCAAGCACGCCAGTTTGATCTTTAATTTCTAGTTCGATATCTAATTGTTCAACTTTCTCTGTTTCTTCTGGTTTTTCAGCAATCAGTTCAAACTGTTTAAGGGCCGCTTTAATTTTTGATCGCGCTTTGGCTGTGACCACAAAATTTAGCCACGCACGTTTTGGATGTTTACCGGCTTTGGTAATAATTTCAACGGTCTGACCCGATTCTAGCGGTTGTGAAATCGGATATGGCTTACGATCAACGGTTGCACCAATACAACAATCGCCAATATCTGAATGTACTGCATAGGCAAAGTCAATAGCGGTCGCTTTAGCAGGTAATTCGACAATTCGACCTTTTGGCGTGAACACATAAATATCATCTGAAAAAAGATCCGATTTAACGTTTTCAATAAACTCGTCGGAATTACCCGCGCTTTGTTGTAATTCGACAATACTGCGTAGCCATTGTTGTGCTTTTTGCTGTACGCTCGTGGTTTGTGTTTGATCTTCACTATAACGCCAATGGGCAGCAACACCTAATTCTGCCATTAAGTCCATATCTTCAGTCCGGATTTGTACTTCAATCGGCATACCTTTATGGCCAATCATTGACGTATGTAATGATTGATAGCCATTGCTTTTTGGCACGGCAATATAGTCACGGATTTGGTATGGTCTAGGTTTATATAGCGCGTGCATTTGTCCAAGTACGCGATAACAATTATCGATCGAATTGACTACAATACGAAAAGCATAGATATCCAAAATAGAATGAAAATGTTGATCACGCTGACGCATTTTTTCATACAAGGCGTAAAGATGTTTTTCACGCCCGTAAACACGGCCTTTAATCCCCATTTCATCTAAACGCATTTGTATTTCGTGCGAGATAGTTGAAAGCAGATCTTGACGAGTGCCTCTAGCCATATCAATGGCTAAACGTAAAATGCGATAACGATAAGGATGCATGGCTTGAAAGCATAAATTTTCCAATTCATTTTTCAGATGCTCAATTCCCAAACGATGGGCAAGAGGGCTATAGATTTCTAGTGTTTCTTTAGCAATACGACGGCGTTTATCTGGACGAAGTGAACCCAGCGTCCGCATATTATGTGTGCGGTCGGCTAATTTAATTAGTACTACACGAATATCTTTGGTCATTGCCAAGATCATTTTACGGAAGTTTTCAACTTGAGCTTCTTGGCGGGTACGGAATTTTAATTTATCTAGTTTTGAAACGCCTTGTACGATTTTTGCAACATTACTACCAAATTCAGCCGCTAATTCTTCTTCAGTATAGGGCGTATCTTCAATAACATCATGTAATAAAGCAGCCATAATTGCTTCATGATCTAGTTTCATTTCAGCAATAATGGTGGCAACCGCGACCGGATGAGTAATATAAGGCTCACCACTAGAGCGAGTTTGACCTTCGTGAGCATCACGAGCCACGACAAAAGCGCGTTGTATCCATTCGATTTTATCGGTAGGTAAATAAGTTTGAATAATGCTATGAAGCGGCTCAAAAAGATGCAAATTTCACCTCACAATATGGCAAGTTAAAAAAATAATGGATAATTGTTAATGTTTAGCCAGATTTTAGCGCTTATTCAAGCAATAAAACCTTGTTCATTATCAATTATCCATCATTAAATGAATAAAAATAAGCGTTGTATTAAGCGTTGGTTTGAATATCGGTTAAGAAAGAAATCGCTTCTTGTTCAGCCACCTCTTGGCGGACTGCATCGCTATTTTCTAATTGATCCATAATTGACCCGTTAATCAGGCCTTTTTCAATTTCGCGTAAGGCGATCACGGTAGGTTTATCATTTTCTTCAGGGACAAGCGGCTCACGAACGTGAAGTTGTAATTGTCTTGCACGGCGTGCGGCTGTCAAAATTAAGTCGAAACGGTTACCGATTTTATCGGCAGCTTCTTGGACGGTTACACGAGCCATTGAGTTACTCCAAAGTTTTATATTTTCATTTATAAAAAAGATCAGGGATTATATAGGTATTCTGTGTTAATGACAATTGAAAATCAGCCTATGGTATTGATTAGTGATCCATTAGCAATTAAGCATTGCAGTAATCGGCTTTTTGATTCAGCCACCGTGCGATTAAGGCTTCAGCAAGCGCTGGAGTTTCACTAATAATTTGTTTGGCAGAGTGTTGTACTAAAGGGATCAGTTTACGGTCGCGCATTAGATCGGCGACTTTAAATTCAGCCATACCTGTTTGTTTAGTGCCAAGAATTTCACCCGTACCACGAATCTCTAAATCTTTCTCGGCGATATAAAAACCATCTTGGCTATCACGCATAACTTGTAAACGTTTGCTAGAAATTTTACCTAGCGGTGGTTTATACATTAACACACAATGTGAGGCAGTCGCTCCACGACCTACACGCCCACGTAGCTGATGTAATTGTGCTAGCCCTAAACGTTCGGAATTTTCAATAATCATAAGGCTAGCATTTGGCACATCAACGCCCACTTCAATCACAGTAGTTGCAACCAGTAAATCTAATGTTCCCGCTTTAAACGCGACCATAATGGTTTGTTTTTCTTGCGGTTTCATTCGTCCATGTACTAAACCAATACGTAAATCGGGTAGCGCACGTTGTAAATCTTCAGCAATTGCCGCTGCTGCTTGTGCTTCTAGCACCTCGGATTCATCAATTAATGTGCATACCCAATAAGCTTGGCGACCTTCATTCTTACAGGCGTGATACACCCTCTGTACCACTTCTGCGCGACGTTCTTCAGCAATAACAATCGTTTTGATCGGCGTTCTACCTGGCGGTAATTGATCAATAATTGAGGTATCTAAATCAGCATAAACGGTCATTGCTAACGTGCGTGGAATAGGCGTAGCGGTCATAATTAATTGATGGGGATAAATTTCTTGTCCATTGGTTGTTTTAGCACCTTTTTCCCGTAATGTTAAACGTTGATGTACGCCAAAGCGGTGCTGTTCATCAATAATCACCAGTGCCAAATCGTGAAATGCGACACTTTCTTGAAATAACGCATGCGTGCCAATAATCATCTGCACTTCGCCTTGCTCAATTGCGGTTAATTGTGCACTTCTTGCTTTGCCTTTTATTTTGCCCGCTAGCCAGCCAACGTTAATGCCAAAAGGTTTGAGCCACTGTGTAAAATTAGTTGCATGCTGTTCTGCCAAAATTTCAGTTGGCGCCATTAATGCCACCTGTTTGCCGTTATCAATCGCTAATAATGCGGCTAAGGCAGCCACTAATGTTTTACCTGAACCTACATCACCTTGCACTAATCGCATCATCGGTACCGCTTGTGCTAAATCGTTTTCGAGCTCGGCGGTGACCCGCGTTTGTGCCGGTGTAGGTTGGAACGCTAAATTGGCTAAAAAGCGTGTTTTTAACTCGGTTTGGTAATGTAATGGCGTGGCGTATAGCTGTTTGACCCCAAGGCGTAATTGTTGCATAGCTAAATTATGTGCCAATAATTCTTCAAAAATCAGCCGCTTTTGTGCCGGATGTTCGCCTTGCGCTAAGGTTTCGGCAGAAATGTTGGGCGGTGGGCAATGTAATAATTGTAAGGCCTCAGTTAAGTTGTATTGATATGGATTGTATTGCGCGGGAAGTAATTCAGCAATTTGTGTCTTATTTAATAGCGCTAATGCTTGTTCGGTCAGTTTACGCAGTGCGTTTTGTTTTAAGCCTTCTGTTGTGGAATAAATTGGCGTTAAACTTTCGGCTAATGTTAGCGGTTGATTATGCCAAATAATTTGATATTCAGGATGGTGAATTTCAGCCATAAAACGGCCACGTTTAATTTCACCAAAGGCTTTTACGCGTACACCCACTGCAAAACTATTTTTCATCCCAGCATTAAAATTAAAGAATTTCAGCATAATTTTACTTGTGCCATCGGAAAGTACTACCGTCAAAATCGCGCGCCGACTGTATTCAACCTCTGTCAGCTGAACGTGCCCTTCAACCGTCACAAAATGCGCAGGCCGAGCATCAGCAATGGAGGTGATTCGCGTGCGATCTTCATAGCGAATCGGCAAATGAAACAGCAAATCTTGCACATTATAAATCGCTAAGCGGTGTAATTTTTCAGCGATAGCAGCCCCTACGCCCGTTAGGTGAGTGAGAGGAATATCATTTAAAAGTTGTTTTTCCATTGTAATTTTAGGTGTTTGTTTTGTAAGCTAATTGTATGCAATGATTAAGCAAGTGTAATTTATCAGGAATTGAACTATTTTAAGCCAATTTCTGCTTATTTAATGTAAATTTATCAGCTAAATTTTTTCCAAAGTTAATTTTGTCTGTGTTATGATAAAATGTAGCTTATTTAGTGTATAAAAGCGATTGCGATAATTTTTTATGCTCTAAAAAGTAATATTGAAAATAGTAAGCACTACTGAGTAAGGTAGTAGGCTTTTTTTTTGTGTGTATCAAGTTAAAGGTGATTTATGAAAAAGATTATAACAATATTATGTTTAGCGTGTGGATTTTCTAATTTTGGGCATGCAATAGTGACACCTGGTGGTATTCCTCCAAAATGTTATGAATTTTTATATCCAAAAGGGACTAATGTTTTATCTAAATTGCAAACAACGCCAAATGATAATCAATTGGAACAAATTAATTTAAGTGATTGTAAGTTGGATTTCCCATGGAGTCCTCTTAATACTTTTGCAGATTACCCAGAGAACCGTAGGATAGAAACCTTGTTAGATTTGTGGAGAGTTGTTCGATGGAATCGAGGATATTTACAAGAGCATAATGCAAATCTTTATGATTTATATCAGAGAATGAATGCATTAGAATCTTTGAGTGGCTTAGGAAACAGTGAAAGTATCGCTGAATTCACAAAAACAATATACCCTTTAATTGGTGGCGAAATATTGAAGCAAGTAAATCAAAAAGTGCATGAATTACGTAAAGAAACATATATGAATACCGCTAATACAGCCGCAATGTCTTCATTAAATTTTGGCAATAGCCAAGGGATTTCGTTTGGTGCAGCTATCGGTGGCCATAAAGGTCAACATTCCTTAGCATTAGGTACAGCGTACACAGATTATCAAACACAGGTGAATGTAAAAATAGCTTTACCTGTAAGGCAACCTAAGCCAAGTAATATTACTTATGGTATAGGTTTTGTATATAATTTCCAATAATTTATTCTACCTATTCAAGCGGTCAAATAGGCAGATTTTTTGCAAATTGCAAAATTTTTGCCATATTTGACCGCTTTTTGTTTTAGAATAAGGCATAGATTTTTAACTGAATGTAATTAAATAGGAACAAACGATGCGTACAAGTCAGTATTTATTTTCCACGCTAAAAGAAACTCCAAATGATGCTCAAGTGATCAGTCATCAGTTAATGTTACGGGCAGGTATGATTCGCCCGATGGCTGCAGGGTTATATAATTGGTTACCAACAGGCGTTAAGGTATTAAAAAAAGTAGAAAAAATTATTCGTGAAGAGATGAATAAAGGCGGTGCGATTGAGGTATTGATGCCGGTCGTGCAACCGGCGGAATTATGGCAAGAATCAAATCGTTGGGAGCAATATGGACCTGAATTACTGCGTTTTGCCAACCGTGGTAAACGTGATTTTGTGTTGGGCCCAACTCATGAGGAAGTGATCACTGATTTAGTGCGTCGCGAGCTTTCTTCCTATAAACAGTTACCCTTAAATCTATACCAAATTCAAACTAAATTCCGTGATGAAGTTCGCCCTCGTTTTGGGGTAATGCGTTCACGTGAGTTTGTTATGAAAGATGCTTATTCTTTCCACACTACACCAGAAAGTTTACAACAAACTTATGAGGTGATGTATCAGGTTTATCATCGAATTTTTACCCGCTTAGGCTTAGATTTCCGCGCTGTGCAAGCGGATACGGGATCGATTGGTGGTTCAGCCTCACACGAATTCCAAGTGTTGGCATCAAGCGGTGAAGATGATATCGTTTTTTCCACTGAATCTGATTTTGCCGCTAATATTGAATTAGCCGAAGCGGTGGCAATAGGTGAACCTAAACCAGCAACTGAAGCGATGGTGTTGATCGATACGCCAAATGCTAAAACAATTGCAGAATTGGTTGCACAATTTGATTTAGCCATTGAAAAAACGGTTAAAACATTAATTGTGAAAGGCGCAAGCGAAACAGCACCGCTTGTGGCATTAATTTTGCGCGGTGATCATGAGTTAAATGAGGTTAAGGCGCAAAAACATCCATTAGTGGCAGAACCGCTAACATTTGCAGATGAAGATGAAATTAACGCTAAAATTGGTGCGAGCGTTGGTTCTCTTGGTCCGGTTAATTTAACCATACCGGCGATTGTCGATCGCTCCGTTGCGTTAATGTCGGATTTTGCAGCGGGAGCGAATATTGATGGTAAACATTATCTGAATGTTAATTGGCAACGTGATGTGGCATTGCCTGAGGTGTTTGATTTACGTAACGTAGTTGCTGGCGATCCAAGTCCTGATGGCAAGGGCACTTTGTTGATTAAACGCGGTATTGAAGTTGGGCATATTTTCCAATTAGGTCAGAAATATTCTGACGCTATGAATGCAACCGTACAAGGTGAGGACGGCAAACCATTAGTGATGACAATGGGCTGTTATGGTATTGGTGTAACACGTGTAGTGGCGGCGGCGATTGAACAACATCATGATGAGCGAGGAATTATTTGGCCAACGGATGAAATTGCGCCTTTTACTGTGGCGATTGTGCCGATGAATATGTTTAAGTCAGCGAGCGTGCAAGCATTTGCTGAGCAACTTTATACGGATTTAATGGCACAAGGCGTAGATGTGATTTTGGATGATCGTAAAGAGCGACCGGGTGTGATGTTCGTAGATATGGAGTTAATCGGTGTACCACATATGATCGTGATCGGGGAGAAAAACCTAGAAAATGGTGAGGTGGAATATAAAAACCGCCGTACTGGTGAGAAGACGATGATCGCCAAAGATCAGTTGTTAGCCTATTTAGCGCAAAACGTGCAGGCGTAATGATGACAAAACGGCAAGAGAATGGATCTTGCCGTTTGTGCTATATGGTAATAAATAAGCGAAAAATAACCGCTTAATTAAAATAACCGTATGTTTTTTTATTTAAGCTTCTTTTTCGCAGTTGTTTTCAGGATCGCAATAATTTTGTAATAGTTTCCGCATTTCATTATTGTTTTTCTTAAAATGGCGACATTTAGGGCATAACCATAAGTGAATTTGTAATTGAATACTGTCTTTTACTTTTAACTTTTGCTCACAATTAAGTGAAATTAATTCTGAAGCATGTTCACAATTCATTAATCTTTTTCTCCATCGAACCAATTTTTTGTTAGGCAGGCTTGTAGTTGTAATCTTGCGCGATGCAAAATAACGTGTAAATTTGCAGTACTAATCTCACATTCTTGGCAAATTTGTTCGCTTGTCAGTTCTAAGTGTTCTCGCATCATGAAAATACGTGCCTGTTGTGCAGGTAGCTTATTTAAACAAATGTCGAAGATCGCCCAAAATCCTTTCTTATAATTTAACTGATTTACATCTTGCCATTCTTTTGGTTGATAATTATCCGCTGCCCAGTAGCCTGTTTGGTCAAAAAATTGATTTGGACTTTCTTCTTCGACTAATTCTGAAATATTGACTAGCCGTTTTCTTTGTTTGATTAAATCAATAATTTTGTTTTTCAAAATGGCAAAAATCCAAGTTTTTAATGCCGCTTGTCCGCGAAAAGAATGTGCATTTTTATAAGCGCTTACTAATGCTTCTTGTACGACATCTTCTGCTAAATCAGCGTCTTTTAGCTTTAAGATCGCAAATTTCATCATTTGTAAGCGTATTTCTTCAATTCTTTTCGGGGTAATCGAATTTAATTGTTCAACTTCTGACATTTTTCCCTCGTTATAAATTATTTTATCTTTTGTGTAATTATTTCTAACTTTTTAAAGACAAAACAATTATATATAAAAGGAGCTAATAATGAAGCAATTAATGATGAGTGATGTCACACCAGAAGAAATTTTTAATCAACGCCGTCAAATTATTAAGTCGATGGGGTTAGGTATTGCCACTTTAGGATTACCGAATATAGCGTTTGCTGAGGAAAACGTCAGCGAGCTTAAAGCATTAACGTTTAAGGCGGCGAGTAAAAGTGATCTGGCCTTAACACCAGAAAATAAAATTATCGGCTATAACAATTTCTACGAATTTGGTACGGATAAAGCAGCACCAGCTAAATTTGCTAAGGATTTTAAAACGGATCCTTGGCAGTTAGAAATTACCGGTGAAGTGGAAAATCCATTTGTACTTAATCATCAACAATTATTTAATACCTTTCCATTAGAAGAACGTATTTATCGTTTTCGTTGTGTTGAAGCGTGGTCAATGGTTGTGCCGTGGATTGGTTTTGAGCTAGCACGGTTAGTGGAAATGGTAAAACCAACCAGTAAAGCGAAATATGTTGTTTTCCATACCTTATATGATCCAGAACAAATGCCAGGCCAAAAAAATCCTTTATTTGGTGGCAGTATTGATTATCCATACGTTGAAGCATTAACTATTGAAGAAGCCATGAATTCCTTAACGCTATTATCAGTCGGTTTATACGGCAAAATGTTACCGCCACAAAATGGTGCGCCAATTCGATTAGTGGTGCCTTGGAAATATGGTTTTAAAAGCATTAAGTCGATTGTGAAAATTTCTTTTTCAGAAACACGTCCAAAAACAACTTGGGAAAGTTTAGCGCCAACTGAATATGGTTTTTATGCGAATGTTAATCCAAATGTTGATCATCCACGTTGGTCACAAGGCTCTGAACGTGTTATTGGTGCTGGCGGTTTATTATCAGTTAAACGTCAGCCAACGTTAATGTTTAATGGCTATGAAGATCAAGTCGCTCATTTATATAAAGATTTAGATTTGAAGGTAAATTTCTAATGTTAAATGTATTACGTGTGATTATTCATTTAGGTTGTGGGATTCCTTTGGTGTGGTTGGCATTTGTTTTGAATAGTGAGAGTGAAGTGTTCGGTGCAGATCCAACTAAAGATTTGGAACATTTTTTAGGTTATACTGCCATTATCATTTTCTGTATTATGTTTTTATTGGGAATTGTGTTGCAATTACTGAATAAAAACCAATATCAAGTATTACGTCGCCCATTAGGTCTATGGGCATTTGCTTGGGCATTATTGCATGTAGCGAGCTATTTAGTCCTTGAGCTTAGCTTAGATGTTTCGCTGTTTTTCAGTGAGTTAGTACAACGGCCTTATTTAATTTTAGGTGGGATAGCGTTTACCATTTTAATGGTGATGGCGATCACTTCTATTCCGAAAGTGAAAACAGCACTGGGTAAAAAATGGTTCAGCGTACATCAATTTGCTTATCCGGCTATTGTGTTGGCAGCCATTCATTATTATTGGTCAGTAAAAGGTGTCACGCTTGGCCCGATCGTGATTGGTATAATGGTAACCGTCATTGTCTTATGGAAGTTTACTGGACATCATATCATGCATAAACTCAAAGCATAAAATTGCCGAGTATTCACTCGGCATTATGAAGAAGCTAATCTATTTATCCATTTAAGCGGTAGTATTTGCGCAATTTTTGCCAAATATTACCGCTTTTTGTATGTTAAAGAATGTTTTCAAATTGGGTAAGCATTTCCGTTGGCCATACACTTGATTGTACTTCACCAATGTGTTTTTTATGTAGTAGAAACATCACTAAACGTGACTGCCCAATACCACCGCCGATAGAAAGCGGTAAACGACCCGCTAATAAATCTTGATGCCAATCCATCGTTAATCGATCTTCATCACCAGTTAAGCTGACTTGTAAACGTAATGCTTGTTGATCAACACGAATGCCCATTGAGGATAATTCAAAGGCAGAGCCTAATTCTTCATTCCAAACTAAAATATCGCCGTTTAAACCTTTATAGCCATTTTCAGATTCAGTTGTCCAATCGTCATAATCAGGTGCACGACCATCATGCGCTTTACCGTCAGATAATTTACCTCCAATGCCGATTAAAAAGATCGCACCGTGTTCTTTACAAATCGCATTTTCACGTTCTTTACTGGACATATTTGGATAACGCTGTGCTAATTCTTCGCTATGTATGAACGTAATTTGTTTTGGCAAACTTGATGGGATATCAAAGCGCGCTTCAACCGCTAATTCAGTTAAACGAATGGCTTTATAAATTTGATTAACAGTCTGTTTTAAATAAGCAAAGTTACGTTGGCCTTCAGGAATTACTTTTTCCCAATCCCATTGATCAACATAAATAGAATGTGTTGGGTCTAAAGAATCTTCATCGGGACGCAATGCTTTCATATGTACAAATAAACCTTCGCCTTGTTTAAAACTAAAACGAGCTAAAGTGTGGCGTTTCCATTTGGCTAATGAATGTACAACTTCAAACACTGCGCCAGGAATGCATTTTACATTTACCTGTACCGCTTTTTCGATGCCGGATAAGTTATCTTGCATACCATTGCCCACTTGGCTCAAAATCGGCCCTTGTACTTCAATAATATCTAATTGATCGATCAGGTATTGCGTAAAAGTGTTTTTAACAAAACTAATTTCTTGTTGTTGTAAAATAAAGCTCTTTTTCATTGTTTTTTCCTAAAAATTGGTTATTCATCTAGATATAGATTTTTACGAGATGGATATAATTTAATATAATTAAAGAAAAATACAACAGTTACTAAATAAAATAGTTTTTTATTAAAAATTTTTTAATTTTTTTGCTTAAATGTTGTTTAATATTTAATAAAAATAAAAAGGAGCGTGAATTTTGAACATAAATTGTCAAACAAAACAGCAAATTGACCCGCTTGATAAGCAAATTTTAGATGCTTTAGTAAAGGATGCGCGCACGCCTTACGTAGAAATGGCAAAAAATTTTAGTGTCAGTGTTAGTACTATTCACGTTCGAGTGGAAAAATTACGTCAGGCAGGTATTATTGAAGGCGCAAAAATTCGCCTCAATGCACGCAAATTAGGTTATGATGTTTGCTGTTTTATCGGTATTATTCTTAAATCAGCTAAAGATTATGAACGGGTAATAACAAATTAAGGGATTTTGAAGAAGTGGTAGAAGCCTATTATAAAACCGGTAATTACTCTATTTTTATTAAAGTAATGACGCATACCATAGAAGAGTTGCATCACGTATTAGCCACTAAAATTCAATTAATTGATGAAATACAATCAACTGAAACGTTAATCTCAATGCAAAACCCAATCTTGCGGGATATTCAACCTTAGAAGCAAACGTTTTTAGTTGATCAAGCTCACAGATTTGCCCATTTTTTATTGAAAACAATCGCTTATCTTTTAGGTCCGTGGTTAGAATAGTAAAATTGTAGATGATTTATTGTTAAAGTAAGGAGATAGTTATGTCTGACGTATTCCATTTAGGTTTAACTAAAGCAATGTTAAAAGGGGCAAAAGTAGCTATTGCCCCAGGTGATCCAGCACGTAGTGAACGGATTGCCAAAAAAATGGAGAATCCAGAGTTTTTAGTTTCAACCCGTGAATTTACCTCATGGTTAGGTTATTTAGACGGCGAAGCTGTTATCGTTTGTTCCACCGGAATTGGTGGACCATCAGTGTCAATTTGTGTCGAGGAGTTGGCTCAGCTTGGTGTGCGAACTTTCTTACGTGTCGGCACAACCGGCGCTATTCAACCGCATATTAACGTAGGTGATATTTTAGTGACCACCGGTGCGGTTCGTTTAGATGGCGCTAGCCAGCATTTTGCGCCGCTTGAATATCCTGCGGTCGCTAACTTCGAGTGTACTAATGCAGCCTACGCTGCGGCGATAGCATCTGGTGCAACTACTTACGTTGGTATTACCGCCTCTTCAGATACCTTCTATCCTGGCCAAGAACGCTACGACACCTTTAGCGGTAAAGGTTACCCGAAATTTCAAGGCTCATTAAAACAATGGCAAGACCTAAATGTAATGAACTTTGAAATGGAATCAGGCACGTTATTTACCATGTGCTCAGCATTAGGTCTACGCGCAGGTATGGTATCAGGCGTCATTGTTAATCGTACTCAACAAGAGATTCCAAACGAAGCCACCATCAAAGCAACAGAAGAAAAAGCCGTTTCTGTAGCAGTAGAAACAGCACGTAAACTAGTTAAACTAAGTTGAAAAACTAAAACTTAAATAGCAATTTAAGCGGTTAAGTTAAAGGAAATATTTCACCATTTTCCGAATAAACTTAACCGCTTATTTTTATCGTTCCATCATATCCTTGAATCAACATACAGAACAGAGTAGCATTTCAGAGAATAACCATTACATTTATTGACCATCATAAAATGAAACCAACCATTCTTTTATATGATTCAGGCATGGGCGGATTAACCGTTTATGACGAAATCCGCAAAAAGCTACCGAATGCCCATTATTTATATTATTTTGATAATGCTTGTTTTCCTTATTCAGAAAAACCAACCGAAGTACTGATAGAAAGGGCAACTAAAATGGTACAAAAAATGGCTAAAAATTACCCACTTGATCTAGTTGTTGTAGCATGCAATACGGCCAGCACAGTCGTTTTGCCCACACTACGTAAGATTTTCCCCTTCCCAATTGTTGGCACAGTCCCTGCTATCAAACCAGCGGCTGCATTATCCCAAACTAAAACAATAGGATTACTCGCAACGAAAGGTACGATAACCCGCCCTTATGTATTGAGCTTGATTGAACAATATGCCCCAAATTGCCAAATTGAAAAGATAGGTTCAACCGCATTAGTAGAACTCGTAGAACAAAAATTGCAAACAGGTGTTATCGACCTAACCCGTTTAACACCAATCATTGCCGACTGGCAAAATCATCGAACATTAGATACCGTAATTTTAGGCTGTACCCATTTTCCAATGGTCAAAACAGAACTGCAACAACTGTTACCGAATGTCAAATATTTTCTAGATTCAGGCAACGCAATAGCGAACCGAGTTACTTATTTAATTATGCACTCCCCACATAATCAACAACTTGAAAAACAAAGAGAAAATCTAGCGTTCTGTACACAACAAAATAATCAATTTAAACAGCAAGCAAAGATTATGCAAAGATGGGGATTCCCACAGTTAAATACGCTAATGATTTAGTAAAAAAATTACTTTTAAATCAAATGCTTATATTAAACCAAAATAAACCGCCTGAAAAATAAGCGGTCAATTAAAAATTTCAAAAAAAGTATTTGCAAAAAGGGAAAGATATCCTATAATGGGCGACACACAACGACGCACCGTTGTGAGCTGTTAAGCTAGATTGAGCGGTGCGTCGTTTTATTTTGCTCTTTAACAACGAATCAGACAATCTGTGTGGGCACTTGTTGATTGACTTAATTTTATATGTTTTATAAAAACTTGAAGTCTTAATAAGTGCTTAAACTAGAAATTCATATTAATTTAATTCCTTTTGTTTTACTTTCAAGTGAAATGAAAGAGAAGAGAAGTGAACTAAGCTAAGCAGTTATTGAGCGATTAAACTTTTTAAATTGAAGAGTTTGATCATGGCTCAGATTGAA
>NZ_FOJC01000010.1 GCF_900109315.1 [Haemophilus] ducreyi | reverse complement strand
TATGAAATACGTATACTAGAATAATATGCGGTTATTTTTAATATAATAAAATACAGAATGTGGCAGGGCAAGATGTGCAGCAACTTTTTGCTTTTGGATTAAATGTGTTGAACTTAATTAAAAATCTTGTATATTCGGGCATTTTAATAAAATATATAAAGAAATTCTTATACACAACGTCGGGAGTAAATTATAATGAAAGCATTAATTACTTTTTCTTTTCTATCTTTCGTGCTCGTTATTCTTCGTATTCGCCATACCTAAGATCTTTGTTTGTTGTCTGTAAGTTTAGATTTAAATTATCTATATCAGGCAATGGATATTAAATATTATGGATAAAGGTATAGGGTTATATAAGTAAGTAAAAGGTTATTATTGGAGTCTATGTAGTTTACATTATTTTTATGTGTGGATTTATTTAGAAAATAAATAATTTGGCTACGGGTAATACGAATTTTTTAACGGTAGTTATCTATAAGACAGCGGTTGATTTTTTGCGTAAAATGGTGAATTTCTACCGCTTGTTTCCTTTAAATAGTTATACAATTTGGTGAAGTGGAAGATTTTATTTTTCTGTTTTATGTATGTTGTATCATTATCAATGATAAAAGATTATGTTTTCATTTATTTTTAAGCGTATTTTAATGGTTATTCCGACTTTTATTGCAATAACCTTAATTACTTTTGCTTTAGTACATTTGATTCCGGGTGATCCAATTGAAATTAGAATGGGGGAGAGAGGGTTAGATCCTGCTGTTCATGCACAGATGATGGCTCAGCTTGGTTTGGATTTACCTTTACCACAACAATACCTTAATTATATTAAAGGATTATTAAAGGGTGATTTGGGTAATTCATTTCGTAATAATCAACCTGTATTAAAAGAGTTTTTTGTTCTTTTTCCTGCAACCGTTGAGCTAGCCTTTTTTGCATTACTGTGGTCATTGATGTTGGGTGTTTTATTTGGTGTGATTGCGGCAGTTAAAAAAGATTCTTGGGTTTCACATACTTTAACAACGCTTTCTTTAACCGGTTATTCAATGCCGATTTTTTGGTGGGGATTAATTCTTATTCTTTATTTTTCTGTTCCTTTGGGGTTGCCCGCATCAGGTCGTTTACCATCAGAATATTGGATTGATGTCAATACAGGTTTTATGTTGATTGATACTTGGCAGTCTAATGAGCCGGGTGCTTTTGGTGCTGCAATTAGATCCTTAATTTTGCCCTCAATTGTATTGGGTACGATTCCTTTAGCGGTTATCACCCGTATGACGCGATCTTCTATGCTTGAAGTATTGAATGAAGATTATATTCGTACTGCAAAAGCCAAAGGGCTAAATACGACTCGTATTGTTGTGGTGCATGCATTACGTAATGCCTTAATTCCTGTGGTTACAGTCGTGGGACTAATTGTTGGACAATTGTTGTCTGGTGCAGTATTGACTGAGAATATTTTTTCTTGGCCTGGCGTTGGTAAATGGATTATTGATGCTATTAATACAAGGGATTATCCCGTTTTACAAGGTTCGATACTGATTATTGCGACAATGATTATTTTCGTTAATTTAATGGTTGATTTAATTTATGGTGTAGTAAATCCGCGCATTAGACATAATTGATATATTTTTTGGAGTGCATAATGTCTTCAACTGTTATTTTAGTCCCAACACCAAGGACGCCTTGGCAAGAGTTTTGGTATTATTTTTGTAAAAATCGTGGGGCAGTAGTTGGTTTACTATTTATTATAGCGGTTTTTTTTGTTGTTTTATTTGCGCATTGGATTGCACCTTTTGATCCGACTGAGCAAAATCGTCAAGCATTATTATTACCACCCTTTTTAACAGGTGGTGGCAATTCATCGTATTTATTTGGCACGGATGATATTGGTCGTGATATGCTTTCGCGGATTATTTACGGTGCAAGACTTTCAGTCTTCATTGGATTAATTATTGTGCTGTTGTCTTGTGTTTTTGGCGTTATTCTTGGTTTATTAGCCGGTTATTATGGTGGTTTAATTGATATTTTAATCATGCGTTTTGTCGATATTATGTTGGCTATTCCAAGTTTGCTTTTAACCATTGGTGTAGTGACGATTTTAGGGCCTTCGCTAGTGAATGCGGCAATTGCGATAGCGGTCGTTTCTATTCCAAGTTATGTTCGTTTAACACGTTCCTCTATTATGAATGAAAAAGATCGTGATTATGTTGTTGCAAGTAGAGTGGCTGGGGCGGGAGTATTACGTTTAATGTTTGTTGTGATGCTACCTAATTGTTTAGCGCCTCTTATTGTTCAGATGACGATGGGTATTTCAAATGCTATTCTCGAATTGGCAGCACTTGGCTTTTTAGGTATTGGTGCTCAGCCCCCTACTCCAGAGCTAGGCACAATGTTGGCAGAATCACGCGGATTTATGCAATCAACTAATTGGTTAGTGACTATTCCTGGTATTGCTATTTTATTGCTTGTATTGGCATTTAATTTAATGGGCGATGGTTTACGTGATGCACTTGATCCAAAACTTAAATAATGGGAGTCAAGATGGCATTATTGACAGTAAATCAGCTTTCTGTTCATTTTGGTGATGAGAAAGTACCTTTCAAAGCGGTAGATCGAATTAGTTATACCGTTAATGAAGGCGAAGTATTAGGTATCGTTGGAGAATCTGGATCAGGTAAATCAGTCAGTTCTCTTGCGATTATGGGACTAATTGATTTTCCAGGGAAAGTTATTGCTGAGCAATTGGCTTTTGATGGTAATAATTTATTAGCCTTAAAAGCAAAAGAGAAGCAGAAAATCATTGGTGCTGATGTATCTATGATTTTCCAAGATGCAATGACTAGCCTTAATCCAAGCTACACAGTTGGTTTTCAGATTATGGAAGCACTTAAGGTGCATCAAGGTGGCTCAAAAGCGACTCGTCGGCAACGTACTATTGAATTACTTACGATGGTGGGTATTCCCGATCCTATCTCACGTTTAAAGGTTTATCCTCATCAACTTTCGGGAGGAATGAGCCAGCGTGTCATGATTGCTATGGCAATCGCTTGTAATCCAAAGCTATTGATTGCTGATGAACCGACTACTGCGTTAGATGTGACTATTCAAGCACAAATTATTGATTTATTGCTTGAATTACAGCGTAAAGAAAATATGGCGTTGATTTTGATTACTCACGATTTAGCATTGGTTGCAGAGTCAGCTCACCGTATAATCGTGATGTATGCCGGGCAAATAGTTGAAGAAGGCGCCGCAGAACATATATTTAAATTTCCGCTTCATCCTTACACACAGGCATTATTGAGGGCATTACCGGAGTTTGCAGAAGGGAAGTCTCGTTTACAGTCTTTGCCTGGTGTGGTACCGGGTAAATATGATCGCCCGTCTGGTTGCTTGTTAAATACACGTTGTCCATATGCAACGGAATATTGTCGTCAAACTGAACCTGCTTTGCATGCGATTAAGGGGCGTCAAGTGAAATGCCATTATCCTTTAGATAAAAATGGTCAGCCGATATTAAACAATGAGAGTGGCGAGGGTGAGTAATTTGCACGAAAATAAACAAAATAGACCACTTCTTGATGCGATTAATCTGAAAAAATATTATCCAGTTAAAAAAGGTATATTTAGCCAAACACAGTTTGTAAAAGCGGTTGATGGGATATCATTTACTTTAGAAAGAGGGAAAACACTGGCCATTGTGGGAGAATCAGGTTGTGGTAAATCGACGCTTGGCCGGATGTTAACGATGATTGAATGCCCTACGGAAGGTGAGTTATTTTATAATGGGCAAAACTTTTTGGTTAATGATAGAGAGACTGCAGCACTGAGACGGCAGAAAATCCAAATTGTATTTCAAAATCCATATAGTTCGTTAAATCCGCGTAAAAAAGTGGGTGCTATTTTAGAAGAATCATTATTGATTAACACTCAGCTTTCAGCAAAAGAACGTAAAGTGAAAGTATTGGAAATGATGGAGAAAGTGGGATTAAAACCAGAATTTTATGACCGCTATCCACATATGTTTTCAGGTGGTCAGCGCCAAAGGATCGCAATTGCACGTGGATTAATGTTACACCCCGATATTGTGGTAGCAGATGAGCCTGTTTCTGCGTTAGATGTTTCTGTACGCGCACAAGTGTTAAATTTAATGATGGATTTACAAGCTGAAATGGGGTTATCGTATGTATTTATTTCGCATGATTTATCGGTAGTAGAGCATATTGCAGATGAAGTCATTGTAATGTATTTAGGCCGTTGCGTTGAGCAAGGTAAGACCGCCAGTATTTTTTCCGACCCGCGTCACCCTTATACACAAGCACTGCTTTCAGCTACACCACGTTTGAATGTTGAACATCGTCGTGAAAGAATTAAATTAACCGGTGAACTTCCTAGTCCATTAAACCCACCGAAAGGTTGTGCTTTCCATGCGCGTTGTCGCTTTGCGACAGCGCAATGTAAGGTTGAACAGCCAGAATTAAAAAACTATCGGAATAATACCAAAATTGCGTGTTTTATGGTGGAATAATTAATAGTTTAATAAGAAGGGCATGTTATTGCCCTTCTTTCATTTTATTATGCAATTTAGCGGTTATTTTTCCAGCTTTTTAATGCGTCTGCAAATGCATTATTGCTAAATTGATTACGGTCATTTTTGCGATTTTTAATATTAATTTGACCGCTTGTTTTGGGCTTTTCGGTCGTTGACGGTTGTTCATCTAAGCGCATCGTTAAAGCAATGCGTTTGCGTGCGATATCCACTTCTAAGACTTTTACTTTGACGACATCCCCTACTTTAATCACTTTATGCGGGTCATCGACAAAACTATTTGAAAGCATAGAAATATGAACTAAACCATCTTGGTATACACCAATATCAACAAAAGCACCAAAATTTGCCACGTTAGTTACGGTACCTTCTAATAGCATACCCACTTTTAGATCTTTAATTTCTTCTACGCCATCCATAAAGTGAGCGGTTTTAAATTCGCCACGAGGATCGCGTCCCGGTTTTTCTAACTCTTTTAAAATATCATTAACAGTCAATAAACCAAATTGTTCATCAACAAAGCGCTGAGCATCTAAATGTTGGATCGCTTTCGTATTACCCATTAATTCGGCTAATGTACAATTTGTTGCTTGTAGGATTTTTTCGACAACAGGATAGGCTTCAGGGTGCACACTAGAGCTATCTAACGCATTTTTCCCATCAATGATCCGCATAAAACCTACACATTGCTCAAAGGCTTTGGGGCCTAAGCGAGCGACTTTTTTTAGGTCTGAACGGCTATTAAAGCGGCCATTTTCATCGCGAAAAGTAACGATATTCTGTGCCAGCGTTTTTGTCATTCCTGCTACACGTGCTAATAATGGCGCGGAAGCAGTATTCAAATCAACCCCGACAGCGTTTACGCAATCCTCAATAACGGCATCTAACTTACGGGCTAATTGCGATTGGTTGACATCATGTTGATATTGTCCAACGCCAATCGCCTTAGGCTCTATTTTAACTAATTCTGCTAATGGATCTTGCAAGCGACGAGCAATCGAGACCGCACCACGTAATGAGACATCTAATTCCGGAAATTCATTAGCCGCTAATTCAGACGCGGAATAAACAGAAGCACCTGCCTCACTGACAACAACAGTTTGAGGAATAAGCATAATTGGTTTACTTGCTTTGACTTGTTGTAACACTTCTTTCGTAAAACGTTCTGTTTCACGCGAAGCAGTGCCATTACCGATGGCGATTAATTCAACATTATATTGTTGAATGAGTTGATATAAACGAACTTCAGCAGCAGCTTTGCCTGTGGTATGAGGGTAAAGCGTATCTGTTGCTAATAGTTTACCGGTATTATCAACAATCGCAACTTTTACACCGGTACGTAAACCTGGATCTAATCCCATGGTATTATGGGCTCCTGCGGGGGCAGCGATTAATAAAGCAGATAAATTACGTGCAAATACATTAATGGCTTCTTCTTCAGCTTTTTCACGTAGTGATGCCATTAATTCTGTTTCTAAATGTAATGCAATTTTGATTTTCCACGCCCACGCGATTACTTGTTCTCGCCATTTATCCGCCGGCTGATTATTGAAGATAATGCCTAAATGGTCTTGAATAATGATCTCGCATTGGCTGACTGTTACGTGAGTATCTTGCTCAGGATCTGCATTTAAACTCAAAGACAATATGCCCTCATTGCGCCCCCGGAACATTGCCAGAGCCCTATGTGATGGTACCGTTTTAAATGGTTCACTGTGAGCAAAATAATCTCTAAATTTTTCACCTTCTTCAGCTTTTCCTTCTATCATGCAGGATTGCAAGGTCGCATAAGCGGTTAAATATTGGCGTAATTTCGCCAATAATGTTGCATCCTCAGCGAAGCGTTCCATTAAAATATAGCGTGCGCCATCTAATGCACTTTTACTATCTGTAATGCCTTTTTCAGCATTAATAAATGTTTTTGCTAATTCCTCAGGTATCTGAGTTGGATCAGCCCAAAGTGTTTCCGCTAATGGTGTTAAACCGGCTTCAATCGCAATTTGTCCACGTGTGCGACGCTTCGGTTTATAAGGTAAATAGATATCTTCTAGTTCGGTTTTACTGGCGGTTTGCTCTATTTTTAGGCGTAGTTCGGCGGTTAGTTTTCCTTGTTCTTCGACAGATTTTAGAATGGTTTGACGGCGGTCATCTAATTCACGTAAGTAAATTAGTCGTGTTTCAAAATAGCGTAATTGCGTATCGTCCAACGCACCGGTGCATTCTTTTCGGTAACGTGCAATAAAAGGAATAGTATTACCTTCATCTAATAATTTAATTGCAGCGAGGATTTGATGTGTGCCCACAGACAATTCTGTGGCAATAATTTGACTAATTTGATGATTAAGCGCAGTCATTGCTTTTTCCTAACGAATAAATAATCTTTATTCTAACAGTAAAAAAGGCAATACCCAAAATGAAAAGTTGTTACCGTAGTGCATCTGCGCGTGTTTTGTCTAGTGCTGTTAATTGTTGTAATGCAATAGTTATTTTAGCGGTATTTTTCTCTTGTTTTGCACAAAGAATAATATTCTCTAAGCTATCTGCTTGATGATAGTAAGATTGTTGACTCTTTATCGCTTGTTCAAATTGCTGATAAGCGAGGTCAAATTTACCTTGATGGCATAAAAAAGTACCGTAATTATTTAATACATCAGGTGTATTATTTCCTAGAGTTAGTGCTGTTTGGTAGGCGTTGGCGGCTTGAGTTAAATCACCTATTTGTTGATAATAGTAAGCCTGTGCTGAATAAGGTAAATAATCTTGAGCGTCATGTTGGAGTGCTTTATCAATATTTTCTTTTGCTTTAGCAAAATGGTGTTGTTCTAGATAAGCTAATGCTAAATTAATGCGTGCTTGGACTATTTTATTTCGGTTAAATGTGGATACTGATGAGCTAGTATAAGAAGAGGAACAACCTAACAGCATAACAATAGTGAAACAAGCGGTTATATTTTTTAAAATTTTTGCCATTTTCGTTGCTCCTTCATCACATAATAGTAAAAATTGACTTAATGATTATTCACCATAATCGATTTGCCAAATTTACGCTTTTCAAGGGTCCGTTTAGTTCTATCGATCACCTCACCTGCTAATTGACCACAAGCGGCATCAATATCATCACCACGTGTTTTACGTACAATCACCGTAAACCCATATTCCATTAAGGTTTTTTGGAAACGATCAACACGAGAGTTTGAGCTTTTTCCATAAGGCGCCTCAGGAAAAGGATTCCACGGGATCAAATTAATTTTACAAGGGGTATTTTTTAGTACCTCAGCTAATTGATGCCCGTGTTCTGTGCCATCATTTACATGATCTAAAAGGACATATTCAATGGTAACTTTGCCGTGATTTGCATTCGAAACCGCTAAATACTTAGCTACAGAATCCATCAGCATTTTTATATTATATTTTTTGTTGATCGGCATAATTTCATTTCGTAGTTCATCATTGGGAGCATGTAATGAAATCGCAAGCGCGACATCAATTTTCTCACGCATTAAATCAAGAGCAGGTACAACGCCAGCGGTTGATAATGTTACTCGCCGTTTGGATAAACCATAGGCAAAATCATCGAGCATAATTTGCATAGCAGGAATGACATTATTCATATTTAATAATGGCTCACCCATTCCCATCATTACCACATTAGTAATAGGCCTAACGCCAGTAATACCGAAATTGCCGATAATTTTTGATGCTCGCCACACCTGACCGATAATTTCAGATACAGTTAAATTGCGATTAAAACCTTGTTGTGCAGTTGAGCAGAATTTACATTCAAGAGCACATCCCACTTGTGATGAAACGCAAAGCGTGGCTCGATCGCCTTCGGGAATATATACCGTTTCAATCTGTTGGTTACCAACTTGCATTGCCCATTTTATTGTGCCATCCGAAGAACGTTGTTCGATAGCAATTGCGGGAGCCTTAATTTCTGCTACTTTTTTTAATTTTTCACGTAATACTTTGTTAATATTACTCATATTGTCAAATTCATCTTCACCAAAATGGTAAATCCATTTCATTAACTGATCTGCTCGAAATGGTTTTTCGCCCAGATTGGCTAAGAATTCTCGCATTTCTTGGCGAGTCATATTCATTAGATTAACTTTTTCTGATTTAGAATGTTGCACAGAAAAATCGGCAGTTTGAACATTATTCGTAAAAGGTATATTTTGTTGTGACATTAGAGTAAAAGCCCCGTTATTGCACTTTATTTTTGGTTAAAGCATTCATTTTTGTCATAAAAATAAAAAGATTGGCAAGTTTACTCGGGTATCAAGATTAAGGCTAGTAATTTATAAGTTAAAAAGGAAGTTTTTATTGAAAGTTTTGTGATTAATGTCGCAAAATTTAGGTATAAAACAAGATAGAAATGGAAAAAGCATAATAATCAAGATATGCTTAATTGCCAAGGATATTAAAAGATAAGCTTTAGGTTTATGGTGGGCGATACCGGTCTTGAACCAGTGACCCCCTCCTTGTAAGGGAGGTGCTCTCCCAACTGAGCTAATCGCCCTTCTTAATATAACATTTTGCTATATGTATGAGGTTTATGATGACAGCCTTAAGTGGTGGGCGATACCGGTCTCGAACCAGTGACCCCCTCCTTGTAAGGGAGGTGCTCTCCCAACTGAGCTAATCGCCCACTTGAGACTCATCAAAGGGATATTGAAAATGGTACTTTCTTTATAAATAGAAAAGTGGTGGGCGATACCGGTCTCGAACCAGTGACCCCCTCCTTGTAAGGGAGGTGCTCTCCCAACTGAGCTAATCGCCCGCTTGGTGAGGTTGTATTATAGAGATTTTTATAAATTCGTCAAATGCTTTTTTTCTTTTTTGGTTAGGATGTTGTTTTTTTGATCCAAAACATTTCTTTTTTCTATTCTTTATCCGCAAAAATGTTGAAAAACATAGTAAAATAGACATTATTTTTTGAATATAACAGTAGGCAAATATAATGAATATTGAAACTCTTTTTCCTTTAGATCCTAATGTGAAAGTACGCACGCGTTTTGCGCCAAGTCCAACAGGTTATTTACACGTAGGGGGCGCGCGTACAGCGCTTTATTCTTGGTTATATGCGAAACATTTTGATGGTGAATTTGTATTACGTATTGAAGATACTGACCTTGAACGTTCTACGCCAGAAGCGACCGCGGCGATTTTAGAGGGAATGGAATGGTTAAACCTTACTTGGGAACATGGGCCATATTTTCAAACAAAGCGATTTGATCGTTATAATCAAGTGATTGGTCAAATGATTGAACAAGGTTTAGCATATCGTTGTTATTGTTCTAAAGATCGCTTAGAGCAATTAAGAAATGAGCAGGAAGCAAGTAAAGAAAAACCGCGTTATGATCGTCATTGTTTAAACCATCAAGATCGTTCAATTAATGAACCGCATGTAGTACGTTTTAAGAACCCACAACAAGGCTCTATTGTGTTTGATGATGCGGTACGCGGTCGTATTGAAATCAGTAATAGCGAATTAGATGATTTAATTATTCGGCGTACAGACGGTTCGCCCACCTATAATTTCTGTGTGGTCGTAGATGATTGGGATATGGGGATTACACATGTTGTTCGTGGTGAAGATCATATTAATAATACACCGCGTCAAATCAATATTTTAAAGGCATTAGGTGCACCCATTCCAACTTATGCACACGTTTCAATGATTAATGGTGACGATGGGCAAAAACTTTCAAAGCGTCATGGCGCGGTGAGCGTGATGCAATACCGCGATGATGGCTATTTACCTGAAGCATTGATTAACTATTTAGTTCGTTTAGGTTGGGGACATGGCGATCAAGAGATTTTTAGTCGTGAAGAGATGATTGAATTATTTGATCTTCATTCGGTAAGCCGTTCGGCAAGTGCATTTAATACAGAGAAATTGCAATGGCTCAATCAACATTATATGCGTACTTTGCCAGCTGAGTATGTTGCTAAATATCTTGAATGGCATATGCACGATCAAGCTATTGATATTGCGAATGGGCCTACTTTAACTGAGCTTATTCCTGTGTTAAGTGAGCGAGCTAAAACCTTAAAAGAGTTAGCAACAGCAAGTCACTATTTTTATCAAGAGTTTGATGCGTATGATGAAAAAGCAGTAGCGAAAACGTTTAAACTGGAAGCAGAACAGCCATTGACAATGTTATGGGAAAAATTAACCGCTTTAGTTGATTGGAATGTAGAAAATATTCATCAAGCAATGAATGCTACGGCAACGGAATTAGGCATCGGTATGGGCAAAGTTGGCATGCCATTCCGTTTAGCGGTAACAGGTTCTGCTCAATCACCGTCAATGGATATTACTGCTAAATTAGTTGGGCGTGAACGTACTTTAGCACGTTTACAAAAAGCGATTAAATTTATTCAAGCACAATCTTAGCTATTGACAGATTAACTGGCGGAGTTTATCATTCACGAGATTTTGGGGATATAGCTCAGTTGGGAGAGCGCTTGAATGGCATTCAAGAGGTCGTCGGTTCGATCCCGATTATCTCCACCAAATAATGTAGTATGAAAAGCCTTAGATTCTCTCATTTCCAAGGCTTTTTTCATAATACACGATAATTTTGTATAAATAAAAAAGAGTTATTGAGTAAATCTCAATAACTCTTTTCGCTTATATGTTTAAGCAATTATTTGGTGCATCCGCAACCAGCTTGTTTTTCTTCAAAACGGCGTGATGCTTCATCCCAATTCACCACATTCCAGAAAGCCTTAATGTAGTCTGGACGGCGATTTTGATAATGTAAATAGTAGGCGTGTTCCCAAACATCTAAAGTGAAAATAGGGTAGCCTGAAACACCTGCTACATCTTTGCCCATAATAGGCGAATCTTGGTTAGCAGTTGAAACAACCGCTAGTTTGCCTTCTTCTAAGACCAGCCAAGCCCATCCAGAACCAAAACGAGTCGCTGCGGCTTGTTCAAACTCGGCTTGGAATGCTTCTACGGAACCAAAATCACGGATAATTGCATCTTTTAATGCACCTTGTAACGTGGTACCTGTTTTTAAGCCTTTCCAAAATAATGTGTGGTTTACGTGACCACCTAAGTTATTACGTACAGCAGTACGTTTTTCAGCAGGCACTTGAGTTAAATCTTTTAATAATGCACCAGGACATTTTTCTAATAGTTCAGGATGCTTTTCTAATAATGCATTTGAATTATTTACATAAGCTTGGTGATGTTTTGAATGATGGATTTCCATCGTTTCTTTATCGAAATATGGCTCTAATGCATCATAAGCATAGCCTAATTCAGGTAATTGATATGTCATTTTAGGGTCCTTTTTTGTTCGTTAAGGTAAGTAAAATCATGCTAAATATAGCAAAAATAGTTGATAAAATCATTATTTTTTAATATAAATCAAAAAATCGGGCACTTGGTTTTGGCGGTAATTAGCTTAATTAAAGGGATTATTGATGATTTATTGCTGCGGTAATGACTATTTCAACTTTCCAATTTGGATTGGCTAAGCAGGCTTCAATTGCAGCTCGAGGTGGTGCATTGTTTGGCGCTACCCATTCATCCCAAGCTCGATTCATTTCAGTGTAATCTGCCATGTTTGCAAGGTAAACGGTTGCCATTAAGATGCGACTTTTATCTGTGTTTGATTTTGCAAGATATTTATCAATTTCGCTTAATACTTGCTGTGTTTGTTGATAAGCATCTTTGCTTTCATCTGTCGGCACTTGGCCGGCAAAATAAGCGATACCATTGTAAATGGCGACTTCTGAAAATCGGTTAGTCACATCGATACGTGTAATCATTTTTTATCCTTAAAAGCGGTCATATTTTACAATAAATTTGCTCAATTTAACCGCTTGCGCTACAAGTAACACGGCTTACTATAGGAAAAAGCCCAAACTATTTGAGCTTTTATTTTTGATCGTAAAATTAACCGTGTTTGGTGGCAGTTTCTTTTAATAAAGTGTGTAATTCACCTTTTTGGAACATTTCTAAAATGATATCACAACCTCCTATTAATTCCCCTTCGACCCATAATTGTGGGAATGTTGGCCAATTAGCAAATTTAGGTAATTCTGAACGGATATCAGGATTGGTTAAAATATCAACATAACCAAAATGCACTTGACATTGAATGATCGCTTCTACAGCACGCGCTGAGAATCCACAAGATGGGAATTTAGGTGAACCTTTCATATAAAGCAGAATAGGGTTTTCGTTAATTTGTTGTTTGATTTTGTCGATAGTTTCCATGATAACCTCGTTAATTAATTCTTGATTAATTGTATCAGATATTGATGTATAGCCAAAATAACTCGTTAGATTTAGAGCAGAAAGTCTCTGCGACCAGCAAAAGAGTGTGAGAGTGTTGTTCCATCTACCATTTCTAATGAACCGCCTACAGGGATACCGTGTGCAATACGAGTCACTTTTACATTATATAAATGGCATATTTCTGCAATATAATTGGCGGTTGCATCTCCTTCAATAGTAGGATTGGTTGCTAAGATAATTTCGTGAAAGGATTCTTGTTCTAGCCGTTGTTGTAATAAATCTAAGCCGATTTCACGTGGACCAATGCCATCTAATGGCGATAAATGGCCCATTAATACAAAATAACGGCCAGAAAATTGACCGGTTTGTTCGATTGCTTGGATATCTTCTGGCATTTCTACTATGCAAAGTTGACCGCTTATCTGGCGACGTGGATTTTTACAAATTGTACATTCTTCTTCTTCGGTGAATGTACGACAAGCATTGCAATGACCAATATGCGTCATTGCTTCATTTAATGCTTTGGCTAGATTCAAGCCACCATTTCTATTTCGTTGTAATAAATGATAAGCCATACGTTGTGCAGATTTTGGGCCTATGCCAGGTAAAGCACGTAACGCATCTATTAGATTCTCGAGTAAAGGGCTAGTTTGCATAGTTTGAGAATAAGTGGTTGGAACGGGCAACAAGTGTTATTACCCGTTATTTGAAAGAGGTTAGAATGGTAATTTCATACCTGGTGGTAATTGCATGCCAGAGGTGACGCTAGCCATTTTTTCTTTTTGAAGATCTTCCGCACGGCGTACTGCATCATTAAATGCCGCAGCGACTAAATCTTCTACCATTTCTTTATCATCTTCCATTAATGAAGCATCAATTTCTATACGGCGACAGTTATGTGCTCCGTTGATCGTTACTTTTACTAAGCCAGCACCAGATTCACCCGTAACTTCTAATTGTGTAATCTCTTCTTGCATTTTTTGCATACGCTCTTGCATTTGCTGAGCTTGTTTCATTAAGTTGCCTAAGCCACCTTTTCCAAACATGATGTTGTCCTCGAACCTATAGAGATTAAAAATAAAACGGTTCATTTTACTGAACCGTTTCATTTTAGGCAAGCGGTTAAATTACCTAACTAATTGATAAAAAGCAGAGAAAAAGGGCGAAAAATAAGCCCCTTGAAAAGGAGCTTAGTGGTTTATTGAATAGAAAATTTGATAGGAACAGTTACATTTGGTGGGAAGCCAATAGGCGGTGGTGCAACTTTGGTTGCTTCGGCTGCTTGTACCGCGGCAGCATCCAAATTTTGATTCCCTGAGCTGTTTAAAACAGTAACATCAATTAATTTCCCTGATGGTGAAATAGTAAAGCCAAGTGTGACAACACCGGTCTTGCGCATCATTTTTTCACGTGCGGGGTAAGCATTGTTTGCTCGATGTTGTAAATCTCTTTGTAATGCTGCTTTGTAAGCATTGATTTCGTTACTTGATGCACCATTACCATTTCCACCAAGCATCCCATTTACTAAACCTGTATCAGAACTGCTTGCAGAATTACCGTTCGGATTGCCATTTGATATGCCGACTTGTTCTTTTTTCCCTTGTAACGCACCGGGTACCGCTTGAGCCACAATACCTTGTTTAGCCTCAGGGCCTTTTTCTAATGCTTCAATTTGTTTGGCTTTTTCTTTTGGCTTTTCTTTCTTCAGTTTTTCTTTGGGTTTTTCAGGCTTTTTGGGTTTCTCTTTAGGTTTTTCTTTCGGCTTTTCAATAAGTTTAGTGATTGGTTCTGGAATAGCATCCTGTTCTGGTTCCGGCTCTTCATCGAATGTTTCAGGTTCGGTTGATGTAACTTCTTCAGGCGCTACGGCAACTTGAGGTTGTTCCAGTAACGCCGCAACTAATTCTATTGAGAGTGGTGAGTCACCGTCTGAAAGATCCGAATGGGAAACCTCAACCAGCGAAATAAAGCTAGCAAATAGTACAATGTGAATGAAGACAGAACTAATTAAGCCAATACGAGAATGCTTTTGTTTCATACTCGAATCCTATTTTTTGCTGGTGTCTTTTTTGGTTACGATAGCGACATTTTTAATTTCATTTGCAGAAAGGAGATCCGTTAATTCAACAAATTTTTCAAAAGCAACCGCACTATCTACTTTTAACGTAACTTTTTGTGTTTTGTCCCAACTTGCAATTTCCGTGCTCAGATCTTCTTTTGTGATTAGTTTATCATTGAAATAAAATTCATTATTTTCAGTGATCGTTAATAATTTGGCTAATTCATCTGCTTTCATTGCTTGAGTGGTGGTTGCTTTGGGTACATTAACCTGAATTTTACCTTGTAAAATAAAAGAAGCGGTCACTAACACAATCGCGAGTAATACCAGCATGATATCGATGAATGGAATAATATTAATTTCGTCAAACTTTTTCATATGATTGCCCTATTTATCTGCAAAATTTAGCTAAATTTGACCGCTTATTGTTTCGCTTTACGTACTTCAATGGCTTGCCATTTAAGTTTGTTTTCTTCTACTTTACGGTTAAAGCCACTATAGAACATCATCGCCGGAATTGCGACTAAAATACCCGCAGCGGTGGCTTTTAATGCAAGTGATAAATGCACCATAATTGAGGCAGCGTCGATTTCTCCGCCAGAATGGCCTAAATGATAGAAGGTCAATAAAATACCCAATACAGTGCCTAATAAGCCAACATATGGCGCATTGGCACCGATAGTTGAAATAGTCGTTAAATTACGCGTAAGATCGATTTCTAGTTCTTGAATGGTTTCATAACTTGTAACATTAAGTTGTTTATAAAATAGAATTCGTTCAATGATTTTCCACATTAAGATAATACTCATCAGTGTCAAAATACCTAAAATGATATAATCAACGTGGCCTTGTAACAATTCAAGCATTCGTTCCATAACGTCCTCGGAAGCTAATTTAATAAGTTAAAAAATAATAATAAAGCAACATTGTTGCGTATGAAAATAGTTCTTAATTATACTAATTGGCTTAGAAATTTCAACGGACAATAATTGTTATTTTCTTTTTAGCAAGGTAATTGTGTTATATTACCGATATTTTTTAATTTATTGGTGGATAAGGTCGAGCAGAGTATGGCAGCAATATTTACAGAGATTAGTCCAACAACAGCGTGGCAGTTAGTGAAACATGAAAATGCTTTTCTAGCAGATATTCGTGCATTAGCGCATTATCTTGATGATCACCCATTGGGTGCTTTTCATTTAACCAATGATAGTTATGCTGAATTTTTGGATTTGGTATCTGATGAACAAGCGGTTATTGTTGTTTGTTATCACGGGATATGTAGCACAATTCTTGGTCGAGCAAGGGTTTGAAACTGTCTATAGTGTTACGGGAGGTTTTGAAGCCTGGCAGAAATTAGCTTTACCGGTAACTAAAGGTTGTGATCAATAAGGGGGATAAAAGCAAATGGATTATATTGTGAACGTAACCGAAAATAATTTTAATGAAATATGGCAAACCGCAGCACATATGCCGGTCGTGTTTAATTTTATTGCTAGCGATCAAATAGCTTCTTTAGAAATGGATGCGTTATTACATCGTTTAGCTGATGAATATGCGAATCAGTTTTTATTGGCGACAGTCAATTGTGATGAGCAACAAACAATCGCAATGCAATTTCGTATTCAAGCAACGCCTACTGTCTATTTATTTGCAGATGGACAACCTGTAGATCTGATTCAAGGTGCGATTAGTGAACAAGAAATGCGGTTAAAATTAGCTAATATTTTACCTAAAGAAGCGGATTTGAAATTTAAACAAGCGTTAGAATTGTTGCAAGATCATCGTTATGCGGAGGCATTACCTTTACTTAAATCAGCTTGGGAAAAGAGTGATAAGAAAAACAGTGATTTTGCATTATTATATGCAGAAACGTTTATTGTGATGAAAAATGCAGAAGAAGCACGAGAGATTTTAAAACAGATTCCGTTACAAGATCGTGATAGTCGTTGGTACGGTTTACAAGCGCAAATTGAATTACTTGAACAAGCATCGGATTCGCCGGAATTACAACAATTGCAAGCGGATTATGCTCAACAGAAAACACCTGAAATTGCAATTCGCTTAGCCAATCAACTACATCAAGCGCATAAAAATACTGAGGCACTCACTTTATTATTTGATTGGTTGAAGAGCGATTTAGCGGTGGCAAATGGTGAAGTTAAAAACCAATACCTTGCTATTTTAGCGGCATTAGGAACGGATCCTATTGTACCCAAATTTAGACGACAACTTTACTCATTGCTTTATTAGCATTAATTATTGCATTGGGCGTATTAGAGAATCACTGCTCATTGATGTAAATTGTCAATGAAGCATTTCAGAACGTTAAAAGTAACAAGGATTAAGTATATGGCAACCAAACATACCAAAATATTGATTTTAGGCTCCGGACCAGCGGGTTATACTGCGGCAGTTTATGCTGCACGGGCAAATTTATCGCCGGTTTTAGTTACCGGAATGCAACAAGGTGGACAATTAACCACAACCGATGAAATTGAAAACTGGCCCGGTGAATATGAACAGACAACAGGCACAGCATTAATGGATAAAATGTTAAAACACGCTGAAAAATTTGAAACAGAGATTGTGTTTGATCATATTCATCATGTTGATTTATCGGTCCGCCCATTTGTGTTAACCGGAGATAATCATACTTTTACTTGCGATGCTTTGATTATTGCAACAGGCGCATCAGCTAAATACCTTGGATTAGCTTCTGAAGAAGCGTTTAAAGGCAAGGGCGTGTCAGCTTGCGCTACTTGTGATGGTTTTTTTTACCGCGATAAGCCTGTTGCTGTCGTGGGTGGCGGTAATACAGCGGTTGAAGAAGCGCTCTATCTTGCAAATATTGCTAGTGAGGTCCATTTAGTTCATAGGCGTGATAGTTTCCGTGCTGAAAAAATTTTATTAGGGCGATTGGCAAAACGCGTCGAACAAGGCAAGATTATTCTGTATACTGATCGGGTAGTAGATGAAATATTAGGTGATGATTTGGGTGTTACCGGCGTTCGTTTATCCTCCACGCAACAAAATTTATCAGAAGAAATTGCGGTAGCAGGTTGTTTTATTGCCATTGGGCATGCGCCTAATACTGCTATTTTTGAAGGGCAGTTAGCATTAGAAAATGGCTATATTAAAGTCAATTCAGGTTTGGAAGGGAATGCTACTGCAACCTCAGTAGCGGGTGTTTTTGCAGCAGGTGATGTAATGGATCATATTTATCGCCAAGCCATCACTTCTGCCGGCACAGGCTGTATGGCCGCGTTAGATGCTGAGCGCTTTTTAGATGCGCAAGCGCGCTAACTGAATAGGAATTATAATGAAATTTACAGTAATTATTCCTGCCCGCTATGCTTCAGGCCGTTTGCCGGGTAAGCCATTATTAGATATTAATGGCTATCCTATGATTCAATATGTTTGGCAGAAAGCACAACAAGCGGTAGCAAATCGTGTCATTATTGCCACTGATCATCCACAAATCGAAACGGTGGCTAAAGCTTTTGGGGCAGAAGTTTGTATGACTTCTGATCAACATCAATCTGGCACTGAACGTTTGGCGGAAGTGGTAGCGAAAATGGCGATTGCAGATCAGGAAATTATTGTTAATGTACAAGGCGATGAACCGTTAATTCCACCGATTATTGTGCAACAAGTCGCAACTAATTTGGATAAAAACGGTGTAAATATGGCAACGCTAGCGGTTAAATTAACTACTCGTGAAGAGCTATTTAATCCGAATGTTGTGAAAACGGTGATTAACGACAAAGGAATGGCGCTTTACTTTTCTCGAGCCGCAGTGCCATTTGCACGAGATCATTTTGCTGAATGTGATGATACTTTTGTCGCAAGCCAATGTTATTTGCGCCATATTGGTATTTATGCTTATCGAGCGGGCTTTATTAAACAATATGTTGCTTGGCAGCCGACGATGTTAGAACAATTAGAATCGTTAGAGCAACTGCGTGCTTTATGGTATGGCGAGCAAATTCACGTTGAGCTAGCTAAGCAAGCTCCAGCCTTGGGCGTGGATACTGCACAAGATTTAGCGCGAGTACGGCAAATGTTAAGCCAAACCGTTTAATATTCTTTTTGCATTGGCTATGCGGTCTATTTTGCTGAAAATTGAGCAAAATAGGCCGCGTTAAGGTTAACGTCAAAAGCGGTGTTAGATGGCAAGTTTTAATTGGGCAAATAATTGTCGTTTTTCTATTTCTGTAGGTAAACGATATTCACCGGTGGCTAAATTACCCAATTCAAAGCCACTTAATGCGACGCGAATTAAGCGTAATGTTGGAAAACCAATGTGAGCAGTCATTCTCCTTACTTGTCGATTTTTACCTTCATAAATTTTCAGTTCAAGCCAACTAGTTGGAATGGTTTTTCGTTCACGAATGTTTGGCACTGTGTGCCAATTATAATTAGGTGGAGTGATTACACTTACTTTAGCCGGTCGGGTTAACCCATCTTTAAGCTCAACACCACAGGTTAACTTGGCTAAATCGACCGCTTGTGGTTGCCCTTCTAATTGAGCTAAGTAAGTTTTCACTTTCTCAAATTTGGGGTGTGCTAAACGGTGCTGAATTTCACCATTATTCGTCAGCAATAACAAGCCTTCACTATCTCGATCTAATCGCCCGACCGGATACACATCTTCAATTGGAATAAAATCTTTTAATGTTGCACGGCCTTGTTGATCGCTAAACTGTGAGAGGACGTTGTAAGGTTTATTAAATAGCAATACAATCGTTTCGGAAAAAGAAACTTTCGGCTTAGGCGGTCTTGTTTTAGCCTTTTTTTGCCAAGCATTAGCTTGCCTGCTTTTGGGCCTAAAACGGGAAGGAGAAGGGTTAAACATGGGCTATTTTATCCATTTATCTGGATCTTGCTGACGTTCAAATTGAGCGTCAAAGGTTGTATCATCTTGCGTTGTGTGATGATAGTTAGCTTCATTAGCCTGTTTGCGCTGTATTTTATGCTTAAGCCAACTAATTAACCAGCCTTTGATGAGGTGGCGAGTGATGGGCAATAGGCAAAAAATAGCTAAAATATCGCTTAAAAAACCGGGAATGATTAACAAAATACCAGCTAACATAAAAAATAGTGAACGAAAAACAGCTTCAGCGGGGAGTTCACCACGGCTCAACTGTTGTTGAATGCTATAGAGAAGATGTAGCCCTCTTAACCTTACCAACCAAAGGCCAATTAATGAAAGACTGATGAGTAGTGACATGGTTGGCAATATGCCAAACATTGAGCTAATACTGACGAGTAGCGAAATTTCACAGTAAATGTAAAAGATAATGGTGAAGAAAATGAATAAAAATGGCATATGAATTCCTTTTATCCAGCAATGAAAAAACTAGAGTACCGAGCATTGTTCCATTAATTTGGTGATATATCAATAAACTAAACTAAGATATAGTGTAAAATAGTAACCGATCAGATTTTGCCTATGTGTGGCAAAACAATAAGATAGCATTAGAAAAATAATTTTAGAGAAAAAAATAAAATGACAGATTTACCTGTGGATAAAATATTAGACACGCTTGGCTTACGTTGCCCTGAGCCTGTGATGTTAACACGTAAAACCATTCGGCATATGCAACAGGGTGAAATATTATTTATTTTGGCAGATGATCCTGCTACTACTCGAGATATTCCTAGTTTTTGTGAGTTTATGGATCACCAACTATTAAAAAGTAAAACGGATACACCGCCTTACGAGTATTGGATTAAGAAGGGAATATAGTTAATAGCGGTCTAATTAGCGAAAAAATCGCTAATTAGACCATTTTTATTGTGGCGGAAAGGATCGCGTGATTTTTCTTCTAACTTAATGATTTAGCGATAAAAATTAGCATTATTAGTGGACTTTGGCATTGTTAAAGTCCGCTTCATCTTCATCATCAAAAAACTCGCCATCATCGCCATATTCATCTTCTTCGGCATTGGGGTCTTCAAAGTACGTGCCCCAACCTTCATATTCGGCAGCTGCTTTTTCAATTAAGGGTAATAATTCTTGTTATTGTGCAGTGATAATATCGCCGTCCAGTTTTACTTCGCTGACAATATCGCAAACAAATAACACGTTACCTTGGTCGTCTTCTATTTCTTCTGCTTCTGAAATTTCATAACCAAGTTTATAAGCATCGACCACTAATTTTTCTAGTTTATCAAAATCGTGATGTGCTATGTGGTGTTCAATTATGTAAAGCGCTTCCGGATCAGAACCATCTTTTAATAAATTGTCAATAATTTCATCGGTTTGTTGGCGTAATGCGGTTAAATCGTACATATTATTTTCCTTCTTGTTGGAATATGGGGGCAAACCAGCTATCTAATTTATTTGAGAGTTTATCCACGCCAATTTTGTTTAAGGCGGAATAGATTTCGACCTGAATATCACCTTGGAATGGTAAAATGGCTTCATTCACCATTTTCGCGGTTTTATTTCGTGCCACTTGGCTCAGCTTATCGGCTTTTGTGAGCAATAATAAGACCGGTAATTGCGCCGAAACGGCCCATTCAATCATCTGTTGGTCAAGATCTTTTAGTGGATGGCGGATATCCATTAGGATCACGATGCCGGCTAAGCAGTCGCGTTCTTGTAAATATTCACCTAATGCTTTTTGCCATTGTAATTTCATTTGTTCTGGTACGGCAGCATATCCGTAACCTGGTAAATCGACCAATTTACATTGTGGTTCTACTTCGAATAAGTTAATCAGTTGTGTTCGTCCTGGTGTTTTTGACGTACGTGCTAGGCTTTTTTGATTGGTGAGCGCATTTAAAGCGGTCGATTTTCCCGCATTTGAACGCCCCGCAAAAGCAATTTCAATGCCGTTATCTTCAGGTAAATGGCGAATGTCAGGTGCCGAAGTAAGAAAGCGTGTTTTGTGATAATTGAGTTTGATTGTTGGTTCTGTCATAACGTTTTATTTCTAATAGTGACTTAGCGGTTGGCTAAGCGTGTTGTTTGTGAGGTAAATTTACGTGAAACAAAAAGTTTCCCCTTTTTCGCCATATTGGTTAGCTTGAGGATAGCTTTTGAAAACGCCCCATTCTAGTAATAGCATTGTGCCTTGTGTAGCAAGTGAAACACCATAGCATATTAGCGGTATAAACATCATCAAAATAGCACGGGCGGAACGATTGCGATCATGTAACCGTTTAATGATTACTGCCACGCAACTGTAACTTGCTAATAGCAAAGGTAATACCATTGTCAGGCTGAGAGCGGTCACTTTTGGCCCGAAATTAGCAATTATAAATAAGAAGATAAAGTTAATGCCAAATCCAATCCAAAATCCTTGGCGATTGAGTCTGCCATTAAAAGGAGAAAAGCGCTTTATACCAAATCATAACCATTCTCAGTATTTATAGTGATATATGTTGAATTGACGCTAGCTTAACTTAAAGCGAGCAGGAATGCCATCATCTTACTGTTGGTTACGCGTTTATTTTTCTTAATCTAGATGATTGAACGGGGCGTATATAGCGAGAAGCTGGATGAAAACAGAAAAATGATTTGGGTAAATAAAAGTTATTTTTATTTAGTGTAAAAATGGGGTGTCTTCAAACCGTTGTTTCTGATTTTTTATTGATTTATTTCAATAAAAGTAAAATTACCGGTAGTAAAGCAAGTTGATTTTATTTTATGCTCCATCTGCAATTTTATTGTTTATCTTGTTGTTTTTAATAAGAAACATTCTCATTTCCGATAAAGTTTTTGTGGGGGACCTAACGTGAAATATTTAACTAAAAGCAGAGTAATGGCAACCATTGCAATGCTAGGCTGTTTATCGGTATCTGCTTGGGCTGAAACACCAACTAATCAACCTGAGTCGTTAACAGATAAAGCCTTAAAACATGAAAAATTAGGCGTGGTAGTAGAATCAGCTAATCATAAGTTTGCTGAAAAATATCGATTGCAATACGACTCTTGGAAAGCGACTGCTGAATCGACTGATCGTAGTAGCGCATTAGAGGCTGATCCTCGTCTTGTCGTGTTATGGGCAGGTTATGCATTTGCAAAAGAATATAATAAACCACGTGGCCATTATTATGCAGTCACTGATGTGCGTGAAATTTTACGTACAGGTGCCCCTAAAGATGAAAATGATGGTCCGCAACCAATGGCTTGTTGGACATGTAAAGGCCCTGATGTACCTCGCTTAATTGAAGAAAAAGGTGAGCGGGGTTATTTTGATCCTAAATGGGCAAAATATGGTGCAGAAATTGTTAATTCCATTGGTTGTGCTGACTGTCACGAAACAACTTCAAAAGCGTTTGAAGAAGGGAAACCGGCGTTACGTGTTGCGCGTCCTCATGTATTGCGTGCATTAGAATCTGTAGGATGGAGATTTGAAGATTTAGATAAACATGATAAGCGTGTGGCAGTGTGTAGTAATTGTCACGTTGAATATTATTTCAAAGATAAAAAAGATGTTACTTTCCCATGGGCGAAAGGTGTTGATGTAGATAGTATTGAGAAATATTACGATGAATCTCAATTTACGGATTGGACTCACGCATTATCTAAAGCGCCTATGTTAAAAACTCAGCATCCAGATTTTGAGGTTTGGTCACAAGGGGTACACGGTAAAAATGGTGTTACGTGTATTGATTGCCATATGCCAAAAGTTAAAGATAAAGACGGTAAAGTTTATACGGAACACAAAATTGGCAATCCATTTGATCGCTTTGATGCAACGTGTAAAACATGCCATGAACAGAGTAAGCAAACATTACAAGATCGTGTGAAAGAACATAAAGCCCAAGTAAAAGAAGCAATGATTCGCTTAGAAGATCAAATTGTTAAAGCGCATTTTGAGGCGAAAGTAGCTTGGGATGCGGGGGCAACAGCAGAAGAAATGCAAGACATTTTAATGGCAATTCGTCATGCTCAATGGCGTTGGGATTATTCTGCCGCAGGACATGGTAACCATTTCCATGCGCCAGATGTTATGTTGCACACTATCGCAACCGGGTTGGATCGTGTTGCTGATGCACGTGCGAAACTTGGCGTGGTGTTAACCAAACACGGCGTTGAGACACCTATTGTGATGCCAGATATTTCAACAAGAGAAAAGGCACAAAAAGCGGTTGGTATTGATATTGCTAAAGATCAAGCGGCTAAAGATGCGTTTTTACGTACCGTTGTGCCACAGTGGGAAAGACAAGCGCGTGAAAGAGGGTTATTACCTGAAGTTACGCCAAAATCAGTGACGACACCTAAAGTAGATGCTAAATAACGCTTGGATTGAGGTGAACAATGAAAAAAATAATCTCAAAAGTAGGGCAAGTTTTTGCCCTCCAAGCGGTAGTTTTATCAAGTTTTTTCGCGATTTTAACGGCTAATGCTGAAATGCCCGCTCAACCAAAACCGCTTTGGAATGAACACACGAGTAGCGTGAAAATAGATAATGAATTCCGTCACGATCCAAATAAATATTGTGTGCAATGCCATACGTCGGCTAATGCAACCGGTCAAGATTTTCATCATAGTGGTAAACATTTCCAGAAAGATACATTAAGCCTAAACAATGGTCAGCCAATTACTTGTGTAAGTTGTCACGGTAATATTTCAGAGCAACATCGCAAAGGTGTGAAAGATGTGATGCGTTTTAGTGGTTTTGGTGAGTCAGCAAACCCTGCACTTGAGCGGACTGTCGATGAACAAAATCAAGTGTGTATGGCTTGCCATTCACCTGAAAAATTGCGTGAGAAATTCTGGGCGCATGATACGCATGCCAATAAAATATCTTGTGCCAGTTGTCATAAACTTCATCCAGAAAATGATCCGATGAAACGTATTGAAGCAAAACAACATATTAAACTTTGTGTAGATTGCCATGCTGACGTTCATGCTCGCCAACAGAAACTAAGATCATCAACTGAAGAAAAAGGAATGAAATAATGAATTGCACCCGTAGAGATTTTGTCTCAGGAGTAGGTGCTATCGCTGTTGTAGCAAGCTCATCGCTTGCTACCTCAGTCACTCTTGCGACTGATAAGAAAGAAAAAAATATTCGTTATGCTATGGTTCATGATGAAACCTCTTGCATTGGTTGTACGGCGTGTATGGATGCGTGTCGTACCACTAATAAGGTGCCTGAAGGTGTTTCTCGTTTAGAGATTATTCGGAGTGAGCCCTATGGCGAGTTTCCTAATGTTGAGTATGAATTTTTCCGTCGATCTTGCCAACATTGTACTAATGCACCTTGTGTTGCGGTATGTCCAACCGGTGCTTCATTTGTTGATCCTAACACAGGTATTGTTGATGTAGATTCAGATCTCTGTGTTGGTTGTCAATATTGTATTGCGGTTTGTCCATATCGAGTACGTTTTATTCATCCTGAGAAAAAGTCGGCAGATAAATGTAATTTCTGTCGTGATACTAATTTGGCGGAAGGTAAACAACCCGCTTGTGTTGAGGCGTGTCCAACTAAGGCATTAACGTTTGGTGATATGAATGATTCGAACAGCGCTGTTTTTCAAAAAGTGAAGAATAATCCGGTTTATCGTACTAAAGTCGCATTAGGCACTGAACCAAATTTATATCATATTCCATTTGGTAAGGGGGAGCATAGATAATGAATGAATACGTGCCATTTCAAACGCCAAATCTTGTCTGGGATAGTACCATTGCAATTTATTTGTTCTTGCTAGGTATCTCTTCTGGTGCAGTACAATTAGCGATTGCATTTAGAAATAGTGTCAAAATTGAAAAGCCAAGTGAAAACTGGGTGATTCGTAGTGCCGCTATTTTGGGTACTGTGCCAACCTTAATTGGTTTAAAATTATTAATTTTCCATTTAACCAAGCCGTGGTCATTTTGGAAATTAATGTTTAATTATAGCAGTACTTCAGTAATGTCAATGGGCGTTATGTTATTCCAACTCTATATAGCTATGCTGACCATTTGGATCGCCATTATGTTTAAAGACACGGTAGCGGTGTTAATTAATCGCTATTTGCCGATCTTTAAATTTTTATTATGTTGGCTTAATGTTGCTGAAAAACGCTTACTGAAAATAATAGAATTTATTTTATTCATTTTTGCTGCTGTATTAGGTGCTTATACCGGTTTTTTACTGTCTGCTTTAGTCAGTTATCCTATGCTGAATAATCCTGTATTACCGCCATTATTTTTAGCATCAGGCGTATCATCAGGGATTGCAGCAACGTTTTTAATGATTTTATTAGTGGGTAAATTATCCGGTGAAAGCCAAGAAGTGCATTTTATGCATAAATTTGAAGTGCCAATTATGGTAACTGAATTAGGTTTAATCATTGCTTTCTTTGTCGGGTTACATTTCGGAGGAGGTGATAAGACATTAGCCTTACAAAATGCGTTATCAGGATTTTGGGGAATGGTATTTTGGATAGGTGTGATTTTTATTGGTATTTTAATACCGCTTGTCGCTAATTTATTTGCACATTATAAATTAAAACATAATGTTAAGTTTATTGTTTTGGTTTCTGTATTAGATCTAATCGGTGTACTGTGCTTACGTTATTTTATCCTGTATGCAGGCCAATTAACTGTTGTCAGTTGATCTCGCTAAGTTGAGATAATATAAAAAGCCTTAAGATTTTCTTAAGGCTTTTTACTTACCATTCTAGTATGTAGTTAACCAATAATCGCAAGCAAAAAATCGGTTGGGCTGACAGAAATTTTGTAATCGAGGTTGTTATTAGCGGCTAAATCAGCGAAAATAAAGCCATTTTTATGGTGGCTTATCCACCTTTTTTATTTATGTGATTAAGAGAAAAAATGTCATATCCACAAGAAGTTAATAAACGTCGTACTTTTGCGATTATCTCGCACCCTGATGCAGGTAAAACCACGATTACTGAGAAAGTGCTTTTATACGGCAATGCAATTCAAACGGCAGGTTCTGTCAAAGGTAAAGGTTCAAGTCAACACGCGAAATCAGACTGGATGGAAATGGAAAAACAACGTGGTATTTCTATTACTACTTCGGTAATGCAATTTCCGTATAATAATTGTTTAGTGAATTTATTAGATACACCGGGGCATGAAGACTTCTCGGAAGACACTTATCGCACTTTAACTGCGGTAGATAGCTGTTTAATGGTAATTGATTCAGCTAAAGGTGTTGAGGAACGTACCATTAAATTAATGGAAGTGACTCGCTTACGTGATACCCCGATTTTAACTTTTATGAATAAGTTAGATCGCGATATTCGTGATCCAATGGAATTATTAGATGAAGTGGAAAGCATTTTAAAAATTCGTTGTGCACCTATTACTTGGCCTATTGGGTGTGGCAAATTATTTAAAGGCGTCTATCACCTCGCTAAAGATGAAACGTATTTGTATAAATCTGGACAAGGATCTACGATTCAAGAGATTCAGGTGGTAAAAGGATTAGACAATCCCGAATTAGATGTGATGGTAGGTGATGATTTAGCTAACCAATTACGTGAAGAGCTAGAGTTGGTTCAAGGTGCTTCCAATGAATTTGATCACCAAGCCTTTATCAATGGTGAATTAACACCGGTCTTTTTTGGTACGGCATTAGGTAATTTTGGTGTTGATCATTTCTTAGATGGTTTAACCGAATGGGCACCGAAGCCACAAGCGCGGGTAGCCGATATGCGTACGGTTGAAAGTGCAGAACAAAAATTTTCTGGTTTTGTGTTTAAAATCCAAGCGAATATGGATCCAAAGCATCGCGATCGTGTGGCTTTTATGCGTGTTGTTTCTGGTAAGTACGAAAAAGGTATGAAGCTTAAACACGTACGTCTTGGCAAAGAGGTCGTAATTTATGATGCTTTAACATTTATGGCAGGTGATCGCAGTCAAGCTGAACAAGCTTATGCGGGTGATATTATAGGCTTGCATAATCATGGCACGATTCAGATTGGCGATACTTTCACTCAAGGGGAAAATCTTAAATTTATAGGTATTCCAAACTTTGCACCTGAGTTATTTCGCCGTATCAGATTAAAAGATCCGCTTAAGCAAAAACAATTATTAAAAGGTTTGATACAACTTTCAGAAGAAGGGGCTGTGCAAGTATTCCGCCCATTAATAAATAATGATTTAATTGTGGGGGCAGTCGGTGTTTTACAGTTTGATGTGGTGGTTTCACGCCTGAAGTCTGAATATAACGTGGAAGCGATTTATGAAACGGTTAATGTCGCTACAGCACGTTGGGTGGAATGTACTGATGCGAAAAAATTTGAGGAATTTAAGCGTAAAAATGAGCAAAATTTAGCATTAGATGGCGGTGATAATTTAACCTATATTGCGTCAACGATGGTTAACTTGAATTTAGCAATTGAACGTTGTCCTGATGTGGTATTTTTCAAAACACGTGAACATTAAGTTAGCCGCATAAATATTCAAGCCACCGTGGTAAAACGGCTTGATAAAGTGATTAATTTGACTGATTTTATTTAATTTTAACTAGTTGTTTTTTGAGCATAAAAGTTAATAAATGGTTAAAACTTTGGCGAAAAAACAGCAAAAAACTTGAATTTTTAGAAAATTTACCCAATCATAGTGAAAGATTACCTTTAATTATGGGAGCTTTGTTTTTGTATGTCAAAAAGAGTGATTTTATTTTTATTAACTAATTTAGCCATTACTTTTGTACTTGGTATCGTATTGAATATTATTTTTCAAGTGACAGGTATTCAAGGCACAAGTACGACCGGTATTTTAATGATGTCTTTGTTATTTGGTTTTACCGGATCGTTAATTTCGCTATTTATGTCAAAATCGATGGCATTACGTTCTGTAGGCGCTGAAGTGATTCAACAACCGAGAAACCAAGCAGAACAGTGGTTATTTAATACGGTGCAACGCCAATCACAAAAAGCAGGTATTCCAATGCCAGATATTGCGATTTATCATTCTGCTGATGTCAATGCGTTTGCAACGGGTGCGACTAAAAATAATTCTTTAGTCGCGGTGAGTACCGGCCTGTTAGACAATATGACTGAAGATGAAGCTGAGGCGGTCGTAGCACATGAAATTGCGCATATTGCTAATGGTGATATGGTTACAATGACTTTATTGCAAGGCGTACTAAATACGTTTGTGATTTTTTTATCTAGAATGATTTCAACGGCGGTTTCAGGCTCACGTGATGAAAATGGCAATTCAACTCAAAATACATTAGTGTTTTGGGTAGTGGATATTGCACTACAAATGATTTTCGGCATATTAGCGACAATGATCGCTATGTGGTTTTCACGTTATCGAGAATATCGTGCAGATATGGGTTCGGCACAATTAGTTGGCAAAGAGAAAATGATTGCCGCTTTAGAGCGTCTAAGACATGTACACGAACCACAAGAAATACAAGGTTCATTATCTGCATTTATGATCAATGGTATTCGCTCTAAAGAATTGTTTATGAGTCATCCACCGCTTGAAAAGCGCATTGAAGCATTGAGAAATTCATAAGTTATTAGCCTGACAAAGTAAGCCCTTATTGATAAGGGCTTATTTTTTATGCTTAGGCAATAAGGTAGTCATTAACTACTTTGAGCCTATTATAATAATTGAGTACTTTTAGCTAAAAAGCAGTTAGAATTAGACCGCTTTTAATATATTGAGAATAGGAAAAAAATTATGAGTAAACATTATGACTATATTGCAATTGGTGGTGGAAGTGGGGGTATTGCTTCTATTAACCGTGCTGCAAGTTATGGTAAAAAATGTGCAATTATTGAAGCAAAACAGTTAGGTGGTACTTGTGTTAATGTGGGGTGTGTACCTAAAAAAGTAATGTTTTATGGTGCACATATTGCCGATGCAATTAATCATTATGCTGAAGATTATGGCTTTGATGTGAGCCTTAATCAATTTGATTTTAAAAAGCTAGTGGCGAGCCGACAAGCCTATATTTCGCGGATTCATAGTTCTTACCAACAGGTATTATCTAAAAATAATGTTGATGTATTCAATGGTTTTGCACGTTTTGTTGATCCTAAAACAATTGAAGTGCATTACCCAGATGGCTCGACCGAGAACTTGACTGCAGATCATATTTTAATTGCTACGGGTGGATGCCCAACGATTCCTGAGGTAATCGGTGCAGAATATGGCATTGATTCGAATGGTATATTTGCTTTAACTGAATTACCAAAGCGTGTTGCGATTGTGGGCGCGGGCTATATTGCAGTTGAGCTAGCGGGCGTATTTAACAGTTTTGGGGTTGAAACACATTTATTTGTTCGCCAACACGCACCGTTACGGACTCAAGATCCATTAATTGTTGATACATTATTAGCCGTATTAGCACAGCAAAATATTAAATTGCATACACAAGCGATATCAAAACAAGTCGTTAAAAATGCAGATGGATCTTTAACGCTCACGTTACAAGATGGGCGTCAGACTGAAGTTGATTGTTTAGTGTGGGCCATTGGTCGTGAGCCTACAACGGATGTAATAAATCTAGCCGCCGCCGGTGTTGAAACAAATAGCCGTGGTTTTATTAAAGTAGATAAATTCCAAAATACGAACGTCACGGGCATTTATGCGGTAGGCGATATTATTGAAGGTGGCATTGAACTAACGCCAGTAGCCGTGGCGGCTGGTCGCCGTTTAGCAGAGCGTTTATTCAATAACAAACCAAATGAGCATTTAGATTATTCTCTAGTGCCAACCGTAGTGTTTAGTCATCCTCCGATAGGTACTGTTGGGTTAACTGAACCACAAGCAATTGAGCAGTATGGTGCAGAGAATGTTAAAGTTTATACTTCATCATTTACCGCAATGTACACCGCAGTTACTCAACATCGTCAACCTTGCCGAATGAAGTTGGTGTGTATAGGCGAACAAGAAAAGATTGTTGGCTTGCATGGTATAGGCTTTGGTGTTGATGAAATGATACAAGGCTTTGCGGTGGCGATTAAAATGGGTGCAGTAAAGGCAGATTTTGATAATACGGTGGCTATTCATCCAACCGGCTCAGAAGAGTTTGTAACTATGCGATAATTTTTTATCAGAATGGTGTAAGTTTACCTTACGCCATTTTGGGTGTGATTACCGTTGCTTATCATTAAGATAAGCTCGGCCAAAAAAGTTTTTCACTGGTTTGCCAAATCGTTTGGCTAATTTGTTCAGCTGATTCAGAACGTAATTGACAAAGTGCCTCAAAAATCAGTTTGATTCGTTCAGGTTGGTTAGCTTGCCCTTGATAGCCAAAAACGGGCATTTATAGCCTAATTCAATAAAGCGTTTAGCTTGTTGATAGCTACCGCTAAAAGCATGAATTACCCCTGTTTTAGTTAATGGATTTTTTTTGAGTAAAACAGCGAGCTGATCATGCGTGTTACGTGAATGTAAACTTACCGCTAAGTTTGCCTGTTTGGCGAGCGCAAGCTGTGCTTCTAAGAATTCACATTGTTTATACCACATTGCGGTGGTAGCAATTGTTGCTATGCCTTTATCAAGTCCAATTTCTGCAATCGCGGTGCATTGTTGGTCTTGTTTTGTTAGGTGGCTTGCGAGTAAATCTAAATCAGTATATTGATGTTGTGCAATATAGAGTGGATGTAAACCTAAACCGTAAACTAAATACTGAGGGTATAGTTGTGCATAAGCGGTTATTTTTGCAAAATTTTTGGCAGATACTGCGACCAGCATTAAGCGTTTAACTTGAGCTTTTGTTGCCTGGTTAACAATTTGGCTAAAAGGAAGCTCAAGTTGATCAGCTAAATAGTCTAAATGGGTATGAGTGTCGAAAAATAACATAATTAATATTTAAAATAAAAAGCAAGGAAATTGTCCCCGCTTTTTATTTATCAATCAATAATTAGTTTTCTACATATGCTGCTTCATCATTATCACCTAGTGGTTTGAGTAATTTGAAGAACATCACAATACAGATAATAGTTGCAGCAAAGCCAAGATAAACAGAAAGTTGGTAATCAAGGCCGAATCCGATTTTGTTATAAAATAAATATGTTGAACAAACGGTAGTAATAAACCAAGCAGGAATTGAACATATCCAATGGAATTTTTTATAACGATAAAGGTAGGCTGCTGCTGTCCATAACATAATCATTGCTGTTGTTTGGTTCGCCCACGTGAAGTAGCGCCATAATACACTAAAGTCGATTTTTGAAACGATAAAACCAAGCGTAAATAATGGGATTGCAATCATTAGGCGTTTAGTTAATGAACGTTGCTCAATTTTGAAGATTTCCGCTAATTGTAAACGTGCTGCACGGAATGCAGTATCACCCGAAGTGACTGGCAATACCACCACACCTAATACTGCAAAAATACCACCAATAAAACCTAAGAAATGTAATGAACTATCATAAACAACTTTAGATGGTGAGCCTGCTGAAATAGCATCTTGTAGCATTTGTGGATTTTCATAGAATGAAAGCCCAACAGTACACCATACTAATGCAATTAAGCCTTCAGTAATCATTGCGCCGTAGAAAATGAAACGACCATCACTTTCGTTGTTAGCACAACGCGCCATTAAAGGTGATTGTGTTGCGTGGAAGCCTGACAATGCACCACAAGAAATAGTAAGGAACAATAAAGGCCATATAGGAACATCACCTTTAACTTGGAAATTCTGCGTGAATTTTTCCCACGTTAATCCTTGACCATCAGCATTAATAGTCCGGAAGAAATCAATTGGATCTTGTGCGCTAAAGTGTGCAGACACTAAGCCATATACCATACCGATAGACATAAATAATAGTAATGCACCAAATAGCGGGTAAATACGACCGATGATTTTATCTACCGGCAATAATGTCGCTAAAATGTAGTAACAGAAGATGATGAGTATCCAAACGGAAATAATCGTCGCTTTATCCATTCCCCAAACCGTTAAACCTGTCGTTTGTAATGATTGGTGAACTGTTTCAGCATCATTTAACTGTAATGCACCACTAGTACCACCTAATACATCCATTGTAATAGTGGCCATTAATTGCGCAGGGCTAGCAACGAATACAACACCAACGAGTAATAATAAAAGTAATGCCATTACATTGATGAAGACTTTGACAGGACGGCCTAAGTATTTGCCGGCTAATACAGGCATTGTTGCACCGCCGTTACGGACGCTTAACATACCAGAGAAATAATCATGTACTGCACCTGCGAAGATACAACCTAGAACAATCCAAAGCATTGCAACAGGACCATATAATGCACCTAAGATTGGCCCGAAAATAGGACCGGTGCCTGCGATATTTAATAATTGAATCAGCCAAATTTTGGTTTTTGACATTGGCATATAATCAACACCATCACTCATTGCATGAGCAGGGGTCATTTTTTGGGGATTGATCGTAAAGATCCGTTCAACCACTTTTCCGTAAATAAAGTAGCCAACTAAAAGCATTGCTACACAAAAGAAAAACCATAACATAATGATAAAACCTTATAAAAAAATAAAAATAAATAGGTAAAAACTTCAAATAAAAGCACCAGAGTGCATTGCCATTCTAGTAACATAGTTCAATAAAGTAAATTAAGTTTATGCACATTGATAGGTATTTATTTAAGAAATGTGAATGACTTCAAAATTTTGCTTTTGCTCTTTGTGATATTAAGTAAATAGCGGTTCCGATAGAGATTGATATTCGTTACTTATGCGAAGAATGTGGGGTAAAATAACCTTTCAAGCGGTCTGATAATCCGCATTATTATTCAGAAAAGAGTGAATAAAAAATCATCTCACGCAGAGATTAGCTAGAGATGATCAGATTTAGGATTAAGCTGAAGTTTATGGCTACAGATTACAGCTAATCCCTAAAGTTATTGAATTGAAACGGCTGACCCAGTTCAGCGGTTTTAATTAGCTGAATAGTTGCTTGTAAATCATCACGTGATTTACCGGTAACACGTACTTGATCGCCTTGGATTTGAGCCTGTACCTTGATTTTTGCATCTTTGATTAACTTAGTGATTTTTTTGGCAATTTCGGTTTCAATACCTTGCTTTAACTTAATTTCTTTTGAATAAAGTTTACCGTGATGTTCTGCATCGGTTGGAATATCTAATGAGCTATGTTCAATACCTCGTTTGACACAAGCGCTGATTAACATTTCAATTAATTGTTCTAATTGAAATTCTGATTCAGTGGTTAATTTGATGCTTTCGTTTTTTTCATTGAGTTCAATGATGGCTTCTACACCACGAAAGTCATAACGCGTTGTTAATACTCGATTGGCATTTTCGACCGCATTGCTAACTTCGTGCAAGGTGATTTCTGAGACAATATCAAAAGATGGCATTTTTTAATTTCCTTATGCTTTATTATTAAACAAATCATTTGCATTAACTAAAATACATCATAATGCAGTTAATTCGTCCAAGTTTACCACAATTTTAGCTTGTGCTTGAACTATTGGTTTAGTGAGTAATCCCCCGCCAAAAGCGGTAGTTTTTCACATCATTAAGTCATTTTCACCGTGCATAATGTGCTCTTTTTAATGGACAATTGTAGATAGAGCATAGATAATGCTCGTTTAATTATCTATTATCAATTCTTCCCGATCAATTAACCGATGTATTTAACCCGTGAAAAAGTAATTAAAACAACGTTGTTGGCTGGCATCATTGTCGTTTGTGTAATGATTGTGAGTGTTATCTTAAATGGTGTGAATCAATTTAAATTAGGATCACAACTTGCGAGTGTTAATCAAGTATCTAACTTGTCGCATTTATTGGTGCGCCAGCAAGCCAAGTTATTTTCATTAATGTTAGTTAAAAATGTCAATAATGATGAATTAATTGAAGCATTAGATGCCTTTGCTAAAGAAGAATTTGTGATTGATGCGAACTTATATGCAGCGAATGGCAGTTTAATTGCTCAAAGCCACAATGCGTTACAGTTTAAAAAAATATTGTTAGAAGAAGGGAGTCAACCGCTAACTCAGCAAATTGTTGAGCCTATTCTTACTCAGCAAAATCTAATAGGTTTTTTGCGTGTTATGTTTGATTCACAATACGGTCAGACCACGCAAAGTAAAATTGAACAATTGTTTCATCAACTGTATGCACAACTGATTATTTTATTAGTAGCGGGCGCTTTATTTGCGAGTAGTATTCATTATTTCTTACGCCCAAGAGCGCACTCACTTCATTCAATTGTTAAACTGCCGACTTTTTCAACCAAAAAACAAGCTCAACGTTTTCATTCACAACGGCGCCGTTTCAATCGTAAGTAATTAGAAATGATTGTAATTTAAGCTTATCAGAGTATAATGACTGCCGTTTTTTTGTTTATATTAAACCCTAATTTAAAGAGGAATCAATGGCTAAAGAAGATTGCATTGAAATGCAAGGTACAATTTTAGAAACATTACCAAACACGATGTTCCGTGTTGAGTTGGAGAATGGCCACATAGTGACAGCGCATATTTCTGGTAAAATGCGTAAAAACTATATACGTATTTTAACGGGCGATAAAGTAACCGTTGAGATGACGCCATACGATTTAAGTAAAGCACGTATCATTTTCCGTGCTCGTTAATTTTTAAAACGTAAATGAGAAAAAGCAGTTGTAGTCATTACAACAGCCTTTTTTCATTTTATCGTGTTGCCTAATATTCACTTAAAATGCCTTCTGCGCAAGCAAAAGCAGATGACCACGCCCATTGGAAATTATAGCCACCTAACCAACCGGTTACGTCTAATACTTCACCGATAAAATATAGGCCTTTTACTTTATTTGCTTGCATTGTTTTTGAAGAAATAAAGGCGGTGTCTACCCCTCCCATCGTCACTTCTGCGGTGCGATAGCCCTCAGTGCCATTCGGTAAAAATTGCCACTGATGAATAAATTGAAAGAGAAATGCTAATTCTGTTTTATTCAATTGTGCAATCACTTTATCTTTCATTATTTGTTGTTCAAACCAGAGATCGACTAATTTTTTCGGTAAATAGCGTGATAAAACGGTTTTTAACTGCAATTTTGGCGAAGATTGGCGTAGTGTGGTTAAAATAGTCTGAATGTTATCTGCCGGCAATAAATTAATTGTAATCATTTCACCTAGATCCCAATAGTTTGAGATCTGCAAAATAGCGGGCCCAGATAAACCTCGATGAGTAAATAACATTTGGTTGCTAAATGTTTTTCCTCGATTAGTCACGCTAACCGGTAAAGAAATACCTGATAATACCGCAAAATGCTGATCGCTTTCTTTCCAGGTTAACGGCACTAAACTCGCGCGTGGCGCAATAATAGGAATGGCAAATTGTTCTGCAATTTTGTAACCAAAAGGCGTTGCACCCAAGGCGGGCATTGATAAGCCACCTGTAGCTATGACTAAATGTGGTGCTTGAAAGGTATCAGAAGCGGTCGAAATAGTGAAATTTTCTGCTTCTTTCGTCACATTCAATACAGCTTGTTTGAGCAAAATGGTCGTTTGGCCTTTAGCACATTCTGTAGCTAATAAATCGACAATTTGTTGGGAGCCATCATCGCAAAATAGCTGACCGCATTCTTTTTCGTGATAGTTAATGCCATATGTTGCCACTAAGCTAATAAAATCCCAATTGGTATAACGCGCTAATGCTGATTTGACAAAATGCGGATTCTGACTGATGTAGTGGTTTGCCGTTACTTCAAGGTTGGTAAAATTACAATATCCACCGCCAGACATCAAAATTTTACGACCTATTTTTTTGCCAGCATCAAGTATTGCCACACGTTTACCTGCTTGGCTTAATTGTGACGCACAAAATAAGCCAGAAGCTCCTGCACCAATAATTACAACATCAAACGTTTTCATTAAAAATAGATACCTTATATAATAAAGCGATCAATAATCTAGCACTAATCTAAATAATTGCGCCGTAAGGAATGCTAAGCTAAATTTTTGTTCATCGGCGACGGACCAGAATTGTGCCGTGTGGTCTGATTTAGAGAGTAACTGGCTGATTTGTAAGTTATTTTCTTCTTCATTTTCACCGTTTTTAACCGGTGTGATCACCTGTTGTTCGTGGAAGTTTAACCAAGCTTGTTGTTGCCACTGATCGCTGATCGCTTCGATTGCTAATGGATATTCAGAATGCACGGTAACCATTTGTGCTACCCCATAAAATATGGGTATTTGAATGGCGTGGAATGTTGTACAAGCGCTCAAATTAGGCAATATTTTGGCAAGTTGTAATTCAAAAACACGTGAGAAAGGTAATTTTTTCTCCTCTGCTTGAATATTTGCGGGCACGGCATCAAAGGCAATCCGTTCTGCATTTTCATCAAATGGAATGCCATTTAATAAGCGGGCAGTTTGACCGGCTAATTGTTTAACTTTTTCATCGCCAAAATAAGCGGCAGGGAGTAATGAACTGACTAAAACATGGCTAATAGGTTGATTGAGTAACGGTTTTAATGCCAATGCTAATTGTGAAATTTGCGGGTTGGCTAAGGCAACAATATTATGTTCACGTAATTGAGTCATCGCCTCATCATTAACACTTGGCACAATAACCGGAATATTATCGATTAAAGCAGTAATGCCGTATAAATCAAGTACAATACAGTCCGCTTTTACTGCTTCTGCAAGCACTTCTGCTTGTGACATATTTCCTGCAAAAAATACATGGCTAAATTTAGCCCAATTCACTTCGGCTAACGGAATTTGTTCAATTGCTTTGCTTCCGCTATAAAGCGATTGTTCTTCGCCAAAGGGTTCAATTTCTACAGCAGAAATATGTTTTAAAGGCAAATCACTCTTTTCTAATGCTTCAAGTAACTTTGAAGCTAAGCTAAAATCTGTTGCAATGGCTAAATGGATCTCTGACATTATGTTTACTCCTTTTTATATGCATGCATAGAAGAGAGTAATTGTAACTGATTTTTAATCATAACTTATAGGAAAAAAACAATGACTCCAGCAATCAATCTGCTTAACAAACAAAAAATTGCTTATCAACTTCATCCTTATCCACACGATCCGCAAAATCATAATTTTGGACAAGAAGCGGTCGAAAAATTAGATTTATCGGCTGCACAAGTCTTTAAAACATTGTTAGTCGCTGAAAATGGCGATCAGAAAAAACTAGCAGTAATGGTTGTGCCAGTGGCAAATAATTTGAATTTGAAACGTGCAGCACAGGCATTAGCGGTCAAAAAAGTAACAATGGCGGATAAAGATATAGCCCAAAAAGTGACCGGTTATTTATTAGGAGGCATCAGCCCGCTTTGGTCAGAAAAATAAATTAATGACAATAATCGATCAGTCAGCCAAAGATTTTGCTACGATATTTGTGTCAGGGGGCAAACGCGGCTTAGACGTGGAAATTGCGCCCCAAGATCTAGCAACAGTTTTACAAGCCGCATTTGCTGATATTAAGGAATAGTGTAAGCGGGCTAAATTTTATGTTATGGTGCAATTTATGCAAATCAAAGATATAGATGTAAATTGACGGAATAAAAGTTTACAAAATCAGTTGGAAATTTAACGAGTAGAATTTTCAAGACTGAATTAGTGTGATATAGTTTGACTTTATTAGAAAGTAGTAGCTTCTCATTCTCAATTAGCTTTTTCTATTAGGACGATAGGCAAAGCCCATCATGTGAAACAAATGGCAAAACAAGACGCAGATTGTATAACTTTAGATTTGTTCGCAAGCATGCCAAAAGTTGGGCGACCACGCACTAATCCTCTTAGCCGAGAACAACAAGTCAGAATTAATAAACGTAATCAGCTAAAACGAGATCGGTCGTCAGGGCTTAAACGCGTTGAATTAAAACTGCATTCAGATCTGGTGTTATCTTTGGAAAAAGAGGCTTCCCAACTCGGAATGACACGAGGGCAGTTAATCGAAATGATTTTAAATAATTATATCAATAGCAATACTATTGATTCAGAGCGCAAATAGGTAAATTAACATGGCAGTAGTAGGTTTATTCTACGGTAGTGATACTGGGAACACTGAAAATATTTCAAAAATGATCCAAAAAGAAATCGGTGCGAATCTGATTGATGTTCGTGATATCGCTAAGAGTTCTAAAGAAGATATTGAAGGGTATGATTTCTTACTATTAGGTATTCCAACTTGGTATTATGGTGAATCTCAAGCAGATTGGGATGACTTTATGCCGACCTTAAAACAAATTGACTTCGGTGGTAAAGTCGTGGGTATTTTTGGTTGTGGAGACCAGGAAGACTACGCCGAATATTTCTGTGATGCAATGGGAACGATTCGTGATGTAGTCGAGCAGAATGGTGGTGTAATTGTAGGTCATTGGTCAACAGAGGGCTATAACTTTGAGGTTTCTCAAGCGCTTGTTGATGAACATACCTTTGTTGGTTTATGTGTTGACGAAGACCGTCAACCAGAGTTAACAAGCGAGCGTGTCAGCCGTTGGTCTAAGCAAATCTTTGAAGAAATGTGCTTAGATCAACTAGCATAATTAATAAAATTCAGCAAAAGGTGACAGTTATGTCTGAAGAAAATACAAAACTGCTTAAAAGTGTAGGCTTGAAAGTCACTGAGCCTCGTTTAACTATCCTTGCATTAATGCAACAATACCGCGAAGAAATGCAACACTTTTCTGCGGAAGATATTTATAAACTGTTATTAGAGCAGTCTTCTGATATCGGTTTAGCAACGGTTTACCGTGTCTTAAATCAATTTGAAGAAGTGGGCATTTTACTTCGCCATAACTTTGATTCAAACAAAGCCGTATTTGAATTGAATGTGGATCACGAACATGATCATATTATTTGTATGGATTGTGGCAAAGTGTTTGAATTTAAAGATCCTGATATTGAACGTCGTCAGCGCGAGATTAGCGAACAGCACGGAATGAAATTAGCTACTCATAGTTTATATTTATATGCAAAATGTAATGATATTTCTCACTGTGATTCAAAAGATAAAAAAGATTAAATTAATTATGCTAGATGACAAGGGCGTCATTTATTTAGCTATTTGTAGAAATACCGAAGGTTGCTTAAACCTTCGGTTTTATGTTATTTAAAGCAATGAAAAATCAAGAGTTAAATTGAGCGGATATTTATTATTTGTTTATAAAAATTGACCGCTTATTCAGAGAATTTTATTAAATCAGCCTTTATGAAATGAGATAATTGCTAACATTATGACAGAAAATATTCCAAAATCAGTGGCCGCTATGATTAGACAACCACGTAAAATTTCACCTTTTTGGTTATTACCGATTGTTGCTTTCATTATCGGAGCGTTACTTTTTTTCCAAATTCTGAAAGAACAAGGTGAGACGATTAAAATTCGCTTTAATGCTGGCGATGGTATTGTTGCTGGCAAGACGATTGTTCGTTATCAAGGTTTACAAATTGGGCAAGTGAAGAAGGTCTATTTTGTTGATGATCTAAAAAAAGTGGAAGTGCAGGCACAAATTAATTCAGAAGCAAAATCAGTACTGCGTGAAGGTACCACCTTTTGGTTAGTAAAACCGAGCGCTTCCATCGCCGGTGTTTCTGGTTTAGACGCCTTAGTGTCAGGCAATTATATTACACTAGCGCCGGGTAATGGCGCGATTACAAATCATTTTATTGCGCAAGATGAACAGCCTGCGGCTACGGTAACTGATGGCGATTTATTAGTACATTTAATTGCAAGTGATTTAGGTTCAATTACCATTGGTGCAAGTGTTTACTTTCGTAAAGTGCCAGTAGGAAATATTGCAAATTATCGTTTTACAGAAGATAAGCAAAAAGTTGAAATTGATGTTGTCATTAATAAAAAATATGCGCATTTAGTTAAGCAAAATAGCCGTTTTTGGAATATTAGTGGGCTTAATGCGAATATCAGTTTTTCGGGGCTGGCAGTCAATGTGGATAGTTTAGCCTCTGTGATTCAAGGCGCGGTGTCTTTTGATTCACCTGAAGATTCTACGCTTGCTGAACAAGCCAGTAGGTTTGATCTCTACGCGGATTTAAAATCAGCCCAACGCGGTGTGGACGTTAATATTACTGTGCCTGCTATTACTAGTTTAAAAGTAAATGAAACCCCGGTGTTTTATCAAAATACACAAGTAGGTGTTTTATCTTTCATTGAAGCTATGCCAATTGATAATAAAGAGATTGAGCGAGTAGAAGAAAATGCAATGTTACGTGGTAGGTTGTTGGTTGATCCTAATTATACACATTTATTTCGTGAACAATCGACAATTTTACTTAAGGAACCCAAGTTTAATTTAAATGCGGAACAGTTGACTAACATAGGTCAATTATTACGTGGCGTTTATTTTGAAGTGAAAGCCGGCAATGGTTTAGCTAAGAGAACATTTACGGTTGAGAAAGAAAGTGATTACTTACTCTCTAGGCCAGATATGTTGGCACTGACTTTTTTTGCACCTAAAGCTTACGGCGTGGAAGAAGGTCAAGGGATCTATTATAACGACGTCAAAATTGGTGAATTACTTAAGCGAACATTAAGCGTTGATGGTGTTACCTTGCAAGGCATTATTTTTCCTGCTTATCGCTACTTAGTGGGTGAGAATAGTAAATTTATGGCGATTGCACATTTAGATGTAGCGGTTGGTTTAGATGGTTTACGTGTCAAAGCCGGCTCACCAAGCCATTGGTTGCAAGGCGGTATTCGTTTATTAGAGGGTAAAGTGCAAGGGATTGCCAAAAAACAATATCCACTTTATAAAGATATTGATAATGCACAAGCGGGGATTTTAAGCGATATAAAACAGCCTACTTTAACACTCTCAGCAAGTGAATTAGAAGGCATTGATAAAGGCGCTGTAGTGCTTTATCGTAATTATCAAATTGGTGAAGTATTAAACGTTAAACCACAATCACAGAAATTTGACGTGGAAGTATATATTGAACCGGCTTATCGTCAGCTCATCGGCAACAAAAGTCGTTTTTGGGTTGAATCCGCAATAGCGGCTGAATTATCTGCGAAAGGATTAAATATTCAATCAGCGCCATTAATGAGAACATTAAGAGGTGCTATTAGCATTGATAATGGCGGTGATAAAATGGATCGAACTTTATATGCAAATCGTATAAAAGCGACCGCTAATAAGACGCGTATCAGTTTGATTGCCAAAGATGCAAGCAAATTATTCAAAGGTATGGCCATTAAATATATCGGATTAACCATTGGTCAAATTGAAACGCTAGCATTACAAAATGCTAAAAAACAGATAAAATTAACCGCTTATATTGAAGCGCCGTATTATTCCATTATTGCCAAAGAGGGTAGTCGTTTTACTGCTATTTCGCCTGAAGTGACGCCCAGTGGTGTAAAAAACATTGATGCAGTATTACAAAATTATATTGATGTTGAAGCAGGAAATGGCGGATTAGCTACAGAATTTAATTTGATTGATACCGATACAAATAAAACCACGTATGCGAATAATTTCCCTATCATTGTTGAGACCAGTGATGCACGAGGAATTGAAGTGAATGCGCCTGTGTTATATCGCGGTTTACAAGTTGGGATTGTGCAACGGTTACAATTAAGTGAGTTAGCTGACCGTATCCAAATTCATTTAGCGATTGAAAAGCAATATCAGCATTTAATTCGTAATAATACGCAATTTTGGGCTGCTTCTGGTTATACGATGGATATTTCTTTACAAGGCGTTAGCCTGAATTCAGGTACAATGGCACAATTGTTGAAAGGCGGTATTGAATTTTTAACGCCATCGACTAGAGTCGTTGAGCCACAAGCCAAACCAAACCGCCGTTTTTTATTACAACGCAAGATTCCAGCCAAAGCATTAAGTTGGGATCAAGCAATCGCAGAATAGTCTTGATTATGCATAATTTGGAGTAAAATATGCCTTTATTAGATAGTTTTAAAGTTGATCACACTCGTATGAATGCACCAGCAGTAAGAGTTGCTAAAACCATCACTACGCCGAAAGGCGATTTAATTACTGTGTTTGATTTACGTTTTTGTCGCCCTAATATGGAGATTATGTCGTCTAAAGGTATTCATACGTTAGAACACCTTTATGCGGGGTTTATGCGTGATCATTTAAATAGCGATAAGGTGGAAATTATTGATATTTCACCGATGGGTTGCCGAACAGGGTTTTATATGTCGCTTATTGGTGAGCCAAGCGCACAAGCGGTCGCAAATGCATGGAAAAATGCTATGCATGATATATTAACCAAAGTATCTGATGTTACACAAATTCCTGAGCTGAATATTTATCAATGCGGTACATTTTCAGAACATTCTCTAGAAGATGCTCATCAAATTGCACGTGATGTATTGGCTAAAGGTATTAGTATCAATTTGAATGAAGATTTAACCTTAGATGAAGAATGGTTAAATCGATAATTTTTAGGCCGCTTGTTTTAACAAGGGGTCTATTTTATTTCTGCTGACCTTATTTTATAGATTATTATGATCAAAAAATTATTTGCTTATTTACATTATCGTTTATTTTATATTTGGTTATTATTATTTTCTTTTTTGTCTGTAATGATATCACCAGAGAAAAGTACAGAATACTCTGTTATAAGCGTATTTATCCTTTTATATTTAATTTATGCTTTTAATCAACGGCTTTTTACCTGGGTAATTATTTTTCTTAGTATTACGCTTTCGTTATATTATCCTATTTATCTACGCTATGGTTCATTAAATTCTGGAATTGTGGCTGCGTTTCTAGAAACGAATATTTCTGAATTGTTGGGTTTTCTAGAAAGAATTAGATTGGAGCATTTATTATTTCCTATATGTTATATTTTATTTGCGGTAATTTTGATTCGTTTAAAGAAATATAATAAACCTAGCCCATATGATAAGCGTAAGCGGCAGCTTTATATTGTTCTTTCTGCGACTTTTATTTTTACACTTCTTTTTGAACCTACTAGATTTTATTTAGGTTCATACGTTGCAGAAGAGGATCGAGATTGGACGTTGGCGAATAGTCCGGTCAATATTGTTTCATTTTATGCCAATATTTATGACAGTATAACTCATTATTATCAGGAGAAGCAGGAGTTACTGGTTGTTTCAACCAAACCTAGCCCGTGGCAAATTACTCAAGTAGAACCGCGTTATGATAATTATGTATTAATTATTGGTGAAAGTGCTAGACGAGATTATTTAGCAACTTATGGTTTTACATTACCAACGACACCATTTTTAGATAGGACCAACGGTTATATTAATGCGGGTTATATTGCTAGTGCGCCGGCGACATATCATTCATTATTAAAATCGTTATATTTAAAACAAACCGGTAAAAGGGATTACGCTTATAATATTATTACACTTGCTAAAGGCGCAAATTTTGAAACGAATTGGTTTTCAAATCAAGGAAGCATTGGTAAATATGATACGATTGCTAGTCGTATGGGGCGAACTTCTGATTTTTCTTATTTTACTAAAGTAGGTGGTTTTAATACTAATAATGAAGATGATTTTAAATTGGTTGAACAGTTAAAACAGCGTTTAGCGCTAAATAAATTAGTAGAAAAACGAGGGCGATTATTTGTTCTTCATTTAATGGGTAGCCATGCACCTTTTTGTGATCGGATTACTGCAAAAGAGAAACAGTTAACTTTTATGAATGAAGATATGTGTTGTTATGTTAATAGTATTTTGAAAACGGATAAGTTGATTGAAAATGTAGTAGATGCATTAAAATCGACCGGACAAAGTTATTCTCTCATTTATTTTTCTGATCATGGATTACATCATATTGATAAGACAGATAAACAAAAATTAACGTTAGATTATGGCGAAGAGTTTAAATCAAATTATGCAGTACCTTTTGTTAAAATTTCCAGTGATGATACAGAAAGACTAATGGTCAATACTAAACGTAGTGCTTTTAATTTTATGTATGGCTTTAGTCAATGGTTGGGTATTCGTAGTGCAGAATTAGATCAAAATTATGATTTCTTTTCTAATAAAGATGATGAACATATTAAAGTGTTTAACTTTAAAGAAAATGTTGAATTTGAACAGTTAAAAGAGGATGTTATTCCTGAATTTAACACAACAATCAGCAATTAATTAAAAAGCATTAATAACTATGTGTTAATGCAAGCAGAAAATAAACCCCATCATAATTTATGATGGGGTTTTTGGTTAGACAGCGGTTAAAATTCTTCAAAATATTGTTGGATAGTATGGATATCTTTTGTTTTCGTTAATGCTAATTGTAACAATACGCGGGCTTTTTGTGGATTAAGTGTACCAGATGCAGCAAAGCCATATTTTGAATCATCAATTTCAGCATCGCGCGTGGTATAACCGGTTGGAACACGCGATGAGCGAATAACGGCAACGCCTTTTTTAGCTGCTGTTTCGAGTAGTGCTAAGTTTACGGCATTCATATTACCATTGCCAACTCCCGCAACCACAATACCTTGATAATCAGCGTCTAATAATGCTTTTAATGGCTCAGTTGGCATATTTGCATAGGCGTAAATAATGCCGACTTTAGGCAAATCAGTTAATTTGGTTACATCAAATGGTGTGTTGGTTGTATGTTTGCTTTCAGGATTACGTTCATAATCGACTTTACTATTATGAATATAACCTAAAGCGCCAAAGTTTGGTGAATGAAAGGTTTGGACAGCCGTTGTGCTTGTTTTAGTGACATCTCGTGCGCCAAGTACTTGATCATTCATTGCAACTAAAACGCCACGTTTGGCGGATTTAGCTTCTCGTGCTACTACGATGGCGTTATATAAATTAAGTGGGCCATCAGCACTTTTTTCGGTTGCAGGGCGCATAGCGCCAACTAAGACAATCGGTTTTTCGCACTTAGCGGTCATATCTAGGAAATAAGCGGTTTCTTCCATCGTATCTGTGCCGTGTGTGATCACAAAGCCATCAGTAGAGGCACATTGTTGGTTGATCGTGTTGGCTAATGTTAACCAAACTTGATCATTCATATCTTGTGAGCCAATTTTAACCACTTGTTCGCCTTTGATATTTGCTAATTTTTTCATTTCTGGAACCGCTTCAATCAGCGTGTCAATATTCAGTTGTCCTGCTTGATAAGCAGAGCTGACGGCACTTTCACCGCTACCAGCAATCGTGCCACCGGTGGCTAGGATCGTGATATTCGGGAGCTTGTTGGCATAGGCGGTAGATAATCCTAATGCAAATAAAGTGGAAAGCGCTAATTTAGTCAATTTCATATAATCTCCTGCAGTAAAAAGGGTAGTTAATTATGCGGACTAATCCGTAAGATGAAAAATATATTATATTAATTCTTTGATCTTATTAACAAAATTTTGCCGTTTGTTGAGCGGTTTAAAGCCGCTCAACATAACTGCAACAAAAAAAGCGAGATAAGTATTTCTCGCTTTTTTTACTCATAGTGTAATGACGTTACATTTAAAACTTAAACACCATATTATCTTCATATTTACCCGAATAACTTGCCGAGGTATTAATAGAAACTTTGCCGTAATTTTCAAACGCCTGCCAGTTATCCCATTTATCTTCTATCATGGCATCAATAAATCGGACAAACTCAGATTTACTCGAACTAAAAAAGATATAAGGCGGTCGAGTTAAATGAATCAATCGTAAAAAGTCAATCAAATCAAAATAGCTTGCTTGTCTGTAGCTCTCTTGTCTAGTACACAGGTATGGAGGATCAAGAACAAAGAGAGTATTTGGTTCATCTCTGAATTTAGGTAATAGTTGATGAAATGATTCTCGAATAACTTCAATTCCGTCTAAATAGCCCTCTGCATTAGGATAATTAGACTGACGAACACAATTCCAAAAATCCTTATTGAATAGATCTTCTAATGAACCTACTTGATTTCCACTAAATAATAACCAACTCGCTAAGCAGTTTAAATCTTTATATCCTTGAAAGGATTGGATTACATTAATGACGTTTAATTTTACATCTGATGTAAGTCTTTTATTTTTGGGTATAGTGTCTCCTATAGTATCAATAATTTTTTGTCGTAATTGGTTTATTTCATTGATATGAAGTAAGCGTTCTGCATAGTTATCAAAGTCGTTATAAATTACTCGAGCAGCTGGTTTTATACGTTTAGCTACATGACTAAGTAATCCTGAACCACCAAATGCATCAATAATTGTCCAACCTTGACATCACCTGGAATATATTGATTGAGAATCTCCGTATAATGTGTCAAGAATTGACGTTTTTGTCCAATAAATGGTAATGGTGCGTTTTTATAAATGGTTACATCTTTTTTCATATTTTGTAAGACCTTTTCATATAGTGAAAAAATTATGCTAAACTTACGTTTGTCTTGGCTAAGACCACGGGTCTAGCAATAGTTATTGCTCACAGGTTAGGTCTGTGGGTGATGAGGTCAGTACGCTCTGCCAAGCATACTGACTACCCGTGCTTTTGTTCCTAATAAGTTACTTCTTGCTATTAACCTCCTACTCGTAAAACAATATCTTTAAATGCAATCGCGTTGTTTGATATTGAGCCAACCACATTAATCTTAAATCTAATTTCAGTCGCTTCTTCCGGTAAAACTTCAGCAACCTGTTGGCTATGCCAATCATTTTTTTGCCAGTTGTCAAACTGCTCTGAAACATATTCTTTAAGTAACTCAGTACCTTTATAAAGTTGTACAGTAACAGTACAAAGCCCGTTACGCTGATTATATGTACCGACTTTGTATGAGAGCGCAAAGCGTTTATATTTATTGGCTTCAATCGAATAAGATTGGTAAATCACATTCTCGCTTGCATTTGAAGAGAGCATGATGTATTTACCTTCCGGCATATCGTTATCATCATAACGATTGAAGTAATCATTACCTTGTGTAAATGCGCGTTGATAATCCCAATCACTTAATAATTGCATTGCACCTTGCACGGTAAACTCATAGCGATACAGGCTTGTCAGCTTATCTTTTACTGCGTAGAACGCCAGTTTGCTAAATTGTTCTCCTTCTGTTTTGCCTTCATCCGGATAAACAAATTCTGTCCCATTCGTTGTAATTGACCGCACTATGTTATCGCCATCCATTAAATCAATTTTATAGCTAACACCTTTCCCAAGTGCAGTACTGTCATCCGTATGCGCAATAAGTTGGTCTGCTTGAATATCTCTATCTCGATGCGCCCATGTAAGCGTAAACGCTGAACTGTCTGCAATCTTATCGACAAATGCACCGTCTATTTTTACATTTGCCGGTGGGTAAGGGCGCGCTTGTCGTTGCTGTGTGGTTAGTGTTAATACACTAGCTGCATCTTCAGAGAGCGTTTCAATCTGTGTACGGGTTAATAACTTGGCTTTGAGCATTTCGTTTACCGTATACTTTGTTTCATCCGTGCCGGCGGCAAGCAGATAGCACCATACAATAGTGTTAGCTTTATGCGCCTGTGGTATCGTGTCCGCACAACCGCGCCCTACGGTCATTGTGCCAGTTTTAAAATCCACAGCATCAATTCTGATGATCTCATCGTCAATCATAACCGCTTCGGCGTACTGTAACGCTGCGTAATCGCCCTCTAACTTAAATTTAAACGTGGTTTGGTACGCTGTCGCAGGCTCTTCGAGTTTGATATACGGTGTAAATGAGCCGGTCGTCGTTTGCGTATAACCGGCACCCGCATCAACTAACATCTCATAACCGACCGACAGTGCGCTCGGTTGAGTTGCCAAGCTCCACACAAAACAATCGGTCGGTTTAACAAATGCAAACTCCGCTTCACTTAACACCAGTGGTAACACGTGATACGGTACCTCAAGTAATCGCGCCTCATTAATCGGCTTGGCGGTGTAATCCGGCGGCACATAAAGCGACTCGCTTTTTTGTGTTGAGTAATTTGCAGCCGGTAAACCGAACACATCTTGCATACAAGTCACTATAAGCTCGCTTTCATTACCATTTTCAATAGCACCGACACGAAAAACCGCACTTTCAATTCCACGTTCCGGTAAATGTACTTTAAACACATCGCCGTGTTTCAATTCGCTGGCACGCATATCAAACACAATCTTCATGTTAAACTGCTGGCGACCATCTCTAAATCACGTTGTGCAAGGTGAGCGGCTAAATCAAAAGTCGGCACGCCTTTATATTCAACGGTTTTTGCGATAACACCGTGCATTTGCACAGACGCAATATTATTCGCAATGGCTTGGTCTTCACGGTTTGTCACCGGGTCGCGCCATTTCACGATAATTTGATTGGCTGTTGTATCGGTTGCCGAGCTGTCATCATCTTGCACCATCAAAATCCCATTATCATAGTGAAATGTGGACAAATCGTCGGGGTTATAATCGTTACGCAATAAACGAATGGCTTGCTTACCTGTTTCCACGTTGTCGTATTGCACCGCGCCAATATGGTCGATAACCTGTTGCATAAACTCTTTAATCGAGCCTTGGCGATTGTAGCGTAAGCACAATCCGAAGCCTTCTTCATAGAGCGTGTCTGCAGCTTTTTTGTAGCTGTCTAAATCAAGATCACTTAAGTCCTTTTTGCCACCCCAGCTTTTATTGGTGGCACACTCAACAAGGATATGCGCAGGGTTCATAGCATGAATTTGACGCGCATTTTCTTCTTGCTCTTTTGTCAGTCCTGACATTTTTAACGTGTCGTTGCGTAACATAATTTTGCATTTTTCCGGATACCACACCGTACCGTTAAACCAGCCTTTTAATGCCCGTCGCACACGGTAACTATGTTTTTTCGGGTACGCGTTATAACAACTAATCAGCCCGCTAAACACCGTGGAAACAATACTGCGGAAGCCGGGAATCAAATCATCTTTTGCAAGATTGCTTTCAGTCACATTGCCAGCAGAGAAAAAGTCTTGCTGAGCTTGCTGTTTTTTGCGTTGTCCTGCCTTACGTAAGCGGGAGTTATTCGGTTGGGCAGGAGCAGGGTTTTGATTGCCCTTTAACAGATTAACTAGCATTTGCGTTGGTTTTTGGTCAGGCTCACCCATGAGAATCTCTAACCGCCCTTGAATACCGCCTTCGCCACCAGTGTTTTCACCCCCGAACAAGTTTGGCTTGTCAATATAAGTCGCTTGTGAATGCGTTAGCTCTCCTGGCTTACCGACATACGCCGATTTATCATCAATGCGTAACTCCACAATCTCATCTACCGGTCCGCGTCCCAGCCCCGAATGAATATCCCAGTAGTAACGATAACCGACCGTTACCGCACCGCCTTTGCGTTTGCCACCCATTATTTTTCCCCTTTCGTTTGTTGTGCTTGTTTTGCGGCAGTCACGCATTTGCGTGCAAACACGCTACCGGTGGCTAAGAATTTTTCAGAATCAATTCCATTTTGCAAAAAGTCGTTGAAATCCCACCCCTCGCGCTCAAAGAACGCTTGTACACCTGCCGCGCAAAAATGCACACGGCGCATATCTTGTATCGTGATGACCATTTACTTATCCTTTTTTAATTTCAGTGGTACGATAGTTACCGTGCGCTAATACTTGCCAATCTTCTGTCCAGCAATCGCCGAAAAACACACATTGTGGTGTCCCTTCATTCGCTTGCGGGAAATTCCATTCGTCGCTTGAAACCGCTTCCGGTCCTTGTCCGCTACGTTGTTTTGGCGCAAGCGCTTGATTTAATAAATAACTGACCGCAAGCACTGCAACATATTTAACGACCGCCCAACCAATGGCTGCAAACATAACGTTCTCCTTTTAAATTAAAATACCCGTGACCCATCATAAGGCGATTTATTCGGCATGTGCGGAATACCACCGAAATTCAGCATATTGTTAAATTTTTTAGGCAAGTAGTTGCCCGTCCGTCACAGCCGGGGTACACCTTAATCGTTGTGCCAACAGACAGCTTTTGTGTACCACCCATTAGGGTAATTTGGTTATTTTTATGTACCGTTACCGCCCGTACTTCGCGCACGCCGTCACTATCCGTCCACTCAATAAAGCTGGTGTTAAACCAGCCTTCAGGTAAATTTTCAGGCACATCTACGGTGAGTGTTGTCCCGTTTAACGCTTTAATCACCAAACCTGCAACCGCAAAATTTTTCGGATTAACTCTGCAATCGTAATCGTAGAGCGTATAAGGGAAGTTACGTCCCCAAGTTAAGCGCAAGCCCGCACTTTGCATTGTGGAAGATAGCCCCGCAGAAACTAATTCCGTCTTATGTACATCAGGGCGTTTTGCTTCAATAATCGTACCAATCCAAACTACCCGTAATTCTTGTTCTTGATAATGCAAGCGCATAATCATCACCTTAACGGTTTGGCTCGGTGGCATACCACGATACAGCAATGCCACAGGGTTATTGCTCGGTAGCACAATATTGATATTCTCGCCCGTGCGACGACCGCTATCACTGATTGCGGTTGCCAGCCATTTTTCATTGTTTACGACAATGTCTTGGTCAGCATCACAAAAACGCCAAATCTTTTCATCATCGCCGCGGGTAAATTGATAAAGCGTAACGGGCTGACCATCGGCAACAGAATGGGTTTTATCTAAATAATTCACGTTTTAAATCCTTTTTAAATATCGTTTAAATGTCGTTTAAATCATTAAACTTCGAGTTCATCATGTAAGCCTCGGAAGCTAACCATCACACTTGCCACCGTATCAGTGTGGTGCTTCCAGTCAATCGTGTCGCTCTCTAAGCGTGAGAGTGTCAGAAAAGAAATCTTAGCCACTTGTTCACGCTTTAAATTTAACACTTCACCATCCAGTGCAAGCCGTTCGGTTTGGTTGTTGCTTACCGTTGCGGCTAAAATCCGGCGGTAATGCACGCTGCCGTCGGTACACTCAATGCGAATGTCTTGCCGTCCCGCCTGTTTCAATAAGCAAGTCGTGTAATAAACCAGCTCAATATCGAGATTTTTGCCGACAATATCGTTTGCTAGTGTTAAATCTGATGTCGAACTTGCTACCCAAATCGCTTTTTGTCTGCCACGTAAGTAGTAAAACAGTTGGCGCAGTTGGTGTTGTGCGTCAATCCCATTTAACAAGAAACGATGGTTTGTGAGCTGAAACGCATTTTTCGCCGTATCTAAGTAATGTGGTAAGGCGGTGTCGTTATCCAGTTGTTTAATCAAACGCAAGTATTGTGCGGTAATATCTTCTGACCATTCGCTGGTTGGCTCTAACACGGGATGCCCACGATAAGTCGGCAAGTGACGAATATCGGCAGCATAGCCATTGTGCTCGTGAATTTGCAGGCGAATTTGTGCGGTTGCCACGCCATCACTTAAACGAGTAAGTTGTGGCATATCGGTCAGCACGGCGGAGCGCAACGGATAGATCTGTGTGTGAGTATCAAAGCGATGCAATAACGGGCGCTTTATTTCAAGCTTATCAGGCTCAATGCCAGTAATATCCACCATTTCACGTTTGTTCCCGTTCATCAAAACCGCACGTCCTCCGACATAAAAGTCAAAGCCTGTTGTGGCGAGTGAAAGGGTTCTATCGCCTTGTTTGGTTGGCTTAGCCAAATAAACTCGATGCGTGAAAATCGGCAACGCCCACACTCTTGCGCCGTAAGCATAGAGCATATTTTCTAAACGCTGACGTTCTGTTCCAACGGTAGAGACTTTAAATTCAAAGGTTCGACGGGGTGATAAACGTTTTGCAATACGCTGTTCCGCTCCGGTAATTGATTGATGCACGGTCGTTAAAAACTCTAGTTTTTCAGTCACGTCTTCAGACCAATCGGGGAAAAATTCCCAGTCGGTAGAGCGCGAGCCAATAATGCGCAACGTAACCGGATTTTTGCCCGCAATCGTAAAAGTTACTGTGCAATCAATTTCCGCCGGACCGTTCATACTGACTTTAACCGTCCACTTCTTAAGTGCCAGTGCGCGTAGCGTGAGTGGTGTTTGATTGCCGGTTAGCGTAATGCCTTCGCCATCTTGTATATCTACCTTGGTTAAATTGACCGTGTGTCGGTTCGCATTCCACAAGTGCACATCAAACACTTGTTCAGTTGAAATTGAGCCTAGATTAACTGTATGCGGAATCACAAGCACACGGCTGTATAAATCGCTGTAGTAGTTCGGCGCAATATAAGCCTGTAACGACTGAGCTAAATCTAATAACTTGCCTTGCCGGAGTTTGCCTGACATTGTCGGCATAAGGCTTGCAGCAATACGTGCTTTGCCACGATAAATCGGCAAGCGGTCTAAATAGGCGGTATCTTTAGACGCGAGGCTTTTACCACTTGTTACAATATAGCCATTGATATTTGCCATTATTCAACCATCCGATAAGCCACGCCTTGAATCCCTGAGTTGTTTTTCCCTTTTTCAATATAACTTTCATTACGCACGTCATATTGCGCACTCGGAATAATCATCCATTTCTCGCTATTGATGGTCAGAATTTGACGGGGCGAGAGACACAACCATTGTGCATTCATAGCGATCTGCAAGAATACCTAAACGGCGAAAAATACCATCAATACCATGTGCAATTAAGCTGTGTGGACACGGTATTAACGATTGCCCGAACTTAGATTGACTGTAATAGACAAGTAAGGCATCAGGATGATAAGTATTTTCGTCTGTTGTCATCGCCGCTCTGCCGAGTGTAAGCAGGTATTTGCCTTTATCCGCATTACTCAAATCTTTATAATCTGAAACATTTACGGGAGCGAAATACCAAGGTGTCCGTTTATCGCCACTGATACCGTCGGCACGGACAACCGCTTGATTGCCACGCGCCCCGTTAGAAAAGCCGTAAGCGTGGTCGCTATTTTGATAATGCGCGTAGTTCTTTGTGATATAAGTGCCATAGGTATATTGACCGCCGGTATAAGTGCCTTCTTTGTTTAACGTGCCAATGCCAAAATGCCGAAATTTTTCCGCTTCAATTTGCACGACAACGTGTAAATATTGCGCCGTGCCGAAAAAGTCATAAGACGCATAATTGCCTTTTTCTAACTGAGAGGTTGCCGTGTCGATTTCACGATAAGCGTGCGCTCTTGATGAACCGGGCTGTTCATGGCCTTTTTTACTGGTATCGAAGCCGGTATTCACATAAGTAAACAACTGATTAACTTCAGGCTTAAACATAAGCGACCAGTAGCCTTGCTCGTTGTGTAAGCACAGCAAATTATCTTCCGACTTATCTACTACCCACTTTAAGCCTTGAGCAAACTCACTTAATTTTTTAAGTAGTTCCTTAACGTCTTTTGCGTTACCCGTTTGATATGCCATGCTTAATACTCCGTTGTTGTCTCAATCACAAAATAATCCTTGGTTGCTACACGATAGCCACCGTTAAACACCAGCCCTTTTCGTCCTTCAGTAATAGTGACTTGATCGCCTGCTGCTCGCTGAATACCCGGAATCCAATACACGCCATCAAATGTGCCCCAACGGTTACGTCCTTGGCTAGAATCCTTGAGACTGATAAATTCAACAGGTATCAATGGATAAGCACCGCCTTGGCTTTCGCCCATTGAATCAATACTGCGTGGCTGTTGATATGAACTGAAAAGCTCATAATTACACAACGGGAATAGCGATTGTCTGCGTGAATCGGTACGCAAGTTTTTGTAACTGCTGCCGTAAAAGTCACGCCAGCTTTGGTCAGGTGTAAAAAGCCAACAATTACCATATTTAGCGTCTATGATTGATGAATGCAATTCACCTGTTTGTGAGTAGCGTACTCGTACCGCACGGTTGTTTTCATCCACAATCGGTGCGCTACCGGCAACACAAAGCGGATAGGGGTATTCTGTCGGCGGCACGGTCGGTAAAATAAAACCGAGATAAGCACTTGAACACACTTGCGAAATGCGTGTGATAATTTTGCAACAACGTCCACTTGCGACAATGTGATATTCGATTGGACGGTTATCCGCAAACAAAACAACGCCAGGGGAGGCATTAATTAAGCCTTTGTCAATTTCAGCTGGCGTAACCGCTTTTTCATTGAAAAACGTGCCGCCCCAAAAGTTAAGATTGTAAGTATCAGCTGAAATTAAGTTATCGGTTGAAGCCACAAGATAAATATCTTGTTCAACGCCGGTACCGGTTGATTTCCACGCAATTTGACGGATTTCTTTTTGTGTTGCGGTTTCGGTCAATTTACGGTCAAGTAATACTGTCCACGCTTGTCCGTCGCGCTTGAGTGTTTCATCTTGTGTTAGAAACTTATTGATTTTGTCTAATAAATCACGCTCGTTTTCTGCTGTGCCTGTTGTGTATGCCATTAGCCTAACTCCTGTTTTAATGTCTGTTTATTCGCCCTAATCACGGTCATTACCGCACGTTCACCCGCGACCGTATTAATGCCTGCCGTGAATAATTCCGCACTATCCACCGCTAACGTTTGTTGGATAGTTACAGGGCTTGCTACCGCCTGTTGTCCTGCCGTGCCGTTTTGCATTTCTTGGGTCAATGTTAGCTCGTTGTATGACGGCATTGATGGTGCAGAGATCAATCCACCGGTGGCATATTTACGTAAATGACCACGATTAATTGCATGTAAAAAGCCCACGCCATATTTCTGCACACTTGCCGCACGCACCACAAACTCACCATTGGATAACCGTGCCGGGATGGAGTCCGAAGTGCCTGTTCCCGGTCCGGAAATAAAACCACCGGTGGCTGCCGTCACGGCTGCACCCGCACCGCCGAAAAAGCCACTAATGGCACTGGTCGCTTGCATTGCCAGTTGTTGTGCGGCAATCTGCGCCATGCTGTTTATCACGGTCAGGGCTAATTGTTTTACCGCATCACCCAAGCTCATTGTGCCTTCAGCAAGTCCCATCAATGCGCTTTGGATACCTTGTGTTAAACCCTGTTTAAACGCATTTTCAAGTTCGTTTCCTGTCTGTTTAAGCTCTTGAATTTTTACTTTCATTTGTTCAAGCATTGCGCCGGCTGCTTCGCCTTGCGCACCGGGCATTTGTGCTAATCTTTCCAGGAGCGGTAATTGTTTTTCAATTTCTGCTACCGTTTGCGCATACATATCTTTTAAGCGTTGCTGTCCTTCAAAGTGTGAAATAAGCCCGGTTTGTACTTGCGCTTGAATCTGCTGTTCTTTGGCACTTTGTGCCTGCATCACTTTGTTAATTTCTGCCTCAATGCCATTTAACTGAACCTTGGCTTCTTCCAGCGGTAACATTTGCTTAACCAAATTAATGCCGTCTTGGTTATTGGCTTTGCTAAATAAAGCGAGTAACTGGTTGTATTTACTTTGTACATCAAGCAGATCCGCTTTTGCCGTTTGTCCGGTTAAGCGCAAGTAATCACTATTGAGTTCGCGTAGCTTATTTGTGGCTTCTTCTGCCGTACGTTTTGTATCTTGTGCCGCTTTTTTCGCATCACTTTCCGCTTTACGTTGCGCTTTATTCACTTCCACTTTTGCTTTTCTGTCCGCTTCCGCCTGTTCACGCAGTTTTTTCTGATTTGCTTCAATCGTTTGATAGAGTGCTTCTGCCTCTTTTTTCTGCTCATCCGTCCAATTGCTATTGTTACGTGCATTATCAAGGTTCTTTTCAAGCTCACTCATTCCCGATTGACGTGCGCGGGTACGCAGTTTTTCTAGCTCATCGCCGCCTTTTTTCTCTGCTTGCTTTTGCTCAAGTTGAGTTTGCAAGCCAATGGCTTCATTGATTTTGTTGATAAAACCTTGCACTGCATTGCCCGACATCCCTGCTTGTGCGGCAATGCCTTCAAATTTTGTACGCATCGCTTCTAAGCGTTCGATTGCCGTCGTGGAGGCTTGGCTCAAATCTTTTTTGAGCTTTTGAGTGAGTTCTTCCACTTCCGTTTTCATCGCAAGGGCTTCGGTTTCACTTGCTTTGATTGCTTCTGTGAGCAATTTCACTGCTTCAGGATGTTGCGGGTCGCCAATTTCCGTTAATTTTTCTGCTAATGTACCGCCGGCTTCGATGGCTGCGTCCCAAGCCACTGCTAATTGCGTTTGCGTAATATTGGCTAATTCGCTGCTAGCCGTACTCATTGAGTCAATTTTTTGCTGTAGCTCATCAATTTGCGCATTAAGCGCATTTACTTCATCGGCATTAATTAATCCGCCCATGACGCTAGTACGGCTTTGATTTAGCAATTTATCGCGCTCGGCAATGAGTGCTTCAAGTTTTTGTTTCGCTTCATCTAATGACGCCGTATTAACTTTGAGCTGTTCAAGGCGATCACTAAAACCGCCCATTTCGCCCAATTTGGTACGTGCTTCGACTAAGGCGTTAGTTTTCTCAATATTGGCATCAAGCGTAGTGAGAGATTGGGCAAATTGACGTTCAACTTCTTCCTCTTGGCTTTTTAAATACAGATACGCTGCACTCAGCCCTGCAATAGCCGTAATCGCCAGCCCAACTGGTCCGCCGATTGCCGCAAATAATCCCGAGCCTACATTGACGGCAGCAGCTCGGGCTTTGGCAACAGCAAGCGCACCATAGGCTTTTGTTGCGCGCCCGACCGATACCGTCTCGCCATTGACCGCTTGCATTAAAACTACAGTCGCTTGTGCTTGACGAACAGAAGCCGTTGCACTAGCGTTAATCGCTGCCATGTGCGCACTTTCCGCGATCACTGCTTTACTTTTTAAGCTAATGCTAGTGTACATGGCTGATAAATAGCGCGCGGTGTATGCCGTGCCGACTAAAATGGCAATGCCGGCTAAACCCTCGAGATGATTTGCCAACGTCGAAATCGCCGTCGAAACAAGGGTAGATGCGCTCAGCGTTTTATCGGTATTGCCGACAAATTCAAGCCAAGCGTTAGAGAGTTGCGTGACCGCTTTGCCAATCGTCAATGGCATTTGCTCATATTGTTTTTGAATACTGTCTGCACCTTCAGCCACGGCAGTCATAATCACTTGCGTGGTTAATTGACCTTCTTCCGCCATTTTGCGCAACTCGCCTCGGGTTTTGCCGAGGGATTTTTGCAAGAGTTCTAAAATAATCGGGGCTTGTTCAGACACCGAGTTAAATTCTTCGCCACGTAATGCACCGGCTGCCATACCTTGTGATAACTGAATGATTGCTGCTTGCGCTTCTTGTGCACCAGCACCGCTGACTGTCATCGCCTGTGAAACGGTTTTCGTAAAGCGCAAGATTTCTGCCGAGTTTGCCGAGTCGCCTAATGAACGAAAAACGCGCGTGTAAAGCTCCGCCGTAGCAGAAAATGCTGTCCCCGTTTCTTGTGCTACAGTCATCAAGCCATGAAAAGTGCCTTTAGCTTCAAGATTTGAGCGAGAAACTAATTTAATGCGTGCTTCAAGGCTTTTAAATTCGTCACTGGTTTGCACTAAATTGCCAATCGCCACATTACCCAAAGTTAAGCCAATGGCTTGTTTTTTTAATTCGGCTAATTGCTTACTGATAGATTCAACACCAGCACGGGTTTTGCCAAGCTTTGATGCTGCCTTATCGGCTTGTTGTGCGTGCTTTTCGGGCAAGCGACCATCGGGCAAGCACTCGGATTAGGCACATTGACTTATCCGTTGATTGCTTTTATCATTGCAATTTTTAGATCGCCTTTTGCATTCTTATTAAGCTTAATATTTGCTCCTAAAATTTAACCTCGCACTATGTCGAGGTTAAATCGTTTAGATAACCGGTCACCTCTTTACCACCATTTACCCCATAAGCTACATCTACCGTGCGCGCAGCTCTTAAACGTCGCTCACGCAAAATCGATTGCTGATAAAACAGCGTTATCTGGCGTGCCGTGTAATACTGAATTTGGTTAAAATCATGTCCGCTTGCAATCAATTGTTCAATAAGCTCTGCCCAGTTTATTTCTGCTTCTGCGCTTGTTGCAGTACCGCTTTTTCTAACATCGGTTGCAGCGCCTGACGGGTAAAAAAATCACTATTGACCGTCCACCACATCATCAATACCGTTTCCGCATTCTCGCCGGTTAAGTTTTGCACCCATTCCAGCGGCTTATTGATAGATAAGCTCACCATGGTTAAAACATCTTGATAATGTTCTGCGAGCAAACTCATCAATGGGTCAAGTCCGAATTGCGTGTCAGCTTGTGAAAGCGTAGTGCGCAAATCCGTCACAAACGGCATAAACAAGGCTCGGTGTTGTAACTGTTGGATTAAAGAGTATTCTTTAACTTCGATTTCTTCACCGGCAATAGTCAATTTTTGGTGCGGGAAGAGTACATTTAATTCATCTTTTTCTTTTTGCATGACTGAAACCTAGAGAAAGCCCCTAAATACTAGGGGCAGAAAAAGCGTTATTTTTTAATTTTAACAACGCGCCCGAATCGACCAAGCGTGCTATCGCCCGTTTTAGTCGTATCGGCTAACACTTTGGCTTTCGCACTTAACGCATCAAGCGCATTTTCGTTGTTGATTAAATTTAATGCTTCCGTTGGGTTGAAGTTGATTTTGTACAACTCAACTAAGCTCCATTCATTCTCTTCAGCAAGGTTGATTCCCTCGAAACGCAGGAATAAGTCTTTCGGATTGGTGGTTAAAAGTGCAATCACATCAACATCACCGTAGTTATAGGCAACGGTTAATTTCTTGCTTTTTTGTTCTTTTAAAAACTCAATCGTCCCGAAAATCGCATCAACAACAAAATCCGTGTTTTCTTTTAATTCAGCAATTTTTACATCGCTCACATTTTGATGTGCCCACGCAATACGATCACCAACTTTAATATCGTCAGGCAATGCTTCTTTTGCCACATTACCCGCTTTGATTGTGCTGGCTTCGCCTAAGAGCATTAAGCTCAAATTCTCTTTGCTCATCTCGTGGAATTTAACGGAAACTTCGCCGGATTTGCCGGTGATAATTTTGCGCACTTCTTGGCGATTGCCCGAGTATGATTCTTTATGGGTAAAATCCTCGACGGTCAGTGAGACATTTAACTCTGATACATCACCGACCCAGCGAAATGCGCCAGCTTGCCCGTTTGGTAAACGTTCTGCAAGATA
>NZ_FOJC01000003.1 GCF_900109315.1 [Haemophilus] ducreyi | reverse complement strand
TCATAGCGATACAGGCTTGTCAGCTTATCTTTTACTGCGTAGAACGCCAGTTTGCTAAATTGTTCTCCTTCTGTTTTGCCTTCATCCGGATAAACAAATTCTGTCCCATTCGTTGTAATTGACCGCACTATGTTATCGCCATCCATTAAATCAATTTTATAGCTAACACCTTTCCCAAGTGCAGTACTGTCATCCGTATGCGCAATAAGTTGGTCTGCTTGAATATCTCTATCTCGATGCGCCCATGTAAGCGTAAACGCTGAACTGTCTGCAATCTTATCGACAAATGCACCGTCTATTTTTACATTTGCCGGTGGGTAAGGGCGCGCTTGTCGTTGCTGTGTGGTTAGTGTTAATACACTAGCTGCATCTTCAGAGAGCGTTTCAATCTGTGTACGGGTTAATAACTTGGCTTTGAGCATTTCGTTTACCGTATACTTTGTTTCATCCGTGCCGGCGGCAAGCAGATAGCACCATACAATAGTGTTAGCTTTATGCGCCTGTGGTATCGTGTCCGCACAACCGCGCCCTACGGTCATTGTGCCAGTTTTAAAATCCACAGCATCAATTCTGATGATCTCATCGTCAATCATAACCGCTTCGGCGTACTGTAACGCTGCGTAATCGCCCTCTAACTTAAATTTAAACGTGGTTTGGTACGCTGTCGCAGGCTCTTCGAGTTTGATATACGGTGTAAATGAGCCGGTCGTCGTTTGCGTATAACCGGCACCCGCATCAACTAACATCTCATAACCGACCGACAGTGCGCTCGGTTGAGTTGCCAAGCTCCACACAAAACAATCGGTCGGTTTAACAAATGCAAACTCCGCTTCACTTAACACCAGTGGTAACACGTGATACGGTACCTCAAGTAATCGCGCCTCATTAATCGGCTTGGCGGTGTAATCCGGCGGCACATAAAGCGACTCGCTTTTTTGTGTTGAGTAATTTGCAGCCGGTAAACCGAACACATCTTGCATACAAGTCACTATAAGCTCGCTTTCATTACCATTTTCAATAGCACCGACACGAAAAACCGCACTTTCAATTCCACGTTCCGGTAAATGTACTTTAAACACATCGCCGTGTTTCAATTCGCTGGCACGCATATCAAACACAATCTTCATGTTAAACTGCTGGCGACCATCTCTAAATCACGTTGTGCAAGGTGAGCGGCTAAATCAAAAGTCGGCACGCCTTTATATTCAACGGTTTTTGCGATAACACCGTGCATTTGCACAGACGCAATATTATTCGCAATGGCTTGGTCTTCACGGTTTGTCACCGGGTCGCGCCATTTCACGATAATTTGATTGGCTGTTGTATCGGTTGCCGAGCTGTCATCATCTTGCACCATCAAAATCCCATTATCATAGTGAAATGTGGACAAATCGTCGGGGTTATAATCGTTACGCAATAAACGAATGGCTTGCTTACCTGTTTCCACGTTGTCGTATTGCACCGCGCCAATATGGTCGATAACCTGTTGCATAAACTCTTTAATCGAGCCTTGGCGATTGTAGCGTAAGCACAATCCGAAGCCTTCTTCATAGAGCGTGTCTGCAGCTTTTTTGTAGCTGTCTAAATCAAGATCACTTAAGTCCTTTTTGCCACCCCAGCTTTTATTGGTGGCACACTCAACAAGGATATGCGCAGGGTTCATAGCATGAATTTGACGCGCATTTTCTTCTTGCTCTTTTGTCAGTCCTGACATTTTTAACGTGTCGTTGCGTAACATAATTTTGCATTTTTCCGGATACCACACCGTACCGTTAAACCAGCCTTTTAATGCCCGTCGCACACGGTAACTATGTTTTTTCGGGTACGCGTTATAACAACTAATCAGCCCGCTAAACACCGTGGAAACAATACTGCGGAAGCCGGGAATCAAATCATCTTTTGCAAGATTGCTTTCAGTCACATTGCCAGCAGAGAAAAAGTCTTGCTGAGCTTGCTGTTTTTTGCGTTGTCCTGCCTTACGTAAGCGGGAGTTATTCGGTTGGGCAGGAGCAGGGTTTTGATTGCCCTTTAACAGATTAACTAGCATTTGCGTTGGTTTTTGGTCAGGCTCACCCATGAGAATCTCTAACCGCCCTTGAATACCGCCTTCGCCACCAGTGTTTTCACCCCCGAACAAGTTTGGCTTGTCAATATAAGTCGCTTGTGAATGCGTTAGCTCTCCTGGCTTACCGACATACGCCGATTTATCATCAATGCGTAACTCCACAATCTCATCTACCGGTCCGCGTCCCAGCCCCGAATGAATATCCCAGTAGTAACGATAACCGACCGTTACCGCACCGCCTTTGCGTTTGCCACCCATTATTTTTCCCCTTTCGTTTGTTGTGCTTGTTTTGCGGCAGTCACGCATTTGCGTGCAAACACGCTACCGGTGGCTAAGAATTTTTCAGAATCAATTCCATTTTGCAAAAAGTCGTTGAAATCCCACCCCTCGCGCTCAAAGAACGCTTGTACACCTGCCGCGCAAAAATGCACACGGCGCATATCTTGTATCGTGATGACCATTTACTTATCCTTTTTTAATTTCAGTGGTACGATAGTTACCGTGCGCTAATACTTGCCAATCTTCTGTCCAGCAATCGCCGAAAAACACACATTGTGGTGTCCCTTCATTCGCTTGCGGGAAATTCCATTCGTCGCTTGAAACCGCTTCCGGTCCTTGTCCGCTACGTTGTTTTGGCGCAAGCGCTTGATTTAATAAATAACTGACCGCAAGCACTGCAACATATTTAACGACCGCCCAACCAATGGCTGCAAACATAACGTTCTCCTTTTAAATTAAAATACCCGTGACCCATCATAAGGCGATTTATTCGGCATGTGCGGAATACCACCGAAATTCAGCATATTGTTAAATTTTTTAGGCAAGTAGTTGCCCGTCCGTCACAGCCGGGGTACACCTTAATCGTTGTGCCAACAGACAGCTTTTGTGTACCACCCATTAGGGTAATTTGGTTATTTTTATGTACCGTTACCGCCCGTACTTCGCGCACGCCGTCACTATCCGTCCACTCAATAAAGCTGGTGTTAAACCAGCCTTCAGGTAAATTTTCAGGCACATCTACGGTGAGTGTTGTCCCGTTTAACGCTTTAATCACCAAACCTGCAACCGCAAAATTTTTCGGATTAACTCTGCAATCGTAATCGTAGAGCGTATAAGGGAAGTTACGTCCCCAAGTTAAGCGCAAGCCCGCACTTTGCATTGTGGAAGATAGCCCCGCAGAAACTAATTCCGTCTTATGTACATCAGGGCGTTTTGCTTCAATAATCGTACCAATCCAAACTACCCGTAATTCTTGTTCTTGATAATGCAAGCGCATAATCATCACCTTAACGGTTTGGCTCGGTGGCATACCACGATACAGCAATGCCACAGGGTTATTGCTCGGTAGCACAATATTGATATTCTCGCCCGTGCGACGACCGCTATCACTGATTGCGGTTGCCAGCCATTTTTCATTGTTTACGACAATGTCTTGGTCAGCATCACAAAAACGCCAAATCTTTTCATCATCGCCGCGGGTAAATTGATAAAGCGTAACGGGCTGACCATCGGCAACAGAATGGGTTTTATCTAAATAATTCACGTTTTAAATCCTTTTTAAATATCGTTTAAATGTCGTTTAAATCATTAAACTTCGAGTTCATCATGTAAGCCTCGGAAGCTAACCATCACACTTGCCACCGTATCAGTGTGGTGCTTCCAGTCAATCGTGTCGCTCTCTAAGCGTGAGAGTGTCAGAAAAGAAATCTTAGCCACTTGTTCACGCTTTAAATTTAACACTTCACCATCCAGTGCAAGCCGTTCGGTTTGGTTGTTGCTTACCGTTGCGGCTAAAATCCGGCGGTAATGCACGCTGCCGTCGGTACACTCAATGCGAATGTCTTGCCGTCCCGCCTGTTTCAATAAGCAAGTCGTGTAATAAACCAGCTCAATATCGAGATTTTTGCCGACAATATCGTTTGCTAGTGTTAAATCTGATGTCGAACTTGCTACCCAAATCGCTTTTTGTCTGCCACGTAAGTAGTAAAACAGTTGGCGCAGTTGGTGTTGTGCGTCAATCCCATTTAACAAGAAACGATGGTTTGTGAGCTGAAACGCATTTTTCGCCGTATCTAAGTAATGTGGTAAGGCGGTGTCGTTATCCAGTTGTTTAATCAAACGCAAGTATTGTGCGGTAATATCTTCTGACCATTCGCTGGTTGGCTCTAACACGGGATGCCCACGATAAGTCGGCAAGTGACGAATATCGGCAGCATAGCCATTGTGCTCGTGAATTTGCAGGCGAATTTGTGCGGTTGCCACGCCATCACTTAAACGAGTAAGTTGTGGCATATCGGTCAGCACGGCGGAGCGCAACGGATAGATCTGTGTGTGAGTATCAAAGCGATGCAATAACGGGCGCTTTATTTCAAGCTTATCAGGCTCAATGCCAGTAATATCCACCATTTCACGTTTGTTCCCGTTCATCAAAACCGCACGTCCTCCGACATAAAAGTCAAAGCCTGTTGTGGCGAGTGAAAGGGTTCTATCGCCTTGTTTGGTTGGCTTAGCCAAATAAACTCGATGCGTGAAAATCGGCAACGCCCACACTCTTGCGCCGTAAGCATAGAGCATATTTTCTAAACGCTGACGTTCTGTTCCAACGGTAGAGACTTTAAATTCAAAGGTTCGACGGGGTGATAAACGTTTTGCAATACGCTGTTCCGCTCCGGTAATTGATTGATGCACGGTCGTTAAAAACTCTAGTTTTTCAGTCACGTCTTCAGACCAATCGGGGAAAAATTCCCAGTCGGTAGAGCGCGAGCCAATAATGCGCAACGTAACCGGATTTTTGCCCGCAATCGTAAAAGTTACTGTGCAATCAATTTCCGCCGGACCGTTCATACTGACTTTAACCGTCCACTTCTTAAGTGCCAGTGCGCGTAGCGTGAGTGGTGTTTGATTGCCGGTTAGCGTAATGCCTTCGCCATCTTGTATATCTACCTTGGTTAAATTGACCGTGTGTCGGTTCGCATTCCACAAGTGCACATCAAACACTTGTTCAGTTGAAATTGAGCCTAGATTAACTGTATGCGGAATCACAAGCACACGGCTGTATAAATCGCTGTAGTAGTTCGGCGCAATATAAGCCTGTAACGACTGAGCTAAATCTAATAACTTGCCTTGCCGGAGTTTGCCTGACATTGTCGGCATAAGGCTTGCAGCAATACGTGCTTTGCCACGATAAATCGGCAAGCGGTCTAAATAGGCGGTATCTTTAGACGCGAGGCTTTTACCACTTGTTACAATATAGCCATTGATATTTGCCATTATTCAACCATCCGATAAGCCACGCCTTGAATCCCTGAGTTGTTTTTCCCTTTTTCAATATAACTTTCATTACGCACGTCATATTGCGCACTCGGAATAATCATCCATTTCTCGCTATTGATGGTCAGAATTTGACGGGGCGAGAGACACAACCATTGTGCATTCATAGCGATCTGCAAGAATACCTAAACGGCGAAAAATACCATCAATACCATGTGCAATTAAGCTGTGTGGACACGGTATTAACGATTGCCCGAACTTAGATTGACTGTAATAGACAAGTAAGGCATCAGGATGATAAGTATTTTCGTCTGTTGTCATCGCCGCTCTGCCGAGTGTAAGCAGGTATTTGCCTTTATCCGCATTACTCAAATCTTTATAATCTGAAACATTTACGGGAGCGAAATACCAAGGTGTCCGTTTATCGCCACTGATACCGTCGGCACGGACAACCGCTTGATTGCCACGCGCCCCGTTAGAAAAGCCGTAAGCGTGGTCGCTATTTTGATAATGCGCGTAGTTCTTTGTGATATAAGTGCCATAGGTATATTGACCGCCGGTATAAGTGCCTTCTTTGTTTAACGTGCCAATGCCAAAATGCCGAAATTTTTCCGCTTCAATTTGCACGACAACGTGTAAATATTGCGCCGTGCCGAAAAAGTCATAAGACGCATAATTGCCTTTTTCTAACTGAGAGGTTGCCGTGTCGATTTCACGATAAGCGTGCGCTCTTGATGAACCGGGCTGTTCATGGCCTTTTTTACTGGTATCGAAGCCGGTATTCACATAAGTAAACAACTGATTAACTTCAGGCTTAAACATAAGCGACCAGTAGCCTTGCTCGTTGTGTAAGCACAGCAAATTATCTTCCGACTTATCTACTACCCACTTTAAGCCTTGAGCAAACTCACTTAATTTTTTAAGTAGTTCCTTAACGTCTTTTGCGTTACCCGTTTGATATGCCATGCTTAATACTCCGTTGTTGTCTCAATCACAAAATAATCCTTGGTTGCTACACGATAGCCACCGTTAAACACCAGCCCTTTTCGTCCTTCAGTAATAGTGACTTGATCGCCTGCTGCTCGCTGAATACCCGGAATCCAATACACGCCATCAAATGTGCCCCAACGGTTACGTCCTTGGCTAGAATCCTTGAGACTGATAAATTCAACAGGTATCAATGGATAAGCACCGCCTTGGCTTTCGCCCATTGAATCAATACTGCGTGGCTGTTGATATGAACTGAAAAGCTCATAATTACACAACGGGAATAGCGATTGTCTGCGTGAATCGGTACGCAAGTTTTTGTAACTGCTGCCGTAAAAGTCACGCCAGCTTTGGTCAGGTGTAAAAAGCCAACAATTACCATATTTAGCGTCTATGATTGATGAATGCAATTCACCTGTTTGTGAGTAGCGTACTCGTACCGCACGGTTGTTTTCATCCACAATCGGTGCGCTACCGGCAACACAAAGCGGATAGGGGTATTCTGTCGGCGGCACGGTCGGTAAAATAAAACCGAGATAAGCACTTGAACACACTTGCGAAATGCGTGTGATAATTTTGCAACAACGTCCACTTGCGACAATGTGATATTCGATTGGACGGTTATCCGCAAACAAAACAACGCCAGGGGAGGCATTAATTAAGCCTTTGTCAATTTCAGCTGGCGTAACCGCTTTTTCATTGAAAAACGTGCCGCCCCAAAAGTTAAGATTGTAAGTATCAGCTGAAATTAAGTTATCGGTTGAAGCCACAAGATAAATATCTTGTTCAACGCCGGTACCGGTTGATTTCCACGCAATTTGACGGATTTCTTTTTGTGTTGCGGTTTCGGTCAATTTACGGTCAAGTAATACTGTCCACGCTTGTCCGTCGCGCTTGAGTGTTTCATCTTGTGTTAGAAACTTATTGATTTTGTCTAATAAATCACGCTCGTTTTCTGCTGTGCCTGTTGTGTATGCCATTAGCCTAACTCCTGTTTTAATGTCTGTTTATTCGCCCTAATCACGGTCATTACCGCACGTTCACCCGCGACCGTATTAATGCCTGCCGTGAATAATTCCGCACTATCCACCGCTAACGTTTGTTGGATAGTTACAGGGCTTGCTACCGCCTGTTGTCCTGCCGTGCCGTTTTGCATTTCTTGGGTCAATGTTAGCTCGTTGTATGACGGCATTGATGGTGCAGAGATCAATCCACCGGTGGCATATTTACGTAAATGACCACGATTAATTGCATGTAAAAAGCCCACGCCATATTTCTGCACACTTGCCGCACGCACCACAAACTCACCATTGGATAACCGTGCCGGGATGGAGTCCGAAGTGCCTGTTCCCGGTCCGGAAATAAAACCACCGGTGGCTGCCGTCACGGCTGCACCCGCACCGCCGAAAAAGCCACTAATGGCACTGGTCGCTTGCATTGCCAGTTGTTGTGCGGCAATCTGCGCCATGCTGTTTATCACGGTCAGGGCTAATTGTTTTACCGCATCACCCAAGCTCATTGTGCCTTCAGCAAGTCCCATCAATGCGCTTTGGATACCTTGTGTTAAACCCTGTTTAAACGCATTTTCAAGTTCGTTTCCTGTCTGTTTAAGCTCTTGAATTTTTACTTTCATTTGTTCAAGCATTGCGCCGGCTGCTTCGCCTTGCGCACCGGGCATTTGTGCTAATCTTTCCAGGAGCGGTAATTGTTTTTCAATTTCTGCTACCGTTTGCGCATACATATCTTTTAAGCGTTGCTGTCCTTCAAAGTGTGAAATAAGCCCGGTTTGTACTTGCGCTTGAATCTGCTGTTCTTTGGCACTTTGTGCCTGCATCACTTTGTTAATTTCTGCCTCAATGCCATTTAACTGAACCTTGGCTTCTTCCAGCGGTAACATTTGCTTAACCAAATTAATGCCGTCTTGGTTATTGGCTTTGCTAAATAAAGCGAGTAACTGGTTGTATTTACTTTGTACATCAAGCAGATCCGCTTTTGCCGTTTGTCCGGTTAAGCGCAAGTAATCACTATTGAGTTCGCGTAGCTTATTTGTGGCTTCTTCTGCCGTACGTTTTGTATCTTGTGCCGCTTTTTTCGCATCACTTTCCGCTTTACGTTGCGCTTTATTCACTTCCACTTTTGCTTTTCTGTCCGCTTCCGCCTGTTCACGCAGTTTTTTCTGATTTGCTTCAATCGTTTGATAGAGTGCTTCTGCCTCTTTTTTCTGCTCATCCGTCCAATTGCTATTGTTACGTGCATTATCAAGGTTCTTTTCAAGCTCACTCATTCCCGATTGACGTGCGCGGGTACGCAGTTTTTCTAGCTCATCGCCGCCTTTTTTCTCTGCTTGCTTTTGCTCAAGTTGAGTTTGCAAGCCAATGGCTTCATTGATTTTGTTGATAAAACCTTGCACTGCATTGCCCGACATCCCTGCTTGTGCGGCAATGCCTTCAAATTTTGTACGCATCGCTTCTAAGCGTTCGATTGCCGTCGTGGAGGCTTGGCTCAAATCTTTTTTGAGCTTTTGAGTGAGTTCTTCCACTTCCGTTTTCATCGCAAGGGCTTCGGTTTCACTTGCTTTGATTGCTTCTGTGAGCAATTTCACTGCTTCAGGATGTTGCGGGTCGCCAATTTCCGTTAATTTTTCTGCTAATGTACCGCCGGCTTCGATGGCTGCGTCCCAAGCCACTGCTAATTGCGTTTGCGTAATATTGGCTAATTCGCTGCTAGCCGTACTCATTGAGTCAATTTTTTGCTGTAGCTCATCAATTTGCGCATTAAGCGCATTTACTTCATCGGCATTAATTAATCCGCCCATGACGCTAGTACGGCTTTGATTTAGCAATTTATCGCGCTCGGCAATGAGTGCTTCAAGTTTTTGTTTCGCTTCATCTAATGACGCCGTATTAACTTTGAGCTGTTCAAGGCGATCACTAAAACCGCCCATTTCGCCCAATTTGGTACGTGCTTCGACTAAGGCGTTAGTTTTCTCAATATTGGCATCAAGCGTAGTGAGAGATTGGGCAAATTGACGTTCAACTTCTTCCTCTTGGCTTTTTAAATACAGATACGCTGCACTCAGCCCTGCAATAGCCGTAATCGCCAGCCCAACTGGTCCGCCGATTGCCGCAAATAATCCCGAGCCTACATTGACGGCAGCAGCTCGGGCTTTGGCAACAGCAAGCGCACCATAGGCTTTTGTTGCGCGCCCGACCGATACCGTCTCGCCATTGACCGCTTGCATTAAAACTACAGTCGCTTGTGCTTGACGAACAGAAGCCGTTGCACTAGCGTTAATCGCTGCCATGTGCGCACTTTCCGCGATCACTGCTTTACTTTTTAAGCTAATGCTAGTGTACATGGCTGATAAATAGCGCGCGGTGTATGCCGTGCCGACTAAAATGGCAATGCCGGCTAAACCCTCGAGATGATTTGCCAACGTCGAAATCGCCGTCGAAACAAGGGTAGATGCGCTCAGCGTTTTATCGGTATTGCCGACAAATTCAAGCCAAGCGTTAGAGAGTTGCGTGACCGCTTTGCCAATCGTCAATGGCATTTGCTCATATTGTTTTTGAATACTGTCTGCACCTTCAGCCACGGCAGTCATAATCACTTGCGTGGTTAATTGACCTTCTTCCGCCATTTTGCGCAACTCGCCTCGGGTTTTGCCGAGGGATTTTTGCAAGAGTTCTAAAATAATCGGGGCTTGTTCAGACACCGAGTTAAATTCTTCGCCACGTAATGCACCGGCTGCCATACCTTGTGATAACTGAATGATTGCTGCTTGCGCTTCTTGTGCACCAGCACCGCTGACTGTCATCGCCTGTGAAACGGTTTTCGTAAAGCGCAAGATTTCTGCCGAGTTTGCCGAGTCGCCTAATGAACGAAAAACGCGCGTGTAAAGCTCCGCCGTAGCAGAAAATGCTGTCCCCGTTTCTTGTGCTACAGTCATCAAGCCATGAAAAGTGCCTTTAGCTTCAAGATTTGAGCGAGAAACTAATTTAATGCGTGCTTCAAGGCTTTTAAATTCGTCACTGGTTTGCACTAAATTGCCAATCGCCACATTACCCAAAGTTAAGCCAATGGCTTGTTTTTTTAATTCGGCTAATTGCTTACTGATAGATTCAACACCAGCACGGGTTTTGCCAAGCTTTGATGCTGCCTTATCGGCTTGTTGTGCGTGCTTTTCGGGCAAGCGACCATCGGGCAAGCACTCGGATTAGGCACATTGACTTATCCGTTGATTGCTTTTATCATTGCAATTTTTAGATCGCCTTTTGCATTCTTATTAAGCTTAATATTTGCTCCTAAAATTTAACCTCGCACTATGTCGAGGTTAAATCGTTTAGATAACCGGTCACCTCTTTACCACCATTTACCCCATAAGCTACATCTACCGTGCGCGCAGCTCTTAAACGTCGCTCACGCAAAATCGATTGCTGATAAAACAGCGTTATCTGGCGTGCCGTGTAATACTGAATTTGGTTAAAATCATGTCCGCTTGCAATCAATTGTTCAATAAGCTCTGCCCAGTTTATTTCTGCTTCTGCGCTTGTTGCAGTACCGCTTTTTCTAACATCGGTTGCAGCGCCTGACGGGTAAAAAAATCACTATTGACCGTCCACCACATCATCAATACCGTTTCCGCATTCTCGCCGGTTAAGTTTTGCACCCATTCCAGCGGCTTATTGATAGATAAGCTCACCATGGTTAAAACATCTTGATAATGTTCTGCGAGCAAACTCATCAATGGGTCAAGTCCGAATTGCGTGTCAGCTTGTGAAAGCGTAGTGCGCAAATCCGTCACAAACGGCATAAACAAGGCTCGGTGTTGTAACTGTTGGATTAAAGAGTATTCTTTAACTTCGATTTCTTCACCGGCAATAGTCAATTTTTGGTGCGGGAAGAGTACATTTAATTCATCTTTTTCTTTTTGCATGACTGAAACCTAGAGAAAGCCCCTAAATACTAGGGGCAGAAAAAGCGTTATTTTTTAATTTTAACAACGCGCCCGAATCGACCAAGCGTGCTATCGCCCGTTTTAGTCGTATCGGCTAACACTTTGGCTTTCGCACTTAACGCATCAAGCGCATTTTCGTTGTTGATTAAATTTAATGCTTCCGTTGGGTTGAAGTTGATTTTGTACAACTCAACTAAGCTCCATTCATTCTCTTCAGCAAGGTTGATTCCCTCGAAACGCAGGAATAAGTCTTTCGGATTGGTGGTTAAAAGTGCAATCACATCAACATCACCGTAGTTATAGGCAACGGTTAATTTCTTGCTTTTTTGTTCTTTTAAAAACTCAATCGTCCCGAAAATCGCATCAACAACAAAATCCGTGTTTTCTTTTAATTCAGCAATTTTTACATCGCTCACATTTTGATGTGCCCACGCAATACGATCACCAACTTTAATATCGTCAGGCAATGCTTCTTTTGCCACATTACCCGCTTTGATTGTGCTGGCTTCGCCTAAGAGCATTAAGCTCAAATTCTCTTTGCTCATCTCGTGGAATTTAACGGAAACTTCGCCGGATTTGCCGGTGATAATTTTGCGCACTTCTTGGCGATTGCCCGAGTATGATTCTTTATGGGTAAAATCCTCGACGGTCAGTGAGACATTTAACTCTGATACATCACCGACCCAGCGAAATGCGCCAGCTTGCCCGTTTGGTAAACGTTCTGCAAGATAGACTGCACCTTGCCCGTAAGAATACGTTTCTGTTCTCATTCATTTTCTCCTTTATCTTCAAATTGAATATGGTTATCAGAGGGCATTACGCTATCTTCAGGAGCTGTGTACTCTAGAGGAACGGCTGTTGCGTTCTTCGTTTCTACTGAAGATTGGAATTCACTACAACCGATTATTAGACCCACTTGTTGCTGTATTAAGAATGCTGCATCAGCATCACTCACTTGTAATTTATCACCAGGAGAATAAGTTACGCCGGCATGAATATGAGTTTTGATTAATTTAATCTCTTTCATCTGCTTTTTCCTATGAGCATTTTAGTTTGATACGTTTCCATCCATGCAAGATAGCTATTGCTGTAATCCAATGCATCTCCACGCACAAAATACGTCTGTTTTGCACCGGTAATAGTCGGAACCCATCCCATCAATTGTTCACGGATTTTGCCAATTACCGGATGTGAAAGTGCGAGTTGTGGATTATCTGAGCTATACTGATAAGATTGCACAATCACAATGACCGAAAAACTGACTGTGACCATTTGGCGTACAGCAATGTCACTTTGATGAGCAATTTCACTATTAGGAACCACATATACTGCCGGAGTTGGTAGTCCTGTTTGGCTTAAATTAGAAATTGAACGATATTCCGCCGTACTGCCTATATGATGAATATAAGTAGGCATCAAAGGTTTAAGTTGTTCAATGACTTGTTTTAAGTCAAAAGGTGCGGTCGAATTAAACATAGTCTTTTAAACTCTCATCCGTAAATATTCGGTCTTTTTTCACAAACTTTGGACGACCAGATTTCAACGCTAAGGTGTCTTCAAGCCCAAGGCTAAATTTCGCTTCTGCAACCAGTTGTAGCATTTTTAATGCATCGCGATAATCACGTACAATCGGATTATTTTTTTCTTCTGAAATTAGGTGCAAATGCAAGTTATAACGAACTATTGCTCTTGCCCATGTCGTTAAAATACGAGGTGTATTTTTAAAAGGTATGCGATAACCACGTTGGCGCAAATATCCATCAATCGATGCACAACTATCGGCAATGACTTCATTAATCCGAGTAATGATCGTTAATCCATATTCAACGTCTGCTGATGGAAACTGCTTCGTTTCATCATCTCGTAACAAAGCATTTAATACCTGATGAGAAACTGGCGCAAAACCCGGTTGAGCCGTAACTTGTGCTAGCTCAACCGCCCCCGGTTTTTCACATAACTGTTGTAGATTGATGTACATAACAGTGCCTAAGCAATAACATTTTCAAGGAAGAAACCAAGATCAGGAGCCGTGATTAATTCTTTCACCGATTCACCAACGCGGACGTTATAGCCACCACGCATTCCCATGTTTTCATCAAAAATATCGCGTACTTCACGAGTGCCAAATTGTGCAGTCAGCCCAAAGGTTGTTCCACCATTTGTATCCGCTAAACGATCACGATAAATCAAGGCACAATGATTTCCCCAAGCCTGCTGAAGGACTGCTTTTTTGGCTTGATTAACGGTATTAATTAATGCCTGACCGACATAGATCTCTTCTAATTCAAATAATTCTTTGAGATATTCAAGCGGAACAAGTCCTTCATCACCCAAAGAGCCGTTATACGCTTTAATAATGGATTTATTGGTACGTAATGCCGTTGCCGCTTTTTGACCTAACATCATAATATTCGGTCGCATAACAGGAGTATCTAATGCACTTAATAGATCTGCGATCGGTTTACTGTCATCATGTGACCATTGGTTATTGCCGGATAACGTTTTTGTTAATCCATTGGCATAGGATTTTTTGTTAAAAACGAGGTTTGTGGTACGTACTTCTCGACCTAATTCAATTAAATTTGTAGTTTGTTCCGTCGCACGTCCTTTCGGGTTATAGTTTGTTGGCTTATTAGCAATATCCGCTAACGGTACTGGGGCATCGAGTGCAAAATCTTCAGTGGATGACGTCAGTTGCGTTGCACCAAATTCCACTTGATTTGGACGTGATGTACGACCAACACGGGCATTTGGTACAGCAAAACCTTCGCCGAGATTATATTGAAGATACTTAAATTCTTGTTTGGCAACCGGCGTTCGTGGTAACACATCATCTGAAATCATACGACGGTTTCGATAAGCAATCGCGATAGCTGTAAGTGCGGGATCAACCGGAAAGTTGGCTTTACTCATTGTATTTTTCCTTTTTCAAAATATGTAAAAGCGTTTCATTTTTGTAGATATTAAGACGCTACAAAAATACCTGGTGCAATAAATAGTGAACAGATTTCATCTTCGGCACCATCTTCTTCAGCAATACCAACATAGGCTTGTTTATCCGTCGCCTTGACCGCACGTCCTTTATTATCGGTAGTTAAGTAATCGCCGCGTTTGATTTGCTCGCCATACACCACAGGCGCTAAGCCACTGCGTACGACATCAACGTGTTCACCCGGTTCTTTTGGTACTCGGGTAGAGACACCGAGTAATTTATCCGTAGCAGCTGTGGCTTGTTTGGCTGCTTCTTTTTCTTCACCATGATAAACAATGTGGTAGCCTTCGATTTTTCCTTCTGTCAAATAAGCTATTGTTAATTGGGTAACTTGAGTCATTTTTTTGAACCTCGCATAATGTAATCAACCGCATCAGTCATTGAGATGTTGATGCCTTTTTTTAACTGTTCAGCGTGATATTGCGCTGCCGCTTGAGCAATAGATTCACCATTGGCAAAATCTACCGCAGTTTTACTAGGCTCTACTTCCGGTGCGGATTTTTCTGCAAAATCTAATGGTTTTTGTGTAATGATTTCTTTAATCACATCTATGGCAGATTTCGAGACAGTTTGCGAACCATCCGAAAAAGAGATAGGTTGAGCAGCATTAGCAACTAATACTTCAATTAATGCCGCTTTTTGTGCTGGTAATACTTTGCCGTCCTTTACCATTTGTTCAGCAAAGTCCGTTGCCTCTTTTTGTTTTAGTGTCTTTTCAGCCTTGGCTTTTTCAGCTTCTGCCACCTTTATTTTTTCTTCACGCTCATTGAGTACGGCTTCACGTTGTGCGATTTCCTGCGCTTGTTTTTCAGTGGCTTCTTGTTCTTTGGTTTTATCCATGACATTCTCCTTGAAATCAGTTGAGTTATTTTTTCGGATAATTCATCAAAGGCAAAATCCGCAAATGCATTTTCGCCTTCAACATTTTGAGCAAAATTCACATCAGCGAGTCCCTTAACTGCGGGTGGTATTGCACCCAAAAAACCAATGTGACGTAAATAATAATGACCGGGCTTCGGATTACCGGGAGTATCCGGTAAAAAGATAGAAGCACTGCGTTTTTTATAACGACCTTCATTGACCGCTTCAGCAAAGGCTGCATCAACTTGTCCTACGTGGGCGTAAAGTGTGCCGTCCTCCACGCTAGTTTGTTTCACCCAGCCGTATGCCGGAGCGGTCAATGTCGGATGTCCGATAACAATCGGAGATTCGGATAATTGCGGGTCATAGCTGCCAGCAATGTCATTAAGCATATCTGTCGTAAAAGAAATCGCACGACCATCCATTGCAGTATGCGTGCCTAATTTCATAATAGGCATCTTTGTAAGTTTCATGTCGATAATGTATCTGTGGTTAATTCGATGAGGTCAGTATGACAGGCAGGAACGTATTTGTATTTTGGACGCGTCTAGAATGTATTCGGTAGGAAAAAAGTATAATGAGTAAGTGGTGAGATGATTTATTGGCATTTAAGGCGTTTATAAATGTTTATAAACGCCTTAAAAAGTATCTAAGTAATCATTTATAGAATCAATATTAAAATAGCTTTATAAGCGTTTTACGCATTAAATACGTTTTCAAGGTGATTGCGTGCTATTTCAATTAATCGTTGTTCATTGTCAGCAGAAAGCCCAAGCCATGGACGAGCCGGAATGATGGTACTTCGGGCATATGACGTATTATTACCTGTACCAAGTTTTAACATTTTGTTATTTTGGGGTTTTATAGTACCGCCAAATTGGTGAATTGCGGCATAAGGACGATCAGAGCCGAATACTACACCTTGATTATCTGCTTGATAGCGTAATGTACCGCGTAGATCGCCATGTAGAGTAAGAATTTTATCTTGATTATATTTCTTGCTATCCAATGGTTGCCAAGGTGTACCATCAGGGGCTTGCTGTTGGGTAAATCGGATAATATGGATCTCTAATAAAGTTTCCCCCATCTCGCCAAACATAGCTTTCGGATTAGCTAAAGTTTGTACTGCCTTATTTAAAATAGTAGTAAGCTGTTCGGTATTGATTTCAACCTTGACGCCACTCATATTGTCTCCTATGATATATACAGTTCGTATCGGGTGGGCAGTCTCCGCCAAGACCTCCAATCCCACACCCGACGAAACTCACCTGTGGCGGCGGGTGAGTTTTTTTTACTCTTCATCGCGGTAATACAGCATAACGCCTGTGCGTACTTGTTCAAGATATTCGCTATTATCCGGCGCAAAAATCGTAGTACCTTCCCAACCGTCCTTGCCAACATCAAATACCGCCAGCGCAGGCACTTCTTGTTTGCCATCATCTAGTTTAAAACGGGCAATATAACGACGGCGTACAATTAATAAATTTAAATGGTGATGATGTTCGGCTCGTACCCAGATTTCATCCGGTGCTTTGAGTGCCTGTGCAAGTATTTTCAGATAAACTTCACGCCCACGCTTTTTCACTTTGGAATGACCGCTGCGTGAGGTAAATAACGCCTCACTGATCACTAAAGGTTCACCGAGAATATCCTCAAAGATCACCGGATTTTGCTTGGTTGCCCCAAATTCCGATAGGAACGAGTTAATATAAAATGCGTCATCCTTATCAATCGGTAAGATTAATTTATGCGAAATCGTACGCGGTTGTGGCATTGGAATCGGTGTATCTTGACGATGAGGATAAAACGTTACTTTGCGCGGTTGCTCATTATTATCTAACGGTGGTAGTGTATGAGCATGAAGCCGAGAAGCCCCTGGTATATGCTCAAAGCTAGGGTCAATCCCTTTTGGTACTTTAACTAAACGTGGGTTTAGACCTCGTTTACCAACCAATTTTTCTTCCCATTCAATCACAGGTGCGTTATCCGGTTTTAACCCTAATTTATCCATATAGGCTTGACTACGAGCAATGACAGTGCATTGATAACCCCAGGCATTAATAGGGAAATGAGTTTTCCACCATGGATCGTCATGACGTAGAATCAAACCGTCCCAATGCATATGTTCAACCCTTGGGTGAGTGACTGCATCACTATGAACATATTCCCAATAGGGCATGGTTTCTTTTAACTCTTGCAGTTGCGCATAACGCCCTGCCTGATAGCTACTACGTAAATTCATTTCGTAAATGACTCGACTACGCCAGTTCCGCCCGCCGTTATATTGCCAACTCTTCCAGTGTTTTACCGTTTTCAATGAAGTCTTGAATAGAGTTGGTAAAATCTTCAATGATTTCACGGCGATTCGCCCCAGCAACGACAGCTGCATAATCATGTTCCGCATTATAAATATCAGTCCATGTGGCTGTTGGTGTCGGAATTTTACGCCGATAAAACGCAATTTGTTCGTTAAAGGGGACATTACCATAAACAAGATTATTCATTTTGTTTTGCCTCACTGATTACCGTCTCACGCCCGCTTAAATGTGCCGCACTAAGCGCAATTTCCATTGCTTCGACATAGCGGGCTAAATCCATTTCAGGCATTAAGGTTAATAATTCATCACGTAACTGTTCAAGAGATTCAACATTATTTGCTAATGCCAGCACTTGGCTTATCCAGTCATCAATTACGGGAGCAAGGGTATTATCTAGCTGATTTACCATCTGTGTGGGTATATCTTGTTCATTACTTGCAGTCTGTGCAAAATCCACCTTATTTTTGACCGCACTTTTGCTGTTTTCGGCAGTCGTGGTTAAGTTTTCCGCCTTTTCCCATTCACCGCCGTATGAGCTTTGAATTTGTTTTAAGGTTGGACGATAACCCGTGGTTTCAAAGACTTTTTTATCTCGTTCGGCTTTTTCGTTTAAATCTTCTGATTCTTCAAACATTCTGAATATACGCGGTGGCTTCGCGTTAGCAAAATTCATTTGCGTAAGCCAGGTTACCGGACCACGGTTAAAGAATTCGCAGATAACGTCAGAGTCAGCTTTAATAATGGATTCCAGTACTTTTTCCTGTAAATCATCGTTGCCTAATCGCCCCGGTGTACCGCCGGATGATGATGTTTGTCCTAATACGACACGCTGAATAGTCTCATTCATGGTGTCATATAAGGCTTTATAATCACCGGTTCCGCTACGTCCGGCACTGAGTAATTCAATAGGCATATCTGCTGGCACAATAATGCCGCTATCGGATTGGATAGCGTATAAGGATTCCAATAATTTATTCTGTTCTTCAATAGACGCATTTGGCTGATATCGTCCAAGTGCGGTCGGCATACCGAATTTTTCTAAAAAAATCAGCCAAAATTTTACGCCGTTACGTTTAAATTTGCTTGCCCAATAAAGCCAGTGAGCAAGTCCAATACCGTAAGGCTCATCATCATGATCAGAACCCACGCAGAATGTCCAAAAATAGGGGGACGGACATTCAATACCTTCAGTCTGATTTTCACGTGTTAATAAATGTAATTCACCTTTTGGGGTAAAACGAAAACGACGCCGGTTACGTACTTTAATATCTGCAATATATTTTACGTCTTCATTGATTTGGTACAGTAATTCAGCTACTGCATAACCGTAGAAAATGCCGTAATGCATCAATTTGCTAATGCGATCAAACCCAATTTGGTTTACCCAATCACAGATAAAATCTGCCGCGGCAATATCTTGTGGCTCATCGCTAGCAGGTTCAACAACCCATTCACGGGCAACTAATGCGTCCTGACGTTGGCTGAAAGTGCGTTTGACTTCTTCATCAATTAATACATCTTCATATAAAGTTAAATCACCACCGCCGCGACCGCGTAATACGCCGTCTTCCGGCTCTGCTAATGCCCCCACATAACCTTTCGTAATATCTAATCCATCACCTGTTGCCGCTATTTCGCGGTTAAGCTCCGGCTTTTTATGTTTACTTTTAAACCAGTCTTTAACTGACATATTTAATATCCTCTGAAGTCATTACCACCGCGAATTGAACCGAAACCTCGCCCTGTGCGAACGCGTTCAAAACCATTGTCATTAAATAATTGGGTGGTTGTACGCGCACCTGTAGAACGAAAATTGATCTCAAAACTTTGGTCGGTACGGTAAGCATAATGCAACAATAGATACGCAATCGCCGCATCGCCATGGCGTTTAGTCTTGTTTTGTTCGACAGTGCGTTTATCCGGCAGGCGTGGAATGCCTTTTACCACTTGAAAAGCACGTAAATATGCTAATACATCATCATTTTTTACAATATCGAAAAGCGTGTCATCTTCTAAAGCTGCTTTAAACGGGGCGGTGTGTTCGCGATACCAGCTTTCACTTAACATTACGCCTTCTACAATGGCACCATAACGATCAAACGCTTTTTCTGACAAACTCTGTCCATTACCTCTTGCATCATTTGCCGCTTTACTAAAACGTGGTAAATGATCACCAATATAGAAATAAATCTGTTCTTGTTGAGCAAACGGTATATTAGAGAGTTCCAATAACAGCACATTTTTGAGACGAATATCAGATTGTTCTTGCCCAACTGCGATAACAGATAAGTCACCGCTACGCGCAAAGTCCATGCCTAAAAAATGCCTTTGTTTTTCCGGTAGTGCCGTTAATATCGGATAAAGATTTTCATCACACCACTGTGCAATTTCTCTATTACGAACTGGCTCTGGCTGCAGGGCAAAATCATCTTTTTTCTCTAAGCAAAGTCGAGGCGTATCTGAATTCATACGGCTTTCAATTAGCGCGCGCGTTAGCCACGCACCACCGGAATTACGCGGAATACAATCTAATTCTTCTGCAGCTGCATCTCCGTAAGAAGCGCGTATTTCAGCCACCCACTCATCTTGTGCTTGCTGTGAAATACGTCCTAATCGCAAGCAAATTCGCTGATATAAACCGTCTTTAATGGCATCATCAAAGGTAATGGTATGTAAGCTGTAAGGCTTCTTGCCGGCACGTATATCATTAATCAATTTATTAAACGGATTATCTACACCGTTATGCGTGTTGATGATATGTACTTGACCGCCCCACATGAGTAATGCCATAGCAGCTTTGAGTAATTCCGGTAGATCGTCGTGGAATGCAGCTTCATCAATAATTACACGCCCTTGTTTTCCACGCAGGTTAGACGGACGACTGGACAGTGAGGTAATACGCCAACCACTGGCAAAGCGGATGACATAAGCAAGAATAGCTTTTTCTTCATCGCCTTCTTTGAACACTTCTTCGGTTTCTTCAATTTCGTCTGTGGCAAGTCCATAGGCTTTTGCCCAGTTACCGCAATCACGAATAAACTCTAACGCCATTTCACGGTTATAGCCGATATACCAGCTATCCATTCCTTGCTGTGAAGAGGCTAATAAGGCGGTATCTGCTGCTTCGCCCCGAGATAACCCGATACGGCGGGATTTTTCGCAGACTTTAACCGGTGTAGTGTCGGCACACCAACGCTGTTGATAGGGCAGTAACACCGCCGGTGTGCGGTCTTGTTCGGGCGTTAATTGATTGGTTTGCATTATGCAGTGATCCCTAAGATTTTTTGACGGATTTCATCGGTAGTTTCTGGGCTTAAGCCGCCTTTTTTGACTATTTTTTCCACTTCGTTTGCCGCAAGCGGTGCTTTAGCTTTCACATCAGCCTGGTATTTCTTTAAGTTAATGCTTGCACTAATGAGCGGGCTGATGTTTTTTCCCACAAAAGAGAGTGCAGAAAGTCGTTTCATCGGATCATCTTCATCCTTGATTTCCTGTAAGCTCATTAATGCCTGAAAAACTTCACTTTGGATCATTTCTAAAATGGCATCGCTTTGTGCGCTTTTTTCATTGCTGATATTTTCAGAAATCACTTTTGCCGCTTCTGCACTTGCTTTAATTGAAGCAAGACGTTGTTCTAGTTTCTGTCCGTAACGATGTACAGCACTTTTAGAAATATCATAACCACGGGCTTTCGAGGCTTCTTCAAGTTCACGATAGCCACTAAAATTATTTTCAACTAATGCCGCATAAAGCCAGTCTTTGACGGCTTGTGGTAGGTTTTTTACTGTCGAACGCTTCGGCATAATCATTTCTTACCAGTATTTTTCAGGACGTGCAATTCCAGGGCTTGCCGGTGAAGTATATTCCACAATATCTACGCCGTTACTTGTCAGCTTGGCGTGCCAGCGAGCCGTATCTCGTCCTTTGATTTCGATTAGTGCTTTACCGGCTAGATAATCTAATTCACGGCGCAGTTCTAATGCGGTTAGTTGCATTGGTACACATTGAATTGTGCTTAAAATCAGACTTTCCGCTGCACCAATAGGACGAGCATGGTCGAGAGTAAGTAAAATCAACCAGCGTACGTGTTCACGTTTGTTTTTATCAAATTCAATCATGTTAATTTCGTCCATACATTAAAATCACTTTATCTAATTTTTCGTTAATGGTATCGAATCGTGCGGAATTCACGGTTTCGCTACGAATGGCGTCCTCGAGCCGTTGATATTCATTCGGCATCGTTACTTTTAGTTCCATAACGGTTTTATTTGCAACTTCAGAAAGTTCTTTTGCTGCTTTAATATCATCATGTAGGCGACGATAACGTTCTTCACTAAACTTGAATTTCTCATTGAGTTTCGATTCAAATTGCGCGAGTAAAATTTTACCGAAGCCTATCAGCATACCTATAATGGTGATGACCAATCCCACAAAATAGGTGACAACTTGCCATCCACTAATTTCAATCATAGATTTTCCTTACTTATTGTTTTAATTAGCTCAAAATGCTTGCCGGCACATTCGCCGTATAAGTCATACATTTGCTTAAGTGCGATAAATATTGCATCAGCATTATTTTCCGGAAGTGGTACGGGTTTTGGGCAAGCTGTCTGTAATACTGCCGGAAGAGGCTTGTGCAGCACGATTGTGGGCGGTGTTGAGTTCCCGCATGCTGTCAATATCAAACTGACAATGACGACGTAAACGCTGTGTTTTTGCCAAAATCTTTTGTAATTCATCGGTGGTTTTATCCCCCAGTTTTTGATATAGCCCTAAGTTTTCGGTCAGTTCTAAATTAGCTATATTGGCGCGCTGAATTTGTTCATCCAGTTTTAGTAACTGTGTTTGTACTGCTTGGTTTTTAGCAATCTCAAATTCCAGTTTGGCGGTTTGATAACCACTGTTATACGCCTGGTAATAACCCAAAATAGAAACGGCAATAATGGCAATGAAATTAATAAATTGTTTACTTGTATTGGCACTGAACAAAAACTTTATTAATCGTCCAAACATACTGAATTTCCCCAATGCATGTAGCGTAGTTGCCAGCGATAGATAATTCGTTTGGGATACCCACGGTTCTCGATAAAGTTAGCGCGGCTACGACCGGCATTAACAGATTCTACGGTATGCCAATAAGCCATAGGATCAAGCCCTTGTATACGTGCTTTTCGCTTATCTCGTTGTACCCAACCTAATCCGCCGTTATAGGCGGATAAGACAAATGCCCAGCGGTCGCAATCCGTTGCGGCATGGATCCGCTGATAAAGCCAATAGTCGTAGAGAACTAACGCCCGCAACGCCCAATCAGGGTTAAAAGGCTGATTAGTTTTAAGTTCTGGGTATTGGGAGGCAATCCAACTGGCAATTTGTGGTATAAACTGTGCTAAGCCTTGCGCACCAACATGAGAAAGTGCGGTTACATTCCATTGAGATTCTTGATGGATTTGGGCGGCAAACAGCGCAACCGGTGCATTTAGTCCCCCAATAGCATGACTATTACGGGTAAGCTCCCGTTGATATTGCTTGGCAGCTTGTGGCTCAGCCTGTGCGATAAGCGGGCAAATCAAGGCGACTACAAACATCAAACGACGGATAATTTGCATAATTACAGCCCTAGTGTGACACCTAAAATAACAGCACCGACAATCAAAGCGCGTCGCAATACGACTAAAGCGAAGATCAACTCATAACCTTTATGTACAGGATATTCCGGTTTGGCTTGGTCTGCGTTTTTAGTATGTTGATGCTTAAAATAGGCTTTCCAATTTATTGCCAAATAACCGCCCGGGCTGGAATAAGGAAATAATGCACGGTCTAAGTGATAACCAATAATTGCTGCCATACAAACTAAGGCAAGTTTATACAGCACTACCGGCAACTGTTGTGGGGAAACAAGCGCAATAACAATAAGTAACACCAATGATGACACGACCCAAGATAACAAACGACCTTGTTTCAATGCGTTAAAAAAGCCTTTCATACATACTCCTTGATTAAAAATTGGTTGATTAGGCTTTTTTAGTGTAGCTATTTTGAGTATATAAGTATTTTGGACACGGCTAGAATAAAGTAGCGTAGTTTTTAACTTATGATTGGCGTAGAAATAAGGAGATACGAGAATGTATCAATTTTTTTCTCATCTTGACCTACTAGGCAAGGGATATGATTCACCGCCATTAACTACAACGGAGACAACTATGCAAAAACTTACGTTAGATTACATCAAAAGCCTTATTGTCAATGCTGACATCGGGCAAAAAATTGCTTATGACAATGCAGTGGAGAAGATTTGGCAGTTAGAGGGGTACTTAGCTGTACAACGCAAATATGAAGTTGCCTTGTGACCTGCGTATTAACTAGACTAATTTAAGATATAAAACTCCAGTTACTTGGGGTGGAATAGGTAACTGGAGTTTAGTAAATGGTAGGGCTAGATGATTTTAAACTGAATAAAAAATAAATTTAGTCAGTTCCTTCTGCCATTAATTGCTGGATTTCTCGGTCATCAATAGCAATCAATAACCGCTGATATTCAGCAATCTTTTGTAAATTCAAATTCTTTTCTGACGTATTGTTTTCCAGTCTCTTATTTAGCTTTTCTGGGCGAGAAATTGCTGCTTTAATCTTTACCTTTTGTGAAAAGGTGGATACGTTTGGCAGATTCAACAAAATCAGAAGTAATGTCGTCCAATAAGTCAAAATAACAGAAACAATCGCAATAATAGCAGGTAAACCTTCAAAGATAATTTGATAATGGGTTAAAACTAAATGCAACAACTGAGAATAAGCCCCAATCAGTGTTGCATTCAACCCTGTGAGCATTTTCTTATTCATTGGTTGTTAGCACTCCTGCTTTATGAGTTGTTTTTGTGAGGCGTTCTCTAAGCTGAGCAATCTGCTCCGCTGTTAGCTTGTCTAAATCAAAGGTTTCAACTACTTTTGTCCCATCGGCGTTTAGCGTTGTAATTCGTAAAAGGTTATCAGGGAAAAAATAATCAAGCAGACGTTTAACGCCTGCCCAACCTATGTAGGCAAATAATGCCGAGAACACAACAACAACAAATATAGTGCTAATGTTCATTTTTCTCTTTTAAAATTGTTTAAATTTTTACACCATCTTATCTTTGCCATCAGCAGGCGAATGCTCAATAACTTTTGTAATGGTGTAGCTTTTCCGTTCAGAAAGCCCATTATCGGTTGTTTTGATCGCTAGTTCAACATAAAAAAGGTCATCAATTGAAAATCTTGTTGAGCTTGTTTGCACCTTTTTCCAAAAGCCTTCATCTGCAATTTTTACTGCAACAGGAGTAACCTCATCAGGCAAAATCATTTTCCAACCACTTTTCGGTGTAGCGAAGTTAATGGCTGCAATACGGACGTATTTTTTCACGGTTTCGGTATTGTCTTCTTTAATAGCGACTTACTGATTTCTGAAATAATTAAGCTGTTCAAAGCCTACTTCGAGTACTTGTTCTGCCTTATTTTCTGTGTAAAGTTTAGCGGTGATTTCTCGGCTCACTGGGCTATGGAGAATATGGGATAAATCTTTGCGAATGACATTACTGTGTAACAAAGTATTTACTGCTTCATCACTTTCAATCACTTCGCCATCAATAACTAAGTTTTGGCTTTGCTCATCAATAACTACATCGTGAACTTTTCGCCCTTTCAATTTTTGAATAACCGCAATCAATCCACCACCAAAGGCGCTACAACCACCTGCAATGCCTAAAACCTCTGCTGAGCGAACCGCCCATTTGAGCAATCGTTAATAATGTTTCAAATGATCCTTCTTTTTTGAGCCGTTACTTCAGTATTTACTTCACTACTAGAACCATTAAGCAATTCATTGGCTTCTCGTACTAATTCAGAAAAAGCAATTAAACTTTGCCCTAGCACATCGGCATCAATTTTGTGCTGATCCGTTTTCCCACCCTCATACACCAATTCAAAATTAGTGGTTTGTAAATTTTCTGTTTGTTGTTTTGCTGTCATTTTCATTCCTTAGATTTATTTCTTTTTCTTCCCACCACAAATACTTTCACAAGGTATGCCGTCGTTGTCTCGGTCTAGGCTTTTTACGCCACATTGGGTTAAGTGAAAGCGGGCTTCTTCACAGCTATCCATTTGTCCACAGGTGCGTTTGCTACAGGTAAATGTTTGGGCAAGAGCAAAGGTGGCTACACCTGCAAATGCCAGCATCACTATATATTTTTTCATTTTGTGAACCCTAGGTAATGTTAAAAATTAATCAAGCTACTTCACGATTCGTAAGTGCCGCCGCCTGTGCTAGCGCGCTCGCGGTTTTTTCAATGGCTTCTTTGCCTTGTTCGTTACTTTCACGATAGTCGTCAAGTAGCAGTTGTTCTTGTTGGGTTAAAACACTCTCAGGAATATTTCCAATAAACACATCCCCAACACCAGCAATGAGCCAGTTCGCATTTACGTGATACTGGGAGATCAATTTAAGCAATAAGTCTTCAGGTACTTTCTGTTTTCCACGCATAACATCTGCAATTCTTGTTTGAGAAATATCCAAACTTTCTGCAAATTCTTTTACGCTGGCAAATCCTAGAGCCTTAATCAAACGCTTAAACTTCTCGTTAGTGTTCATTTTTTAACCTATTAAACTGGGATAATCCCAAAAACAATAAAAATACCTTGATTTAATGGATCATTTCCATAAAATGGAATTATTCCAATTTGATTAAATCTTTAATCATTATAGCACAACAAGGAGTATCAACAATGCAGAGAAAAGCAAAAACGCCAAGCGAAGTTAAGGCGAAATTTCGAGCGAAGGGGGAAACCTTTTCTCACTGGGCAAAAGCCAATGGCTACGACCCAACCCATGTTTCACGAGTGCTAAATGGCACGATTAAAGCCAGCTATGGCAAAAGCCATGAAATTGCCTTGAAACTTGGCTTAAAAGCGGCGGCTTAACGCACTTTGCTCTTTAACAATTTAACAGATCTGAAAAGCGATGCTTTTGTAAAAACATAGCGGAATTTGACCGCTAATAAACATTAAGAGGAAAAACAGATGAAACAAATTTTAGTGAAATTAGCCACAGCATTTTTAGAACGTAACGGCTATATCGTAAGGAGCAAAGCATTGTGCAATTTAGTACCTGACTTTGTGATCAGAATGCAACAAGAAAATGTAAAAAACGTTGTTCCTCTCTCTTGGGATTATGACCACTAAGGAGAGATATGAAAACAGAAAAACTTAATACCATGCAACGCGCACTGCGGATTTTAAAAGCATTAAAAGGCAGAAGACTTACTGGGCTAACCAATAAGGAACTATGCGAAGCGATTGGTGAAACCCCGGTAAATGTGAGTCGCGCATTGGCATTACTAGAAACGGAAGGCTTTGTGCAGAAGTTAGATACGGGAACTTATGCATTAAGCATTCAGTGTTTGCAGATTGCGGTGACGTATTACCGTGAAATGCAGAAACAACGTGAACATATTGATTTGATTGACCAACGTGTACAAGCTGGCAGTTGGTAAGGAGTAACAAATGAGCAATGAACATATTTTTAGTGATGAAGCAGTGGCTGAAATGCAAAAAGTGCAAAATGCAACCGCACTTTCGGCAAAGGCGATGACGCAGAATTTAGCGGAAGCCTACGAAACGATGGGTATGTTAAAAGCATTTAGCTTTGTAGAAAAATTGGCAACGGTTTCCAATTTGAAAATTCTTGCAGAATTGAAAGAAACCAAGAAATACAAGGGTTTGAGCTATGTTAATCAAGATGGAAAATTGGAAACGGTTTCCACTTGGGAGCAATTTTGTACTGCTTGTGGTTTAGGCAAACGTAAGATTGATGAAGACCTAGCAAACCTTAGTACTTTTGGCGAAGAGTTTTTAGAGACTAGCCAAAAGCTGGGGCTTGGTTATAGAGAAATGAAAAAGCTGCGCAAACTCCCCGAAGAAGCCCGCGCGGAAATTGTGGAAGTGGATTATTCGGAAGCCACGGATAAAGAAGATTTGATTGAGAAAATTGAAGAATTGAGCGTGAAGCATGCTAAGGAGAAGGAAAGCCTGACTAAGCAACTGGAAAGCGCGAAAGCAAACTATGATGCTCAGGCGAAAGTGATAGCCAATAAGGACGAACGCTTAAATAAACTGGACAAAGAGCTGGCGAAGAAAACGCTACTGATTGAAACCCAAACACCCGACCAACGGGGCGGTATGTTGCGAGAAGAAGCAGCACAGATTAGCTATAAAGCAGAAGCTATTTTGCGTGGACAAGTCTATCAGGCATTTGAAGCCTTACAAGATCATCAAGACGCACACGGCATTGACCATCGTCAGTTTATGAGTGGTGTGCTTGCTGAATATCAGTTGATTTTAAGCGAACTTAAAGAACGTTTTAACTTAACTGATGAGCCGATAGGCGATAACTTACCTGAATGGGCAAGAAATGAATATGCTGACGAGCCTACCGTTGAACCGAGCTTAGCGGCGATTTTAGATGAAGTCAGTGAAGCGGAAATTGTGGAGTAAGGACAATGCAATGGCAATTTTACCAAGTGTGCTATCCCACTGGGCAAACCGTGTGGAGACAGCAAAGTTTGGCGAGACGGAGAAAGAGATTCGTGCTGGCTGTGAGCAAACAGGGTTAAGTCGAGCGACTTTCTTACGCCAAATAAAACCCTACCGCCCGAAAAGTAATCGTAAAGTGCGGTCGGATAAAGGCAAACATCAGCTGGAAAAAACTGAACTGGATTTGATTAGTGCCGCTTGGCTGCACCTTAGACGGAAAAACGGCAAGACGATGAACACTAGAACGAGTGTTGGATATTCTGCGAGCGAATCAGCGTATTAAAGCAGAATTTATTGACGAGAATACTGGTGAAGTTCGTCCTTATTCGGCAAGTTCTGTAGAACGTGCATTACGCAATGCCAATTTACACCCCGACCAGTTGTTACGCCCAACGTCTGTGGTGCAGTTGCAAAGTAAGCACCCGAACCACGTGTGGCAAATCGACCCGTCGTTGTGTGTGTTGTATTACTTAAAAGAGACAGGCAAAGGTAATGGCTTGTGTATTATGGAAGAAGGTGAGTTTTACAAAAACAAGCCTGCTAATGTAGCGAAAGTAGAACCGCAACGAGTATGGCGATATGTGATAACGGATCACACATCAGGCGTGATTTATGTGGAGTATGTGTATGGAGGTGAAACAGCAGAAAACGTGAGCCAGTGCTTTATTAACGCTATTCAGCCGAAAGCCAACAAAGCTGAACCGTTTTTCGGTGTACCCAAATTTTTAATGTTTGACCGTGGTACCGCGAATACTTCACAAATGTTCAGCCACTTATTGCATCAACTTGATGTAAAAGTGGAAATTCCAAAAGCCCATAATGCCCGAGCCAAATGGCAAGTGGAAAAAGGCAACGACATTGTTGAACGGCAATTTGAGAGTGGGCTGCGGTTTATGAATGTATCGGGGCTGGATGAGTTAAATCAACTGGCTCACCAATGGATGCGGTATTTCAATGGGAAAGCAGTGCATTCACGCCACGGGCGAACACGTTATCAAATGTGGCAACACATTAAAGCTGACGAATTGATTATTCCACCCAGCCGTGAAATTTGCCAAGAATTGATGATTACTGCTCTTTCGGAACGAACGGTATCAGACAAGCTCGAAATCAGCTTTGAAAGCCGTCGTTATGATGTGCGAAATGTGCCTGATGCTCGTGTTGGGGAGAAAATCACAGTAGGCAAAAATCCATATCGCCCTGAATGTGTACAAGTACAATGTTTTGAGCGTGTCGTCGATGAAGGCGGCTTGGAAAGCGTGAAACCTTACTGGGTAGTCGTTGAGCCTATTGAAGTCAATGAATATGGCTTCAGAGTGGATGCGGCAATGATTGGCGAAGAATATAAGGCACAACGCAAAACAGCATTTGAGACCAACAAAGAACAGGCTGAAAAATTGGCTTACGGTGTAGACAACGAAGACGATTTGAAACGAGCTAAAAAGGCAAATAAACCGTTATTTAACGGTGAAATTAACCCTTATAAGCATATCGAAGAAACCGATCTAAATTGGGTTATGCCGAAAAAAGGACAAGAACACGAATTGACTACTAATGCTCGCAGAGTTGAGCAGAAGCCGATGTCAGTTGTGGAATTTGCTAAAGCGGGTAAAGCCCGGTGGGGCAAATTATGGACTGGAATCAGCTATCAATGGGTGGCTGGGCGTTATGGCAAGAATGTATCAATAACTGAAGCAGAACGCTTATTAAGCTTAGATTTCCCTGCTTTTAAAGCGGAGTTTGCTGCGCCAACGCCTGAAAACAAGAGCAAAATTGATCGTAGTTTGCGATTGTTAGCCGCATAAATTTTGATGAACGGAGCCGAAGATGTGTTGAAGTTAAAACAGGTGCTAATTGATAAAGGTATAAGCCTGCGTGAATTGGCAAAGAATATGAATGTGTCGCCTGCAACGGTATCACAGTTGATTAATCATAATCAGCGGGTGAAACAATGGGCGGAATTTGAAAAGAATTTGGCAACGAATTTAACCGCTCTTGGGGTGACCCAGCCGTTAAATGAGTTGTTGAAAAACGAAGCGGCAGGGGCAAGTTTGGCGACCGAGCCTGCCGCTTCCATCCCTAAAACCATAGATGAAATTAAGGACGAGATTATGTTACTCGCAAAACAAACTTTATTTCCAGCCACAAAGAAACATTTTGGCTTATTTCGTGATCCGTTTGCTGAAGATATACGCAGTGCGGATGATGTTTTTGCCACGCCGGATATTCGTTATGTACGTGAAGCTCAATTCCAAACCGCTAAGCACGGCGGTTTTATGGCAGTTGTTGGTGAAAGCGGTGCCGGCAAATCTACTCTGCGCCGTGATTTGATTGATCGTATTAACCAAGAGAACGCCCCGATTGCAGTAATTGAGCCGTATATCATCGCAATGGAAGATAACGATGCCAAGGGTAAAACCTTGAAAGCAGCACATATTGCCGAAGCAATTATTTCTACCCTTGCCCCTTTGGAAGGTGTGAAACGTTCGCCGGAAGCACGATTCCGCCAGTTGCATCGAGTTTTGAAAGAGAGTTGCAAGGCAAGGTATAGCAATGTGTTGATTATTGAAGAAGCACATAGCTTACTGATTCCTACTTTGAAACATTTAAAACGCTTTTTTGAATTGGAAGACGGCTTTAAAAAATTGCTTTCCATTGTTTTGATAGGTCAGCCGGAGCTGAAATTAAAACTCTCGGAACGCAATACCGAAGTCCGTGAAGTAGTACAGCGCTGTGAAATTGTGGAGTTAATGCCCCTTGATGCAGAGTTAGAAGCTTATGTGGCATACAAACTGGAACGAGTGGGCAAAAAGCTAAGTGATATTTTTGAGGAAGATACCTTTCTTGCTGTTCGCCAACGTTTAACTGCAACCAACCACAACAAAACCACCACAAGCCTGCTTTATCCATTAGCAGTAAACAATTTACTGACAGCATCAATGAATATGGCAGATAGTTTAGGTATTCCTAAAGTAGACGGACAGGTGGTGATGAATGTGTAACAAAGTATTAAAAACGATTTCTCGTCGAGATAAAAATCAGTTTTTGGCGTGTTGCAATGAGTTTGCTGAGCTAACCAAAGATTCGCCTGAGGCTATTGCTGCTGCCTTAGCACAAGGCATTCAGCAATTTGATTTTATTGAAGATAAAGACGGCAAATTGAATATTCGAGCTGAACTTTATGATAAAGATGCAGCGTTTTATCCCAATGCTAGTGAAATTAAGGAGACAGAAAATGGCGAAGAAAGCAGTGAGAATTAAAGCAGATGTTCACGAATTGAACTTACAAACTCAAGATGAAGTGGCATTGGCAATTAAGGAAATCGGTGATTTAGAACGTGAGCAGGTAAGACTTTCTACCCTACAAGCGGATGAGAAAGCAGCGATTGATGAAAAATATACGGCTGAATTGACCGCACTTAAGGAGAAAGTGAAGCCATTACAAAAGGCGGTACAGGCTTATTGTGAAAGCCGTCGGGACGAGCTAACCAACGGTGGCAAGCAGAAGACGGCTTATTTCAACACAGGTGAAGTGCAATGGCGTGCGAAGCCGCCAAAAGTTAGCATTGCAAGTGTGGTAAAAGTGATTGAAGCCATTAAAAATACGGGCTTTTTACAGTTCTTGCGTGTGAAAGAAGAAATCAATAAGGAAGCGTTGCTTGCTGACCCCAAAACGGCTCGCTCAATTAGTGGTATTTCAATTCGTGAGAATGAAGAAGAGTTTGTGATTAAACCTAATGATGAAGAGATTCGGAAATGACGGACAGAAATGCAATTAAAGCCATATGGCAGCAAGAATATGATGATGCTTCACTTGCTGCCGCAGAAATGGAACGCAAGGGCGATTATTACCTAGCAGTCAATTTGTGGAAAGTGGCACAGGAAAAAACGCTGAATTTAACACAGAAAAACTGGTGTAAACATCGAGCAAAATACTGCGAAAACTGGGCAGGAAAAAAGGAGAAAGACAATGATTGATACCCTTGAACAACTCAAACTACAAATTCACGAAGCCGTGGTGCAGTTACAACAAGCGGAAAAATCCTTGGATAAGCAAGAAATGATTCGCGCTTCTATTTATGTGGGGAATGCGAAGGGGATTTTGATGAAGTTAGGGGGGAAGTTGAGATGAAAAAATATAGTGTTAAATTCCATGTTAACGTTCAACCTGAAGAAGATAATTTAGGGATCAAAGCAAGTATTGGAAACGCTACTTTGCCACCGCAACTTACAGAAATTATGTCAGATTTTTTGGTTAAAATCCCCGTTCTGATTAGAACAGGTTGGTTTATTATCATTGATAAATATCCTGAGGCTGAAAATGACTTTGATGTTGAACTTAGTTTTGATTTTGAAAAAGATGAAGACAATGAATGGGCTGCTTCTGGTCATGTGGATAATGTTGATAAAGTGGATTGCCTAATATTTGGGATGGCGAAAATGATTATGCAAGAAGATCCTATTATTGATGAACTCATTGAAAAGAATTTGGAAGAATTAGATTTGCCCGATCACATACAACACTTTGACCCTACTTGTTAAACGATAAAAACCACCTTCGGGTGGTTTTTTCATATATGGAGAACAAAAATGAAAGTGAAATGTAGTGCCTGTGGTGCGGTGCATTCGTTAGATGCATTAGTAGCAAATCAGGCGGCAAGTGATGCTTTAAATACGGCGTTAATGGTGAATGGCGAATTGGGCAAGGCGTTAATTGGTTATTTGGGCTTGTTTCGCCCTACCAAAACATCTCTTACTTTTGACCGTGTCGCAAAGCTCTTAAATGAGCTTACGCCGATGATTCGTGAGGGCAAAATTCAACGTGATGGATGTGAGTTTTCAGCCCCCTCGGAAAGCTGGATTTATGCGATTAATCAGATGTTGGCAAGTCGGCAGACGTTGAAATTGCCGATGAAATCTCATGGTTATTTGTTAGAGATTATTGCCAGTTACAAGCCTGCTAGCACAACAGTGGCTTTGCACAATTTTGAGCAAAATCGACCGCTTGCAAGCAGTAAAATGAATGCAGTGAAAGGAGCGTTGGAATGGGGAACGAATGGATAAAACCGATTTTAGGCAAAGGATTTGCCGTGTTGCTAACGTTACGGCTGAAAAATTCGCCAACGGAGGATATGGTGAAGCCAACACTAGAAACGTGGTTTCAGGTGCTGACTTATAAGAAAAGCTGGGTGCAGGAACTAGACCAAGTGCGGTTTGAGCAGGCTTTTATGTGGATTTCGCAAAATTGTGATTGGTTTCCAACGCCTAAAATATTTTTAGATGCGATGCCACGGCGTGCAGTGAAAGAACTTCCACCCCCCACCGCCAAAAACAGCTGAAGAACAGGCTAAATTGGACGAAATTGCAGTGAAAAATATTCAGAAATTGAAACGATTATTAAGGGGATGTTATGCGAAATAAACTGTTGCAATTAGTACATATTGGGAAGAGTCAGTTAGGAATGGATGATGAAACTTATCGTAGCCTACTTTCTCAACAATTCTACCAAAATTCTGCAAAAAATATAAGCTATTCAGAGCTGATTAAATTAGTAAAATTATTGCAGGATAAAGGGGCTAAAATTCAGCTACCAAGAAGCAAATCATCGCTTTCACCTATTCAGCGTAAGTTGTGGGCGATGTGGAAACAAATGTACGCTGATGGAGTAATTGATGATGGTTCTTCTCGTGGGCTGAATAGCTTTGTGAAGCGGTCGTTAAATGATGATGCGCCGTGGAACGAGCTGACAAATTCACAAGCCACCTTGATTTTAGAAAATTTGAAACAATGGCAAAAACGAGTAGGTAAATAAAATGAATATCGCCAAATTTGACAACAATACTCTTTAAGCTACAAGCTCTAAGTTGTTGGCAGATTTGGCGAACCATATCTCTAATATTATTGGTTTATATAAATTAGGAAAAACAAGATGATTACTCAAATGGAAATAGCACGACATGAGCTTTTACGGGATATTGAAGATAATGTGAATACGCTATGCCAAAATTACAATCTTGATGTAGAAATTTGTGAACAAATTTCAACTGGTGTTACTGATTTCTTAGCTGAACATTATGCTGGACAAGTCATTTCTTTTCCTAAAGATTTTTATTATAAAATCGCTCAACGAGATTTGGATATTTATAATGATTTTACCGGTAATAATTGGTTCTTTTTAGTTAAAAAGTATGGTATGACGAAATCAGGTATTCGTAAAGTCATTAATCGTGTACGAAAACGTATAGTGAAACATCAACAACCAGATTTATTTTGCGAATAAAAAAACAGCTTCACTATTCTAAAATGAAGCTGTTTTACTAAATTTACTTTCTAATTTCCTTTTTCATATTTTGTAATAGCCTTTCATTTTTCTTGTCCCACTACTACACGTTGCTACCCACCAAGTCCCATTTATCTCAGTTAGATTCTATTATTTATATTACTTAGTTTTAGCGGTTTAAATTTGAAAGAATTTTGCTAAATTAGTCCGCTTGCTGATTTTTATCATAGCCAAAAAATAGATTTTAGTGTAGAGTAAGCTCCCGTCCTGATAGTTTGATTAAAACTATTCATTCCTATTTTCTTATCTATTTATTAATCATCGAAGGCAATAAAATGGCAACGAATTATATTTTCGTGACGGGCGGTGTTGTTTCATCTTTAGGCAAAGGTATTGCCGCGGCATCACTCGCATCTATTCTTGAAGCTCGTGGTTTAAATGTTACCATTATGAAGCTTGATCCTTATATTAATGTCGATCCAGGCACTATGAGTCCTACCCAACACGGTGAGGTTTTTGTTACTCAAGATGGTGCGGAAACTGATTTAGATTTAGGCCATTATGAACGTTTTATTCGCTCAAAAATGAGTAAAGCAAATAATTTTACTAGCGGTAAGATTTATTCAGAAGTATTACGTAAAGAACGGCGTGGTGATTATCTCGGTGCGACGATTCAAGTGATTCCGCATATTACTAATGAAATTAAAGCGCGTGTAATTGAAGGTGGTAAAGGTCGCGATGTTGTGATTGTGGAAGTGGGGGGCACTGTTGGCGATATTGAGTCCTTACCATTCTTAGAAGCATTACGTCAGCTTGCTGTAGATGTAGGCCGTGAAAAAACATTGTTTATGCATTTAACGCTAGTGCCATATATTCCAACAGCGGGTGAAGTCAAAACTAAACCAACGCAACATTCCGTGAAAGAATTACTGTCAATTGGTATTCAACCAGATGTGTTAATCTGTCGTTCAGACCGTACAATCCCCGCAAATGAACGTAAAAAAATTGCTTTATTCTGTAATGTGCCAGAACGTGCGGTGATTTCATTAAAAGATGTTGATTCGATTTACCGTATTCCAGAATTATTAAAATCACAAGTTTTAGATAGTTTTGTTTGTGATCGCTTCCGTTTGGAATGCTCAGAAGCAGATTTAAGTGAATGGGAACAAGTGCTTTATCGTCAAGCAAATCCAACCGGTGAAGTGACCATTGGGATGGTCGGCAAATATGTTGAATTACCCGATGCGTATAAATCGGTAAATGAAGCATTAAAACACGCCGGTTTAACCAACCGCTTAAGCGTTAATATTAAATATATTGATTCACAAGATATTGAAACAAAAGGCACAGAATTATTAGATGGCTTAGATGCGATTTTAGTCCCGGGTGGTTTTGGTTATCGTGGTGTGGAAGGTAAGATCCGTACAGCGCAATATGCAAGAGAAAATAATATTCCTTATTTAGGTATTTGTTTAGGTATGCAGATTGCATTAATTGAATATGCGCGTAATGTAGCGGGCTTAACTGAGGCAAATTCATCGGAATTTGATCCTGCGTGTAGCCAGCCAGTGATTGGTTTAATTACGGAATGGCAAGATGAATCAGGCAATGTTGAAACACGTACAGATAAATCAGATTTAGGTGGTACAATGCGTTTAGGTGCACAGCAATGCCATTTAATTGAAGGAACTAAAGCTCGAGAAATCTATGGCGCAGAAGCGATTGTTGAACGTCATCGCCACCGCTATGAAGTGAATAATGTATTATTGCCAACTATTGAAGCGGCGGGATTAAAGGTAAGCGGTGTCTCAGCGGATCGCAAATTAGTTGAAATTATTGAAGTGCCAAACCATCCTTGGTTTATCGCTGCTCAATTTCATCCAGAATTTACTTCGACTCCTCGTGATGGGCATCCATTATTTGCAGGTTTTGTTGCCGCAGCAAAAGCATATCAAGATTCTCGTAAAGCATAATAGTTAAGTGAGGTTGCACAAGCGGTCTGAAATATACTTTTTGGTTAAAAAAGCAAATATTTCGACCGCTTTTGTGATCTAGAGGTTAATTGACAGGTAAAAGGAGCATTTATGTCAGATCCACATATTACATCACCAATGGATTTTTGGGATTATCTTACTGTGATTACTTATCGACTTGGTTTTGTCTTAGCGAGCATAGCATTATTACTTTTTCCTTATTATATTGAGCTTGCGTACTCTGGATTATTAATCGCCGGCACAATGTTAGCATCATCATTGCATTTATATATGAAAAATATTCGGTTGGTTTTTCAATTTAGTGTATGGATCGGCTTGCTATGTCAGGTGTTTGGCTTACCAACGTTAGCTTTGGGCGCAATACTATTAGTGATCGGTGGCTTAAGTTATAAAGAATATTTCTGTTTCCGCATTTGGGGATTGAATTTTCAACCCTTATTAATGGCGTTGCTTTGGTTGGCGGAGTGTTTATCTCAATCGATGTTGATTAACCTTAGCAGTTTAGCGAGTGGTATTTTACTGATTCTACTCAGTATTCAAAAATGGCGTATGCCGTTACATTTTGATATTGGTGATAAGACTAAGTATCAAATTTAATTATTATTTAAGCAATATTATGGATTAACAACGGTATGTTAACGAAAAGTGTCGCAGTTATCACCTCCACCATTGGTCGCCCAGAGTTAGAAAGAGCGATTCAATCAGTACAGCAACAGACTTATCCCTGTCAGCATTATGTATTTGTTGATGGTGTGCAGTTTGCTGAGCAAGCAAAGCAAATTTTAGATAAATATCCACAAGTAATTGTTACTTATCTCCCGATGAATACCGGTGCAAATGGTTGGTCGAATAGCAGTATTAATGCGATAGCGCCTTTTTTAGCCAAAGAGGATATGATTTGCTATCTTGATGATGATAATTGGTATGAGCCAAATCACGTAGAGACTTGTTTAACTTGCCTGATGCAAAACCAGTTAGACTATGTTTATAGTTATCGTAACTTAATTAATTCAGTGAATAATCATTTTATTTGCCGGGATACGTTTGAATCTGTTGGGCCTAATAAAGCCTTAAAATTAGACATAAGCTCAAATATGTTGAATATTGCCGGCAGTATTCAACTTCATAATGAAAATCATATTGATACTAATACCTATTTTTTAACCAGAAAAGTGGCGCTTGAAGCTAGTCAATATTGGTATTCTGGTCGTTCAAATGATAATAATGTATCAAATTGGTTATTGTTTTCTGCCTATAAAGGTATTTGTACTAAAACCTATAGCGTGAATTATCTTTTTGATCCAACAACGTTTTTTAATACGTTTTATCAAATGATTTGCCAAAATGCACCGCTCAATAGTAGCGAACAAGACAAAATGGCGATCTTAGAAGCATTAATTCGTGCAATTAGTGATAGTCAAGCGAGTGATTAATTATCAAAAATTGTTAAAGCAATACTAACGTTGGCGAGCATACCCAATTGCCGTCCCTTAAATTAAGGGAAATAGTAATTATTCAGTGACAAAACGAAGCGCTTGTTCGACAACTTCAATCCCTGCGCCTTGTTTACAAGCGTTTTCACTTAAATGCCGTCGCCATTGACGCGCACCTTTACAATTTTGGAATACGCCTAACATATGTCGCACAATATGATTGAGGTAAACGCCTTTTGATAATTGTTGTTCAATATAAGGCAACATATTTTCTACAGCGGTACGTGCGGTGATAAGCGGTTGGTTTTGATCAAATAATTGTTGATCGATCTCCCCTAATAATGCCGGGTTTTGATAAGCTTCTCGCCCAACCATCACACCGTCAACTTTGGTTAAATGTTGTTTTATTTCATCAATTGTCTTAATACCGCCATTGATTGAAATATTTAACTGCGGAAAGTCACGTTTTAGCTGATACATTCGTTCATAATCAAGCGGTGGAATTTCTCGGTTTTCCTTAGGGCTTAAACCAGATAGCCAAGCTTTACGTGCGTGGACAATAAAATCTTGCGAATAAGGTTGGATTTTGTCAATAAAATCACATAAAAAAGCATAGCTGTCTAATGTATCAATACCAATCCGATGTTTAACGGTCACCGGAATATCGACCACATCTTGCATTGCTTTAATACAATCCGCGACTAAATCAGCATTAGCCATTAAACAAGCACCAAACATACCATTTTGAACCCGATCAGATGGGCAACCAACGTTTAGGTTAATTTCTGTATAACCACGTGCTTGTACTAATTTTGCACAATTAGCCAGCTGAGTTGGATCACTGCCGCCTAATTGTAAGGCAACAGGCTGTTCTGCGGGATCATACTCAAGTAAATCATATTTAGCGTGAAGAATCGCCGGCGCAGTAATCATTTCCGTGTAGAGTAAAGCTTGTTGGCTAAATTGACGATGAAAATAACGACAATGGCGCGTTGTCCAATCTAACATTGGCGCGACCGCAAAACGGCCGCGATAAAATTTGTTATGCATAAATTTAAACGTATACTAATAATAAGCGGGCTTATTTGCTGATTTTTGGCACAAAAAGCGCGCTTGACTTCATTAACTAACAGTCGATTATACGCTAAAAGCTTATTGATTTCATCGCCTTATCAACATAAAGCAATGCGCTATAAACTCAGTCTAAAGCGATATTTTAGATTTATCATAATGCTAACTTGCGTTAAAATAAGATAAATTTGACCGCTTTATGCGTGGAATGATGGATAATCAGGGAGATAAAAATGGTTTCAGGTTTAGCACAATACGGTGTGATTGATTTACACTTACATTTAGATGGTTCTTTATCACCTGCGTGGATGATTGAATGGGCTAAAAAACAAGCGGTTAATTTACCCGCGAGTACAGCTGAAGCATTAACTGCTTATGTATCAGTCCCACAAGATTGCAGTGATTTGAATGAGTATTTACGTTGTTTTGACTTGCCACTTTCTTTATTGCAAACACCAGAAGCATTGAGCTCAGCCGTTACGGATTTGATTCAACGTTTAGATCAAGATGGTTTAGTCTATGCAGAAATTCGTTTTGCTCCACAACTACATACACAACGATCAATGTCACAAGAAGATGCGGTTAAAGCCGCATTACGTGGCTTACAAGCGGGCTTGGCTAGTACAAGTTTGTTTAAAGCAAATTTAATTTTATGTTGTATGCGCGCGGCAGATAATAGATCAGTAAATTTAGAAACAATTTGCTTGGCTAAACAGTATTTAACTAAATATGAAGCCGGCGTGGTCGCGATTGATTTAGCCGGTGCAGAAGGATTGTTTGCTACTCAACATTTTCAGCAAGAATTTGATTTTGCTAATCAACATGGTGTGCCATTTACCATTCATGCAGGCGAAGCTGCCGGTGCAGAAAGTGTCCAACAAGCGCTAGATTTTGGCGCTACTCGCATTGGTCACGGGATTCGGGCTATTGAAAGCGAAACGGTAATGAAGCAGTTAATTGATAAAAGAACACCGCTAGAAATGTGTCCTTGTAGTAATTTGCAAACTAAAACAGTCGCACAATTAGCAGACTACCCATTACGTACTTTTTTAATGCGTGGCGTAGTAGCCACTTTAAATACTGATAATATGACCGTTTCACAAACCTGTATTCAGCAAGAATACCGTTTATTGGCTGAACAATATCAGCTGTCAATCTCAGAAGCAAAACAGCTACTATTAAATAGTATAGCGGCCGCTTTTTTATCAAATGAAGATAAAAAAGCCTTGTTAGCGCATATTCAACAACGTTACCCTCACTCATTTAAATAATAAAGCGGTTATTTTTATTGATTTAGGCAACAGAAAGCACGCTATTGCTGATATGCATTAGCGTGCTGTTTTATTTGCGCATCCAGCGGATTAGTAGTAAGAGTGTTCACCTCGTTGATGCTCAGTTACATCTTTCACACCCTTGAGTTCAGTTGGAAAGGTTGCTAATAATTGCTTTTCTATTCCTTCTTTCAAGGTCACATCAACCATTGAACAACCATTACAACCACCGCCAAATTGTAGAATGGCATATTTATCTTCAGTTACTTCAATCAAGGTAACTTGTCCGCCGTGACTGGCTAATTGAGGATTGACTTGTGTTTGAATAACATAATCTAACCGTTCAATGAACGGTGCATCGTCTGCAATTTTACGCATTTTTGAATTTGGTGCTTTGAGCGTTAGCTGAGCGCCCATTTGATCAGTTACATAATCAATCTCAGCATCGGCTAGAAATGGCAAACTAAGCTCATCAACAAAAGCAGAAAAACCGGTAAATTTAAATTCTGTATCGGTTTCTTCAACCGCATTTGATGGGCAATAGGACACCCCGCATTCAGCACTTGGTGTGCCGGGATTGACTACGAAAATGCGAATATGGGTATTAGGTTCTTGCTGTTCTAATAGACAGCGGAAATGTGCTTGCGCAGCCTCTGAGATTGAAATATGAATGATTTCTTGTTGTTCCATTTTTGTATCCAAACGATGAGATTAACTTGACTAAAATTATCAGCCATTGTACGTCTTGTAAGCGACTTTTTCTAGCCAAAATTTTGCAAATCGACAGGTTAAAGGCTATGGCATAAGACTATGCGAAATATTAAAAGGGAATAGTGCGTATTTAAATCAACGTTATTTACTACTTTTGAGTTATGGTTAAGCTATGCCCGTAATAAATATTTGATTTATTTCAAATTTTCAAGGGCTAATCGGCAAAAATAGCCGGTTTTTGTAGAAACTTAACCGCATTTTAAGGTAAAATAGCGCCTTTATTTTTGCTTGTAAAATAATTGCAAGATAACAACTAAGATTTGAGAGCTTTATGTAACTTTTTAGAAACAGGTAGGGGAATTCATTTGTTACTAAATGACCGTTACGACTCAATAGAAGCGATTGCGATTTTCGCAATCTTATTTTTTAACCCAAAAAAGTAGTGCAAATAATATGATTACAATTAAAAAAGGCTTGGATTTACCTATTGCAGGTTCGCCAGCACAAGTAATCCATAACGGCAATACCGTTAATGAAGTTGCGATGCTTGGTGAGGAATATGTGGGTATGCGTCCTTCAATGAAAGTACGTGAAGGAGATGTAGTGAAAAAAGGTCAAGTACTTTTTGAAGATAAAAAGAATGCTGGCGTAGTTTTTACCGCACCTGCAAGTGGTACTGTGGTTGCGATTAACCGTGGTGAAAAGCGTGTTCTTCAATCAGTCGTGATTAAAGTTGAGGGTGATGAACAAATTACCTTTACTCGCTATGAAGCAGCTCAGTTAGCTTCTTTGTCAGCAGAGCAAGTGAGAGCTAATCTTATTAACGCTGGTTTATGGATAGCGTTCCGTACTCGTCCATTCAGCAAGGTTCCTGCTGTAGATGCGACACCTGCCTCGATTTTTGTGAATGCAATGGATACTAATCCATTAAGTGCAGATCCTGCCGTCATTATCAATGAATATAAAAATGATTTTGAATATGGTTTAACTGTATTAACTCGTTTAGGTGTTAAGGTGAATTTAGTCAAAGCAGCGGGTGTAAATATTCCTACTGTAGATGGCATTACTGTACATGAATTTGCAGGTAAACATCCGGCGGGCTTAGTGGGTACACATATTCATTTTATTGATCCTGTTAACTTAACTAAAACTGTGTGGCATCTAAATTATCAAGATGTAATTGCTTTCGGTAAATTATTCACAACCGGTGAGTTATTTACTGATCGTGTAGTTGCTTTGGCAGGGCCACAAGTGAAAACACCTCGTTTAGTGCGCACTCGTTTGGGTGCAAACCTTTCTCAATTAACGACCGGTGAATTAAACGCGGGCGAAAATCGTATTATTTCTGGTTCAGTATTAAGTGGTGCTACTGCAAGTGGCCCTGTGGATTTTTTAGGTCGTTATGCATTACAAGTGTCAGTGTTATTAGAAGGGCGTGAAAAAGAGCTATTGGGATGGGTTATGCCTGGCTCGGATAAATACTCAATTACGCGTACTGTATTAGGACATTTTGGTAAAAAATTATTCAATTTTACGACGGCTGTCCACGGTGGTGAACGGGCAATGGTGCCAATCGGTGCTTACGAACGTGTAATGCCGTTAGATATTATTCCAACGTTATTATTACGTGATTTAGCTGCTGGCGACACAGACTCAGCCCAAAATTTAGGCTGTTTAGAACTAGATGAAGAAGATTTAGCTCTGTGTACCTATGTTTGTCCGGGCAAAAATAACTACGGTCCTATGTTACGAACAGCGTTAGATAAGATCGAGAAGGAAGGGTAATAAAATGGGTTTAAAAAATCTTTTTGAAAAGATGGAACCTGCGTTTCACAAAGGTGGAAAGTATGAAAAATGGTACACGCTTTTTGAAGCCACATATACTATTCTTTATACACCGGGTACAGTGACTAAAAAAGACTCACATGTACGTGATGCGTTAGATTCTAAGCGAATGATGATTCTCGTATGGTTAGCGTTATTTCCAGCCATGTTCTGGGGAATGTATAACGTCGGTGGACAAGCTATTCTTGCTACAAGCCATCTAGGTTCATTAACAGATTCAATTACAAATAACTGGCATTATGCTTTCTCCGAGGCTGTGGGGGCTACATTAACTGCTGATGCAGGTTGGGGAAGTAAAATGTTGCTAGGCGCAACCTATTTCTTACCAATCTATTTAACTATCTTTTTAGTTGGTGGTTTTTGGGAAGTTGTCTTTGCGATGGTTCGTAAGCATGAAATTAATGAAGGCTTTTTTGTTACCTCAATATTATTAGCATTAATCGTGCCACCTACATTGCCATTATGGCAAGCGGCGTTAGCGGCTACTTTTGGTGTCGTGGTCGCAAAAGAAGTATTTGGTGGTGTGGGTAAAAACTTTATGAATCCGGCGCTTGCGGGGCGTGCGTTTTTATTCTTTGCTTATCCTGCACAGATTTCGGGCGATTTAGTATGGACAGCCGCTGATGGTTTTTCAGGCGCAACTGCACTTTCACAATGGGCACAAGGTGGCCAAATTGCACTTAAGCATGCAGTAACCGGTCAAGAAATCACTTGGATGGATGCTTTCTTGGGGAATGTTCCTGGCTCTATCGGTGAGGTTTCTACCTTAATGTTGATGATCGGTGCGGCAATTATTGTGTTCGCTCGTATTGCATCTTGGCGTATTATCGCCGGTGTGTTAGTCGGTATGGCTGCAACGGCAACCTTATTTAATTTAATCGGTTCAGAAACAAACCTATTATTTGCAATGCCGTGGTATTGGCACTTAGTGTTGGGTGGTTTTGCATTAGGTATGTTCTTTATGGCGACTGACCCTGTGTCTGCTGCGTTTACCAATAAAGGTAAATGGTGGTATGGCGCTTTGATTGGGGTAATGTGCGTGGTTATTCGAGTAGCGAATCCAGCATATCCAGAGGGTATGATGTTAGCAATTTTATTCGCTAACTTGTTTGCTCCTATCTTTGACTATTTAGTTGTTCAAAGCAATATCAAACGTAGAAAGGCAAAGGCGGCATAAAATGGCTAAATTTAATAAAGATAGCGTAAGCGGTACTTTAACGGTTGTTGTGTTATTAAGTTTAATTTGTTCTCTGATTGTAGCAAGTGCTGCCGTGTTGTTAAAACCAACACAAAATATTCAGAAACAACTTGATAAACAAAAAAATATCTTACAAGCGGCAGGTTTAATGCATGAAAATACCAATGTGCAAGAAACCTATGCTAAGTTCATTGAGCCAAAAATTGTTGATTTGGCAACAGGTGATTATGTTGAAGATGTAGCAAATTTTGATGCAAAAGCATTTGCAAAAGATCCCGCAACAAGCGTAGCAATTAAACCAGAAGACGACAAAGTAAATATTAGAATGCGTGCTAAATATGCGGAAGTATATTTAGTTAAAGATGAAATGGGCCAAACAACGCAAGTAGTGTTACCTATGTATGGTAATGGTTTATGGTCTATGATGTATGGTTTTGTGGCGGTGCAACCTGATGCGAATACGGTGAATGGTATTACTTATTATGAACAAGGTGAAACAGCCGGTTTAGGTGGGGAAATTGCTAATACTAATTGGCAAAAAAACTTTGTTGGTAAGAAATTATTTAATGCCAATAATGAAGTTGCTTTAACGATTGGGAAAGGCGCTTCAGCAGATAAAGAGCATGGTGTTGATGGTTTATCCGGTGCAACTTTAACGTCTAAAGGTGTCGATAATTCATTTAAATATTGGTTCGGTACAAATGGCTTCGGTCCATATTTAGCTAAATTTAAAGCAACTGCAGGGGCGAACTAATGGCAAATAACAATCTTAAAAAGTTATTGTTATCTCCAATCTCAGATAACAATCCAATTGCATTACAGATCTTAGGTATTTGTTCTGCGCTTGCTGTAACTACACAGTTACAAACAGCATTCGTAATGGCCATTGCGGTGAGTTTAGTAACCGCATTCTCTAGTATGTTTATTTCAATGATCCGTAACTATATTCCAAATAGTATTCGTATTATTGTACAAATGGCAATTATTGCTTCTTTGGTTATTCTTGTAGACCAAATATTGCGTGCCTATGTTTATGACTTATCGAAACAGCTTTCTGTTTTTGTTGGTCTTATTATTACTAACTGTATCGTTATGGGACGTGCAGAAGCATTTGCAATGAAATCAGCTCCGCTTGAAAGTTTTGTAGATGGTATTGGTAATGGCTTAGGTTATGGTGCGATGTTAGTTATTGTCGCTTTTTTACGCGAATTAATTGGTTCAGGTAAAATCTTTGGTGTTACTGTTTTACAAACTATCCAAGATGGTGGTTGGTATCAAGCGAATGGTTTATTCTTATTAGCACCAAGTGCGTTCTTTATCATCGGTTTTGTGATTTGGGCGATCAGAACTTGGAAACCAGAGCAAGTGGAGAAATAAGATGGAACATCTTTTAAGTATCTTCGTTAAGTCCGTATTTATTGAAAATATGGCGCTTTCTTTCTTCCTTGGCATGTGTACATTCCTTGCGGTGTCTAAGAAAGTTTCGACCGCTTTTGGTTTAGGGATTGCGGTTATTGTAGTATTAGGCATAGCTGTACCTGTAAATCAACTTGTTTATACTCATATATTAAAAGACGGTGTATTAGTTGATGGCGTAGATTTAAGTTTCTTAAACTTCATTACTTTTATCGGGGTCATTGCCGCACTTGTTCAAATCCTTGAAATGATTTTAGACAAGTTCTTCCCTGCGCTTTACAGTGCACTAGGGATTTTCTTACCGCTTATTACGGTAAACTGTGCGATCTTTGGTGGGGTATCATTTATGGTTCAACGTGAATATGATCTAGTTGAATCAGTAGTTTATGGTATTGGTGCCGGTACGGGGTGGATGTTAGCAATTGTTGCCCTTGCTGGTTTAACCGAGAAAATGAAATATTCAGATGTACCAGCAGGGTTACGTGGTTTAGGCATTACATTTATTACTGTTGGCCTAATGGCATTAGGTTTTATGTCTTTCTCAGGCATTCAATTATAAGGAGCATATCGTGGATAATAATTTTATTTTCGGTATTATCGCATTTACTGCTCTTGTGTTAGTGCTTGCAGTGATTATCTTATTTGCGAAATCAAAATTAGTCGATTCGGGCGATATTACTATCTCAATTAATGATGACCCTGAAAAAGGCATTACCCTACCAGCCGGTGGTAAATTATTGGGCGCGTTAGCTAGCAAAGGCATTTTCGTTTCATCCGCTTGTGGCGGTGGCGGTTCATGTGGCCAATGTAAAGTACAAGTTAACTCCGGCGGTGGTGAAATTTTACCAACTGAGCTATCACATATTTCTAAGAAAGAAGCAAAGGAAGGTTGGCGTTTAGCTTGTCAGGTTAATGTTAAATCCTCAATGGATGTTGAATTGCCTGAAGAGATCTTTGGTGTTAAAAAGTGGGAATGTACAGTTATTTCTAATGATAACAAAGCAACTTTTATCAAAGAGCTTAAATTACAAATTCCTGAAGGGGAAGAAGTACCATTCCGAGCAGGTAGCTATATTCAGATTGAAGCTGAACCGCATACAGTTAATTATAAAGACTTCGATATTCCAAAAGAATATCACGAAGATTGGGATAAATTTAACTTATGGAGCTATGTTTCAAAAGTCGATGAGCATATTATTCGTGCTTACTCAATGGCTTCCTATCCAGAAGAAAAAGGCATTATTATGCTGAATGTACGGATTGCAACTCCGCCACCACGCCAACCAGATGCACCTCCAGGTCAAATGTCTTCATATATTTGGTCATTAAAAGCGGGTGATAAAGTAACTATTTCAGGCCCATTTGGTGAGTTCTTTGCCAAAGAAACCGACAATGAAATGGTATTTATTGGTGGCGGTGCAGGTATGGCACCAATGCGATCGCATATTTTTGACCAGTTAAAACGTTTAAAATCTAAACGTAAAATGTCATTCTGGTATGGCGCACGTTCTAAACGTGAAATGTTCTATGTAGAAGATTTTGATCAACTACAAGCTGAAAATGACAATTTCAAATGGCATGTAGCACTTTCAGATCCACTCCCTGAGGATAATTGGGACGGTTACACAGGCTTTATTCATAATGTGCTTTATGAGAACTACTTGAAAAATCACGAAGCACCGGAAGATTGTGAATACTATATGTGTGGTCCACCAGTGATGAATGCCGCAGTGATAGGTATGCTGAAGAGTTTAGGTGTTGAAGACGAAAATATCTTATTAGATGATTTCGGTGGTTAATTTGCTTTAATACACTATGATAAAGCGGTACGATTTGTAAACTTTTTTGCATATCGTACCGCTTAACGCATTTAATGGCTAATAGATAATTGATTATCAATTAATTTTATATGAGGAAATCAGGTGAAACTTAAATCTCTAATGTTGGTATGTGTCGCGAGTTTATCGTTTATTCTGACCGCTTGTAATAAATCTGCAGAACAAATTACTTTACAAGGTAAAACAATGGGGACCACTTATACAGTCAAATATATTGATGATGGTAAGATCGCTAATTTACCTACCGCTGAACAAGTAAAAAAACAGTTAGATGATGTTCTTAAAGTCGTTAATGATGAGATGTCTACTTACCGACTTGATTCACAAATCAGTCGCTTTAATAAATTACGTGAAGTTAATACTCCGTTTGAGATTTCACCAGACTTTGCTACAGTGGTGGCAGAAGCTATCCGCTTGAATAAAATTACAGAGGGCGCATTAGATGTGACTGTAGGGCCTTTGGTAAATTTATGGGGTTTTGGACCTGATCGGCGGTTAGATAAACAGCCATCAGCTGCACAAATTAATCAACGTGCTGCTTTTGTGGGCATTGATAAATTAGCCTTGAATATTGAGCATAAACCAACATTGACTAAATCAGTCCCCAATTTATATTTAGATTTATCTTCGATTGCCAAAGGGTTTGGTGTAGATAAAATTGCGGATCAACTAGAAATGTTAGGCTTAGAAAACTATTTAGTTGAAGTGGGCGGTGAATTACGTGGCAAAGGAAAAAATTTGCAAGGCTTAAATTGGCAGATTGCGATTGAAAAGCCAAATTTTGAGCAAGGGCAAGCGGTGCAAATAACGGTGCCATTACATAATTTAGGCATGGCAACGTCAGGTAATTATCGTAATTATTTTGAAGATGAACAAGGTAATCGTTTATCGCATATTATTGATCCGAAAGCATTAAAGCCAGTGAATCATAAATTAGCGTCCATTACGGTGTTAGCCCCTACATCGATGACAGCGGATGGTTTATCAACAGGCTTATTTGTTTTAGGTGCAGAAAAAGCGTTAGAAGTTGCAGAGCGTGAAAAATTAGCGATTTTTTTAATTATTAAAAATGGTGACGGCTTTGAAACACAAATGTCGAGTCAGTTTAAAAAATTAATAGATCAAAAATAGTTGGAGTAACAATGGAAACATTATTATTAACGTTTGGTTTTTTTATTTTAGTGATTTTTGCGATGTCGATCGGCTTTATTATTAAAGGTAAAATAATCAAAGGAAGTTGTGGTGGTATTACGGCATTAGGTATGAAAAAAATGTGCGATTGTGAAGAGCCTTGTGATAATTTGAAAACAAAAATTATGGAAGGCAAAGCTGATCCAGCAAAAATCGCACAGTTTAAGAAAAAAGTAGCGTCGTTTTACGAAGTCAAATAGTTTATTGATTCATTTAAATTAATATTAAAAGCGTGGATTTTCCACGCTTATTATTTTAGAACTGTTTACTGATACTTAATTTAATATTTCGTCCAGTACCCGCCGCTAACTCACTAAGATAAGGACGATATGATCGATTTAATAAGTTATCGACAGTGAATTGAATGCGTAAATGTTTGATTTGTTTAGGTTGCCAAGTCGCGAAGATGCCGTGTAAAGCATAACCGCTTGATTTAGGTAATGCCCAATGGCTTGCCTCTTTATCTTGATCTGTAGGGGAACGATCTTGACGTCGAACAAACTCACTTTTCCATCCTAACGTTAAATTTGTATCAGGAATATGGCTACCTAAAGTAACAACGGCTTTACGCGGAGGAATTTCTGCAATCCAGCTTGTACTGGCTAGCCAAGGGTTTCTTGGTGATGCTAATCGTTTTCCTATTGTATGTGAATAGCTAAGATTGGTGAACCAATAAGTTGAATCATAATTCGCTTCTAACTCAAATCCTTTAATTTGATAGCCGGGTAAATTGCGGTAATTGCCGATTTTTTTGCTACAAACATCATTCTTAGCACCTTGTGCACTTTCAAAGCAGCGGATTCCTCGAGTTTTAAAAATCTCATCTTTTCCTTTATAGTAAAAGAAAGTTGAGTTAAAACTTAATTGATCGTTGTTTGATAAAATGTGATCGAAATGTATCTGCTTTCCTACGCGTAACTGTGTGATACGTTCTTTTTTGAGGTCTAACGAGCTTGCTGTCGGGCTTGAAGTTGCTTTTGCGTATTGTGTTTCATATTGTTCATCGATAACGGGTGCGCGCCAAGTGTTACTTATATTGCTGAATAAATTTAAGTAAGGAGTTAGTTTATAATTCAAACCTAAGTAAGAAGACCAGCCCGGATAATGTTTACTGCTGTAATCATGCCCTGCGGCCGGATCATTATAAATAGTAGCTATATTAGGGTTGCCTATATTTTTCACATAATCATAACGAGTACCTATGCTAACCGTTAGGTTGTGAATTTTTATCTTATCCTGTGCGTAAAATGCGTGTGTGTATTGACGCCCTGATGGCATATAATAGGGTTGGAAATATCCATGGTTATATTCTGCATTTTTGATTTTACTCGGATCAAAAATAAGCGTTTGTCGTTTATGTTTTACCCATTGTAAACCGACTAAAAGTGTATGAGATGTTTTTGCCACATTAAACAAACTAGTATTGTTAACATCGAATGTTAAATCGGTATAACGCGTCCAGCTTTCATTACCTAAGGAAGCTGAGAATAATTTTGAAGCTTCTTCTGGACGTGTATCATGTTGAGCTGTGCTCGAGTGGCTGAGCTGTGCGACAGTATTAATCCAAGGGTTATTTTCAGGTAAGAATTGGTATTGTAATGAATAGCTTCTATCTTGCTGTTCTCGTGCGACAAGTTTACGTTTCCACGCCAAGTCTAAGCCATATTTAGTAATTTCTGCTTCAGTTGGACCCGGTAAAAGATCACGTTTGGCTGCAAAAGGCTCCCAACCATTATGATTTCCGTGTACTTTAGAAAAAGCCAGTAGTTGCGATGGTGTTAACCACCAATTGACTTTAGCTAAGAAATTCGCTTGATTATTTGCAGAATATTTGATCGGCGTTTTATCTGCGCGTTTGTAATCATGAGCACGTCGTACAGTCGCGTAAACTAAAGCATCTATATTCTTTTGATCATTTTGCATGAATATAGCGCCGCTAAAGGTTCTTTGATTATTGTTGGTGTTATACCCATATTTTAGTAATCCGCCTAACAGCTGATTTTCTTGTAGGAAATCTTTTGCATTTTTTGTCTCAAGTTTAATGGTCCCAGCAAAACCGCCATTGCCATATTGTGGGTAGTGGTTGCCTTTATCAATAGAGACGCGACGTAATAATTCTGGCTCAATAAATAATGATCCTTGTTGGTATTTTTCAAAATTTTTTGTGGTACCATCGACTTGAACTCTAATGTCTTCGGTATCGCCCATTCCTCGAATATTGAGTGTTTGCCCACTTGGGCGGAATCCACCAGCCATACTGACACCAGGTACTGTATTCACCAAATCAGCCACATTGTCTGATTGCTTTTGATCAATTTCATTTTGAGTAATGATTGATCGATCAGGTTGTCGTTCGTGATGGCCGGGCACGGTAATGACAGATAGAGATATATTTTTGGGATTATCCTCGGCTATAGTATAGCCGTGCAATCCAATAAAGAATGTTAGCGTAGCGCATTGCTTTTTCATCTTCATTTTATGTTTCCTTTATGTATGAATAAAACGTATTTTGTCAATATATCATTAAATTGGTAACAATTATCATTTTTATCCATAAATGCAAGCTTTTTTCAATCCGGGTCAAGAATGTATAGCGGTTTTTTAACCTAAAATAAGATATAATGAGGAATGAGAATACGTATAGGTTCATATATCAATGAGAAAACATATGGCATTAAATTCTATTACTTATCAAAAATGCTTTCATACTTCTGCGCAACAATATGCGGACAATAAAAATAAGAAAGTGATTATTGGCATGTCAGGTGGTGTAGATTCTTCGGTTTCTGCCTTTATCCTTCAGCAACAAGGTTACCAAGTTGAAGGTTTATTTATGAAGAATTGGGAAGAGGATGATGATACCGATTATTGTACCGCAGCGGCGGATCTAGCGGATGCACAAAATGTGGCAGATCGCCTAGGCATTAAGTTGCATAAAATTAATTTTGCGGCGGAATATTGGGATAATGTTTTTGAACATTTTTTAGCAGAATACCAAGCAGGTCGAACGCCAAACCCTGATATTTTATGTAATAAAGAGATCAAATTTAAGGCATTTTTAGAATATGCTGCGGAGGATTTGGGGGCAGATTATATTGCAACAGGGCATTATGTCCGCCGTTCGGCAGATAATGAAAATGCACAATTATTGCGTGGTTTAGATGCAAATAAAGATCAAAGTTATTTTTTGTATACGTTAAGCAATCAGCAAGTGGCGAAAAGTTTATTTCCAGTAGGTGAGATTGAAAAACCGATTGTTCGTCAGATTGCAACTGATTTAGGATTGGTCACCGCGAAGAAAAAAGATTCAACGGGGATCTGCTTTATCGGTGAGCGTAAATTTAAGGAATTTTTAGCGCGTTTTTTGCCCGCTCAACCAGGTGATATTAGCACGGTGGAAGGAGAAATTGTAGGTCGGCACGATGGCTTGATGTATTACACCTTAGGGCAGCGTAAAGGGTTAGGGATCGGCGGTGTAAAGGGGTTGAGTGAAGATCCTTTTTATGTGGTTGAGAAAGATTTAGTGAACAATGTATTAATTGTTGCACAAGGGCATGATAATTCAGCGTTATTATCGACCGGTTTAATTGCTAATCAATTACATTGGGTCGATCGTCAAACTATAGGTGACACACTACGTTGTACGGTCAAAACTCGTTATCGTCAGACGGATATTGCTTGTCTAGTCGAACCCATCGATGCTGAAAATATTCGTGTTATTTTTGATGAACCACAAATTGCGGTAACGCCAGGGCAATCAGCCGTATTTTATCAAGGTGAAGTATGTCTTGGTGGGGGAGTGATTGAAGAGCAACTTAAATAATTACTTTCGTTAACAAGCGGTTGGATTTTGCAAATAATGAGTAAAATCTGACCGCTTTTTTATTGCCTTAACGTAAATTTACCGGAAATTGTTTGGGAACAATAAAAATGGCAGGCGCTACGATAATTGCCATCAGCCAAAAAGCAAAATTAGGCAAGTCTTGATAAATAGTGCCAATGCTAAAAGTAAAAATCGCCATAAAACCACAATTAGATAAGGCAAAGTAAAGCCCTTGTAATTTGGTTACTTTTTCAAAAGGCTGCGTTGAAATGTAACAAATCATTGCATAATGTGCTACTCCAAAAGTTAAGGCATGCAATGTTTGCGAACAAAACAGTGCAACAATATGGGTTGTAGAGGCTAAGATCGACCAACGAATAATTGCTGCGATTGAGCTTAAAATCATCAAATGTTGAATTCGCCAAGATTTGAATAACTGATTAGCAAATAAGAAAAAGATGATCTCTGAACAAACAGCAGTACCCCATAAAAAGCTACTTGTTTGGGTTGAAATGCCCACAGTAGACCAATGAATGGTGCTATAAGTGTAATAAGCAGCATGCGATCCCATAATTAATGAAATAGCAATCATCATTCGTAAAGTTGTGGGTTGTTTTAAAATTTGCCAATAAGTTAAGTGACAAGCGGTCTGATTTTGTGCATTTTTTACAAAATGTTGTTGCGGAGTAAGTAATTGACCGCTTCCTAGTAAAATGAAAAAGCCTGCCATAATCCAAATGATCACTTGTTCACCCCACCAGTTTGCTAAATAACCGGTGCTTAATGAACCTACTACAAAAGCAATCGAACCAAACAGTCTAGCTTTGCCATAATCTAAGCCAATTTGTTTCTGCCATAAAGAGGCAATGCTATCGCTAATCGGCATAGTTCCAGCATTGAAAATATGAAATAGCATTAATGCAGGAAAAAGTAACCAAACTGAATCGACAGTATAGGCAAGCAAGATAATTGTCACGATATTGAGCAAAGTTAAACGGCGTAAAGTCGGAATTAATTGATTAGCTTGTTTTGCCCATTGTGATGACAACATACCGCCCGCGAAGCGGAATAAATAACCAAATGAAGCCAATAAGCCGATCATTTCAGTGGTATAGCCGTGGTGTTTTAGCCAAACCGGTAAAAAGGGCATTAATACCCCATATGCACAGAAAAAGCCAAAAAAGTTAAAGGCTGTCCATTGAAAAGGGGGTCGGTTTGATCATAATACGTGTTCCATTTGGGTGATTTGATGAAATGCAGACTAGCAATTGTTATTCACGACTCAGGAAAAATTTTGCTTTCTACGATTTTTAATGGCGATATGCTAAACTGATACTATTCTACACCCTAAAAGGATTCTCAAAAATGTTTTGGTTTAAAAATGTTATGATTTACCGCTTAACAAATGCGCTGCAATTAGCAAGTAATGAGTTGGAACCATTATTGCAACAACATCGCTTTATTGGGTGTTCTCAAAGTGAGATGAGTAAATTTGGTTGGACAGCACTGCTTGCGAAGACTGAACAATTACATTTTTGTCAGGCAAAACAATTTCTACTGATTTCACATAAAGAAGATAAATTATTACCGGCTAATGTGATTAAAGCAGAAACGAAAGAACGTATTGCACTTTTGGAAGAAAAAGAAAATCGTAAACTGAAAAAGACAGAAAAGCAGGCGATTAAAGATGATGTCATCGCCATGTTATTACCACGGGCTTTCAGTAAGTATCAATTCACCGCTATTTGGTTAGATTTAGATGCACAATTGGTTTATGTTGATGCGGCTTCAAGTAAGCGCACGGAAGCCAGCTTAGCATTATTACGTAAAACATTAGGCTCATTACCGGTTGTCCCCCTTTCATTTGTGCAGTTACCTGCCGAAGTTATGACAAATTGGCTAGCTAAAGGGCATACGCCAAACTGGCTAACGTTATTAGAAGAAGCAGAATTAAAATCTTTTGAAACAGAGAGTGTGATTCGTTGTAAAAAACAAGAGCTTGAGTCAGATGAAATTTGTTACCATCTACAAGCGGGTAAATTAGTGACTAAATTAGCGATTGAGTGGGAGAACCATTTTTCTTGTGTATTAAATAATGATGCAACACTCATTCGCCTTAAGTTTGCCGGTGAGATAATCGAAAAAAATGATGATATCCTCAAAGAAGATATTGCTCAGCGTTTTGATGCTGATTTTTTATTAATGACAGAAGAACTTAGGTTATTTACGCAAAAACTCATCGAAGAATTTGGTGGCATTAAAGAATAAAGTAAAGAAAATAGCAGAAAAGTATCGCTTAATATCAAGCTTTTATTATGCTTGATTAGATCAAAAGCGAAGTGTTGCCCACTGCTTGAGTGGGCATTTACTCATGAGCATTATGCCGCTTGACGATGATAAAAGCGTAAACTATGTTCCTGTTGGCGGGCAGAACTAAAGGCGGAAACCCGTTTTAAATAGCCAATGACGCGTGTGCCGTAGTCAATATTTGCTGAACCACATTTTCCACAATGATGCAGTGTTCGTTTATCAATATAATGGCATTCATTACAGATAGTTATTTTGACATTGACACAAAAGTAATTACAGCCAGTTTTTGCTGCAATATCTAATAGTGAGCGATAGCCTACTTTAGAAAGTGATTCATCTAAATTGAGATGAAGTGCAGAGCCACCATCTAACCACTCAATTAATTGCTTACCATGTAATAAGAATTTATCGAGCGCATTAATTTGTTGATCTTCGACTAAGTAGAAATATGAATTATAGCAATCACGAGGAACGAAATAGCCGTCTTGTTTATCCCATTTAGCGTTTTTCACGCCTAGATTTTCAGCAGGTACAAACTCCGTGTTAAATTTTACTCCATATTGTTGTGAAGCGGTTTGATTTGCTACAAAAATAACGTTTAAACGGCTTTGCACAAAATCAATATATTCTTGATTATAACCAACGGTTAATCCTTGGGATTCTGCCGCTTCTGCCATACCATTTATGCCGATCGTTAAGAATTGTTTATCTAACGTAATAAAACCCGCATCATACGCCGGCAACATACCTGCGGCTAAATAGTCTTCCATTAATTTACGGTAAGCGTATTGATATTTATGAATTTTTTCCACTTCTTTTGCCAGATCGCGTTTATCTTGCACTAAGCGGTTCATATTGATGGTAATTACGTTAATTGAACCAGTAGCAACACCGCCCGCACCAAGCGAATAGGAAAATGTATGATCCGCGATTTCATTGCGTAAACGACAGCAAGACGCTAAAGAGTCAGGATTATCTGATTGGTAGATAAAGAATGAATTACCTTGCGAAAGTTCTTCTGCCATTTGATCAGCAAATTGATTATCTTTGCATTGGCCGTGCTCTGTGAGCATAGCTACGGTGATAACAGGAAAAGTCAAAATGGCTTTAGTTCGTTCTTGGTTAAACCATTTCATAAAGAAAAGTTGTAATTTCGCGGTTGTTTGCCAGTTTGGTCGTTCAAAATCAGGGAAAACAAACTGGCTAAACATAGCTTCAAAATAATATTTATCATATAAGGAAATATTCCAAAAGACGCTTTGATAACCACGCGCAGCGGCGGGTTGGTTAATACTATAGACAACTTGTTGTAGGTGGTTACAGATTTCTTGCTTATGCGTTTCAAGATAGTCATCGCCAAAGTCTTTACGTGCAAAATAGTCAAAGTAAGTCAGAAATTCAACCGTGGCCACTGCACCAGCAAATTGTGAACTCACGGCAAATACAAAGTTAACAAATGAACCACAAAATGAAGCCAAATGTTTCGGTGCTTTTGATTCTCCGCCAAATTTAGTTAAACCATATCGCAAAAAAGGATACATAGTAACGGAAACACAATAAGGCTTGAGACTGGTTTCATCATGGACATAGATTTCGTGATGTTCAATTTGACGTAAGTACTCACTCGCTAATTCAGCATCAAATAATTCAGCAATTTTATTGCTTACTTTGGCACGATTAATCTGTACGAAAAAATCTTTCATCATTTCGTTTTCCATCGTGGCAATATTTTTTTGTGTAATGTTCGCATTTGCATCCATTTTCGAACCGTCTGCTGCATTTTTGGCATTCAAATATTGTTCAATAAAGTTTAATTTGTCTTTGAGTTGATTTGGTTGTAAACGAATCATTAGCGTTCAAACTCCTTGATAAATAGATGGTTTAGATTCTCGCCCGTGCGTAAATCTATAAAATGTTGATTAGTTGTCAGGCTTGTTAAGCCACCACGTTCTGCAATCCAACGACCTGTTTTCAAATAGGTTAATTCAGCTAACAAGTCGGCAGGCAATTCGAATTGTTCTAAACCAGTGTAAAGGCAAGTGTGTAAACCTTGTGCTTTGACTAACTTGAGTAGCGATAATAATTTTTGGAGGTGCCATTCACCTCCCATAAACAATACACAACTAATTAAGCGATCATATTTTGCCAAACATTCAGCCAGGTAACTTTCAGTTAAAATTTGCCCGCTACCAGCTTTCCAGCTATCGCTACTATGGCAACCTTTGCAACCTAATGGACAGCCTGTAATTAAGAATGCGAGTGACGTTTCTCGTGGCACTTCTTGCCAAACGATTTGTTCTGAACAAAATCTGATGCTATTCATTTGTTATAAAATTGTTACTATATATAGTTATTTGGTTTGTGTTTAAACACAATATATTGTGTATTTTAGGTGTTTTTGGCAAAAATGAAATTGGAATATTTTACGTAAAGGGCTTGCAATTTTTTTAGATAAATAAAATCAAACAGATAGAAAATTGTAAATTTTGCAGATCTAAAACCGTTGTGTGCCGAATAAACAGACTTTGTTTAAAAAACGAAATGGCGATACCGCATTATTTTTATTGTCGTAGGTAGCAAAAAACGGGATAATAACAACCTTTTTTAGCTAATTATCTTGAAGCGGTCAGATTAGTAAATAATCACAAAATGGCCTCATAGTTTTTGCTTGCTAGATTTTAATTGTGGATTTTATGGTCGATTATATTCTGTTAGTGATCAGTACAGCCTTAATTAATAACTTTGTACTTGTGAAGTTTTTAGGGCTTTGTCCATTTATGGGCGTATCAAAAAAAGTGGAAACCGCAATTGGTATGGGAATGGCGACTACTTTTGTGTTAACACTTGCTTCGTTATCTGCTTATTTAGTTGAAACGTTTATCTTGATCCCATTAGATGCACAATTCTTGCGAACTTTAGTGTTTATTTTGGTTATTGCAGTTATTGTGCAATTGACGGAAATGATCGTACATAAAACGAGCCCAACGCTATATCGTTTACTCGGGATCTATTTACCCCTGATTACTACAAATTGTGCTGTGCTTGGTGTCGCATTATTGAATGTGAATTTATCGAATAATTTAATTGAGTCTGTCTTATATGGTTTTGGTGCAGCGGTTGGTTTTTCATTAGTGTTAGTCTTATTCGCAGCATTACGTGAGCGTTTAGCTGCCGCGGATGTGCCTCGTCCTTTCCAAGGAGCGTCGATTGCCTTGATCACGGCAGGTTTGATGTCTTTGGCGTTTATGGGCTTTACGGGCTTGGTGAAACTCTAATGTTAGATCTTTCAATTATTGCTTACCTTTTAATTGCAATTTGCTTAATTGCACTGATTTTTGGTGCGTTATTAGGCTATTTTTCCGTTAGATTAAAAGTAGAAGCAGATCCTATTGTCGATCAAATTGATGCTATCTTACCACAAAGCCAATGTGGGCAATGTGGATATCCCGGCTGTAAGCCCTATGCAGAAGCCATTGCTAATGGTGATCAAATCACTAAATGTGTGCCGGGTGGACAGCCATTAGTGGTTAAAATTGCTGAATTGATGGGCGTTGATGTCCCGTCAATGGATAATACCGCTGTACCAGAAGTAAAAGTTGCGCTGATTCACGAAGATATGTGTATTGGTTGCACTAAATGTATTCAAGCTTGCCCGGTAGATGCGATTATCGGTACTAATAAAGCAATGCATACTGTCGTGGCAGATCTTTGCACCGGTTGTGAATTATGTGTTGCCCCTTGTCCGACAAATTGTATTGAAATGATAAAAGTCAAACAAAATCCACGTTCTTGGAATTGGCAATTTAATCCAGATTTAATTATTCCGATTGTGAATACTACGGAATTACAAAAAAAAATGATTGTGGGTAGCGCTAAAGGAGAGATACAGAATGATTAATCCAAATTTAGTGCTTGAACGTATTCGCCAAAATAAAAAAACGGGTCAATTGTGGACATATCCGGGCGGTATTCACCCCAACCAAAATAAATTGCAATCCAACCAAAAACCGATTCGTAGCTTGCATTTACCTAAATTCTTTTATGTTTCTACAGTGCAACATTCTGGTTGGAGTGGTGAATTAATTGTCAAAGTAGGCGATTATGTATTAAAAGGCCAACAATTGACTCAAGGTGAGCATTATCGTCAATTGCCGGTTCATTCCCCCACTTCAGGTAAAGTGGTTGCAATTGAGCCTTATGTATCCTCTCATCCGTCAGGTTTACCTGAAACCACTATTATTATTGAAACAGATGGCAAAGATGAATGGATTGAACGCCACCCGATAGAGGATTTTTTAACACTAACAAGCGATCAAATTATCCAAAAAGTTTACCAATATGGCATAGCAGGATTAGGCGGTGCCGTATTCCCTACTGCTTGCAAATTAAGTCTGGCAGATAAACGCTGTAAAGCCCTGATTATTAACGGCGCAGAGTGTGAACCTTATATCACTTGCGATGATCGCCTAATGCAAGATTTTACCGCTGAATTGCTAGAAGGCATTCGTATTTTACGCTATGTATTACGCCCAGAAGAAGTTGTGATTGCCATTGAAGATAATAAACCACACGCGATTGCAGCCATTGAACAAGCACTCAAAGGCGCAAATGATATGTTTGTGCGGGCTATTCCAACCAAATATCCTTCAGGTGCCAGTGATCAACTCGTACAAATTCTAACCGGATTAGAAATTCCACAAGGCAAACGCACCATTGAAATGGGAATCGTCATGCATAATGTTGGAACAGCTTTTGCGATCAAGCGGGCAATTATTGATGATGAGCCCTTGATTGAACGCGTGGTAACTTTAACCGGTGATAAAATTCGTAATAAAGGTAACGTATGGGCACGGCTTGGCACGCCAATCATTCATTTATTAGAACAAGTAGATTATCAAGCCGACCGCCGTTTACCTGTTTTTTTAGGCGGCCCAATGACAGGTTTTATTTTACCATCATTACAATCACCCGTAACGAAAACAGCTAACTGCATTATTGCGCCTGATCATTTTGAATATGCGCCCCCCGAGCCTGAACGAAACTGTATCCGTTGTTCTAATTGCTCCGATTCCTGCCCTGTCAGCTTATTACCGCAACAGCTTTATTGGTTCGCGCGTGCTGAAGATCACCAAAAATCGATGGAATACCATTTAGATGCTTGTATTGAATGTGGTGTTTGTGCTTATGTATGCCCAAGTTATATTCCACTCATTCAGTATTTCCGCCAAGAAAAAGCCAAAATTAACGAAGTTGAACAAAAGGCTAAAAAAGCAGAAGAAGCAAAATTACGTTTTGAAGCTCGAGAAGCACGGTTACAAAAAGAAAAAGAAGCACGCACTGCTCGTATTTCACAAGCAGCAGACAAACGACGCGAAGAAATTGCCCAAAATCAAGGTGCCGATCCTGTTGCTGCCGCATTAGAACGTATTAAAGCGAAACAGGCAGCGATTGAAGCCGTAAAAACTAAAGAGAACGGTGAGCCTGATAACAGTGAATTAATGGCACAACGTCGAGCCAGACGTTTAGCAAAACAAACAGCAACAGAAAATGATTCACGAACAGAGAAACAAACAGATAATATTAAAACAACAAATGTCGTACCAGAAAATGAAATAAGTGATCCACGTAAAGCTGCAGTGGCTGCTGCATTAGCGCGAGCGAAAGCGAAAAAAACGGCGCAACAAGCGGGCGAAGTAGCGACAGAAGTTGCAGCAGAGAATGAAATAAGTGATCCACGTAAAGCCACAGTGGTTGCAGCGTTAGCGCGGGTGAAAGCGAAAAAGGCGGCGCAACAAGCGGACGAAGTAGCGAAAGAAGTTGCACCAGAGAATGAAATAAGCGATCCACGTAAAGCCTCAGTGGCTGCGGCATTAGCGCGGGCGAAAGCGAAAAAACAAGCTCAGCAAAAAGGTTTAGAGGAATAAAACGAATGTTTAAAATGGTTAGTTCTCCTCATACACATGGCACCAATCTTACAGCCAAGTTTATGTTGTGGGTAATAGTAGCAATGTTGCCAGCACTGATTGTACAGATCGCTTTTTTTGGTACGGGTGTAGTTATTCAGTTGGTAATTGCATTGAGTATGGCGATCGTTATTGAGATAGTGGTGGCAAAATTACGGCATAAATCAACGACTTTCTATTTGGCAGATTTAGCAGGTGTGGTAACCGCAACCATTTTAGCTATGGCTATTCCGCCTTATGCGCCTTATTGGGTCGTTATGATTGGTATGATCGTTGCGTTGTTACTTGCTAAGCACTGTTATGGTGGTTTGGGGCAGAATCTGTTTAATCCAGCGATGGTGGCTTATGCTTTTTTATTGATTTCTTTTCCGGTACAAATGACGTCTTGGTTACCTTCATTTGAGTTATTAGCTGAGCCACCAACCTTTAAAGATGCTTGGCTTTTGATTTTCAAAGGCGTGACTAGCGATGGTTTTACTTCTCGGCAGTTATTAAATGGGATTGACGGTATAGCACAAGCAACGCCATTAGACAGTGCTAAAACTAGTATTGCTAAACTTGGTTTTGATGGTGTTATTCAATCGCCTATTTTTTCCGGTATTTTTGCGCGTGGTTGGTTACAGTTAAATTTAGCTTTTTTAGCAGGCGGGCTGTTTTTATTGTATAAGCGTATTATTCATTGGCAGATCCCGGTTGCAATGTTAGTGGTGTTTAGTGTCTTGAGTGCGTTAACAGATTTAGTGGCTATGCATACACATTTGAATGTATTGAGTCAATTATTTAGCGGTGCAATGATGTTTGGTGCTTTCTTTATTGCAACAGATCCGGTTTCTGCATCGATCACGCCTAAGGGTAAATTAATTTTTGGCGGTTTAATTGGGTTATTAGTCTATTTAATTCGTTATTATGGGAATTATCCTGATGCGATAGCCTTTGCGGTGTTACTTGCAAATCTTTGTGTGCCGTTGATTGATCATTATACACAACCTCGTTTGTATGGGACCCACAGATAATGAATACCACCAAGATTACACTCAGATATGCATTAATATTAGGCATTATTGCTTTACTTTGCACTGCAATTTCAACCGCTATTTATTGGTTAACAAAAGATAGAATTGAGAATGTGATTGCAATGCAACAACGTTATTTGTTACAAGAGGTTGTGCCTATTGATTATTTTGATAATGATTTATTGGCTACGTGTAAAATGGTGCAATTAGCGGATAAACCTTATGTAAATCGGATTTATCTTGCTAAAAAAGCAGATAAATTAACCGCTTATGCACTTCAAACTACGGCACCTGATGGCTATTCTGGCAATATTGTATTGTTGATGGGGATTCAGCCAGACGGTAAAGTCCTAGGCGTTCGCACTGTAGATCATAAAGAAACGCCCGGGTTAGGAGATAAAATTGATTTACGTGTGTCTAATTGGATCTTGAATTTTATGGGTAAACAATTTAGCCCTGAAGATGAAGCGAAATGGTATGTTAAAAAAGACGGCGGTCATTTTGATCAGTTTACCGGTGCAACAATTACACCACGTGCCGTGGTAAATAATGTCCGTAAAAGTGCTAAATGGGTCATTACTGAATTAGCAGAAAATCCAACAATAATTGAGCAGTTTGAGGTATGTAAATAATGGCGGATAATCAAATTCCAATTACTCAGATTGAAGATGGCGCAGTAAAACAGCCGTCTGTTTGGCGAAATTTATTGATTGATGGATTATGGAAAAATAATGGTGCCTTAGTGCAATTGTTAGGCCTTTGCCCTTTATTGGCTGTATCGAATAGTGTGACTAATGCACTAGGGCTTGGGCTAGCAACCTTATTTGTATTGTTGTGTACTAATATAACTATTTCTTTATTTCGTCAAATGATCCCGCATGATATTCGTATTCCTATTTATGTGATGGTGATTGCAACAGTGGTAACGGCGGTGCAATTGTTGATGAATGCTTTTGCGTATCCTGTTTATCAATCATTAGGCATCTTTATTCCATTAATTGTGACTAATTGTATTGTGATTGGTCGAGCAGAGGCTTATGCATCTAAGCATCAAGTTCATCATTCTGCTTTTGATGGGCTAGCAACAGGCTTGGGAATGACACTAAGTTTAGTGTTGCTTGGTGCAATCCGTGAATTAATTGGTAATGGCACATTATTTGATGGATTAGATTTGCTGTTTGGTAATTGGGCAAAAGTGTTACGGCTTGATCTCTTACAGTTAGATTCAGGTTTATTGTTGGCCATTTTGCCACCGGGTGCTTTTATTGGCCTTAGTTTAATTTTAGCGGTCAAAAATCTTTTTGATCATAAATAACATGATTTGATTAAGTATAATTAACGATAAAGATAACAAATTATGGAACAGATTACAGAAAAAACGGGTTATACCCATAAATTTTTATGGGTGTTTTTGCACCCTAGGTATTGGGTGGTGTGGTTAGGTGTATTGGGATTACTCATTTTAGCCTATGTGCCTTATCGTTTACGCGATAAATTGGCAACTATTGTGGGCAGAGTGGTAAGCAACTATCTGAAAAAAAAGGGTAAAAAGCAATATTACCGCGCAGATATTAACTTATGTTATTGCTTCCCAGAATGGTCAGCGGATAAGCGTGCGCAAGTGATCGAACAGATGTTTATTAATGTCGCTCAAACGATGTTAGGAATTGGTGAAATTGCTGTGCGTTCGGTCGCACATTTGCAAAAACGCAGTGAATTTATCGGTTTAAATTATTTGAAACAGGCTAAAGCTAAAGGTAAAAATATTATTTTATTAGTACCGCATACGTGGTCAATTGATGCTTCAGGTATTATTTTGCATACGTATGGAATGCCAATGGTGTCAATGTATAATCCACATCGCAACGCGCTTGTTGATTGGTTATGGAATGCGACACGTGAACGTTTTGGCGGAAAAATGCATACTCGTCAAAATGGTATAAAACCTTTTTTAAATGATATTCGCAAAGGCAATATGGGATATTTTTTGCCAGATGAAGATTTTGGTGAAGAATTAAGTGTCTATGCAGATTTTTTTGCAACTGAGAAAGCGACTTTACCGGGCTTAAATAAAATGGCACGTGTGGCAAATGCAGAGGTTATCCCTATGTTTCCTATTTATAATGCTGAGAAAGGTGTTTATCAAATGGAAATTTTACCGGCGATTGAGTTTTCGGGATCTTCTGAGCAATCGGCGAGGGAAATGAACAAAGTGATTGAGTATTTTGTGCATAAAAATCCCGCACAATATGTTTGGATTTTGCGGTTACTGAAAACACAACGAAACGGACAAGATATTTATAAACGCTCATAACAGAAGCGGCTAAATTTTGTTAAAAATTTAGCCGCTTTTTCTTTATTTGGCAATTGTAGTTTGAATTAATTTTTCTGCTTTTGCTAAGCTATTTTCCACTTCTTTATATGGTGTATTGGTGTGTGCTACAATTTGTTCAGCATTATTTAAAATCACTTCGACATGCCTTGCATTTGCTTCAGTAACCAATACTTTTAAAGGTAATTGTAATGCCAGTAGCGGATCTTTGATCATCAATGCAGTGCCTACTTGCGGCGTGCCATAAATCAGTACAGTTGCAGGTTGCATAGTTAATCCCACTGCTTTTGCAGCAGCTTGATGATCGATTTTAGTAAAAATTTTCATGCCTTTTTGCAGGAAAGTTTCTTCTAAGGTAGATAAAGTTTGCTGAAAATCGAATTTGCTTTCAAATACTTGAGGTTTTAAATTTTGCTCTGCCATTGCAAATGTTGGCAAGAGTAATGACATAATGCGATTTTTTTTAGTTTCATAAAGCACCCTTAGTGAATAGAAATAGGTTAGTGATATGTTCGACAGTTTAAAGCCTATTTGCTTACAGTGAGCCAATTCGATAACATTCTTTGACCAAATTCAGTAAGAAAAGATTCTGGGTGAAATTGCACGCCATATATGGGTAACGCATTATGTTTAAAGGCCATTAATACATTTTGATCACAGACAGCGGTTGCGATAAGCGGTGTATTAATAAGAGAAATTTGCGAAATAGCCCAAGAATGATAAAGCCCAACCTTGAATTGTGGCGGTAAGCCATCAAATAGTGGATTTGGTGCAATTTGTTGGATCAAACGTTGTTGGCCGTGTCGAACATTGGTCAAATTATACAGTGTACCCCCAAAAAATTCGCATAATGTCTGATGACCTAAACAGACGCCTAAAATAGATTTATGTTGATAAAAGCGAGCCAACATCTCTAATGTATTAGGATATGCAGAAGGCGTATCTGGCCCCGGTGAAATTAAAATATGGCTAAATGATTCTACGTGGTTTAAGTCTAATTGTTCGACGGACACTACTTGCATCTCAACTTTTATTTTGCGCAATAAATCGACCAAATTAAATGTAAAAGAATCGTGATTATCAATAATGAGTAATTTAGTTTGGTTGATCTTCATTTGTTTCTTCAACTCGTTCTGCAATTAACGTTAATTTATTTGTTTCAAAGTCGTTACTCAGCATATCAACTTTCGGAATTATTTGATTCGCTTTGTTGGATAGTTGTTGGAAACGTTCGACTTTACCTACTAGGCCTTGGCGCCCGGCTAACGCAGTAACTGTTTGATTATATTGAGTATTAACAGTATTCAAGGTATTGCCTAATTTATTCAAGCGCTCAGCAATCATACAGACTTGATTATAAATATCGCCCGCTTTTTCGCTAATCTCTTGCGCTTCAATATTGCTTCGTTCAGTTCGCCATAAGTTGGCGACAGTGCGTAAAATGGGCATTAAGGTGGTATGCGAAACGAGAACGACATTACGTTCATAGCCATAATTGAATAATTGTGGATCTTGCTTCATTGCTTCAATATAAGCCGGTTCGATTGGCACAAACATTAAGACAAAATCAGGGCTAGAGACTTTCGGTAAACTGCTATAATTTTTCTTGGAAAGGCCATCAATATGTATTCGTAGTGATTTACAGTGCTCAGTCAATGCTTGGTTTATCGCTAATTTTTCTTCTGATCTGACCGCTTGATCGTAAGCTAATAAGGATACTTTGCTATCAATAATTAAATGTTTATTATCGGGTAGATGAATGACAAAATCGGGTGTAAAGCGTTTACCTGTTTGATCACGGAAGTTTTCTTGCGCGACATAATGTTCATTGGCTAAAAGTCCGGCAGCTTGTAAGGCACTTTCTAATTGCATTTCGCCCCAATTACCCACGACTTTATTATTGCCTTTTAAGGCTGTGGTTAGATTCTGAGCTTCTGTTGACATTGAAATACCAATTTGTAACACACGTTTAATTTCTGCTTCAAGGTTTGTGTTACCTTTGACAGACTCACTATGCATTTCATTCACCCGCTTTTGAAAACCATCAATTTGTTCTTTAAAAGGTTTAAGTAAAGCGTCTAACGATAATTGATTGGTTTGAATAAAAGATTTACTTTTTTCATCTAAGATTTGTTGTGCAAGGTGTTGAAATTCAACGTTTAATTGTTGTTTAACTTCTATAAAATTGCGTTGCTGTGTTTCAAAGTTTGCTTGTTTTTCTTGCAAGGTGGTTCGTAATTCAGTTAATTCATTGCTAGTTTGCCGAATTTCTTGAATAAGCGATTGATTTTCTTGATTTTTCTGTAAGAGTGATTGTTGTTGATGGGCTAATTGTTCTTCTACATTATCCGCTTTAGTTTGTAATGAACCCATACGTTCTTTAAGGGCATGGGTATATTGATGTTGTTGATGCTGTTGTTGTTCATATTCCTCAATTTTGGTTTGTAATCGGTTGATTTGGTTATCTTTTTCAGTGATACGTTCAACACTTGCTTGCAATTGTGTTTTATATTGAATGTTCCAGTGTTCCACCTGATTTTTTTCTTGCATCAGTTGGTCGAGCTTTTGGTTGCTTTCAACCGTATCCGTTTCAGCTTTTATTAAATCTTGTTGGAGCTCAAATGCATCTCGTTGATAGCGAGATTTTAAGAAAAATAAATAAACCGCGATTGCGCTTAACCCGCCTAATGCAATATATAACCACATTACTTCGATAACCATCATTTCTTTCCTTCTATAAAAATATACAGTAGTATTATAACAATAATTTTTCTGATTGTGTTTAGGTAAGAAATTATTATGATAACTATCTTAATAAGCAGATAAGAGTGATAAAATTAATGCCTTTTTTAGCCAATGCAATGCAACAATTTATTCAGACTGCCAATGATTTTGGACAGCAGAAGCACCCCTTTTTCTTTTTAATTGATTTTGAGCAGCAAAAACCAATAATTGTACCGCTTGAGCAAGCACAAGTAAGTGGGCTATTTTTTGATTTTACCGGAAAAACAAATTATCAAGCTAAGCCCGTTACAGCGGCTTGTCAATTTAATTATCAAGCTATTCCATTAGCCCGTTATCAACAAGGCTTTGAGTTCGTACAACAACAAATACAAGTCGGTAATAGTTATTTATTGAATTTAACTTATCCAATGGCCATTCACACAAATTATGATTTAGCTCAGCTATATTCTACGTGTTCTGCAAAATATAAATTATGGTTTAAAGATCAATTTGTCTGCTTTTCGCCAGAAACCTTTGTACGAATTTACGACAATAAAATTTATGCTTATCCAATGAAAGGTACAATTAACGCAGATTTCCCCAATGCTGAACAGCAATTAATGGTGTCTGAGAAAGAGTTTACCGAACATAATACGATTGTTGATTTAATTCGCAATGATTTAGCATTAGTGGCAAAAAATATTCAAGTAACAAAATATCGTTATGTCGAAAAAATTAATACTTATCGAGGCGCTATTTATCAAACTAGTTCTGAAATTTGTGGCGAATTATCAGCAACGTGGCAAGCCGGTGTAGGGACCTTATTAGCTAAATTATTGCCAGCAGGATCGATTAGTGGCGCACCAAAACAAAAAACCATTGCCATTATTCAGCAAGCTGAATTGGACAAACGTGGTTATTATACGGGGATTTTTGGTTATTTTGATGGTAATCGGTTAGAAAGTGCAGTGGCGATTCGTTATATCGAACAGCAAGAACAACAACTGATTTTTCGTAGTGGCGGCGGTATTACAGCTAAAAGTGAATTAACTGCTGAATACCAAGAATTATTAGAGAAAGTATATGTGCCAATTTCCACTGTTTGAAACTATTTTGATTATAGATGGCGTTGCACAAAATTTGGCTTATCATCAAGCTCGCCTCAATAATACCATTGCACACCTTTTTCAACGTGAAAAGGTGTACTGCTTGCAGGAAATCATTCAAGTACCTCGCGAATTTCAACAAGGCATAGTACGTTGTCGGATAGATTACCACCAAACAGCCTATCAATTACAGTTCTCTCATTATTTACCTAAAGTCATCCGGCGTTTTCAGTGCGTTTATACACAGGATTTTACATATTCATTTAAATATAGTGATCGAAAGCGATTAGATTTACTCAATAATCAGCAAGCGGATGAAATTATTATTGTCAATAATGGCTGGATCAGTGATGGTAGTATTGGTAATTTACTCTTTTTAAAAGCAGGTCAATGGTATAGTTCGCAAGATTATTTATTAAAAGGCACACAATTAAGTTATTTAATCGATAATAAACAAGTGAAATTGACCAAAATCGCAGTACAGGATCTCCTTCAATATGAAAGAGTAATGTTGATTAATGCGTTAAATCGTTTTGAATTGTTAAGATCTTTAACCATTTCAGCGATTCAATTTTGAGAACTGGATCGAAAAACAGTAAAAAAACACTTGCAACTGTATAAGTAAACACTATAATAAAACACAGTTAATTGACGACAAATAGTCGTTTTATCAAAAATTTGCAAAGGATAACATTATGGCAGCGGATAAAAAAGCCCAAAAGAATACAGCAACTAAACAGGTTGATCCCGAACAAAAAGAAAAGGCATTAGCAGCAGCACTGGCTCAAATTGAAAAGCAATTTGGTAAAGGATCTATTATGCGTTTGGGCGATACGCAAGCACTTGATATTGAAGCTGTTTCCACCGGTTCAATTGGTTTAGATGCTGCATTAGGTATTGGTGGTTTGCCAATGGGACGAATTGTAGAAATCTATGGCCCCGAATCATCAGGGAAAACCACGTTAACTTTATCTGTCATTGCTCAAGCGCAAAGAATAGGCAAAACTTGTGCATTTATTGATGCTGAACATGCGCTGGATCCCGTTTATGCACGTAAATTAGGCGTAGATACCGATGCCTTACTTATTTCACAACCTGATAATGGCGAACAAGCGCTTGAAATTTGTGATGCATTGGTCCGTTCAGGCGCGGTTGACGTCATTATTGTTGACTCAGTTGCCGCATTAACACCAAAAGCTGAAATTGAAGGCGATATGGGTGATTCGCATATGGGCTTACAAGCTCGTTTAATGTCACAAGCATTACGAAAATTAACTGCTAATATTAAAGCCACTAATTGCCTAGTTGTTTTCATTAACCAAATTCGGATGAAAATTGGCGTAATGTTTGGTAATCCAGAAACGACGACAGGCGGTAATGCACTTAAATTCTATTCCTCTGTCCGCCTTGATATTCGTCGTTCGGGTGTTGTGAAAGATGGTGATGAAGTGGTTGGCAGTGAAACCAAAGTTAAGATCGTTAAAAATAAAGTAGCACCGCCATTCCGTGAAGTACAATTTGATATTATGTACGGAGAAGGCATTGCTCGAATGAATGAATTACTTATTCTTGCTGAAGCGAATGGCTTTATTCAAAAAGCAGGAGCATGGTTCTCATATAATGGTACTAAAATTGGTCAAGGCAAAAATAATGCAATTAAATGGTTGAAAGAAAATCCTGAAGTGGCAGAGAAAATTGAACAAGAGATTCGCAATTTATTAATTTTAACACTGGATCAGCCAGCTTCTGGAAAACTTGAGTTAGATGTAAATGATGAAAGTAATTTTGACGAAGCGTTTGAGGAGCAAGAATAAATAAAGTGCGGCTACTATTCAAATAGAGCCGCATTTTAGTTTATTGCTTAGCATTGAATTTTTTTAGTATTATTTATGATGCCTAAATATACTGCAGTCAACTATTTAATCTATTTACTTTCTAAGCGTGATTACAGTGAATATGATCTACGTAATAAGCTTATTCAAAAACAATATGAGACGGATGAAATTGAACACGCTATCCAACAAGCTCAGCTTAATAATTGGCAAAATGATGAACGTTATTGTGTGAGTTTTATTCGTTACCGTTCACAGCAAGGTATAGGACCAAGACGCCTAAAGCAAGAATTACGTTTAAAAGGTATTAAGGATTATCTGATTAGCGAACAATTACAGAATACAGAAATTGATTGGTTTAGTTTAGCCGAACAACTATTTGAAAAAAAACGACCGCTTGATTGGAATATAAAAGTGAAACAAAAAATGTGGCGTTTTATGTTAAGTCGAGGGTTTTATAATGAACATTTTAGTCATTTAATGGATCTAGAGGAGGTAAGCAAAGAATATGAATAAAATTACTTTTTTTAGTCGATTTGAAGCAGATATTTTAGGTGGTAAAAAAACCATTACCATTCGTGATAAAAGTGAATCTTATTTTCAACCACAACAACAATTAAACGTTTTTACACATGAAACTGACCGCTTATTTGCTCAAATTCGTGTATTATCCGTTGTGGCAATTGATTTTGATGATTTAAATGAACAACATGCACAACAAGAAAATATGTCATTAGCTGAATTACGTCAAGTTATTCGTGAGATTTATCCAAATGAACAAAAATTCTTTGTGATTAAGTTTGCACTAATTGAATGAGTCTATTTACTTCAACAAAACACGCTGAAGTTTGTCCTGATTGCGGTGCTGAATTAAAATTAAAACGCGGTAAGCAAGGGCTATTTTGGGGATGTACTGGTTATCCTGCTTGTCGCTATATTAGGCCGTTACAACAAATGTATCAGGTTATTAAAGTGTTAGCTGAAAGTTGCCCGGTTTGTGGATATGCTTTGCAATTAAAACAAGGTCAATTTGGGATTTTTATTGGTTGTAGTCATTATCCACAATGTACTTTTACGGTTCGTAATGAAATAGACAGCGATCACGCGATCTTTGATTGTCCTGCTTGTAATAAGCATAAATTAGTGGCACGTAAAAGCCGTTTAGGTAAACCATTTTATGGTTGTAGTGGTTTTCCTGAATGTAAGTTTACCTTGCCGAGTGAGCCAATCGCTAAAATCTGTCCTAAATGCCATAGTAAATTAGCGATTGTCAAAAAACAACGAGGCAAAATGTGTTATTTATGTATAAATAAGGGATGCCAACATTTATTTAGTGAAGAAAATGAATAATTTATTAGCAGTTATTGAATTATTAAAGCAAAACCAAGTAGTTGCTTACCCAACAGAATCAGTGTTTGGATTAGGTTGTAATCCAAATAATGAAGAGGCGATTCGCCAATTATTACAATTAAAAAATCGCCCAATAGAAAAAGGATTAATTTTGGTTGCACCCACTAAAGAATTATTATTACCTTACATTGATGAAAGCAAATTAACAGAAAAACATTGGCAATGTTTTGACACTATTACTGAGCAAGCGGTGACTTGGATTATGCCAGTACACAAAAATGTGTCTCATTATTTAACAGGTAAATTCAATACTATTGCTGTACGTTTATGTCGTGTCCCTGCAGTCGTGAAGCTATGTGAGTCGCTAGGGTTTGCGTTAACTTCTACTAGTGCAAATCTCACGGGATTACCACCTTGTCGGACAGCTTTAGAAGTTAAACAACAATTTGGCGATCATTTTCCTGTATTAGAAGCTGAAACGGGTAATAGAATGAACCCCTCGGAAATTCGTGATATTTTTACTCAACATATTTTTAGGCAAAGATAATGGCACGTCAATATGCAGTGTGGGGTAATCCTATTGCGCATAGTAAATCTCCATATATTCATCAGTTATTTGCTCAACAGACAAATCGTCGTATTGAATATGTCGCGAAATTAGGGGATAAAATTGCGTTTGAAAAGCAACTTGTACAATTTTTTACTGATGGTGCAAATGGTGTAAATATTACTTCACCATTTAAAGCACGCGCGTTCAGATTAGCGGATGTATGCAGTGAAAGTTGCTTATTAGCAGGCGCGGCTAATACACTGAAGCGTTTAGATGATGGTCGTTTGTTTGCAGATAATACAGATGGCAAAGGGTTTTGTGCCGATTTAGCTCGATTAGAGTGGCTAATTCCTGAACAGCGAGTGCTAATTTTAGGCGCGGGGGGCGCCACTAAAGGGGTGTTACTTCCCTTATTGTTGGCTAAGCAGAAGGTTACTTTATCTAACCGCACGCACATTAAAGCGGTTGAATTAGCTCAGCAATTTGCTAAATATGGCGATATTCAAGCGGTCTCTCTATCTGAAATTGTTCAGCATCCACCATTTGACTTAATTATTAATGCAACATCTTTAGGTCTACAAGGCGGATATATAGCTTTGCCTAATCATTTATTTGAGAAGAGTGCTGTCTATGATATGGAATATGCTAGCAATATGTGTACTCCATTTTTAAATTATGTTCGTACACAAGGCGTTACACGTTATCAAGATGGTTTGGGTATGTTAGTAAGTCAAGCCGCTTTTTCTTTTCAGTTATGGGAAGGGGAATTGCCAAAGGTGGAAAATGTACTTAAACAACTGAGAGCAGAAATGGGTTATGTTAAATAACGGTTATAAGATAATTTTTTGTTGCTTCTTGAGTATGATGTTTAATATTTAGACAAATAATTAAGAATGTAAAATTTTTTGCAAAAAGTGTTTGACGACTAGCAATAAAGTAAGCATAATACGCTCCGTAAGCCAATATGGTGAACGTAATAATGTAGGCTACATAGCTCAGCTGGTTAGAGCACAACACTCATAATGTTGGGGTCGCAAGTTCGAATCTCGCTGTAGCCACCAAAGTTGCGGGAATGGCGAAATTGGTAGACGCACCAGATTTAGGTTCTGGCGCCGAGAGGTGTGTGGGTTCAAGTCCCTCTTCCCGCACAATTTATTGTCTTACAAATTAATTTAATGTTGGGGTATCGCCAAGCGGTAAGGCACCGGGTTTTGATCTCGGCATCCCTAGGTTCGAATCCTAGTACCCCAGCCATTCTCAGCTATCCTTTCAGTTAATTTATCGTCAAATATTTTCTTTTTGATTCATTACTAATTTTTATTATTTATTCTTTTCTTTTGCTTTATCAGAAAATTAAATTAAAATTACTAATTACTCATAAGGAGAAATTGAATGTTAAATCCAAAGAATTTTGAATCACTTGCACAGCAGTTACATAATGCATTGCCACAGCCATTGAAAAATGTTGGTAATGAGCTTGAAGAGAAGTTTAAACAGATCCTTCAAGCACAATTAGTAAAACTTGATGTCGTTACTCGTGAAGAATTTGATGTGCAGTCCCAAGTGTTATTGCGTACACGTGAAAAGCTTAATGAATTAGAGAGTCGCTTAGATCAATTAGAGAAACATTCAAGCGAAGACTAATTTTATTCTTGACGTTAATCATTAAAAGGAGCTTGAAAATGCGAAATATTAATCCAACAGATACAATGGCTTGGCAAGCGTTAGTTCAACATAAAGCTGAGCATCTTAGTATTCCTCAGCTTTTTGCAGAAAATGAAGATCGTTTTGCTACATATAATTTATCTTTTGAAGATCAAATTTTAGTTGATTATTCAAAGAATGCGATTAATCAAAAAACATTAACTTTGCTACGTCAATTAGCGAAAGAATGTGATGTTGATGGTGCACGTCAAGCAATGTTTTCTGGTGAGAAGATCAACCGGACAGAAAATAGGGCTGTTTTGCATATTGCGTTGCGTAATCGTGCAAATAAAGCTATTTTCGTTGATGGCAAGGATGTGATGCCAGCAGTCAATGCAGTATTAGCTAAGATGAAAACGTTTAGTGAAAAGGTGATTAAGGGGGATTGGAAAGGCTATACGGGTAAAGCAATTACGGATGTGATTAATATTGGTATCGGTGGATCTGATTTAGGTCCTTATATGGTGACGGAAGCATTACGGACTTATAAGAATCATTTAAATATGCATTTTGTATCTAATGTAGATGGTACACATATTGCGGAAGTATTACGTAAGGTTAATCCAGAAACTACTTTAGTGTTAGTGGCATCTAAAACCTTTACCACACAAGAAACAATGACGAATGCTTTTTCTGCACGCGAGTGGTTGTTAGCGGATGCTAAAGATCAATCAGCAGTGGCGAAACATTTTGTTGCATTATCAACCAATAGTGAAGCGGTCGCTAAATTTGGAATTGATACAGAGAATATGTTTGAATTCTGGGATTGGGTTGGTGGGCGTTATTCATTATGGTCTGCGATTGGTTTGTCTATCGTCCTTTCTATTGGCTTTGATAATTTTGAGCAATTGCTTGAAGGTGCTTATGCAATGGATAAGCATTTTTATCATACAGCGGATGAACAGAATATTCCGCTTACGTTAGCGTTAGTTAGTATTTGGAATAATAATTTCTTAGGTGCACAGACGGAAGCAATTTTACCTTATGATCAATATTTACATCGTTTTGCGGCTTATTTCCAGCAGGGGAATATGGAATCAAATGGTAAATATATTGGGCGAGATGGCAAAGCCGTAAATTATCAAACTGGGCCTATTATTTGGGGAGAGCCGGGTACTAATGGTCAACACGCTTTTTATCAGTTGATTCATCAAGGAACAACATTAATTCCTTGTGATTTTATTGCACCTGCTCAGACACATAATCCATTATCAGATCATCATAATAAGCTATTATCAAACTTTTTTGCTCAAACAGAGGCATTAGCATTTGGTAAATCAAAAGCGCAAGTAGAATCAGAATTTACTCAACAAGGTAAATCGCTTGATGAAGTGAAAGATATTGTGCCATTTAAGGTATTTACGGGTAATAAGCCGACAAATTCAATTTTATTGAAAAAAGTGACCCCTTATAGTTTAGGGGCGTTAATTGCTATGTATGAACACAAAATTTTTGTGCAGGGTGTGTTATTCAATATCTATAGTTTTGATCAATGGGGCGTTGAATTAGGCAAACAATTGGCTAATCGTATTTTGCCAGAACTTGAAGATGATCAGCCTGTTGTTAGTCATGATAGTTCAACAAATGGCTTGATTAATCAATTTAAAGCGTGGCGTGAGTAAATAAGCGGTTTAATTTATATAATGTGTCGTACAGTTTTATAAGCTAAAATGAAAAAAGGCTATTCAGTTGAATAGCCTTATTAATTGAAAGTAAGCCGTGCTAGAGTGAGTTAAAAAAGATAACAATAATAATAATTGGGATTACAAATCGAACATAATTAAACCAAATGGTCGTCAGTGTTTTATTGGCGCCAAGCTCGGCTTTCGCTTCATCTTTCAATACATAACCAACAAAAATGGCGCTTCCTAATGCGGTTAAAATAAATAGAATATTACCGCTAATATAATCAAAAGCATCAAAAATACTTTTGCCCATAATAGTGATATCTTTCCAGATATTATCACCTAGTACAGATGGGATATTACCGATTAAAAATGTGCTACTGAGTGTGATTCCAATGGCAGTTTTGCGACTGATTTTGGTTTTCTCTTGTAATGCCGTGATAATGACTTCATAAATAGTGAGAGAAGTGGTTAGGGCAGCAACAATTAATAAACTAAAGAAAATAATAGCGAAAATCGTCCCGCCCCACATATTTGAGAAGACGATCGGCAAACTTTGGAAGACAAGTGTTGGGCCTGAGTTTGGTGCAACCCCAAAGCTGAATAAAGACGGGAAAATCATAAAACTAGCTAAGACAGCAATAAAGGTATTCATTATGCCGGTGATTGTGGCTGTTTTAATGAGGTTTTCATTTTTATCTAAATAACTTGATAGCGTGATTAGTACCCCAAAACCTAAACTTAATGCAAAGAACACTTGGCCAAGTACAAAAACAAATAATTTTGGAGTAATTTTAGAAAAGTCCGGCATTAAGTAAAATGAAATGCCATCAGTTGCACCGGGTAATGTTACATTTCGAACGACCATGACAAGTAAAAAGATAAATAAAATAGGCATTAAATATTTTACTGAACGTTCAATGCCATCTACAATGCCTTTCGTCAGAATAAAGAAATTAATTAATACAAATAGTGCTGCATAGCAGAGGATTGTGATAGGACTATTTTGGATACTGTTTTGATAATATGCTGTAGTTGTTTCAACCGTGATTGGTGATGATAAGTCTAAATTACCACTGATTAAACTGCCAATATAATTCAGTACCCAGCCACCTAGTACCATATAGTAAGATAAAATACCAAAAGCACCGAGTAAGCCCATATAGCCAAGAATTTTCCAACCAGAAGCAATATTTTTGCCATTAGCTTGGCCTGAAAATGCATCAATGACGTTTACTTTCATACGACGACCAATTACATTTTCAACTAAAATCATTGGGATTCCAATCACAATCATTGCGATACAAAATAAAAATACATAAGCACCCCCACCATTTTCTCCTACGAGGTAAGGAAAACGCCAGGTTGCGCCAAAGCCGACCGTCGCACCTGCAACAGTCATTATATAAGCCAATCTATTTGACCAAGATTGGCGTTCTACAGTTTGATTTGCCATTATTACTCCCAAGTCTGGCTAAATAAAAGAATTGCCGCTAAAAAGCGGTAATATTTTAATAAATTTTAGTTCAGTAATGATTAGCTAAAAAGTGCTAAAAGTTCGTTCACTTTGATCCGAGATTTCGCATTTTTGCCAATAGAACGTTGCACTTTGATTTTTTTTATTTGAGCACCGTGATAAATTTTACGTGTGAAAGCGGTATCATGGTTAGAGATCAGTACCGGAATTTGTTTTTGTTGTGCTTGCTTTGCATGCTTTGCCAATAATTCTTGTTGGGCTAGGCTAAAGCCACCGCTAGCATAGTGAGTAAAATTGCTTTCTTGTTCCAATGGAGCATAAGGCGGATCGCAATAGACAATATAATTATCAGGGTTTTGGTAAATATACTCAAATATATGCTCGAAGTTAGCACAAATGAATTGTGCTTTTTGGGCTTTGGCAGCAAAGAAACGTAATTCCTTTTCTGGGAAATAAGGTTTTTTATAGCGCCCAAAAGGAACATTATATTCGTTTTGTTTATTGTATCGGCAAAGCCCATTAAAACCAAAGCGATTTAGATAGAGAAAAAGCACCGATCGATGAAAAATATCAGTAGAATGATTAAATTCTTGACGTTTTGCATAATAATATAGTGCAGTATTGGCATTAGGTGAAAGAAAAATGAGTTTACTTTGAGTAATGTACCGCTCTACATCTTGTTTAATCGTGTTAAATAGATTAATCAGATCAGGGTTAATGTCTGCGAGTAAATAACGATCATAATGCGTGTTTAAAAATACTGAACCTGCACCAACAAAAGGTTCAACGAAACAAACCCTCTGAGTTGACTGAGGGGGTAGGAATTTTCGTATTTCTATGGAAAGCCGGTATTTTCCGCCCGCCCATTTTAAAAAAGCACGTTGGTTATTGTTCATTCAAAATTAGTGTTGTGTGAAGCGTTGAATCGCTGTCAGAATTTGTTGTTCTGTTGCTTCAGTTGTTATATAAGCTTGACCAAATGATTTTAGAAGAACAAGGCGTAATTGTCCGTTTAATACTTTTTTATCTCGCCACATATAAGGTAAATATTGATCAGCTGTCATTCCATCGGGAGAAGTAGTGGGTAAAACAGCGTGGGCTAACAATTTTTCTAGTCGAGCGAGCTGATCTTCCGTTAAATTGCCTAATATTTTTGATAATTTAGCCGCTTCTAGCATACCAACAGCAACACTTTCGCCATGTAACCAAGTACCATAACCTAAATGTGCTTCAATTGAATGACCGAAAGTATGCCCAAAGTTGAGAAGTGCGCGTTTACCTTGTTCAGTTTCATCTTGTGCAACGATCGCCACTTTTAATTGACAACAGCGTTGGATACAATGTGCTAATGTTTCTGGATCTAATTGCATTAATTGATCAATATGTTGCTCTAGCCATTCAAAAAAGTGGCTATCAAAAGCAACGCCGTATTTAATCACTTCTGCTAGCCCGGCGCTGACTTGGCGTTTTGCCAGTGTATTTAGTACTTGTGTATCAATAATCACGGCAGCAGGTTGATAAAACGCACCAATCATATTTTTGCCTAATGGGTGATTAATCGCAGTTTTACCACCAATAGATGAATCAATTTGTGCTAATAACGTGGTGGGGATCTGTATAAAGCGAACACCGCGTTGATACGACGCAGCCGCATAACCGGTTACATCACCAATTACACCACCGCCGAGTGCGACTAATGTAGTATCGCGATGATGATCATTTTCCAATAAAGCGGTAAAAATTTGGTTCAACGATTCAAAAGTTTTGTATTGCTCACCATCAGCGAGTAAGACCGTATCAACTTTACAACCTATTGTGATTAGCGTGTCACGGACTGTAGCAAGATAATATTGTGCTATAGTTGGGTTAGAAACAATCATCACATTATCACCAGCTTTTAGTGGTGCATAACTTTGAGGATTGGTAAGTAATCCTTGACCAATCTTAATGGGGTAATGATGATGTTTTAATTCAACATTAACTTGCAGCATGTTTTATTACCTTATTGTAAATTATCAATTAGCTCAATGATATGCGTAGCTACGACTTTAGCACTTTGTTTGTCAGTTTGGAGGGTAATATCTGCGATTTCTTCATAAAGTGGATTACGTTCTTTCGCGATAGCTTCTAATATTTTACGCGGATCTTCTGTTTGTAAGAGCGGACGTTTTTTATCTCGTTGTGTACGCTCAAACTGTTTATCTACCGTTGTTTCTAAATAGATAACAATTCCACGTGCCGACAAAGCATTACGGTTTTCTTTTGATAAAACAGATCCACCACCGGTAGAAAGGACAATACCTTGTTGACCTTTAGTTAATTCATTAATAATACGTTCTTCACGTTTACGGAAACCTGCTTCACCTTCAATATCAAATATCCAATCAATGCTTGCGCCAGCGCGTTCTTCAATAACTGCATCGGAGTCAATAAAATCCATGTTTAACATCTGGGCAAGCTGACGACCAATAGTGCTTTTGCCTGCACCCATAGGACCAACTAAGAAAATATTACGTTTTTCAGCCATTATTTCTTCTTCATTTTTAGAAATTAATTTAACAATTCGATTTGTGGAAAAAAATGACCGCTAATGCCTTTGTTCCAACCTTAAATGGAATGGCAAGCGGTCCGTTTTGCGAAAAATTCTGATTTTCCGATGGAATAAAAATAGATAAAGTACCACAAATCGCCCAAAATAAAATTAGTACGATTATCGCAAGAAACCACACTTAATTTCAACCTACTAAGCCGCTATAAATTTAAAATTTTGCATTATTTTAAAATAATTCACTACTTGTTGTAGGACTCGTTCCTTCTGGTAGAAAACTAGGGCTTTCTTGTCCTTGCAGACCATCAGGAATTTGATAAGCTTTTTCGACAATATATTTTTTTGTCGGTTCAGTGCCTTTAATAAAGTATTCCGTTAAATGATCACCTAAAAAGCCTGTCGTGGCATCAATTTTAGCTTCAATAATGTTCGGTGGTATTGGCGAGATACGTTCTTTTTTATCAGCTAGTGCGACTTTCATATATTTAATCCAAGCTGGCATTGCTGTTTTTGCACCCGCTTCACCTTTACCTAAATCCCGTTTATTGTCGTCAAATCCAACATAAACAGTAGTAACAATATTAGCACCAAAACCAGCATACCAAGTAACTTTGGAATTATTCGTTGTGCCTGTTTTACCGCCAATATCTTTACGTTTAAACGCATTTGCAATTGCTCTACTTGTACCATACCAGGTTTGTCCAGGTTCACCATAAATTGCACTATTTAATGCGCTACGCATTAAGAAAGCAAGCTCTCCACTGATAACCCGCGGGGCATAGCGCATACTTGCATCATTTTGGATAGACTCTGTCATCAAACTTGGCGCCTGAGGTTTAATTGTGGTTGCAATTTCAGGTTCCTGATCATCTTCAATTTGGGTATTGTTTGCTGTTGGATTAGCATTTAATTCATCAATTTCTGCTCTTAATTGATCTTCATCGTGAATTTTAACACCATCAAAATAGGTGGGGTCTTGGTATGCTAAACCAATGTTATCGCATTCTAAGCAAGCTAATGCAGGATTTGCTTTAAATAATTCATTGCCTTGGTTATCTAAAATACGATCGATAATATAAGGCTCAATTAAATAGCCACCATTATCAAATACAGCATAGGCACGAGCCATTTCAAGCGGTGTAAAAGAGGCTGCACCTAGCGCAAGTGCTTCTGTTGCCATAAACTGATCTGGATTAAAGCCAAAACGACTTAAATAATCTGCTACATAATCTACACCTGACATTTGTAATGCCCGAATAGCGACCATATTTTTTGACTTACCTAATGCAACACGTAAACGTAAAGGACCTTCGTAACGTTTATCGGCATTTTTAGGCTCCCACGGTTTTTGTCCTTGTTTATTAATCGTGATGGGTGTATCACTTAAGGTCGTAGAAAGGCTTAAACCTTTATTCATTGCAGCAGCGTAAATAAAAGGTTTAATCGATGAACCAACCTGTACTAATGATTGTGTTGCACGATTAAAACGGCTTTGTTCAAAACTAAAACCACCTACAATTGCTTCAATTGCACCGTTATCACTGTTAAGTGAAACTAATGCTGAATTGACTTCAGGAATTTGCCCTAACAACCATTCCTTTTTTTTACCTTGGTAAATCCAAATTTGCTCACCTAAGTGTAAGCTAATTTCTTTGCCAAATATTGCATTTGCTTTTTTCAATTCAGCTTTATCGCCATTAGGTAACATAATCGTGTAGCTATTTTTATTGATCCCGATAATCGCTGCACCAATAAAAGGTTCTGAATGTGGCAATTTGCTTAAATGTTCAATGATTTTTTCATCATCCCAAGCATTACCCGTCCACAGTATTTCAGCACCACGCCAGCCATGACGGCGGTCATAATTAATTACATTTTCACTTAATGCGTCTTGCGCGGCTTTCTGATCGGTAGAGAGTACCGTGGCATAAACTTTAAAACCTTTATTATAAGCAACATCTTCACCGTAGCGTTTGACCATTTCCTGACGGATCATCTCGGTCACATAATCAGCACGAAACTCTAGTGCAGTGCCATAGAACATCGCAGTAACTGTTTCAGCTTTAGCTTGTTCATATTGCTGTTGAGTAATTTTACCGACCTCTAACATTCTACCTAATACGACATTCCGGCGTTTTTCTGCGCGTTTAACGGAATAGAGCGGATTCATCGTAGAAGGTGCTTTAGGTAAGCCAGCAATAATCGCAATTTCACCGAGGGTTAATTGATTTAAACCTTTGCCAAAATAAGTTTTTGCTGCTGCGGCTACGCCATAGGAACGATAGCCTAAATAAATTTTATTGAGATAAAGTTCAAGGATCTCTTCTTTACTTAGCACGTGTTCAATTTCAAGCGCTAAGATAGCTTCTTTTATTTTACGTTCTAAATTACGTTCAGGCGTTAAAAAGAAATTACGTGCTAATTGTTGAGTAATGGTACTTGCGCCTTGAGTATCTCCTTGGCTTGAACGCCATACAGCACGAATAATCCCTTTTGGATCTACGCCTTTATGTTCATAAAAACGTACATCTTCAGTGGCAATAATGGCATCAATTAACGTTTGCGGTATCTCTGCTAATTTAACAGGGATTCGGCGTTGTTCACCCACTTCACCAATTAATTTGCCATCGGCAGTAAAGATTTGCATAGGTTGCTGTAATTCAACCGTTTTTAATGTTGATACATCCGGCAAACTTTGTTTGATATAAATATATGTAAGTCCTAGAGCGACTCCTCCTAAAATAATGCAGGAAAGAATTGCACTTAGTATTATTTTTGCGATCTTCATCGAAAAATTCTCTTTGGATAAATGACGAAATAAAAATTTATAGCCAAAATAGGCTTAACAAAACGTTAAGTATAAGCTAAAAATGCTGAAAAAACTGCTTAAAAAACACTTATTTTTGGGAGATAACAGCTATAAATGAATATCTTTAGCAAAATATACAAGAAAGAAACAAAAAAACGGCAAATTGGTCTTGCCGAAAATGCTGAGTATTGCGTTGTCTACCAAAATAGCGATCAAATAATCGCTGATTGGCATATTAAACCTTTTAATCTTCAAGCGTGGTTAACGCAAACGATTCCATTTGATGAAGTCGCTACATTTATTCGTCCGATTCCATTTAGCTATATTTGGCGTAAATATCTCTTTTTTCCACTCAATCTGGATAAAAATATGCTTTACCGTCAGCTATTGCACATTTTACGGCAAGAATTACCGCTTAATTTAGAAGAAATTTATTTTGATTATCAAATTTTTCCGCTAACTGATGATGGATTACAAAAAGTGATTGTTTATGCTGTTCGTAAGCATTATGCGGACAGTTTAATTTGTATGCCAAATACTATTTTAGACTGTGAATTACTTTGTTTTGCTCGAGGCATGGACTATCTAATGGCGGATAACGACACAAAAACGCATGTTGATTATGTAATGAATGACACATTATTCCGCTTTTCAGGCAAAGAGATTGAGGTTGAAAAAGGGGCTGAAAAGCCATTACCTTTAGTCTTTTCTGACGATATTCTAGACCCTCATTTGTATATTACAACGGTTGGAGGCGCTTTATGGAAAGGTGTGGTGTAAATTTAACCGGGCAGAAAGTAATTGAATGGCGAAGAACAACACTCAAAAATATATCTTTGATTTTAATAATGCTGTTATTGAATTTATTTATTGCAATATTGTTTTCTATTCGAACCTTACAAATTGATAAACAAAATAGACCGATTATTACGCAAAATCAACAGGCTGAAAATGAAATAAATAAGCTGATGCAAAAAATTAATTTGTTAAAGTATAATGGTAATCATCTCAAACAGTCTTATTTAAAAACAAAAGAAATACAGTATTTTATACAATTAATTAATAATTTACCCTTACGTCAAGGCGGTATTGAATGGGTGCATCTAGAAAACAAAAATAAACCTATATTAAAGATGACAGGAAAGTTGGCTCAGCAACAAGCATTCGGCGCTTTGGAAAATTATTTGGCAGGGCAAGTTAATTTAATATTGACGATTGATGATTTCCATATTAATGAAAATAAACAAGTTGAATTTAGTTTAAATGTTGAGTGGCAAGAGTAGCGTAATGAATTGGTTAACTAAATATTATTTATATCCTAATAGCTTTGTTTTCAGCATGGCAGAGTTTATGGAGAAATATTTAAAATGGATCTTAATTTCTTTAGTTGTTTTTATTTTAAGTTATCCAATCACTGCTTATGTTAAGCATTATCAGCAAGCGGTTGAATTACAGCAAGAAAAAGCAAAATTATTGAACCAGCTAACACAATATAACAAGTTATATCGTTCAATTAAGGAACATAATCAACAACTACAACTGCAAGATAGCCAAATTAGCCATATCAATCAACAGCTACAAACCGTGTTAGACAGTGAAAAAATGAAGTTAGCACAAATTCAATGGAGCTTAGACAGTGGTAAAGTTGTTTATTTATCTGCTAGCTAACAAGTAAAGTCCGTGTTTAACTTTATTGAGAAGATTAATCAACTAGGCTATCTGAAATTTAAAGAATTAGAATTAATTAAACAGAATGAGAATAATTTATTACAGATTAATGCTACTTTGTTAGTTAAAGGAGAATAGTAATGAGGAAATCGAGTAATCTATTTTTATTTTTCACGATGTCGTGTATTGCCGATCCCTTTTATGGAGATGTCACAAAAAATAGAGATAAAGTAATAATAGAAAATAATGTTTTAACGGAAAATATTACGCCCTGTGCATTACCTAATACGTTATCAAATATTAGTTTGCCTGTAAAATTTGAACAATTAAAATTGATTGGTGTATTAAAGAAAGGTCAGCAGGCTAAAGCAATTTTAATTAATGATAAAAAACAGATTTTCTATTTAAAAGTTAATGATTTTTTATTAGACGAGCATATACAAATAACTCGCATTGATTTGAAGTCGCTACATTATATTGATTGGCATAAAGAGAAAGATTGTCAACATCCAAAAGAAAATGTGATGAAGTTATAAGGAATTACGATGAGAATACTTTTTTCTTTATTCTTTTTATTTCATTATCATTATTAGCACAACCGTTATCGCTGTCTTTAAAAAATGCACCTACTGCAGAAATATTAAGTTATTTGGCTGAAGAAAATATGAAAAATATCGTATTGAGTGATCAAATAGACAAAAATACGACTCTTAGAATTGAAAATAGTCATTTTGATGAAATTATTGAAAGTATTGTGCGTGCTAATCAATTATCAAAACGAAAAGAAAAACAAATTTATTTTATCGGGCATTTAAAAGAAGATAAGGCAATAGATAATGATGATAAGCCTAAGTTAATCACTCAAACTATTAAGTTGGATTATGCTAAAGCTTCAGAAGTGATTGAATCTCTTACCAAAGGTAATGGTAATGTATTGTCAGAACAAGGGTATTTATATTTTGATGAGCGAAGTAATAGCTTAATTATAAAAGATAGTCCTGATTCAATGAAGCATATTTTGGCATTAATAAAAAATTTAGATAAGCCAACAGAACAAATTGCAATTGAGGCTAGAATTGTGACGATTAGTAGTCAAGATTTACAAGAACTTGGTGTCCGTTGGGGAATGTTTTCTCCTTCTGACGATTATCATAAGGTGGCCATTAGTTTAGAAACTAAGGGTTTAACAACAGCAAATCATTTAAATGTTAACTTCCCGGTAAATAATGCAACTTCACTTGCTTTGCAAGTTGCAAGAATTAATAGTCGCGTATTAGATTTAGAATTAACGGCATTAGAGCAAGAGAATAATGTAGAAATTATTGCTAGCCCTCGTTTACTGACCACTAATAAAAAGCCTGCAAGTATTAAACAAGGCGCTGAAATTCCTTATGTATTGTATAATCGTAAAGATGAAGTAAAAAATATTGAATTTAAAGAAGCTGTATTAGGATTACAAGTTACACCGCATATTTCGGCGGATAATCAAATTTTATTAGATCTAGTGGTTACACAGAATTCACCAAATTTAAATAATACGGCAGTGAATGGTTTAATTACGATTGATAAACAAGAATTGAATACTCAAGTATTTGCTAAACATGGTGAAACCATTGTGCTTGGCGGTATTTTTCAACATTTGACTGCAAAAGGTGAAGATCGTGTGCCTATTTTAGGTTCAATTCCTGTTCTTAAGAAGCTATTTAGCCATTCCACAGATAAAATCACTAAGCGTGAGCTTGTCATTTTTGTCACGCCTTATCTAGTGCAAGATAAATATAAAAAATAGTAATTTTCTATCATTTTAGTTTAAAACTGCAATATTATAGAAAAATATGTTAAAATTCACTACTTCTCATTGTAACGAAGTAACGAGCTAAAGTGTTTGGCTTATGTATTGATTAGCTGATGACTTATCATCAGCTTTTTGCTCTTTATGATATAAACTCAGAGGTTTTATGAAAGTTTCTCCACGCCGACGTGCAAGAGAATGTGTGGTACAGGCACTTTATTCTTGGTACATTTCACAAAATAGCATAGAAGAAGTTGAATTAGCATTTGTGACGGATCAAGATATGAAAGGGGTTGATTTACCGTATTTCCGTAAATTATTACGTGGTACAGCATTATATGTTGAAGCAATAGATCATGATATTAGGCCCTATTTAGATCGAATGGAGAATGATGTTGATCCAATTGAGCGGACGATTTTACGTTTAGCGACCTATGAATTAAAATATGAATTAGATGTGCCTTATAAAGTCGTTATTAATGAAGGTATTGAAGTTGCAAAAGTATTTGGATCGGATGATAGTCATAAATATATTAATGGTATTTTAGATAAATTAGCACCCGCATTAGGTCGTAAATAGTGATATAAGGTAAGCGAAAGCTTGCCTTTTTGTTTTGAAGTTTACAAAGGAAAATTATGGGTGAATTTGATCTAATTAAACGTTATTTTAACCGCCAATCACCGAAATTTAGTGTTGAACTTTCAATAGGTGATGATTGTGCTATTGTTGCTCATCAAGCAGATACAAGAATTGCGATTAGTACTGATACACTTGTGGCAGGTAGCCATTTTTTAGCGAATATATCGGCCGCGGATCTTGCGTATAAAAGCATTGCGGTTAATTTAAGTGATTTGGCGGCAATGGGAGCCAAGCCTGCTTGGATTTCATTAGCATTAACGCTTGATAAGGTTGATCACGATTGGTTGGCGGAATTTAGCCATAGTTTATTTGCAATATTAGATCGTTATCAGACCACTTTAATTGGCGGAGATACTACTCGAGGCCCTTTGGCGTTGACGATTACCGCACAGGGGCTCTTGCCAAAATTAGATGCATTATTACGTCAGAATGCGAAAGAAGGCGATTGGATTTTTGTTTCTGGCACCATAGGAGATAGCGCAGCTGGTTTGGCTTTATTATTAAGTGGTCGTAAAATTTTAGAAGATGATGACTGCTATTTAGTGCAACGTCATTTACGCCCAACGCCACGTGTTGAGCTTGGTTTAGCATTACGATCTTTTTCGCGTTGTGCGATTGATATTTCAGATGGCTTGTTAGCAGATTTGAACCATATTCTTGAATCTAGTCAAGTGGGTGCAGAAATTTATCTAGAGCATTTGCCACTTTCAACGCCGTTACTTAATCGCAATAATCGTGAACAAGCAGAACAATTTGCGCTAACCGGTGGTGAAGATTATGAACTTTGTTTTACGGTAGCAGATGATAAACGGGCGGAAATGGAACAAGTTTTACATTCACAAGGTATGAAGGTTGCTTGTATTGGTAAGATTGTTGCGGTTAAAAATGGAATGCGATTGTTTAAGCATGGACAGCCTGTTGCTTGTCCTACTCAAATAGGTTTTGATCATTTCAATGAATAAAATAAAAAAAATTAATTTAAAAAATCCAATTCATTTTTTAGCGGTCGGTTTTGGTGCGGGTTTAATTAAACCTGCACCGGGTACTTGGGGATCGCTTATTGGGCTTGTCGTGGCTATTTTATTATGGAATTTGACCGCTTCATCGCTATTTTTCATTATGTTAAGTACGATCTTATTTATTGCGGGTTGCTATATTTGTCGTCAAACAAGCGATGATCTAGGGGTTCATGATGATGGGCGGATTGTATGGGATGAGATAGTCGCCATTTTGTTGATGTTTGCTTTTTTACCTGAATATAATATGACCGCATATTTAATGGCTTTTGTTAGTTTTCGTTTTTTTGATATCGTAAAGCCTTACCCTATTCGTTATTTTGATGAAAAATTAACAACTGGTTTGGGTATTATGTTTGATGATTTACTTGCAGCCATTTATGCATTAATTTTGTTACATTTTATTTATTATTTTATTTAAGGGAAGCAAATGCTCACAATTATATTAGTTCATTTAGTTGGGTTGGCTAGTCCTGGACCTGATTTTTTTTATGTGGTTCGGCGTTCTGCAGGCCATTCTACTAAAGCGGGTTTTTTAGCGGCTATTGGTACTTCAATTGGGAGTATTTTTTGGGCCAGTTTTGCTATTTTTGGTTTAGCTTGGTTAAGTAATAGTGCTGGTACGGTTTTTCAGCATTTTATTATGTTGGCAGGTGGCATTTATTTAGCGTATTTAGGTTCAGTGATGGTGTTTTCTGTTAAGCAAGCGGCTTTTGATCATCAAAAAATAGTTGTAACACCATTAAAAATGTGGACTGAGGTAAAAAAAGGATTATTGATTAATCTTGCTAATGCTAAAGCCGGTATTTATTTTACTAGTGTGATTTCTGTATTTATGGCCAAATTTAATCAAGTATCCGATCTCTTTTTATTGTTATTTTTATTTGTTATTTCAACGTTACTTTATTTTGGTTCAGTGGCAATGTTATTCTCACGTAAACCTGTTCAAGCATTGTATTCAAAATATAATCATTATATTGAGAATATTGCGGGGATGATTTTTATCTTATTTGGCTTATTTTTGTTTTATACTGGTATCAAGAGCCTATAGTTCAAAAAAAGCTTACTGTATTTAGCCGTAAGCTTTTTGTTAGATTGGGTGAATATAATATTAAATAAGGTGGGTTTGATACCATTGATTTAACAGGATACCTGCGCTGACCGTAACATTTAAGCTACTGTTGAGTAGATTCTCAAACGAAAGTTGAACAGTAGTATCGTTTGGATATGAAATATCTTGTGTGGGAATTTCATTTAAGACAAAGACTACTTTGGCAGCTAAAGTTGTTTTAGCTAATGAAGGTGCTTGCTTATTGCGCGTTAGATGTACTATTTGATAGCCTGCTTGGCGTAATTGCGTTAAGGCAATTTCTTTATGTTTACTTTCAAGCGGGCGAATAAATTCTAGTCCACCTTCTGCAACACGTGCTGCGGCACTAGCGTGTAAAGTATCACTGTTTTCTACAATAATTCCTTTTACGTTATAGAAAGCACAAGTACGCATAATTCCACCAATATTTTGCGCATTATGAATATTATCGAGTAATACTAAGCAGTCACGTTTGCGTGGAATGTTTAAATAGCCTTCCAAAATAAAGGGGGTAGATTTTTTAACTAATAAACAGATATCGCCGTGATGTGGTGTACCCGTTACCCGTTCCATTTCTATACGATCGACAATATGATAGGCTTTTTTCTGATTAGCTAAATAGCTTAACTCATCAGCTAATTTTTTCGCGCCTTCCACGGTTGCCCATAATCGCACAATTGCTTGTGGACGTTGCTGAAATACACTAAGGCAAGCATTCTCACCATATATCTTCATTTCTTCTGCCCGATTTTTTTTAATTTTTTCTGGCGCGCGCGGTGATAAAGGCCCTGTTTTTTTCTCCGTGGATAATTTATTATTTTTGACATTGATTTGCACTTTGCCTGTGCCATTTGCTTTACGTGCTTCAGTGGGATAGCTGAATGTATGCGATTTTGCTTCGCTCTTCTCTTGTTTAGCATCACGAGTACGCGTTGAAAAACCGTTTTCATTATTGAAATGGTGCGTTTTAGTACGGAATTTATGTGGTTGCGACTCATTTACGGTTTTAAATTGTGGCGTATTTTTATTGGTTTTTATTTTCATATTGGTGTTCCTTCGTAAATATTGCATTTATTATAGAGTATTGTATTTGGGAAAAGCGGTTTTTTTTGTAAAAAACTTTGGGAAACTGACCGCTTTTTATTTCTTTATTTACTGACTTTCTTTATAATCATTCGTCATTTTATGTTCTTTAAAATTTGGTGGAATTATGAACCCAATGTTAAACATTGCTATTCGTGCAGCACGAAAAGCAGGCAATATTATTGCAAAAGGCTATGAGCAAGCGATCATTGAAACAGAAGTTGTTCAAAAAGGTATAAATGATTATATAACGGATATTGATAAAGCGGCTGAAGCGGCAATTATTGATGTTATTCGTAAATCTTATCCTGATCACGGAATTATCTGTGAAGAAGCGGGCATTTTGGCTGGAAAAAATGAGAATGTACAATGGGTGATTGATCCATTAGATGGCACAACTAATTTCGTGAAGCGTTTACCTCATTTTTCTGTATCGATTGCAATCCGTGAAAATGGCCGTACTACGGTAGGTGTCGTATATGATCCTATTCGTAATGAGCTTTTTACTGCGGTACGTGGTGAAGGTGCAAAATTGAATGAATTCCGTTTACGTGTAAATGCAGAGCGTCGTGATTTAACCGGTGCTATTCTTGCGACAGGTTTTCCATTCAAATCCTCGCAACATCGTGTTGCCCATTTAAATATGCTAGAAGCATTAGTGAATAATGGCGTTGCAGATTTCCGTCGCACTGGTTCAGCAGCATTAGATCTGGCGTATGTAGCGGCAAATCGAGTAGATGGTTTTTTTGAGATTGGTTTAAAACCTTGGGATTGTGCAGCGGGCGATTTAATTGCGCGTGAAGCGGGCGCTATTGTGAGCAATTTTGTAGGCGGTACTGATTATTTAAAATCAGGCAATATTATTGCAGGCCAATCACGAGTTGTGAAAGAAATTTTAAATTATATTCAGCCAACATTAACGGCAGATCTTAAAAACTAATTTTTATTGCGGAATAAGTTATTGTTATTCAATGTAACAATCTTATTCCGTAATAATTTAAAGAAAACATTATGCAAAATAAATATCCTCTGTTAAGCCAAATTGATTCACCTGAAGATTTACGTTTACTTGGAAAAGAAGATTTATCCGCTTTAGCGAATGAGTTACGAACTTATTTATTGGATTCAGTAAGCCAAACGAGTGGGCATTTGGCCTCAGGTTTAGGCGTTGTTGAGTTGACAGTTGCTTTGCATTATGTTTATCATACACCTTTTGATCAACTGATTTGGGATGTTGGTCATCAAGCCTATCCGCATAAAATTCTTACCGGTCGCCGTGATCAAATGCATACTATTCGCCAAAAAAATGGTATCCATCCTTTTCCTTGGCGAGAAGAAAGCCCTTATGATGTGTTAAGTGTTGGTCATTCTTCTACTTCCATTAGTGCAGGTTTAGGGATTGCAGTTGCTGCACAAAAAGAGAATGCTGGTCGTAAAACGGTTTGTGTTATTGGTGATGGTGCTATTACTGCTGGAATGGCGTTTGAAGCGATGAATCATGCTGGTGCATTACACACTGATATGTTAGTGATCTTAAATGATAATGAGATGTCAATTTCTGAAAACGTTGGCGCATTGAATAATCACTTGGCGCGTATTTTTTCAGGATCACTTTATACAAGTATGCGTGATGGTAGTAAAAAAGTCCTTGATAAAGTGCCGACTATCAAAAACTTCATGAAAAAAAGTGAAGAGCATATGAAAGGTGTGATTTTTTCGCCCGATAGTACGCTATTTGAAGAACTTGGCTTTAATTATATTGGGCCTATTGATGGGCATAATATTGAAGAGTTAGTGAAAACATTGACAAATATGCGGGAATTGAAAGGTCCACAATTTTTACATGTCCGCACTAAAAAAGGGAAAGGCTATGAACCGGCTGAAAATGATCCTATCAGTTATCATGGTGTACCTAGGTTTGATCCAGCATCGGGTAAATTACCACAATCAAAAATAGTGCCGACATATTCTGATATTTTTGGTAATTGGTTATGTGAAATGGCAAAAAATGATGAAAAGATCATTGGTATTACACCTGCTATGCGTGAAGGCTCGGGAATGGTTGAGTTTTCAAAACGTTTTCCTACACAATATTTTGATGTGGCAATTGCCGAGCAACATGCGGTCACTTTTGCAGCAGGACTAGCTATTGTGGGTTATAAACCAGTAGTGGCAATTTACTCAACTTTTTTACAACGTGCTTATGATCAATTAATTCATGATATAGCTATTCAAAACTTACCGGTAATTTTTGCAATTGATCGTGCGGGTGTTGTGGGTGCAGATGGCCAAACTCACCAAGGCGCATTTGATTTGAGTTTTATGCGTTGTATTCCTAATATGACCATTATGTGTCCAGCGGATGAAAATGAGATGCATCAAATGCTTTATACTGCTTATAAAATGCAGACACCAACGGCGATTCGTTATCCACGTGGTAATGCACGCGGCATCGCGTTACAACCAATGGCAGAGTTAGCAGTCGGTAAAGCAAGAATCATTCATCAAGGTAAAAAGGTGGCTATTTTGAATTTTGGCGCATTATTAAGTGAAGCGCAAGAAGTGGCCATTTCACATAATTACACCTTAGTGGATATGCGTTTTGTTAAACCATTAGATAAAACACTGATTAGTGAATTAGCCGATTCACATAGTTTATTGGTGACGTTAGAAGAAAATGCTATTCAAGGCGGAGCAGGCAGTGCAGTAAATGAATATTTACAACAAATAGGCAAAATTAAACCGCTTGTGCTGATTGGGCTTCCTGATATGTTTATACCGCAATCAACTCAACAAGAGAGTTATGCTGATTTTGGTTTAGATGCAAAAGGGATTGAGCAGAAAATTAAATTAGCATTATCATAAATAATAATGCTTATCGAAAGATGAGCTTATTACCAATCATCATTTGCTTTTTGAAGTAAAGTGCCACTTTCTTTTAAGAACTGTTTTGAATAATCACCAAACCATTTATGTACTTTATTAAAAGTTTCAATAAAGGTTGTTTTATCATTATTTAAAAAGAATGCTAAGCTCGTTTCATAGGTTTCTTGAAGGGATTTTAAAACGGCTAAATTTTCAGGCTTATTGGAAATGATATCGGCATATAAACTGCCATCTTGAGCAAACAATCGACCGACCATCGCTAATTCTAAATGGTAAATGGGGGAAGAGAGAGTAAGTAATTGCGATAATTGTATTGGCTGTTTCGATAAGTGTAAGCCCATTGAAAACGTTGCGAAATGGCGTAGTGCTTGTATATACGTCATAGCTTGATCGTGTTCTTCTGCTTCAATAACTTCAATTTTTGCACCCCAAATCCGTATTTGTTCAAGTAGCCATTCATATTGGTCAGCAAAACGCCCAGGACAGTATAAGACAACTTGTTTTGCCATATTAGGAATATCAGGACCAAACATTGGATGTAAGCCTATTACTGCGCCGCGATGGACAGCTAACATTTTTTTGAGTGGAGCGGTTTTTACTGAAGTTAGATCTGCCAAAAGCATATTGGGAGTCAGATAGGGTGCTAAGCATTCTAGGGTTTCTAGAGTGCTTGCAATAGGCACACAAACAATAATTACATCACTATTTGCAATAATTTGTTCAGCATTAGGCCAATCTTGTTGGTCGAGTATTTCTATATAATAACCAGATTGCTTCAGGAAAGATCCAAATAACCCGCCTAGCTTACCTCTTCCGCCGACAATAACGATTTTTTTTATAAGAGGGTTAGTTTTTTTAAAGCCAAATTTATTTTCATTAACATAAGATTCTCGCATCACTCTTCTTAAGATATCTTCGATAAAATCGCTTGAAATGCCTAACTTTTCAGCATATTGTCGGCAATTAGCCAGTACAGTGACTTCTCGATCAGGGGTATAAATAGGTAGACCGTCTTCATATTTCACTTTGCCGATTTGTGTAACAATTTTTAAGCGTTCGCTAAGTAATTCAATCAGCGCTTGATCTATTTGATCAATTTTACGGCGTAAATGAGTGAGTTGGTGCATATCAGTTTAGGCATCAAGATTAATATTACTGAAAGGAAGATGGGGGATTTCTTAATTTTGCAGCGAAGTTGAGAAGTATATGTTCAGTGGTTTGCCAATCAATACAAGCATCTGTAATGGATATGCCGTATTTCATCTCTTGGAATGATTGTTCAGAGGGCTGATTACCCGCATTTAAATGGCTTTCAATCATTAAGCCGATGATCGATCGGTTACCTGCCAATAATTGCGTCAGTACATTTTCTGCAACTGCAGGTTGACGTGTGTGATCTTTATTTGAATTACCGTGGCTACAATCAATCATTATGGCTTCTTCTAAACCTGCGTTACGTAATGCAGTTTCACATTCCATTACATATTTTTGTTCAAAGTTAGGTTTTTTACCGCCACGTAAAATCACGTGCCCATCAGGATTTCCTTTAGTATTTAATAAATTGACCTGTCCATTTTGATTGATACCAATGAAACGATGCGGTTGTGCGGTAGATTGCATGGCGTTAATCGCCACAGCTAGGCCGCCATCAGTGCCATTTTTAAAGCCAACGGCCATAGATAAACCAGAAGCTAATTCGCGATGTGTTTGTGATTCAGTCGTTCTTGCTCCAATCGCTGACCAGCTAAAAAGATCTGCTAAATATTGTGGTGTCATTGGATCTAGTGCTTCTGTGGCTAGTGGTAAGCCTAGTTCAGTTAAATCTAAGCACAATTTACGTGCAATGCGTAAACCGGCTTCAACATCAAAAGTGCCATCTATTTGTGGATCGTTAATTAAGCCCTTCCATCCTACGGTGGTGCGCGGTTTTTCAAAATATACCCGCATTACAATATAAAGTTGATCGCTTACTTGGTCGGCTAATTTTTTTAGTTTTTGGCCATACTCTAATGCGGCAGAGATATCGTGAATAGAACAAGGTCCGATGATAATAAGTTTACGTGGATCTTTTTTATGAATAATCGCGGCAATTTTTTGGCGTGATTTTTCAATTTGCTTACGTAAATGATCGGGTAATGGAAACTCAGTTTTTAGTTGTTTTGGAGTAAGTAATACTTTTTCAGTAGAGATATTTACATTATGTAAACTATCTTGATTTGCTACAGAATCCACCTTTATTTCCTTGTATAAAATTTTTGATACATTATTATTTTATAATTTTAAGTTAAGAGTTTCAACTATTTTTTGTTTGACCGCTTCAACAGTAATACGCTGCATTAATTTTTCGCCTTTTTTACTTTTAGCTTTAGTTGCCCAAGCAAGTTTATCCCAAGAGGTGCCGTAATAGTCTAGAATTGCTTCATCATAGACAGAAATTACATTCGCTTGATCAGAATAAGGTGCAGTTCTGCGAGGGTTATGAATGGCATATAAGCCGATTACACGAGTATGTTGGGTGGTGGCAATATGAGCGACTCCCGTATCAGGTGCAATAACAAGATCAACTTGTTTAATTAAAGCCGCAAGCTGTTTTAATGTTGTTTTTCCTGTGGTGTTGATCACCTTAGGCGCTAATTGTTTGATTTGGTTGGCAGTAGCGCATTCGTAATCAGTTGGTGAGCCGACAATAATCACATTAATATTTTGATCAGTTAGCCATTTTGCAATTTCAGCATTAGAGGCGATATCCCAGTCTTTTTCAGTTTTGCTAGAACAAGGCGCAATCACAACATTTTGTGTATGTGGATTTAAAAATTGATTACTGTAAGCAAGATCTGTTGAACTAACGGGTAAATGCCATCTTGGTGTAAGATCAGTAACGCCAATGGCTTTTGCAAACATCATCTGTCCATCTAATACGTGTGGAGAAGCGGTCATTTCTACTTGAGAATCGACAAATAGTGATTGCATTTCTCTTGCGCGATCTTTATTAAAACCAATTTTGTGAGTTGCTTTTATTCCTATTGAAAGCATTGAAGCACGTAATGCGGTTTGCATATTGAGTAAGAAATCAAATCGCTTATTTTTTAATTGTTTCCAAAGTGTAATAATTCCTTGCCAACCGCTTTTTTTATCGTAAGGGATAAGTTCAACATTGTGAATGCCTTGCATTAAATGTGCTTCTGTTTTGCCTATAATCCAACTGATCTTGATATCAGGATATTGGCGTTGTATAGCTTGAATGACTGCAAGGGTATGGCATACATCACCTATGGCAGAAAGGCGTAGAATACAGATATTAAGCGGTGGTTTTTTCATTAGAATTGACGATCCTATACTATGTTGTAATGGCTAATGAGTTTGGTGATAGTAAAAAACCCACGTTGGCACGTGGGTTGCGGTATTTAAATATGAAATTTATTCCACTTTTAAAATTCGACAAGTATTAGTACCGCCATCTTTTGATTCGCTACCTTGTGTTAATAAGACTAAATCACCGGTCATTAAATAGCCTTTTTCTTTGAGCAATGCAATACCTTTTTTAGCCCCTTCGATTGTACGGCTTTCTTCGTTATAGTATACGGGCGTTACACCACGATAAAGTGCAGTGCGATTTAATGCTTGTTGATTACGTGATAGCGCATAAATTGGTAAGCCAGAACTAATACGGCTCATTAATTTTGCCGTTTCACCGGAGTGAGTCAATGCAATGATTGCAGAAACGCCTTCTAGATGGTTAGCCGTGTACATCGCAGACATTGCAATGGCTTCATCAATGGCGGCGAATTTGCCTTGCATGCGGTGGCGAGAAATATTAATACTTGGCATAGTTTCTGCACCTAAACAGACTTCTGCCATTGATTTAACAGTTTCTACAGGGTAATCACCGCTTGCAGTTTCGCCTGACAACATTACGGCATCAGTGCCATCTAACACGGCATTAGCCACATCCATTACTTCAGCACGTGTTGGCATTGGTTTCTTGATCATTGATTCCATCATTTGAGTTGCGGTGATCACTACACGGTTTAACTTTCTTGCACGACGAATTAATCGTTTTTGTACGCCAACTAATGCAGCATCACCAATCTCAACACCTAAGTCACCACGTGCAACCATCACCACATCAGCACCTAAAATGATATCGTCCATTGCTTCTTCAGTTGCTACAGTTTCAGCACGTTCTACTTTTGCAACAATTTTGGTATCTAAGCCCGCTTCTTCTGCTAATTGACGTGCATGGTGTAAGTCTTGACTAGATTGTGGAAATGAAACCGCTAAATAATCTACACCGATACGCGCAGCTAATTTAATATCTTCTTTATCTTTTTCCGTTAGTGCAGGAGCAGATAAACCACCGCCTAACTTATTAATGCCTTTATTATTTGATAAAGGACCACCAAGCGTGACTTCAGTATGTACTTTAGCACCCTCTACAGAAATAACTTTTAATTGTACATTACCATCATCTAATAAAAGGATATCACCGGGTACGACATCGTTGGGTAAGTTTTTATAATCTAAACCGACCACTTGTTGATCCCCTTCACCACGTGGTAAATCAGCATCTAAGGTAAATTTATCGCCTATGTTTAAGAAAATTTTTCCTTCTTTGAACGTTGATACACGAATTTTTGGACCTTGTAAGTCACCTAAAATAGCAACATGTTTACCCAAGCGCGCAGCTATTTCACGAACTTTATTTGCTCGTTCAATATGGTCTTCAGGCACGCCGTGTGAGAAGTTCATACGAACCATGTTTGCTCCTGCGGCGATAATTCTTTCCAAATTATTGCTACGATCAGTTGCAGGCCCCATTGTACAAACAATTTTGGTTCTTCTAAGTTTTCTAGACATGTATTGCTCCGTAATTTATTGATAATAATTAAAAATTCTTTTCACATAGGCTTGTAACTGCTGTAAACGTGTAGCATTATACGCCTAAATGAATGAACTTTAAACAAAAATGAGGTGTTGATGAATATTTGGATTATGCGCCATGGTGAAGCAAGCTTTAATGCAACTTCAGATAGTCAACGCTCACTCACGCCATTAGGGCAACAAATGGCGGAACGGCAAGGCAGATGGTTAGCAGAACGGTTACAAGCACAACAGCAAATATTAGATAAGATTTTGGTGAGTCCTTTGTTACGAACTCAACAAACTTTGACCTATATCAATAAAGGAATGCAAGCGATTAATTTTAGTCAAAATTTGTCTGAGTTAGTTGGAATTTGGCAAGGAATTACCCCGTCAGGCAATCCGGATAATGTTAAAAATTATTTAACCTTTTTATATGAAATAGGCTATAAAAATGTTTTAATTATTTCGCATCTTCCATTAGTGTACGATTTAGTTTTATCGATAACCTGTCAACAAAGCCATATTCATTTTTATCCAGCCGTGATAGCAGAAATAGCTTGGCAATCTGATTTTGGTACGCTTGTTGTGACACAAAAGCCTTAGTTTTTGTATGAATGAATAATTATTTAATTATTTTAATTTTTTTTAATTTGTCGAATAAATAGGCTTCCAAAAAATCAAAAAAGTGCGTATTATATGCGCCTGAATATCAGCATATGCTGACAATTAGATGATATAAACAAGTACGGTTTTTTTAGCCGTACTTTTTATTTGGATGATCCATAAAAAAGCTGCTTCAATTTTAATCACTTATGTAAGAGAGGTAATATGCGAATCGGGCAATATGAGATAAATAGTCGTATTTTTCTCGCACCTATGGCAGGCATTACTGATCAACCTTTCCGGCGTTTGTGTTCACAACTTGGAGCAGGATTAATGTTTTCTGAAATGATGTCTACTAATCCTGATGTTTGGCATACAGAAAAGTCGCGCTTGAGGCTTGCTCATCATGCTGAAATCGGTATAAACGCGGTGCAAATTGCAGGTTCGGAACCGACAGAAATAGCTGAAGCTGCAAAAATAAATGTAGCATATGGAGCACAAATTATTGATATTAATATGGGCTGCCCTGCGAAAAAGGTAAACAAAAAAATGGCAGGTTCTGCTCTTTTACGTGAACCTCAATTAGTTGCACGTATTTTAGATGCGGTAGTAAATACTGTTGATGTGCCAGTTACATTAAAAATTAGAACAGGTTGGGATAAAACGCATAAAAATTTTTTGCAGATTGCCAAGATTGCTGAAAAAGCGGGAATATCTGCATTAACCATTCACGGTCGCACTCGAGATTGCCTTTTTAATGGACAGGCAGAGTATGAAAGTATTAAAGCGGTGAAACAAGCAGTTTTTATGCCGATTATTGCTAATGGAGATATTACTTCTCCACAAAAAGCAAAAGATGTTCTTGATTATACAGGTGCAGATGCAGTGATGATTGGTAGAGGGAGTTTCGGACGCCCTTGGTTGTTTCAAGAACTGAAACAGTTTTTAGAGGCGGGTGACATTATTGATTTATCAATCGATGAAAAATGTCAATTGATGTTGAAGCATATCGAAGATCTTCATCATTTTTATGGTGAACAAAAAGGTTATCGAATTGCACGTAAACACGTTGGTTGGTATTTAGATCAATTAACGCCAGGCTCAAATTTTAAACGTACTTTCAATGCATTAAGTTCAACAACAGAACAATTGATAGCATTGAAAGATTTGGTCAAATCGATTCGTTAGAATCCTTGTTTAAGTTGGATAGAGGACAATGTTAGAACAACAACCTGCACAAAACCCATTAATGGTATCAATGCTGAATGCACAAGCACAGCAAGTAAATAAGCCACTTCGTGATAATGTGAAAGCGGCATTAAAAAACTATTTATCTCAATTAAACGGTGAAGATCCAACAGAATTATACGAATTAGTATTATCTGAAATTGAACACCCGATGTTAGATATGGTGATGCAATATACACGAGGTAATCAAACCCGTGCGGCAACGATGCTTGGTATTAACCGCGGTACATTACGTAAGAAGTTAAAGAAATACGGTATGGGCTAAATGCTTAACAAGGTTAATCAATAAAAAAAACTCATCGGCAAGAGTGAAGTTTTTTGTGTGTGATATTTATAAATAAGCGCACTCATTTGCTATTTTTTTGCAAATAAGTGCGCTTTATTATTAGGATTATTGAATTTTTAATTTTTTGCCGACAACAATATGATTGTTTTGGATTTTATTTAATTTACTCAATTTATCAGGCGTAGTGTTATATAAACGGGCAATCGAATAAAGCGTTTCATTTTTTTGCACAATATGATAGCCATTATTCAATTTACCATTTTCTTTGTTGGCCGTTGCTGTTGATTGGGTTGTTGAAGTTGATTTTGGGGCGCTATCTTTTTTAGGCGATGGTTTAACTTCTTTTTTGTTATTTTCTTTCATCTTGTTTATATTAGGGTGATATGCCCAATAAGTATTTAAGCCTTTATAAATAGCTTGTGCGATTTTGCGTCGATAAACTGGACTGGCTAGTTGTTTTTCTTCAATTGCATTAGATAAAAACCCTGTTTCGACTAAAATTGAGGTGATATCTGGCGAACGTAAGACGCTTAAACTTGCGTGTTGAGGCGTTTTTTTAGCAAGTGGAGTAACTTTTTCAAGGTAAGATAATACGGCTTTACCTAATTCATAACCCGAACGTTGTGAATGAGAAAACTGTAAATCCAATACGGTTTGATTAAGATAACGTTCATTTTTATTAGATAATAATGAGCCTGCACCGCCGAGTAATTCTGATTGCTTTTCGTGATCTTCTAACCATTTACCCATTTCATTGCTAGCGCGTCTATTTGATAACACCCATACTGAAGCACCTTTTGCACTATTTGAGCTAGGTGATGAGTCTGCGTGAATAGAGACAAATAAATTGGCTTTATTTTTTCGTGCTATTTCAGTCCGTTGTGATAGTTGAATAAAAGAATCATCATTACGTGTCATTATTGCCTTAAAGTGAGGATCGGCGTCCAATAATGCTTTTAATTCTTTGGAAATAGCTAAGGTAACATTCTTTTCTTGAATACGAAGATTTTGACCGATAGCACCTGGATCTTTACCGCCGTGGCCTGCATCAATGACGACCACCATTTTTGCATAACCGGTCAGACTAAAACATAAAGTAAATAAACTCGTTATAATATATTGTGCTAATTTCTTCATATTATTCCTCGTATTTAAGCGATCTGATTTGCCTTAATCGTTGCTAAGAGTGGTTTCGCCGTTGCAGTATTTGCTTGCAAACTAAGATGGCGGCCTTGTTCAGCATAATCAATTTGAATCGTTATATCTGCAGGCGGTATCACGCCTTTGCCACGATCAGCCCATTCGAGTAGACAGAGCGTTTGTGGTTGGAAATAATCGCGGATCCCCATAAATTCAAGTTCTTCGGGAGCGGCAAGTCGATAAAGATCAAAATGGTAAATGGTTATGGTCGGCAGTTGGTATTCTTCAACCAGTGCATAGGTTGGGCTTTTGACGTTACCATTATAGTCAAATGCACGAACAATACTGCGCGTTAAGGTTGTTTTGCCTGCCCCCAATTCACCATTTAGGTAAATGACAAGTGAATGTTGTTTATCAGTGGCCAAATAAGTTTTGATGTGTTGTGCCAACTGTTGCCCAAAATTGAGCATTGCCGTTTCGGTGGCAAAATAAAAAGTAGTTAAATCTGACATTGATGATGACTAATAAAATAAAAAGGGGTTTTTCATTGTGAATTATGCTAGCTTAATGAAATGCTCACGGTAGAACTTTAGTTCTTCAATTGATTCACGGATATCATCTAAGGCTAGATGGCTATTTTTTTTGCTGAATTGTTGTAATATCTCTGGTTTCCAACGACGTGCAAGTTCTTTCAAAGTACTTACATCTAAATGCCGATAATGGAAATAATCTGCTAAATCAGGCATATATTGATATAAGAAGCGTTTATCTTGTGCGACGCTATTGCCACAAATTGGTGAACTGCCTTTCATTACCCACTGTTTTAAAAAATCAAGTGTTTGTAATTCAGCTGCTCGTTCAGTCAGTTTGCTTTGTTTTACGCGTTCAATTAATCCATTTGCGGTATGTGTTTTAATGCACCATTCATTCATTTTACTGAGTAATGTGTTTGGTTGATGGACGGCTAATACGGGTCCTTCGGCGAGAATATTCAGATCTTTATCTGTCACAATAGTCGCAATTTCAATAATTCTATCTTGGTTTGGATCAAGCCCAGTCATTTCTAAATCGATCCAAATTAAATGTTGGTTAGCTAATTTATTCATTATTTTTCCTATTTTGTAATGCTTGCACAACCGCGGTTGGTACAAAAGCGTTGACTTGACCTTGGTGATAATAGATTTCTCTTATCATTGTAGAGGATAAGTAACGCCATTCAACCGCAGGTGGTAGAAAAACCGTTTCTAAGCCATCTGCTAATTTATTATTTAATTGTGAAAGTTGAATTTCGTATTCAATATCATCACTACCACGAATGCCTCTAATTAATGCTTTAGCGTGATGTTGTCGGGCAAAATCAGTAAGTAAACCACTAAAACTGACCGCTTCTACATTCGTTAAATGGCTACAGCTTTGTGCAACTAATGCGGTTCTTTCCGATAAAGAAAAGAGCGGTTGTTTAGTCGGGTGTTGTGCTACAGCGACAATCACTTTAGCGAAGAGCTTAGTGGCTCGAGTAATAATATCCAAATGGCCATTGGTAATGGGATCAAATGTCCCAGCATAAATAACAGTATAACTCATCTTTATTTTTCTAAATAAGGGGCTAATAATTGTAAATGGCGTTGTAGTGAGCCTTGGTTTGCTTTTAACACACTCAAACCCGATTGAGCAATTGCAGTGTATTTTTTCGGATCTTTCAGTAGCAAATTGACCGCTTGTGCAAGATCAGTGGGGTCATTGGTGACCTCAATTACGCCGTGGATAGCCTTTAACTTGTTAAAGATCTCTAAAAAATTAAAGGTATGAATACCTGAGATAATAGGTAATCCAAACGCAATAGGTTCTAGAGGGTTATGTCCACCGTGTTTGATTAGACTGCCGCCAACAAAAGCGATATTAGCTAAACCATATAAGATCATCATTTCCCCTAGCGTATCGGCTAACAGCACTTGGGTATGATCAGTTAAGGGGCATTGTTGACTACGTTTAACATAACATAATTCTGATTTAATTAATAAATTTTCTACATTTTTAAAGCGGTTTGGATGGCGAGGCGCCAGAATTAATAGTAAATCAGGCCATTCAGTCAGCAATTGTTGATGTGTAGCTAAAATAATTTCATCTTCACCCTCGTGTGTACTTCCGGCAATCCAAACAGGTCTATTCGCTAAGGTTAATGTTTGCTTAGTTTTTTGTATGGTTTGGCGTAATTGCTCACTAATTTCTAAATCAAATTTAAGGTTGCCAGCAGTGGTTAATTGCTGAAGATTAAAGCCTAATTGTGCATAACGCTCGGCACTGATTTGGTCTTGGGCAATGATCATAGAAATTTGATTTAATATTTTCTGTAATGCGGGTTTAAACCATTGATAATGCTTGAGTGAGCGGGCAGATAGCCGTCCATTTGCAATGATGAACGGAATCTGTTGCCGGTAAGCTTGGGTAATTAAATTGGGCCATAATTCAGTTTCAATCACGATAAATAAGCGCGGTTGAGTGAATTTAATAAAACGATTTACCGCAAAAGGCAGATCAAAAGGTAAATAAATATGTGAAACCGTATTAGCAAAAATAGCCTGTACTCTTTCAGAGGCGGTTTGTGTGAATGTAGTGACTGTGATCGGTAATGTTGGATAGAGGGTTTGGATCGCGTTAATTAAGGGGGTTGCGGCAATTACTTCACCGACAGAAGCCGCATGGATGACGATCCCTTGTGGTCTAGGTGCGGTAAGTTGGCGATAAATGCCATAACGTTCCCATAGCCGAGACGTTTGCTTGGTGTGTCTAGCCGTTTTTTGCCACATCATCAATAAAAGAACCGGTTGGCTTAAATAATTTAATAAAGTATAAATAATCCGTAATATCACGTTATTAGCTGTGTAATTGGTGTTGTTAATGATAAACCATTTTGGAAAATGGTGAGATAAAGTAAATAAGTCAAGCTTAACATATCACGCCTATAAAAAATCCCCTCGTTAAGAGGGGCGGGGATTATAGCGCGTGATTAAGATCAGGCTTTATGTGGATTACGTGTATTAGTATCGGTCAGATTACGCATTAATAAGCCAAAATTTAGATCAATATCAGCAGGTATATCAAGAAAAACAAAATGGCCATCGCCTAAGCCTGCGTTAATGTTTTCGTTTTTACGATTTAACAGGCGTTCAATTTTAAAAATAATATTATCTTTTGGCGTCATTATTTCAACGGTATCGCCAACTAAGAATTTATTTTTTACGGCGACTTCTGCTAAACCTTCAGTATTTCGTTTGCCGGTAAACTCTCCAACAAATTGTTGGCGATTGGAAATAGAATAACCGTATTCATAATTTTGATATTCATCGTGTGTATGGCGGCGCAAGAATCCTTCAGTATAGCCACGGTGAGCAAGTGATTCTAAGGTATCCATCAATGATGGGTCGAATGGCTTGCCCATAGCCGCATCATCAATTGCTTTGCGATAAACTTGTGCTGTACGTGCGCAGTAATAAAATGATTTTGTGCGCCCTTCAATTTTCAATGAATGGACGCCCATTTGCGTTAATCTTTCAACGTGTTGCACAGCACGTAAATCTTTTGAATTCATAAAATAAGTGCCATGTTCATCTTCAAAGGCGGTCATCTGTTCATCTGGTCGATTAGGTTCGGTATATAAAAACACTTTATCTGTATGAGCACCTTCGCCTAAGGTTGGCGCAATGTTTTTAACTTCGATTTCAGGTGTATATTGTTGTACGGTATTTTTTGGCACAATATTGCCCGCTTCATCGGTTTTACCTTCTTCAATTTTATATTCCCAACGGCAAGCATTGGTACAAGTCCCTTGATTTGGATCGCGTTTATTAATATAACCAGAAAGTAAACAACGGCCTGAATATGCCATACATAAAGCACCGTGTACGAAAATTTCTAATTCCATTTCTGGCACTTGTTGACGAATTTCAGCAATTTCCTCTAAAGACAGTTCACGCGATAAAATAACCCGAGTTAAGCCCATTTTCTGCCAAAATTTCACTGTTACCCAGTTAACTGCATTTGCTTGTACGGAAAGATGAATATCAATATTGGGAAAATTTTCTCTTACTAACATAATTAAGCCGGGATCGGACATAATCAACGCATCAGGTTGCATATCAACCACGACTTTTAAGTCTTTAATGAAAGTCTTTAATTTTGAATTGTGAGGTGCAATGTTGACTACAACATAGAATTTTTTGCCTAATTGGTGTGCTTCATTAATCGCAATTTGTAAATTGGCATGGTTAAATTCATTATTTCGTACCCGTAAACTGTAACGCGGTTGGCCTGCATAAACGGCGTCTGCGCCATAAGCAAACGCATAACGCATATTTTTTAATGTGCCAGCAGGTGAAAGTAATTCAGGTTTAGTATATTTTAATTCGGTCATTGCGATTCTCTTTGTGATAATAATAAGTGATTATTCTGTAATTTAATGGAAACAATAATAAAAGTATTCATTTTCTAGTAAATATTACTTTATCGCAACAAATAGATGGATTAGAATACGGGTCTTTACCCTAAAACCTAACTAATGGAAATTTTTATGAACAAATTAAGAGCAATTTTAGCTACTTCGTTATTATCTTTTTCTACCATCGCTTTTTCAAATGGCGTAATGATGGAAATGTTTCAAATGAATAAACAGTTAAAGAGTCTAGAACAGGCTCAAACGAGTAAAGATTTTGAAACGATAGCTACAGATTTCCTTCTTGTTGCACGAAAAGCAAAAGAAACGATGCCTGCTAGCCTACAAGATGATCAAGAGCGTTTTAAAGGTTATCAAGCCGGTATTCAAGATATTATTGATCAAGTTAAGAAAGCTAAAGAGTTAGCGGAACAAGATAAATTTGTTGATGCAAAAGAACTTGTTGAACAACTACATGATCTGAAAAAGAAATATCATTTAGAATATAAATAATGCAATAGATAGCAGATTATTTTGATTAAACGACAAGCGGTCTTATTTCGGCAAAATTTTGCAAGAAAAAGACCGCTTATTTTATATCTCGTAACGTATAATAGATTATGAATCAGCAACCGTATTTAACGAAAGTTTTGGTGACAATTGCCGCGATTATTATTATTTTGGCAGGTATAAAAATGGCGGGTGAAATTATTATTCCTTTTTTGCGTTCACTCTTTATTGCCATAATTTGTTCGCCAATTATTAAATTTATGACAAATCGCCGTATTCCATTAGGCATGGCGATTACTATTTTGCTAGGTTTAATTGTCCTGATTTTTTTCTTATTAGCAGGTATGGTCAACAGTGCTGTGCAAGAGTTCACCGCGTCTATTCCACAATATAAAGTGTTATTGGGACAACGTTTAGAAACGATTTTTAATCTGTTAAATCACTATCATTTACCTCTGAATATTACACAAGAAGAAATCGCAAACAAATTCGATCCAAGTTCAATAATGAATTTTGTCAGCCGGTTACTGCTTAGCTTTTCTGGCGTATTATCTAATTTGTTTGTTTTGTTATTAGTGTTGATTTTTATGTTATTAGAATCACCGGTTGCTAAATATAAGCTCGCTTTAGTATTAAGCCCTGATGATGATTTATCTAATGAAGAGCACTATATTGAACGTGTACTTGAAGGGGTAATAGGTTACTTAGGTGTTAAAACAATAATAAGTGTGCTGACGGGTTTGAGTGTCTGTTTGCTGTTAGTTTTATTGAATGTGCAATATGCTGTGTTGTGGGGAATATTAATCTTTTTACTCAATTATATTCCTAATATTGGTTCAATTTTGGGCAGTATCCCTGTAGTATTACAAGCCCTGTTGTTGAATGGCTTTACGGTTGGTTTAACCGTTTTAATTGGTGTTGTCGCGATTAATATGTTATTTGGCAATGTAGTGGAGCCTAAAATGATGGGTAAACGATTAGGATTATCAACCTTGGTTGTATTTCTTTCATTGCTTTTTTGGGGCTGGTTGTTAGGTACAGTTGGAATGCTATTATCTGTACCTTTAACGATGAGCTTAAAAATTGCGTTAGAATCTAGCCCATCTACTCGGCGTTATGCTGTGTTACTTGGCCATTTAGAAGAAGTACCAAAACATGGACCGCTTTTTTAGCATAAGCGGTGTGATTCGTTAAAAAGTTAGCATTATTGCTTGACGAGAATGAAAGAATGATTAGAATCCTAATCATTCTTTTAGAATAAAAGAAAACGTTCGGATGAAGGTAGCTGGAGAAGAGTTTAGGCTCTACCGACGAGGTAAAATCTTTCAGGTGCAATAGTTTAACTATGTGAGGACAGTTACTGGACGAACCCTTGGAGAGATCCACTCTGTACTATAGTACAGAAAATGGACGCCGAAGGCGCAAATATAAAGCAAATTTATGTGAAACGCTCAGGCAAAAGGACAGGGGAGAAAAGTGATTTCCATTCTTACTCAGTGGTGTTTTAGATGGCAATAAATGCTGTATGCGGGCATTTAACGGGCTAATTTACTAACACTATTACTTTTCTTTCCTTTCCTGCGTAAGTTGTGATTACGAGGAATCATTTAATGTCAATTGACACCATTCTTAATTCAATTAATAGTTTTATTTGGGGCGCGCCCTTATTAATTTTACTCTCTGGAGTTGGTATTTATTTCAGTTTTATGTTGAAGGGTATTCAACTGTCTAAATTGGCGTTAGCTTTTGTATATATGTTTAAGCCTGAAAAGGCGAAAGGACAGGCGGGCGATATTTCAGCATTTGCTGCGCTCTCTACTGCCTTGGCGGCAACGATTGGTACGGGCAACATTGTTGGGGTGGCGACTGCGATCCAAGCTGGCGGACCGGGTGCATTATTTTGGATGTGGTTAATTGCTTTTTTTGGTATGGCGACTAAATATGCAGAAGGCGTGCTAGCGGTTAAATTTCGTACCCGTGATAAAGCCGGGTTTATGGCTGGTGGCCCGATGTACTATATTGAAATGGGAATGGGGCAAAATTGGAAATGGCTAGCGAAAGCATTTGCTTGTTTTGGTATCTTAGTGGCTTTATTTGGGATTGGCACTTTTCCGCAAGTGAATGGTATTACGACCGCATTACAGGATAGTTTTGATTTACCTATAGCGATAACTTCTATCACGTTAACCTGTGTGGTTGCTTCGATCATTTTGGGCGGTGTGAAACGTATTTCAAAGATTGCGAGTGTGATTGTGCCTTTTATGGCATTGGCTTATGTGGTAACTGCGGTGCTGATTTTGATTTTAAATGCTGAAAAAGTCCCCGCTGCATTGGCTTTAATTATTCAAGCGGCTTTTCATCCTGAAGCTGCTGTTGGTGGGGTATTTGGCTTTAGCGTAATGCAAGCCATTCAATCCGGTTTGGCGAGAGGTATTTTCTCAAATGAAGCCGGTTTGGGATCGGCGCCTATCGCGGCGGCGGCAGCACAGACTAAAGAACCTGTCCGCCAAGGATTAATTTCAATGACAGGTACTTTTTTAGATACCATTATTGTTTGTACTATGACGGGGATAGTCATTGTGTTGACAGGTGCTTGGACCGGTGAAGCTAAAGGTGCTGCGTTGACTAATAGTGCTTTTACGTTTGGCTTAGATCACTCAATAGGTGCGATGGTTGTTACAATAGGGTTAATTTTCTTTGCGTTTACTACTATTTTAGGCTGGTGTTATTATGGTGAGCGCTGTTTTGTTTACTTGACGGGTGGTAAAACCAAAGGGATTAAATTTTATCGCGTGATCTTTATTCTGTTGATTGCACTTGCACCATTTCTACATTTAGAAATGATTTGGACAATGGCCGATATTGTGAATGGCTTAATGGCATTTCCAAACTTAATTGCGTTAATTGCCTTGCGAAAAGTGATTTTGAATGAAACAAAAGCGTATTTTGCGCGTTTGAAAGCAGGGCAGCTAGAATAATCATCATACGCTATCTGCTAAAGTGTAGGGGGCTCCCTACACTTTTTTATTATCATTGGTTCAATAAAACCTATACTATTGGCAAAAAATAGCATAAAAAAGCCCGCTTATGGGGGGCTAATTGAGATAAGCAAAATACGATTAAGCGATACGTTTATAAAGGATTATGGAATATGAGTGAACAACTAGTTGCTGGATTTAGACAACAATTTCCTTTTTTTACGCAGTATGCAGAATGGAGTTATTTAGACTCGGCAGCGACCACCTTAAAACCGACAGTATTAATAGAGGCTATGAGTGATTTTTATGCTTCAGCGGGATCGGTTCATCGTAGTCAATATGATTTAGCCCAAACGCAAGACTATGAGTTAGCGCGGCAGTTAGTGGCAAAGTGGTTTAATGTTGAGTCCGCAGAGGGTGTCATTTGGACTAGTGGCACAACACATTCGATTAATTTAGTGGCAAGTGGATTAGCTTATAGTTTAAATGCGGGTGATGAAATTATTATTTCGATTGCAGAGCATCATGCTAATTTTATTCCTTGGCAACAGCTTGCTATGCAAACGCAAGCTAAATTAATTATTGTATCTGTGTCAGCCAATCTTGAGTTAACCGTAGAGCAACTAAAGCAGGTATTATCAACCAAAACCAAAATAGTGGCGTTAAATTTGGTTTCGAATGTGACAGGAATCCGTCAGCCGGTTGAATCGCTGATCCCTATTATCCGACAATATTCATCTGCAAAAATTTTGTTAGATTGTGCTCAGGCGGTCTGTAGTGAAAGGATAGATGTACAGCGGTTAGGTGCCGACTTCTATACATTTTCCGCACATAAAATGTATGGGCCAACAGGGGTGGGTGTCTTGATGGGCAAGGTGCAAAGTTTAGCCCAAATTAGACCGCTTTTTTTTGGTGGTAAAATGCTGAATGATGTTTCGATTGATCATCTTGAATTAGCTGAGTTGCCTTATCGTTTAGAAGCCGGTACGCCAAATATTGCCGGTATCATTGGTTTTGGTAAAGTGTTGCAATGGTTGACAAAGTGGGATATGGATACATTAAACCAAGCGGTGAAGCAATTATCCATACAAGCCTATCAACGATTGACAGGCTACTCAAATATACGGCTGTTTTGTGACAAACCCATAACCATTATTAGTTTTGCAGTGGATCGCATTCATCATGCAGATATTGCTGCGATTATGGCGGAAAGCAAAGTGGCTATACGTAGTGGTGAACATTGTGCTAAGCCCTATTTAGCCCATTTAAATCAGCCGGGTACCTTGAGGATTTCGCTTGCGCCCTATAATCAAGCACAAGATTTAAACCGCTTATTTGAGGCACTAGAGGTGGCATTTACGCTTTTGGCTGATTAGATCAAAAAAAAATTAAGTTTTGCTAGGCGCTATACCCTAAATAGGGTAACCTTTTAAGCAACTAAGCGGGTGTATTTTCAATTTTTAATGATTAGAAAGGTGTCTAATATGGCTAAAGAAATCAAGAAAATTGCAGTGTTGACCAGTGGTGGTGATGCTCCTGGTATGAATGCGGCGATTCGTGGTGTGGTTCGAGCAGCATTAAATGAAGGTCTAGAAATCTTCGGTGTTCAAGATGGCTATTATGGTTTGTATCACGATAAAGTGATTCCATTAGATCGCCGTTCTGTCTCGGAAATTATTAACCGTGGTGGTACTTTTTTAGGTTCGGCACGTTTTCCACAATTTAAAGATATTGAGGTTCGCAAACAAGCGGTTAAGATTTTAGCAAAATATGAAATTGATGCTTTGGTGGTGATTGGCGGTGACGGATCTTATATGGGCGCTAAATTACTCACGGAAGAATTTGGTTATCCGTGTATAGGCTTGCCGGGCACAATTGATAATGATATTGTTGGCACTGATTATACTATTGGTTATCAAACCGCTTTACAAACGGCCGTTGAGGTAATTGACCGTTTACGTGATACTTCTACCTCACACCAGCGTATTTCGATTGTAGAAATTATGGGACGCCATTGTGGTGATTTAACCATTAGTGCAGCATTAGCCGGTGGTTGTGAATATATTATTGTGCCAGAAAAAGGTTTAGATAAAGAATCGCTTATTCATAGTATTGCTGATAATTTCCGCAAAGGTAAACGCCACGCAATTATTGCTATTACGGAATTAATGACAGATGTGCATCAATTGGCAAGAGAATTAGAAAAAAAATTTGGTCATGAAACACGGGCTACCGTGTTAGGGCATATACAACGAGGGGGTTCACCTTGTCCATTTGATCGTATTTTAGCCTCCCGTATGGGAGTCTATGCGGTTGATTTATTACGTCAAGGTTTTGGTGGTCGTTGTGTCGGCATTCAAAATGAGCATTTAGTGCATCATGATATTATTGATGCAATTAATAATATGCGACGTCCATTTAAACAGGATATATTTGAAGCAGCTAGTAAATTAGCCTAATTTTGCTTAAAATAAGAAAGGCGACTGAAATAGTCGCCTTTCTTTTGAATGGCCGTGCTTAAGCTCTAGAAATAGTTAAATAACATGATTTCTGGCTAACAAAAATGAGAGGGGTAAGAATGACAACTTTAGTGTCAGTTTTGATTTGTGCTTATAATGTAGAAAAATATATTGATGAATGTTTAAATGCGGTTATTGCGCAAACCTATAAAAACCTTGAGATTATTGTTGTTAATGATGGTTCAACAGATGGAACATTAGCTAAATTACGTCAATTTGAAGCTAAGGATCCAAGAGTCAAGATTATTGATAATATTGTCAATCAAGGGACGAGTAAATCATTAAATATTGGCATTCAATATTGCCAAGGGGAAATCATTGCACGTACAGATTCAGATGATATTGTCGATATACATTGGATTGAAACATTAATGCGTGAGCTAGATAATTCACCGGAGACGATTGCTATTAGTGCTTATTTAGAGTTTTTAGCAGAAAAAGGCAATGGTAGTAAATTAAGTAGATCGCGTAAGCATGGTAAGATCGCCGAAAATCCAATCTCGTCGGAGGCAATTAGCCAACGTATGTTATTTGGTAACCCTGTCCATAATAACGTTGCATTAGTTCGAAGAAAAGTATTCAGTGAATATGGTTTAAGGTTTGATCCTGATTATATTCATGCGGAAGATTATAAGTTTTGGTTTGAGGTTTCTAAGCTAGGTAAAATGAGAACTTATCCTAAGGCATTAGCATTAGTTAAATATCGATTACATGCTACGCAAGTGTCTTCAGCGTATAATCAAAAACAAAGAAGTATTGCTAAAAAAATCAAACGAGAAGCCATTTCTCATTACTTACAACAATATGGCATTCAGTTACCGGAAAAATTAACTATACACGATCTGTTTAGTATTTTTAGCCCACAAATAGAATTAAGCTTAACAGTAGCAAATAAACAAGAATTATTTTGGTCCTTAGCGACTTCATTATCAGAATATCGTTTTCGCGATTTGTTAAAAATCTATTCATTGGATATATTTCATCAGTTAAGTTTTAAATATAAGAAACGTATTTTTAGAAAATTTCTGTTCCCCAATGGATATCCGTCTGTTATTTAACATTAATAACCGCTCAATAATCTGCTAATTTTAAACAATAAATGTTATGTATAAAGTTAACCCCGTTATTTCAAATCAGCATGGTGCATTAGTTATGGCAAGCATTCCATTTGTATATGGTATGTTTGCGGCTAAACCAATAATAAATCACAGTTGGCTTGCGTTATCTTGGCTATTCTTATACCTATTTTCTTATCCATTTTTTTCGCTATTTAGTAAAAAACCGACCGCACGTAATAAAAAATGGGCAGTGATTTATGCCAGCTTAAGTTTGTTATTTGTTTTGCCTGTTTTATGGCAGAAACCAACGATCTTGCAGTTTTTAGGGCTAATTTTACCGCTTGCAATAATTCAAATTTATTATGCTAAACAGCAGAATGAACGGCATTTAGTGAATGATATTGCGGGTTATTTGACCTTTGGTGTAATGGGTATGGCTAGCTTTTATCTCGCGACTGAACAGGTAAATTGGGGCATCTTGCTCCACCCAACATTATTTTTTATTGCGGCTACTTTTTATGTTAAAAGTATGGTTCGTGAACGAAAGCAGCCGCTATATATGGAATTGAGCATTGCGATACATTTAATTTTAGCGATCAACTATATTTTAGGCGGGCATATTTGGTTATTTTTAGCGTATATTGTGAGTTTAGCGCGCGCCATTATGGTACCGAGTTTTGCTTGGAATATAAAAAAAATAGGGTTATTAGAATTCCCGATAATGCTGTTATTTTTAGCCTGTTTAGTGATGACGTAGATATTGCTTAATAATATAAGTCCTCTTTATAACGTTGATAATCTGTTTTAAGTGCCTCAATTAGCTCAACAAAATCAGCAGGTAATGGAGCGTGACATTCTATTAATTCACTGTTAATAGGGTGTTCTAAGCGTAACATAGTGGCATGTAATGCTTGCCGTTGAAAAGCGCGTAACACGGTAAGGAATGCTTCACTGCTTCCTTTCGGGGGTCTAGGTCTTCCTCCGTATAACTGATCGCCTAATAATGGATGAGCAATGTGCGCCATATGTACTCTAATTTGATGTGTTCGACCTGTTTCTAAGCGTAGCCTTAAACGTGTATAGTTGCGGAATCGTTCCATAATACGATAGTGAGTGATGGCAGGCTTACCCATTGGATGTACTGCCATAGCGGTCCGTTTTGTTGGGTGACGTGCCATTGGTTCATCAACTTTGCCACCTTGTGTCATGATTCCACTTGCGATGGCTTCATATTCACGTGTAATACGACGTTTTTGTAACGCCGTAACTAAATGGGTTTGCGCTGGAATATTTTTTGCAACGACCATTAATCCTGTGGTGTCTTTATCTAAGCGATGAATAATTCCTGCTCGTGGCACTTCTGCAATAGGTGGATAGTAATATAATAAAGCGTTTAAAACCGTCCCATCTGGATTGCCAGCGCCGGGGTGAACAACGAGGTTTTTCGGTTTATTTATTATAATAATATCATCGTCTTCGTGGATAATATTAAGCGGGATATTTTGTGGCTCAAAGTGAATTTCTTCTTCAATTTCTGCTTGGATTTCAATTTGTTCTCCGCCAAACACTTTTTCGCGTGCTCTATTTACAATGATACCGTTCACTTTCACCAAATCATTTTCAATCCAAACTTTTATTCGTGAGCGAGAGTAGTCAGGAAAAAGTTGAGCAAGTGCTTGATCAAGGCGATAACCTAATAAATCTGCAGAAATTTCTGCTGTTAAAGTCATTTGTTGTGTCATTAAATATAAATTCCAAAATTTGTCTGTTGCTTATTTAGTAATGTGCTATAAAATACCATTATTTTTTATGAACTTAGCAAAGTGCCATTGGTCAAATGCTACCATTGTACATTACTTTTTTCATGGCACACACTTTTTATAGGTAAAAATCATATGCGTAAATTGAATTCTCTTGTATCGCTTGTTTTAGCGGGATTATTAGTTATAGGTTGTTCAAATCAAAATCAAACAGAGCAAGAAATACTTTCAGCACAAGCGCTTTATACTCAAGCACAAACTCAATTAGAAAAAGGTGATTATGCCTCTGCTATTGCATCTTTTGAAAAGATGGGTTCAAGAAACGTACAAGCGAGTTTATTTGGTGAACAAATTCAATTAAGTTTAATTTTTGCTCATTATAAAACCGGTGAATATTATAAAGCACTAGACCTAGCTGAACGTTTTGTACGTGCTTATCCAAACAGTAATAATATGGATTATGTGTATTATTTAGTCGGGTTAAGTAATGTTCGCTTAGGAGATAACTTTATTCAGGATTTCTTCCACGTAAATCGTTCTTCGCGCACAATTGAGAGCATTCGTAATGCTTATGGAAATTTCCAAATGATTGTGAGAAATTATCCACAAAGCCAATATGTAAATGATGCTCAACAGTGGATGGTTTATTTATTGAATCGTATGGCAGAGCATGAATTATCTATTGTAAAATTTTATGATAAACGTAATGCATCTGTTGCGGTCGTAAATCGTGTTGAAGAAATGATTCGTTTTTATCCTGCAAGTAAGCCAACCTTTGATGCGTTACCTTATATGCAAAAAGCATATCAGAGAATGGGATTAAAAGATTCAGAGGCAAAAGTCACAGAGTTGATTGAAATGAATAAAGCAAAAGTATTCCCTAAAATTACTAAGCCAGAATATACTAAGCAATTCTAAGTAGTTCTATCATAATATTAACTTAATAAGGGGCGTTATTTGAGATAATGCCCCTTTCCCTATTTAATTAATTAGACGAACATAATGCGAATTTTAGGAATTGAAACTTCATGTGATGAAACTGGTGTTGCTATTTATGATGAGCAACGAGGTCTAATTGCAAATCAACTTTATAGCCAAATTGAGATGCATGCTGATTATGGTGGTGTGGTTCCCGAGTTAGCTTCACGAGATCATATCCGTAAAACATTACCTTTGATTCAAGCGGCATTAAAAGAAGCAAATTTAACCGCTTCTGAGATTGATGGCATTGCTTATACGGCTGGACCAGGGCTAGTTGGAGCTTTGCTTGTTGGTGCCACTATTGCACGTGCATTAGCTTATGCTTGGAATGTTCCCGCATTAGCTGTACATCATATGGAAGGGCATTTAATGGCACCTATGCTAGAAGAAAATTCTCCTGAATTTCCCTTTATTGCGCTGTTGATTTCAGGTGGGCATACACAATTAATTAAAGTAGCGGGTGTAGGTGAATATGAAATTTTAGGCGAATCAATAGATGATGCTGCGGGAGAAGCTTTTGATAAAACGGGTAAATTGCTTGGTTTGGATTACCCTGCTGGTGTTGCTTTATCGCAATTAGCGGAAAAAGGTACGCCGAATCGTTTTGTTTTTCCTCGTCCAATGACGGATAGGCCAGGTTTAGACTTTAGTTTATCTGGTTTGAAAACCTTTGCAGCAAATACGATTAATGCTCAGTTAGGTGAAAATGGTCAGTTAAATGAACAAACGCGTTGTGATATTGCACACGCATTTCAGCAAGCTGTTGTGGATACGATTATTATTAAATGTAAGCGAGCATTACAGCAAACAGGCTATAACCGTTTAGTTATGGCGGGCGGTGTAAGTGCTAATAAACAGTTACGTGCAGAATTAGCTACTATGATGCAAGCATTAAAAGGTCAAGTCTATTATCCTCGTCCTCAATTTTGTACAGATAATGGGGCAATGATTGCCTATACCGGTTTTATTCGCTTGAAAAAAGGGGAAAAAACGGATTTAAGTGTAAGTGTAAAGCCTCGTTGGCCAATGACAACCTTATTAAAATTATCAGCGCACCATAAAGTTTAAAAAGAGAATTTTTTATGCAGAATATACACCAGCATAATTATGTTATTAGTTTAAAAACAGCAGATGCGCGTAGGCAACATATTATTCAAGAGTTCGCTAAACACAATATTCCATTTCAATTTTTTGATGCGATTACACTCGATTTAATTGAAGAGAAAGCTAAGGAATTTAACTGCGATATTTCAAATAGTAGCTTAACGAAAAATGAGATAGCCTGTGCATTAAGCCATATTGCTTTATGGCGGTTAGCGAAAGAAAAGCAATTAGATTACATTTGTATATTCGAAGATGATATTCATTTAGGCCATAATGCATCTGCATTCTTAGATAGCCACTATATAGATACAAATGTGCATTTAGTAAAATTAGAAAAGCATTTTAAGCGGGTTAAAACTTCTTTTTTCGCAGTAAAAAATATATGTCGCGGAAGTTATATAAGTTAAATGGAATAGATGCTGGAACTGCTAGCTATATCGTGACCAAAATCGGTATTGAATATTTACTTAGTCGCTTAGATAAGCTTGAAGCATTGCCAATAGATATGATTATCTTTAAAGATTATTTAAAAGATTCTAATTATATTGTTTGGATGTTACTTCCAAGTGTTGGTATTCAAGATTTTCTATTAAATTCAAAAGAGCATTTTGAAAGTGCTCTGAAAATAGAACGTGATATTCATAATAGTAAAGCTTTAGAAAAAAGTAAAATAAAAATAAATATTTTAGCCAAAATTTATCGTGAAATTCTTCGCCCTTTTAAAAGACTAAAAAAGGCATTTTTTTTGAAAAAAGTACGTTTTAAATAACTTAACGCTCGTTATTACAACAAGAAATAATAGTAATTATTAGGAATAAATATGAATACAACGCATTTCCATCAATTAGTTGAAGAAACTTGGCATAAAATTGAAGAAAAAATTGATGAAGCTGATTTAGCGGTCGATACCGAGATTCATGGCGCAGTTTGCACGCTCACTTTTGATGATGACTCGCAGATTATTATTAATAAGCAAGAAGCAATGTTAGAGCTATGGTTGGCAAGCAAGCTGGGCGGATTCCATTTTAAATATATTGATGGTCAATGGATAACTGCTGAAAAGCGTAATTTTTGGGATCATCTGCAAGAGGCATTTGCTCGCCACGGGGAACGCATTTCTTTTTAAATGCTTATGTAAAAAAGCAATGTAATTAATCACAGATGCAAGAACTATTTTCTAAGGCAAAAGATGTTTTAAATAACATTTTTGGTTATCAACATTTCCGCAACGGACAACAAGAAGTTATTGAAGCCGTATTAACTGGACAAGATTGTTTAGTTATTATGACAACCGGTGGTGGAAAATCACTTTGTTATCAAGTCCCTGCACTTTGTCTAGAGGGAATTACATTAGTTATATCCCCGCTTATTTCGTTGATGAAAGATCAAGTGGATCAATTACTCACTTATGGTATTGAAGCGGGTTATATCAATTGCTCCCAAACATTTGAAGAGCAACAACGTGTCGAACAGAAAGCCTTATCTGGTCAGTTAAAATTACTCTACCTTTCACCCGAGAAAGTGATGACTCAAGCTTTCTTTTCTTTTATTTTTCATTGCAAAATTAGTCTAATTGTTGTTGATGAGGCGCATTGTGTTTCACAGTGGGGGCATGATTTTCGTCCTGAATATGTATTATTAGGCAGATTACGTAAGACTTTTGTCGGTATTCCATTAATGGCTTTGACGGCAACCGCTGATCCAACTACGCGTAAGGATATTCTACAGCATTTATGTTTAACGAATCCTTATACTTACCTAGGTAGTTTTGATCGGCCTAATATCCGTTATACAGTACAGCAAAAATTTAAACCACTAGAACAACTAACGCAATTTATTTTAAGACAGCAGGGGAAAAGCGGTATTATTTATTGTAATAGCCGCAAAAAAGTTGAAGAAATCAGTGAAAAGCTTGCAGCGCGAAAAATCTCAGTAATGGGATATCACGCAGGAATGCCTGTACAACAACGGGAAATGGTCCAAGAAGCGTTTCAGCGAGACAATATCCAAATTGTAGTAGCAACAATTGCCTTTGGTATGGGGATTAATAAATCAAATGTACGTTTTGTTGTTCATTTTGATTTGCCACGTAGTATTGAGGCCTATTACCAAGAAACAGGACGAGCAGGGCGTGATGATCTGCCTTCTGAAGCAGTACTATTTTACAACCCAAGTGATTATGCTTGGATGGAGAAAACCTTATTAGAAGAGCCTGAAACAGATCAGCGCCAAATTAAACAACATAAATTACAAGCAATAGGTGCATTTGCTGAATCGCAAACGTGCCGTCGGTTAGTGTTATTAAATTATTTTGGTGAATCTCGCCAAGCACCTTGTCAGAATTGTGATATTTGTTTAAATCCACCCCGCCAGTATGATGGGACTTTAGATGCACAGAAAGTGTTATCTGTTATTTATCGTACAGGGCAAATGTTTGGTGTACAGCATATTATTGCCGTGTTACGTGGAATGAATAATCAAAGAATCCGAGAGTTTAACCACGATCAGCTATCTGTCTATGGGATTGGCAAAGATCAATCTGCGCCGTATTGGTTAAGTATTATTCATCAACTTATTCATTTAGGTTTAATTAAGCAAAATATTACTAATCATTCATCATTACAATTGACAGAAGAAGCACGCCCAGTGTTGCGTTCGCAAAAATTAGCATTGGCAATGCCACGCTTAACTTTTTCTGCCAATGCGTATATTCAAAAACAAGCCTCTGTGCGTTACGACAAAGATTTATTTGCACGTCTGCGTTTCTTACGTAAACAGATTGCCGATAAAGAGAATATCCCTCCTTATGTTGTATTCAATGACGCAACTTTGCAAGAAATGGCAGAATATCTTCCGCTTAGTAACGTAGAAATGCTAGAAATTAATGGTGTCGGTGAGCGAAAATTAGAGCGTTTTGGTGGCGCATTTTTGAATTTGATTAAAGAACATTGTCAGAATAGAAAATGAGCCTAGTGCGATCATGAGATAATAAAATGCCATAGATTTCTCTATGGCATTATTTTATTAGTAATCAAAGCTTATTTGGCCTTTAATGGCTTTTAACCCTAAGAATGGCGCCATTTCGCCTAATGCTTCTTCAATACGGATTAATTGATTATATTTAGCGATCCGATCTGAACGGCTCATTGATCCTGTTTTGATTTGACCTGCGGCAGTGCCGACGGCTAAATCAGCAATTGTTGCATCTTCAGTTTCACCTGAACGGTGCGAAATAACGGCAGTATAGCCAGCATCTTTTGCCATTTTAATTGCAGCTAACGTTTCTGTTAATGAACCAATCTGATTGAACTTAATTAAGATAGAATTTGCAATGCCTTTTTCAATACCTTCTTTTAAGATTTTGGTATTAGTAACAAATAGATCGTCGCCAACTAATTGGACTTTATCACCTAATATCTTAGTTTGATAAGCAAAGCCATCCCAATCGGATTCATCTTGGCCATCTTCAATAGAAACAATAGGGTATTCTTTACATAAATTTTCTAGATAGTGAGTAAATTCTTGAGAAGTGAATGATTTACCCTCACCTTTCATTTCATATAAACCACTTTCTTTATTATAGAATTCAGATGATGCGCAATCCATCGCCAAAGTAATATCTTTACCTAACACATAACCTGCATTTTCAACCGCTTCTTTAATACAAGCTAAAGCATCAGCATTAGATGCCAAGTTTGGTGCGAAACCACCTTCATCACCTACCGCAGTACTTAAACCTTTCGCTTTTAATACCTTGGCTAAATTATGGAAAACTTCTGCGCCGATACGTAATGCCTCACGTAATGTTTTTGCACCAATAGGTTGAATCATAAATTCTTGAATATCAACATTGTTGTCCGCGTGCTCACCGCCATTGATAATATTCATCATTGGTAATGGCATAGAATACACACCCGGTGTACCATTTAATTCTGCAATATAAGCATATAATGGTAAACCTTTAGAAGCTGCAGCTGCTTTTGCTGTTGCTAAAGAGACCGCTAAAATTGCATTCGCACCGAATTTAGATTTATTTTCAGTACCATCTAAATCGATCATAGTTTGGTCGATTTCAGATTGTGCGCAACCTTCTTTTCCTACGATCGCTTGCGCAATTTCATTATTTACTGCCGCAACCGCTTTTAATACGCCTTTACCTAAAAAACGTGATTTATCGCCGTCACGTAACTCTAATGCCTCACGTGATCCTGTTGATGCACCAGACGGAGCAGCCGCTAAGCCGACAAAACCGCCTTCTAAATGAACTTCAGCTTCAACCGTCGGGTTACCACGAGAGTCGATAATTTCACGACCAATTACTTTTACAATTTTAGCCATTGTTGATATTCCTCTATATTGAGATTTAATAAAAAAGAGTGGCAATATAGTAAAGCTATTTTCCTCTTTTGTCTTGTAAAAAAGCGTATTAGCTCATTAAATTAACTTATTCTTTGATCGAACAAGGCTAAATGTCGTTATTCTCTGATTAAGCCGTTTTATGCAATTTATACGCTATAAAGCAATATCATTTTCGAATGAGTAAAGTTACGGTTTCATAATGAGTAGTATGCGGGAACATATCAAATAATTGAACTCTATGTAATTGATAATGGGTTAAATATGCGAAGTCTTTGACCATACTTTCAGCGTTACAGCTAGAATAAATTAGATAAGGCGTATTGAGTTGGTTCAAAAATTCGGCAAGATCTTTGCCTATGCAGCGCCGTGGTGGGTTGACAATAACTAACTCGGGTGTTTGTTGTCTATCTTTTAACGCAAATTGTGCAGCATCTAACGAAGCAAATGTTACATTGTTAAGTGCTAATTTTTGTGCGGATTGTGTAGCACTTTCAATCGCAGCTGCCGAAATTTCTATGCCTGTTAATGTGACCGTTCTTCCTTGATCTTGTAGGGCTTTTGCACAATGTAAACCAAAGCCACCTACACCACAGAAAAGATCCCATAAATGATTAATAGGTAATGTTTTGACCCATTGTTGTACTGTTGCATAAAGTTGGCTAGCTACTTTGGGATTGGTTTGGAAAAAACCTTGTGGACGGATAAATAATGGGATTTGATTAAATTGTTCTTCTAACACTCGCTGTTCAGTTAAGAAAATTTCGGTTTCACCTTCTAAAATAGCCGCATGTTGTGGTTGTATATTTAAACTGACGACTGAATTAGTCGGCAGTTTGGCTAATAATTGAGGTAATTCACGTTCAATAAGCGGTCTTTTTTGCTCACTTCTTAACACAAAACGTAACATAACTGACTGATTATATTCACTTTTGGTGATTAAGATATATTTTAACTCACCTTTCTTTTTTATGATGTTGTAAGGGACTAAACCTGCTCTAGCGATAAAATCTTTCAGGATTGGAAAAAGTGATTTAAATTGAACAGGGTAGAGTGGGCAATCGGTTAAATCAATGGCACTATTAGCAATTTGAGGATCTTTTAAAATGCCTAACAGTGGACGTTCTACTTGGCCAGACACTACCATTTTGGCTTTATTACGAAAATGTGAGATATCAGACATTATTGGCGGTAGGATATCGGTTATTTCGGGCAAAATAAAAGGGGAAAGTAACCGCTTAAGTTGCGATTGTTTATCGGTAAGTTGAGTTAAATAAGGCTTTGTTAACCATTGACAAGAGTTACATTCCTGTTTTTCAAAATAAGCACAAGATGAATTCATAGTTTTATAAATAATTTATTTAATGTGAATTGCTTAATAATTAATGTGTCGTTTGCCATTCAAGCCAGCTTTCATGTAACTGTTCTAAATATTGTTTGGTTTGCTGATAACGTGGCGATGATGCTAATTGTTGAAAATCAATGGTTCGGCGTTTTTTTAAGGTTAAGTATTTTTGTTGTTCTAATTTATTTGGTTGATAAGTTAAGCCATTCAGTACTTCAATTACACCTTCAGGTTGATTACAAAGTAGTAGCAAATCACACCCTGCGTTAATTGCTTGCTCACTCCGTTGTAGAAAATTGCCCATTAAATTAGCACCTTGCATACCAAGGTCATCTGAAAAAATAATCCCTTTAAATTGAAGTTGTTGTCGAAGTACTTGTTGTAACCAGTATGTAGAACCGCTAGCGGGGTGTGGATCACATTGTGTATATACCACGTGAGCAGGCATAATAGCAGATAGTTTATTTTTAGCGATAAAATACTCGAAAGGTTGAATATCATAATTAAAAATATTCGCTTTGGCGCGCTCATCAAAAGGGGTTTCTAAATGCGAATCTGCGATAACCTGACCATGGCCAGGAAAATGCTTACCTGTGGTTGCCATTCCTATTTCACGCATACCATCAATAAAACCTTCAGCAATCGGTAAAATTTGTGTAACTTTTTCACCAAATGAACGATCACCAATCGCTTTGCATTGATGGCCAAGATCTAATACGGGGGCAAAACTGAGATCAATGTTTAATGCAAACATTTCAGCTGCCATTAACCAGCCTGCCTGCTTTGCCCAAATAATAGCTTCTTGTGGATGCTTTGCCAGTTGCCCGAATGCTTGCATTGCAGGCAATCGTGTGAAGCCTTCACGAAAACGTTGCACACGTCCACCTTCTTGGTCAACGGTGATTAATAAAGGCTTGGTTACTTTTTGGCGTATTTCTTTGATGAGTGCTGTTAATTGTGCTTTATCGACAAAATTACGACTAAATAAGATTAAGCCAGCGATTAATGGGTGTGATAGAATTTCTATTTCTTGTTGGCTTATTTCTGTGCCTTTAATGTCAATTATTAACATAGTGTTTCCTAACAAAGTAATGAAAGTGTGTCAGTCAGATTGCTGTAGAAAATTTTGTAGAATAGCAGCCGTGAATGGTTTACGTAAATAAAAAGCTAATGGTAATGATTGTATTTGTTCACCATGTTGGTCAATCGATTGGGTGATGGATAAGCGGTTACGGCCTTTAGGGCGTAATTGCATCACTTCACCTAAATGTCCATTTATTTGATCTAGTCGCCCAAGCACGATATATTCCATTAATTCTTCCCAGTCGTTACGAAGCTGTTGTTCTTGTTGATAAGAAGGGCTCCAAAGAATAGCTTGCCCAATATAACGATCCTTAATCGGAATGCTTCTTTCAGCTTGAATGGGGATCCAAAGTACACGTTGTAATTTATATTTTACATGCGATGTTTGCCAAGTGATGCCTTGATTATGTATAAGTGGTGCAAGGCAAATAAAGGTGGTTTCAAGTGGCAAACCATGATTATTGATGGGGATCGTTTTAAGCTCAATACCTAGATGAGCAAAGTCTTGTTCAGGTTTACTGCCTGCTGTGGCGCCTAAAGCGCGCTCAATTATTTGCCCGACCCAGCCTTTATCTCTAGTTAGATCAGGAGGCACAACAGTATTTAACTGTTGTGCAAGTTCACCCAATGTGAATCCTGCTAGCCAATTTGCTTTTGCTAATAATTCGGCTTCACTTTGTGGTTGGATTGAAAGTTGCATTAGTAATAAATTTAAATTGCTGAGTGATAACTGATATGGGCAAGTTACATCCACGCATTATTACGAATGACCCCGACCGCAATTCCTTCAATTTCAATATATTTAAGGCGTGGATCAACAATAATTGGCTGTAATTCATCATTTTCAGGGTGGAGATAAATAAGCTCACCTTTTTTCTCTAATCGTTTTACGGTCACTTCATCTTCAACACGAGCAATGACTACTTGCCCATTACGTGCAAAATTGGTTTTATGTACGGCGAGTAAATCACCATCTAAGATACCAATTTTCTCCATTGAGTTACCATTTACTTTCAATAAATAGTCCGCATTGGGATTAAACATTGCGCCATTAACGGGGTAATGGCTTTCAACGTGTTCAATCGCCATAATTGGTGTGCCAGCTGCCACTTTACCGATTAAAGGTAGACTTAAGTCTTGAGTTACGTCTTCGTTATCATTATTGATGAGAATACGAATGCCACGAGAAGTGCCTGATAGCATTTCAATATACCCTTTGCGTGCTAATGCTTTTAAATGTTCTTCTGCGGCATTTGGCGATTTAAAACCAATTTCACGTGCAATTTCAACACGTGTGGGCGGCATTCCTGTTGTATCAATATGGTGTTTGAGAAAATCAAAAATTTCTTGTTGTCGAGCCGTTAAGTGTTTACGTGACATTTTTTCCTCACTGTCTTTATATACAGAATTTTGTGTTATTATATACAGTAATTTTTCTTTTGTAACTAGATAAATGAGGAAAAAAAGTAGAAATTTATGCTAAACTATTAGGTAAATAAATTTATTTAGATGGCATAAACCATAACAATTAAGGATATTAAAATGTCTAGCCTCTTGAGTTTTTATCGTAATATATTGAATTTCCCTTTATCTTTATTGGTGAAATCACAAGCTATTCCAACCGATCCCGTGAGTGAGTTAGGCTTGAATTTAGAGCAACCTATTATTTATGTGTTGCCATATACTTCACAAACTGATTTGCTTATTCTGCAAAAAAATTGTCTTGCCTTAAACCTGCCCGATCCGTTAGTTGAAAATGATATTCAAGGTCAATCTTTACCGCGTTATGTTTTTCTTGATGAAGGTCATCGCTTTTTCAAGTCAAAAGGGGTAAAAAGTGAAACAGAATCTTTGTTTTATCGTTATTTAGATTTACATAAAACAGATGAAACGTTAGATATACAATTAGTGCCTATTTCTGTGTTATGGGGGCGTTCACCTGGTAAAGAAACAGCACCTTCATTGCGTTTATTAAGTCGCTTTCAACGTATTATTGCGATGATTTGGTTTGGTCGAGATAATTTTGTTCGTTTTTCGCAAGCGGTATCATTATGTTATATGGTGAAAGAATATGGTGCAGAGAAAGGCATTGCACAAAAATTAGCAAGAGTGGCAAAAATTCATTTTGCGAAACAGCGTTATTCAGCGATGGGGCCTCGCTTACCCGAACGTCAGGCAATGTTTGATAAATTAATTCAATTACCCACCATTGTGCAAGCTATTGAAGATGAAGCCAAAACCAAAAAGATACCTATTCCCAAGGCACGTCAGGAAGCGGAAAAAATCCTTGATGAAATTGCGGCGGATGTTAGCCACGGAACATTACGGATGGCAGATCGTGTGTTGAGTTGGTTGTGGAATAAATTATATCAAGGTATTAACGTACAAAATGCTGATCGTGTACGTAAATTAGCGTTGGAAGGGCATGAGATAATTTATGTGCCTTGCCATCGTAGCCATATGGATTATTTATTACTTTCATATATTTTGTATCATCAAGGCGTTGTGTCACCGCATATTGCGGCTGGAATCAATTTAAACTTTTGGCCTGCGGGTCCGTTTTTCCGCCGTGGTGGTGCTTTCTTTATTCGTCGTACTTTTAAAGGGAATCGTCTATATTCGACAGTTTTCCGTGAATATTTAGCGGAGTTATTTTATCGTGGCTATTCGGTTGAATATTTTATTGAAGGCGGTCGTTCTAGAACCGGGCGTTTGTTAGAGCCAAAAACGGGTATGGTGTCAATGACATTACAAGCATTACAGCGTGGTTTAAACCGCCCAATTAGTATTGTGCCTGTTTATATTGGCTACGAACATGTTTTAGAAGTCGATACTTATGCCAAAGAATTACGCGGTGCTGCTAAGGAAAAAGAAAATGCAGGGCTTGTTTTACGTGTGATTAAAAAATTGCGTAATTTAGGGCAGGGGTATGTGAATTTTGGTAAGCCGATCCAAGTAAATAGCTATTTGAACCAGCATTTTCCTGAATGGAAATTACCGCCTGTGGAAAATGTACGGCCAAAATGGTTAAATGAAGCTGTAGATGCAATTGCTAAACAAGTGATGGTAAATATCAATAATGCTGCTGCAGTAAATGCTAAAAATTTAATTGGCTCAGTCTTATTAGCTTCTCGTCAAAGGGCGTTATCACGCGAGCAATTAATTGAACAAGTGGAAAGTTATTTACAATTATTCCAAAATGTGAGTTATTCATCAGATATTATTTTACCCACTGAAAGTGCGGATGAAATGCTTGAACACGTGTTGGCATTACCTCGGTCAGGGGTGATGAGTGAGCAAGATAACTTTGGTGAAATGATCCGCTTAGATCGAGAATCAGCCGTATTAATGACGTATTATCGGAATAATATTCAGCATTTATTCGTTTTGCCGTCATTAGTGGCGAGTATCGTTTTACATAATGAAGCAGCGTCTAAAACATTGATTCGTGAAACGGTGAGCCACATTTATCTATTCTTAAAAGCGGAGCTATTTTTACATTTTGATGAAAAAGAAGTGTTAGAGCAAGTTGAACTGATCTTAATGGAATTTATTCGTCAACAAATAGTGAAATATGACGGTGACGTGTTAACCATTAACCGTCGTCGTTTGCCAACCTTGCAATTACACGCGGCTGGGATACGTGAAATTCTACAGCGTTATTATATTAGCTTAAGCCTTTTATTGGAGTGCCCAGCCATTAGTCGTACTCTATTAGAAAAAGAGAGCAGAATGATTGCTCAACGTCTTTCTATTTTACACGGTATTAATGCGCCAGAGTTCTTTGATAAAGCAATTTTTTCAACCTTTACAGCCAGCCTAAAAGCACAAGGTTATTTTGATCTAGAAGGTCATACTGTGATTGAAAAAGTTGAAGAAGTGGCACACATTTTAAGAAGATTGATTTCTGTTGAAGTGCAATTGACTATTCAAGGGGCTATGGACAAAGTTGACCAAGTTGATGAAAAATTAGAATAATATGACATTTAAGCGGTAGTATTTGGTAAATTTTTTGCGAATTACTATCGCTTTTATTATATAATTTACGCAAACGTTTGCTTAAAATTCAGAGGAATTAAAAAAGATGACCACAATGGGTATGCCATTAACACCAAATGCGACAAAAGTAATGATGCTGGGTTCGGGAGAGCTTGGTAAAGAAGTCGTGATTGAATTACAGCGATTAGGCGTAGAAGTGATTGCTGTTGATCGTTATGCAAATGCTCCGGCACAACAAGTAGCACATCGTGCTTATACGATTTCGATGCTAGATGGTGATGCATTACGGGCCGTGGTGGAGCAAGAAAAACCAGATTTTATTGTGCCTGAAGTGGAAGCGATTGCGACAGAAACCTTGGTGGAATTAGAGCAAAAGGGTTATCAAGTGGTGCCAACTGCTAAGGCAACACAATTAACGATGAATCGTGAAGGCATTCGTCGTTTAGCGGCAGAAGAATTAGGCTTACCAACGTCACCATATCGTTTTGTTGATAATTTTGAAGACTTTCAGCAGGCTGTGTTAGCAGTTGGTGTGCCGTGTGTCGTTAAACCGATTATGTCGTCCTCAGGCCATGGACAATCGATCATTAAATCGTTAGATCAAATCCAACAGGCGTGGGATTATTCGCAAGCAGGCGGGCGCGCCGGTGGCGGCCGTGTTATTGTGGAAGGTTTTATTAAGTTTGATTATGAAATTACTTTATTGACAGTCCGCCATATCAATGGCACGTCATTTTTAGCGCCGATTGGCCATCGTCAACAAAATGGTGATTATCGCGAGTCTTGGCAGCCACAAGCCATGTCAGAAGTAGCATTACAAAAAGCACAGCAGATTGCTGAGCGTATTACTACCGCTTTAGGTGGACGCGGTATTTTTGGCGTAGAGTTATTTGTGTGTGGCGATGATATTATTTTCAATGAAGTTTCCCCTCGTCCGCATGATACTAGTATGGTGACTATGGCATCACAAGAATTATCACAATTTGCCTTGCATGCAAGGGCTATTTTAGGACTGCCTATACCACATATTGAGCAATTTGGCCCTGCGGCGTCAAAAGCAATTGTTGTTGAAGGGAAATCCAATAATGTAATGTTTGTTGGTTTAGATAAAGTGCTAGAGGAAAGAGGTACGCATATTCGTTTATTTGGTAAAGCTGAAGTAAACGGACATCGGCGTTTAGGCGTAATTTTAGCCCGAGATGAAAGTACTGATAAAGCACTAGCTAAAGTGGAACGCGCATACGCAAAATTAACTGTAAAATTATAATGTTCCTAGTAAGCAGTCTAATGAGCAAAAAATAGCGAAATTAGCCCGCTTTTGTTGCTATGTTGATTTATTCAAATTCTAGTTCGACCGCATTTTCACCTAGTAAAACGGCTAATTTATCTAGCATTTCATCTTTGGGCGTAATACGCCATTCTACCCCGCCACGTAATAATGCTCGCCCTTCAGGACTTTGATAGTAAAAATGTAACGGCAGTGTGCCTTCTTTGTAGGGTTCAATGATTTCACGTAACGCTTTCACAAATTGCGGTGTAAGTTGTTGTTGGCTAATAGCAAGTGCAAGGCTTTTGGCATATCGGCTACGGATTTCGTCTAAATTGGCAATCTCTCTGACCGACATTTTCAAACCACCGTTAAAATCATCAGACTGTACTGAACCGGTGGCGACAATAATGTTATCTTTTACTAGTAAATCGCCATAATTTTCTAAGGCTTCAGAAAATAATGTAATATCAATTTTGCCAGCACGATCTTCAAGTGTAGCAATACCTAAACGGCTGCCACGTTTGGTTACTGCAATGCGAGATGCAACGATAATACCCGCCACTGTGACCACTTGCCCACGCCGTGTCGGTTGTAATTCATTTAGCCTTGTTGGTGCATAGTGAGCAAGTTCTTTTAAGAAACGGCCGATTGGGTGGCCACTCAAATATAAACCTAATGTTGTTCGTTCGCCTTCTAATACCGCTTGTTCAGACCATTTAGGGGTATTTGCATACGCTTTTTGGACTTGTTCAGGGGTTTCTGTTAACACGCCAAACATATCACTTTGTCCGAGTGCTTCCATTTTACTATGTTGATCAGAAGCTTTAAGCGCATCTTCTAAATTTTTCATTAAGGCTGCACGATGGGGGCCTAATTTATCAAATGCTCCTGACATAATCAGACTCTCAAACGTACGGCGATTGATTTTTTTCAGATCAACACGGGCAGTTAAATCGAATAAATCTTTAAAAATACCGCCTTTGTTACGTGCTTCTAGAATTGCTTCGATTGGGCCTTCACCCACACCTTTGATTGCGCCTAAACCATACACAATTTGCCCTTTTTCATTGACTGAAAAGCGATGCTTGCCACTGTTAACATCGGGAGGTACCACGGTTAATCCCATATTGATACATTCATCATAAAGCCCAACGATTTTATCAGTATTATCCATCTCAGAAGTCATAACGGCTGCCATAAATTCAGCGGGATAATGTGCTTTTAACCAAAGTGTTTGATAGGAAACCAAAGCATAAGCAGCGGAGTGCGATTTATTAAAACCATAACCGGCGAATTTTTCCACTAAATCAAAAATTTTTATTGCTAGCTGGCCATCAATCCCCTTTTCAATGGCACCTTTTTCAAAAATATCACGTTGAGCGGCCATTTCCTCCGGTTTCTTTTTACCCATTGCCCGGCGTAATAAATCAGCACCGCCGAGCGTATAACCGGCTAATTCTTGAGCAATCTGCATGACTTGTTCTTGATAAACAATTACACCATAAGTAGGCTCAAGAATGGGTTTTAAACATTCATGTTGATATTGTGCATCTGGGTAAGAAACTTCTTCAATACCGTGTTTACGATCTATAAAGTTTTGTACCATTCCTGACTCAAGTGGGCCGGGACGGAATAAGGCAACTAATGCGATAATATCTTCAAAACAGTCAGGCTTGAGGCGTGAGATTAAGTCTTTCATCCCGCGGGATTCTAGCTGAAAGACTGCGGTAGTTTTGGCGGCTAACAGCAATTTAAATGATGGTTTATCATCAAGTGGAATGTTTTCGATCCGTATTGGTGGCTTACCGTCACGCGTTAACCGTTGGTTAATCATCTCCAATGCCCATTTGATAATGGTTAATGTTCGCAGACCTAAGAAGTCAAATTTGACTAAGCCGGCATATTCAACATCGTTTTTATCAAAATGCGTAACTGGATGTAAACCTTCTGAATCGCAGTAAAGCGGTGAAAAATCGGTGATTGCCGTCGGCGCAATCACGACACCTCCTGCGTGTTTGCCTGCATTACGCGTTACTCCTTCAAGCTTGCTTGCCATATTGATTAGATCTTTTACTTCTTCATCGGCATTATATAATTCTGGCAATTTCGGTTCCGCCTCAAAGGCTTTTGCTAAAGTCATGCCAGGATCTGCGGGAATCAATTTTGAAATTCTATCGACAAAATTATATGGATGGCCAAGCACTCGTCCAACATCGCGAATAACCGCTTTAGCCGCCATAGTGCCAAAAGTAATAATTTGTGATACGGCTTGGCGGCCGTATGTATCTGCTACGTGTTCAATCACGTGATCGCGTCCATCCATACAGAAATCGACATCAAAATCGGGCATGGAAATACGTTCGGGATTTAAGAAACGTTCAAATAGCAAATCAAATTGTAATGGATCTAGATCGGTAATCTTGAGGGCATAAGCAACTAATGAACCTGCGCCAGAACCCCGTCCAGGACCAACCGGGATATCATTATCTTTTGACCATTGAATAAATTCCATCACGATTAAAAAATAACCGGGAAAGCCCATTTGATTGATTACATCAAGCTCAACTTGCAAACGTTCATCATAAACTGAGCGCTTATTTTTTCGTGTTTCAGCATCTGGAAATAAAAAGGCTAATCGTTCTTCTAATCCTTCTTGTGATTTTTTGATCAGGAAATCTTCCGTAGAAAGTTCGCCGGTTGGGAAGTTGGGAAGAAAATATTCTCCTAGCCGTATTGTTACATTACAACGCATTGCAATTTGAATGCTATTCATCAACGCTTGTGGTAAGTCGGCAAATAAGGTGCACATTTCTTCTTCTGAACGAAAATATTGTTGCGGAGAGTATTTTTGAGGGCGTTTGGGATCGTCGAGTGTATAACTATCGTGAATGGCAACCCGAATTTCGTGTGCATCAAAATCATCTTCTTTCAAGAAGACTACGTCATTGACTGCGACTAAAGGTAATTGATATTTTTTGGCAAATTGAACCGCTTGCTGAAGGTAACGTTCCTCATCTGAGCGCCCTGTTCGACAAAGAGAAAGATAATAATGATCCGCGAAATATTGTTGATAAAAAGCCACTAATGTGGCGGCTTCTTGTTCATTTTCTTTAAGTAAGGCTTTGCCAACATCACCTGATCGTCCGCCTGAAAGTACAATGATTCCCTCATTTAATTCAGCTAGCCACGCTTTTTCGACAATAGGAAACTCAACATAACCTTGCTGATAAGCACGAGAAAGTAGAACAGTGATATTGTGATAGCCTTGATTATTTTTTGCTAATAGTGTTAGTTCAAAAATATCTTCACTAGTTGGATCAGAACGAACATAAATATCAGCACCAATAATTGGCTTTAAGCCGGCAGTTAATGATTCACCATAAAATTTCACTAAGCCACAAAAGTTACTAAAATCAGTCAACGCCATTGCAGCCATCTGTTTGGCAGCGGCAGTTTTGACTAAGGCTTTTACTTTAGCAAGCCCATTAATCATAGAAAAATCACTGTGTACTTTAAGATGAACAAAGCGTGGTTGAGTCATATGCGAATTGTTTAGATGAGGAAAATAGAAAGCAATGTTAACATAAATAAGCGGTTAAGTTTTTGCAAATTTTTGCAGAAATTTAACCGCTTTTAGCCGGGGGAAGGTATATTAATCGCGTTTTTTAGTAAGTAGCCACCAAACGATCGCTAAACAGATAAGGCTTGGAATTAAGGCCCCAATGGCGATGGGTAGCCAGCTAAAGACTAAAGTCATATTGCCAAAGACGATATTTGATACGTAGAAAATGAAGCCAGCAATAATGCCGATAAATAATTTTGTACCCATTGCACTGCTACGTAATGGTCCAAAAATAAAAGAAATGGCTAATAGCATCATAACTGCCATTGAGATAGGCTGGTAAACTTTACGCCAGAAAGCAATTTGGAAGCGTTTTGAATCTTGCCCTGTTTCAGTTAAAAAATTGACGTAATCAGCTAAGCCTGCAATCGACAAGGATTCAGGTTTGAGCGAAACGATACCTAATTTACTAGGGGTAATGGTGGTTTGCCAATTTTGGCTGGCTTGGTGGGTTGTTTGAATACCGTGGTCAGTAATCGTTGCGGTTTGCAAATTTTGGAGTGTCCAATCTTTGCCGTTAAAAAGTGCGCTATCAGCTTGGCTGACTGAAGTCAGTACTTTGTTTTCAAAATGATAGATTGAGATGTTGTTTAATTGATGTTCATTTTCAATGTGGCGAATATACAGGAAATTGTTGCCATCCTTTGCCCAGAAACCACCATTTGTGGATAACATTGAGCCACCGCTTTGTGCTACAGAACGCATATTTCGAGCAAATTGTTCGACTTTAGGAATGATCCATTCGCTTGCACTCATAGTTAAAATGATGATAGGAATAGCGGTTTTCATTACCGCTAAACCAATACGAAAGCGTGAAAAGCCGGTGGATTGCATGATGACCAGCTCACTATGGCTAGCGAGATTGCCTAGGCCTAATAAGCCACCAATCAGTAGTACAACCGGTACAAATTCTTTAATATCACTTGGTAGCATTAATAGTGCGTAATACGTTGCGGTTAACGCATCATAGTTACCTTCGCCTACGTTTTTAAATTCTTCAACTAATTTAATGATAAAAATCAGCCCGCCTGACATTAACAGTACCGCAAACATCATCATGATAATTGTTTTGCCGATATAACGTTCTAAAATGTTCATACTTAGCAAATTCATTTATGCCTCTATTTTGTTACGTGTTAAGCGGTAGCGAAGAGTAGACATCCATTTAGTATCCCAACAATTCATGATGATAGCGAGCATCAGAAAGCCAATTGAGACTGCGGGCATGAATAGTGTTGCATTAAGTTTGTCGTTTTCACCAGAAGATCTCAGCGAACTTTGTAATAAAAAGTAGATGAGGTAGAGTAATACTGCGGGAATTACTTTCGCAAAACGCCCTTGGCGTGGGTTAACTTGACTCATTGGCACTGCTAGTAATGCCATTAAAGGGACGGCGAAAATCAAGACAAAACGCCATTGTAATTCTGCTTTTGCTTCGTTTGAGGTATCGTTAATTAAGCTAGTAAAATTCGCGCGTTGCACACGTTTATCATTGCTCTGGGTATCTTGATAGCCTAAATAAGCTTGGTATTGATCAAAATGCGAAATGCGAAAATCAGCTACATTTGCGCTGCCTTCATAGCGTGTACTGTTTGCTAGGGTTAATATTTGATCACCATTTGGTAATGCTTGTAATCCACCTAGTTCAGCGGTGACCACTGAAGGGCGATTTTTCTTTTGTTGATCTGGCTGAAAAACATAAACATCATTTAGCTTGTTTTCTTGCTTATTAATATTCTCAATAAATAATACATAACCACCAACTTCCATAAATTGTCCCACTGACAGCGCTGAAAAGCGAGGGTTAGATTTTGCTTCTGCGAGAATTTGGCTTTGTTTATTAATGCTCCAAGGTGTAAGCCAAAAGACGTTATACACGGCTAAAGCGGTAGTGAATAACGAGAGGAAAAGCGCGACTTTGGTCAATAAGCTTTTTCCTATACCACAAGCGCGCATTACGGTAATTTCACTGTCTGCGTAAAAACGTCCTAATGTTAATAACAAGGCAATAAATAGCGAAAGCGGTAGCATAAATTGTGAAAGCGCTGGCATTCCTAAGCCAAGTAAACTGAGGACTAGATCGGTAGGAATTTTGCCACTGACGGCTGAGTTAAGCACGCTGATTAGCTGTTGGCTAAAAAACATTAATAATAAAATGAATAAAATAGCTAGTTGGCTTTTTAAAATTTCTTTCGTTAAATATCGACTTAAAATCACGATAACTCTCTTATTTTTCTAATCTTTTAATTGTGGTGAATAGTTTTTAAATTTATTTCATTCAATCATAATGATGCTATGACCAACAATTGACAAAAAAATTGCAAAAAAGACCGCTTACGCTTATAAAGTGTTGTTATCATACCTTTTTTAGTGTGAAAGATCACGAAAGGATTTTGTGGCTTTATTTAGTTTCGCGCCACACTATTTTATAAAGATATTTATTAGCCGACTTGATTTTATGCTTGTAATTTGGCACATAAGGCGTTAGCTTACTGTGAATAGCAATAGATTAGCGATTTTTTAGTGTATGTAACGTATAAGAGGTAAAAATGGAATTTAGTCTACAAAGTAGCACGATTGAACAATTACAAACAGAATGCTTGATTGTGGGGGTTTATCAAGATCATCAATTATCATCAGCCGCGGCCCAATTAGATCAAGTAAGTGGTGGATATCTAACACGTTTATTGCAAATGGGGGATTTAGATGGTTCAGTCGGACAAAGTTTATTATTACATAATGTGCCAAATATCAAATCAGCGCGGGTGTTATTAGTCGGTTGTGGCAAACAAGATGAATTAACTGAAAGTCAGTATAAAAAAATTATGCAACAAATGATGCACGCCATTAATACCACGGCTGTTCAGCAAGCGGTCTGTTTTTTAACCGAATTAATGGTGAAGCAACGAACAATTTACTGGAATATTCGTTTTGCGATAGAAAGTATTCAAGCTAGTCGCTATGTGTATGATGTATTTAAAAGCATAAAAGCGAAGGTTGCCGGTAAGTTAACGCAGATTATTTTTAATGTGGCTAATCAACAAGATTTGCTTGAGGCAGAACGTGGGTTAAAGCACGCACAAGCCATTGCAAGCGGTATGATTTATGCAAAAAATATGGCGAATTGTCCACCTAATATTTGTAATCCGGCTTATTTAGCTGAATTAGCACAAGGATTAGCCACTGATTATCAACAGATTCAGACGCGGATTGTAGATGAAGCAGAGATGGCAACCTTAGGTATGAATGCGTATTTAGCGGTGTCTCAAGGATCGCATAATCCCGCCTTTTTATCAGTGATTGAATATAATCATCATCCTGATCCAAGCGCTAAACCGATTGTGTTAGTCGGTAAAGGCTTAACATTTGATGCGGGGGGCATTTCGCTCAAACCATCTGATGCAATGGATGAAATGAAATATGATATGGGCGGTGCGGCTGCGGTTTATGGCACGATGAAAGCACTAGCGGAAATGCAATTACCATTAAATGTAGTGGGTATTCTTGCCAGTTGTGAAAATATGCCAGATGGCAACGCTTATCGCCCGGGCGATATCTTAACTACGATGAATGGTTTAACGGTGGAAGTACTAAATACGGATGCTGAAGGTCGTTTAGTATTATGCGATGCATTAACTTATGTAGAACGTTTTGACCCCGCTTGTGTGATTGACATTGCTACCCTAACAGGGGCTTGTATGGTTGCTTTAGGGACACACAATAGCGGTTTAATGTCTACGCATAATGAGTTGGCTGATGAGTTATTCACTGCAGCAAGCCAAGCAAATGATAAAGTATGGCGTTTACCTCTAGGTGAAGAATATCAAGAGCAATTGAAGTCAAATTTTGCCGATCTTGCTAATATTGGTGGTCGTTTTGGTGGGGCTATTACGGCAGGACAATTTTTATCTAACTTTACGCAAAAATACCGTTGGGCTCATTTAGATATCGCCGGCACGGCGTGGCAATCTGGTGTAGCAAAAGGCGCAACAGGTAGACCTGTGCCATTACTTGCACAATTCCTAATAAATAGGGCTCAACAGGAATAAACGGTCAGTTTTTAATGTGTTATGTTATTCAAAAGACTGATGAGATGACTCGATTCAGTCTTTTTTATTTTATTCAATACCGATTATTTTATGCGTCTGAATACTTAATTGCCATTTTGGCTTATTAACACGTTGATTTAATTGACCTAATTGTGTGATGGTTTCTAGTAAATTCATTTTGCCCTCTATTTCACAAGGGGAAAGGTAATAATGATGTGCTTGAATTTTCTGTTCAATTACCGCACAAAATTCCGTAACATCATCGTCAACGACAATCCGCACCTCATCTGCTTGAGTGAGATATTCTCGTTGGTATTTTTCCTGATACATTTTTTTGGGGCTGGTTGAAATATAATCAATTTGTGATGGTACCGCTTTTAAGCCATTGGTTTCAATAGCTAACCAGTAGCCGGCATTTTTTAACTGATCAAGCAAAATAGTTAAATTAGCATAGAGTGTGGGTTCGCCGCCGGTAATGATAATATTTTTAGCGGTATAGCTTTTAACTTTTGCTAAAATCATTTCCAACGTCCATTTTTGATATTCATTATAGTTGGTATCACACCAGGGACAAGCCAAATTGCACTTGCCTAAACGAATAAAAATACAAGGTAAACCTGTATTAAAGCCTTCGCCTTGCAGACTTTCAAAAATTTCGACGATAGGAAATGTGGTGGTCGTAAAAATAGTCTGCTTCATTATTTAGAATATTCACAATAAGATGTTGGTGTTTCCCATAAACGAATTAAGCTAACAGGCAAACCGACTTGTGCAAGTTTTTCAAACATATATTTAGCGATTTGTTCGGCAGTTGTGCGGGATGGAATGCCATATACTTTGGAGTCAAGTTCAAGCAGTAGCTTGGCAACCTGGCTTTCACGTTCATTGTTTAAGTCATAAATGTAGGCGTGATCCATTAGATCTAAAATTTCACGTTTAACAATGTTTTTTAAATCGCTATAGTCCATTACCATGCCACGTTTTGCGCCATTACTGACCAGTTCGCCACTTACTTCAACTTGTAATTTGTAAGTATGGCCATGTAGATTTTGGCATTTACCATCGTGCCCATCTAACATATGTGCCATATCGAAACTGAATTCTTTTGCAATTTTAAACATTTTTCTCACCGCTTTTTTCTGCTAAATATTCGTTTAAACCTTTCTCACGTAATAAACAGCTTGGACAGGTATGGCAGCCACCTTCAACGCCTAAATAGCAGGTGTGAGTATGTTTACGTACATATTCAAAAGCGCCTAATTGATCCGCTAATGTCCAAGTTTGCTTTTTGGTTAGGTACATTAAAGGCGTTCGGATATTGAAATTGTAATCCATAGCTAAATTCAGCGTTACGTTCATTGATTTGATAAATATATCACGGCAATCAGGATAGCCACTAAAATCAGTTTCACATACGCCGGTGAAAATTGTTTGAATACCTTGCCCTTTAGCATAAATTGCCGTGTAAAGTAGAAAGAGTGCATTACGACCATCTACAAAGGTGTTTGGTTTATCGCCATCTTGTTTAATAGTTGCTTCGGTAATTAACGCATTGGTGGTAATCGCCTTAATCACAGAGGTATCAATCACGGTTTGTTTTATACCTAAGTCTTGTGCGATCCAGGCCGCTTTTTCTAGTTCTATGCTATGTCGTTGACCATATTGAAAGGTTATCACTTCGACATTTTCACGTTTAAATTCTTGAATAGCTTGAAAAAGACAGGTGGTGGAGTCTTGTCCACCAGAAAAAATAACAATCGCTTTATGTGAGCGTGTTGATCGATTCATTTGTGTTCCTTAGTTTTGATTTTGAAAAGCAATGCTTTTAAGCGTGGGAGGTTTTCGAACCACGAGATTAAGAAAAATAAGCGGTAGTTTTATGCCATTTTTTGTTAAAAATTTCAGAAAACTGCCCGCTTGAGAGATTAAATTATAACACTGCTTTGCCTGACTTGTCTCACAAATTCCTGACGCCGTTGGCATTAATAGATAAGCTAGCCGTCGGTTATGGATGGCAATAAGATCGCCAATTGGTGGATAAAAGCACAATTTAGTGGTGCTTTTTGGCAAAAAGTTTATACCGCAACCGTTTGCTTGGTGGTATAATCAGTACGAATTTTCTTTAACTTTAATTTTAACTCTGAGGTTAATCGTGAGCAATACACAACTTAGCTATAAAGACGCTGGCGTGGATATCCACGCAGGTAATGAATTAGTAGAAAGCATAAAAGCAGATGTAAAACGTACTCGTCGCCCAGAAGTGATGGGCGGGCTAGGTGGTTTTGGTGCATTATGCTCATTACCCACCAAATATAAAGAACCAGTTTTAGTCTCAGGTACAGATGGTGTAGGCACTAAACTTCGCTTAGCGATTGATCTCAATAAACATGATACGATTGGGCAAGATTTAGTGGCTATGTGCGTGAATGATCTAGTGGTACAAGGCGCAGAGCCATTATTCTTCTTAGATTATTATGCAACGGGTAAATTAGAGGTTAATGTTGCTGCTGAGGTGATTAAAGGTATTGCTGATGGCTGTGAAATGGCAGGCTGTGCGTTAGTCGGCGGTGAAACCGCTGAAATGCCGGGAATGTATCACGTGGGGGATTATGATTTAGCTGGTTTTTGTGTTGGCGTAGTGGAAAAAGCGGAGATTATTGATGGTTTAGCGGTTAAAGCGGGCGATACATTAATTGCTTTGGCTTCAAGTGGTCCACACTCAAATGGCTATTCATTGATCCGTAAAGTGTTAGAAGTCAGTGGCGCAACCGCAACAGATGAATTGGCAGGTAAACCATTAAGCGAACATTTATTAGCACCCACTAAAATCTACGTTAAATCTGTTTTATCGCTAATTAAGCAAGTTGAGGTTCACGCTATCGCACATTTAACAGGCGGTGGTTTTTGGGAAAATATCCCGCGCGTGTTACCTAAAGCCACTAAGGCGGTTATTAATGAACAATCTTGGCAATGGCCCGCAGTATTTAAATGGTTACAAGAAAAAGGTAATATTAGCCGTTATGGAATGTATCGCACCTTTAACTGTGGTGTTGGAATGGTGATTGCAGTATCCAGCAAAGATGTTGAAACGGCATTAGCCGTGCTAACGCAAGCGGGCGAAAATGCGTGGGTAATTGGTCATATTGATCATTTAACGCAAGAAGGTGAACAAGTCGAAATTATTGAATCGTAAAAAAACAGAAAGATAGACCGCTTGTGCTGATACAAGCGGTCTTTTTATTTAGTGAATGATAATGTTAGTAATTTATGCAGTATTGATTAACGCGGTTTGCTTTTATTTGATGTATTAGGATAAGCGACAAGCGGTAAAAAAATGCAACGGATCGCTGAATCGAACTTATTGTTTTTAACGGCAATGGGTGGTTTTATCGGCGTTTTTTTAGCGATTAAATATCTTCGTCATAAAAGTAAAAAGTGGTATTTCCATTTTACTGTGAGTTTGGCAGGGTTATTTTGGCTATTAGTTTTACCTATTTTATACTACGTTTTGATCTTTAATCATAAGAATTTCTAATCCGAAAGGTTAATTTATATACGAGTAAAGCTCAGTAAAATGTGAAGCGTATCACATTTCTTTTTACTCGAAATAGTTATGATCTATAATGAATTTTATATTTTTGATTTATTTTTGAGGTAAATAATATGAGTAATGTGCGTATTGAAGTGGATTTACTCGGCGAAAGAGAAGTGCCAAATCAGGTCTATTGGGGAATTCATACTTTAAGAGCGGTTGAAAATTTTAATATTTCTAACAATACTATTTCAGATATACCTGAATTTGTCCGTGGTATGATTATGGTGAAAAAAGCCACCGCATTAGCAAATGGCGAGTTAGGTGCAATTCCCAAAAAAGTGGCACAGGCTATTGTGCAAGCGTGTGATGAAATTTTAGTCAATGGTCGTTGTATGGATCAATTTCCGTCAGATGTTTATCAAGGCGGTGCCGGTACCTCGGTTAATATGAACACTAATGAGGTTATTGCTAACTTAGCGCTTGAAATGCTAGGGCATAAAAAAGGGGAATATCATATTATTGATCCAATGGATCACGTTAATGCTAGTCAATCAACGAATGATGCTTATCCTACAGGATTCCGCATTGCTGTGTATAACAGTTTAATGCATTTAATTGAACAAGTCCTTTATTTACAACAGGGCTTTGAAGCGAAAGCGGTCGAATTTGCCAATGTTCTTAAAATGGGGCGTACACAGTTGCAAGATGCAGTGCCTATGACAGTTGGTCAAGAATTTAAAGCATTTGCGGTGTTATTAGCAGAAGAAGTACGTAATTTAAAACGTACTGCTCAATTATTACTTGAAGTTAACTTAGGCGCAACTGCAATTGGCACGGGGTTAAATACACCGGTGGGTTATTCAGAATTAGCGGTAAAATATTTATCAGAAGTAACCGGTTTAGCTTGTGTTTTATCAGAAAATTTAATTGAAGCAACTTCAGATTGTGGTGCTTATGTAATGGTACACGGTGCGTTGAAACGTACTGCGGTTAAGTTATCTAAAGTATGTAATGATTTACGCTTACTTTCATCTGGGCCTAGAGCGGGTTTGAATGAAATCAATCTGCCAGAATTGCAAGCGGGTTCTTCTATTATGCCAGCTAAAGTAAATCCAGTGGTGCCTGAGGTGGTTAATCAAGTATGCTTTAAAGTGATAGGTAATGATACAAGCGTTACTTTTGCAGCAGAAGCGGGGCAGTTACAATTGAATGTAATGGAGCCGGTGATTGGACAGGCAATTTTTGAATCTATTGCCATTTTAGCAAATGCGTGTGTCAATTTACGTGATAAATGCGTTGATGGCATCAGTGTCAATAAAGAAATCTGCGAAAATTTTGTGTTTAATTCAATTGGGATTGTCACTTATCTTAATCCATTTATTGGCCATCATAATGGCGATATTGTGGGTAAGATTTGTGCTGAAACGGGGAAAGGTGTACGTGAAGTCATTCTCGAAAAAGGATTGCTCACCGAAGCTCAGTTAGATGATATTCTTTCAGTGGAAAATTTAATGCACCCAATTTATAAAGCAAAACGGTTTACGGAAGATGAATAACTAACGTTTAAATTAATAAAGCGGTCCGATTTAGTTATGTTTAGCTAAATAGGACCGCTTTTTTTATCAGATAGTTATCATTGTTTAGCAATGATGTGATTATCTTGATAATCAATAATCACAGGATTATTTGGCAATAATTTGCCACTTAATATTTGTTGGGCAAGAGGATTTTCAAGCTCTTGTTGGATCGCACGTTTTAATGGACGAGCACCAAATAAAGAGTCGAAGCCCGCTTGGCTGATATGATCTAAGGCGGTATTACTTATTGTCACTTGGTAGCCACGTTCAGCAAGCCGTCGTATCAAACGCTGTAATTGAATATTAGCAATTGCGCGAATATGCTGTTGATCGAGTGGATGGAAGACCACGGTTTCATCAATACGGTTGATAAATTCAGGGCGGAAGTGTTGACTTACCACTGACATTACCATTTCTTTCATCGCTAAATAAGTGATTTCTGCATTTTCTTGGATCAAATGCGCGCCTAAATTTGAGGTCATGATCACTACAGTGTTGCTGAAATCCACTGTTCTACCTTGTCCATCGGTTAAACGCCCGTCATCTAATACTTGTAATAAGATATTAAACACATCAGGGTGGGCTTTTTCCACTTCATCTAGTAAGACTACAGAATATGGACGGCGACGAACTGCTTCAGTTAAATAGCCCCCTTGTTCATAACCTACATAACCGGGAGGTGCCCCGACTAAGCGTGATACGCTATGTTTTTCCATAAATTCTGACATATCGATCCGCACGATGGCATTTTCATCATCAAATAAAAAGTTGGCTAATGTTTTGCTTAACTCAGTTTTACCGACTCCGGTTGGCCCAAGGAATAAAAATGAACCAATGGGTTTATTTGGATCAGCAAGCCCTGCACGGCTACGGTGAATCGCATTTGCTACTGCTTCTACGGCTTCATTTTGCCCGATAACTCGGCTATGTAATACTTGTTCCATACGCAGTAATTTTTCTTTTTCGCCTTCCATCATTTTTGTGATCGGAATTCCTGTCGCTTTTGATAATACTTCTGCAATTTCTTCTTCGGTTACTTTAGTACGTAACAAATGGTGATCATTGTTTTCCTCTTCACGTTTAATGGCGTCTTGCAACTGTTTTTCTAATGCTGGAATGGTGCCATATTGTAATTCTGACATTTTTTCAAAATTATCTGCGCGTTTGGCTTGATCCATTGCAATGCGTGCATTTTCTAATTCTGTTTTAAGATGTTGTGTGCCAAGTAAAGCAGATTTTTCCGCTTTCCACACTTCTTCAAGTGCTGAATATTCTTGTGCTTTAGCGGTCATTTCTTCATCTAATTTTGCAAGTCGTTGGCGACTAGCTTCATCTTTTTCTTTTTGGAGCGCTTGGCGTTCCAATTTTAATTGAATAATACGGCGCTCGAGTTTATCTAATGGCTCTGGTTTAGAATCTATTTCCATACGTAAACTAGAAGCCGCTTCGTCGATTAAATCAATCGCTTTATCCGGTAATTGGCGATCGCTAATATAACGATGAGAGAGCGTTGCAGCGGCTACAATGGCTGGATCAGTAATTTGTACGTGATGATGAATTTCATAACGTTCTTTTAAGCCACGTAAAATAGCAATGGTGTCTTCAACACTTGGTTCATCAACTAAAACTTTTTGGAAACGGCGTTCTAGCGCGGCATCTTTTTCAATATATTGTCGATATTCATCTAGGGTAGTTGCGCCAACGCAATGTAATTCACCGCGTGCTAAACTTGGTTTTAATAGGTTGCCAGCATCCATTGCGCCATCGGTTTTACCTGCGCCTACCATCGTATGAATTTCGTCAATAAATAAAATAACTTGCCCTTCTTCTTTGGCGAGTTCATTTAATACCGCTTTTAAACGTTCTTCAAATTCGCCTCGATATTTTGCTCCCGCAATAAGTGCGCCCATATCTAATGATAATACGCGTTTATTTTTTAAACCTTCTGGTACTTCTCCATTCACAATACGTTGTGCTAGGCCTTCAACAATGGCAGTTTTACCCACTCCGGGTTCGCCGATTAATACGGGATTATTTTTAGTTCTGCGTTGTAATACTTGTACGGTACGGCGAATTTCTTCATCACGGCCAATCACGGGATCTAATTTGCCTGTTTTGGCGCGTTCAGTTAAATCAATGGTATATTTTTGTAATGCTTGCCTTGTTTGCTCTGCATTCTGATTGTTCACACTCTCTCCTCCTCGCATTTGGCTGATTGCTTGCGTGACGTTTTCTTTTGTTAAGCCAAATGCTTTAAATAATTTACCTAAGCTGCCATGATCATCTAATACAGCCAGTAAAAATAATTCTGATGAAATAAAGCTGTCGTTAAATTGTTTGGCTAATTTAGCCGTTTGATTTAATAAACGAATAAGTTGTTGTGATGCTTGTGTTGTTGTACCGGTTACTTGTGGTAATTGAGTTAAGATCAGCTCTAACTCGTTGATTAACGTTTGGGTTGATACATTTAAGGTAGTAAATAACGGGGCGATTGCGCCATCTTGTTGTTTTACTAAGGCATAAAGTAAATGAACCGGTTCAATATAGGCATTATCTTTGGCGACTGCTAATGATTGTGCTTCATTTAATGCTTCTTGCAATTTAGTTGTAAATTTTTCGAAATTCATACTCTTGCTCCTCAATTGGATTAATAAGATCGAAATAGCGTTTCCGCTTCAACGTATTAATAAATGGAGCTCTGTTGATTAATTTCAAGCCAAATAGTTAAAAAATAATCACAATGTTTGTGGTGATCGCAAAATAATATGCGGTTAAGGAGGCGTTGAGCCTAAGATTGCTTAAACGTGCAGATGTGGTTAATGGGGGCTAATAATGGACCCTGTGAGATTGATTAGGTACATAAATGTTGAATGATGTTCGTTAATAATTGCCGTGTGGGTTCAATAAATTTTGCGGATAAATATTCATTTGGTTGATGGGCTTGTTCAATGGAGCCCGGCCCTAATACTAAGGTTGGGCAAAGTTGTTGAATGAAAGGGGCTTCTGTACAGTAATTGACGGCATCGCATTTTTCGCCTAGCAGTTTTTCAACGATTTGCACCACTTGAGATGATGGTGGGCATTCGTAGCCGGGAATCGCATCGTGTAGATGGCGGATTTCAATTAAATCGCCATATTGTTCTAATAGTGGTTGTAGGTTTTGATTGACCATTGCATAGAGATCTGCAATCGCTAAATTAGGTAGCGGTCGTAGATCAAATTGTAATTCGCAACAAGCACAGATGCGATTAATGGCATCTCCGCCGTGGATGTTTCCAAAGTTCATGGTTGGATAAGGGACTTGGAATAAATCATTATGATATCGATCGCGTAATTGATTACGCATATTTATTAAATAACCCGTTGCTTGGTGCATTAAGTCAATTGCATTGATGCCTTTAGCGGGATCGCTAGAATGGCCACTTTTGCCGGTAATTCTGACCGCTTGTCCAAGGTGTCCTTTATGTGCACGGATCGGTTTTAGCGAAGTCGGTTCGCCAATAATGGCACAATCTGGGCGAATATGTGTATGCTTGGCAAAAGTTCTTGCACCTAACATGGTTGTTTCTTCATCGGCAGTGGCTAAAATTCGCAGTGGTTTGTTTAATTTTTTGAGATCGAGGCTAGCCAATACCTCTACAATAAAGGCAAAAAAGCCTTTCATATCTGCGGTGCCTAAACCATAAAATTTACCCGCTTTTTCGGTTAAAACAAAAGGATCAGATTGCCACTTTCCTTGGTCAAAAGGGACCGTATCCGTGTGCCCTGCTAGTAATAAACCGCCTTGCCCTTCACCAAGGGTGGCAAGTAAATTATATTTATTACGGCTACCTACTACTTCAATAATATCAATATTAAAGCCAAAATCAGCTAACCAACTAGCCAGCGTATCAATTAATGCTTTATTAGATAAATCTTCACTCGGCACTAAGCTAGAAATAGTTGGAATTGCAATCAATTGGCGGTAACGTTGAATAAATGTAGTATTAGCCATTCAGAGTTCTCTTTGTTGTATGATGAGTGGTAAAAATCAGTAATGTTAAGCCTGTATTAACCTGTAATAAGGCTATAGATTGCGCCAATGCATAATATGCCAATCACAACTAATAAGCCTTTTTCTGCTTGGTTAAGAGGAATGTAGCCGTGTTTTTGCTGTTGTGAATAAGCATATAGCGCAATGCCAGGGATATATAATACTACTGATAATAATAAATAATCTAAGCCTGCGGCATAGACGATCCATAAACCATACAGCGAAGCCATTAGGCCTGTCAGCTTGATATACCATACGGCATTTTGTTGCATGGATATTTTGAATAAATAAGCACCAACTAAAAAATATGGGACTAAAATCATCGTTGTTGAAAGCTGAATGAGTGTGCTGTAACCTTTGCCAGTAAATAACACTAATAACAAACAGATTTGAATAGCAACATTCGTTAACCATAGCCCTGCAATTGGGGTGCCATTGATATTAGTTCGATTGAGTAATTTGGGAAATACGTGTTTTTTGGCCGCTTGGAAAGGAATTTCTGAGGAAAACATTGTCCAGCTCATATATGAAGCTAAAACCGAAATGATCAAACAAAATGTCAGGATAATTTTACCGCTTGTACCAATCATTTGTTCCATTAAGCCTGCCATTGATGGATTAGCCATTTCAGCAATCACTTCACGGGGTAAAATCCCTAATGAAAGTAACGTAATGGCAACATAAAGCACCAATGTAATTAAAATCCGCAACAATGTTGCTAGCCCCACATCGCTTTTACGTTTAGCATAAGCTGAAAGTACGGAAGCCCCTTCAACGCCAACAAATACCCAAAGGGTAATTAGCATCGTATTTTTGACTTGGGATAAGGTATTAGTTGCTAGTTTTTGACCGCTAAAATCAGCTAAAAATTGTGTAGGTGAAAAGAACCAAATAGCTAACGCAATAAATAATAACAGTGGCAATGTTTTGACGATCGTAGCAATTAAGTTTACGTAAGCCGTTTCACGAATACCTCGTGCGATTAAATGATGCACTAGCCAAACAATAATTGATGCCCCTAATATGGCAACAACAGTATTGCCTTGTGCAAAAATAATCAACTGTTCGCTGTCAACAAAGGTTCCCAAACCTTCAAAGGCAACCACTAGGTAACCGACACTGCCGATAGCGGTACAAAGCCAATAGCCCCAAGCGGATAAACCACCGACTAAATCTAAATCGCCAAAGCCTTCACGAGCATAAGTATATACACCACCTTCTAATTCTGGTTTTAATCGCGAGAGAAAAAAGAAAGATAGACCTAAAAAGAGGATACCAATGCCAGTAATAGCCCAACCGATCAGTAATGCTTGTGCACCAGCTACTTCAGCCATATTTTGAGGTAGGCTAAAAATACCAGAGCCGATCATCGAGCTTAAGACTAAAGCGGTGAGCGAAAATAGGCCAATTTTTTGTTTTGACATTAACTGCCCTTATATAATGGTTATTCACGTAAAGTGCATAATTTATCATAAAATAAGAAAGTTCCCTATTGTTAAACTAACGGAAAGTAACAAAAAATATTTGCATTCAATGAATAAAAACTATATTATAGACGTCTAGATGTACAAATAAATCAAATGAGTGCGCAAGCGGTCTGAATATGCAAATTTTTGCGTATATTTGACCGCTTGTTTTCAGTTATTATGCTTTGGTACAGCGTAAATTTGAAAATAAGTACCTTGCAACCTAGCGATGAAATGAGGTTAAATTCGATGGTAATTAATTTATTTACGTCTGAATCAGTTTCAGAAGGACATCCAGACAAAATCGCGGATCAAATTTCTGATGCTGTGTTAGATGAAATCTTAAAACAAGATCCGAAAGCACGTGTAGCGTGTGAAACCTATGTCAAAACAGGTATGGCATTAGTAGGGGGGGAAATTACCACTTCTGCTTGGGTTGATATTGAAAATCTTACTCGCCAAGTCATTTATGATATCGGTTATAGCCATTCTGATATGGGCTTTGATGCTCATTCTTGTGCAGTATTAAATGCAATAGGTAAACAATCGCCAGATATTAATCAAGGCGTCGATCGTGAAGATCCATTAGCACAAGGTTCCGGCGACCAAGGCATTATGTTTGGTTATGCTACTAATGAAACAGACGTTTTGATGCCTGCTCCGATAACGTATGCGCACCGTTTAATGCAACGTCAAGCTGAAGTGCGTAAATCAGGAAAATTAGCTTGGCTGCGTCCAGATGCGAAAAGTCAGTTAACTTTTGCTTATGAAAATAACCAAATTATTGGTATTGATGCGGTAGTACTTTCTACACAACACGTTGAAGAAGTTAAGCAAAAAGAGTTAATTGAAGGCGTGATGGAAGAAATCATTAAGCCAACTTTACCAAGTGAGTGGCTAAATCAGCATACCAAGTATTTCATTAATCCAACCGGTCGTTTTGTTATCGGTGGACCAATGGGCGACTGTGGTTTAACTGGCCGTAAGATTATTGTAGATACTTATGGCGGTGCAGCGCGGCACGGTGGCGGAGCATTTTCGGGTAAAGATCCTTCAAAAGTTGACCGCTCAGCAGCGTATGCAGCGCGTTATGTCGCAAAAAATATTGTGGCAGCTGGGCTCGCAGATCGCTGTGAAATCCAACTTTCTTATGCGATTGGCGTAGCAGATCCAACTTCAATTATGGTTGAAACCTTTGGAACAGGTAAAGTATCGAACGATACGTTAGTTAAATTAATCTATCAAAACTTTGACTTACGCCCATATGGCTTAATCAAAATGTTAGATTTAATTCAACCTATTTATCGTGAAACTGCTGCTTATGGTCATTTTGGGCGTGAGCAATTCCCTTGGGAAAGAACGGATAAAGCGGAAGCATTACGTCTAGCTTTATAATTTATCACATAATAAGCGGGTAATTTTGTAAAAAAATAGCAAAATTACCCTTTTTTTTTTAAGTAGAATAAACTAATGTTTGATAGTCATCTTCATTTAGATCAGCTTAACTCAAACCAAGTTAGACACATTTTAGTAGATGAACTAATCAGTGGGGTGTTGGCGGTTAGTACGGATTTAGTGAGTGCTAAGCAATTATTGCAGTTGCAACGACAGGCTCCTAGCAAGTTGCATATAGCTGCTGGCTTTCATCCAGAGCAAACCTTGCCAGATAAAATGAGTCAACAAGTTTTATTTGACTGGATTATTGACCATCGGCAATATTTGACGGTAATTGGTGAAGTTGGCTTACCTCATTATTTAAAACGTGAACAACCAAGCCTTGATTATGCTCCCTACCTTGCGTTACTTTCCGATTTTATTCAACTTGCAAAGCGGTTAGATTTACCGCTTAATTTGCATGTGGTGCATAGCGATGTTGTGCTAACAATGCAACTACTTGAAAAATATCAGTTTGAAAAAGCACATTTCCATTGGTTCAAAACGGATGAACAGAGTTTAGCTGATTTTCTGGCTTCACCTTATTTTGCTAGCGTGACGCCAGATATTTTATGGAATGTTAACACTCAAAAAGTCGCTCAAAAACTCCCTCTTGATAGGCTATTGATTGAAACCGATAGCCCTTGGTAACATCAAAATCTAGTAAATACGTCAATTTCAACACAGTTAGATGCTATATTGACACAATTAGCTATATTAAGGAATGAATCTAAGGCAACGATTGCACAACAGATTAAACAAAATGTAGTAACATTTTATCAGTGTTAACTGATAAAAATGGCAAATAAAGGCAGGATAAACGTGCCTAATATATCTTACCAAAGGGGGCTATTTAAGCCCTGCTTGTTCAATGAGCCTATTGGCTTTTTCTTTGTCTTCATTAGTCGTAGTAGGTATAACCGGAGCTTCTAATTTTTCATAGGCTTCCATGTTAAATGGTGAAATAACATCTTTTCTTAATGGATATTCGGCACGTGCAGAAACTAATACTTGTTGACCTTTTTGGCTAGTCATAAATTCAATGAATTTTTTTGCTTCTTCTTTATTTTTGGCATTTTTTAACACGGCAATTCCTGAATAAGTGACTAATGCACCTGGATCTTGATGACGGATGAAGTATAAACGGCTGTTTACGTTTTTAAGATCTTTCTCTTTAGCAAAGGCATACCAATAATAATTGTTGATTAATGCGGCAGGAATTTCGCCATTTTCGACCGCTTGTAAGGCAACGCTATTTTTAGCATAAAGTTTACCGTTTTGTTTAAGTCCTTTGAGCCAATTAAGTGCTATTTGTTCGCCTTTTAATTTGCTAATTGCGATAACTTGTTCTAAAAATGCTCCCGAGGTTGGTACATAACCGATTTTGTCTTTCCATTTTGGTGTCGCATAATCAAGCACCGATTTTTCCATATCTTTTGGTGATAATTTATTTTTATCATACACTACCACTCTAGAACGACCACTTAGTGCAACCCAGTCTTTATTCGTGGCGGTTGGTACGCCAACTTGTTTAGTTTGGTTTATAATCTCCTCCGTTAGAGGCTCTAATAGATTTGCTGCTGAAAGTGTAACCAAAGGCGTAATCTGTTCAGCGTAAAATATATCTGCGGGGGACTCGTCACCTTCTTCTTGCAATTGACCCGCTAGTTTTTCACTTTTATCACTGTTTAAAATGACTTTAATACCAGTTTCTTGCGTAAATGCTTCTGCCACGGTATTAGCGGCTTCCTTATGTTGGCCATTATAAATGGTAATATCAGCAAGTGCTGTTGTTGAGTAACTAGTGGCTAATACAGTAAGGATTGTAGTAACGTTAAAATTAAATTTCATAACTTCTCCTATATAGGTTAATACTTATTTAATATAGAATAGACAAAAAACTAAACAAGAATTATTTTCAATTATTATGGTTAAATGAATGGGATGAATAACAAATTTCCTTTTTGGTTAAAAGCAATCTGTATTTTTATTAGCTTGCCATTATTATTGCCCTTTGCTTATATTTTGATGCGGTCATATCAGGTTGGTATACCACGCGCAGTTGAACTATTATGGCGTCCGAGAATGTGGGAATTATTAAGTAACACACTTGTTTTAATGGTAGCAGTTACTTGTATAGCGGTGGTTATAGGGGTATTTTTTGCATTTTGTTTTGAACGTTATCAATTTTGGGGTAAATCATTTTTCATCACGACGATGGCTTTACCATTATGTATTCCAGCCTTTGTTAGCTGTTTTACTTGGATTAGTTTAACGTTTAAAGTAGAAGGAATGTGGGGAGCCATTATGATTATGAGTCTTAATGCTTTTCCGCTCGTGTATTTACCGGTTAGCGCTCGATTAAAAAGGTTAGATAAAAATCTTGAAGAAATTAGTCTTTCATTAGGTAAAAGTAAAATGCATACTTTTTGGTATGTTACTTTGCCACAATTAAAGCCAGCGATTGGAGCGAGTATCTTATTGATTGCATTGCATATGTTGATTGAATTTGGTGCTGTGTCGATCTTAAATTATCCTATTTTTACCACGGCTATTTTCCAAGAGTATGAAATGTCATTTAATAATGCCACTGCTGCTTTATTATCTTCAATATTAGTTAGTATCTGCTTGCTAGTGGTTTGGGCAGAAATGAAATTACGTGGTCAAAATATTTTATATCACACAAGTAAAGGCGTATTACGTCCTTACCCAGTTAAGCAATTGACTCGTTGGCAGCAATTACCTTTAATTTTATGTTTATTAACCGTTTTTGGTCTAAGTATTGTGATTCCATTTATGATTTTGTTTTATTGGTTGATTGTGGGCAACTCAAAAAGCAAACTCAACGATGTTATGCTATTACTAGAATCATTGCTGAACTCATTGTTTATTTCGGCACTCGGCGCGATTTTAACGGTTCTTTGTGCTTTACCGTTAGTTTGGGCAGCAGTTCGTTATAAAAATCATTTTACTATTTGGCTAGAAAGAATACCTTATTTGTTACATGCAGTTCCGGGTATCGTGATTGGATTATCATTAGTGTTTTTTAGTATTAATTTTACTCCAGCCATCTATCAAACTTTTTTGCTTGTGATTTTTGCTTATTTTATGCTGTATTTGCCAATGGCTCAAACTACCTTAAGGACGTCCATTGAGCAAGTAGCGGTTAATTTAGAAAAAATTGCACAAAGCTTAGGCAAGTCTGCTTTTTTTGTGTTTAGTACCGTCACTTTACCGGCGATTTTATCGGGTATTACAGCAGCATTTGCATTAGTTTTTTTGAATTTAATGAAAGAATTAACGGCTACATTATTACTGACGCCGAGTGATCTACGGACCTTATCAATCGGTGTATGGGAATTTACCAGTGATGCACAATATGCTGCGGCAGCACCTTACGCTTTTTTATTAATCATTTTTTCGGGTATTCCAGTTTTTCTGTTAAAAAAATATGCATTCAAATAAAAATATTATTCTAAAAATCAAAAGCTTATCTAAATGCTTTGAACAAAACAAAGTACTATATAACATTAATCTTGAACTGCTTAGCGGTGAATTTCTGTTTTTATTAGGTAAATCTGGTTGTGGTAAGTCAACTTTATTGCGTACCATTGCAGGCTTTGAAGACTTAAATGAGGGAGAAATATTTCTCTATGATCGTAAAGTGGCGGATAAGCAAATGGCTTTGCCGATTCAACATCGTAAATTAGGCTATGTAGTGCAAGAAGGTTTATTGTTCAACAATATGAATGTTTACCAGAATGTAGCTTATGGTTTAGCTGATTATCAAACTAAAACCGAATCAGCCAAACAACAAGTGTTCTCAATGTTAACTCTTACAGGGATCAGCGATCTTAAAACACGAATGCCACATCAATTATCTGGTGGACAGCAACAACGTGTTGCCTTAGCAAGAACGTTAGCACCTAATCCATCATTGATTTTATTAGATGAACCTTTTAGTGCGCTTGATGAACAATTAAAAGATCAGATTCGACAAGGCGATGGGCTATTTTTTAAGGCTGAATAGTCAGCCCCCGTATAAAAGTGGGTGGCTACTATCACTGATCAGTGCCTTATTTTTGATTTGCTTTCAGCATTGCCATTAAGTTGGCGACATTATTTGAAACTTTTGCTATTTTTTGTTCTTCGGAAATCTTAGGTCTGTCACGTTCCCAAACTAAATTGTCTTGAGGTAATTCCATCAAAAAACGGCTCGCTTCAGGCTTGATTATTTCGCCGTATTGCCGTCTTTCTTTACAAAGTGAAAAGGTTAATGTTTGTTGAGCTCGTGTAATACCAACATAAGCTAGTCGCCGTTCTTCTTCAACATTATCTTCATCAATGCTTGTTTGATGGGGTAAGATACCTTCTTCCATACCAATTAAGAAAACATGAGGAAACTCTAAGCCTTTGGAAGCGTGCAATGTCATTAATTGCACTTGATCTGCTTCATCATCATCTTCACCTCGTTCTAACATATCGCGTAATGTGAGCCGATTGACGACTTGAATTAAACTCATCGGTTCGTTTAGTTCATCACCTTCTAACATATTCTGCACCCATTCAAATAACGTTTGTACATTACGGCTTTGCATCTCAGCAGCTTTAGGTGTTGTAGCATGTTCATATAAATAGGCTTCATACTGAATGTTGGCTAACAGTTGTTTAACAGCTTCAAGCGGATCAGCACGTTCAGCTTTGTCTGCGATCATTGCGATCCAATTGGCGAAGTTTTGCAATGCTTGATAGGCTTTCGGCGTTATGCGCTGGATCAACTCAAAGTCAAAAATAGCATCAAATAAACTAATGTGTTTTTCATTCGCTAATTGACCTAATTTTTCAAGTGTGGCTGCCCCGATCTCGCGCTTAGGTGTATTGACAATACGTAAGAATGCAGCATCATCATTTTGATTCACGATTAAGCGTAAATAAGCCATCATATCTTTGATTTCTACACGGGCAAAAAAAAACGTTCCACCAGATATTTTATAAGGTATTCTGTTTTGCATTAATGTCTTTTCAAGTAACCGAGATTGATGGTTGCCACGATAAAGAATGGCATAATCTTTATATTGTGTTTTGTTTGCAAAACGATGAGCAATTAATTCACCAACCACTCTTTCCGCTTCATGTTCTTCATTTTTAGCTTCAATCACATTTAATTTTTCACCTTCAGCCAACGTTGAGAAAAGTCGTTTTTGAAATAGGTGATCATTATTATCAATTAAGATATTGGCACTGTGTAAAATACGTTGGCTTGAACGATAATTTTGTTCTAATTTAATTACATTAAGATCAAAATCGTCTCTTAGTCGTTGCATATTTTCTGGTTTTGCACCTCGCCAAGAATAGATAGATTGGTCGTCATCACCAACGACTGTAAAATGCCCATTTTGACCCACAATCAGCTTAATTAATTCATATTGGCTTGTATTAGTATCTTGGTATTCATCAACTAATAAATAACGGATTTTTTGTTGCCAACGTGCTTTAGCCTCAGGATACTGGCGAAATAATAATACAGGCAACATAATCAAATCATCGAAATCTAACGCGTTGTAGGCTTTTAACTGATTTTGATACAGTTGATAAAAATTTGAAAAAATAAGATCTCGCTCTGAATGGCAATGATTTATGACCATTTCAGGTGAAAGTAAATCATTTTTCCAATAAGAAATTTGGCTCATTAGTGCTCTGAGCAAATCCTTATCTTCAGTTACCTTTTCGGGCAGTAAGTGTTTGAGCAGTGCCATTTGATCGTGTTCATCAAATAAGGTCATACCCGCTTTAAAACCTAATAATTTATATTCACGTTTTAAAATTTCAAAACCAAGAGTATGAAAGGTCGAAATAGTGAGCCCTTTGCTGTTTTCTTTGCCGATAGAATGAGAGACGCGTTCACGTATTTCTCGAGCAGCTTTATTGGTAAATGTGACCGCAGCAATTTGTTTTGGCGTATAGTTGCAATGTGCAATTAAATAGGCAATTTTGTTGATAATTACACGTGTTTTGCCTGAGCCCGCACCGGCGAGCACAAGGCAAGCACCATTGACATATTCAACCGCTTGTTGTTGTTGTTGATTGAGTTTCATAGGAATGTTTTTTGACAATATATATTGCCTATTTTAGCCGAAAGGCAGTAAGCGGTCTAATTTTGTTAAAAATTGCTTATGATCAATGCATAAAAAATGCTAACTACAATACAATCGTTTGCTTTTATTTTCAGCGAAATTAGCCGCTTATTTTGTGAAAATAGCCCAAAATAAATAGCATAAAAAGCAAATTTTTACTTTAAAAAAGTAGGCGTTCGCTATATGATAATAAACTTATTTTGAGTATGAAATACATACATTTTTTTAATATTTTTCTCAATACTATACGAGGGAGAACACGAAAGTAGATGGAAAAGTTAGAACAAAAAACAATCGTCGAACTTCGCAATGTGACCAAGAGTTATGGTGACAAAACGATTCTTAAAGATTTAAATTTAACTATTAATGATGGTGAATTTTTAACTATTTTAGGTCCTTCAGGTTGTGGTAAAACTACAGCGTTGCGTTTAATTGCAGGTTTTGAAGATTTAACCGAAGGTTTAATCATTCTTGACGGTCAAGATGTTTCTAATGTGTCTGCTGAAAAACGTCCAGTTAATACTGTTTTCCAGAGCTATGCACTTTTTCCTCATATGACCATTTTTGAAAATGTGGCGTTTGGATTACGCATGCAAAAAGTACCTAATGAGCAAATTACTCCGCGGGTAATGGAAGCATTGCGAATGGTCCGTTTAGAAGATCGAGCAGAACAGAAGCCGGCTCAACTTTCAGGTGGTCAACAACAACGTATTGCGATTGCACGTGCGGTAGTAAACAAACCGAAAGTGTTATTACTTGATGAATCATTGTCAGCACTTGATTATAAATTGCGCAAAGAAATGCAGAATGAATTAAAAGCATTACAGCGTCAATTAGGTATTACTTTTATTTTCGTGACTCATGATCAGGAAGAAGCGTTGACGATGTCAGATCGTATTATCGTGATGAATGCGGGCAAAGTAGCTCAAGATGGTACGCCACGTGAAATTTATGAAGAACCCAAAAACCTATTTGTAGCACGTTTTATCGGTGAAATTAATGTATTTGATGCGACTGTTATTGAACGTATTGATGCGCGTAATGTAAAAGCGAATGTGGAAGGGCGCATTTGTCACATTAAAGTGGAAGATATGCAAGTCGTGCCGAATCAGAAACTGAAAGTATTATTACGTCCGGAAGATATTGTGATTGAAGAGCTTGATGAAGACCAAAGCTCTAAAGCAATTATTGGCCACATTATTGATCGTAACTATAAAGGAATGACTTTGGAATCAAGTGTAAAACTTGATCATAATGGTATGAAGGTATTAGTTAGCGAATTTTTTAATGAAGATGATCCACATATTGATCATTCCGTTGGACAGAAAGTGGCATTGACGTGGCATGAAGGTTGGGAGGTTGTACTCAACGATGAAGATTGCTAATAACAAATTTCAAAATGGTACAGTGGCTGTTATTTTTGGGTGGTTGTTGCTTTTTGTACTGGTTCCAAATTTACTGGTGTTATTGATCAGTTTTTTAACTGAAAATCGTCAAAGTGCTTATTTTGTTGATTTTAGTTTTAATCTTGATTCGTATGCGGCCTTGTTTAATGATACTTATGCAACAGTATTATGGAACTCGTTAAAAATGTCAGCAATAGCGACTTTTTTCTGTTTGCTGATTGGTTATCCTTTTGCTTTTATTATTGCCAAAATGCCAGCAAAAATACGACCGCTATTACTTTTTCTAGTGGTATTGCCTTTTTGGACTAATTCATTGATTCGTATTTATGGTATTAAAATTTTCTTAGGCGTAAAAGGTGTATTGAATGAAGCATTACTCGCAGTAGGTTTGATTGATCAACCTTTACGGTTACTCAATTCAGAATTGGCCATTATTATTGGTTTGGTTTATATTCTATTGCCCTTTATGATTTTACCGCTGTATTCTTCAATTGAGAAAATTGATAATCGTTTATTAGAAGCGGCAAAAGATTTAGGTGCAAATGCATTGCAACGCTTTATTCGTATCACTATTCCATTAACGATGCCGGGTATTGTGGCCGGTTGCTTATTAGTATTATTGCCTGCGATGGGAATGTTCTATGTTGCAGATCTATTAGGCGGCGGTAAAACGCCATTAATTGGTAATATTATCAAGAGTCTATTCTTGAATACTAACCAGTTACCATTAGGATCGGCAGTCAGTATTGCATTAACCTTGCTCATGGCATTGATGTTGTATGTATATTATCGTGCTAACAAATTTTTAAATAAAAAGGTGGAGCTTGAATAATGAAAAAGATATTTAGAAACCTTTTTGTTTGTTTAGTCTTTGTTTACTTGTATATACCTATCATCATTTTAGTGATTAATTCATTTAATGCTGATCGTTATGGTCTAAAATGGAAAGGCTTTAGTTGGAATTGGTATGAACGTTTATTTGCTAACGATACGTTGATTAATGCCACTACAAATTCGATTACAATTGCTTTTTTTGCGGCTACATTGTCTACGATTTTAGGTGCATTGACTTCAATTGCTTTATATTGTTATAAATTCCGTGGTAAGCAATTTGTTGGCGGAATGTTATTTGTCGTAATGATGTCTCCTGATATTGTTATGGCCGTTTCAATGTTAGTGTTATTTATGATTATCGGTGTTAAATTAGGCTTTTTATCACTGTTAATTGCGCATATTACTTTCTGTTTGCCATATGTGGTTATTACTATTTCATCACGGTTGAGTGATTTTGATGGTAAAATGTTAGAAGCTGCCAAAGATTTGGGCGCTAGTGAGGTGACGACTTTACGCAGAATAATTTTACCGTTGGCGTTGCCTTCAATTATTTCGGGTTGGTTATTAAGCTTTACCATTTCATTAGATGATGTTGTTGTTTCATCTTTTGTGACTAGCCCAAGCTATGAAGTATTACCACTGAAAATTTTCTCATTAGTTAAAACAGGCGTAACGCCAGAGGTGAATGCTTTAGCGGCGATTATGATTATTTTCTCATTGTCACTAGTAGTATTAAGTCAGTTAGTATTGAGAAAAAAAGTTTAAGCTATTGAGCGTAAATAACAGAAACAAAAATAGCCCAAATTAATGGGCTATTTTTGTTTTTGTGTAAAAATGATCTGTAAAAGTAACCGCTTGTTTTATAAACAAGCTTTTAGACTGGCTTCAATAAACCTATCTAAATCACCATCTAGTACGGCTTGTGTATTACGGTTTTCAACACCGGTACGTAAATCTTTAATACGAGAGTCATCTAATACATATGATCGAATTTGGCTACCCCAACCAATATCAGATTTATTTTCTTCCATTGCTTGTTTTTCAGCGTTCTTTTTCATCATTTCCATTTCGTATAATTTAGCTCTCAGCTGTTTCATACATTGATCTTTATTTTGATGTTGAGAACGCCCATTTTGGCATTGCACCACAATACCTGATGGCATATGAGTAATTCGCACGGCGGATTCTGTTTTATTCACGTGTTGCCCCCCCGCACCGGAAGCACGATAAACATCGATGCGTAAATCTGCCGGATTAATTTCAATATCTACATCATTATCCACTTCTGGATAGACAAAAGCCGCCGCAAAAGAAGTATGGCGACGATTATTTGAATCAAATGGACTTTTACGCACCAAGCGGTGAATTCCTGTTTCGGTACGTAACCAACCAAATGCATATTCACCGGTTATACGGATAGTGGCTGATTTTAAACCGGCTACATCGCCATCAGAAACTTCAATTAATTCTGTTTTAAAACCTTTACTTTCTGCCCAGCGTAAATACATACGTAACAACATTTCTGTCCAATCTTGTGCTTCTGTACCACCTGATCCTGCTTGTAAATCTAGATAGCAATCAGTTGCATCATAGGGGCCGCTAAACATTCGTTGAAATTCTAATTTGGCTAATTTTGTGGCTAATTCGTCCGCTTCTATTTGGGCTTCATATAAGGTGTTTTCATCTTCGGCTTCAACGGCTAATTCAATTAAAGCTTCTACATCTTCTATACCTTGAATCAGCGCATTAATCGTATTTACGACCATTTCTAAAGTAGAACGTTCTTTGCCTAAAGTTTGCGCTTTTTCTGGTGTGTTCCAAATTTCAGGCTGTTCTAATTCGGCATTGACTTCTTCTAAGCGCTCAACTTTGGTATCAAAGTCAAAGATACCCCCGAATGAGATGTGTGCGCTCAGTTAAATCGGCTAATTGTGTTCTAATTGGATTTAATTCAAACATTTTTTATCCTTTTTTAATTTAAACGAAGATTATATCTTAAGCATTTGGCAAAAAGTATGCTTTTGTAAAATTTTACTAAAATCTCAGTGCTAGTTAGCGTACAATACTTGCTATGTAAATCAAATTTAGGAGGCAAGGTGTCTGATAACATTCGTTTAACGCAATTTAGTCACGGTGCTGGTTGAGGCTGTAAAATTTCGCCTAAGGTGTTAGGGACTATTTTACAAAGTGAACTAGACAAATTTGTTGATCCTAAATTATTAGTGGGAAATGAAACAGCAGATGATGCAGCGGTGTATGATATTGGCAATGGTTTAGCTATTATTAGCACTACTGACTTTTTTATGCCGATTGTTGATGATCCTTTTGATTTTGGTCGTATTGCGGCAACAAATGCATTGAGTGATATTTTTGCGATGGGGGCAAACCGCTGATGGCAATTGCTATTCTAGGTTTTCCGATTGATAAATTACCCGCAGAAATCGCACAAAAAATTATTGAGGGTGGGCGTTTTGCTTGTCAGCAAGCTGGCATTGTGCTTGCTGGTGGGCATTCTATTCATTCGATGGAGCCGATTTTTGGTTTAGCAGTGACCGGTATGGCGGCAATTGAACATATCAAACGGAATGCCTCAGCCACGGCAGGATGTGAGCTATTTTTAACTAAACCGCTTGGTATTGGAATTTTAACCACCGCCGAAAAACGTGGATTGTTAACATTGCCACACCAACATCTTGTACGTGATTTAATGCGTCAGCTCAATACTATAGGTACTTTATTAGCCCCATTACCGGAAGTGACCGCTATGACGGATATAACAGGCTTTGGCTTGTTGGGGCATTTAAGTGAAATATGCCAAGCTTCCAATGTACGTGCTGAAATTAATAGTCACGCAGTGAAAGTAATCGATGGTGTTGAAGAATACGTGGTGCAAGGTATGATCCCCGGTGGTACTCAACGAAATTTTGAGAGCTATGCGAATTTAGTTTCGCCATTGAGCGACAGGCAAAAAGCAATTTTATGCGATCCACAAACATCTGGCGGGTTACTTATTGCGGTTGAGCCACAAGCGGTCGAAAAAATACAACAAATTGCCCAACAAATAGGGAGTATGCTTTTTCACATTGGTAAATTATTTGATCGTGCGCCAGATAAAGCATTAATTGAGGTGAATTAAGGAAAGCTAAATGGCAGAAAAGTTTGATGTTGTTATCGTCGGAAGCGCTATTACAGGTTCAGTGCTAGCATTAGCCTTAAGTAGTTTTAGCCAACATAACATGCGGATTGCCGTGATTGAGAAAATGCCAACTAATTATACCCAGCAAGGTGGTTTCGATACCCGTAGCATTGCATTGGCTGAGGGGAGTTTGCAGAAATTTAGCCAGATTCAACCGCGTATAGGTGAAAATTTAGCGGTTAAAATTAGGCAAATGGCAACGCCAATTAAGCAGGTGCATGTTTCAGATGCGGGGCATTTTGGCAAAGTAAGTTTGATGGCGGATGAATTAGGTCTTAGCCAGCTAGGCTGTGTTATTGAGCTGGCGAGACTAGGCGATTATTTAACTGAATGTTTAAGCAAACAAACGAAGGTGCAGTTATTTTGTCCAAATGAAGTGATTGAGGTTAACCGTTCAGCACAGGAATGTTTATTAACGTTACAAGATGGACAACAATTACACAGCCAGTTAATGATTGCTGCAGATGGAACGCAATCGAAATTGGCCCATCAATGTGGCGTGAAGACAGAGTTATGCCATGATTATCAACAAAGTGCCATTATTGCAAATATTACAATCAGTCAACCACATCATTTTCAAGCTTTTGAGCGTTTTACGGCAGAAGGTCCCATTGCATTATTACCTATGAGTGAACAGCAAATGTCACTTGTGTGGTGTGTTAAACAAGCTGAATCTTTAATGGTGAGTTCTGATCAAGTCTTTTTAACGAGATTACAACAACAAGTTGGCTGGAAATTAGGGCGCTTTACTCAAGTGAGTAAACGTTTTGCTTATCCGCTGACGTCTCAAAAAGCAAGCGCGCATGTTCATCATCGATTGGCAATTGTTGGAAATGCAGCACAATTATTGCATCCAGTGGCAGGACAAGGATTTAATTTAGCTTTACGTGATTTATATACGCTAGCAACATTACTGGGAGATGCTTTTGGGCAAGGTAAAGATCTTGGTGAGTTTAGTCTGTTGCAATATTTTATGCAGGCTAGACAAGCAGATCAGCAACATATTATGCAATTGACTAATGGACTGGTTTCGTTATTTACTGATCAAACTTTGGCAGTGCAAGCGGTAAGAAATTTAGCATTATTTGCTATTGAACAGACTTCTTTAGGGCGGAGTTGGATTGCTCATCAAGCCTTAGGCTGGCATTGAATATATAGCAAAATGGCTAGGATTACCTAGCCATTTTTATACTCAAAGAAAAGTTTATTTGTTTTCGTCCTCTTCTTCTTCGTCTTCTTCAGGTATTTCATCAGGATTAATTGTTGGAATAGTAGCTTCTACTGGTGTGCTGATACCATATTTTTTATTTAATTCAGCTTCAATTGTTTGGCCATCTGCCGCAATCTTGTCTAATTGAACTTGTAATTCACTAAATGCTTTTTGTGCTTCAGGCGTTGGGTTTTTAGCTAATTCACTATTTTGTTTGATCATTTTAGCGCCAAGTGCCATCGCTTCAAGTGATTTCTCTTTTAATACTTTTATTTGTTCATCTTTAATCTCTAAAGATTTAGCATTTTGTTGGATTTTCTCAATTTGATCAAGAATTGCATTATTTACAGTGTCTTGAACAAGTGTTTCATCTTTAGCTTTTTCTTCACCAAGTTTTTCAAGTTCGTTATTAATTGCTTCACCAATTAATTTTTCTTGGTTTTGTTGCCATTCTTGGAATTTTTTGTAGTCTTCAGCGCCAGTATCCATTTTCGCTTCAACTTTTTTATCCGCTTCAGGTTGTGTTGCCGCAGTTGCAGCAGGTTTTGTTTCTACAGGGTTGTTTGCAGGCTTATCACAAGCAGTTAAAAATAATGCAAATAATGCAGCTGCGCTAATTTTAGTAAATTTAGTCATTTGAAAGTCCTATGTCAGAAATTGAGAGTATTTACTCTAGATGGTTAAGTTTATCGATTACTTACTAGCAAATTTTGCTTTTAAGTTTTCTTGTAATTTTTGTAGTTCAATAGCTTTCTCTTTTAACTGTTCAGCTTTAGTTTGGACTACTTTTTGTGCTTCATCATTTGGTGTTGCAAGCACTTTAAGTTGTTCGGTAAGCACTTCACTTGATAAGGCTAAGACTGTTTTAGTTTTCTCTTTTAATGCTTTAATTTCATCGCTATTAACATCAACTTTTTCTAAGCTTGCTAATGTTTCTTGCACTTTAGCTGAGAAGCTTTGTAGTAGTGCGTCAACCGCTTCTGGGTCTTTAGGATCTTTAGCCATAATTTCAGCAAGTTGTTGTTGAAATTCTGCTTGTGCAGTTGCTTGTGTTTTTTCCTGTAATTGATACCATTCTTCAAATTTTTTATAATCTGTAGCAGGATCAGGTTTATTACAAGCGGTCACACTAAACGCTAATAGTGCAATAGCGCTAATGGTGGTTAATTTTTTCATAGTAATTCCTTAAATAAGAATAAAAGTTCCAATCTAATTGAAACTTTTCAATATTAGGGAAGCCTATTATACGCTTAATAGACAAAATTTAAAAAAATTAGTTCACTAAAATGTGGTTTATGTTGGTTTTTTGTTTAAAAAATGTCTTTTATATGTTTATTACTTGTTCAATGAGCCTTTTTTTAATAGCGGAAAAGTGGTTTGTACCAACTAAACTGATGCCTCTTATTAATTTTTTAAGCGGATTATTTCCACTAAATAATTGTTTTAAGCTTTCCATTGCAGCTAATAATTTGATTGTTTCTGTTTTACGTGTACGTTCAAAGTAACGTAAATGTCGATATTCACCAATATCATGTGCGGCGGCTAAGTGTAATTTTATTTGTTCTGCTAGTGTGATAGCGTCGGCAAAGCCTAAATTAACGCCTAAGCCAGCTAGTGGGTGGATAGTATGCGCTGCATCGCCAATTAGCGCTATTCGCATGTGTGCGAAATCGCGTGCATAACGGGCAGTAAGCGGGTAAATTTTTCGTGAGTCTTGTAATTTGACTAATCCAAGTTGATGGTCAAAAGCAATCGTAAGTGCTTGGTTAAATTGTTGTTCATCACAAGTGGTTAGTTTGTTGGCTTGGTCGGGGGACAATGACCACACAATTGAACATTGATTTTTATCGGCTAAGGGTAAAAAAGCTAAGATGCTATCAGGCCCAAAAATTTGGCGGGCGATGTTGTTATGCGGTTCTGCCGTTTCAACGCAACAGACTAGTGCAGTTTGTTGATAATCTTGGCTGATCAATGGGATATTAACTTGGTTACGTAGCCAAGAATGTGCACCATCAGCGCCTACTACTAGTTTGCCAGCCAGCATTTCACCATTTTCTAAGGTAAGAAAAGCACCACTTTCACTAATGCCAATCGTTTTGGGTGTGCTGAGTATTATTTCAACATTCTTTTGTTGGCTGACTTGTTGCCATAATGCTTGTTGTAGTTGGCTATTGGCAATAATAAGCCCTAATTGTGTAAGTCCTAGTGGTTTAATAGCTAAGTCATTGTTATCAAATTCAATTTTCGCAAAGCTATCTTTTTCACTGACAATTATTTTTTGATAATCAGTATGAGCATCGGCTGGTAGATGTTCAAACACGCCTAGTTGTTGTAGTATTTTTTCACTGGCGGTATTAATTGCACTGACGCGATTGGCGTAGTATTTTTGGGTTTGTGGTGCGGATTTTTCAATGATTTTAATTTGGCAAGGGCTATCTTTTAATAAGCCAGCAAGTGCCAAACCAACCATTCCACCACCAATAATAATAAGATCAGCAGATTTCATAAGCGTTATTTTTACATATAAAGCGGTAAGAAAATGTGTATTAGTTAAGTTTTTTATGATCTTTTTCAAGGCTACGGTGGCGGATTTTGACATTTTTGCCACGGCTTTGAAAGTATTTTGCTAATTGTTCAGTGATAAAGACGGAGCGATGTTTTCCACCCGTACAACCGAATGCGATGGTTAAGTAGCTTCGGTTATTTTTTTCTAACATTGGCAGCCAAGTTTCTAAATAATTGCGTGTTTGGTAGATAAAATTGTGTACTTCAGTTTGGCGTTCAAGAAAGTCAATGACCGGTTGTTCTAATCCCGTCATCGCCCTTAATTCAGCGTGCCAATGAGGATTTGGCAAGAAGCGCACATCAAATACGTAATCAGCATCGGCAGATAATCCATATTTAAAGCCGAAGGATTCAAACACAATATTAAGTTCTTTCTCCGTTGAACCTCGTAAAATATGGCGTAAATTAGCCGCTAATTCGTAAGGTGAACTATGCGTCGTGTCAATTAGGTAATCCGCTTGTTGGCGTAGTGGATCAAGTAAGGTATTTTCTAGCTCAATAGCACTGGCTAAGGAAAGATCTTGGTTTGAAAGAGGATGTAGACGGCGAGAATCACTATAACGGCGAATTAAAGTAGCACTTTCACAATCTAAAAAAATCATTTTAGTGTTAATGGTTAGTTGTGACAGTTGATGAAGTAATTCATCAATTCTTGTTAGATTTTCGGGGAAGTTTCGAATATCTAGGCTTACCACTGCTGAGCAGTCAGAAGCTAATAGAAACGAAGCTAATTCAGCAATCAGTGGAAAAGGTAGATTATCAACACAATAATAGCCAACATCTTCTAGAGCTCGTAAGGCAACCGATTTGCCTGAGCCTGAACGACCGCTGATAATCACTAATTCCATAGATCCTCGCTATATTACATTATTCATTTGGTTCAATTTGATGATCTGCATATTCCAAGTATTGCCAAATTTCTTCGCTAGACGTTGCTGCGCGCAATTGTTTTGCCAGTGATTTATCACTCAATTTTTCAGCGAGAGCTGGCAGGTCATCTTTGTATTTATCACAACAATCTGATGGCAACATAATAGCGTAAATCAGATCAACTTCTTTATTATCGCTTGCTTCATAGTCAATACCGTTTTCAAGTTGTAGAAAGACGCTAATAGGTGTTGTGGATGTTAACATTGAATCGGTTGAAGCGGGTAATTTAGCGTGTGGTAATGCAATGCCGCCATTAATACTGGTTGAGCCTAATTTTTCTCGTTTAAACAGATGGCTAAAACATTCGATTGCACAAATATTTTCGGCTGTTGAACCATCCGGTGTATTATTTAATGAATCCGCCACTATTTTACCAATAAGTTCTAAGGCTCTCTTTTTGCTTGAAACAATTACGCCTTGACGGATATTTTCTTTGGTTAGAAATTCAGTTAATTTCATCATTTTGTGCTTGAATGCGCTAAATTTTGTAAGGCTTAAAGTTTAAACTCATCGCCCAAATAGACGCGTTTTACATCAGGGTTATTTAGAATTTGTTCGGGAGTGCCATTAGCAATCATTTGACCACTGCCAACAATATAAGCATGTTGGCAGACATTCAATGTTTCTCGAACATTATGATCGGTAATTAATACGCCTAATCCACGTTGTTTTAAATGCACAATGATTTTTTTTATATCAATTACAGAAATCGGGTCAACGCCTGCAAAAGGTTCGTCTAGCAAAATAAATTGTGGATTGGCGGCAAGCGCTCGTGCTATTTCAACACGGCGTCGTTCACCACCTGATAATGCTTGCCCTAAATTATCACGAATGTGTTCAATATGAAATTCGCTAATGAGTTCTTCCGCACGATCTTTACGTTGTTGATTATTTAAGTCTTTTCGTACTTGGAGTACCGCCATTAAGTTATCATATACGCTCAAACGATGAAAGATAGAGGCTTCTTGTGGTAAATAACCAATACCATATTTTGCACGATCGTGCATAGGTAATACACTAATATCTTGATCGTCAATACGTATTTTGCCTTGATCGTGGCGGACAAGGCCTACCACCATATAAAATGTGGTAGTTTTACCTGCGCCGTTTGGACCGAGTAATCCGACAATTTCTCCTGCTTTAACATTCAGGCTAACATCTTTTACTACTTGGCGATTTTTATAGCTTTTGGCCAAATGTTCTGCATAAAGCGTTGGCATTTTTTCACCTATTGTTTCTGTTGATTTAACTCTGTTGGAATGAGGATCGTTTTCACGCGTGAATTATTACCGCTTCCGGCAGTAAGTTTTTGTTTTTTTACATCATAAGTGATTTTATCCGCTTGTATAAAACTTCCTTGCTGTTTTAATTCAGCATTGCCAGTTAAGGTTAAAAATTCTGAATTTAAGTCATAATGTACGGTGTTCCCTTTACCTTTTACTGGTTTGCCATTATCCAAGGTTTGTTGAAATGTTACAGGTGAGCCTGTTGCATCTAACGTTTCTTTTTTACCTGTTTGGCGTGTGATTTTTACTTTATTAGCGGTCACTTTTATCGAACCTTGTGTAATAATCACATTATTACTAAATATGACAGTATTGGTATTTATATCCAGAGACTGGCTGCCAGCATCAATATTAATCTGTTTTTCTGCATCGCTTTTCAATGCATATGCAGAAAGGGAAAAACTGAACAAAGTGGCAAGCACAACAGATTTTGATAGGGATTTCATCGTATATCCTTAAGAAATGAAATGCGTTATTCTTATTTAGACTGTTGAATAACAGTTGGTTCAATATGTGTTTTAACGTCTTTAATAAGAGTGGCTACTTGCTGTTTTAAATTACCTTTTAAACCTATACCGCTTGAGGAAAATCTAGCCCCAATAGAGGTCACTTTGCTATCAGTAAAAACATCTTGTGTATTTAAATCAATCGTGAGTTTATCGGTTACAATTTTTTGTAGCTGGGCATTATTTTCTAATGCTTTTAGCTTGACGTTGCCGACTAAATGTAACATTTTTTCGTGAGTAATCTCTGCTTGTTCAGCACTAATATTCCATTGTTTTGCCCGAGTTTGTGTATCATATAAGTTGATGAAAGGGTTGATAAATTCTGTATGCTGTGTGGCTTCATAGCGCTTGATTTCAGTCGCTTTAGCAAAATATTGGGGTTGGCCATTGACATCATAAATCATGGTGCTGATATTACGACCGCTATAATCAGGTGTTCCTTCTTTTTTTATTAGTTGAGTTAAGCTGTAGTCTGTTGGTTTATGCTGATTCATATACCAACCACCTAGTATTGCAACGATAATTAGCAGAATAAAAGTAAGGCGAATTTGCATAAAAAATAAAAATAGAATAAATACTAGATATCATCATAGCATAATTTTGCTGACGGATATAGCAGGCGGCAAGCAATTGCTTATGCACAGTTAGCACGGTTAAAAATGGTTTATTACTATGCGTAAATTTTATTAAGCAGTTGGATTTGTGCTTAATTTTACGTTAACTTACCAACTACCACCCGCGCCCCCGCCGCCGGAAGATCCTCCACCAAAACTATCACCACTACCACCGCGGTATAAGTCTCTACTAGTGTCGTGATGATAGCGAGAATGGCGTAATATTTGCTGAAATGGTTCAGTGTTGCTACGACTAATATATTGGCTATTGCGTGTTGGACGGAACATCATAAAGATAACAAATGCCGCAAAAAGAAAAAAGAAGAATCCGTCTAGTGTTTGATTATTACTTGATTGATATTCATCGTAAGCGGCAAATTCCCCGTTGATCGCTGCCATAATTGCCGACAGTCCACTTGCAATACCCTCAGCATATAAATTTTGTTTAAAATATGGTGTAATGTGATGCCGTATGATTGTTGCGGCGATTGCATCTGGTAGTGCACTTTCTAATCCCCGCCCTGTTGCAATAAATAATTTACGATCATTTTTTGCAATTAATAATAGCACGCCATTATTTTCATTATGTTTGATACGGCCAATTCCCCACTTATTAAATAGGTTATGCGCATAGCGGGCAATTTCTTCACCATCAGTAGATGGTATCATCACCACAATAATCTGAGAGCTGGTTTTTGAACGATTATTAATCAAAGCATCTTCCAATGTTCGCCATTCTTGTTGGTTTAATGTCTTTGTGTAATCTGAAACATAATAGAATGGTGATGGCGCAGTAGGATAGTGATCTTCGGCAATCGCTTTGAAGCTGAAAAAGATGAGGAGTATCAGCCAAAGTGGTTTATAGATTAATTTTATCATTTAATTACTACCTCATTGTCGAGTTCATTAATATCGCCAGGTTGATGAGGAAAATATTTAGCAAGTTGAATGCTAACTTGTTGAATACCATGACAAATTGCTTGTGTATAATGAGTCTGCTGACAAGCTAATTTCATTTGATCATAAATCGATTGCCAAAAAACCTGCCCGACTTTTTCGTGAATAGCGTGATCGCCGACAATTGCCAAATGATGAGGCTTAAAAGAAAGGTAAATAAGTACACCATTTCGTGCGGCAGTAGCCCGCATATTTAATTCATCAAATAATTGATTAGCGCGCATTATTGCATTTCGTTTGCCTTTTGCTTTACGTTCTACAACAACACGTAATTCAGCCGTCGTTTGTTGTTCTAGCTCAGCAATGGCTTGTTCAATTTTTTGTGTATCTATGGGCAGTTTATTTGTCAGGAAAGGAATGTGTTGCATAGTGGTCGTTAAATGAGTCAGATTAAATGAAAATAGATAATGTGTTTTAACACATTATCTATTGATGGATTAATTAAAATTTACTGTTGGTGCCTGATTTGAACCCGCTTCAGCTTTAAATTGTGGTTTTGTTGTGAATCCCATCAGCATTGCTGGGATTTTAGTCGGAAATTCACGCACTTGCTTATTGTATTCTTTGACGGCAGCATTAAAATTATTCCGTTCAACATTAATGCGATTTTCAGTGCCTTCTAATTGAGCTTGTAAATTCAAGAAGCCTTCGTGAGCTTTCAATTCAGGGTATTTTTCAACTGAGACTAATAAGCGTGATAAAGCAGAATTGACATTTTGTTGCGCGGATTGAAATCTCGCCATTTCTTCTTCGGTGGCATTATTAGGATCAATGGTTACTGAAGTGGCTTTAGCACGTGCTTCAATTACTGAAGTCAGTGTTTCTTTCTCAAAATTGGCTTGTCCTTTGACCGTGTTAACTAGATTAGGAATTAAATCAGCACGGCGTTGGTAAGCGGATTCAACATTACCCCAAACAGAATTAATTTCTTCTTCAGCGTGCACTAAAGTATTGTATTTGGTTAAAGAAAAAGCGCCTAATCCAAAGATTGCTATAATTAAGATCCTGACAGTTTTTTTCATAGATTGAGTAACCTTATATTACGTTAAGAATTAGTTGAATTTTAACTACAAGCGCGCTGTTTTTCTAATAAACTTACACAGTTTTGCAGTAATTTGATTACCGTTGATGATAAATTATTTTTTGACTGTTGGTTATTTATTTTGAAATTTGTTTGACAAAGTTGACAGTAATCTTGATTCATTAGCCTTTTAATCTAAATCTTCCTCGGCTATAGCGTGTTTTCATTAAGGCAAGAATTTGTTCTTTGTGTGTTGTAATGGAAGGGTTGTTTTGTTGAGCGACAATTAATGAATGTTGGATAGAATGGGCGTGTGTGATGGCAATTGCTAGTGCATCAGCCGCATCAACTTGAGGTTTAGCGGATAATTGTAGCATTCGTGTTACCATATCTTGCACTTGCAGTTTATCTGCTGAGCCTATGCCGGTCACGGTTTGTTTAACTAATCTTGCAGCATATTCGAAAACGGGTAAGTCATGATTAACCGCTGCTACAATTGCTGTGCCTCTAGCTTGCCCTAGTTTTAATGCAGAATCCGCATTTTTTGCCATAAAAACTTGTTCAATAGCAAACATATCAGGCTGAAATTGCGTAATAATTTCGGTTACGCCAGCATAAATATGTTTTAAACGACTAGGTAGATCACTAGCATTGATGCGAATAGCACCACTGCCTAAATATTCTAATTGACGACCTTGTTGGTGGATAATACCGTAGCCCGTTATGCGTGAGCCGGGATCAATTCCTAAAATAATCGGCATACTATTTGCGTTATTATACTAAAAATAAGCGAGCGAATTAGCTGATTTATTTGCTGATCCGCCCGCTTGTCATTAACTTAAATTATTTATTGGCTTGCTTTGTTGCAGTAGTTTCTACATCACAAAGTTTCGCTAAGATTGCATCAGATTCTGCGCCTTTTTCGGTTAGCATGCCACCTACTTTAGTCGCTGCATTTTCTAAGTTGAAGCCATTTTCTACATTCCAAACATATTTATCTGATTTGAAAGAAGTAAAATCGTGGTTGTTTTCATCACGACTCAACCCATTGATTTGTTTAGTATGTTTACCTTGGCTCAATACTAAGTTAACGGCTTTTGGATTATTGCCTTGGAACGCATAACGTGCCGTAATCATTTTGTTGTTTTGGCAAGTGTAAACCACGACTTTAGAACCGTCAGTAATTTTTTCAACATTTACCCGTGGAATTGCAGCCATTGTTTCTGCCATTACCGGTTCCATCATTTGTATTGCTTGTTGTTCTATCATCTGCATTTGTTCATTATGAGCCATCATTTTGGCTGAGGTCATATCATTTGATGCGCAAGCGGTCAATACAAGCCCTGAAAGTAAAGCTGGAACAAATTTGACTAATTTCATATTATCTCCTACTTATATGTGTGTAGATAAATGCCAAATTGGCGAGGTAATGCTATCACAGAATAATGATAAAAACGACTTAAAGTAATGCGGCTACTTCATCGCTGATTTCACCATTATGATAAACATTCTGGACATCGTCACAATCTTCTAACATATCGATTAATTTTAATAGTTTCGGTGCGGTTTCTGCATATAAATCAACGGTTGTAGACGGAATCATTGTTACTTCAGCTTCTTGAATGTTGAAACCGGCGGCTTCAATTCCATCTCTGACTGAACCTAAATCTTCCCATGCGGTGTAAATTTCAAATGAACCGTCTTCTTGTGCTTGAATATCATCTGCACCGGCTTCTATTGCCGCTTCTGTTAAGGCATCTTCATCAGCGTTTGCGATTAAAATTAAGCCTTTTTTACTGAATAAGTAACCTACTGAGCCTTCTGTACCTAGATTGCCACCACATTTGGTAAAGCTAGGGCGGACTTGTGAAATAGTGCGATTAGCATTATCACTTAAACATTCAACCATCACGGCAGTACCACCTGGTCCATAGCCTTCATAGATTTTAGTTTCCATATTGGTATCGTCACCACCGCCAACACCACGCTCAATAGCACGATTGATGGTGTCCCGTGTCATATTGCTTGATAATGCTTTATCTACTGCTGAACGTAACCGTGGGTTTGCTGCAACATCACCCCCTCCGATTTTGGCTGCAGTAACTAATTCACGAATTAATTTAGTAAAAATTTTACCGCGTTGTGCATCTTGTGTTGCTTTACGGTGTTTGATGTTAGCCCACTTACTATGACCTGCCATTGTAATTTCCTTTATTTTTTTGTTTCAATCTGCTGTAGAAAATAGTGTCTGCATTCGTTAGCACAATTTTCTACGTTTAATTTAAGCGGCCTGGTTAAGCAAATATTTTGCAATCGCTGCCGCATTATTGGGGGATTTCGTTAGATGAATTGCTTCATCAGCAGAAAGCCATTTAAACGTTAAATGTTCGGTTAATGTTGGTGTTTGTTCATTGGGTAATGCTAATAAAAACCAATGTTCACAACAATGTGTCACATTCGGCGCATATTTATAGCGGAAATGTGGAAAAATCTCAAATTTTACTGATTTTTGACAATCATAAATCGTTAGTTTTTGCTGGATAATATCAATGCCAACTTCTTCCAAAACTTCCCGTTTTGCTGCTTCTAAGGCAGATTCTTGCTGTTCTAATGAACCTGTTACTGATTGCCAAAAACTCGGATCATCTTTGCGTTGTAGCATTAAAATTCGCTTAGTATTTTGTGCATAAATAACAATTAATACAGAATTTGGATTTTTGTATGGGGTAGTGAGCATTTTTAGCAAAAACTCTCATTATTGTTGTAATCATTTTAATAAAAAAGACCGGTTTTTTAAATATTACAAAATGCCCCAATAGTGTGGGGCAATTTTGAGGCTGTTATTCAGTTTCAATCGTGGTCTGGATAGCTAATTCTTGTAATACTTGTGGATTTGCATAGCTTGGTGCTTCGGTCATTAAACAAGCGGCTGCTGTAGTTTTTGGAAATGCAATGACATCACGAATGTTTTCTGTACCTGTGATCAACATCGTTAAACGGTCTAAACCAAAAGCTAAGCCAGCATGTGGAGGTGTACCAAATTTAAGTGCATCTAATAAGAATCCAAATTTTTCCTGCTGATCTTGTTCATTAATACCTAAAATATTGAAGACAGTTTGTTGCATTTTAGGATCGAAAATACGAACTGAACCACCACCGACTTCATAGCCGTTGATAACCATATCATAGGCATTAGCAACCGCTTTGATTGGATCGGCTGCTAATTGGTCAGGTGAAAGATCTTTGGGTGCAGTAAATGGATGATGCATTGCAGATAAATTGCCTTCATCATCTCGCTCAAACATTGGGAAATCAATAACCCATAATGGTTTCCAAGCGGTTTGATCAGTTAATGCTAAGTCTCGACCAATTTTTAGGCGTAAGGCGCCCATTGCATCGGTCACTACTTGCCATTTATCTGCGCCAAAGAAAAGGATATCACCGCTTTGGGCAGCAGTGCGTTCAATTAATGCATTGAAAATCTCTGCATTTAAGAATTTAGCCACAGGGCTTTGGATACTGTCCATTCCTGCGTTGATATCATTAATTTTTGCCCAAGCTAAGCCTTTAGCGCCATAAATCGCTACAAATTGTGTATATTCATCAATTTGTTTACGCGTTAAGGTTGCACCATTTGGTACGCGTAAAACCGTTACTCGCCCATCAACGGCATTTGCGGGTTCATTAAAGACGTTAAATTCAACATTTTTAACGATGTCGGCGATATCCACTAATTCAATAGGATTACGTAAATCAGGTTTATCTGAACCAAAACGTTGCATCGCTTCTTGCCAGCTCATGATCGGGAATTTACCCAAATCGACATTTAGTCGATCTAACCATAAACCGTGGATCATATTTTCCATTAAGGCACGGACTTCCTCAGCGGTTAAGAAAGAGGTTTCTACATCAATTTGTGTAAATTCTGGCTGGCGGTCTGCGCGTAGATCTTCATCACGGAAGCATTTGACGATTTGATAATAGCGGTCAAAACCGGACATCATTAGTAATTGTTTAAATAGTTGCGGTGATTGTGGTAATGCATAAAATTTGCCTTTATGAACACGGCTTGGCACTAAATAATCACGTGCGCCTTCAGGCGTTGCTTTAGTTAACATGGGCGTTTCAATATCTAGAAAGCCGTGTTCATCCATATAACGACGCACAAAACTAGTAATTTTGGCGCGTGTTTTGAGATTTTCTGCCATTTTATGGCGACGTAAATCTAAATAGCGGTATTTTAAGCGTTGTTCTTCGGTATTATTTTGATTGAAATCGAGCGGTAGTGCTTCAGCATTGTTATAAACCAATACATTTTGCACTAGAACTTCAATCTCACCAGTAGCCATTTCTGGATTGATTTTCGCTTCATCACGGGCAATAACTTGACCTTGAATTTGGACACAAGCTTCGGTGCGTAATTGAGAAGCCACTTTAAAGAGAGTGTCATCTTTTTCATCAAAAAAAACTTGTATGATTCCTTCACGATCACGGATTTGCATAAAAATAAAACGGCCAAGGTTACGGATACGGTGAACCCAACCGCTTAATGTAACAGCTTGTCCAACGTGAGAGCGGTTTAACGTACCGCAATAATGAGAACGCATCATAAAAATATCCTTTAAATTTTAATAACAGTTATCCTCACAAAATAATGAGGAAAAATTTGGGCGATTATAGCAGAAAATTGCTTAAAGTTGGATTTTGCCATAAAAACAGGCGGTCAGTTTTACTAATTTTTTTGTAAAACTGACCGCTTATATGAATTGTCGGTGTATTCGCTTAATTTGGTAGGAGGGGGTTAGCGAATGCCTAATACTTTTCGGCCATTAATTGAGGCAATATTTGCCATTTCTTCTAAATTAGTAAAACGACAACCGGCAGAAAGTAGACTCAGTTCTTGCCACATATCACCTTCACATAATGGCACCATATAATCACAAATATTATCTGTGCCAATTGCCACGGTAATCCCTTCTGGGATTAATTCATCAGCGGGTGTTAATGCATTGTGAAAGGGTTGTAGATCTTCTTTACGGCCGCTATCAATCCAAGCCATCGGGCAAGCAATCACCATCATTTGTGCATCGCGCATTTTCTGGTAAAGTTGTTGACGATATGGTTTTGGATGGGCTTCGATAGATATACCATGAATGGCAACAACTTGACCTTGCATACCGAATTCAATGGTTTTATCACATAATTGCTCTGTTTCTTTTTCTTTATCACTATTAAATTGATCAACGTGTACATGTAACATTTTGCCAAGTGATTTTGCGGTATCCAGTAAAATTTCCATCGCTTATAAACTTTGTCCGTGATCTAATTCATCACGGTAAGGCAAGCCACCAATTATATCAACCATTTGTGAACCAATATCAAACCATTTTTTAGCAGTGGGTTCAATCACACCTTTTAAGGTTTGGTTGGCAAATTTTAAGTTGATATCACTTTGATACAATTCTCGCGCTTTATGGGCGGCGATAATGGCTCGATCTTCACACACAGCATCAATATCGACAAAAGTACCAAACGCAGTAACGCCTTGAGAAATCATTAATTCAATCGCTTGGCTAAAACGGCGATAATAGTCGTCTATACTTGAGGTACGTTTGACTTCATCCACTAAATCCCATTTTTGTTGTAAGTTTGCATTTTGGTAAATGGTGATTTTTTCGGGCGTCATGGTAAAGGCACGATCAGCGTGACCATGTGCATTTACCCAGTCACCTTTTTTGATAATTTCATCACGAATATGGCCTTTAAGCGTACGAATTAGTTGGCTCATTTTATCTATTCCTCTTGTATGACTAAATTTTTGCTAAAAAAAAAGATCTCATTAAAATGAGATCTTTCAATAATTTAATAATGCCAAAAAAAAGACCAAATACCATATATTAAATGATGTTTGGCTTAAATAACTGTTTAAATAAGTTGTAAGGTATTGCATATGAATTTTCTAGTCCTCTTATTAGCACTAGAAATATAGTATAGCAATTAATTTCAGATAAGGCAAACCTTTGCCTGTGCTATGTTTGCATTCTATTTCTTACTGGCTTAGAATACATTGTTCTCATTGGGGTGCTGAAAATAAGCTGAGAAATACCCATAGAACCTGATCTGATTCGTATCAGCGTAGGGATTTGAGGCCATTTCTACTACAACTAGGAATTTTACCGCTCAAATCCTTCTAGGTTATGTTTTGTTAGAAGGACTTTTTATATGAAATTTACCAAACTTATAGCATTTTCTGCGGTGATCTTCAGTGGCAGTCTATTTGCTCAAAAACCACTTTTAACGGTTTATACCTATGATTCTTTTGCTTCCGATTGGGGGGCCGCGCCCAAATTAGAGGAAAAATTTGAAAAAGTATGCGATTGCGATGTGAAATTTATACCGTTTGAAGACGGTATTACTATGTTGAACCGCATTCGTTTAGAAGGTAAAAAAACAAAAGCGGATATAATGTTAGGCATTGATAATTTCACAATGCCTGAAGCGGTTAAATCAGGCTTATTTGCTGTGCATAATTTGTCAATAGATCAAATTAAATGGCAAGACAATACATTTTTTCCATATGATTACAGTGAATATGCTTTTATTTATAATAAAGAGAAGATAACTAATCCGCCTAAATCACTTAAAGAGCTAGTCGAACGTCAAGATTTAAAAGTGATTTATCAAGATCCACGGACAAGTACTGTCGGCAGAGGCTTGTTATTTTGGTTAAATACTGTTTATGCAGGCAATGCGGAGCAAGCTTGGAAGACATTAGCTAAACATACGGTTACCGTTGGCAAGGGGTGGTCAGAAACTTATGGTGCTTTCTTAAAAGGCGAGTCAGATTTGGTTTTAAGTTATACCACTTCGCCTTTATACCATTATTGGCACGAGCAAACCGATAAATATGTGGCTGCTGAATTTGAAGAAGGCCATTTAGTGCAAACGGAAGTGGCGGCTATTTTAAAAACAAGTAAACAGCCTGCTTTAGCTAAGGCATTTTTAACCTTTTTACATCATCCAGAAGCCCAAAAGATTATTGCGTATCATAATGTAATGAAACCTGTCATCACTACGGAAGTGGATCCAGCATTTGTCCGATTACCAACGTATAAAACACTTGCTTTTGAACAACCCGAATCTAACGTAGTGAAGCAGTGGATCGCTACGTGGGCAAAAAGTTGGAATTAAATAACGATACTATTTTTACGGCTAATAGAATTTTTAGCCGTTTTTCAGCTATAAGCGATAACAATTTTCATCATTTTTGCAAATTATGTTTGCCAAAAAGGTTAACATTTGATATCTATACGCCCTTTTGAACGGTCTCAACTTTTATAAGTTATATTCAAAATCAGGCTGACTTATCCAACAAGGAGTGCAATTATGGTTCAAGTGGCAACTACCACTTCACTAGGTTTATTAGCTTTAGCTGGCGTGACGCCTTATCAACCTAAGAAAGATGAAGAATATATGAATGATGCTCAAAAAGAGCATTTTCGTAAAATTTTACGTGCATGGCACGTGCAAATTATGGAAGAAGCTGAGCGTACTAAAAATCAAATGCAGGAAGAAGTGGCGAATTTTGCTGATCCTGCTGATCGTGCTACCCAAGAAGAAGAATTTAACCTTGAGTTAAGAAACCGTGATCGTGAACGTAAGCTACTTAAAAAAATTGAGCAGACGTTAAACAGCATTTCTGAAGATGATTATGGTTATTGCCAAACTTGTGGTGTAGAAATTGGTTTACGCCGTTTAGAAGCTCGTCCGACTGCGGATATGTGTATTGACTGTAAAACATTAGCTGAAATCCGCGAGAAACAAATGGGGCTTTAGTTAGTATAGGTACATAGGAATGGACAATGAATAATTGTCCATTATTTTTAACTATTGATTGTGATTTTTTCATTATTCAGGACGAGGTGGATTATTTTTAACTACATTAAGTCGTTATTTTCACGACAAAAAAAAGCTAAAAAACAACCGCTTGTAACGCCAGAAATGGCTGATATGGGTTTAGTAACTAGCAATAAAGCGGGTAAATGGCGAGCTAAACCAACAAAATCTAAAGGCAGTGAAGCCTTAATAAAGCAAAATAAAAAACAATCAGAATTAACGGTTGCCCATCAGTTACATAAAAAATTCACCGTAAGTGCTAACCATTATCAAATCTATCCGAAAGATTTCCCGAAAAACGCCTTAGCTATTGTAGAGAAGTTAGACAAAGCCGGTTATGAGGCTTATCTAGTGGGTGGGTGTATCCGTGATTTATTGTTAGGCCATAAAGCAAAAGATGTGGATATTGCCACTAATGCTAAACCTGAAGAAATTCAGAAAATCTTTGGGCGACAATGTCGTTTAATTGGGCGTCGTTTTCGTTTAGCGCATATTGTGTTTGGTCGAGAAATATATGAGGTTGCTACTTTTCGCGCTGATCACAGTATCACTGCGAGCGATAAGATCTCTAAAATCAGTGATCAAGGAATGTTATTACGTGATAACGTGTATGGCTCATTAAGCGATGATGCAGAACGGCGTGATTTTACTGTAAATGCACTTTACTATGATTCAAAACGGCAGTTAATTTTTGATTTTTTCGATGGCATTAATGATTTAAAACACGCTAAGTTGCGCTTAATTGGTAATCCGGTGACACGTTATCAAGAAGATCCGGTAAGAATGTTACGCGCGGTGCGATTTATGGCTAAATTGGATATGTTCTTAGATAAGCCTAGCGATGCACCTATTTATGAATTGGCGTCTTTGTTGAAAAATATTCCAGCCGCGCGTTTATTTGATGAATCATTGAAGTTATTGCAATCAGGTCAAGGTTTTAAAACTTATCAATTAATGCGTCAATATGGACTATTTGAACAGTTATTCCCAGTGTTAACCCCCTTTTTCACCGCACAGAATGATTCACAAGTAGAGCGGATGTTGAGCAAAGCATTAACAGCAACAGATGAGAGAATTCGCGATCGTTTGCATGTTAACCCTGCTTTTTTATTTGCTGCGTTATTATGGTATCCACTACGTGAAAAGATGGATGTTTTAAAAAATGAAGGTGGTTTGAATAATTATGATGCAATGATGTTGGCGGCTAATGATATTTTGGCAGAGAGCTGTAAAGCGATTGCCTTGCATCGTCGTCATACTGCCGTTATTCATGAGGTTTGGGCATTACAATTTCAGTTTGTAAAACGTACCGGTAAACGTCCTCTACAGACGTTGGAACATGTTAAATTCCGCGCAGCCTTTGATTTATTAGTGATGCGAGCAGAAATTGAGGGCGGGGATTTAGTTGAATTATCGGCGTGGTGGCATGAGTTTCAATTTAGTAATGATCACCAACGGGTTGAAATGTTGAAAACTGTCCGCCATTTACCGCAAACTGAGCATAAAAAACGGCGTCGTAAAACATTTAGAAAGAAAAAAAACGTCACGAAAACGCCACTTATCGTAAGTTAATTTATTTGAAAATGATATGAAGCGCGTTGTTATGGCATTGGGTTAAGTCGTGGATTAAGTGAAAATGAAGACAGTTTATATTGCGTTAGGATCAAATCTGAATAATCCATTAATTCAGCTTAGGCAAGCGGTCGCTTCTTTGCAACAATTTGCCGTAAATCTTGAAGTGAGTCCTTTTTATTGTAGTCAGCCAATAGGACCACAAGATCAGCCGGATTATGTTAATGCAGTCGCAAAAATGGAAATTAATTTGACCGCTTTTCAGTTGTTAGATCAATTACAAGCGATAGAACAACAGCAAGGGCGTGTTCGATTACGCCGTTGGGGAGAACGAACCTTAGATTTGGATATTTTGCTTTATGCGAATGAACAGATCAAAACCGATCGTTTGACTGTGCCACATATTGAAATGAAAAATAGGGTATTTGTGATTGTGCCATTATATGATTTAGCGCCTCAGTTAGTCTTGCCAAGCGGTGAAAAATTAGCGGATATTTATGCGCTTTTTAAAGATCATACCATGCAGATCCTATCGCAGGCAGAAAATTAACTATTATGCTTAATTAACCGCTCTATTTTGTTTGCTAGCAGGAAATTGCTCTATTTTAGTTTCTAGCTGTTCTTGCTTATTGTCTGAGGTATGGATAATTGCACGCGCTTTCTCATCAAATTTCACATCAATTTTATGGTCAACAACCACATTCATATTAATTGTGATGCCTTCTTTAGGTGTTTCTAGTTGTATTTTTGGCGTGCAAGCGGTCATATTTAGGCAAGCAATCATTAATAACAGTATTTTATTCATTTGTGCGATCCAGTTTTTGATAAATTGAATTTTCAAAATTTTGTTCAACGTAAGTGCCAGCATTTAGTGTCCGCCATAGTTTAAATACATTTTCTTGATGATGGTAGTTAAAGTTAATTTTCGTCTGTGCTTGTTGATTTAATTGCATATTTAACTTGGCTTGTAATGCCATTTCGCCTTCAGAATTAATATTTACCTTGCTAGTTAAATCAGTAATGCGTGTGTCGTGTAGCAAATATGCTAATAAACGTTCAGAATAACCACTACTCTGTGAAATAGCTTGCATCAATTCAGGGGCAATTTTTAGCCTAGAACTAACCGCTTGCGCCATTGATCCATTACATACATAACAAGGTTTTCCTTCAATCCAAAAAGGAAAAGTTGCATTAGCACGTCCTTTTAACTCAATTTGTTGATATTTAAGCAAAGCTAAAATTTGTTCAAAATTAATTTGTGATAAATGAAGATAAGCGACTTTAGTTTGTGGTAAGGCAAAATGTTCTATCCTCAAAGCGCCATCTAATAAATTCATTGATAGTTGTTCTAATTTTAATGGTTGTTGTGGCGTATAAGGATAATGTCCAAAGACTTTTGCTCGAATATTTGTAATCGGTAAGCCAACATTTAGATAAGCGATTTTTAAATTAATAGGTTGTTTTAAACCAAAGTCTAATTGATTGTTTTTTAAGCGATAAGGTAAGCTAAATTCAAGCCCTTTTGCTTCCCCATATGGCATTGAAATAGCGCCATTACGAATAGCAAAATGTCCTCCGGTGACTAAACCATTGGCGGCACTGACACTAAAAGCCGTTTCACCACGAATAGTGCCTGCGGTAATTAACCAATTTTGTCTAAATGGAAATAGTGATTGAAAAATATTAGCGGGCTGTTCTTTCCAATATAAACGACCTAATAAAGTACTGCTTTGTTCTGTTAGTTTTCGACGTGCAAATAATTTTAATGGGCCAATTTTATCTGCGCGAATTTCGCCTTTAAGGTTTAAATTTTCTATTTCACCATTGGCTTGTAAAGTGGCGGTTGGGCTAAGTAGTTGGCCGCCATAATCGAAATTAATTTCAGGTGCTTTAATTTGAACCCTACCGGCTAAATGCCATTTTTGGTAGGCAAACTTGATCGGTTCAAGTAAACGTAATTCTGTGTTGGGAATGGCGATGCCTTTTTGATAGATCTTGCCCAACGAACCGGTCAATTCATTGATTTGCACTAAATTTTTATGCCAATTACCACGTCCGCTGAGTTTTAGGCTGTCAGCTAGGTTTTTTATTTTAGTCGATCCCCAAATCTTCCAATGCCATTGGTCTTTGGCGGACTGATCTAGCGCAGCATCTTTGAAAAAATCGAGTTGTCCCATTTTGAAATGCTGTGCCATACCATCTAGATGAAAGTGAATATTTTCAAAGTCCGGGCTTTCGCCTTTGAATAAGGCTTGCAAGCGGCCATTAATGCCATATTTATTGATCTGAATCCCCGCTAATGGAAAACGTAATTCTTTAATCGTTAATAAGCGTTCTTTACCCACTAAACGTAGCAATGATTTAGGTTGAAATTTGAGTGTTAAATCGTCAAATTTACCTTTAAAATCAATGGGTAAAGAACTATATAATACCATATCATTATATTTGATATTGCCGGTAATTTGGAGCGGTAGATTTACGCTATCTTTATGCAATTCACCCGCATTATTTTGTAATACAATATTGGCTTTTCCTGCCGTTTTACTCTGAGAAAGTAAGCTGACGCGTAAATAAGTTTTGATCGGATAAAAATCCGCTTGGGTAAAGCTATTTGGTGTTAGTCTTGCATTAATAAAACCTTGTAATGGAAAGTCACTTAACCAATCTAGATAAAATTTGCCTTGTTTAATTTCCAGCGTTTGTTGGTCAACAGTAAAAGGAAACTGTAATTGATTGGTTGGATCAGCAACTGACGTGAATAACCATTCTCCTACACGTGTTTGTTGTTGATCATTCGTCCAACGAAGTGTAGTTTTACCTTCTCGAATAGTATCATTTTCAATTATTTCTTTTGGCATTCTCCAGTGATAATGTCCTTCAAATGCAGTTGGAATCTCAAATAGATTGTCGACGAGCGTACTTGAAAAAGACAAGTTATGTTGTTCTTGTTCACGGGGTTGATAATGCACTTTAGCCGATAAATGATGGTTGGTTAATGTAGCGTCTAATTTGAGCGCTTGTTGTTGGATAAATGCGGTTAAATTATCTTGAAAAAAAGTAACTTTTGCGTAACTAGCGTGGCTAAAAAACGCTTTGAGGCGTGTTGGTATGTTGTCAGGAATATTTAGCCAAGTAAGTGATTTTAGCTCTGCTTCGCCTTCGGGTAATAATGCCAGCATAGCGTTGAGCGAGAGGGTGTTATTTTCGCTAGCGGTCTTTGGAATTTTGGCAAAACAGGCATAATCTAGCATTGCGTTATCAATTGAAATACGACGTTGACTATGCCAATGGATAGCGAATTTATCCACTGCAATCAATGGACAACCTTGATAGGATAGTGAAAATTGATCAAGCGAAGCCCCTTTTAAGGTGGTATTAATGCTATTTACCGTATTTAATTGCCAACTGGTTGGCAATAGCCAATTAATTACCCGCGTAAAATGAACGCTAGATAATAATGCTAGGCTGCTTATGCTAAATAAAGCGAAAAAAACAATAACAAATAGGCTTCGTTTAAACATTAGGTTTTACACATTGGTGAATGGATAAAGCATCGCAAGCAACACGGCTAAAGTCCAAGCAAAAGGGTTTTTGACCTGTTTTTCTGCCTTGCCAATTAAGAGCCAGCTAAGCAGTGCAAAAATAATGAACTGCGACAAAAAGTAAATTAAATAAGGCAATAATGATATTGTAGGCATAATTTGCCATTGTTGGTAAAGCACAAAAATTACCCAAACATAATTTAATACTAATATGATCAATGCCAACTGGATTAAGCATTTAAAGAAAATATCTAAATTACTTCTCGACAACATTAAATACCAGCCTGCGAGTAAAATACCCAGTAATAATTGAGCGAAATTATTGGCGCGAATGCCATGAAATAATGAAGGAAGTTCAAACCAATAAATTATAAGGTATTGAATAACACCAATAGCCACTATGCCAAATGCACTGTAAATTAACATTGCGTTTGGTTTTGCATGCGCAGAGAAGAACCAATAAAAAATAACCAACATTAATGATGCAACACAAGCTAATAACATAGGATTGTGTGTAGGTGTAAAAGCAAGTGAATAGGCTAGATTGCCGAAAGCGAATACTGATAAAAATTTTAAGACAAACAATAAACGCCCTGCTTGACCAGGACAGATTTGCCCTTGTGATAACACGAACAACGCAATTAAGTTAGTTATGAAAAAGGCTAATAAATAAGGCGAAATGAAGATACTATTTGCCGGAGCAAAATAGTAGTTGAGTAACATCTGAATAAATAGCATTAAGAGCATCGGTAACAATGCATAGCAGGCTATATCATATTTTGTTTCAGAACTATGATCGTGTGACATAAAGTAGGAAGCGTGAAAAATGATTTTAAGGCAGAATTATGCCATAATAAGCACAATTTTTTAACTATAATGAGGATTTAATTATGCGAATTTTGCATACTATGTTGCGCGTGGGGAATTTAGAACGTTCAATCAAATTTTATACTGAAGTATTGGGTATGCGTTTGTTGCGGACTAGTGAGAATGAACAATATAAGTATAGTTTAGCCTTTTTAGGTTATGCCGATGAAAGTGAAAATGCGGTGCTTGAATTAACGTATAACTGGGGAGTAGATCACTACGATTTAGGTAATGCTTTTGGGCATATTGCATTAGGTATTGATAATATTTATACCACTGTTGAAGCGGTTCGGTTAGCAGGCGGTAAAATCACGCGTGAGCCGGGCCCGGTATTAGGCGGTAAAACAGTGATTGCTTTTGCCGAAGACCCTGATGGCTATAAAATTGAGTTTATCGAGAATAAAAATGCACAGGCAGCGTTAGGTAATTAAGTGACGGTAGTTAATAAATTGAAGAGTAAGCAAGATACATAGCGGTCGGATTTTTGTGATTTTTCGCTAAGTTAGGAAAATTTAATCATTTTGTTTGGCTGAAATTTAGCGTTGTACGCTTTGCATCGTAAAAAATCATAATATAAAATGGAACAATGACAGAACAAGTAACAGATCATAATTTATTAAAACATCGTTTTCGTGGCTATTTGCCTGTGATTATTGATGTTGAAACAGCAGGATTAAATGCAAAAACAGATGCATTATTAGAGCTTGCAGCAATCACCGTTAAAATGGATCAGCAAGGATATCTAGTTCCCGATCAAAAGTGTCATTTTCATATTCAACCCTTTGAAAATGCCAATATTAATGCGGACTCACTGAAATTTAATGGTATTGATATTCATAATCCTTTACGAGGTGCGGTGGCAGAAGCTATTGCTATTCCCGAAATGTTTAAAATGGTACGGCGTGCTATTAAAGAGCAAGGTTGCCAACGAGCGGTGATTGTCGCACATAACGCCACCTTTGATCAGGCGTTTTTACAAGCCGCAGTCAAGCGGATTAATGCCAAGCGTGATCCGTTTCATCCCTTTGCTATGTTTGATACCGCCTCTTTAGCCGGTTTAATGTACGGGCAAACAGTCTTGCTCAAGGCTTGTCAAGTTGCTAATATTGCATTTGATGGCAAACAGGCACATTCAGCATTATATGATACAGAAAAAACTACTGAGTTATTTTGTGCAATGGTAAATCGACTGAAAGATTTAGGCGGTTTTCCATTACTGAATCCTAAATAGTTTATTTAAGTAGGCTAGCCAGATTTAAGTGGTCAACGTTATGTAAACTTTTGCTGTAATCAGGTCGCTTGTACGAGAAATAGCCATCAGACTACATTGAATGCTCATAAAGGTTATAATCTAATAGCAAGATAGCGGGTTAAAATACAATAAAAAAGCGCATTTTTTAATGCGCTTTTTTCAGCTAAATTTAAGATTAGCCTTTATATTTCTGGAAAACTAGTGCTGCGTTTGTGCCACCAAAACCAAAGCTATTCGACATAACTGTAGTTAGTGGCGTATGTTGGCATTCTGTAACAATATTTAAGCCTTCTGCTTGTTCATCTAGTGTGGTAATATTAATGCTTGGTGCAATAAAATCATTGTCTAACATCAGTAATGAATAAATTGCTTCGTGCGCACCTGCGGCACCTAATGAATGACCAGTCATTGATTTGGTTGATGAAATGGCAGGTTTTTTATCGGCAAAGACATTTTTAATCGCGGCTAATTCTTTTACATCGCCAACAGGCGTTGATGTACCGTGTACATTAATATATTCAATTTCGCCATTAACCGTTGCTAATGCCTGACGCATACAACGTTCAGCACCCTCTCCACTTGGTGCAACCATATCATAACCATCAGAAGTTGCACCATAGCCTACAATTTCTGCATAAATTTTAGCACCGCGTGCTAACGCGTGTTCTAATTCTTCTACAACCACTACCGCGCCACCGCCTGCGATAACAAAACCATCACGATTTGCATCGTAAGCACGTGAAGCTTTAGTCGGTGTATCATTATATTTAGTGGATACGGCGCCCATTGCATCAAATTCTGTTGCACACTCCCACGACAGTTCTTCAGCACCACCCGCAAAAACAATATCTTGTTTGCCGAGTTGGATTAATTCCATTGCATGGCCAATACAGTGTGCTGAAGTTGCACAAGCCGAGCTGATAGAATAGTTAACCCCTCGAATTTTGTATGGAGTCGCTAGGCAGGCAGAAACGCTAGATGCCATGGTTTTGGTCACTGCGTATGGCCCAACCGCTTTAATACCACGTGGGCCACGAACAGCATCACAAGCAACCAGTTGGCTATGTGCAGAACCGGTTCCCGCTCCGATGACTAAACCGGTGCGATCATTTGAAACTTGTGTTTCTGTTAAGGCTGAATCTTCAATGGCTTCTTTCATTGCAAGATAAGCATAAGCCGCTGCATCTCCCATAAAACGATAGATTTTACGATCGATTAATTCAGCTGGATTTAATTTAACAGTTCCTGCAATTTGGCTACGCATACCTACTTCGGCAAATTCTGGCACAAATTCAATGCCTGATTTGCCTTCTTTTAATGAGGCTAAAACTTCTTCTTTATTGTTACCGATACTAGAAATAATACCTAAACCAGTGATAACGACTCTTTTCATTTTGTTTCCTTCATCATTTTATATTTCAGAGATAAGATATATCACTCAGCTTACACTTGTTCGCTAAACTAATCTAGTAAAAATTTATTTATTTTAGCGAAAATTTTGGCTGGTCTGAACTGTTTTTGCTAAAGATAGCGGGCTAATTTAGCTTGGTTTTAGCAAATTTTGCGAGATATCAACGGTCAGTCAGATTGGGTATGCCTTTACTTTTTGTTGCAAAATGTTACATTGATCACGATTTTTGGTAGAAGGAAGAGAATGTGAAAGAGTTGGCGTTAGCAAATATTAGCTATTCTCAAACAGCAATTGATGTTTCAAGCTCTTTTATAACCATTTTTGAGAAAAAATTAACCTGGGCAATGCAACGTGTTGATGCGTTAAACGATTTTAGAATTGAACGAGCCTTAGCGGCGAATAATCCACAATTTCAGCATGTTTTTTCCTTATTACCACTTCTTCTTCATACAAATTGCCCTGAATTACCAGCCTATGTAAAAAATGCACCAAGTGGTATTGCACAATTTGAGTTATCTGCTTATCAACAAGCGTATTTAGCTAATTTAATGGTATCTGATGATGTAGTAGAAGCATTTTCTAGCCATTCAGTCTTTGATGCACTTTATTCTATGGGAAGCACGGGCTCTATTACTCAAACAAGTTTATCGGATTTAGATCTTTGGCTGTGTTATTCCGATCGCTTAACAGCGGTCGAGTATCAATTAATTGCTCAAAAAATAAACAAAATTAAACAGTGGTCGCAACAGTTTGGCGTTGAGATTAATTTTTACTTAATGAATCCAAACCATTTTAAAGACCATTTAGATCATAAAGATGTGAATGAAGAGCATAGTGGATCTACACAGCATTTTTTTTTATTAGATGAATTCTATCGTTCGGCAATTCGTTTGGCAGGCAAACGACTATTATGGCAACACTTATCAGATGAAGATTATCAGGTTTGTATTGCGCAAGGCGCGTTTAAATCAAAAGAATGGATTGATTTTGGCGATTTTTCCTCACTTTCGACCGCTGAATTTTTTGGCGCGAGTTTATGGCAATTGTATAAAGGCATTGCGTGTCCATATAAATCGGCAATTAAAATTTTATTGTTAGAAAGTTATTCTCAAACTTATCCCGCTACCGATCTAATTTCCAAAGAATTTAAACGAAAATTATTAAGCCAACAGCGTTGTTCTTATCATTTTGATCCTTATTTAGCAATGTTAGAACGCGTTACTGCGTATTTAAATGGTCAGCAAGAACGGATACGGTTAGCTTTTTTGCGTATGTGCTTTTATATTAAAGCGATGGAAGGTGAATATATTGAGAGTTGGCGTACGGCAGCATTAGATGAATTAGTCGCCGAATGGAAGTGGGAAGATGAATATCTTCAATTTATACAACATCGCCATACTTGGAAAATAAAACAAGCCGTTAAACATCAGCAAATGATTGTTGATCAATTGCTACACAGTTATCGTAACCTTATTCATTTTGCCCGCAAATTTCATATTGATCCTAGTATTATGACGAGTGATATTGATACTTTGATGCGTAAATTATATTCTGTGTTCGAAGTGTTGCCGGGTAAAGTGCCGTTGATTAATCCTAATATTGCTCAAAATTTAGCAGAAAGTGCACTTACATTCATTGAAGTACAAGGTAATTCAGCTATTCAACCGGGTTGGTATTTAATTAATCAAGCGCCTAAGAGCCCATATAATTCAGCTTTACGTTACGTCAGAAATGGCAAAAGCTTAATTAAAATTGTAGCTTGGAGTTATTTTAATGGTTTAATTACTTCAAGTACGCAATTGCATTTAATTAGCCCTAGTCTAGATTTAAACAAATTACGCCAATTTATTACTGATTTACGGCTTTCTTTTCCTGTACAAGCGCCTGCCATTAATGAACAAGATATGTTACACCCTAATGAAATTCGTAGTTTAATTTTAGCGGTCAATTTAGTAAAAGATCCTACTCAAAAGCTAGAAGCTCGGCGTACAGCGGTGCAACCTAGTGATTTGTTTAACTTTGGATCTCGCCAAGAAAGTTTAGTGGGGAGTGTCAGTATTATTTATCGTAATATGTGGAATGAAATCCGCACTCAGCATTTTGAAGGTAATGATGCGATTTTAAAAGCGTTAAAGTTAATTTCAAATAAAATATATCGTAGTTCTGCGCCACCACAATCGGTGAATGTATTTTGTTATAGTCGCCGTTTACGTAGTGAATTGCGCGATTTTATTGCTGGCCTCGTGCATAAATGTATTACTATTCAAACGGGAACTATTTCACAAAAACAACCGCTTAATACATTAAAAGTAGCCGGTAAAATATGGCAGTTTGTATTTGGCAAAAAAACGGTATATATTCAACCACTTACTCAACAAGCGGTGGATTTATTAGAAAATAATGCAAATAAGTATGTTTTAAAACAAGCGAAACCACAATTAGGTTTTCCGAAAGAAATAGATGAATTTGCTAGTGAGGGCTTTTTACAATTTTTCTTTGAAGATAATTTAGATAATAGTTTTAATGTGTATATCTTAGATGAACGAAATAGATTAGAAACTTATTATAATTGTTTTGATGCTAAAGAGGAAAAAATAAGAGAAATCAATCGCTTGTATTCAGAACAAAAAACAAACATATTAGCAGTGGCAAGTTTTAACTTTCCACAATTTTATCAAATTATCAATGTATCTGATGAAATAAAAATTGTGCCATTTCAGAGTAAGCAACATCGTGATTATTTATTACAACAGCAGTCGAGGAAAATGATAAGTTAAATGTTTGCTTATTGCTAGTAGCACTTGTTATTGTGAGTAAATTAATCAAATTTTCATAATTTAAATTGAAACACTATTTTTTTGTATTATAAACAAATAATCATTTGTTTATTTTAAATGGGAGCATTTATGTCTGTGGATATTGTACATCTGGCTGATTCTGAGTTAGGGAAAATCGTCGCATTATTAGCAACTAGTATAACTATTGTTCCTTTATTTAAACGTCTAGGTTTAGGCAGTGTATTAGGTTATCTAGTTGCTGGATGTTTGATTGGTCCTTCGGTGTTGGGGTTATTTCAGAACCCGCAATCAATTGTCCATATGGCAGAGCTTGGCGTTGTAATGTTCCTCTTTATTATTGGCCTGGAAATGCATCCTGAATTATTATGGAGTATGCGTAAAGCTATTTTCGGCCGAGGTTTCTTACAGGTCCTAACATGCGGTACTTTATTGACTTTTGCAGGCATTCATTTAATTGGTTTAACGACAGCCGTTGCTTTTGTGGTGGGAGCCGGCTTTACATTATCTTCTACTGCTATTGTGATGCAAGTATTAGAAGATAAAGGGATATCAAGTGCACCAAAAGGACAGCGAATTGTTTCCACGCTATTGTTTGAAGATTTAGCGATTGTACCATTATTAGCATCAATGACTTTTTTAGCACCAAGTACCGAAGGCGCTACCACGGGGATTAATTCAGCGGCGATTAGTATAGCTGTGATTGGTATTATTATTCTAGTGGCTAGTAGTAAATGGATTATGAATCCACTTTTTAGAATGATTTCAAAAGCTAAAGTGCGAGAAATGATGACCGCTGCTGCATTGTTAGTGGTATTGGGTGCGGCATTGTTAATGGAACTCAGTGGCTTATCAATGGCAATGGGAGCGTTCGTAGCGGGCGTAATGTTGTCAGAATCATCATTTCGCCATCAATTAGAAGCAGATATTGAGCCATTTAGAGGTTTGTTACTCGGCTTATTTTTTATGGGTGTAGGAATGTCATTAGATTTAAAATTTGTGTTTGATGACTTATTCTTATTACTGAGTCTGGTGGTTATTTTAGTGCTAGGGAAAGCCATATCTGTCTATGTAATTGGTTTATTAACACTACTTTCGCATCGAGAAGCATTAATGCGCATGTCGATTATGTCGCACGGTGGTGAGTTTGCTTTCGTGCTATTTTCAGCCGCGGCAGCAGTGGGGATTTTAGATGAAGATCAACAAGCTACCTTTACGGCAGCAGTGATTATTTCTATGTTACTTTCGCCACTCGTTGTATTAATGGTTCAACGTATTATGACACGTAAAGCTAAACCTGAAGCACCAAGTATGGCTAGCATTGAAGTGGCTGAAGATTTAGAAAATAGCGTAATTGTGATTGGTTTTGGGCGCTTTAGTCAGATTGTTTGTCAAATTTTATTAGCGCGTGGCATTACTGTAACCGTTATTGATGCTAATACTGATCGAATTCGCGCCGCGGCTCGCTTTGGTTTTAAAGTTTACTATGGCGATGGGACACGTTTAGATGTGTTACGTGCTAGTGGTTTAGCTAAAGCAGACTGTGTAGTATTAGGTATTAATGATCCAACACGCAGTGCCTCAATTGTTGAACAAATTAAACATGAATTTCCGTTAATGCCTATTTTTGCTCGTACTTATGATCGTTATAGTGCTATTCAATTAACTAAATTACACGTAGATTTCCAAATTCGTGAAACTTTTGAATCAGCATTAGTATTAAGTAAAGCAACAATGATGAAATTAGGCATAGATGAAGTGGAAGCACTAGAGGTAGTAGAAAGTGTGAGAGCGCTAGATAAAGAACGTTTTAAAGAAGAGCTTATTTATGGGACTTCAGCTGAATTAATTCGTAAATATTTCACGCCTAAACCATTAGTCAAGCCACAACAGCCTGCGGAAGCATTGAATGAATATGCGGCAGAAATTTTAGCAGAAATAGACGAAAGTCAACATTGCCAAGATAATTTAAATAAGAAAGCAGATGTTTGATCAAAAGAAAGTGAACAAAAGGGCGAGTTGTTGCCCTTTTCGTTTACATAGTCAATGCAACTCTTTATGATTAGTCTATATTGAATAAGGAAAGCATTTAATAGGTTTATTTATGCTCCCAGAGTTGGGTTATTTTTCATTAATAGTGGCGGCAGTTAGTGCTTCATTACAAGTGCTATTGTCTGTATTAGGCGAATTATTTAAACGTTCACATTATTTATCTTTCAATGCTTTTTTTAGTCGGCTACAAGCGCTATTTTGTACTTTTGCATTTGGCGTGCTTGGTTATGCATTTATCATCGACGATTTTTCTATTATCTATGTTGCACACCATTCAAATACGCAATTACCTGATTTTTTTAAATTTGCAGCGAGTTGGGGCGGGCATGAAGGGTCAATGTTGTTTTGGTTAACTATTTTGACCATTTGGACGGCAGTCTTTAGCTTTTTTGCTAATAAATCTGACCGCTTATTTTATGATCGCACCTTGGCAATACTTGGGTTAATTAGCCTCGGTTTCTTGTTATTTATTTTATCTGTTTCTAATCCATTTGAACGCAATTTCCCTCCACCGCCTGAAGGGCGTGATTTAAATCCAATGTTACAAGATATTGGTTTAATTTTTCATCCACCGTTACTTTATATTGGCTATGTTGGTTTTGCGGTCAGTTTTGCGATGGTTGTAGCCAGTTTAATGTCGGGGGTGTTAGACGCTGCAGTCAGTCGTTGGATTCGTCCTTGGGTCATGATTTCTTGGGGGCTATTAACCGCCGGGATTATTTTGGGGGCTTGGTGGGCTTATTATGAATTAGGCTGGGGCGGTTGGTGGTTTTGGGATCCGGTTGAAAATGCTTCATTAATGCCGTGGTTGTTAGGAACCGCATTATTACATAGTTTAATTGTGACTGAACAACGTGGTATTTTCAGTTATTGGACTATTTTACTCGCAATTTTTGCCTTTGCCTTAAGTTTACTTGGCACTTTTATTGTTCGCTCCGGCATATTAACCTCAGTTCATGCATTTGCCGTGGATTCTGATCGCGGTATTGCATTGTTGATTTTATTTTTTAGTTTAAGTTTTATTGCATTAGCGCTGTTTGCCTTAAACGTAAAAGTCTGGCCCGGCAGAGTACATTTTCACCTTTTTTCAAAAGAAGTCGCTTTTTTATTGATTAATGGCTTGTTAACCGTTGCAACTTCAACCGTGGCGCTGGGTACTTTTTATCCGATGATTTTTATGGCGATGGGGTGGGGATCTATTTCTGTTGGCGCACCTTATTTCAATAGTATTTTTACACCTTTAGCATTGCTATTAATGTCAGTTATGGGATTAGCGGTGGTTTTATGTTGGAAACAGGTTGCCACTAGCGTCATTTTGATCAAATTATGGTTCTTACCCATTGCATTTAGTTTAGCTTGTAGTTTGATTTATTTTACTATTCAAACGAATAATGTGCATCAATTTAGTCTATTGCCTATCGTATTTGTTGGGCTGGCTATTTGGATTATTATTAGCCATTTCCCTTATCGGCGATATATGTGGAAAATTCAACCGCTCGCAATGCGATTAGCACATATTGGCTTTGCAATTTGTGTAATTGGGGCAATAATGAATAGTTATTATGGCGATGAAATAAGTGTACGTTTGAAGCCACAACAACAAGCGTCATTAGCCGGTTTTAATTTTAATTATCAGGCTTATCGTGATGTGATTGGACCAAACTATACCGCAGAACGTGCTATTTTTACTATAGAAAAATCGCACAAGCAGTTAGCCACCGTGAAACCAGAACGTCGTTATTATGATGTAAGAACAATGACCATGGCAGAAGTCGGGCTTTATCACGCGGGTTTAGATGATGTTTATATTGTGATGGGCGATAAATTAGGTGATTTTGAATACGCGTTCCGTTTACACTATAAACCTTACGTGAGTGCATTATGGCTAGGTGGCATCATGATGATGCTTGCCTCGTTTTTGGCTTTATTAGGATATCGTGGAAAATAATATGAAAAAACTGTTTTTATTCTTACCGCTTATATTACTGATGGTAATCGTGTCGTTTTTGATGACGCCTTTGATGAATAAAGAAGCGCTTGCAGCGACAGAAGATTGGCGTGATAAACCATTTCCTGAATTTGTCGGCAAAAATTTGCTCGATCAACATACTTATATTGATAACGACAGCTTGCCAAAAGAACCTTATATTTTGAATATATGGGGTAGTTGGTGTGGTTGGTGTATTAAAGAGTTTCCGGTATTGCATAAATTAAAACAGCAAGGGGTTCAAATTGTCGGTTTGACCTATGCTGATCATCCGGATAATGCCCGTAAGGCGCTAGCTGAATGGGGAAATCCGTTTAGTTTAGTGATTGACGATTACGACGAAGGATTTTTAATTCAAACCTTAAGGGTTTCTTCCGCACCAAGTTCTTATTTGATTGATAAAAATGGCATTGTCCGCTATCAACAAAAAGGATATAACCCTGATTTTGAACAAGATTTCTTACCGATATTAGAGGAATTGCGTAAGGAAGACGAGTGAAGTTTTTGCAAAAAATAATCTGTTTATTATCAGCTATCTTTAGTTTATGTGTGCAGGCCAAAATGGTGGATACTTTTCAGTTTGAAAATAATCAAGATCGACTACGCGCAGTGGCATTGGCTAGATCATTTCGCTGTACACAGTGTCAAAATCAAAACTTAGTGGAATCCAATGCCACTAACGCCTATAAGATACGTTTAGAGGTGTATGAAATGGTCAAACAAGGCAAAACAGATGAAGAAATAATTCAAATTATGACCAACAGATTTGGGCATTTTGTGCACTATAAGCCACCATTTAATCCGCACACTTGGTTATTATGGGGAATGCCATTAGCTTTAGTCCTTGGATTAATAATCACAATTATTTGGCGAACTAAAACGCGTAAAGTATGATGAACCAAAGAGCGAAAATTAATCAGCAAGCTTATCAACAAGCGGTTAAATTTGCTGAAAATTTACCGCTAGATTTACAACAAGAATGTGTATTAGAAGCACAAGCCCGTTATCAATTTGAACAGGCACAAGTGGTTGAAAATACTACAGTTTTAGCTATAAAACGACCGCTTAGTCTGACTATATTGTTATGTGGATTAATGAGCGCCCTTGCCGGTAGTATCTATTGGCAAACGGGGCGTTATCACTTTGTGCAACAAGGCCAACAAATGTATCAAGCCTTTCAACGACAGGCTGATTTACAAGATAAACAACAAAAAAACGATCGTTATATTTTAAGTTTGCAAAATCAATTACGTCAAAATCCGAATAATGGTGATGTGTGGTATGAATTGGGTCAGGCGTATGCCTTAAATAATGATTTTGATGCTTCTTTGATTTGTTATCAAAATGCCGAACAAGTGTTAGGTAAAAAAGCGGCAATTTTAGGGGCGATGGCTACGGCTGATTATTATGCTAAGCATCAACAGTTATCCGATAAAGCAAAACAATGGATCGATCAAGCGTTAGCTTTAGATGCTAAAGAAAATAATAGTTTACTGTTATTAGCTACAAATGCTTATGCTAATAAACAATATCAGCAAGCAATAAATTATTGGCGACAAGTTTTAGACAGCCAAAACCCGGCAGTTGATCGGCGGGCAGTTATTCAAAATATTCAAATGGCATTACAACAATTGTGATCAACAAAAAGTAAGCCGATCTTTACAATTTACATTTTAAATATTGCTAAAAATAAGGATTGAAATATAATAAAATGATACCATTTTGCTAAATTTGATCGAGTTTTACATAGAATGTTAAGTAAGGAGAACTTATGAGCGTAACGAATCGCCAAGAAGTGTTACAAAACCGTTTAGGGCCAGAAATTCAAGAGTTAAAGCAAGATATTCAAACACTTGTTCTTTCGACTGTCGATAGCGAAGGTAATCCTAATGTTAGCTATGCGCCTTTCGTAATTAATAATGGCGAATACCAAGTATTAATTTCAACGATTGCACGTCATGCACGTAATTTAATTGAAGTGCCAAAAGTATCGTTAATGTTGATTGATGATGAAAGCAAAAGCCGTCAAATTTTTGCTCGCCGTCGTTTAACTTTTGATGCGACTGCGCGTTTAATTGAACGTGAGGGAGAAGAATGGGAAAGTGGTTTAGCTGCTTTAAAAGCTCGTCACGGTAATTTAATTGATGAATTGGCAAACATGAAAGATTTTAAATTATTCAGCTTTAAACCTACTCATGGCCTATTTGTAAAAGGCTTTGGTAAGGCTTTTGAAGTAAGCCCAGATGATCTGGTTAATATTGTTCATTTAGATGAAGGTCACCAAACTGACGAATAATTTGTTCTAATTGGCTATTATCTCTAATCATTCATCTTAATACGATTTTATTGATATGAATGATTTTTTATTGTTAATCTTGTTGCAACGTTATTATCGGCTTTATGCACTCGCTTCGGAATTGAATAGCACAAAGGGTGAGGGAATCTTAACTATCTACGCATTTTAAGCATTACATTTTAAGGAGTCTGGCTAATGCTAAAGACTTGCGTTCTATTTCCGGCCATTCTGAATCAGCTTGTGATTCTGCAACAATGCCAGCACCAGCATAAAGTGTGAGTTGATTATGGTCAATCTTGGCAGAACGCAACGTGACAGTAAATTCAGCATGATCGGTATGAAAATAACCTAAAGTGCCTGCGTACCAATGGCGAGTGAAATTTTCATTTTCCGCAATAAATTTTTTTGCTGGAATCCTAGGCAGCCCTGCTACTGCTGCTGTGGGATGAATTCTAGCTAAACAATTAGCATCATTAATTTTTTCGATTAATTTAGCACGAATTTTACGGCGTAAGTGTTGTACATTATGTAAGCGCTTAATTTCAGCAGGATAAATGTTAATCTGTGTAATACAGTCGGCTAAATTCATTGAAATATCATCAACCACTAACTGATTTTCATAGATGTTTTTAGGATCAGTGAGTAACCACTCGGCATTTAATTCTGTTTGAATAAGATTATCAGTGACTGCAGCCGTGCCTGCTAATGCTTCTGTTTTAAAAAAGTTGCCTGTTCTTTGATAAAGCCGTTCAGGGCTAGAACCTAAGAAAGCGTGAGTCGCGTTTTCTGCCCAAATAAAATGGTAGCAACCTAAGTTTGTTTGTTGGCTTGCAGCTAATAAATCATAGGGAGAAATGGGCTGTTGGAACGTGAGTGTTGTCGCATTAGCAAGTACAACTTTATTAAACTGTTGTTGTTGAATAGCCGAGATTGCTTGTTCAATATTGTGTTGCCAATGGTTAAAATCACATGCTGATTGATGTGCAAGTAGTTGATTATCTGGTAATGTTAACTGAGATAAATGCGTAAATTCAGCAAATGTTTGGGTGAATATGGCCATTTTTTCACTGATTTCTTGTTCAAGAAGATAGAAATAAGCGGTTAATCGCTGATTATTTTTGACTAATTGCAGGCGAGGCAATAGAAAGTGGCAATTGCCTTCAAATTGAATTCCACCGACAAGTGCCAAATGCGTTTGATCAACAAATGTTTGTGCTTCTTCTAATGATGAAAATATTTTGACTGAGCCGATAGTGGCTAATGTGAGATCAGAATCGCGTGCTTGCCAAAAGAAATGCGGATATTGGTGTTGAGCTTTTAACCAGCTTAATAAAGCAACATTTTCAGGTGGCAAATCTACACTTGCTTGATATTCAATCACACTTAAATTGCGAGTAGTTTTACCGAGTTGGTTGTTAATTTGTTGTTTTAATTGATCAAAAATAAGCATAATTAATGTTTCTAGCAAATAGGCATTAATTTTTAGTGGTCATGAACGTGGTAGCTATTTTAGCCTATTTCTTCTTTAAATTCATACCAAATCAGAGTAAAGTCGAATTATTTTTTTATGAATTAATACAGGAATAATCCAACCAATAGTTGGGTTTAGGAAAAGGCATAAAATTTTAAAGATTAATATTGATATTCTACACTTTTATTTATTGGTTTAAAGCATCAGATGAAATGTTAATGGGTATACTTTTACGTTAAGATGTTTATATTTTAATGATTCGCTTACTGTTATTGATGTTCTTTTAAGCTGTTGTAGTGACTTGTTTTCAGCAAACGGGTCATGAAGCGGACAAAATTTGCTTAAAAAAAGATTATAATCACGGAAAAATAAATGAAATTAGTCCGAGTGGCATTAGCTGTGCCGTTGAATTGTTATTTTGATTATCTATTGCTACCTAATATGGCAGTGGTAAAAGGTGCTCGTGTGCAAGTGCCATTTGGTCAGCAAATAAAAGTAGGAATTGTGGTGGATTTGCCTAGCACTACGGATATTCCGCAATCAAAATTAAAACCGATCCACGCCGTGTTAGATCATCAAGCTATTTTTGATCCCGAAATATGGCAATTATTACATTGGGCTGCCAGTTATTATCATGCTGCAATCGGTGAAGTATTAGCAAGTGCATTGCCAGTTAAATTACGTAATGGAGATGCGGCAGAATATGTTGAGAATGATTATTTTCGTGTCACTGAATTAGGGCAGCAGCGATTAGTCTCACCTGAAAACAAGCGGTCGAAAAAACAATATGACTTACTGAGTCGGTTAGCAGAAATAGCGGAATTTTTTGAAAAACCGGCAGGAGTGAGCCCCTCCGTGTGGAAAGCTTTACTTGAAAAAGGCTATCTTGCAAAAGTTGTGCCGACTTGTCAGCGTAAGTCTTGGCAACAAAGTTTGGCAAATCGACCGCTTGTGAATAGCCAATCTCGTTTAGTGTTAAATCAACAGCAAACATTAGTCGTCAGTCGTTTAAATGCGTGTCAAAATTTTGAGACGTTTTTATTGAATGGCATTACTGGTTCAGGTAAAACTGAAGTCTATTTACAAACCATTGAACAGATCTTAAAACAGGATAAACAGGTGCTTGTTTTAGTGCCAGAAATTGGCTTGACGCCACAAATGGTTAACCGTTTTAAAACACGTTTTAATGTTGAAATAGATGTTTTTCATTCAAATATAAATGAAACTATGCGGTTAAAGGTATGGTTAAAGGCTAAAAATGGTGAAAGTGCGATTGTGATTGGTACGCGCTCTGCTTTATTTACGCAATTTCAACGCTTGGGATTGATCATTATTGATGAAGAACAAGATCACTCTTTTAAACAACAAGAAGGATGGCGTTATCACGCACGTGATGTCGCAATTTTTCGAGCTAAATGTTTGAATATTCCGATTATATTAGGTTCTGCTACCCCGAGTTTGGAGAGTGTATATAATGTTAAAAATGGCAAGTTCACGCAGTTGTTGTTGAGCACGCGAGCGGGTAATGCTCAAATTGCTCAGCAACAATTGATTGATTTAAAAACACAACGCATTACTGCAGGAGTATCTGATCGCTTGTTAATGCTGATGCAAACTCATTTACAAAAAGGAAATCAAGTAATGTTATTCCTTAATCGTCGTGGTTTTGCACCGGTTTTATTGTGTCACGAGTGTGGTTGGATATGTGAATGTGATGCTTGTGAAAAACCTTATACATATCATCAAAAACAACGTGTTTTACGTTGTCATCATTGTGCTTCTCAACGAGTGATTCCGCGCCAATGTGGGTATTGTGGCTCAACTAATTTAATCACTACCGGTATTGGCACAGAACAGTTAGAACAGCTGTTAAGTGAATATTTTCCCACCTATCAAATAAGTCGTATTGATCGTGATTCAACCGGACGTAAAGGTGCGCTTGAACATCATTTAAATGCGATTCAGACTGGAAAAAGCCAAATTTTAATTGGCACACAAATGTTAGCTAAAGGCCATCATTTCCCAAATGTAACCCTGGTTGCTTTGGTAAACGTTGATTCGGCATTATTTTCGACGGATTTTCGTGCAGAAGAACGTTTAGCACAGCTTTATCTTCAGGTAGCCGGGCGAGCTGGGCGAGCTGAAAAAACAGGAGAAGTTGTTTTGCAAACGCATTACCCGGATCATCCACTATTAAAGCGCTTACTTAAGGATGGTTATAATGCATTTGCCGAAGAAGCGTTGAAAATGCGACAAGTAATGGCTCTACCGCCTTTTACTGCACAAGTGTTATTTCGAGCAACAGGTAAACAAAGTGATAAAGTTGAAAATCTTTTGCAAAATTTAACCGCTTATTTCCAACAGAAATCAGTCGAATTAGGTATAGAAGGTGTTCAGATCTCACCGCCTTTTTCTGCGATTGTCGCGAAAAAAGCGGGTTATTATCGATGGTTATTGTTGATTCAGCATCAGACCCGATCGGCAATTCAACAGTTGCTAAATGTATTTGATCAAGAAAAAAGTGCGCTTAATTTACCCGCAAACATTAGGTTAAGTTTAGATGTGGATCCTTATGATATGAGTTAAGTGCAGACTAACGCCTACAACGGATTATTTTAAGCTTAACGATATTCAAAAATGACACGTGGTGTGAGCTTTGTGATCAACTCATAGCTGATCACACCAATATGTTGGGCAACTGTTTCAATTAATAAATCGTTACCCCATAAAATAACTTTATCACCAACCTGATCTTGACTATCTATGCCAAGATCGACCGTCAACATATCCATTGATACTCGCCCAACGATTGGCACAATCCGCCCATTGATTAATACGGGTGTGCCTTCTGGTGCATTTCGAGGGTAGCCATCACCATAGCCCATTGCTACGACACCTAATGTTGTGGCTTTATCGCTTATCCAAGCCCCACCATAGCCAACCGGTTCACCTGCTTTATGGCTGCGGATCGCTATTAAGGTAGAAGAAAGCGTCATCACAGGCTTAAAGCCTAATTGAGTGATTGGTTGATAATGAGGCGAGATGCCATGCATGATAATGCCGGGACGAACCCACTCATAATGCGCTTGTGGCCAATAAAGAATACCGCTTGAAGCAGCAATACTCCGAGAATGTGCAGAATATTGCTCTGTTGCCATTTCGAAAGTAGCAATCTGTTGTTCGGCATAACCACAATCCAGTTCATCGGCGCGACTAAAATGGCTCATAAAGCTAATAGTGGCAACCAAAGGACTGTTTTTTAAGCGGGCATAAAATAGATCAACTTGCTCAGGATGAATGCCTAAACGATGCATTCCGGTATCAATCTTTAGCCAAATATTGATCGGGAAATAAATTTTAGTTTTACGTTGCCAAAATCTTTTATGTTGCTCAATTTGCCATTCTTTTGCGACTTGTTCTAATAATTCTAACTGTTCTAGGCAATGAATAACGGTATCAAAGCCACGAGACAGCGTTTTTAATAATTCTTCTCGATCAAAAAAACCTTCAACTAATAAAATTTTGCCAGTATAGCCCGTTTCTTGCACTTCAAGCGCTTCGTGTAAACGTGCAACACCAAAGCCATCGACTAAATCAGCTAATGTTGCAGCAGCGGGTAATAAACCTTGCCCGTAAGCATTTGCTTTAATCATGGCCAATAGTTTTTGCTTAGGCGCTAATTTTTTGATCAATTGAATATTATGGCGAAGTGCCTGACGGCTAATAGTCGCTATGGCTGGTTTCATTTTTCTACTATGTGTTTTTCAAAAGAATGCTAATTATACGCTTGATGAGAATAAATGGACAATCGATAATGAAAATTAGATAATTTTAAATATGGTTTTCTTATGGTTAATAAATGCACATGTTGACACTTTTACACGCGCTTAAAAATAGAAATTTGATTGCTGAATTAGATTATCAATTCGCTAAAATGATCGATCAAAAACAACAAGCATATGCTTATACTCCGCTAGAAAAAAATTTAGCGGTATTATTAGTAGCCTTAATTTCTTTTAATGTAATGCAAGGACATACTGCGTTACGGCTAGATTCATCATTAGCAAATAACCCATTTGGTCTTAATGTTAAAGAAGAAGCATCTTTATGGCAGGAAATATTGCAAAAAATTGAGCAAATACCACCGGTTAAATGGCCAGAAATACTAAAAGATCATATCGCTTTTAGCCATTCCCCTACGCAAACAGCACCATTAATCTTTCAAAATGGTTTATTGTATTTTTATCGTTATTGGCAAGCAGAACATAATGTAGCAACCTATTTAAAGGAAGCGGTCGAAACGACAGTAGCAAATCAAGATCTCGCCACAGATAAACAAATTCTTGATAGATTATTCCCTGAACCAACAACGCAAATCGATTGGCAAAAAATTGCCGTAGCAACTGCACTACGCAAAAAATTCAGCTTAATTTCTGGTGGCCCCGGTACTGGCAAAACGACGACGGTCGCTAAATTATTAGCCGCGTTACAGGAAAAGCAGCTTCATTCAACTAAACGCTCGCTTAAAATTGCATTGGTTGCACCCACAGGCAAAGCAGCCGCTCGCTTAAAAGAATCCATTACACAAAGTTTAGCACACCTAAAATTGACGTTTGATATCCCTACTCCTGTTTTAACTATTCACCGTTTATTAGTGATGCGCCCACTACAAGATAAACCCTTTTATCATAAACAAAACCCACTACATTTAGATTTGTTAATTGTTGATGAAGCTTCAATGATAGATTTATTTATGATGGAAAAACTGATGAATGCATTAAAACCAACAACCCGTTTGATTATGCTTGGTGATAAAGATCAACTCGCCTCTGTTGAAGCGGGCGCCATTATGGGCGAATTGGGCCATTTTATGACTCAAGGTTATAGTACAGCACATTGCACCGCTTTGAATGAATTAACTGGATACCAATTAAATATGATGAATCAAGTTCCAACGATTTGCGATTCATTATGTCATCTACAAAAAAGTTATCGCTTTGATGCTAATTCAGGCATCGGCGCACTGGCTAAAAAAGTCAACCAGCAACAAGCGGACGAATCTTGGCAAACTTTTCTAAATCCACAATTTACTGATTTAGAAAAAATTGAATACCCAAACAAAAATCAATTCACTGAAACGCATTTATGGACACAAGAGTGTGTTAATCTAATCGTTAAAAAAGCAGTCCAATGTTATCAACATTATTTAACCTTAGTTAAACAAAGAGAAAAAGATCCCGCTAGTGTGAGTGTTGACGCAATTTTTATAGCATTCCAACGTATTCGTTTTTTATCCGCATTAAGAATCGGTGAATTAGGCGCCGAACGCTTAAATCAATGGATTGCCGAAGCATTGAAAAAAGCAAAATTAATCAATTTCATAAATAGTCGTGATCGCTACCTAGGTAAACCGATTCTAATTACCCAAAACTCCCCGGAAAATAATATCTATAGCGGTGATATTGGCATCATTTTGCCTGACGAAAATGGAATGTTGAGAGCCTATTTTGATACCAAACTAGAAAATACACATTTAAGTGTATCCTTAAGCCGTATACCAGAGTCCGAACCCGCCTACATAATGACAGTACATAAATCACAAGGCTCTGAATTTGAACAAACCTTTCTAATTATGCCACTAAATAATGCCCCCGTAGTTACCAAAGAATTAATTTATACCGCAATCACCCGTGCTAAAAAACAATTCACCGTATTCTGTAATAAAAAGAATTGGTACCAAGGCATCCAAACTAATATTCAACGCCAAAGCGGTTTAAAAGAACAATTAATCAACATTTTTTGCTAGCAAAAGCAGCAAAATGGCGTAAGTTTATGCACGCAATCAATTTTTTTAATTTTTCTCAAAAAAAAGTATTTGCAAAAAGGGAAAGATATCCTATAATGGGCGACACACAACGACGCACCGTTGTGAGCTGTTAAGCTAGATTGAGCGGTGCGTCGTTTTATTTTGCTCTTTAACAACGAATCAGACAATCTGTGTGGGCACTTGTTGATTGACTTAATTTTATATGTTTTATAAAAACTTGAAGTCTTAATAAGTGCTTAAACTAGAAATTCATATTAATTTAATTCCTTTTGTTTTACTTTCA
>NZ_FOJC01000002.1 GCF_900109315.1 [Haemophilus] ducreyi | reverse complement strand
AATTTGGGTTTTTACTTAAAAAACCCACTAATTCAGAATGCCCTTGCTGTTCAATTGAGTTATTAAATACGGCACTATTTGGGATATTAAACTTGCTAAAGCGATTATCTGAAATACCCTGTTCATCCGGTTTAGCTATATTAATTACAACTACTTTTTCTTTACCACTATCAGGTACGCGCTCATCCACAGCGGTTTGTTTTACTCCGTGAGAATTATCAACGATTGCATTATTAGATGGGTCTGCTAAAACCTGCATAGCTGGCATAAGTGAAAGCAAGACAACTGAAAGGTTCTTGCCTTTAAATACTTTTAATGGCGAATGGTTGTGTAAACCTAAATGAATGGATGAAGACAGCGGACTTAACGAACACGTCAGTGGGTCTGATTCCTCTTCTTGATCTTCCGCAATTTTGCTATTTGATGATGAACTGCTGTTACCTGAGGCAGATTTAATGTTTTCAGCAACCGGCACAAGACAATTTTTTACTTTACTAAATATTAATTTATAACGTTTGTTGTTCATAATAATTTCCTTTTAAACTTGAATTTTTTAAATTTGTAATTTTGGTTAAAAATTGATTGAACCATTCACTTGATATGATAGCTGTTGATCAGTGTTTTCATAAGCTTCTTTATTTTTAAGGTGATGGAGTTGCTGATTTAATGGAACAGATTCTCTAGCCTGTTTAATTAAATCTTTTGTCACTCTAATTTTGGCTACGAGTAACTCAATCTTGTAACACTCGAAAGTATGAATAAATAAGATAAAATTATCTTTAAATTCATATAATTATGACTTCATTTTCACATTTATAAAGCCTTCACCCAATACTATCAGGAATAAAACATACATTAATTTACTTAAAAAGTATATAACTTATACAAAAAAGTTAACCTATGTATAAGATAGATATAAATTATGGTGTTCATGCGGTAAATTTATGAGGTTAAATAAGGATTGTCGGCGTTGTATATAAGCGATTAATCATGTTTGTGAAAGTGTAAAAATTATTTGTTCGTTCATTTTATAGGTATAAAAAAGCCCTGTAATCACAGGGCTTTGATTATTTTAGTTAGTATTTAGCAATCTTGGTTGCCATATTGTGTTTGACGTAACATTTGGCGGACGCTTTCATCAAAGTGTGTAAGGACTTTTTCTGCTTCTTGTCCATTCTTGCCTTTTACATCTAAGTAAAACTTAATTTTGGATTCAGTGCCTGATGGTCTAGTAATTAAACGGCTACCATTTGCTAAATTGAACACCAGAATATCACTTTGGCGGTCTGTTTTGGTGTGGTCAATTAATTGAGTAACCTTTACGCCACCAATTTCTGTGGGTGGATTATTACGTAAAGTAGTCATTAATTTGCTAATTTCCGCCAAGTCGCTAACACGAATAGAAATTTGCCCACTTATATAGGCGCCAAATTGTTGGTTAAATTCATTAATATAATCTAAAATAGTTTTGCCTTGTTTTTTTAAGTAAAGTACAAGATCCAAGAAAGCTACAGCGGCTGAAATGCCGTCTTTATCACGGACTTTGTCCGGGTCGACTAAATAACCTATCGCTTCTTCAAAACCAAATAATAAGTTTTCAACTTTTCCAATATATTTAAAGCCGGTCAGCGTTTCTTCTGATTTTAGGCCATATTTTTGGGCAATTTCAGCAAGTGCGGGAGAAGAAACTAAGGAACAAGCTAATACGCCTTGTTGACCTTGTGCGTGGTATTTTTTAGCTAAATGCCATCCTAATAAGCAACCTAATACATTGCCGTGTAAACTTTTCCACGTTCCTTGTACATCAGGAATAGCAACTGCTAAACGATCGGCATCTGGATCGTTGGCAATAATAAATTCCGCGTTTTCTTGTTGTGCTAATTTGATGGCTAAATCTAGTGCGCCTTTTTCTTCTGGGTTTGGGAAGCTGACGGTGGGGAAATTGCCATCTGACTCAATTTGTTCGCTGACTAATTTTGGTTGAGATAAACCCGCTTGTTTGAGTGTTTTCTGTAAGACTTCATACCCTACGCCATGCATTGCCGTATAAACATAGTTGAGAGCCATTTTGGGTTCTTGGCTTAAGCGAGCCGTTTTTTCGATATATGCATTTATTACTTCGTCATCTAGTAAGTTGAAGTCTTGACTGCGTGCTAACTCACGGATGTTTCCCGTTGCGACTTGATCAATGAATGCGGAAATTTGTTGATCGGCTGGTGAAACAATTTGTCCACCGCCATTTGCTTTGCCTAAATAAACTTTATAACCATTATCTTCTGGTGGATTATGGCTTGCTGTAACCATTACGCCTGCGGTGGTCTCAAGATGTTTAATTGCGTAAGCTAAAACGGGTGTTGGTAATTTACGTGGCAATAAATAAGCTTTAATACCCGCTCCAGCCATAATTTCTGCGGTATCGCAGGCAAAAACATCTGAATTTTTGCGTCCGTCATATCCAATAACAATTGATGGCTGTTTATCATAGGTTTTGAGATATTGTGCTAAGCCAGCTGCCGCTTGTGCCACTAATACTCGGTTCATTCCCATTGGTCCTGCTTGTAAAGGACCGCGTAATCCTGCTGTACCAAATTGCAGGCGTCCTTCAAAACGCGCGGTTAATTCTTTTAATGCTTGTGTATCGCCCGCTTTTGCTTTATCCATTAAGTGGGATAATTCGTTTTGAGTTTCTAGATCTGGATCTTGTGCTAACCAATGTTGAGCAATGGTAAAAATGGTAGTCATACTTTCCTCTTAAATGCTGAACACATTATTAATGTGTAAAATTTTTGTCTAGCCTATCCGAAATTGATAGATATTAAAATAATTTTTTATTACTTTCTTTTTCATTTGTGATCCGTTTAACATGCAAACAGTTGCCATTTAATGGCTCAGTTTAGGGCTATTTTACTTTAGGTTGTGATAGAAAAATAGCGTAGAATAAGCCATTCTCTTTTTGAATAAAAACGCGATGAGTAACCCATTATTAAAAAAATTAATTAATAAATTAGTACGTCCATTCATTAATTTAGCCAATCGTTCACGTCTAAAGACAGATGATTTTTCTGTTATTTCAAGTAATTGCAATGGTTCGCTGATTTTACACGATCTAGCTCAGCCATTTAATTCGCCTTTTGTAAACTTGTATTTAACGCCATCTGATTTTATTCAATATGTGAAAAACATTTCGCATTATCAGCAGGTTGAGCTGTGTTTTATACAAAGTGATAAACCGTATCCTGTCGCACAATTAGATAATTTAACGCTTCATTTCAAGCATTATAGTTCGATTGCTGAAGCTAAAGCTAAATGGCAAGCACGTAGTAAGCGGATAAATCTAGATAAGCTTTTTATTTTAATGACGGATCGTGATGGCTGTTGTTATCAAGATTTAGCTGAATTCGACCGCTTACCTTTTGCACATAAAGTTGTTTTTACCCATAAGCCTTATCCTGAATTTAATTCTGCTGTGTATATAAAGGGCTTTGAAGATCAGCAACAGGTCGGTGATTTATTTGCTTTTTGTGGTTGGTTTGGTTACAAGTTTTATGATCAATTTGATTACGTGAGTTGGTTTAATCAAATAACCAAGCAATCCATTCATAAATAAGCGGCCTGACTATGCAAAAAATTTGCGAATGCTGACCGCATTATTAATGCTATGCTTGTTATTTTTTCTTTGTTGGCCGTTGCCAACCTTGAATATGCCGTTGTGGTACACGACTAATCACCAGTTCATTTTCGGCGATATTTTTTGTAATAGTTGCACCGGCACCAATTGTTGCGCCATCTGCAATGTTCACGGGTGCAATGAGCTGTACATCCGATCCAACAAATACATTATTGCCAATAGTCGTTTTGAATTTATTTGCGCCATCATAATTACAGGTAATGACGCCGGCACCTAAATTACAATTTTCGCCCACTTCAGCATCGCCGACGTAAGTTAAATGGTTGACTTTTGAGCCTTTACCAATCTGAGCATTTTTAATTTCAACAAAATTGCCTACGTGGCTTTCTGCTTCAAGCTTAGCTCCGGGACGTAAACGTGCGAAAGGCCCTACTTGTGCTTTATTGCCAATAATTGCATTTTCAAAAACTGAATAAGGTTTAATATCTACATCATCACCCACCACACAGTTTTTTAAAATACAGCCCGCACCGATACGTACTCTATTGCCTAATTTAACTTCACCTTCAAGAATTACGTTTACATCAATTTGAACGTCTTTTCCGTGTTGTAGGCTACCTCGAAGATCAAAGCGATCTGGGTCCATTAAACTGACGCCAGCTAATAATAATTTTTCTGCTTGTGTTTGTTGGTAAAAACGTTCTAAAGCGGCTAATTGTAGATGGTTATTTGCGCCTTCTACTTCCATTAAAGTATTGGCTTGAATAGCTTGCACACTATAACCGTCTTGATTTGCCATTGCAATAATATCGGTAATGTAATATTCGCCTTGAGCATTCTGATTATTTAAACGGCTTAGCCATTGTTTAAAACTGGCGCCACTTGCTACCATAACACCAGTATTAACTTCACAAATAGTTAGTTGGTTTGAGCTAGCATCTTTTTGCTCTACAATTGCCACTACTGAGCCATTTTGTCGAATAATTCTGCCATAACCGGTCGGATTTGCTAATTCTACTGTTAATAATGCAATGCCATTTGCCGGTTTGGCTGCGATAAGACGGGTTAAGGTTTGTGCTGTAATTAATGGCGTATCGCCATATAACATTAAAATATTTTCATCATCTGCAAAAAAAGTAGCCACTTGTTGCATGGCGTGACCGGTACCTAATTGCTCTGCTTGTAAAACCCAATTGAGTGGTTCTGTTTTTAAATGTGTTTTCAATAAGTCACCGCCGTGACCATACACTAAATGAATTTGTTTGGCATCCATTTGTTTGACGGTATCAATCACGTGTTTGACCATTGATTTACCTGCAATAGGATGCAGTACTTTAGGTAAATCTGAGTACATTCGTGTGCCTTTACCGGCGGCTAAAATCACTACGCTAAATGGGGTCATTTTCATTCCTTAATATATAACCTTAAGATAAGGGCTGTATTGTAATAGAAAAATGGTTATCTGACATCGTCAAAATAATGAAAACAAAAGCCTCGACGATGCGAGGCTTTTATGTTTTTGTTATGAATGCTCAGTCTCAGCAATCACTGGATAATGCTTATTTTCTTCAAACTCTTGTAGCGGTTTATGATTTTCACCTAAGAAGGTGTAAATAACCGGCAATACAAATAAAGTAAATAAAGTACCGATCGCTAATCCGGCTACAATCACAATACCAATACTAAAGCGCATTACTGCCCCCGCACCGGTTGCATATAGTAGCGGTATTAAACCGGCAATCATTGCGGCTGTGGTCATTAAAATTGGGCGTAAGCGAATTTGCGCGGCATAAGTTATGGCATCAAATTTATTTTTGCCGTGATGAAGCTGTTCTTCTTTCGCAACTTCGCACATTAAAATACCGTGTTTGGTGATCAAGCCAACTAAGGTGATTAAGCCTACTTGTGAGTAAATATTTAAGGTTGCACCTGCCTTACCAATCATCGGTAGTGCTAGAATATTTAACACCACTAATGCTCCGCTAATTGCTAGTGGTACGGAAACTAAAATAACCATTGGATCACGCCATGATTCAAATTGGACCGCCAACACGAGATAGATCATTACTATGGCTAATAAGAATGTTAACGCTAATGCATTGCCTTCTTGTTTATATTGGCGTGATTCGCTCATAAAATCATAGTAATAGCCAGCGGGTAAAATTTCGGCAGCTTTTGCTTCTGCCCATTTAACCGCATTACCCATTGAACCAGCTAATACGCCTGTAATAGTCGCAGAATTTAACTGATTTAGTTTAGGTAATGTGCGTGGTTGTGTTTTTAACTCCATACTGACAAAAGTACTTAATGGCACAGAAGATCCATCTTTTAATTTAACATAATATTTCGCAAGGTCTTGTGGGCTTAGACGTTCTGAACGTTTAACTTGTGAAATAATATCATAAGCTCTTCCATCAATATCGACACGTGCTAATGTTGCACCTGATAAGAAACTGCCCAAAACGGAGCGGATATCTGCGGCTGTAACCCCGTAAGTTCCCATTTTTTCGCGATCAATCTTAATGGCCATTGATGCGGTATCAAATTTTAAGTCTAGTTGATTAAAGAAAAACTGTCCTGAGCTTTGTGCTGCTAATAAGAAGTCTCTTGCCACTTGTGCTAAATCGCGGTAATCATTTGCGGTAGTGATAACAAAGGAGAATGGTAAACCACTTTCACCTGTTGAAATTTCTGGAAACTCAAAACCAATAACTGAAGCTTCGGTAACTTCATTAGTAATTTTATTCACCTCCGCCAACACTTCTTTCTGTGAACGAGTACGCTCACTCCAATCTTTTAACGGCACTAACATAAATGATCCATTAGAAGAAGGAAAACCGGGCATAATTTGTGTGGCATTTACTTCTGGCAGTTGATTAATTTGTTGAGCAACAGGTAACATCACGTCTTGCATATAGTCCATATTAACGTTGGCAGGACCACTTGCCATTCCCATAACAATACCACGGTCTTCGGCAGGGGCTACTTCACTAGAAAGTGAATTAAATAACATCGGCAAAGATGCAAAAATTAATCCAGCAAACACTAATATGGCATAACGGCTTGCCATAACAACCAATAATATTTTGGTATAGATATCCGTTACTTTATGTAAGGTTTTTTCTATACGTTGTTCTAACCAGCTTGGTTTGTCTGATTGTTTGAGAATTTTACTCGTCATCATAGGAGAAAGTGTTAGGGCAGCTACGCCTGAAATAAACACCGCTCCAGCAAGTGTTAAGGAAAATTCTTTAAATAAAGATCCGGTAATACCGCTCATTAACGCCATAGGCGAATAAACTGCCATCAAGGTGATGGTCATTGCAATAACTGGTGTTGCAATTTCGCGCGTACCAATAATGGTTGCTCTGAATGGTGTTTCTCCGTTTTGTTTGATATGCCGTTCAACATTTTCTAATACTACAATCGCATCATCTACTACCAGTCCAATCGCTAAAATTAGTCCAAGTAAGGTCAGTAAGTTAATGGTAAATCCAAAGCCTTGTAATACCATTAACACGCCAATCAAGGAGATCGGAATGGTCACAATCGGGATAATCATTGCTCTGAATGAGCCAAGGAATAACACTATCACAACTAATACGATTATTACTGCTTCTAAAATAGTTTTAACGACTTCTTTAATTGAGCTATTAATCGCAATAGTTTTATCATAAATAACTTCAGCTTCCACTGAAGCAGGTAAATTTGACTGAATTTCTGCAAATTTTGGATAAATATGTTTAGCAACATCTAACGCGTTTGCGGTACTGGCAGCTTCTACCGCTAATACGACCGCTTCTCGCCCATTTACAATACCACGAGAATCATCACGCGCTTTCTCTAAGCTAATTTCTGCAATATCGCCTAGTTTAATATTTGAACCATTTGGCAATGTTTTAATCACTAAACTTGCAAGTTCTTCAACGCTTTTAGTCGTTGTTTCTACTTTATTACGGTATTCAGTGTAATAACCATTTGAATTGCCGGCAGCCGTTTGCACATTATTTGCCGCTAATGCCGCCGTTACTTCATTAGAAGACAATCCTAAGCCAGCTATTTTGGCAGGATCAAGCCAAATACGTAATCCAAAAGATGCGCCACCAAAGTAGTTAATTTTAGATACGCCATTGACAGTAAACATTTGTGGTTTCACCACGCGCTCAATGTAATCCGTTAACTGTGGTGCTGATAATTCTTTTGAAGAAAATCGAATAAAAACAATCGCTTCCATAGCGCCGGTGGAAGAACGAATAGATGGATCATCAATATTGGAAGGAAGTTGTGAACGTACGGCGTTTACTTTCGAAGTAATATCAGCTACTGCGATACCCGGATTAGTATTCAGTTTCATCTTAATAGTAATATTACTCGTGCTTGGTGCCGAGTCAGATTTGATGTAATCAATATTATCGGCTTGTGCAATCGATTCTTCTAATTTTGAAGTAATGAAAGCTTGCATTGTTTCAGCGTCAGCACCCGCATAATTTGTTGTGACCGTAATGATCGTATTTGTCATTTCAGGATATTCACGTACTTGCAATTTAAACATTGCTTGTAGCCCTAAAATAATAAATACGATACTAATACTAATCGCTAATACTGGACGCTTAATAAAAATATCTGTGAACATGAAAATGCCTCAATTATAAGTTTGTTTCTATGGCTGGCTTTGAGATGCCAACAGGTTGCCTATCTGCAATTGTCACATAAGCACCATTACGTAAACGTTGGAAGCCACTTGTCACTAAAGTATCGCCTACTTTAACGCCCGCATTTTTTAATTGCGCATAAATACCTTGTCTATCATTCGTTTTTACTTCAACCTGACGCGCTTTAAAGACACCGTCAATATTCTCAATCAATTTTTGGGCTTTTTTACCGTTAATTGGAGATGAGGTTTGAGAGGCTAATACTTTTAATAATTGCTCTTTTTCTTGTTCAGATAATTTATCTAATACATATGCGGATTCGCCATACATTGTATAAGTCACGGCTATTTGTGGCACGACGACTTGATCCATTTCCGTGGCTAGCGCAATATTTAGACGTACAAACATTCCCGACATTAGCTGACCACGTCCATCAACGACCGCTTCTACAGCAACTAAACCGGTTGATTTTGTGACCGCAGAATCAATAGCCGATACTTTTGCTTCAAAGGTTTGATTAGGAATTGCATCTACGCTAAAGGCAACCCGCTGACCAATCGTGATATCGGCTAAATTAGTTTGAGGTAGATTAAAACTCACCTTCATTTGGCTACTATCCTCTACCCTTACAATTTCAGTGGCAGCGGTAATATATTCACCAAGATTGACCTTTACAATACCAACTATACCGTCAAACGGAGCATAAATTTGCCGGCGTTTAATCGCGGCTTTTAAAGATTCAATGTTTGCTACCAATTGATTATAGGTTGCTTGAGCTTTATCAAGTTCCGCTTTAGAAGCACTTTTGGAGGCCACTAAACTACGATAACGGCTTAATGTTGCTTTTGCATTAGGTAGTTGGCTTTCTGAAGCATGTAACGTTGCCTGCTCTACAGAAGAATCTAATTCAATTAACAACTGACCACGCGTTACCCGTTCACCAGACTTAATATGAATAGCCGTCACTGAACCGGCTGCTTGCGCACTTAACATGGCACCATTATTAGGGCGAATAGTGCCGACGGCCTTTATCACTGGTGTCCATTCTGTAGCCTTGACTGTGGTCGCCGTTACCGTGGCAAATGGTGGAAATGGGTTTGCGGCTGCATTGGCTTTGCTTTTTGCAATAAATTGATTAAAGCCAATTACTGCCGCAAAAATAAGTAATACCAACGCTAAAATGATCCATAGCGTTACCTTTGTAAAGAACGAAGGCTTTTTCGTTTCTGTTGTCATAACATCTCCATAACAAAGAGGGATAATATATAAAATAGGGTTTTCCCACTTAAAAATACCTTTAAGCAGGAACATAATTTTTCAAGCTACACTTTATGCAATAAGCAGTTTATTTACTGATGATAAATTTATAACATCTATTGATTGGCCATATTTAATGAGTAAATCTACTAGCAATTTAATCATTACTCCTTAGTTTTTTTCATTCATAAATGGCGAATAAAAAGTTTCAGTTTAATGTTTTAGTTCACTGAAACAAAACACGTTTGATATTAGGAAAAATCAATTATGAGCATGCCACAATTGATAGTATTTGAAGAGAGATTTATTAGGTCAAAATCTTGTACATATCCAACTACCTAAAATAGCCTATCAAGTTCGTTTTAGTCCATTGTCCGGCTATTTTTTAACATCTATTCTTTTTTATTTTATGATTTCAAAATGCTTTTTATTAAGAATAAATATCGATTAATTGATCTATAAAAATTGATTGAGCATTGTAGCACTAACTTATTCAACTGGTATGGCTTTTACAAAAATTTAAAAATACTAGGGTTTATCACTCTCTTATTTACATTTTTTATGCTACTATCTAATACATGTTTTTAACCTAACTCTTATCGTTATTATGGCAAAACAATCAAAATATCAAAGTAAGCAATTCGAACAACTTTCTTACGATTTAATTACAATACCTGAAAAACATAAGGCGCCCGTTGATCTTTCAATCATGGCATTAGGCAATCTAGTTAGCAATATTTTATTAGAGAATATTCAAACAGAAACTCAACGTATGGTATTAGCTGATACGTTTTCAACTGCACTTAAAAATTCTTTAAAAGCGCGCTAATAATGTTTAAGCCCTTGCGTCAATTGCTACCGACTTATTCTCGCCAATATAAGGAAGAAATATCCCAACGCATCACCTGGGGACATTGGTTTACACTTTTTAATGTAGTATTAGCATTATGTATCTCAACTCGTTACGCGTTTAATGCTGATTGGCCAAATACGCTGTCCGGTAAACTGTATTTCTTTACTAGTTTATTTGGGCATTTTAGCTTTATTATTTTTGCTGCTTACCTACTTCTTTTATTTCCACTTTCTTTTATCATTAAAAATGAACGCACCTTTCGTGGTTTATCCGTTATTATTGCCACGATTGGGCAAACTGTTTTATTGGTTGATACTGAAGTATTTAAACAGTTTTATTTGCATTTATCACCATTAGTTTGGGATTTATTAGTTACTCCATATGATAATAGTGAGCTCTCTCATCAATGGCAATTATTATTTGTGCCTATGCCGATTATCTTGCTAGCACAAATGCTCTACTCTCGTTGGTGTTGGCAGAAATTACGTAGTTTTAGCCGGCAAAAATGGGGTAAGTTTGTCGCGCTATTCTTTGTAGCTTGCTTTACTGCGACACATTTAATTTATGCTTGGGCAGATATACGCTTATATCGCCCAATTACATCACAAAAATCCAACTATCCATTATCACACCCAATGACCGCACGGAATTTCCTTGCCAAACACGGTGTGATCAATCGTACGAAATTACAGTTAAACATCGCAGAAAATGGCCGGCTTGATAGTTTCTACCTCAATTATCCAAAACAACATTTAACTTTTAACCGCAAACCATATACTAATGTTTTAATAGTAAATATGTCTGGCTTAGCAAATGAAATGATTGTGGCGGAAAAAATGCCTCACTTAACACAAATAAGTGAAAAAACATACCGCTTTATGAATCATTATGGCAGTGGTGATTCTAGCGCGGCTAACTTATTGGGAATATTTTATAGCTTGAGCGGTCAATATTTAGACTCAATGCTCGCTAATAAGCAAACTTCACCATTATTAACCGCATTTGAACAGGCAGATTATCAATTTGGTTTATTTTCTCATAATAGTTTCGCCACACCTATTTACCAACAAAGTATTTTTGCCGGTTTCTCATTACCTAAAATAAAAGGCAATGCACAAGCGATTGAAACATGGACTGCTTGGCTCAATCAACGTTTAGCTAAACCTTTTTTCAGTTACTTGGCTCTCTCTATGCCAAGCACTCACGATAGTCTAGCACCACTTGAACACGTTGATGCACAATTTAATCAAATTTGGTACACGTTACAGCAACATAATTTATTAATGAATACGTTAGTAATTATTACCGCTGACCAAGCAAATCCGGCAACTGAAATGAATTTCACCAAACGGCATTTACAAGTGCCGATGATGATCTATTGGCAAGGTGAAAACCAAAAAATTAATGTGCTTTCAAGCCATTTAGATTTATTGCCGACACTATTGATGCAACTTTTTGCGGTGAATAATCCTATTAATGATTATGCTCAAGGAGTTAATTTAACTTCACCAAATGAGCGAATATGGGCATTAGCCTCTAATCATAAATGGACCGTAGCTATTATGCCTAATGGAGAACAGTATCATCTTGACAAGTTTGGCCATTTTGAAAAATATAATGCCAATGGTGAAAAAGTGCAGACAAAACGACCACCGCTGGCGTTATTCCTACAAATGATTAAACAAAGCAATCAATTTGTTGAAAAATGATGCTAGATAAGCGGTCTGATTGACGATTATCTTTGCCAATAAGCACTCTTGCAGATAAAAAGGACTATAACTTAGATTATAGTCCTCTTTTTTACACAACGATTTAATTTAAAATTAATCCAGTATCCTTCGTTTTGATTTATGTTGATTTATTCATTTGCTACCCAAACCCTTTCAATCCGACTACATGAACGTATTCCTGATTTGCTAAAATCTTACGCACTAACTTATATGTTGTACCACGTTCTGGGCTAATATTCTCTGGCGCGGCGATTAATAATTGCATATCTAAACGCTCACAAAGTTCAAACAACGTATTAATTGACATTGCATCTAAACGTGCGGCTTCATCTAGGAATAACAAACGACAAGGTAAGATATCTTTAGCGCGCATACGTCTAGATTCTTCTTCCCAACTTTGTACAACCATCAATAGAATAGACATCCCTGTGCCAATCGCTTCACCAGTTGATAAGGCACTACTCTCTGCACGCATCCAGCCATATGCACCGCGTAAAGTTTCCACTTCAAGATCCAGATAATTACGATAATCAAGTAACTCTTCACCAATGGTTTGAGGCATACGTTGCCCCAATTCAATGTGCGGATTAATGCGTTTATATAACATAGCAAGCGCTTCAGAAAAACTGAGTTTTTGACTTTCAAATAAGTCTTTATGTTGCTCATGTTGATCGCTTAAAGCATTTAATAAAATGGAATGTGTGTCACGGATATTTACCACTAAACGAACGCCTTTTACCTGACCAAAAGCAATATTTTGTAATCCTTGGTTTAATTGCAAAATACGATTTTGTTCTCTTTGAATCGTTTTACGTAAAATATTCGCAACAGACTCCGCACTAATCGCTAATTTTTTCTCACGGCTGGTTAATTCATTTATCAAACGTGATAATTCAATTTCCATTTGTTCTATCGCATCAATCGGGTCATCGGTGCGAATAATATCTTGGCGGATCCGCTCGCGTAGATGCTGATAAACCGCAATAAAGAATGCCACTTTATTTTCTGGCTTACGACTATCTTCTGATGCGCGTAAACTATCACGTAAATATTCATTATCAGCCACTGCTGTACGTAATGCACCTAATGCTTTGTCTGAAATAGAACGTAATTCTTCTGCCGATTGATAAGCTAATTCACGGCGGTTTAAACGCTTCTCTACATCGCTGTTGCGTGATAATTTTTGAACTAAACACCAACTTGCTTTTGCTTGGACGACTAATTCACGTTGTGTTTGATAGTCACGCTCCGTCTTACGTAATAGGCGATTCAGATTATCAATTTCAGCTTCAATGATGCCTAATTGTTTATCTAAATAGCCTTTACGTGCACGTTGTTGGCTTAATTGTTGTTGTAATTCATCACGGCGTAAACGCGCACGCTCTTCAGCCGCAGAGTCGCCTCTTACCCCTAAATCATCAATTTCTTGCATCAATTCTTGTAACATTTGATATTTAGCATCATAAGCGCTACGTAAGCTGATTAATACTTGATTGTATTGAGTAAATTGTGCTTGTGCTTGGCGTAATTGTTGGCGTGCTTGCTCACGTTCTTGCTGTGCCAATGCGAGATCTGTGCGTAATTGCTCTGTTAATGCAGAACCTTCACATTGATTTTCTTCACTATAATTAAAATGTAGCCGGCGTTGCATAACATCGGAAAGCGCAAACACTTTTTGTTGTAAGATTTTCTGTGTGCTTTTAGCTTGTTGATAATCATGCTCAAGCTGTTCAAATTTGCTAGGATCGGTTTGCAAACTAGTGGCAATCGGTGCTAATTGAGTCAAATATTGCCCAAATTGGCGCACAAATAATTCATTTTCTTCTGCAGATTGTAATTGTTCTCTACATTCTTCAAAACGTTCCATCACTGTTTCATCTGCAAGTGTATTCGCAAGCGGTAGAATTTTATTCAACATTTGCAATTCTGCTTTCAAGTGGTCTGCTTGTTGACGTAAATAGTGTTCATTTTCAACCGCTTGATTTAATTGCCCCTCAATTTCTTGTCGCTCAAGAGCGATCTCTTGCATTAACATTTCAGGATCTGGTTGAAATGCAATATTTAAATGCGTGCCGACAAATTGACTTAAATGTTGATGTAGTCGTTGATATTTTTGCACGTTAAACGCACTTTCAGCGTGTTGTTCAGCAATATCATCGCACTCAGTTTTTAAAGTAACTAGGTGTTTTTCACGTGCGGCACGTCCAAATAGTGGGACCTCTGGAAATTTGGAATAACGCCATTGTCGATTAGATACTTTAACAATTACACCATCATATAATTCTTCTGCACTAAACACGGTATCATCAAAAGCTGTTGGATCGCCTTCAATTAAATAAAGATCATTTGGACAATCCGTTAGTTTTTCTAATTGCGCTTTAACGCTGGTTAAATCACGAACTACAATGGCATGACGTGCTTCACCATATAACGCGGAGAAATAAGGCGCATCTTGAAGTGATACATCATCATATAATTCTGATAACAACACGCCACCTAAACGCTCAGCCAATTGATTTAAACGTATATCTTCAGCACCATCCGCTTGGCTTAATTGACTAATTTGATAAGCTAACGCCGCTTCAGTACGTGCTAATTCATCTCGCTCAAGCGTTGCTTCTCGCTCTTTTCGCAACATTTCTTGCATACAGTGCATAATAGCTTGGCTATTTTCAAACTGTTCAGCACATTGTTCTTCTAAACGTGTTAACGCAGATCGAGCCGTATGCCAAGCCGGCGCTGTTTTGGCTAATTGATTATATTGCTGAGTGAGTTGTTCTTGCTGTTGGCGGTGTACTGAACGAAGCTCAATAACATTGGCTAATTCTGCTTCAAGATCTTCTAATTTAATTTGTTGTTGTTCAAGATGATTTTCTAAAGCGGTAAAATCCGTTAATTTTGTCGCCGCTTGCTGATTAAATTCCGTGATCAATCGTTGTACTTTTTGTTGTTGATGTAAGCGTTGCTCAAGATCTGCAAGTTTTTGACGTAATGCGACCGCTTGAGCGGCTTGCATCTTTTGATCGGGGAATGTGGCTAATAGCTGCGTTGCTTCTGACCAAGCCTGTGAGCGGTCAATTTCACCGGATACTTTGCAAACTAATTGATAAGCCTTTTCAAACTGTGTTTTAGTCATATCAGAAATTGATAGGCGTTGTTCAAGCTCAAATACGTGATCGGTTATATCTTGAGCTTGTGCTTCAAATTCTGTTTGATAATCTTTGAGGTTATCTAAATCTAAATGAGGTAAAGCGCATAGCTGTTGGGCTTTTTGAAGTGCAGTAATTGCTTGTTGATACTGTAAGGCACGCGTCTGTTGTGCATCTAATGCTTGTTGATAATCAGCTATTTGCGAACGTAATCCGTCAACGCGATCATCTATTTCATCCGTATGCGATTGGGCATCTTCTACCTGTTCGCTCACTTCCTCAAGGGCAATCTGTTGCTGTTCTAATTTTTCATTTAATGCATCTACTTCATCTTGATAGCGAATAATTTTCTCTTGATGCCGTAACGCATTCATTACTAAATTTAGGTGATCGTTCGCCACATTATATTCACTTTCTAGTGACTGTTCTGTAAGGTTAATATCTGCAACTTCACGGCTAAATTCAATTAATCGTTGTTCTTCTACTAAAAGTTTAGCTTTTGTATCATACCAAGTACGGCGTTGTGCTAACGCGGAAACTACATTACCACGCCGTTCATTCGCATTTCGCATATAATCGGCCGAAACATATTGCGTGGCTTCAGTAATCAAATGCTTAAACATATCACGATCAGATTGTGTTACTTTAATCGCTTCCAACGTCATGCGATTCTCACGTAGTGCCGCTTCCATATCTTGAAATGCTTGGCGAACACCACTATTTTCTGGCAATAAGTAATCACGTAACGATTTAGTAATAACACTTGAAATACCGCCGTAAAGTGAAGCTTCAATTAATTTATAAAATTTATTTCTATCGGACGATGAGCGTAACCGTTTAGGCAAGATGCCTAAATCAAACATAAAACTATGGTAATCAGTAATTGAATGATAAGGCTTAAATGTTACCGCTGTTTCTTCAAACTTTTCTTTTAAGTCATTTAAGGATAGCACGCGAGCTTTATTGGCGACTTGTTCAGTAAATAGGCTGATCACTGAATCCGTCATTGGCACATTTTGTAACGAAAATGGGCGGATATCGACTTTTTTATCACGTCCTGCAATTTGTTGTAAACGAACGCCGGTAATAATTCGTTGTGCACGTGAATTAACGGTTTCTAATACTGCGTAACATACCCCAGCTTTTAATTTACCATATAAGCCTTTATCACGTGAGCTTGATGTTGAGCCTGCTTCCGTCGTGTTACGGAAATTTAATAAGGTTAAGTCCGGAATTAATGCCGTGACAAACCCTGCCATTGTCGTAGATTTACCCGCACCATTACCGCCAGAAAGCGTAGTCACAAGTTCGTCGAAATCAAATGTCCGAGCAAAAAAACCATTCCAATTAATTAATGTTAAGGAACGAAACTTACCACGTGCAATATTAGCCGACTGAGCTACTGCAAATAGTGGATTTAATGGTTTATCTTGCGATGAATTCACCGCGGTTTGATCAAATAATTCGTTGGTATTCATCATTATTCTGCTTCACTTTCTTCTAATTCATCACGGGCTCCATCTTCAGCAAATTCGATCGCTGCTGTTGTTAATAAAGTTGGGGTAGTTGCTTCACCATCACGAATTAAACGCAATTGTACTTCGCGCGGGTCGTCCCCTGCTCGTACATCAGCCCCAAAACGGAACACCGCTTCTGAAATAATAAATTTTTTACTATTTTGCTCACCTACACGTGTAATAATACCAATGCGCACTAATCGGCGTAATGCCCCCCCCACTTTTTCAGCTAATTTAGCACGGTCCAAATCGGAGCCTGTTGAGCGTGGATTAACCGCTTTAAGTAACTTATTTTCATCGGCCAAGTTGAGCAATTCTTCATACACATCATCTTGACTAAAAATACCCTGTTGCGCCAATCGTTCTGGGCTTAAATAGAGATAACACAATACTTTACCTACTAACATTTCCATTTCTGACATGGCTGAGCGGGCAATCAAGGTTGACGCTTTTGGGCGTAAATAGAAGAAGCCTTCTGGGGCGCGAATCAAATCAACGTGATAGCGACGGTAAAAACTTTCTAATTCAGTTTGAAAATCCATTAAAAAAGCGTGCTCATCAAGCATTTCTATACTGATATGCCTGCCTGCACGTAGTTGACTGTCTAACTGAGGAAAAATGGGGTTGGCAATGGCAATAGCCAATTTTGCGGGGATCGCGTCTTGAATATATTCTGTCATTTTATTGATTCTCTATTTATCATACTGATCAATCAGATGGGCTTGTACTGCGGCACTAAAGTCATCAATCGGTTGCCAAACAGGATAAACCGCCTGATGATCTTGACTTGCCATACCAAGCTTAACCGCTTGATCGACGATAATACGTGCCACATCAAAATGGCGGGATTGTGGATAGCGCGCCAGTTGCTCTTGCAAAACAGCCCCTAGATTGATCGGTTGCGCCGTGTTACGGAAATGCGCTAATTCTGCTTGGATTGCTGTAACAATCTGTGTTTGTACATCAGTAAGCGATTCATATTCTAATGCCATAGGTAACTCACCAACGGCTTCCATTTCATTTAACATCGCCTCATCATCACGTAAATCTAATAACGCTTCAGCTTTAGCCGTATAAAGTAACCAAGGTGAGCTAAAATAATTCTGAATAGATTGGCGTAACCGTTGCCCAAACACGCGGTTTTTATCCATATCAATTGCAGTACGAATAAATTTATGCACGTGTTTATCATAACCAATCCATAAATCGATCGCTTGTTGTCCCCAGCTCATAATGCGGTCTAATTTATTTTGTAAATTCACAATTAGTTGATCAACAAACGCTAAATCATCGCGACTGATTAAACAACTTTGAATACGTAATAATTGAGATTGTAATTTATCTCCAGCAGCATTCAAGGTGTCTTGTAGCTCTCTTAAATTGATGGAGGTTTCATCTAATAATTGTTGGCAATTAATAATTGCTTCGTGCCAATTTTGGCTTAACAAGTCTGCAATTTGCTCACGAATTTGGTGCTGATTTTCATCCATCATTCGTTGTGAGAGATCAATGCTATCAAAAATCTCAGCAACAGAGAATTTGAGTGGTGCAAAAACATTATTACGCCAATAACGTTCATCACCCCCTTGCTCAGCAGCCACTGAAGCACGCTGAATTTCATCGGCAACAATCGAAAGTTGGATAGAAAGACGTAAAGAAGAAAATTCTCGTTGGCGCACGTAATAATCTGAAACACCAACACCTAATGGTGTAACGCGATAAATAGCTAAGCCTTCAGTGAACTCACTGGAAAAACGATTCAAAAATCGTTGCTTAACCAAATCGTTAATCGCATTATTTGCCCGCTGTAATAAGCTTGCTTCTGACTGTTCAAACACATTTGAAACATAACGAAACAGGTCGATTAAATCACTTTCTAATAATTCGCCATCAGTCTGTTCATTATTATAGATGGAAATCGCCAATAAAAATGCAAGACGATCAGAAGGAAGCGAAAGAGAAAATTCTCGCTCTTTCGTCCAAGAGATAAGTTCAGGAATAGTTTGCGCCAATTCGTTCTGCATAGACTCTTTGGTTTATCAGTGAAAAATGTGCGTATTGTACAGTAATATAGCAAAAATAGAAATGTAATCACGCAAAAAGAAGCGGTCTAATTTTAGCAAAATTAGACCGCCTATCAACCATTTAGCTCTTCATCATTCTATAATAGTGACCGTTGAATTAACATTTAGGCCTCGGACAAGTTGTGTTCCTTTACGTGCACGTTCACCACGATAGTGATCAATATCTGCTGGTTTAAGTGTGATTTTACGTTTGCACGCCATAAAAACAAGTGACTGATTCGATTTAATTAACAACAAACGGGCTAGCAATTCTTTGCCTTCTTTTGCCGCTTGTGTGGCAATATTCATAATTTTATTGCCTTTTCCTTTAGTAAGGGTAGGTAATTCTGTTAATGGGAAGACTAACATTCTATTGATAGTGCTCATTGCAACAATCGACAGTTCATCGCTATTTTCAATCCATTGTGGTGCTAATATTTTAGCATTTTCCGGCAAAGAAATAACCGCTTTACCGGCTTTATTGCGAGAAATAAGATCATTAAAAGTACAAATAAAACCATAGCCCGCATCAGATGCCATCAATATTTTGCTTTCTGGATTTGCCATCAATACTTGCTGTATGCTTGCGCCTTCTGGCAAACTAATTTTACTGGTTAAAGGTTCGCCTTGTGAACGCGCTGATGGCAAGGTGGTTGGATCAATCGTATAAGCACGGCCAGTGCTGTCTAAGAAAACAACAGGCTGATTACTACGACCTCGTGTATGAGCTAAATAACCATCACCGGCACGATAACTCAGCCCTTGTACATCAATATCATGCCCTTTTGCACAACGTACCCAACCTTTTTCAGACAAAATAACCGTAATATCTTCTGTTGGCGCTAGATCACTTTCAGCAATCGCTTTTGCTTCTGCGCGTTCAATTAATGGAGAACGTCGCGGACTCACAAATGCTTTTGCATCTTGCTGAATTTCTTTCTTAATTAAGTTATTTAGCCGACGATCAGAAGCCAATAAACGTTGTAATTCATTTCGTTCATGTTCTAATTGATGCTGTTCGGCTTGCAATTGATGTTCTTCTAATTTAGCTAAATGGCGCAACCGTAAATTTAAAATAGCGTCTGCTTGAATTTCAGTTAAAGCAAAGCGCTCAATTAATTCGGCTTTGGGTTCATCTTGATGGCGAATGATTTCAATCACATCATCAATATTTAAAAAAGCGGTCATTAAACCATTTAAAATGTGCAATCTATTTAGCACTTTATCTAAGCGATAAGATAAACGCCGTATAACAGTAGTCCGACGAAAATGTAACCATTCAGTTAGAATCGTCACTAAATTTTTTACTGCAGGCTTACCATCTAAACCAATCATATTCATATTGACACGATAACTTTTTTCTAAGTCAGTAGTGGCAAATAAGTGATCCATTAATCCATTGAAATCAATTCGATTTGAACGCGGAACCAACACAATCCGAATAGGATTTTCGTGATCCGATTCATCTCGAATGTCCTCGACCAAAGGTAACTTCTTGTTGCGCATTTGTGTCGCAATTTGTTCGATAATTTTAGAAGGTGATGCCTGATGTGGTAAGGCATAAATAACAATCTCATTCTCTTCTTTTTTCCACACAGCACGCATTTTAATTGAACCACGCCCCTGCTCATACATTTTCACAATATCTGCTTTAGGGGTAATAATTTCTGCTTCTGTCGGATAATCAGGCCCTTGAATGACGGTTAATAATTCATTTAAAGTAGTATCTGGATTCTCTAATAACATTACGCCCGCTTGCGCAATTTCATTAATATTATGAGGAGGGATATCAGTTGCCATTCCAACAGCAATGCCCATAGTACCATTTAATAAAATATGCGGTAGCCGAGCTGGCAAATACTGTGGCTCAGCTAATGAACCATCAAAATTAGGCTGATAATCTACCGTGCCTTGTCCTAATTCATTTAACAGAATTTCAGCCATTTTAGACAATTTTGACTCGGTATAACGCATTGCAGCAAATGATTTAGGATCATCAGGTGCGCCCCAGTTACCTTGCCCATCAATTAATGGATAACGATAAGAAAATGGCTGCGCCATTAAAACCATCGCTTCATAGCAAGCACTATCGCCATGCGGGTGAAATTTACCCAACACATCACCTACCGTACGTGCTGATTTTTTATATTTTGCTGAGGCATTTAACCCCAATTCTGACATTGAATAAATGATACGACGTTGCACAGGCTTAAGACCATCGCCAATAAAAGGCAAGGCCCTATCCATAATTACATACATTGAATAATTGAGATAAGCATCTTCAGTAAAACGCTTAATTGGCATTTGTTCAACGCCTTCATAGCTAATTTCTTTAGTCATCAGTTGCAAAAATGTTATTAAAAAGACCGCTTATTCTCTATGATTTATGGATATTTGTCCACATAAGCAATAAAACAAAAGCCATTTTATGTTATAAAAACGCTATCTTCAAAATAATAGGCGATTTTTCTCTATTTTTCTGTATAATAGATGCGTTTTATTGCTTAATTTTAGAGAGGCGGCTATCAAAAGTTATTTTATTGATTTTGTTTAAAAGATAGCTTTTGCTAGTCGCAATTTAAAGAAATAAAACAAGAAATAGAAAGTAAAAAATAAATAGGAATTCAAAAATGACACCCATTGTTAAACAATTTAAATACGGCCAACATACCGTAACTCTAGAAACAGGCGCTATCGCGCGTCAAGCCACTGCTGCGGTTATGGCAAGTATGGACGATACGACAGTCTTTGTAAGTGTGGTAGCGAAAAAAGAAGTAAAAGAAGGTCAAGACTTCTTCCCATTAACAGTAAACTATCAAGAGCGTACTTATGCAGCCGGCCGTATTCCCGGTGGTTTTTTCAAACGTGAAGGACGCCCGTCCGAAAATGAAACGTTAATTGCACGGCTAATCGACCGCCCAATTCGTCCGCTTTTCCCAGACGGCTTCTTTAATGAAATTCAAATTGTTGCTACTGTTGTTTCTGTTAATCCACAAATTAGCCCGGATTTAGTCGCAATGATCGGCGCTTCTGCAGCATTATCACTGTCTGGTGTACCATTTAATGGACCAATTGGTGCAGCGCGTGTCGGCTTTATTAATGATCAATTTGTCCTTAATCCAACGATTACTGAGCAAAAACAAAGCCGTTTAGATTTAGTGGTTGCAGGTACAGATAAAGCGGTCTTAATGGTCGAATCTGAAGCAGATATCCTTTCAGAAGAACAAATGTTAGCGGCGGTGGTATTTGGTCATCAGCAACAACAAGTAGTGATTGAAAATATCAAAGAATTTGTAAAAGAAGCGGGAAAACCACGTTGGGATTGGCAACCAGCAGAAGCAAATACTGCATTAATTAATCAAGTAAAAGCATTGGCAGAAACGCGTATTGGTGATGCCTACCGCATTACAGAAAAACAAGCACGTTATGAGCAAATTGATGCGATTAAAGCTGACGTTATCGCACAATTAACCGCTCAAGATGAAACAATTAGCGGAGGTGCTATTATTGATATTATCACCGCATTAGAAAGTTCAGTCGTGCGTGGACGTATCTTAGCGGGTGAGCCTCGTATTGATGGTCGTACAGTAGACACGGTTCGTGCATTAGATATTTGCACCGGCGTATTACCTCGCACCCATGGTTCGGCAATTTTCACGCGTGGTGAAACTCAGGCATTAGCAGTCGCTACTTTAGGGACTGAACGTGATGCACAAATTATTGATGAATTAACTGGCGAAAAATCCGACCGCTTCTTATTCCATTATAATTTCCCTCCATATTCTGTCGGCGAGACAGGTATGATCGGCTCACCAAAACGTCGCGAAATTGGTCACGGTCGTTTAGCAAAACGTGGGGTATTAGCCGTTATGCCAAGCGCAGAAGAATTTCCTTATGTCGTACGTGTTGTATCAGAAATTACTGAATCAAATGGTTCTTCCTCAATGGCTTCCGTATGTGGTGCGTCTTTAGCGTTAATGGATGCAGGTGTGCCAATTAAAGCTACTGTAGCGGGTATTGCTATGGGATTAGTTAAAGAAGACGAAAAATTTGTTGTGCTTTCTGATATTTTGGGCGATGAAGATCACTTAGGCGATATGGACTTTAAAGTAGCCGGTACGTGTGAAGGTATAACTGCGCTACAAATGGATATCAAAATTGAAGGCCTTACGCCAGAGATTATGCATATTGCATTAAACCAAGCGAAAGGCGCACGTATGCATATTCTGAACGTAATGGAACAAGCACTCCCTGCTCCGCGCGCAAATCTTTCTGATTTTGCACCTCGTATTCATACTATGAAGATTGATCCTAAAAAAATCAAAGATGTGATTGGTAAAGGCGGTGCCGTTATTCGTTCTTTAACTGAAGAAACCGGTACATCCATTGATATTGATGATGACGGTACAGTAAAAATTGCAGCAACAGATAATAATGCGGCTAAAATGGTTATGTCTCGTATTGAAGAGATCGTAGCTGAAGTAGAAGTGAATGCAATTTATACCGGTAAAGTTTCCCGTGTTGTCGATTTTGGTGCATTCGTGACGATTTTAGGTGGCAAAGAAGGTTTAGTGCATATTTCACAAATTACAGATGCTCGTGTTGAACGCGTTTCTGATTATCTATCGGTAGGTCAAGAAGTTAATGTAAAAGTAGTCGAAATTGACCGCCAAAACCGTATCCGCCTAACGATGAAAGATCTGGATAATAACCTTTCGACAAGCATTACTCCAGAAGCTGTCGTTCAAGAAGAATCTACTGAGAACTAAGCATAAAATGCTCTACTTTCTCAAAGGAAGTAGAGCATTAAACTTAAAGGCGCTTATTAATGTGTCGATTGATCTTTAAAGTGGTCCAGCTTCGTTTCTTAACATTAGCTACATTAGCATTATTAATGCTTAGCGGTTGTCTTAATCGCAATACTTCAGAGATGATTTCAACTAAGCATTTGGCATTTGCTGAATTAAATCCTCAATTACGCTTTGAGCAAGAAGTGATGATTGTTCGATTAACTCAAGTGTTACAAGAAGCTAAGTTAACCCCTAATGAGCGAGCAGACCTCTACTTTGAACGTGGTGTTATTTACGATAGTTTAGGATTATGGTCTTTAGCCCGGCATGATTTTATGCAATCGATTAGCTTAAATCAAAAAATGGCGGCCGCTTATAATTACATTGGTCTATATCTGTTACTTGAAGATGATTATGATAGTGCTCTAGATGCATTTAATGCTGTTTTAGAACTTGACCCTCATTACAATTACACGTTTTTAAACCGTGGCTTAGCATTTTATTATAGCGGGCGTTATTCTGAAGCTGAACGTGATTTATTACGCTTTTACCAAGAAGATAAAGCAGATCCCTATCGTGTCTTATGGTTATACTTCAATGAGCTAGAATTTAAACCTAATGAAGCAAAAGCAAACCTAATTGCACGATCAAAAGCATTATCTGCTCACTATTGGGGCACAAATATTATTCATTATTTTTTAGGGGGGTTAACTCTCGCGCAACTTCGTGATATAATGGATAAAGAAGCTCAACCAAATACAGCTTCATATGCAGAAATTTTAACTGAAACATATTTCTATTTAGCAAAACAACAACTCAAATTAAATAAAACGGATGAGGCAATTAGTGCTTTCCGTCTCTCTCTTGCAAATCAAGTGTTTAACTTTGTTGAGTATCGTTTTGCCCTGTTTGAATTATCACAGCTAAGAGCTATGGAAAATCAAACTTATCCTGTTGTTGGGAGAAATTAGGACGCAAACAAGCGGTTAAAAATGGCAAAATTACTGTTTTTTTACCGCTTGTACTCATTTAGACAAATTGTAAAAGCATTGAATTCGCTTCGTTATTTCATTTTTTCTTTCCTAAAAACTCAACAATTTTTATCAATTAGTAATAAGATAATCTTGAATATAAATCAGTATATTTAAGCTAGGTTTAATGTTTTCATTTGCTTATTACTCATTATTTATGGTTTTTTATGACAACTAATACTTTAACTTTCTCTGACTTAGGTCTTCCTCAATTAATTCTAGATGCTGTCAATGATATGGGTTTTGTAACTCCATCTCCTATTCAACAAGAATGTATTCCCCATTTATTAGCTGGTAGCGATGTACTCGGTATGGCGCAAACTGGTAGCGGTAAAACAGCGGCATTTTCATTGCCTTTACTCGCACAAATCGATCCAAATCAACGCCATCCACAAATGTTGGTAATGGCACCGACTCGTGAATTAGCGATTCAAGTTGCGGATGCTTGTGAGCAATTTACCAAAAATATGAAAGGCATTCGTGTAGTTACCGTTTATGGTGGTCAACGTTACGATATTCAGTTACGTGCATTAAAACAAGGTTCTCAAGTGGTTGTGGGTACACCCGGTCGTATTCTTGATCATATTCGCCGTGGTACGTTAAATTTATCTACCCTCAAATCAATCGTATTAGATGAAGCCGATGAAATGTTACATATGGGCTTTATTGATGATGTTGAAACAGTAATGGCAGAATTACCAGAAAAACACCAAACAGCCTTGTTTTCAGCCACTATGCCAGAGCCTATCCGCCGTATTACACGCCGATTTATGTCTGATCCTAAAGAAGTTAAAATTCAAGCAACACAACGTTCTGCGCCAGATATTACACAAAGCTACTGGTTAGTAAATGGTTTCCGCAAAAATGAAGCCTTACTGCGCTTTTTAGAAGTTGAAGAATTTGATGCGGCTATTATTTTCACACGGACTAAAACAGGCACGATTGATATCACCGAATTATGTGAGCGTAATGGCTATCGCACCGCAGCACTCAACGGTGATATGACTCAACAATCTCGTGAGCAAACTTTAGATAAATTAAAATCAGGTCGTTTAGATATTCTTGTGGCAACAGATGTTGCAGCACGTGGCTTAGATGTGGAACGAATTAGCTTAGTGGTTAACTACGATATTCCATTAGACTCTGAAAGTTATGTACATCGAATCGGTCGTACTGGTCGTGCTGGCCGTTCAGGGCGTGCATTATTATTTGTCGAACCAAGAGAACGTCGCTTATTACGCAACATCGAACAATTAATGAAAAAACCAATTGATCCGGTGGCTATTCCAAATCATCAAGTATTAATGGAAAAACGCCGTGAGAAATTTAAAGCTAAGATTTCTAAACAGTTAGAACATCATGATTTAGAAAAATATCGTGAATTGCTTGAAAACTTATTCACGGCCGATCAAGATCACGAAAAACTTGCAGCGGCTATGATGATGATGCTTCAAGAAAAACAGAAATTAATATTACCGCCTGATCCAGAAGTGCATAATTTACGCAGTGAACGTGGTCGCCGTGATCGTAACGAACGTAACGATCGCCGTAATGGTCGCGAACATCGTGAAAATAATGGTGTAGCTATGGACTTATACCGTATCGAATTAGGCCGTGAAGATGGTGTGGAAGTTCGCCATATTGTTGGTGCAATCGCAAATGAAGGTGATATTAATAGCCGTTATATTGGTCATATTAAATTACATGATCGCTATTCAACTATTGAATTACCTAAAGGTATACCAAACCATATCGTACAACACTTTGCACATAAGACGCGCGTATTAAACAAACAAATGCAAATGTCATTATTAGGCCCTGCCGGTGGTGCTAATAGTCAACCATTTGAAGAACGCCATGGAAGTCGTCGTGATCAACGCAATAGCGGTCGTAATAGTCGTCCAAATTACCGCGAAGATAGCTTTAATAAAGAGCGTAAAAATACTGGCTTTAAAGAAAAACGCTTTAATAACAAAAGTAGCCGTGATTAACGACTAATAATTAATTTCTGATCAAAAATGCCCCGTATGTTGGGGCATTTTCAATGCTTAAATACTTAACTTACTATACTATGTTTATCAAAACGCAAGAACGTGATTGTTGTTTAGTTGCTTCAGCACAAGATATTCAATTAATGCAATATGCATTGACATTAGCTAAACGCGCCGAAACCATAGGTGAAATTCCTGTTGGAGCGGTATTGGTTGATTCAAAGGGAAATATCATTGGTGAGGGATGGAATCAAGTCATTGCGCTTTCTGATCCATCGGCACATGCAGAAATACTCGCCATTCGGCAAGCAAGCCATAGACTGCAAAATTATCGGCTGTTAGATTGTACATTATATGTCACGTTAGAGCCTTGTACTATGTGCGCAGGTGCTATTCTGCATAGCCGGCTGAGCCGATTAGTATTTGGTGCATCAGATTATAAAACCGGGGCCATTGGCTCACGCTTTCATTTATTTGAAGATTATAAAATGAACCATTTGCTCACTGTACAAGGTGGAGTCCTAAAAGAAGCGTGCAGTAAACAGATTAGTGAATTTTTCCAACGCCGTAGAATAGAAAAAAAACAGCAAAAACAAGCAGTCTAATTTATATAAACAATAAAAAAGACCGCTTAATTCGTTTATAGCTGAGCTAATAATAATGCCATAATGCGATTATCATTAGTTAATTCTGGATGAAATGCACAAGCAAAAAAATGACCTTGTTTAGCTAATACAACATTACCTTGCCATTCTGCTAACACTTCAACATTCTCACCCACTTCAGTAATATAAGGTGCACGAATAAATACCGCCGGAAAAGGCTTATCTAATCCGCTAACAGTCAATGGCGTTTGAAAACTATCTATTTGACGACCAAATGCATTACGCTGAACTTTAATTGCCATTCTAGCTAAATGAGCTTGCTCACCGCCAATAATTTCATCAGCAAGTAAAATTAATCCTGCACAAGTGCCTAATATAGGTTTATTAAAGGTTTTCAAGCGCTCAAATAAGCCATTTGCTTCCATTAAACGGCGCATTGCCGTACTTTCACCCCCAGGTAAAACTAATGCATCAAGTTGATTTAATTGTTCGACTTGCTTTACTGCTATTGCTTTAGCGCCTAACGACTCAATTTGCGCGATATGTTCTGTGACTGCACCTTGTAACGCTAATACACCAACCGTGTATCTAGAATAGTCAGCCATTACCAACCACGCTCTTGCATACGGTCTTGCACGCTCAATTTGCTGATTTCTAAACCTCGCATTGGTTCGCCAAGCTCTTCTGAGAGACGAGCAATTAAATCATAGTCTTGATAATGGGTGGTGGCTTGAACAATTGCACGCGCAAATTTTTCTGGGTTTTCTGCTTTAAAAATACCGGAACCAACGAACACACCATCAGCCCCTAATTCCATCATCAATGCTGCATCTGCTGGCGTTGCCACACCACCCGCTGCAAAATTTACTACCGGTAATTTACCTAGCTGTTTGATTTGTAATAATAACTCAAATGGCGCACCTAAGATCTTAGTTTCCGTCATTAACTCATCTATACTCATATTGACCACTTTACGCACTTGTGAGTTTACTTTACGCATATGGCGAACTGCTTCAACAATATTTCCAGTACCTGGTTCTCCTTTGGTACGTAACATTGATGCACCTTCTCCAATACGGCGTAAGGCTTCGCCTAAATCACGGCAGCCACAAACAAAAGGCACCGTATATTCGCTTTTCAATAAATGAAATTCCTCATCCGCAGGCGTTAATACTTCACTTTCATCAATATAATCTACGCCCATTGCTTCGAGTACACGTGCTTCAGTGATATGGCCAATTCTTGCTTTTGCCATTACCGGAATTGAAACAGCCTCCATGACTTCTTTCACAATACGCGGGTTTGCCATACGTGCCACGCCACCCGCTGCGCGAATATCAGAAGGAACTCGCTCCAATGCCATTACTGCCACTGCCCCCGCAGCCTCTGCAATGCGTGCTTGCTCTGCGTTAACAACGTCCATAATAACACCGCCTTTTTGCATCTGTGCCATACCACGTTTTACTAAGTCTGATCCTAAAATTACTGACATATTGATTATTCCTTGATTACTATAATGAAAATATTCGTTATTTTGACAAAAAACAGATATGATTAAAAGTATCAATTTTTATATTTTTAATCAGGTCAGATGATTAAAAAGCTAAGTTATCTACTCAATAAAGATAAAAAACAACCGCTTTATTTACAGCTTTACCAACAGATCAAGCGGTCAATTTATCAGCAAGAATTGCAGTTAAATGATAAATTACCTTCAAAGCGCCGTTTATCTGAGCATTTACAAATTAGTCAAAATACTGTTGAACGTGCTTATGCACAATTATTAGCGGAAGGCTATATTGAGTCTAAAGCTCGCAGTGGCTTCTTGGTTTGCTTTCAATCAGAACATACTTATCCAACAACCTGTTACAGCAAAAAAATAACAAAAATAACCGCTTCTACAAACTATCTACTAGACTTTAATCCAAACAAAATTGATATCGATCACTTTCCACTCAAACAATGGAAAAAATGTGCCAACCTTGATCATAACACCTGGTTAAACAGTGGCGAGCCGCAAGGCGATTTAAATTTACGCCAACAAATTTCACAATATCTACTTGCTTCACGTGGTGTTCATTGTGAAGCAGAACAAATTATTATTGGTGCAGGTGTAGAAAGTTGCTTGCAAAGACTAATTTTACTTTTTCAACAATTACAACCTGAAATGAACTGGGCAATGGAATCTTATGGTTATACTACGGTAGAAAAATTACTCAATTTGTATCATAAACCTATTGTTAAAATGCCTTTTAGTACAGAAAACTACCCGCTAGATATTGGATTTTTAACACAAAATAAGATTGATATAGCTTATTTAACGCCTTCTCACCTCTACCCTTTTGGACACATTTTAACCATTAATCAAAGGCAATCATTATTAGAATGGGCCATCGCAAAGACTGGACGTTATATTATTGAGGACGATTATGATAGTGAATTTCGCTATCAAGGCAAACCAATTCCTTCATTACAGAGCTTAGATAATCACGGTAAAGTGATTTATTTAGGTTCATTTTCTAAACTATTAATGCCCTCATTACGCATTACATTTTTGGTGTTACCTAAAACGTTATTAAATGCTTATCAGCAATATTGTGGTTTTCTCAATGTGACCGTTTCGCGATTAGAACAACAACGCTTGGCAAAATTTATTCAAACAGGCGAATTTGAAAAACATATTAATCGGATGAGAAAAGTGTATCGGCGAAAAATGGAATTACTCTATCAATTATTAACGCCCTATTCATATTGTATTCGCTATTATGGCGAACATTCTGGCTTTTACTTATTGATTGAGCTATATAATGAAACAAGAAGTTTAGCTAAGCTAGTTCAATTGGCAGAAACACATCGCATAAAAGTGTATCCTATTGAATATCAAAATAAAAAATTATTTAGCTTAGGTTTTGGGCATTTAACGGAAGCACAATTAAGAAAGGGTATTACGCAATTATTCAATTGCTGGCAAATTAAACCACAAGCGGTCTAATTTTTAAAAATATTGGCTAATTATATTAAAAGTGGGTTTCCCCACTTTTCATTAAGTTAGTTTAGAAATCTAATAATTCTTTTTCTTTAGCCATTAACACTTCATCAACTTTTTTCACATAACCATCAGTGATTTTTTGGATTTCGTCTTGTGCTTTACGTTCTTCATCTTCACTGATTTCTTTATCTTTTAATAAAGCTTTAATTTGATCATTAGCATCACGACGAACATTACGAATAGCAATTTTTCCTTGCTCACCTTCATTTTTTACGATTTTTATTAAATCACGACGACGTTCTTCCGTTAATGCCGGCAGCGGAACACGAATGGTTGCGCCTGCTGAAGATGGATTTAACCCTAAATCAGAAGTTAAAATTGCTTTTTCTACCGCACTGATTAATGAACGGTCAAATACATTCACCGCTAAAGTACGCGCATCTTCAGCAACGACATTTGCCACTTGGCGTAACTGCGTTGCTGAACCATAATACTCTACTTGAATACCATCTAAAAGACTTGGTTGAGCACGACCTGTACGGATTTTAGAAATATGGCTTTTTAATGCTTCTAAACTTTTTTCCATACGTTGTTGCGTGTCTTTTTTAATTTCATTGATCATTTATTATTCCTTTCAATTGCATTAATAGATTTGTCAATTCTACCTAAATAACGCATTTTTTCATAGTCTTAAAGTGATATTTCTAGCTTGACCATTTAGGCTGTTTTATATCTAGTAAAGCTATAATTCGCCTAAAATATCAAAAAATAAATAACATAGTAAAGCGGGCATATTGCTATTCTTTTTAGCCAAAATACGCCTATTTTTTATTAATTAAGAAATAGTTGTGCCTTCTGTTGTCCCCATTACCACTTCACGTAATGCGCCCGGCTTACCCATATTAAATACACGGATAGGCATATTATGATCACGTGCAAGCGTAAATGCGGCTAAATCCATCACCTTCAATTCTTGATCGATCACTTCTGCATAAGTTAACGTATTATATAATTTTGCATCATTAAATTTGCTAGGATCTTTATCGTAAACCCCCTCTACTTTAGTCGCTTTTAAAACAACATCGGCTTCAATCTCAATACCGCGTAAACATCCAGCTGAATCAGTGGTAAAAAATGGGCTCCCCGTACCCGCTGAAAAAATAACCACGCGCTTTTCACGTAACATTTTAATTGCTTCTGACCAGTTATACGTATCACAAATACCATTTAACTGAAATGCTGACATTAATTTAGCATTTACTTCGGCACGATGTAATGCATCACGCATCGCCAAACCATTCATCACGGTAGCAAGCATTCCCATATGATCGCCCACGACGCGATTCATTCCTGCTTTGGCTAATTTAGCACCCCGGAATAAATTACCACCGCCTAATACCACACCAACTTCTACGCCCATTTCAACTAATTCTTTAATTTCTAATGCCATGCGATCTAAAATTGACGGATCGATGCCAACACCTTCATCGCCTTGCAATGCCTCACCACTTAGTTTTAATAAAATACGGTTATAGATAGGTTTACTCATTTTAACTTGCCTCTTTTTAATGTTGTGTAGACTAAAAATAAAATTGAGTTATTATAGAATATCCTTATTAAACAAGGAATAGGGCCCCTATATATTTACTACTAGAATCTATAATGAAATTAAAACTCACCTCAAAACAAGCCTGTTTTAGCTTAATTGCTATACTCTTAACGCTCTTTGCTAGCTATGTAATGCTAAAAGGTTCTGGTTTTTTTCCGGAACCCAATTTGATTCAACTACTGCTAACCTCAATATTAATTATTGTGTTAGGTAGTTCTAGATTATCTTTTTACTTGCTATTGTTGCCTATTACATTTAGCTATGCAATTTATACGCCAATTGGTTTATCTTTTGGCCCTCCTTCTTATCAATATATCGCTTCTTTATTTGCGACTGATTTATTAGAAGCGCGTGAATTCCTTTCACAATTATCACTTTTCAATTATCTAGCAGGCCTCAGCATTATACTTGCGGTCGTTTTTTTCCGAAAAATCAACCAAAAATATCACATTAATTTGCTGAACAACCGCACTTTTATTGTGATCGCCTTTGTTATTTCATCATTTTCATTAGCTCCATTTAAACTGTTTCACGAATTTTTTAATGAAGGAATGAAAGTTAAACAAGAATTAGCTATATTAAATAGTAGCAGTGTTATTCCTTCTGAATGGGGAGAATCAACTCTTTCATCTGATGCAAAATATGATGATTATGTATTGATTATTGGTGAAAGTGCAAGAAAAGATTATCACCACGCTTATGGTTATCCCGTTGATAATACGCCGTTTATGAGTAATGCAAAAGGCACATTAATTGACGGTTTCACTTCTGGTGGCACAAATACGATCGCATCATTAAAGTTGTTATTAACCAAACCTGATACGCAAAACTGGGAGGGTAACTATCGAATGAATGTAATAGAATTAGTTAATTCTGCTGGAATTAACACTTTTTGGCTATCTAACCAAGGTTATTTAGGTCAATTTGATACGCCTATTTCTTCTTTAGCCAATAAGAGTAATAAAAAAATCTTTTTAAAATCAGGCGATTCATTTAGTCAAAATATCAGTGATTTTGAGCTATTACCTAAGTTTATACAAATTATTGAGCAAAAAAGCACAGCAAAACGCTTTATTGTCTTACATTTATATAGTTCACACCCAATTACGTGTGATCGTTTAACTGATTATCCTAAAATCTATGACGACACTAAAATCCCCGCAAAATACCATGATATCAACTGCTATCTGTCCTCAATTAAGAAGACCGATCAACTTATCGAGAAAGTCTATAAGCAACTCAAACAAAATGAAACTAAAACAGGACGCCGTTTTTCAATGATTTATTTCTCTGATCACGGTTTAATTCATAGTGAAAATAAAAATGGCATTCATATTTTAAACACCGCACAAAGTAAATTTCACTTTGATGTACCATTATTTAAAATTTCGAGTGACGACCAAGAACGTCACGTTTATAAAGTATTTAAATCGGGTTTAAATTTTACAGATGGAATAGGTAAATGGCTCGGTATTATCAATAAGAAGCTTAATCCTGCCGTCGATCTTTTTAGCAATCAAGCGGACGATAATGACTACGGTTTAAAACAAATTATCGAAAAAATCCCTGCAAAGCCCGATCCGGCAGTGATTATTCCTATCCATCAACACAAACTAAATGGGCACGTTCAGGAATAGCACAGATTACTAATAATAAAAAAGCAGGCCAATTGCCTGCTTTATTTTTTGCTAAAGGAGAAAAATTAAGCGTTACCCGCAGTAATTTTAGCTACTTCAGCTGCAAAATCTTCTTCAACTTTCTCAATGCCTTCACCCACTTCTAAGCGAATGAAATTAGTCACTGAAGTAGCAACTGATTTTAAGTAGTCACCGACTGATTGAGACGGATCCATTACAAATGGTTGACCGGTTAATGAAACTTCACCCGTAAATTTCTTCATACGGCCTTCAACCATTTTCTCTGCGATTTCTTTTGGTTTACCAGAGTTCATCGCGATCTCAATTTGAATTTGACGTTCGTGTTCAACCACTGCAGCTGAAACAGCTTCTGGATTAACAAATTCAGGTTTAGAAGCGGCTACATGCATTGCCACTTTTTTCAGTTCTTCATCTGAACCTTGACCCGCTACTAATACACCGATTTTAGCACCGTGTAAATATTGAGCGATAATTTCGCCTTCTAAATATTGAACGCGACGAATGTTCATGTTTTCACCAATTTTAGCAACTAGTGATGCACGTTTTTCTTCAAATTGTGCCGCTAATGCTTCAATGGTTGTGCCTTTGTTTGCTACTGCGAAATCAGCAACTTCATTTGCTAGATCTAAGAAGCCCGCATCTTTTGCAACGAAGTCTGTTTCACAGTTCATTTCAACTAATACACCAAAACCTGATGCAACACGAGCAAGGATAACACCCTCAGCTGCAACACGACCTGCTTTTTTAGCCGCTTTTGCTTGACCTGATTTACGCATATTGTCGATTGCTAATTCAATATCACCGTTCGCTTCAACTAACGCTTTTTTACATTCCATCATACCTGCACCGGTACGTTCACGAAGTTCTTTTACGAGAGATGCTGTAATTTCAGCCATTTTGTATTCCTCAAAGATTGAATAGATAAATAAAGAAAAGTAGGGCGATTTAATAATCGCCCTTGCTCTAAAAATGATTTAAGGGCAATGCCTTAACTATTACTCAGCTGGAATTTGTAATTCAGCTTCAACGTTTGAGCCACGACCTTCTTTCACGGCTGCAGAAGCTGCATCTAAGTAAAGTTGAATTGCACGTGTTGCATCATCGTTACCTGGAATGATGTAGTTAACACCATCTGGCGTTGAGTTAGTATCAACAATAGCAAACACTGGAATACCTAAGTTATTTGCTTCTTTAATTGCGATATGTTCATGATCTGCGCCAATAACAAAAATTGCATCAGGTAAACCTGCCATATCTTTGATACCGCCAAGACTTAACTCTAATTTATCAAGTTCACGTGTACGCATTAAAGCTTCTTTCTTAGTGATTTTATCGAAAGTACCATCTTGAGTCTGAGCTTCTAAATCTTTTAAACGTTTAATTGATTGACGTACTGTTTTCCAGTTAGTCAACATACCACCTAACCAGCGGTGATTTACATAGAATTGTTGGCAATCTACTGCTGCTGCTTTAACTGCTTCAGACGCTGCACGTTTTGTACCAACAAATAAAACCTTACCATTGTTGCTTGAAATACGCGTTAATTCTGCTAATGCTTCATTAAATAATGGTAATGTTTTTTCTAAATTGATTACGTGGACACCATTACGTGCACCAAAAATAAATGGTTTCATTTTTGGATTCCAATAACGAGTTTGGTGACCATAGTGAACGCCAGCATTAAGCATATCGCGCATAGAAACTTGTGCCATAAGAATTTTTCCTTGATATTGTTATTCTGTCTATTTTAGACAACAGAATGGGGTTTAGCCTCCACATATCCCGATAAATCAACTTAAATTACATAAGCACCCGATTTTCGGCTTATGATATGTGTGTGTTTTAGTGTTAAAAATAAAATGTGTTTTTACTCTCCGAATACTAAAAAGCAATCAGTATAAAAACTTGTCTATTATCTCAAAAAATTAATAATATTACTAGCTTTTTTAAATATAAGCGGGCTAAATAAGTAAAAATTTGCCTATTTTAGCTAAAAGTAGTGCGCTATATTTGGGAATAACATGGTCGTTATTTAATAATCGCGCCCAAAAGCCCACGCACAATACGTTTAGATACTTGATTGGTCAGTTTTCTTGTCACATCCTGAGTCACTTTACTGACTATCTGTTCAGCAACGGTTTGATCTTTTTTCTTTTTATTACCAAAAATAGCGCTTAATATTCCTGCAAAAAAATTATTTTGACTGTCTGCATCTGCTTGTTCTATTTTAGCTTGAGCATTTAAAGCCTCATAAGCAGAATAGTTATCCACATATTGGTTATAATAGTGATATAAATCATCTTGCTTAACTAACTCATCTCGTTCATTCATAGAAAGAGGGGCTAACTGACTTCTTGGCGGATAAATATACGCCCGTTCAACCGGAGTTGGCATTCCTTTTTCATCTAATACCGAAATAAGTGCTTCCCCAACCGCTAACTGAGAAATCGCTTCAATTACATTAATATGCTTATTCGCACGAAATGTTTCTGCCGCAGCCTTAACAGCTTTTTGATCTCGTGGCGTAAATGCGCGTAAGGCATGTTGAATTCGATTACCTAATTGACCTAGCACAGTGTCTGGTAAATCTAACGGATTTTGTGTTACAAAATAAACGCCAACACCTTTTGAGCGAATTAAGCGCACAACTTGTTCTATTTTGTCCACCAACACTTTGGGCGCGCCATCAAATAATAAATGTGCTTCATCGAAAAACAATACAAAGTTTGGCTTTGCTAAATCACCTACTTCGGGTAAGTTTTCAAATAACTCTGCCATAAACCACAATAAAAAAGCACTATATAAACGTGGTGAATTAATCAATTTTTCGGAGTTCAATACATTAATTACGCCTTGACCATCGCGCGTTTGTATCCAATCGGCTAAATTCAATGCTGGTTTGCCAAATAAATTGCTCACACCTTCATTTTCTAAGGCGAGTAATGAACGCTGAATAGCGCCTATACTAGCGGCTGAAATATTGCCATATTCTATTTGAAATGCTTTAGCATTTTCAGCCACAAACGTTAAGAGCGCACGTAAATCTTTCAAATCAATCGATAATAAACCACGATCATCGGCCACTCTAAAAACTAAATTCAATAATCCTTCTTGTGTGGCGTTTAAATTTAGTAAACGAGCAAGCAACATTGGCCCCATTTCTGAAATAGTTGTGCGCAAAGGGATACCACTTTGTCCAAAAAGGTCCCAATATGTAACAGGATAAGGATTTAAGTAATCCTCACCGCCTAAATCAAATTGTGCAATGCGTTCCGCCACTTTTCCTGTTAAATGCCCCGCTTGTGCTAACCCTGACAAATCGCCTTTAACATCAACAAGAAAAACGGGGACACCATCATCACTGAATAGCTCAGCTAATTTACGTAACGTCACCGTTTTACCCGTTCCTGTTGCACCGGCAATTAATCCGTGGCGGTTCGCCATTTTCGCTGTTAATGAAATAATTTGACCTGTGTTAGTTTGAGCAATTGGATAATCTCTCATCGTATTACTTCCGTTTAGTGTGATATGTTTTTGAACGTTGGCGTGCTAATTTAGGCAATTCAAGTAATGCACTGCTATCATATTGGCTCACTGGAATTTGATGCCCAATATATTCTTCAATGGCAGGTAAATTAACCGCATAACGTTCGCACGCAAAACTAATAGAAGAACCACTTTCTCCCGCTCGACCGGTACGTCCGATACGATGTATATAATCTTCGCGATCATCTGGCAAATCATAGTTAAACACGTGAGTGACTTCTGAGATATGTAAACCACGTGCGGCAACATCTGTCGCAACTAGAATATCTAAAGAACCTTTAGTAAAACTATCTAACAAGGCTAAACGTTTTTTCTGTGCAATATCACCGGTTAATAATCCAACACGATGCCCATCAGCATGTAAATATCGCCAAATTTCTTCACATTTGTGTTTAGTATTCGAAAAAATAATGCAACGTTCTGGCCATTCTTCTTCTAATAAAGTCAATAACAATGCCATTTTATCTTCATTTGAAGGGTAAAATAATTCCTCTTTAATTTGATGGCCGGTGCGTTGTAGCGGCTCAATTTCAATATATTCAGGATTATGCATATCTTCATAAGCTAATTCACGCACTCGTGGGGAAAGTGTTGCAGAAAATAACATAGTTAAACGTTGACTAACGGGTGGCGATTTACGCATTAGGTAACGAATGTCTTTAATAAAGCCTAGATCAAACATACGATCTGCTTCATCTAAAACGATAACCTTTACTTTATCTAAATTAATGATGCCTTGTTTTACATAATCAATAACGCGTCCGGTAGTCCCAACTAAAATATCAACACCTTTTTGAATAGCCTGTAACTGTTTCTCATAACCATCACCACCATAGGCAAGCGCTAGCTTTAAATCAGAATGTTTAACTAGCAATTCTGCATCCGATGCAATTTGCACCGCTAATTCGCGTGTAGGCGCTAAAATAATAGCACTAGGCTGGTTAGGATTCATTTCAATATCTTGGGTCAGTAAATGATGAAAAGTAGCCACTAAAAATGCCATTGTTTTACCTGTCCCCGTCTGAGCTTGCCCAGCAATATCTCGCCCGGCCAAGGTAATAGGCAATGTTTTTGCTTGAATGGGCGTACAGAACTCAAATCCCTTACTATCAAGTGCTGCAAGTACGTTTTCTTGAATAGCAAAATCAATAAAACGTTGTTGGGTAAGATGTTTTGACATATAAAATTTCCTGTTTAGTCAACATTATTACGATCAGCATAGCATAAATGCTATCTATTGTGACAATTTTATATATACTCAGCCGCAATATGGCTTATCAATAATAACTGACTGCTAAATTTAGCTATAATCAAAAAATCGACATTCTTCAATCATTAACTACTTTTTAATTTATGAGGGAGGATCGCTTGAAATAACTCGCGACTTTTTAATGGTTGTGAGCCTAAATAAGGTCTAAGCGCAATACGCGTAAAACGTTTAGCCGCTTGTAAGGTATCAGTATCAGAAAAATCGGCTTTCTCAAAGGCTAATAAATCTTTGCCACAAAAAGTATAATGATTACGTAATAATGAAGCAAAGAAACCTTTATTTTCAGAAAATTGATAATACATACCCGCATCAATTGGTTGCCCCGTGGCTGCACAAATCGAAAAATTAACGCCATAGCCCAATGCTTTTAGCAGGTGAAACTCAAAAGTACGTAGTGTGACTTGTAACTTTTCTGGCTGTGTGGCTAGCTGTGTTATACATTGAAGATAGTGCTGAAATAGCGCTGTATAAGCGGTCTGATTTTCTAATACTCTTATCAAAATTTCATTTACATATAAGCCGCTATATAATGCGGTGTGATGCATAGGCAACGTCAGTGCTGCAGGCTCTGCTTTCGTTAATACTTTTAAATCGCCTTTACCGCTCCAACGTAATAGTAGTGGCGTAAACGGTTGAAGTACGGCTTTTAATGGTGAGCGTACTCGTTTGGCACTTTTAGCTAATAAAGTAATGCGCCCGTGTTGCTCTGTGAAAAAATCAACTAATAGACTTGTTTCACGGTATTCTCGTCGATGGAGAACAAAGCCTCGTTGCCATTGTTCAATCATATTACATATTGTTAGCTATTCATCCATATAGCCTAGGCTTCTTAGCGCACGCTCATCATCAGCCCATCCTGCTTTTACTTTAACCCAAAGTTCTAAATGAACTTTATTATCAAATAGGCGTTCCATATCAGCACGTGCTTCTATACCAATTGTCTTAATTTTCTGTCCTTTAGCGCCAATAACCATTTTTTTCTGGCCTTCACGTTCAACTAAAATCAAGCCATTAATTTCATAAGTACCACGCTCATTCAATTTGAATTGTTCTATTTCAACAGTAACAGAATAAGGCAATTCTTCACCAGTAAACCGCATTAATTTCTCGCGGATAATCTCTGATGCCATAAAACGCTGTGACCGGTCCGTAACATATTCTTCAGGGAGATGATGTACTCCTTCACGCAAGGATTTACGCACAATTTTTTGCAAAATATGGACATTTTTACCTCGTTGTGCCGAAATAGGTAAAATTTCAGCAAAATCAAATTTCTGAGATAACGCAGTAATATGTAGCAGCAGCTCATCTTTTTCTTTAATGTTATCTACTTTATTGATTGCAAGGACTACCGGAGCTTTAGCAGTCCGTAATTTATTTAATACCATTTCATCGTCATCTGTCCATTTAGTCCCTTCTACGACAAAAATAATTAAATCAACATCACCTATTGCTGAACTCGCAGCCCGATTCATTAAACGGTTAATTGCACGTTTTTCTTCGATATGTATCCCTGGCGTATCCACATAAATTGCTTGATATTGTTCTTCTGTATGAATGCCCACAATACGATGGCGTGTTGTCTGTGCTTTGCGTGAAGTAATTGAAATTTTTTGCCCTAAAATCTTATTCAATAATGTTGATTTACCTACATTTGGACGCCCCACAATCGCAATAAAACCACAATAGGTTTTTGGTGCTTGTTCTATCATTCTCATTCCTTGTTTTATCACTACAAATAAAGCGTCAATAAATCGACCGCTTACGCTTTAGCATGCTTATTTTTATGCATTGTTATTTGTTTAATTTAAGCAAAATTTGCTCTGCTGCATTTTGCTCTGCTTTACGGCGACTGGTGCCAATGCCAATAAAAATATCAGTAAAAGTCTCAATCTTACAACTGACTTTAAATATTTGGTTATGTGCTTCACCTTTAATATCAAGCACTTCATATCCAGGCAATTTTAAACGACGTCCTTGTAAAAATTCTTGTAAGCGTGTTTTCGGATCTTTTTGTGCATCACCGGGCTTCATTTCATCTAACAAGGTTTGATACCACGCGTAAATTCGCTCGCTCGCCTTATCCATACCTGCATCTAAATAGATCGCCGCGATAATTGCTTCTACACAGTCAGAAAGGATCGATTCACGACGATAACCACCGCTTTTTAACTCGCCTGCGCCCAATTTCATATATTCACCTAAATCAAATTGACGCGCTAAAATTGCTAGCGTTTGTTCTCTTACTAAAGTCGCTCTCATACGGCTTAGTTCTCCCTCATTTGCTTGAGGAAATCTTTCGAATAACGCTTGCCCAATGACATAATTTAAAATTGAATCACCTAAAAACTCTAAACGCTCATTATTCTTAGCTGCCGCACTACGATGGGTTAATGCTTGTAATAAATAATCTAAATTAGCAAACTGATAACCTATTTTTTTTTGTAATCGTTCTATATACATAGTCTTTTAGTTTATTTTATTGCACTAAACATTCGGCTAAAACGTAGCCCTGTGGGTAATTCATTTGCTTTTTTATCTAAACTCAACCAAATAAATGTTGCTTTACCCACAATATTTTGTTCAGGCACAAAGCCCCAAAAACGGCTATCTTCACTATTATCACGGTTATCGCCCATGACAAAGTAATGCCCAGCTGGTACGCTCCATTCTCCTACCATTTGCCCATCTTGACTAAATAAATATGGCTCATAATTAAATGGATAAGGATTATTCAAAATTTGATGCGTAATATCGCCTTTTTCAGTCCGCTCCATTTGCATTTCGTCGTGATAAAAGAATTCTGCATTTGCTTTAGCATCACTGTATGTAAATACATTTTGCTGACCCTCCGCGTGCGTTACAGTTAATTGTTGTGTTTTTGAATCGTATTTGATTTTGTCTCCGCCCACCCCAATCACACGTTTAATATAATCAATATGTGGCTGTTTTGGTGCTTTAAAAACAATCACATCACCTCGTTGAGGATGGCCTATTTCTATTAAAGTGTTTTGCCAAATAGGATCTTTTATGCCATAACTAAATTTATTCACGACTAAAAAATCCCCAACCCGTAACGTCGGCTCCATTGAACCGCTAGGAATCTGAAATGGCTCAAAAATAAATGAACGTAAAACCGTTACAAATAGCAATACGCCAAACAATGACGCCAAAAAATCACCTATAAGTGACGGAGGTTGTATCTCTGCTTTTTCCTCTTCAGTAAGTGGTCGATTTAACTGTTTTTCCTTCCGGTTAATCGCCAGTTTACGGCGAGGTCCGGCACTAAATTTATAGAATGACCAAAAACTGCCACAAATAAAAACTAATGCAACGAGTAAAATAGAAATAGTATTAGGTAATTGCATCAAATCTAACATTTTCCAAACACCATACAAAATAGCAATAAAAATAATTGGCATAATTTGTGCCATCATCAACCTCTTATTAGTCTTAAAGAATTAAAGTTGAGAATTAAGTATGTATAATTTACTCGCTTCTCAACTTTGTTTAGGATTTTAATCTTTACCTACATGTAAAATAGCTAAAAACGCTTCTTGTGGAACTTCTACATTACCTAAGGATTTCATTCGTTTTTTACCCTCTTTTTGTTTCTGTAGTAGTTTTTTCTTACGGCTCACGTCACCGCCATAACATTTCGCCAATACGTTTTTACGTAATTGTTTTACTGTTGATCGGGCAATAATATGATTACCAATCGCAGCTTGAATTGCAATGTCAAATTGTTGACGTGGGATAAGTTCTTTCATTTTTTCTACTAACTCACGACCACGATATGCTGCATTATCTTTATGAACAATCAATGCCAAAGCATCTACTCGTTCACTATTAATCATAATATCTACACGCACCATATCTGCCGTTTGGAAGCGCTTAAAACTATAATCTAATGAAGCATAACCGCGTGAAGTAGATTTCAGACGGTCAAAGAAATCTAAAACGACTTCTCCCATTGGGATTTCGTAAGTCAAGGCAGTTTGATTACCATGATAAACCATATTGGTTTGTATACCACGTTTTTCTACGCATAAGGTAATTATATTACCTAAATATTCTTGTGGCACAAGCATATTACATTCAGCAATTGGCTCACGAATTTCATCAATATTACTAATCGGCGGTAATTTTGACGGGCTATCTACGTAAATCGTTTCGCCATTTGTTTGTAATACTTCATAAACTACTGTAGGTGCAGTGGTAATTAAATCAAGATCATATTCACGTTCTAAACGCTCTTGAATGATCTCCATATGTAATAAACCTAAGAAACCACAACGGAAACCAAAGCCTAACGCGGTTGAATTTTCTGGTTCATAAAATAAAGAGGCGTCATTAAGGCTTAATTTGCCTAAAGCATCACGGAAAGCTTCATAATCATCTGAACTAATCGGGAATAAACCTGCATAAACTTGTGGTTTCACTTTTTTAAATCCGGGTAAAACCTCTGTAGCAGAATGGTGTTGATGTGTTAAAGTATCACCTACCGGTGCACCTAAAATATCTTTAATCGCACAAACAACCCAACCCACTTCACCTGTTTTTAATTCTGTCGTATCTACTTGTTTTGGTGTGAAAATACCTAAACGGTCAACATTATACGATTGGCCTGTAGTCATTACTTTGATTTTGTCGCCTTTTTTAATTGATCCATTTTTAATGCGGACTAAAGAGACAACACCTAAATAATTATCAAACCAAGAATCAATAATCAATGCTTGTAAAGGTGCCTCTGGATCACCTTCTGGTGCTGGAATTTTTTTAACAATATCTTCTAAAACGTTCTCAATACCGAAACCGGTTTTAGCCGAGCAATGTACGGCATCAATCGCATCAATCCCAACAATATCTTCAATTTCTTCTGCTACTCGTTCTGGCTCAGCTGCCGGTAGGTCAATTTTATTTAAAACAGGAACAACTTCTAAATCCATTTCAATCGCAGTATAGCAATTTGCAAGTGTTTGTGCTTCTACACCTTGTCCCGCATCAACCACTAATAGCGCCCCTTCACAGGCGGCTAAAGAACGTGAAACTTCATATGAAAAATCAACGTGCCCTGGTGTATCAATAAAGTTTAATTGATAAGTTTCACCATCTTTTGCTTTATAGTGGAGTGTTACTGATTGTGCTTTAATCGTGATTCCGCGTTCACGTTCAAGATCCATTGAATCTAAAACTTGTGCTTCCATTTCACGATCAGATAGTCCACCACAGGTTTGAATCAAACGATCTGATAACGTTGATTTGCCATGGTCAATATGTGCAATAATTGAAAAATTACGAATATTCTGCATTTTCATCGGGCAAGAAATGTCCTATACGGTTATAAATTATTTAAAGGAAAATTAATCGATGGATTTTACTTTAAATCGTTAGATTTGCAAAGAAATTGGATGGAAAAGCGGCCTATTCTGCTGTTTTTTTTGCAAAAAAGACCGCTTATAAATGGATTACTCTCTTTTAGCTTTCCAAATTAATGGATCCACGCCACGATGGATAAGATCTTGATGTTCTTCAATATTAAAGACGGGTTCCTGGCCTGATTTTAATTGGCGTAAATAATCTTTTAAAAGCCGCCAAACAATAGGAGAAAGAATTAAAATAGCAATTAAATTTATTATTGCCATTGCCGCCATTACTGTATCAGCAAAAGCCCACACAACACTCCCATCACGAACCGCACCGAAATAAACAAAAAACAGGACGACTATTCTAAACCCCCAAATAAACCAAGGTTTGTTTTTAATGTAGCGAATATTCGTTTCTGCGTAAGCATAATTGCCAATAATAGATGTGTAACAAAACAGTAATAAACAAAATGCTAAAAAATGTAAGCCAAATTCACCTAAATGAAATGTTAATGCTGTCTGAGTGAGTTCCACACCTTTCAATGTTTCACTGCCATAATTATCTGACATTAAAATAATAATTGCGGTACAAGTACACACCACAATCGTATCTACAAACACCCCTAACATTTGAATAAGCCCTTGACTTACCGGATGTTTTGCATTTGAGGTTGCTGCAGAATTAGGTGCTGAGCCCATACCTGCTTCATTAGAAAATAATCCGCGCTTAATTCCCATTAACATTGTCTTTGAAACAATACTACCAAAGAATCCACCCGCGGCGGCAGAAAAATCGAAAGCGCTATCAATAATATTAGCTAACACGGCAGGAACCGCGTTAATATTCATGCCTAAAATAGCTAAAGCAATAATCAGATAAAATAATGCCATTACCGGTACAATTCTGGCTGAAATAACGCCGATGCGTTTAACTCCGCCTAAAATGATTATGGCGGTTAATACGACTAAAATCATGCCAATATATTCGGCATTCCAATTCCACGCCTTAGTTGTAGCGGCCACAATTGAGTTTGATTGCACCGCATTAAAGGCAAAACCAAAGGTAAAAATTAAGGTAACGGCAAAAATCATTGCTAGTGGCTTAAATTTCAACCCACGTGCAATATAATAAGGGGGTCCACCTCGAAACATGCCATTATGATCGCGTGTTTTATATAACTGCGCTAAGGACGATTCGACAAACGCAGAACTCATGCCCATTAATGCGGTAACCCACATCCAAAAAACAGCACCTGGGCCACCTAATGCAATTGCGGTGGCTACGCCAGCAATATTCCCAACACCTACTCGACTAGCAAGACCTGTTGTAAAGGCTTGGAAAGGCGTTAATGATTCGCCTTTTGTATTCCGACCTCCCCACATTTCTCGTAAACTTCGGGGGAAAAGACGAAACTGTACTAAACCGGTGGTAATTGTAAAGAATAAACCCGCCCCCAAAAGTAATAAGGTGGTTAAATCCCAAAGTGGCCCATCAATTGTCGCGACAATCCATCTTAGTACATCTTCAAAGCCTGAAACAATAAAATCCATTAAAAGCCCTCTAGCTATAACAAGTAATCGTTTGCATTGTAATAATTTTTTGGCATTTAGAATACATTTTAATGAAAAAAATTATCGTTTTAATAAACTTGTTCCCATATTTAGTTCGATAAAACTACTATGGAATAAAGTTATACCTAAAATAATCAATGCACAAGCCGCTATCATTTTTACTCCAGCCGCCCAATAGTGGCCGTGTTGCTCCGAAATATACCAACTGCTTAAACGAATTGCTTTATTACGGGCAACTAACACTAGCCAGGCAAATAGACTTAAGGTTAGCCCTGTTCCAACGGCCATTGCCAATGCAGATAATACGCCCCAACTATATAAATCAAGCGTATAGGCAAGGAATAATACCAAGATTGCGCCTGAACAAGGCCGTGCGCCAATACTCAAAATAATCATTATTTGTGCTTTCCAATCTTTAGCTTGTTGTATTTGGGCAGAAGAGGGTAAATGTTGATGTCCACAACCACAATGCGCTGAATGCGTATGCGTTAATGGTTTTACTTGCGGGCTAATTTTAGTTATTTTGGCAATTTTTTTGATTTTAAGGGTATTTAGCGGTTTTTTTTGTTGCTTAAATAGCTTAAATGACTGATAGCACCAATACACACCTAAGATAATCATTACACTAAAACTACCACGTTCAATCCACTTTAGTGTTAAATTGAAATAATTTCTAGAAAGTGTAAATACAACAATAATAATTGATACTAATACTACTGCGACGATTCCTTGTACTAAAGCCGCTGCTAATGTTAATTTCATTGCTTGATTGAGTTTAGTCGTTTCTAAGGAAAGGTAGCTAGTTAAAATAAATTTGCCATGTCCTGGTCCAACAGCATGGAAAACACCATACAAAAAACTTACAGTAATTAAAGTTAGCCCTGCTTGTTGTTTATGTTCAGTTAATGCATTTAATGATGAAGATAACAGCTGATTAAATTCTTTTTGCCACTCCACCACTTTAAATAGAAAAAAAGGATAAAATTGATAAATACTCAAACCTAATAGTAAAATGATGCTTATTCCAACTAATTCTTTGCTATTTATTCGCATACCACCTCCACAGTTTGAGCAAATTGAGCACCAAGTGAATTATCTTCACCGTCAGGCATATTAGGTTTTTGATTTTTATCTAAACTTGAAGCATATAAACGTAATGAATTGTTAACATTTGGTTGGGTTAATTTCGCTTTACATTCTGAAGAATTAATTGATAAGTCTCGTTGATTATTATACTCCATCGCCATATAGTAACTTGGCTCATAAGTATAAAAACGAATGGCATTATTTTTAAGATCATAAGGTTTACTTAAGTAAAAAGTAATGTAAAACACCACACGATTACCTGCAATCCTAAATGTTGTATTCGAAGGTTTAGCACTAAATTTTAACGGCTGATCTTTGGCATTATATAAATAACTAAAATAGTGATTTTCAATCGCTGTTTGCTCCATTTCAGCCGTAATAGATTTTTTTGCCGCTTGATGATCAGGATTATTTTTAACTTCATAAATCAATTCAGCTGAAGCAATTTCATCCATAGTCCATTCCATCTGAAACCCTTTTAATTGGGTTCCGTCAACTAATACTTTATTTTTCAAATCAACAAAAGAATGCGGATGTGCCATCACTGACAATGGCGCAACTAAACAGAATAGAGGAAACACAACTAATTTAAAGAAGTGCATTAATTATCTCCTTGTAAAAAGCAAAAAGCGAACAGGCGGTCCTATTCGCTTTTTTAAATTGAACTGAGTTAGTCGATAAGCCGAGTTCTGTCGTGGACAATCATTCCTCTAGGCTTGTATTCACACACAAGCTCAAGCAACCTACCCGAATCCTGAACGGGCCACTCATTGGATTCCTATTTGGTCTTGCTACGAGTGGAGTTTACCGTGCCGTGAAATGTTACCATTCACGCGGTGTGCTCTTACCACACCCTTTCACCCTTACCTATTTAATAACAGGCGGTCTGCTCTCTGTTGCACTAGTCGTAGGCTCACGCCTCCCAGACGTTATCTGGCACTCTGCCCTTTGTAGCTCGGACTTTCCTCTCGTCTATTTGTCCCACTAGTTTGTTCTAAAGAACACTTTAGGGCTTCAATAAACCAGTGATTGCCTAACTAACTCAGATAAAGAAGTATAACAGGTTAACAAAATATTGGAAGTGACAACTGATAGCAAAATAAAATTAATTACTCATTTTACAAAAATGATTATTTATAGTCTAATAGGTATTTGAATAAAATGAAATTATATAGGCTCTATAAAAGCTAGGAATATTTAAAATGACTTGGAATAATTAATGGAGGCGTGTACCGGAATCGAACCGATCTACATGGATTTGCAATCCAGTGCATAACCGCTTTGCTAACACGCCATAAGGATGGAGCGGGAAACGATGCTCGAACTCGCGAGCCCAGACCTTGGAAGGTCTGGATCTACCAACTGAGCTATTCCCGCTTTAAATGATTATTTGCAATCAGTAATTATTATTCTACGAATATCTGAATACATGTCAATAATAATTTATTGCTTTAATTTCAAGTGATGAAAAAAAGAACATAATATATTGCTTTTTAAGCTAAACTTATAACATTAAACCATTTTAAATAATAAGCGGTAAGATTAGACAAAAAATTTGCAAAATCTTACCGCTTATTTAATCATAAATTAGCGTTTTTTTGCTTTCGCATTTGGTAAATCTGTAATAGATCCTTCAAATACTTCTGCGGCTAAACCAACGGATTCATGTAAAGTTGGGTGTGCATGAATAGTTAAAGCAATATCTTCTGCATCACAACCCATTTCAATTGCTAAGCCAATTTCTCCTAGTAATTCACCGCCATTTGAACCAACAATTGCCCCACCTAACAAGCGGTGAGTATCTTTATCAAAGATTAATTTTGTCATTCCTTCAGAACATTCTGAAGCAATTGCACGTCCAGAAGCAGCCCAAGGGAATTTAGCCACTTCATAGTTTAATCCTTCTTGTTTACATTCTTTTTCTGTTTTACCCACCCAAGCCACTTCAGGTTCGGTATAAGCAATTGAAGGAATTACTTTTGGATCGAAATAATGTTTTTTTCCTGCAATAACTTCCGCAGCAACATGACCTTCATGTACACCTTTATGCGCTAGCATTGGTTGGCCCACAACGTCACCGATAGCGAAAATATGTGGTACATTAGTACGCATTTGTTTATCAGTATGAATAAAACCGCGTTCATCTACTTCTACGCCCGCTTTACCCGCGTCGATCAATTTACCATTTGGTACACGGCCAATAGCAACTAAAACAGCATCATAACGCTTAGTATCATTACAAGCCTTGCCTTCCATTGAGACATAAATACCATCATCTTCCGCTTTTACTGCCGTTACTTTGGTTTCAAGCATTAATTTGAATTTTTTCTCAACTTGTTTGCTATAAATTGAAACAACATCTTTATCTGCCGCCGGGATAACTTGATCAAACATTTCGACTACTTCAATCTCTGATCCTAGTGATTGATATACAGTTCCCATTTCCAAGCCGATAATTCCACCGCCCATAATTAAAAGTTTTTTCGGAATTTCTTTTAATTTAAGTGCATCGGTAGAGTTCCAAATACGAGGATCCTCGTGTGGAATAAATGGTAATTCAATAGGACGAGAACCCGCTGCAATAATAGCATTATCAAATTTAATTGTCGTCGGATTGCCATCTCGATCACGTACAACTAGGGTATGCGAATCAGTAAATGCTGCTAAACCTTCTATAACCGTTACTTTACGCGCTTTAGCCATACCCGCTAAACCACCCGTCAATTTTGACACTACGGCTTCTTTACCCTTACGGACTTTATCTAAATCAATGATTGGTTCACCAAATGTAATACCATTTTTATCCGCATGTTTTGCTTCTTCAATCACTTTAGCAACGTGTAATAATGCTTTTGAAGGAATACACCCTACATTTAAACACACACCACCTAATGTTGAATAACGTTCAACAATAACCGTTTCTAAACCTAAATCTGCACAACGGAATGCTGCCGAATAACCTGCAGGGCCCGCACCAAGTACGACAACTTGGGTTTTAATTTCTTTACTCATTTTTGCCTCAATTAGTCTTACAAGCGGTCTAATTTGGCTTTTTGCCAAATAGACCGTTTGTTTAAATTACATTACTAAACGACGAATGTCTGCTAATACGCCGTTGATGTAGCTTAAGAAGCGTGCACCATCAGCCCCATCGATTACACGGTGGTCAAATGATAATGATAATGGAAGCATTAAGCGAGGAGTAAACTCTTTACCATTCCATACCGGTAATGTTTCAGATTTAGAAACACCTAAAATAGCGACTTCTGGCGCATTTACAATTGGTGTAAAGTGCGTTGTACCAATACCGCCTAAACTTGAGATAATAAAGCATCCACCTTGCATATCCGAAGCGGTTAATTTGCCATCACGTGCTTTCTTAGATACTTCCATTAACTCGCGAGAAAGTTCAATAATACCTTTTTTATTCACATTTTTGAACACAGGTACGACTAGACCATTTGGTGTATCTACTGCTACGCCAATGTTAATATATTTTTTAAGTGTTAAACGTTGTGCATCTTCAGAAAGTGAGCTATTGAAACGAGGGAATGCTTCTAATGCTTTTGCGACGGCTTTCATAATGAATACAACCGGTGTGATTTTGACGTCTAATTTCTGTTTTTCTGCTAGTTTATTTTGTTCTTTACGGAACTCTTCAAGTGCAGTGATATCAGTACGATCAAAATGCGTTACATGTGGAATCATAACCCAGTTGCGATGTAAGTTTGCACCAGAAATTTTATTAATACGGCTTAACTCAACTTCTTCAACTTCGCCGAATTTGCTAAAGTCAACTTTTGGCCATGGTAATAAACCTAAACCCGCTCCGCTTGCACTTGCTGTCGATCCACCTTGTTGTTCAAATACTTGAACAGCTGTTTTAACGTATGCTTGAAGATCTTCTTTAATAATACGCCCTTTACGGCCTGAACCTTTAACTTTATCTAAATTTACGCCAAATTCACGCGCTAAACGGCGAATAACCGGAGTAGCGTGCGCAAATACTGAACTTGCTTCTACTTGTGCTTGGCTTAAACCTGATTGACCTTGTTCTTTAGCAGACTGAGCTGTAGGCGCAACTACCGCGGTTGGTGCAACAGTTGCAGAAGCTGGAGCCGCACCCGCTACTTCAAATTTCATAATTAATGAACCGGTTGAGACTTTATCACCTGATTTGACTAAAATTTCTTTTACTACACCCGCAAATGGTGCAGGGACTTCCATAGATGCTTTATCACCTTCTACAGTAATTAATGATTGCTCTTCAGTAATTTCATCGCCAACGTTAACCATAATTTCCGTCACGTTTACTTCATCACCACCGATATCAGGTACATTTACTTCAACAATAGCTGATGCTACTGAAACAGCAACTGGAGCTGAAACTTGCGGTGCGGCATCTGCCGTTTCTAACACGAGCATTGCTGAACCAGTCGTGACTTTATCACCCACTTTAACTAATACATGTTTTACCACGCCCGCTTCAGGTGCTGGCACTTCCATTGAGGCCTTATCACCTTCCACATTAATAATTGATTGATCAATTGTAATAGTATCGCCAACATTAACCATTACTTCTGTTACGGTAACTTCATCGCCACCAATATCTGGCACATTAATTTGTTTTGACATTTTTATATCCCTTCGTTCCGAATTAAGCAAGCGGCCATATTTGTAAAAATATTATAATAATGGCCGCTTCAAAGTTTATTAAGCGTATAATGGATTAATACGATCTACGTTTAAGCCGAATTTTTTGATTGCTTCTTCAACAACTTTAGCATCTACCGAGTCTTCTTTCGCTAGTTGTGCTAATGCAGCAACTACAACATAATGTTCATTAACTTCAAAATGTTCACGTAAATTTGCACGGCTATCAGAACGACCAAAGCCATCCGTACCTAACACATGATAGTGTCTAGTTGGGACATAAGCACGGATTTGCTCTGCGTATAATTTCATGTAATCCGTTGATGCAACCGTTGGTAAATCAGCTAATACTTGACCAACATATGGAACTCGTGGAGCCTCCGTTGGATGTAATAAATTCCAACGTGCACAATCTGCGCCATCACGGCCTAATTCATTAAATGAAGGTGCTGAGAACACATATGAAGTAATGCCATACTCTTTCGCAAGAATTTGTGCTGCTTCACGAACATGACGCATAATTGCACCAGAACCTAACAATTGTACATGGCCTTTGCCTTTCTTACCTTCAACCGTTTCAAATTTATACAATCCTTTACGGATACCTTCTTCAGCACCGCTAGGCATTGCTGGCTGTTCAGTAACTTCATTTAAAGTGGTAATGTAATAGAATACATCTTCTTGTTTCTCACCATACATACGGTTAATACCATCTTGTACAATAACCGCAACTTCAAAAGCAAATGATGGATCATAAGTCACACAGTTCGGAATAACGCTCGCTTGAATATGGCTGTGACCATCTTCATGCTGTAAACCTTCGCCGTTTAATGTTGTACGGCCAGAAGTACCCCCGATCATAAAGCCTCGAGCTAATTGGTCGCCCGCTAACCACATCATATCGCCAACGCGTTGGAAACCAAACATTGAATAATAAATGAAGAAAGGAATCATTGGTTGGTTACTTACAGAATAAGAGGTTGCTGCAGCTACCCAAGAAGATGTCGCACCTAATTCATTAATACCTTCTTGTAAAACTTGACCATCTTTCGCTTCACGGTAATAAGCAACAAGATCTCGATCCGAAGGCACATAGTTTTGACCATGTGGATTATAAATACCAATTTGACGGAATAAACCTTCCATACCAAAAGTACGCGCTTCATCAGCAATAATTGGTACAATTGTTTTACCAATATTTTTATTTTTTAATAATGTATTCAACACACGACTAAATGCCATAGTAGTTGATATACCACGCGGTTGTGCTTCTAATAATGCTTGAAATTCTTCTAATGCAGGCACCTGATAATCAATATTAAACGCTTTACGACGAACTGGCACATAACCATTTAAGGCTTTACGATGAGCATGTAAATATTCATACTCCGCTGAGCCTTCTGAAAATTTAATATATTCTAAATTTTCTACTTGTTCATCCGTTAATGGTAATTCAAAGTAGTCACGGAATCCTTTAAGGCTATCATAAGACATTTTTTTCGATTGATGAGCCGTATTCTTACTTTCTGCTTCTGGAATCTTATAGCCTTTTACTTGATGAGCTAAGATAACAACTGGTTTCGTTGCATGTTGCGCTTTAGCATATGCTGCATAAAGTTTTTCACTATCGTGCGCTCCACGACGTAATTCCCAAATTTCATCATCAGACATATCTGCAACTAATGCGGCTGTTTCAGGATAACGACCGAAGAAATGTTCACGAATGTAAGCACCATTTTTAGATTTAAAGGTTAAATAATCACCATCTAATACTTCCATCATTAACTGTGTTAACTTACCTGAAGTATCTTTTGCGAATAATTTATCCCAATTACTCCCCCATAATACTTTAATAACTTCCCAACCAGCACCAACAAATAGTCCTTCTAGTTCTTGAATAATCTTACCATTACCATTAACTGGGCCATCTAAACGTTGCAAGTTACAACTGATTGTAAAAATTAAGTTATCTAACTTCTCACGTGCTGCAAAAGTTAATGCCCCTTTAGACTCAATTTCGTCCATTTCACCATCGCCTAAGAATGCATAAACTTTTTGATCTGCCGTGTCTTTTAAACCACGGTTTTCAAGATATTTTAAGAAACGTGCTTGGTAAACTGCATTAACAGGGCCTAATCCCATTGATACGGTTGAGAATTGCCAGAATTCAGGCATTAGTTTTGGATGTGGATATGAAGATAAACCATCAATAAATGCTTCTTGACGGAAGTTATCCATTTGTTGTTCGCTAAGGCGACCTTCTAAGAAAGCACGCGCATAGATACCTGGTGCAGCATGACCTTGTGAAAAAATTAAATCACCACCATTCTTATCTGTTGCTGCTTTGAAAAAGTGATTGTAACAAACTTCATACATTGTTGCTGCAGATTGGAATGTTGAAATATGACCGCCTAAATCAAGATCTTTTTTCTGACTACGTAAAACCATTGCGATAGCATTCCAGCGAACAGCCGAGCGAATACGATGCTCTATCGCGTGATCCCCCGGATACGCTGGTTGTGCCGATACAGGGATCGTATTTACGTATGCTGTTGTTACACCTGATTGAACAGGCACGCCTCCCGCACGAGCTTGATTTAATAATTCATCAATAATAAACTGTGCACGTTCAGCACCTTCAACACGAATTAATGAGTCTAATGATTCAAGCCACTCTTTCGTTTCAAATGGGTCTACATCTCTTTCTAACGCTGACATAGGTTGTCCTTATCTTAAATATAATTATAGTAGTGATAAGTTCTTAAACTTATCGGTTGATGAAATAATGCACATTCAATTTACTAGCTTTAAGAAAAAACACACCAATTACTTTAAATAGAGTGTGAAAAATTATCATCTAATAAATTGAACATCTTCATGATATCTAGTTGATACCAAACAGATTTTTAAAATTTATAAAAAAATAAAAATAAAATTTGCAAGATAAGATAGCAAAATTGCCCTATTTTGTCCATTTTTTACTAACTAAGTGTTAACGCTAATCAGGTTACAAAGCGGTATAATCCACTAAATTAATCCCTCAATATACTGTATTACTATCTTAAGATGATCTTTTTAGCTAATTCTTGGATCAAGGTTGGGCCTTGATAAATCATTGCTGAATATAATTGCAATAAATGAGCACCTGCATCTATTTTCTGTTGTCCAGAATCAATAGAATGAATACCACCACTGCCAATAATAGGTATTTTTCCATTTAGTTCTTTTGCTAACGTACTGATTAATTTCGTGCTCAATGTATGTAATGGTTTACCGCTTAATCCGCCTTGTTGATGAGCATAATTAAGTCCCGCAACATTTTCACGAGAAAGCGTTGTATTTCCTGCAATTACACCGTCCATTTGATGCCGAATAAGACTATCGGCAATTGAAACAATTTCTTCATTGGTTAAATCAGGCGCAATTTTTAAAACAAGCGGTTTATATTGATTAAATTTTTTTGCCAATTTTGCTTGCTCTGTTTTAAGTTCAGCTAACAAATGATCGAGTGCTTCACCATACTGTAAAGCGCGCAGATTATGCGTATTGGGCGAAGAAATATTGACCGTAATGTAATCGGCATATGAATAGACTTTATGCAAACAAATTTGATAATCATCTAATGCATTTTCAATCGGTGTAGTTGCATTTTTACCGATATTAATACCTAAAATACCATCATAACTAGCCTTTTTCACGTTCTCTACTAATACATCAACACCTTGATTATTAAAGCCATTTCGGTTAATGATTCCTTCTGCTTCCAAAATACGAAACTGACGTGGCTTATTATTACCATCTTGGGCTAAAGGCGTTACTGTGCCAACCTCGATAAAGCCAAATCCTAATTTAGCAAAGCCATCTATTGCTTCACCATTTTTATCTGCACCTGCGGCTAGACCAATAGGATTTTTAAATTTCAATCCCATGACCTCTACAGGATTTAGCGTTGTTGAACATAAACTAAAAGGTAATTTACCCATCAGTTTTAATGCTTGAATAGAAAAATAGTGTGCTGTTTCTGCTTCCATTGAAAACAATGCTTTTCGAATCAAAGAATACATATGTTATACCTATAGAAAACCAAATTTTAACGAAATTATGCCTAAAATTAACCGCTTAATTCTACACTATACGCAATAAACAAAAGCCCAATCTTTCGATTGGGCTTTACTTGTCAAATGTAATTATGCATCAAACATTGCCGAAATAGATTCTTCATTGCTAATTCGGCGAATAGCTTCAGCAAGCATGCTTGATAATGTTAATACGCGTACTTTATTTAATGCCTCAATTTCATCAGATAATGGAATAGTATCGGTTATAACCACTTCATCAAGTGCTGGATTAGCTAAATTATTAGCTGCGGAGCCAGAAAAAACTGCATGCGTTGCATAAGCAAATACTCGACGAGCACCGCGATCTTTTAACGCTTCGGCTGCTTTAACTAAAGTACCACCGGTATCAATCATATCATCGACTAGAATACAATCACGATCCGTTACATCACCAATAATATGCATCACTTGCGAAACATTCGCTTTAGGCCGACGTTTATCAATAATCGCCATATCAGTATCATTTAACAATTTAGCCACAGCACGTGCACGTACTACCCCGCCAATATCTGGTGACACCACGATTGGATTTACCAAATCTTTTTTCTCAAGAATATCATCAATTAATACAGGCGAACCAAAAACATTGTCAACAGGTACATCAAAGAAACCTTGAATTTGTTCTGCGTGCAAATCACAGGTTAATACACGATCAACACCTACACTAGAAAGAAAGTCTGCGACTACTTTAGCCGTAATGGGTACACGCGCTGAACGAACACGACGATCTTGACGAGAATAACCAAAGTAAGGTATCACAGCAGTAATCCGCCCCGCTGAAGCACGGCGTAACGCGTCAACCATCACGATCAATTCCATTAAATTATCATTAGTGGGTGCACAAGTTGACTGGATAATAAATACATCTGAACCGCGCACATTTTCATTAATTTGTACTTGAATTTCACCATCACTAAAACGCCCTACTGTTGCATTTCCTAAAGAAATATAAAGGCGTTCTGAAATACGTTTTGCAAGTTCTGGTGTTGCGTTACCCGCAAACAGTTTAATATCTGGCATTGGAATTGATCCTTGAGTTTACTAAGGCAATTAAGAAAATAAGTTTAATTTTTTATGTAACGGAGAAATGTTTTGCCCTTTTGCAATAAAACCGTACATATTATGGGGTCTACAATTAAAGACTTTTTCAGCTTCTGCTTTCGAAGCGAATTCAGCAAAAATACAAGCGCCTGTACCCGTCAATCGAAACGGTGCATATTGTAATAATTCTTGAATAAGATCTTCAACCTCTGAATAATGTTCCCTCACAACTTTTTCGCAATCGTTTCCCCAATCTTCTGCTAATAATACTGACAAGCTACGCTTTGGTGTATTGCGTGGTAACTTCGGATCTTTAAAAATCGAAGACGTTTCAATTGAAATATTTGGTTTTAATACTAGATACCATTTTTCTGGTAATTCGCAAGGCGTCAAAATCTCACCGATACCTTCTGCAAAAGCGGCCTTACCTACCACAAAAATCGGCACATCCGCCCCTAAAGATAAACCTAATTCCGCCAATTGTGCTAATGAAAGCCCTGTCTGCCATAAATAATTAAGTCCAACCAATACTGTAGCCGCATTAGAAGAACCACCGCCAACGCCACCGCCCATCGGTAAATATTTAGCTACTGCAATCTTAGCGCCTTGCTGACAAGCAGTCTTTTTCTGTAATAATTTAGCTGCACGATAAATTAAATTCTCTTCTGTCGCAACACCTGCAATATCATTGACTAACTCAATTGTGGAATTTGACGTTGTTATGCTTATGTCTATTTCATCACCAACATCTAGAAATTGAAAAAGCGTTTGTAGTTGATGATATCCATCTGCTCTTCGTCCATTTATATATAAAAAAAGATTCAATTTAGCGGGACTAGGTAAAATTATTCTGTTCATTTAATAATTCCAATGATCAAGACGAATTTTTAATGTTTGTTGACCATTTTCAAGTACAATTAATTTAGGTAAATACGGCACCCGATTTTCATGATATTCAACATAACGAGCTTGCCAAATTTGTTGATTGATTGGATAACTAAATTGAGAAAGTTGACGTTTTTCATTCACAATATAGTTCCCCTCTTGTGCTGGCTGACCTTTTACCCAATATGCAAATTGGTCAATTGGAAATGACACGCCTATAATTTCTTGCATTAGTGCGTGTATATCTGCTTCAGTACGAGAATAACCTTCACTATCTGAAACGGTCAATCCTTGATGACTTCGCTGTAATTTCAACAATTTAGTGGACAAATTTGACGATAACGCTAAAGTAAAATCTATTGGTGTTTTATATTGCCAATCAAAATGAGCAGAAAAACGCTCTGTAGGAGAAATATAGCCAAATTGACCTTTAACTTCATAATTTTTAATTTCGGCTAATTGCTTTAAATGTTGTTGCCAAGCAGGATCGGTATGTTCTATTTGGTATACTGGCTTTTTCACTTCTGTCGGTGCATTTAATACCGAATTACAACCGCTTAACACCATAGCTATCAGAGAAAATAACAGCGTACTTTTTTTCATATATTTACCTTTAATTAATAAGATCCTTCTTATTCTAAGCAAGAATCGGTACATTATTACTAAAAACTTGCAAAATGGGGCAAATAATAGCCCGCTTAGTAACGCAAAAGCCTCCATAAATGAGGCTTTCTATTTAATGGCGATTACTCACTAAACTGCATACTATACAGTTGTTTATAAGCACCGCCTTTCGCTAATAATTGTTCATGTGAACCCCGTTCAACAATCTTACCTTGATCGACCACTAAAATTTCATCTGCTTTTTCAATAGTAGACAAACGGTGCGCAATCACTAACACTGTTTTATTTTTTTGCAACGCTGCCAAAGCGGATTGAATGGCGCGTTCTGATTCAGTATCAAGTGCAGACGTTGCTTCATCTAACACTAGAACAGGTGCATTACGTAATAATGCGCGAGCAATGGCTAAACGTTGGCGCTGACCACCTGATAAACTTGCGCCATTTTCACCAATTACAGTATCTAAACCCTGTTCTAATTTTTCGATAAACTCCATTGCGTGAGCCGCTTGTGCTGCTGCAATAATTTGTGCTCGGCTATATTTATCTTTTGCTGCATAAGCAATATTATTCGCAATGGTATCATTAAATAAGTGAACTTGTTGTGAAACAACAGAACATTGCTCGCGCAAGTTTTCTAAGGTATATTCTTCAATATTAACACCGTCAAGCAGAATTTGCCCTTCATTCACATCGTAGAAGCGGGTTAATAAACTAGCAATTGTTGATTTACCCGAACCTGAACGTCCCACTAATGCAACGGTTTTGCCTTGTGGAATAGTAAATGAAACTTGATTCAATGCCCGCTCTTCTTTACCTTCATAACTAAAAATAACATTATCAAATGTAATACAACCTTGTGCTCGTTCAACCTGCTTAGTGCCATTATTCTTTTCGGTTTTTAAATCTAAAAACTCAAATAATGTTTGACATGCTGCCATGCCGCGTTGAAATTGAGAGTTGACACTGGTTAACGATTTTAAAGGACGTAACATAGCCATCATTGATGAAAAGACAACCGTAAAAGAGCCGGCAGTTAAATTTTCACTCATAACCTCAGGGAAAGTAGCAACATAAAGCACTGCTGATAGCGCTAAAGAAGCAATTAATTGCACTAAACCATCAGATATGCCATCGGCAGAGACTATTTTCATGCCTTTCCGGCGCATATTATTACTGACTCGATCAAAACGTGCTTTTTCAATTTTTTGCCCACCAAATGAAAGAACAACTTTATGCCCCTTTAACATTTGCTCAGTTGTGACTGTCAATTCTCCCATCGAATTTTGAATATTACGGCTCAAAATACGAAAACGATTTGAAACAATACTAATTAAAAATGCGATAATGGGTGCTAATAGAAATAAAACGATAGATAGCTGCCAACTGGTATAGACCATCACAGCAAATAAAGAAATTAAATAAGCACCTTCACGAACAATAGTGACTAATACGTAAGAAGATGAACTCGCGACCATTTCTGTATCATAAGTTACTCGAGAAAGTAAACGCCCTGTAGGATTTTTATCAAAGTAGCTGACGGGCATATACATCAAATGTTGGAAAATATTACGCCGTAGCGTCATTACGACTTTACCAGAAACCCAAGATAAACAATAACTTGCGATATAATTAGACACCCCTCTCAGCAAAATAAATAGCATAACTAATATTGCCACTTGTTTAAGAAAGGCATTATCTGCTTTACCAAATCCATCATCTAATAATGGCTTTAATAAATAAATTAAACTAGAATCTACTAATGCGTTTAAAATCAATGCAACAGAAGCTGCAATTAACCCCCACTTGTAATTCCGAATAATCGGAAATAAACGTTTAAATGTTTTAATAATTGAAAGATATGTTTCTTGCATAAATGATAAATTCTTCAGAAAATTAGTCATGATTGTACATTGATTTATTTGAAATACCAAATGGATTGGTTACATGACGACCACATCAAACTGATCTTGATGATAATAAGGCTCTAATTTAATTTCTACTTTTTTACCAATAAACGCTTCTAATTCTGCTAATGACGCGTGTGTTTCTTCATTAATTAAATATTCCACGACTTCTTTTGAAGCATATACACGAATTTTTTCTGAGCTATACGAATAATGCACGCGCACAATTTCGCGTAAAATTTCATAACAAACCGTTTCAATCGTTTTAACCGTACCACGCCCATTACATACCGGACAATCACAACATAATACTCGCTCTAAGCTTTCACGCGTGCGTTTACGGGTCATTTCTACCAATCCTAATTGGGTAAAACCATTGACATTCGTTTTAACACGATCATTTTTTAATGCTTCTCGTAGCACTTCCAATACGCGTTCACGATGTTCTTCTTGCTGCATATCAATAAAATCAATAATGATAATGCCCCCTAAATTACGCAACTGTAATTGATGTGCGATTGCTTGGGTTGCTTCAATATTAGTGTTGAAAATTGTATCCGCTAAATTACGATGGCCAACAAATGCGCCGGTATTAATATCAATCGTAGTCATTGCTTCTGTTTGTTCAATAATTAAATAACCACCTGATTTTAAATTAACACGTTTATCTAATGCTTTTTGAATAGCTTCTTCTACACCATAAGTATCAAATAAGGTATGTGAGCCATTATATAAAGTAACGCTTTCTGTTAATTCTGGCATAAATTCATTTAAGAAATCCGTCACTTGTTCAAGTGTTTGTTTTGAATCAATCCGAACAGCACTAATTTGTGTTCCGACAAAATCACGTAATATACGTTGGGCAAGTGCTAACTCACCATAAAGCATTGAACGTGCCGGATATTTTGCTTTACGTTCTAAAATTTTACGCCATAAGCGTTTTAAAAAAATACTGTCTTGGCGCAAGCTTTCTTCTGAAACATCTTCTGCTGCAGTACGAATAATAAAACCGCCGAGTTCATCACAATGGGGTTCAACTAACGCTTTTAAACGATTACGTTCTTGCTCACTTTCAATCCGTTGTGAAACACCTACGTGGCTATTTTCCGGCATAAAAACTAAATAGCGTGATGGCAAAGTAATATCGGTTGTTAAGCGAGCGCCTTTGGTCCCTAATGGGTCTTTAACGACTTGCACAATAATATCTTGTCCTTCGCGAACTAATTCTGCGATATCTTTTACTACAAATTGCTTTTTTTCACTTTCATCAAGACATTCTGTATGTGAAACGATATCAGAAGCATGTAAAAATGCCGCCTTTTCCAAGCCAATATCAACGAAAGCGGATTGCATACCTGGCAAAACTCGTGTCACGCGTCCTTTATAAATATTGCCGACCAAACCTCGTTTCGCTTCACGCTCAATATGTAGCTCCTTCAGCAAACCATCTTCAACTAAAGCAACTCGGGTTTCACTGGGTGTTACATTCATTAATAATTCTGCGCTAGTCATTCTTTTCTCAAATCTAATTCAAATACTGTGTTAAATTTTATCACTTAGCGCGTTAAAAACACAAAACAGAAATCACATAAGCGCTCAATTTTTAGAGAAATATTGCAATTTTTTTACTTACTGAATGAATTTTGCTAGAATTAACAACCTTTTGAGCAATAATTACTCAATGCTTATCCCAACGTATAAATGGCAAAAGTAAACCCTATTGCTAAATAATCTAATTTTTTCAGGCAGTTATGCCTTTTTTATTCACAATAATCCTAACATTATTTTAGTAAAGAAAAACCAGTATGATCGACTTTCGCCCTTTTTATCAACAAATTGCAACCTCACCTCTTTCTGCTTGGTTGGAAACACTGCCTTTACAATTGAAGCAATGGGAAAAAACCGCGCATAGTGATTATGCTAAATGGGCAAAAATTGCAACATCTATGCCTACTTTCCCCACGTCTATTAATCTAACAGACAAAGTAGAAGCGGTGTTGGCAGAAGCACTTCCAGAAGGTGAAAAGCAATATTTAATTTATCGTTTAAAACAATTAATGCCTTGGCGTAAAGGTCCTTATCATTTACATGGTGTTCATATAGATACAGAATGGCGGTCAGATTTTAAATGGCAGCGCGTATTACCGCATTTAGCCCCCTTGAAAGATCGCACCATTTTAGATGTAGGCTGTGGTAACGGCTATCATATGTGGCGTATGGTTGACGAAGGCGCCCAAATGGTAGTCGGCATTGATCCAACTGAACTGTTTCTTTGCCAATTTGAGGCGGTTCGCCAATTACTTGGCAATGACCGTCGCGCTAACTTAATTCCACTCGGTCTTGAACAAATGCAACCGCTTGCTGCTTTTGATACTGTTTTCTCTATGGGGGTGTTATATCATCGAAAATCACCGCTCGATCATCTTTCACAGCTAAAAGCACAATTAGTTAAAGGTGGCGAATTAATTCTTGAAACCTTAATTATTGATGGCGATATTAATGATGTTCTTACCCCCGCAGATCGCTATGCTAAAATGAAAAATGTTTATTTCATTCCTTCAGTTGCCGCATTGATTAATTGGCTAAAGAAAATCGGTTTTAAAAATGCGCGTTGTGTAGATCAATCCGTAACCACTTTAGCGGAACAACGCAAAACTGAGTGGTTAGAAAATGAAAGCTTAGTTGATTTTTTAGATCCAAGAGATCAGCGTAAAACAATCGAAGGATTGCCTGCACCAAAACGTGCCGTTATTCTCGCTAATGCCTAACTATAACAATATAAAGTGGAAAAAATAATGGAAAATCCATTTACTGCGGAGTGGACGCGCAAACAACAAGTAATGTGTTTAGGCCATTGGATTATTCACTACAATGGAAAGCTAATCGATCTGCCCAAAGAACGCTATGATAGCAATATGGGCACCAAAGGCATTTATAATTATATTGATCCTGAAGACGAGCTATATTTAGACGGTTTAGATGAAGATGAATGGATTGTTGAAAACATTGAATGGCTAAGCGATCTATTCATTGCGGAAAATATTCCAATTGAAGAACAAACTATGCGCTATTTCTATCAAGCCGTGCATTAGCAAGACTGGCGTTGCGGATCTTGTGGCGGTTGTATTAACGCACTTTAAAGCGCATATAAGCAGTCTAATTTCGCTAAAATTAGCAAAATCGACTGCTTATTTAAACTAACAAATTAATTTAATACCCAAACACGCCCATAATGTTTCATTAAGCCAGCTTGATGACCAGCACGCTCACCAATGCCTTGGTATAAATCAAAATGTTGACCTTTTACTGCCCCACCAACATCTAACGCCACCATCAAACGCATTTCGTGCTTACCGGTCCAATTACCATGATGATCAATCAAAGGCATTTCTACTAACAACACACTGCCTGAAGGCACTAAACTTTTATCTGATGCCACTGAAGCTAGCGCGACCAAAGGCACACCTGCCGAACCTTTTACCTGCCCTGTCGGATCATGTTTAAAGAAGACATAAGATGGATTACGTTCTAATAGACCTTGTATTCGATGCGGGTTCTTTTTGCCCCATTCACGAATGGCTTGAATAGACATTTTTTCTTTAGCAATTTCACCATCTTCTACTAACAAGCGCCCAATACTTTTATATTTATGGCCATTTTGACCCGCATAAGCAAAATAATTTAAACGCCCATCACCAAAATTAACATAACCACTACCTTGTACACCTAATAGAAAGTTATCTAACAATGAATCGCTATAGGCTAACTCTAAACTTTTACCGGCTAATGCCCCGTAATAAATTTCAGCACGCGTTAGCCGTTTTTGTTTAGGCATCGAATAAATCGGGTGTTTATATTTACCTTGTGGTGAACGGCGTGCATTAATAACCGGTGAATAATACCCTGTCATTAATACATTCTGGAAGCCATCTTCACCACGCATTTGTAAAGCATTAATGTTATAATGATTCAACTCTGAAATATTACCGCCTGCCGCAATCCAAGCGGATACTTTGCCATAAGTACGATCATAGCGACCGGTAATATTAGTTGCATAAGCCCGAACATTATTTAACTGCTTTAAAAAATCTTGAAAATTCACAACCGGACTCTTTGCCACCACAGTTGGCACTCTAACAAAATTGTAAAGGCTAAATTGACGATCAGTATAAACAGCACCTAATTTTGCATGTTCAAGTTGCTGATCATTCGTCAGTTTATGAGCCCCATGCTTAGCAGAACATCCGGCAATTAATGTAGCGATCACAGCAACTTTAAACCAACTTTTAGTTACGTTCCAATTCATCATAATCCCTAACCCAAACTCTCTCTAAACTGAATAAATTTAAAAGATATTAGGTTAACAAAATTTAATTCAAAATGATACCCATTTTTTCACCGTATTTCCTTAGAAAAAGCAAACAATATTTGGCATAATTTCATAAAAACAAATTATTTTCATAAAATTACTTGCAATTATCTGAAAATATTTATATTATATCTACTCACAGACGCGGGATGGAGCAGCTTGGTAGCTCGTCGGGCTCATAACCCGAAGGTCGTTGGTTCAAATCCAGCCCCCGCAACCATATTTCAGCCCTCGATTTTATCGAGGGCTTTTTCATATTTGCCATATCACTTATTATTGCTTGCCTTACTTTCTACTTTCGCATTACACTTTTACTTAATTTATTAATTATTTGACCGCTTGAGATGAATAATATTCTTACAATTACACAATTAAACTATTCTGTTCGACACCTATTAGAAATGGAAATTGGCCAAGTATGGCTGACTGGAGAAATCTCAAACTTCACTAAGCCAACATCAGGCCATTGGTATCTCACGTTAAAAGATGAACAAGCACAGGTCAGAGCCGCCATGTTCCGCATGAAAAATCAATGCGTTACCTTTCAACCGGCTAATGGTATGCAAGTCTTAGTGTTAGTAAATGTCAGTTTGTATGAACCAAGAGGCGACTATCAAATTATTATTGATAGTATGCAATTAGCTGGTGATGGCTTATTACAGAAACAATTTGAACAACTCAAATTAACACTCGCTGCGAAAGGACTTTTTGCACAATCATACAAAAAAAAATTACCTAGTTTTGCCAAGCGGATTGGTATCATTACCTCATCAACCGGCGCCGTATTACAAGATATACTTAATATTTTAAAACGGCGTGATCCAAATCTCGATATTATTATTTATCCAACACTTACTCAAGGTAAAGAAGCTGCCGCAGATATTGTGGCAAGCATTAATTTAGCTAATCGACGTAATGAATGTGATCTTTTAATTATTGCAAGAGGCGGTGGCTCCTTAGAAGATTTATGGTGTTTTAATGAAGAAATTGTGGCGTATGCTATTTTTCACTCTCAACTTCCGATTGTGAGTGCGATCGGGCACGAAACAGATATCACGATTGCCGATTTTGTGGCTGATTTACGCGCGCCAACGCCTTCAGCCGCAGCAGAATTAGTTAGTCGTGATCAACAAGAATTAATTCGCCAATTACATCACCAATTTGACAAAATTAACCTTGCCTTTGACCGCTTATGGTCACATAAACTAAATAGATTTGAACGGCTAACCCTACGCTTAACCGTACAACATCCAAAACGCCAATTACAGATACAACAAAAACAGCTCATTCATATTAAACACCGCTTAACGGCTACTATCACACAACTATTCGCAACCCAAAAACAACGCTGGCAAACATTAACTCAATACGTAAAACATAATAAGCTCCCACATTATGTTGCAAGTAACATACAATATTTTAATCAACTATCGCAACGATTAAACTTTACAATAGAGAAAAAGTTAAGCCAAGAACGGCAAAAACTCCAAGAATTGTGCACACGTATTGATGGCTTAAGCCCGTTAAAAATACTTGCTAGAGGCTATTCAGTTACACAAAATCAGCAAGGAAAGATTATTTATGATGCAAAACAAATTGCAATCGGTGATCGAATTGAAACACAATTATCGAAAGGCAATATTGTCAGTAAAGTCATCAGTATCAAATGACCACTTTTTAGACTTTTTCAAAGAAACCCAATTTTTCTTTAACAAATCAAGGTGTTAATCTTTGCTAGTCGATTTTATTCATAAAGTTATCCACAATTTATGTGAATAACTTTAACCGCTACATTGCATCTGTTGCTTTTTACAACAACTGATCTGGTTTATCTTTTTAGCCCTTGCATAAGCACTGAGATTTTTCTATAATCTTTCCGTCTTTTAATTTAAGCGATATGCTAAATTATCAACTCAAGCCTGAGTGACGAAATTGGTAGACGTAGCGGATTCAAAATCCGCCGGTGAATAACCGTGTCGGTTCGAGTCCGACCTCAGGCACCATATCTAAAATTCCTCCTTTGGAAAGTCAATACTCCTTAATGTTAATCTCTTCGTATAGCATTGTCGAATCCAAGCTAATTCAGGTTGGACCTCTCCTACATTATTTACATTACTAAAAATTAGAATCATTATGTAGAACCCAATAGCTACTGATGGATCACCATTTATAATTATTACTCTCCCGTTCCAGTCCTTTATGTAATAACCTAAACTAATATATTCCTTAACTTATTTCGTTTATCTGCTGCTCTTAGATAGTGAGTAAAAATAAAGATTTAAATCTAGTAAGGTAGAATTTTCACATAATTTCCTGATCACTGTTATGAACATAGCGATGATTTTTTAATCGCTTGTCGCATATAAATTATATGTTATTGCTTAATAAAAATGTTTATTTGCTTGATTTTGTTGCAATTATGTAACTTTTAAGATTATTTATTGTTACGTTTGGTAATCATATTTGCTGTTTTATGTTATGTTTATGTTATACTCACCTTCTCTGAAAACTAAGGACTTAGAGGATTAACAAATGACCTTAACAAACCAAGAAATCAATCAAAAGACTGGTATCAGCATGTTATTTATTTTGATCTTCGCTTACATCATGTTTGCGGCGAGCTGGGTCGGTGGTTCAACATTAGGCCATGAAATTTTAGATACTTATTTTGATGGGCACGTCTCTTCGGTAATGGGACAAGTGATCAACTACACCATTACGATTGCACGTATTTTTGCTAACTTTTTAGCAGCAAGCTTCCTCCTGCGTTTAGGCGTACGTAAAGCAGCTATCTTAGCACTTGGCTTACTCAGCTTCGCGATGGTGGCGGTCTGGATGCCAAACTATTGGTTATACACGGCAGCGCGTATGATCATGGCGCTCGGTGGTTCGATGATCATGGTATATATGAATCCAATTATGGCTAAATTCGTTGCACCACACCGTAAACTAGCGTACAACGCATTGGTCACAGCCTCTTATAATATTGGCGCATTTTTAGTAGCCGTAATGTTCGCCCTATGGTCTGATGCATTACGTGCGGACTGGCGTGTAACTTTAAGCGTATTAGCAGGCTTAGCGATCATTGCGGGTTTATTGTGGCTATGGAAAGCGAAAGACTTCGACACTAAAAACAACAGTGAAACAGAAGATTCCTATGACTATAAAACGGCATTGCGTGACCCATTTGTATGGAAAATCGCAATGGGCTTCGGTGGCTTCTTATTCTTATACGTGATGTCCTTAACCACTATGCCTTCAATCTTACCAAAACACGTACCTAATATGGATAGTAGCGTTATGTTACTGTCAATTAGTGGTGGCGGTATTTTAGGTACATTAATCATGTTACGTATGCGCTTAACCTTTCCAGTTCGTCCAGTATTAATTAGCGCAGTTATTGGTATGATTATAACGATGGGTGCAGCATTCCTATTTGCAAAAGATTCTGCAATATTTGCTTATGCCTTAATGTTTATTTCAGGTTGTATTATGTTTATTCAATATCCAATCCTCCTGAATTTACCGCATGAGTTACCAAACAGCTCACCACAGCGAGTAACCATTATGATTAGTTTAATTTGGGCGTTCGCATATACTTTCTATACCTTATTCAACTTAATATGGAGCTTAGTGCTAGATCTAATGACATGGGAACACTCAATGCAATTCTACTTTGCAATTGCATCTTTATACCTTGTTGCGATTATGTTATTGCCTGAAAACCGCAAAAAGCATTAAATTAATCTTGCTTTAAATGCCGTTTAAACACCGTTTAAATGGCATTTTTTCTGGTAACCATTTTGATAAATTCAACCACTTCTTTTTTCTCTCCTGCTAATTTTTTGCTTTTATAATGCGCTCTCTCAAAGAGCAATTGCCCTTTATTTGTATGTGAAATAATTTGAGAAAATAGATTGAATAATTCCTTTTGCTGAATTGCGCTAATCAAATAACCATTCCTATATGATTCCATTCAATAAATTTAGGAGCAAAATATTCCTAGGCACTTGATTCAAAATCCGCCGCCTTTAAAGCGTGTCAGTTCGAAGTCCGAACTCGGGCCCATCAAAAATTTTCTATTCTTATTAAAATCTCCATAAATTTTTCTATTTATAAAATATAACATCATTATGTTTTATTCTTTTCTTTCAACTAAACATTAGCACTAACACTCATTGAGTTCAACTTTATATTTTTATAATTTTTAAATTTTCGTCTAGTATTTTTGATCTATCTAAATAAATTTTCGTTATAATATTAGAATAATTTACTTTAAGAGAAAGGATTATGGCCACAATTAAAGATGTTGCTAAATTAGCGGGAGTCTCAACCACTACGGTTTCCCACGTAATTAATAAAACCCGCTTTGTAGCAGAAGAAACCAGCAAAACTGTTTGGAATGCTGTTCAGAAATTAAATTACTCACCAAGTGCTGTTGCGCGTAGTTTAAAAATAAACACAACCAAATCAATTGGTATGATTATTACTACAAGTGAAGCGCCCTATTTTGCAGAAATTGTGTTGGCGGTAGAAGAACATTGCTATCAACAAGGCTACTCTCTCTTCTTATGTAACACACAAAATGAACCAGAAAAGATTCAAAACCATTTAGATATGCTAATCAAAAAACGCGTTGATGGCATATTAGTTATGTGTTCTGAATATACCCGAAACTCATTAGAATTATTTAATGCCACCAATATTCCTATGGTGGTAATGGATTGGGGCAAAGCTCACGAAAAAAACGACCGCATTATTGATAACAGTTTTAATGGTGCTTATTTAGCGACACGCCATTTAATTGATAATGGCCATAAAGATATCGGCGTAATTTCTGGCTATTTAACTAAAACCATTTGCAGTGAACGTCTTGAAGGTTTTATCAAAGCAATGAAAGAAGCAAACTTACCGATTAGGGAAGAATGGATCTTAGAAGGCGATTTTGAACCAGAAAGTGGCTTCGAACAGATGAATAATTTGCTCCGTTTAGATAAACTACCCACCGCTATTTTCTGTTTTAGTGATACTATTGCATTAGGTGTATTATCTGCACTCAGTGAAAAAGGAATTGCCGTACCTCAAGATATTTCAATTATTGGCTACGACAATACCCATTCATCACGCTTTTTTTCTCCACCACTCACGACAATACACCAATCTAAATCTCGTTTGGGTGTTAAAGCGCTTAATTTATTATTAGAGCGAATTAAGCTAGGTCATAAAGAATATCAACCACACACTATTGAATTTCATCCAGAATTAGTGTTGCGTCATTCGGTTCGTAATTTAAATAAATCAGAGGAATAAAAATGGAATTTTTAATCGGCTTTTTTAGTAGCTATGGCTATTGGGCTGTCTTTTTAGTGTTATTAGCTTGTGGATTTGGTATTCCGATTCCTGAAGATATTACGCTTGTTTCTGGCGGTGTGATTTCAGGGCTGGGCTATACTAATGTGCATTGGATACTTGTTGTCAGTATGTTTGGTGTATTAGTCGGCGATAGCACGATGTATTGGCTTGGGCGCATTTATGGTGAAAAAATCCGTCAATTCCCGCTCATTCGTAACATTATTACTGAAGAACGTTATAAACAGGTACAAGAGCGATTTGAAAAACAAGGTAACCGCTTACTCTTTATTGCTCGTTTTTTACCCGGTTTGCGGGCCGTCGTCTATTTAGTTTCGGGTATTACTCGCCGTGTGAGTTTTACGCGTTTCTTATTAGTGGATTTTTCAGCCGCTATTATTTCTGTGCCTATTTGGGTATATTTAGGCGATTATGGTGCACAAAATATCAATTGGTTACATGAACAAGTTAAAAATGGACAACATATTATTTTTGCTGGTTTAGGATTACTCGCCATTTATGTGTGCATTAAATGGTATAAAGCCCGTAAGACGAAACAAGCACAATAAGCGATTTAATTTATTAAAAAATTAACCATTCTTACCAACAAAAAAAGCCCTTTATTTAGGGCTTTTTTTGTTAGTAGCAAAAATTAAATATCTAAATTAGCATATAATGCATTGCTTTCAATGAAATCACGGCGTGGTTCAACTTCATCGCCCATTAGCGTACTAAACAATTTATCCGCTGCAATCGCATCACTAATATTTACTTGCAACATTTTACGGGCAACGGGATCCATAGTTGTTTCCCATAACTGTTCTGGATTCATTTCACCTAATCCTTTATAACGTTGAATGGTTAAACCTTTACGAGATTCTTTCACTAACCAATCTAATGCTTCTGCAAAAGTTGATACCGCTTGACGACGCTCACCTCGCACAACATAAGCTGAATCAGCTAATAAATTATTTAATTGCTCACCTAATTTCACAATAAGGCCATATTCATTGCTGGTGATAAAATTAAAATCAATACGATAAGTCGTATCCATACCATGTGTTGTTACCACAATTTGTGGCTCGTATATTTGCCGTTCACTATTAAAAGAAACACTGGCTTGATAGCTACTGCCATTCACTTCTTTTGTATTAAGTGTGTTGACTAATTGTTCCGTCCAAGCGGTTATTTTTAGCTGTTCTTTGGCTAATTCAACTGAGAGGGCTGTACTGTAAATCAATTCATTTAATATCGTCATTGGATAACGACGAACTAAACGTTCAAATAATTTCTGCACGCCATTATATTGACTGATTAGCTTTTCTAAAGCTAAACCGCTTAATGCTGGAGCGCCTTCACTGACATATAATCCGGCTCCTTCTAGCGCAATATCAATTTCATACTGCAACATTTCATCATTATCTTGGATATAACGCTCTTGCTTACCTTTTTTCACTTTATACAAAGGCGGTTGAGCAATGTAAACATAACCGTTTTCTATCAATTCCGGCATTTGACGATAGAAGAACGTCAGCAGTAACGTACGAATATGCGCACCGTCAACATCCGCATCGGTCATAATAATAATTTTGTGATAACGTAACTTTTCAATATTGTAATCATCTCGCCCAATTCCTGCACCTAACGCAGTAATTAAAGTTGCCACTTCTTGCGATGAAAGCATTTTATCGAAACGTGCTTTTTCTACATTTAGAATCTTACCTTTCAAGGGTAAAATAGCTTGATTTTTACGATCACGACCTTGTTTAGCGGATCCCCCCGCAGAATCTCCCTCCACTAAATATAATTCAGACAAGGCTGGATCTTTTTCCTGACAATCCGCTAATTTCCCTGGCAAACCACCTAAATCTAGTGCACCTTTACGACGTGTCATCTCACGTGCTTTACGCGCGGCTTCTCTTGCACGCGCAGCATCAATAATTTTTGTGACAATATTTTTTGCATCATCTGGGTTTTCAGCTAAATATTCTGCTAATGCTTCATTCATTGAGCTTTCAACCGCCCCTCTCACTTCAGATGAAACAAGCTTATCCTTTGTTTGTGAAGAAAACTTTGGATCGGGTACTTTAACGGAAATCACCGCAACAAGCCCTTCACGCGCATCATCACCTGAAGCATCAATATTAGCGTCTACCTTTTTAACGACACCACTATTATCCATATAATTTTTTAAAGCGCGTGTTAAAGCACCACGAAAACCCGCTAAATGGGTACCACCATCACGTTGTGGAATATTATTCGTGAAGCAATAAACATTTTCGTTATAGCTATCATTCCATTGTAACGAAACTTCTACACCGATGCCGTCTTTCTCTGTAGCAAGGTAAAAAGGAGTGTTATGAATATGCGTTTTGCCTTCATTTAAATATTCAACATAGGCTTTAATACCACCTTCATATTTAAAGTGCTCTTCTTTACCTTCGCGTTCATCAATTAATTTTATCGAAACACCTGAGTTTAAAAATGATAACTCACGCAGTCTTTTAGATAAAATTTTATATTCAAATTCAGTTTTATTTTTAAAAATCGCTAAACTAGGCCAAAAGCGTACACTGGTGCCTGTTTTATCTGTATTACCAATAATTGTTAAAGGCGCATCAGGCTCGCCTAAACTATAAAATTGTTCGTGTACATGCCCTTCTCGGCGAATTGTTAATTGTAATTTTGATGACAGCGCATTAACAACCGAAACGCCCACGCCGTGTAAACCACCGGAGACTTTATATGAATTATCATCAAATTTACCGCCTGCGTGTAAGACGGTCATAATTACTTCTGCCGCAGAAACGCCTTCTTCAGGATGAATACCAACTGGGATACCACGTCCATCATCTTGTACAGAAATAGAATTATCTGAATGAATGGTAACAATAATATCTTGACAATGGCCTGCTAATGCTTCATCAATGGCATTATCCACCACTTCAAACACCATATGATGTAACCCCGTGCCATCATCAGTATCGCCGATATACATTCCCGGACGTTTACGCACCGCATCTAAGCCCCGTAAGACTTTAATACTCGAAGAATCATAACTATTTGTTTGATTTTGTTCAGACATTCGTTATTCCTATAATCTATCAAATTGAAAAAGGCTTTAACCGTTTGCCAAAGCCAAAAATTAGCAAGATTATAGCAGAAAAATGTGGAAAAGTATTAAAAAACAAGCGCGCTATTTTGGCTAGAATTTTGCAGAATCTTTGCAATATTCAAGCGCTTATTAAAATGAAATGAAATATGAAATGAATTTGAACAAAATGCTTTTATTCGCAAAAATTCTACCGCTTAGCGCTTCCTTTACAAATAAAGCCGTTACATTGAGGCTATTGCCACAATTGCTTTTAATTGATTAACCGTTTAATGATCAATTTATAGTATTCATCTATAACAACTTAAAAACCATAAATGCCCACTAGAATCGCGATGAAAATGCCGAAACCAAAGTAATTATTATTTAAGAATGCTTTAAAACATTGCTCTCTAACCCGTTGTTTTGTTAACCAACATTGATAAATAAATAAAGTTGAAGTTAAGGCTAATACAATAAAATAACCAATGTGATATTCACTTAACCACCCAAACAGAATAAATAAAATGAGTGACAAAAATTGTAATAGCGCAATAATTTTATTGTCGTATTGTGCGAATAAAATAGCGGTTGATTTAACTCCAATACGTAAATCATCATCACGATCAACCATTGCATACTGCGTATCGTAAGCAACTGTCCATAAAATATTAGCTAAAAATAATAACCAACATGTTAACGGCAAATCTTCAATCACTGCACCATATGCCATAGGAATCGCCCAGCCAAAAGCCATACCAAGTACGACTTGAGGCAAGTGCGTAAAACGTTTCATAAACGGATAAATAACCGCTAATGCCACGGCAACAAATGAAAGCAAAAATGCGTATTGATTGAGTGATAAATCCAATAAAAATGCAATGATTAACAGTACAAAAAATAACACTTTAGCTTCAACAGTGGTTACACGACCTGTTGCCAATGGCCGTTGTGAGGTTCGTTTAACTTTGCCATCTATATGGCGATCTGCATAATCATTAATCACACAACCTGCTGCACGCATGACAATCACGCCTAGTATAAAAATAATTAATATTGAACTAGACGGGATACCGCCTGCTGCAGCAAATAATGCCCATAATGTTGGGTGAAGAAGTAATAGAGTCCCAATTGGCTTATCAAAACGCATTAACTGCATGTATGCCAACCATTTATCTTTATAGCCATGTCGTTGAAAAAAAGTTATCATTAATTATTACAAATATAAAGAGTAACGTTTGTAGGTGCTAAATATTGCTGTAATTCTAACGGTAATGGCAAATCTGTAAATAGATAATTTACTTCACTGATGTTGCCTAAACGTACAATTGCACGTCGATTAAATTTTGAGTGATCAGTAACCAAGATAACTTGACGTGAACTTTGCATTAACGCTCTTTTCACTCGTACTTCGTGGTAATCATAATCAAGCATTGAACCATCTTCATCAATGGCACTGATGCCAAGAATACCAAAATCTAAACGAAATTCACTAATAAAATTAACCGTTGCTTCACCAATAATACCACCATCTGCCCGCAGATCACCACCTGCAATAGTAATTTGAAAATCATCTTTTTGCATTAAGATATGTGCTGCATTTAGATTGTTAGTCACAATTCTAAGATGCTGATGTGATAATAGTGCATAAGCGACCGCTTCAGAAGTGGTGCCAATATCTAAAAAAAGTGATGAACCATTAGGAATCATTTTTGCCACTTGCTGAGCAATTATATTCTTTTGTGCGGAAAAAAATTTTTTGCGCTCGCTATAATCACTATTTTCATTATTCGACGGCATTCCCGCTCCGCCATGATGACGGCGTAATAAATTTTTTTCTGCCAATTCATTTAAATCACGTCGGATAGTTTGTGAACTCACCGCCAATTGTGCCACAAGTTCTTCCGTACTAACATAGCCAAGCTGGTTAACTAATTCTATAATTTTATTATGTCGAATCGATTGTTTCATTTTATTCATCTTTTGAGTAAAAATATAAGCAAAATGACCGCTTGTAGCAAAAACAAGCGGTCATTTTTAGCAAATATTATAACTTATCTACAAGCTCAATCGCATATCCAATATAAGTAGCCGGGCTCATTTCTTTTAAACGTGCTTTTTCACTTTCTGGAATGGCGAGCGTATCAATAAACTGCCGTATAACGGCTTCATTTACACATTTACCACGTGTTAATTCTTTAAGTTTTTCATATGGTTTTTCAATACCATAGCGACGCATCACAGTCTGAATGGGTTCAGCTAACACTTCCCAATTTTGATTTAATTCATCTTGTAAATGCTGTTCATTCACTTCTAATTTGCTGATGCCTTTTAAAGTGGCTGAATAGGCAATTAAGCAATAGCCTAAACCAACACCAAGATTACGTAATACTGTAGAATCAGTTAAATCACGTTGCCAACGTGAAACTGGCAATTTTTGTCCTAAATGCGCCATCACGGCATTAGCTAAACCCAAGTTACCTTCTGAATTTTCAAAGTCAATCGGATTCACTTTATGAGGCATTGTTGATGATCCAATCTCTCCAGCAACAGTACGCTGTTTAAAATGATTTAACGCAATATAGCCCCACATATCACGATCAAAATCAATCATAATCGTATTAAAACGTGCTACACAATCAAAAAACTCTGCAATATAATCGTGTGGTTCAATTTGTGTGGTATATGGATTCCAATTAACTCCTAAAGATTCAACAAATTGTTGACTAAAGGTATGCCAATCAATTTCTGGATAAGCTGATAAATGTGCATTATAGTTTCCAACGGCGCCATTAATTTTAGCTAAAATATCTAAATTTTGTAATTGTTTATATTGACGGCGCAAACGATAAGCCACATTCGCCATTTCTTTACCAATAGTGGTCGGGCTCGCAGGTTGACCGTGTGTACGAGACAGTAGTGGAATATGTTGATAACGTTTAGCAAGCTCAACAATTGCATCAATCAATTTTTGCCATTCTGGTAATAATACTTCTTCACGTGCCATTTTTAACATTAATGCGTGAGAAGTGTTATTAATATCTTCTGAGGTACAAGCAAAATGAATAAATTCATTAATCGCTTGTAATTCAGCTAATGCATTACATTTTTCTTTCAAAAAATATTCAACTGCTTTTACATCGTGATTAGTTTCACGCTCAATCATTTTTATGTGCTTAGCATCATCAATGGAAAAGTTTGCCACAATTTGATCTAAGTAATCGTTTGCTTTTTGCGACAAAACTGAAACTTCGCTAATTTGTGGATGTGATGCCAATTTTTGTAACCAACGCACTTCCACAGTTACTCGAAATTTGAGTAAGCCAAATTCACTAAAAATTGTGCGAAGTGCATTTGTTTTATCTTGGTAACGACCATCAATCGGCGATAATGCTGTTAAAGCAGTAACTTCCATTATTTTCTCCAAAAATAGATAAATGTTGAAATGAGCATCTGCTAATCAGAAGATAGCTCAAAATCCTTATAAAATAGTTTTGCTTGATTAAAAATCTTTTTACGAGAAAACAAAAATTGCCAGCGACTACCACCAACTTGCTGCCATAAAATACCCGCTCGAACACCGGCTAATAAACTTGCACGGACTTTGTGCTGAATATCGGGTCTAACCAAATAGTCCTGTAAACCAAGAACCTGAATTTTTGAACCTAATGGGCTAATAATTTCACTATAAATAGCCGCTAAATTAGCAATTATTTGATCGGCCATTATGTCATTACCATATAAAGATAATTGGCGTTCAATTTGCTTTAGGCGCTGGATTAGTTGCGATTTTGCCACGGGATCTTTATTTAATTTCTGACTTAAGGCTAAGATATTAATCCAATAGCGGCCAATTTCTGTATCTAATTTACCATTACCACCGCCCATTTGTGCTTGCACAGTGGCTAATCCCATTGTTAAATGGGCGATATTGCCATCATAAACCGCTAAGGTCGACTGCGGTTGAGTAACCAATAAACTTTTTATTGTTGAACTAAACACAGCGCGATCCGCGACACCTTTATTCGCAAATTGTTGCACTAAAGTAGCCGCTTGGCAGATGCCGGCAAAGGCAATAGTAATGTCTTGGTAATCAGTCGCCATAATTAATCAAAAAATAACATAAAAAATTAGCTATGAATATAGCACTTATTCGCTTTGTTTTGAATGCTCAAGCAAAAATTTATCCTTAAATAGCTTAACCCCTCAGAAACATAGGCTATTCTGTATTAATTAATTTTCCATGATCTAAACGATACACCACATCAAATTGATCTAATCCAAATACGCGGTGCGTAATCATTAATAATGTCCTGCCCGTACAATGCTGTAAAATTAGCGCAAGAATTTGCTGTTCCGTAACACGATCTAAACCTTCTGTGGGTTCATCAAGTAACACAATTTCTGCGTGACTAAGCAACACTCTTGCTAAACCTAAACGCCGTTGTTCTCCACCAGAAAGTGGGCGTCCACCTTCACCCAGCCATAAGGCTAAACCGTGATCGTCGATCAAATAACTCAAGCCAACTTGCTGTAACACGGTAAGTAATGCGTTATCTGTCGCCTGTGGATCGCCAATCAATAAATTATCACGCAATGAACCATTGAAAATATGCACTCGTTGACTCAAGGTAACCATATTTTGACGCAAAGTTTGTTCTGCAAAGGCATTGATTTTATGTTGATTTAACCAAATTACCCCTTGATTAGCCTCGTAATGACGATTTAATAAATGAAAAATAGTGGTTTTACCACTGCCTGTTTTGCCAACAATTGCGACAAATTGCCCTTTTAATACTTCAAAAGAAAGCTGATTTAATGCATTGTCTGCTTGTGCAGGATAGCGAAAACAGACGTTCTCAAAGCGAATAAGCGGTTGATTTTCAACTGTTATTTGCCATTTTTCCTGGCCATCAAATTTAACCAATGGCTGTTGTTCAGTAATTTCATTCAAACGTTCTGCCGCAACAATAACTTGCCCTAAATGTAAAAATGCGAGGCCTATCGGCATCAAAATTTCCATTGATGCCATCACACAAAATACCACTAAAGCAATCAATGCTTCTGGATAATCAACATTTGTTACCGTGATAGCGGTTGAAACTAGATAAAGCACCACACATAACAACAAACCATTTGACAGAATCAATAAACCATTTGATAAACCGGTTAATTGGCTTTCTTTACTTTGTGCCTTAAACCACGCACTTTCAGTTTGTGCTAATTTGACGGTTGCTTGTGATAGGCTACCAAAAAGTAAAAATTCGGCATTCATTTGCACCCATTCAATAAATTGACTGCGATATGCTGCCCGCGCTTGAATAGCTCTTGCGCCAGATTTACGCCCCAAACGATAAAATAACCAAGGAAATAGCATTAATAGCGCCAATAAATTACCACAAATCAGCCAAACTAATAAAGGCGAAATAAATGACAAGCCAATAGCCATAAAAGCAATGACCATGATCGCACTGACAAAAGGAGACAAGAGATTAAGATATAAGGTGTCTAACGTATCAACATCTGCCACTAATCGATTTAATAGCTCACTATGGCGAAAATGATTTAATTTAGCCGGGCTAAGCGGTATTAATTTACGAAATACTGCCACACGTAAATTTGCTAGCACACGAAAAGTCGCATTATGCGTCACTAACCGCTCAAAATAGCGTGAAACTGTGCGACTAATCGCTAATCCTCGAACACCAGAAGAAGGATAAAAGAAATTGAAAATGAAGGAAGAACCTGCCAAAAAAGAAGCTGATAGAAACCAACCCGATAAACTTAACAAGCCGATACTTGCTGCCAAACTGGTAATGGCTAGCACAATCCCCAATAACAAAAGCCCCCAATGGGTACGATAAAGCGCGAAAAAAGGAAAAAGTGATTTCATAATAGGTAATTTATCATTCAAAAATTAAGTATCGTAGATCAATTTTGTGTTAGCCATTCATAATGGTCTATGCTTGAATGCGGACGATCAATCGTTAAATCGCCCGCTTTCATCAACCAAATTTCATCACAGTGTTTAAGATCTTCAATACGGTGAGTAATCATTAATGTAGTTTGTTTGCCTTTCAAGTTCTGTAATGCCTTTAAGACCTGCTGTTCTGATTGCAAATCTAAACTTGCTGTGGGTTCATCTAATAATAGCAATTCATAATGGCGTAATAACGCACGTGCAATTGCAATGCGTTGTGCTTGTCCACCAGAAAGACCTCCGTTTGCATCTTGTACTTGATAATCTAAACCTAACCGATCAACAAATTCATCTACTTTAGATAAAGCAAGCGCTTGTTTGAATGCAGGTTCACTAATATGTTGCTGGCCAAGTAAAATATTCTCTCGTAACGAACCTTTAATGAGTTGTGGATTTTGGCCTACCCAAGCTAATTTCGCTCGATATTGCGCTAAATTTAAGTCACGTAATTCGATACCATTAACCTTGACTGAGCCTTGATAAGCTAAAAAACCCAGCAACATATTCATTAATGAGCTTTTACCCGCCCCACTTGGCCCTACTAATGCGATCTGTTGATATGGACGAATCATAAAATTCAATGACTTAGTCAACGGTTTACCCTCTAACGAAAGAATGACACATTCTTTAGCCTCAATGGTAAGCGGACTGTTTACCAAATCTTTTTGCGTTGAACCTGCAAAATGGATAAATATCTCGTTATTATTTAAAAAGGCTTCAATATTATCTGCCGCGCCTAATGCGGCGGCTTTATCATGATAAAAAACGCCTAATTCGCGCAATGGCTGATAAAATTCAGGCGCCAACATTAAACAAAAAAAGCCAATAAATAAGCTAATTTCTAGCTTATAACCGCCAAAATGAAGTTCTCCTAAATAACTAACGCCAAAATAAACCGCCATCAGCGCGATTGAAATCGCCGTAAAAAATTCTAACACCGCAGAAGACAAAAAAGCCATTTTTAGCACATCCATCGTACTAAGTCTGAATGCTTCCGTATTTTGATGAATCTGTTCCACTTGCTGTTCTGTTTGGCCAAATAGTCGAATAGTTTCCAGACCTTTCAATTTATCTAAAAATTGACCGCTTAAGCGAGAAAGAATGCCAATATTACGTTGATTCACTTCTACCGCTTTCAAACCGACTAACGCCATAAATAAAGGCAATAAAGGCAAGGTGATCAATAAAATACAACCTGCCGCCCAATTAATGGGAAAAACCACCGCTAAAATAACTAGCGGTACAATAAGCGATAAAAATTGTTGTGGCAAATATCGCGCATAAAAATTATGTAGATTCTCAACTTGCTCTAACATTAATGCAGCCCAACTACCTGCCGGTCTTTGTTGAATAGCAATAGGTCCAATCGCTGAGAGTTTAGCAATAATTTGTGTGCGTAAGTGCTGACGTAATTGTTGCCCCGCTTTAAAGCCAATACGTTCACGCAGTAACGCCAATAACGAGCGCCCTAAAAAACAACCTAATAATAAAGCTAATTCAGTTAACAACAAATAGGACGGTTGTTTTTCAATAATTATATTATGTAGTATGGTCGCCAAGAGTGCCATCTGTGCAATCATTAAGGCCGCGCTTGCACTACCAAACAATACATTTAAATACAGCCATTTGCTAATGCTTTTTTGCTGTGTTCTTAGCCACTTTTGTAAATGCCTTTGCCGTTGTCTTTCCATTTTTTACATCTTATTACTAAATTAAAGAGATATGCTTTGTAATTTTAGCACGCCATTTATAAATATGAGTAACAAAATGGTAAACAAACGCGGTCAGCCTTAACAAAATATTTGCAAAACTGACCGCTCCTTCTGCCAAAATTGAATAGTTAGTCAAATTCAAAGCGATACATTAAATCAACCGCCTGATTTACGCTGGATACCCATTGTAGATAAAGTTTAGGCGTAAGATTATAACGTAAAGTCAATTCAGTTAATGCCGCGAAAATACCAATACTATATTTAACGCGGAATTTGGGGGTTAAACTGGCACTCACTTCGACTTTAGTCTTATCGCCAATACCCGCTGTGGTTACCGTTAAATCATTCAATCCAAAAGCACTGCCAATTTTGCCGACTGTTTTACTACTTTTCGCTAAACTTAAGTTTAATAATGCCATCGCCATTGCATTGCCTTTAGCTGAATCACCGCTGTTTTCTAATGAACGCCCAGTTAAAATATAAGAAAGTGCTTCATTTTGCGAAAGTGCTGGTTCTGAAAAGACTTTTACTTCTGGGGCATCCGCTAAACCATTAATTTTCACGCCTGCAACGATATCAGGATCATCCATTGCATCAGGATTACGAATCGCCTCAATGTTTAAAGTTGACTGAGAAGGTAGGCCTGCAAAATTAATCACACCACGGCGAATGAGTAAATCTTGACCAAATGACGCATAGCGGCCTTTTTTCATATGCACTTGGCCATACAAACCAAGCCCTTGTTTACCTTGACGGACAGCAATAGTGCCACCTAAATAACTTTTTAGACCATACGCATTTAAATAAACGTCATTACCAATATTAATGTTAATATTAGCGTTAATCAGCGTTCCATTTTCAGTTTGTTGCGGAATAGGCTGTTTAGCTAATCGACCAATTTTCTTCACCGACTGGCCCATAATAATTTCATCATTGCTTACACTAACCGCACTTTCAGGCAATTTTTCCACTTGAATTCGCGCCGATGGAATATCAATCTGACCACTTAAGTTCAGCGATTTTGGTGTAGCAACCACTTCAATATCTGGACTAAACTCGACTTTAGCTAAATTTGGCATATCCAAACGGAAGCGGTGCGCCTTAGCTTGTAATTGCGTTCTCCATGCATCTAAATGGCACCAATCGGCATTACCCGTTAGTTCTAATTCACTATCTACAGTACGAATTTTACCTGTTAATGTTGACGTAGCACCGTGGAAAGCAAGATCTAACTGCCCTGCGGTTACATTAAATGGCATTGCATTTGCTTTGGCTTGCAAAGCACTTAAGTTAAGCGAACCATTCAATAGAGGCGAGCTAACATTACCCGCTAAACTTAAATGACCATTAATTTTGCCATCCATTTTTTCTCCGGCATTTAATAAAGGCTGAATTAGTTTCAAACTGAGCTGATTAATATCAATATTACCCGATAATTTACGATTAGCTGCAATTTCTAACATAGATAAATCCGCTTTCAGATTGCCATTATCTTGAGTCCCCATCGCCGTTTGTAATTTCAAATTGTCGTCTGCTAAATTCACGTTAATACTGACCGGTGAAAGTATTAATGGTAGCGTTTTACCTTCCTCCAATTTTTGTGTAAATTGAAGCAAATGGGAATCTAATTGAACATTCAGTTGTGGTAACTTATGTTTGCCCCAGGCTACCTCACCTTTTGCATTAACAATACCCGCAATTTGACTCTGTTTCGCTAATAAAGGTTGTAATATTGCTAAATTAAGCTGTTTAAGCTCAAAAGGTAATTGCCCTTCTACTCCGGCATTAAATGATCGTGGAAAACACAGCTGAAATTGTCGATTCCGCCAACAGTGTGCTGCAATCGTTGTATTGATTTTTTGATGATCATAATTTAATTTGACCGCTTCTTGCGTTTTAAGCGTACCAAATTCTTTGCTATCAAATGCTAACTGATCAATCTGCCCTGTCCAAACTGGATGAGCACGATCAAATTTACCTTTCAGTTTTAAATCTGCGCCTACAGGCTGGCCTTTAGCCACCAATCTTAAACTATGCTGATCTTCATTTCCTTCCACGATTAAGTCCGCTTGTTTAATATTGATCTTGTCATAAGAAAACTGATCCATTCCAAGGATTAACTTACCTTGCACCCTTTTTTCTGTAGTGAGCTGTCCTTTTGCAGTTAAATGCTTCAATTGTATATCATTATAACTAAGCTTCTTGGCATCGAGATCAAGATCGAGATTAGGCGCACTAATATCACCGGTTAATTTCACATATCCATTAATATTCGCTAATAACTTTGGAATTAACCCTTGCAAATTAGGGGCGTTAATATCTGCAAAAAAGTCAGATTGTTTGCCTAATTGCCCTTTCATCACAATATTATTGTCACCATAAATCAAACTAGCGTTGGCAATATCAAGCAAAGTTTGACTACTGGATTTCAAATCACCTTGTAAATGTAGATCTTTATTGAATAATTGTCCCTTTATATCCAATTGTGGAAAGTCCAATTGCCAATCGTTCTCTGCACCACGTGCTGCATAACCTTTTGACTGTAACATTCCCGATAAATTTGCTGGCCAATTTGGTAATAACGTTTGAGTATTGACTCCTGCTAGTCTTAAATCTGCATTCCATTTGACACCGTCAGACCAATCAACATTACCGCCTAATTTGGCATTACCCTCCAAAGCGTCTAGCCGTAGTTCTTCAATATTAAATTGTGTGATTTGCCCTTGTCCTTTGAGCGCTAATTGACTTTTTGGCATTCCCATGCCAGCAACACTGATCTGCGTATCTAATTGATAATCAAGTAAATCGCCATTTAACTGTATATCTGCTGCCTGAATCTTAAGTGGCTGTTCAAACGTATTACTGAATAAAGGATAATGAATTGCATAGCTATTTAAACTGACTTTTAAAGGCGTTTTTGGCTCAGCCAATTGCACATCACTTACTAGCTTCATATTCGCTACGCCACTGGTTTGCATGGTTAAATGTGTCGTAGCCAATAATGAACCGCTTAATGTTGTTGTTAATTCACTCGCCGGCAAGTTAATCGATCTTTGCTCCGCCAAATTAGCCATTACATGTAAGTTTAACGGATAGTCGTTAGCTAACATTAACGATCCCTTCGAGAGTAAATGACCTTGATCACTTACTAAGCTAAAATCTTCTAATCTAATCGCTTGTTGATCTACATTTGCGCGTAATTGTAGTGAATCAATATGCACCAACGATTTAACATTATTGACTTCTCCGGCTTGATCTCTAACTTTTTGCTGAATAAGAATATTTTTCCCTTCAAATTGCGGAATAATTACGTCTAAAGGTAAACTAATGGGTGATTGTTTTGACAATAATGGGCTGGTTAACTGTTGCTTAATAGCAGACCAATCTATTGAATGTGCGGGCTGATTTACGCTATTTTTTGCAAGATTGTCTGCTTTTTCAACCGCTTGTTGATCTAACTGCGCTACGGGTGCTAACGAAAGTTGTAAACCTGTCAGCTGAGTGGGTGATAAGTTAAGTACACGTCCTTTTCCCGTGATTCCTGACGAGAAAGAATCTAACTGAATATCCATATCATCAATTTTAACGTGAATGTTATCCAACGATAGTTTTTTTAATGCAATCTCTAACGGAATATTCAATTCAGTAAATGGCTTACTTTCTACTTTTTTCGAGGGCGGAAGTTTAGTGCTATCAATTGTAACGTGAGCATCTTTCAGTGCAATATTTTCCACACAGGCTCGACGATAGATTAAACATTCAAAACCTATATGTAAGGTCGCTTGCCCAACATTAACATTTACTCCCTCCATAACAAATTGAGTATCTGATAAAGTTAACCCTTGTTGGATACTGCCTTCTACTTTGCCAATAGTTAATGGTTCTAGCCATCTATCTACTAATCGAAAAGCAGTTTGTTGCCCTTTAGCTGTAAATAAAAATAGTAAAAGAAGAAACAATAAGGCTAATAATAAGCAACAGGCACGACGAAACCATCGCCATTTATTTTTTGAAGTCGATTTTGCTGGCGCAGAAGAGTCAGCAAAATGTTCCGTCTGATGTGTATTTGGTTGTTTATGCATAATAAGACTGAGTAATTATAATTCTGAACCTAAGCCAATATAAAATTGTACCCCACGTTTGTTATTAGGTGATTTAACAGGTGTTGCAATATCAAATTTAATAGCACCAATTGGTGAAACCCAACGCACGCCAACGCCAGCACCAGAATGTAATGCACGATGATCAAATTTATCTGATACTAAACCGGTATCATAAAAAATGGCAGCCCACCAATCTGGGTAAATACGATATTGATATTCCGCCGTAGTCGTCACTAAGTGTGAACCGCCTATTAACTTACCACTTTTAGGTTCTTTAGGTGAAATGCTTTTATAAGCAAAGCCTCTAATGCTCATATCGCCGCCAGCAAAATAGCGTAATGTTGGCGGGATCTGATGAAAATCTTTAGTATGAACTTGCCCCACCTCTCCACGTAAAAATAACCTGTGACGATCTAAATAAGTTCGAATCCAAGTGCTTGACGCTTTCCAACTGTAAAAGCTTACATCTGAGCCAAATATTTTTGCGCCCCAATTCACTGTTATTCTTTGACTATCCCCCCAAAGAGGAAAACGGTTTCCATCAGTTTGGGTACGATTTAACGCTGCTGTTGGATAAACGAGTAATGTTTTATGCTTATCATTTGCCTGTGTAAAGGAATCATAACGCGACTTAACGCCCGCAGAGAATGACCATCCCGTTTCGTGTGTCCAAAAACGTTGTAAACCAAATGAACCCGCTATTGATTTTGTATCTTGCTGATTCTGATGTTCTAGTGAGCCAGAGAATTGATAATAATAATGTAATGGATTTTGTCGCAATGGAACATTATAACCTAACTCTAGCGTTTGCTCTGGCAATGAAAGGTAAGTACGAGAATCAATGCTATGCCCTCGTTCATTCAACCATGGTTTTTTCCAATTTAATTGCAAGCGGGTACCTAATTGCGTGGCAAACCCAGCGCCAATCTCAACTTTATTTTTCTTTTTAGGTTGAAAAAATATTTTTAAATCAACAAGTTTTGCTTTTTCATTTAATTTTGGTTCAACTAATACCGAAGAAAACCAATTACTTGATAAATAATCAGCAGTCATCAATGATAGATCACTTGCATAATAATATTGTTGTGGTGCAATTTTTAAAATATTAGTTAAATATTCTTCTTTTATTTGGTTATCAATGAAGTTAATTTCGCCATAGCGATAACGCTTGCCACTGTCATAAGCTAAACGCCAATTAACTGAATGGTTTTGTGGATATACTTCTAAGCGGTGATATAACCATTGTCCATCAAAATACCCTTTTTTAAAGGCTAAACCTTCAATATGGCTTTTAAAATCATCATAAGCATTATGTGCTAAACTATCACCTTGATTAGGTGCGGTCTTTTTCAGTTCAACAAAATCTTCATCTGTATTAGCATCGCCTTGAAGCTGAATATCTACTTCATCAATTTTTACTTTTTGATTATCTAATTGCACATTAAGTGTCAATAAAGGCTTTTGCTCTGCGCTTACTGTTTTTACAAATTGATATTGTGAGTTGTAATATCCTTTAGCACGTAATGCCTTATCGACTGTTGTTTGGACTAAATATTGATAACGTTCCGAACCATCTGCGTATTCATTATTAATTTGTGCCAAATAAATTTGTACATTTTGCCAAGCATCTTCATCTTTTTCTTTAATCCCTTTAACATCTAAATCAACAGCTATTTTAGCTGTTAATTGAGGACGTTCGGCAAGTATCTCTTGTTGTGATGTAGTCGCTAATTGTTCAGCAAAAATAATTTGCGAACATGTTAAAAAACAGCCTGTTATAAAAAAACGGAAATTAAAATTCACAGTATTTTTCCTAAAAGTAAAAAGTTAGTCTTTGGGTAATCCTCTAAGCACAGCAACGGATTTAAATGGTGCTACCGATGTTAAAGCTGCTCTATTTTCAAAGTACATAATAAATGGTTTTGGTGACGTCACTTTTTCATCACGCCATAATGAGCCTAAGCCAACTAATTGAATATCTTTAGGCAAAGAGGCTAACCTTTTCTGTAATACTTCAATGCTATTTTTACGAGGGTGGCCAATTATAATTACATTACCGTGCTTGCGTGCGTAATCAATAGCGGTATTAAATTGTGCGGTAATATCAGCTAAATTGTCACTATTATCTAAAAATAAATGGCGTTCTAACGTTCTTATACCCAATTGACGTGCTATCTTCGCTGCTACACTAGGGCCTGTTTTACTGTCTAAAAAAAAGAGTTGTTCTTTTAATAATACCTGCATTAAATTGGTCATTGTTAGCCGATCAGCGGTCGCGCTACTCCCCATATGGTTGTTCAAGCCAATTGCATAAGGCACTTACCTACGCGCAGTACGAATTAATTGATTAATCTCATCTTGACTATCATTCACCATTAATACGTCCGCTTCAATAGGTTTAGATTTATCTTTAGGCTGCATGGGTAAGTGAATTAATATATCTCGTTTTTGTAAGAACGCTTTTTTAGCACGTTCAGTCGCATAAGGTGCGTTAGGAATAATGGCAACACTGACTTCTTTTGGTAATGCATAAATAGCACTATCTTCTTTAGTTCGATAGCCAATATCATCAATCACAATTGCTAATTTAACGGGCATAATTGATTTAGCCGACTTCACCTCTGCTTGTAGTGAAAATGAAAAAAGCGGTATCAAAAAGCATAGAATTTGCCAAAATAATCGAATAATAGACTGCTTACTTTTTAATAAATTCTGCATTTTATTTCACCCATCCCATCGGATTTTTTGGATTGCCTTTACGGCGAATTTCAAAATAAAGCGCTGACCGATTTTGACCACCGGTATTGCCAACCAAAGCAATTTTTTGTCCTAGTGCAACAACATCGCCTTTACGTACCATTAAAGATTGATTATAACCATATAAGGACATATCATCTTTACCATGATCAATAACCACAACTTGTCCATACCCTTGTAACCAATCTGCTAAAACCACACGCCCTCCTGCAATCGCGTGTACTGGTGAGCCTTGGTTAGCCTCAATCACTGTTCCTCGCCAAGTTAACTCTCCCATTTGAGTGGTACCAAACCTATTGATAACTTTACCAACGACAGGCATATTAAATTGTTTATTTGGTATACCTAAACCTTGTGCCGTTTTAGTCAATTTCTCAGGTATTTTAGGCTGTTCTACTACTTTCGCTGTTGATTTTTTTTCTGTTTCTTGCTGTTGTTCTTTTTGTTTTCGTGTTTGCTCTAATTGTGCTTGTTGTAATTTATCTTTTCGTTTAGCCTCTTCCATCGCCTTGGCTAACTGAGCTCGTAACGCAATTTCATTATTTTTCAATGCATCTAAACGGCTTTGCTCCTGTGCTAATGTTTTATCTAGCGAATGCAAGGTAGTTTCCCGTTCTATTTGTACTTTTTTTAGTGTTTTTTCTTGTTTTTTTTGTATAGTTAATTGCGCCTGTTGTTCTTTTTGTTGCTGTTTTAATTCAGTTCGCCGTGTTTTAAGCGTTTCTTGTGTATGACGTAATTGATGAATAATATCAATCCGCACTTGATTAAGATACCCATAATAAGCCATCATTCTCTCTGCTTCTTTTGCCTGATCAGAAAGCAATCTAGCTAACACTGAAGATTGGATACCTGAGCGATAAGCTGAATCTAATTGCTTCTTTAGCTGCTCTTGCTGGGCTTTTTCTTGTCTTTCTAATTGACGAATATCTTGCTCTGTTCGCTTAATAGCATCTTGTATCTCTTTTAAAGACATTTCAGTCTCTTTAAGTTGCTCAATGATCTTACCCATTTCAACTTCTTGGCTTTTTAAGCTCACTTGTAATGTATCTCTTTTTTGGCGTTGATCATTAATTTTAGTTTCTTGCTGTTGAATTTTTTGCTGAATATTCAAAAGTTCCGTAGCATTAACGGACTGAATAACCATAATAAGCACCACAATTGGAGAAAAACAAAAAAACACTTTCACAAGAATATTACCTACACCAATCATCCATAAACTATTATTAAAATTGCTATTTTAATCAAATCTTTGAGGAAAATCAGCTTTTCTGTTGCTTTTATAAAAAGAAATAATATAACTATTTCAAAGTATATTGATTTTTGTTATAAATATACCATTTTAAAATCAATATTAACACAAAGGAGTGTTTATGGAATTAGTATTTATTCGTCACGGATTGAGTGAATGGAATGCGAAAAACTTATTTACTGGTTGGCGCGATGTAAATCTAACCGACCGTGGCGTTGAAGAAGCAAAAGCAGCAGGGCAAAAACTATTAGCTGCAGGATATGAATTTGATATCGCATTCACTTCCGTACTGACTCGTGCAATCAAAACGTGTAATATTGTATTAGAAGAATCTAATCAATTATGGATTCCACAGGTGAAACATTGGCGTTTAAATGAACGTCATTATGGTGAATTACAAGGCTTAGATAAAAAAGCCACGGCAGAAAAATATGGAGATGAACAAGTACATATTTGGCGCCGTTCTTATGATACCCTACCACCACTATTAGCACCATCAGATCCAAATTCAGCCCATAATGATCGCCGTTATGCGCACCTACCCAAAGAAGTTGTGCCGAATGGTGAGAATTTAAAAGTCACTTTAGAACGTGTTCTGCCATTTTGGGAAGATCAAATTGCCCCCGCATTATTATCTGGCAAACGCGTTTTAGTAACGGCCCACGGTAATTCATTACGCGCACTTGCCAAACATATTATCGGGATTTCTGATGCTGAAATTATGTACTTTGAGATTCCAACAGGTCAACCATTAGTCTTAAAACTAGACAGCAAATTAAATTTCATTGAAAAATTCTATTTATAATTCAATCTAAATAAAAAACGTTCAGACAAATAATTTGGACGTTTTTTATTTTATAAACCCAATGGAAAATTACTAGGATTGCCACTATTAGTTTTCTGTATGCTAAATTAGCGGTCAATTATAGCTAAAAACTTACAAAAATACGGTATGATAGGCTATTTTTTCACTCATTTATACGCTGACACTAGGAACTTCTATGCCAGAGACCATTGAAAATCAAGCTTGTATCGTTATTGCTATTGTAGGTGCTTCTGCTTCAGGTAAAAGCCTTATTGCTTCTACCATTTATAAAGAACTGAAAGAAGAATTAGATTCCAATGATATCGATATTATTTCTGAAGATGCTTATTATAAAGATCAAACGCATTTAACGATGGATGAACGTGAGCAAACGAATTACGATCATCCCGATTCAATGGATCACTATCTATTAGTTGAACACCTTCGCCAACTAAAACAAGGAAAGCCCATTCAAATTCCTGAATATGATTATGCTAAGCACAATCGAAAAACATCTAGTAAGCATTTTGAACCAAAAAAAATTATTATTTTAGAAGGCATTTTATTGTTAATGCATGAAACAATCCGCAATGAAATTAATGTTTCAATCTTTGTTGACGCGCCATTAGATATTTGTTCCATTCGCCGTTTACAGCGTGATTTAATTGAACGTGGTCGTTCAATGGATTCGGTCATATCGCAATACCGAAAAACTGTCCGCCCAATGTTTTTAGAATTTATTGAGCCATCTAAACAATATGCCGATATCATTATACCCAAAGGCGGTAAAAACCGAATTGCGATCGATATATTAAAAGCCCAAATCAAACAATTATTATCAAAAAAATAGGATACATTATGCGTCTATGTGATACCGATATTGAGCATTATTTAGATCAAGATCTCATTAACATTAGCCCTCGCCCAACTAATGATAAAATTTTTGGTGCGACCGTTGATGTGCGACTAGGAAATTCATTCCGTGTTTTTCGTGAGCACGCCACACCTTATATTGATTTAAGTGGACCTCGTGAACAAGTCAGCGCACAACTTGAAAAAATCATGAGTGATGAAATTATTTTAGCAGAAGGTGAAGCTTTTTTCCTTCATCCAGGTGAGTTAGCCTTGGCCACTACCCTAGAGTCAGTGAAATTACCGGATAATATTGTTGGTTGGCTAGATGGACGTTCTTCATTGGCTCGCCTAGGATTAATGGTACATGTTACCGCTCATCGCATTGATCCAGGTTGGCACGGCAAAATTGTATTAGAATTCTTTAACGCCGGTAAACTACCATTAGCCCTGCGTCCTAATATGGTGATTGGTGCATTAAGCTTTGAAGTATTGAGTGGATCTGCAGCTAAGCCTTATAACGCGCGTAAAGATGCAAAATATAAAAATCAACAAAGTGCGATTTCAAGTCGTATCAATGAAGATAAATAAATCTTTCCGTTAATCAACATAAAAAGCCTTAAATTAAGGCTTTTTTCATTCATAGGCGATCTAATTATCTACTTGATTTACATCATATTTCAATAATCAGACCGCTTTACTCATTAATAATGCTAATTTAATGCTCGTAAAATATCATCTACACGTTCTTTAGCATCACCAAATAACATTTGGGTATTTTCCTTAAAGAATAATGGATTTTGTACTCCAGCATAACCCACTGCCATAGAACGTTTAAATACCACAACATTTTGGGCTTTCCAAACTTCTAGCACAGGCATTCCTGCGATTGGGCTTGATGGATCATCTAACGCAGCTGGGTTCACTGTATCATTAGCACCAATGACCAACACAACATCTGTATTTTCAAAATCATCATTGATTTCATCCATTTCTAAAACAATATCATAAGGCACTTTCGCTTCCGCCAACAATACATTCATATGACCTGGTAATCGCCCCGCGACTGGATGAATACCAAAACGAACATTAATGCCTTTTTCACGTAATTTAGCGGTGATTTCCGCGACCGGATACTGGGCCTGCGCAACCGCCATTCCATAACCGGGAGTGATAATCACAGAATGTGCGTTTTTCAACATTTCTGCCACATCGTCTACCGTTGTTTCACGGTGTTCGCCTTGTGCTTGTTCTGCTGCTGAATCAGCTTTCATTTCATTCCCAAAACCACCGGCAATAACACTAATAAATGAACGATTCATCGCCTTACACATAATATAAGAAAGAATTGCACCAGATGAACCAACTAACGCACCAGTTACGATAAGCAAATCATTACTTAACATAAAACCTGCCGCCGCAGCTGCCCATCCTGAATATGAATTCAACATAGAAACAACAACAGGCATATCCGCTCCACCAATCGATGCAACTAAATGCCAACCAAGCGCAAGTGCAATAATCGTCATAATTAACACTGGGAAAATATTTAGCGGGTTATTCAAAAACACCATCATTAATAAGCCGGAAATAATTAATGCTGCTAAATTGAGCTTGTGTTTATTAGGTAAATTTAATGCAACAGAGGATACTTTACATCCAAATAAATTACCGCTTAATTTACCAAATGCAATCAATGAGCCAGAAGAAGTAACCGCACCAATGAAAATACCTAAAAATACCTCAATATAATGAATAGTAGCTAAGGTTTGTTGCTTTACGATGAAATTAGCTCGTGCTACCGCATCTAAATTCGACGGTATTAACGGATCATTATGTAAACCATAACTATTGAAGCCAACTAATACTGCCGCTAAACCAACAAAACTATGTAAAATTGCCACTAACTCTGGCATTGCTGTCATTTCTACTTTTAAGGCTTTCTGGATACCAATATATCCCCCTATCGCCATAGCAACGAGGATCCAAATAGTGCCATAAGATTGTGGACCCAAAATTGTTGCGAATAAGGCAATCGCCATTCCGGAAATGCCATACCAACAACCTGCTTTAGCAGTTTCATGCTTAGAAAGCCCTGCTAAGCTCATAATAAAAAGAAGAGCAGCAATAATATATGCCGCAGTTACAAATCCTAAAGACATTTAACGTTCTCCTTAACCTTTTCTAAACATTGCCAACATACGTTGAGTCACTTTAAAACCACCAAAAATATTGATACTAGCGACTAAAATTGCACAAAATGCCAACAAATCAATAAATAAGTTACCGGTTGGCTGTGCAATTTGTAGCACTGCACCAACAATAATAATGCCTGAAATAGCATTAGTAACGGCCATTAATGGCGTATGCAACGCGTGGCTTACATTCCAAACAACATAATAACCCACTACACACGCTAACATGAAAACCGTAAAGTGGGATAAAAATGCAGCAGGTGCAATAGAGGCTATCCAGAAAAATAGTGCAATTACGCCACCGATAATACTATATTTAACGCCAGACCTTGCAGGCTTATATACTTTAGGCGTAATCGGCGTTACTGTTGGCTTTTGTGGTTGTGCTGATACTTGAATAGGTGGTGCGGGCCAAGTCACTTCACCATCACGAATAACCGTTACTCCACGCACAACAACATCATCAAAATTAATCGCAATTTGACCATCTTTATTCGGCGTTAGTAGTTTTAATAAATTAACTAAATTAGTGCCATAAAGCTGAGAAGATTGTGTCGGCAAACGGGCAGGAAAATCAGTATAACCAATCACTTTCACTTGATTATCAGTGATAACCACTTCTCCGGCTTTAGTATAATCACAATTACCACCGGTTGCCGCGGCTAAATCGACCACAACAGAACCAGGCTTCATTGAATCTACCATTTCTTTAGTGATCAAACGTGGCGCGGGCTTACCCGGAATAGCCGCAGTTGTAATGATAATATCTACGTCTTTTGCTTGCTCAGCATAGAGCTCCATCGAACGACGGTTAAATTCTTCCGACATAACCTTCGCATAACCATCACCTGATCCAGCCTCTTCTTCAAAATCAATGGCTAAAAATTCAGCGCCCATTGATTTAACTTGTTCTTTTACTTCTGGACGTGAATCAAAGGCTCTTACAATTGCGCCAAGGCTATTTACCGCACCAATAGCAGCTAATCCCGCAACACCCGCACCAATCACTAACACTTTTGCGGGTGGCACTTTACCGGCAGCAGTAATTTGCCCTGTAAAGAAGCTACCAAAAACATTTGCCGCTTCAATTACTGCTCGGTAACCTGAAATATTTGCCATTGAGCTTAACGCATCAAGCGCTTGAGCACGAGAAATACGTGGGACTGTGTCCATCGCTAATACATTAATTTTCTTAGTGGTCAATTTTTGCATTAATTCTGCATTTTGTGCGGGCCAAATAAAGCTGACTAATGTTGTGCCCTCGTTCATTAATGCAATTTCAGCATCAGTTGGCGCATTTACTTTAAAAATAATATCAGCTTTCCACACTTTTTTTTGTGTGCCAATATTTGCACCTGCACTAACAAAAGCTGCATCTTCAAAACTCGCTTTAAAGCCAGCATCACGTTCTACAATAACATCAAAGCCAAGTTTTTTAATTTGCTCAACGGTCTTAGGCGTTGCCGCCACACGAGTTTCACCGTTTAAAAGCTCTTTTGGTATACCAATAAGCATAAAAACTCCTGTATGGTTGGATAAGTATTAATTTAAAGATAAGCTCAATTTCGCCATTCAGCTTACTTAGAATGTGCTATTTATTACAAATAAATATGCGTGTAAATGTATCACTAAATAGATTTAATAGGTAAAAAATTATACCTCTCAAATAAATTATTTGATACTCATTTATAAATTCCTTGTTCTCCACAAATTTGTTAGAATCTTCAAGCAAAGAAACCTAACAAAAATAAAAAATGGACCGCTTAAATCAAATTCAAATTATCTTAGTAGAAACCTCCTTATCCGCCAACATTGGCTCTGCCGCAAGGGCAATGAAGACCATGGGATTGTCTAATTTACGCTTAGTTAGACCTAAAAACCCACTAGATGAACAGGCAACTGCACTCGCAGCAGGAGCTAAAAACATTCTTGATAATGCCCAAATCTTTAACACTTTTGACGCTGCAATAGCAGATTGCCAGCTTATTATCGGCACAAGCGCACGTTTACGTCACTTACAAAGCACACTGGTTGAACCTCGTGAATGTGGCAAATTGATAATTAATAATACCAACCAACACAAAATTGCTTTAATTTTTGGACGCGAACGAATCGGCTTAACGAATGAAGAATTACTGAAATGCCATTATCATTTAAACGTCCCAACGAATCCTGAATATGAATCTTTAAATTTAGCAATGGCGGTTCAATTAGCGTGTTATGAAATTCGAATGGCTTGGTTGGAACTGCAAAAAAAACCGATAATCCAACCGCTTACTGAAGAGAAAAACTATCCTACTGCCGCAACAATGGCACATTTCTTCGACCATACAGAACGCTTATATAAAGAATTAGGCTTTATTCGGAATGATGCAGTAATATTAAAATTACGCCGTTTATACCAACGAGCAAAACTAGAAGAAAATGAATTAAACTTATTACGAGGAATGCTTACTGCCGTGGAAAAACATCGGATATCATAATTCAAAAGGCAGCCCTAATCCTTATAAACCTTTATGCCTGCCAATATGTCTTTCAGTAAAATTAAATGCTGATTTCTTTGCTAAACGCATAAAAAAATCGCCCGTTTGAAAACGGGCGATCTACTATTATTGTCTAGCCATTCTTATATGTTGTGGCATTGCATCAAAATTTGCACGGAACGGGTTAATCTCTAAACCACCTCTGCGCGTATAACGTGCATACACCATTAATTTTTCTGGTTTAGCAAACGTCATTAAATCTGTGAAAATGCGTTCAACACATTGTTCATGGAACTCATTATGCTCACGGAATGACACTAAATAACGTAATAATTTTTCACGATTGATTTTTTTACCCACATAATGGATTTGCACACTGCCCCAATCAGGTTGTGACGTAATTAAACAATTCGACTTGAGTAGATGGCTAACAAGTGTTTCTTCAACCTCTTCACCTTCTGCTGAATGCTCTAAATATTGCGCTGAATATTGGTAGTTATCAATTTCGATATCTTGTTCATCGATACATTCACCACTGAAATCAGCAATAATTTCATTCTTATATTCAGATAATTTGTGAATTTTTACCCAAACTAGCCCGCAAGCACAGCGACTTAAATCAGATTCAATGATATATTCAACTTGCTCTAATGATTCAAATATAGTTTGGTTAAAACTATTTAAGTAAAGCTTAAAACTTTTTGATTCAATCAAATTTTCGCTATTTGCATCAATGACCACTTCTGCAATAGCCACTTGAGGTAAACCATTTAAATTCAACCAAGAAACTTCATAACACGTCCAAACATCTGCGCCTTGGTTAAAAGGTTGTTGTTCTGTGATCCCTAAATTATCACGATTTAATTTACGTGGTACGGCTTGTAATAACATAGGATCGTATTCCCCCGTGTATTCTGTTTTTTGCCCTAATTTAAGAGATGACAATACTGTATCAGTGTAACTCATATATTTTACCTATTAGTTTACGTAAGGTACTAAACCAACCAAACTATTTAGTACTAAATCTGCTTTTTTTTCACCCTCTGCGGTAATTGTCTTACCTGTTCGCACAAGGACTTTCGTTTTTACGCCTGCGGTTTCTGCAGCTAATAAATCTTCCAATTTATCGCCGACCATATAAGACTGAGCGGGATCAATGTTTAAATCTTTAATCGCTTGCTGAAACATACCGGCTTTTGGTTTACGACAATCACATTTCTGCTGATACTCGCCCTGACCTTCTGGGTAATGTGGACAATAATAAATACCGTCCAACACAACCCCATAGTCTTCATCTAACGACCAATCCATCCATTCTGTTAATTGCTGAAATTGTTGCTCACTAAAATAACCACGCGCAATACCAGATTGATTAGTGACTAACACTAACAAATAACCTTTATCTTGTAATTGTTTTAATGCCTTACCAACGCCTTCAATAAATTGAAAATCATCAATTTGATGAACATAACCATGATCAATATTCAAGGTACCATCACGATCTAAAAAAACCGCTTTTTTTCCCATTAATTTAGTCCTTTTACAAAATCCATTACTATTTGATGGTGTTGTGCGGTCTTGAATTTATCAAATATGGCCTCGATTATACCCTGTTCATTAATTAAAAAGCTAATCCGATGAATACCATCATAGGTTCTACCCATAAATTTTTTCTCGCCCCAAACCCCAAAATCGGCCGCGACTTGATGTTCAGGATCAGACAATAATGTAAAATTAAGCGCTTTTTTTGTGACAAACTGCGCTAGTTTTTTCGGTAAATCTGGGCTAATGCCAAGCACAACTACATTTAATTGATCTAATTCCGCTTTGCTATCACGTAAACCGCATGCTTGAGTCGTACAGCCTGGCGTAAGTGCTTTAGGATAGAAATAGACTAAGACTTTCTTACCTGTAAATTGCGTTAACGAAACAGGTTGTTCAGTTTGATCTAATAATGTAAATTGTGGCGCGGTATCACCCACTTTAAGTGTATTCATGGCTAAAAATCCCTAAAAAAGACCGCTTACATTCTACTACAAACGGTTATTTTTTCCCAAAAATTTTCAAGTTATGTCAAAAAGCCTGCTAATAGCTCGTTTAAGAACAGTTTGCCTTTTTGTGTAACTTGCCAAGTTGTTCTAGTTTCTGAAATATAATGTTTATTTAATGCCCAATCAATCGTTGGCCTTACCCTTTCACAATCTAATCCAGTATAGCACTCAAATTCTTGCTTTGGTGTTGGCTCAAGTAAACGAAAGCGGTTCATAAAAAACTCAAAGGGGCGATCATCAAGTTGAATCGATTGTTGGCTATCGCGATAATCACCGCGCATATAGCCTTTAGGATGTTTGGTTTTACTGAATCGATAAATTTCACCGCTTGGGTAAGAAATTTTCCCGTGAGCACCACATCCAATGGCTAAATAATCACCAAATCGCCAATAATTTAAATTATGTTGGCATTGGAATCCCTGCTTAGCATAAGCAGAAGTTTCATACTGTTGATAACCCGCCATAGTCAATAACTGATGGCCTTGTTCAAAAATAGCCCATAGTTCATCATCATCAGGTAACGTCGGCTGACGATAATAGAACATTGTATTTGGTTCAATAGTCAATTGATACCAAGAAAAATGCGGTGGATTAAGCGAAATAGCCGTATTTAAATCCGCTAATGCTTGTTCAAGCGTTTGGTTTGGCAACCCGTGCATTAAATCAAGGTTAAAACTGTGTAACCCTACTGTTCGTGATGGCGAAATAAGTGCATTTTTGGCAAAATAGACCGCTTGTTTAGCTTCATGAGCATCGTGAATACGCCCCAACTTGCGTAATTTTTCCTCTTCAAAACTTTGAATCCCCATTGAAATACGGTTAATCCCTGCTTCGGTATAACAAATAAAACGCTCTGCTTCTGCGGTACCGGGATTGGCTTCAAGTGTGATTTCAATTTGTGGAGCAAACGCAATCCGTTGCTTAATTTCTGCTAATAAGTAAGCTATTGCTTCTGCTGAAAAAAGGCTAGGAGTTCCTCCACCAATAAAAATGGAATGAATTTTACGATTTGCGATAGCCGTTTTATAAGTGACTAAATCTTGCGATAAATCAGCTAATAAATGTTGAATATATTCAGCTTCAGGAATGGTTCCTTTCCGTGTATGTGAATTAAAATCACAGTATGGGCATTTTTGCACACACCAAGGGATATGAATATAAAGGCTTAAAGGTGGAAGGATACGACTCACGTGATTTGCCAATTAAAAAATAAAAAAGATAATACCGAAAAGCGCTTTATCTGCAAAGCAAGTTTTCTGTCAGAAAGATCACAAATTTGCTATTCTTAACTTTATGGTAAAATATAAATCGTTATGACAGAATTAATCTATTTTATTATAAAAATTTGATAAATTCGCTTCATTTTAATGTGGCAACTATATTACAAGTTCAGACAATCCCTGACTGAATATTTATTTATACCCTTATAGGAGGTATTCTATGACTTCTCATTTTGAATACAATCAATCTCGCCGCCATTTTATGAAATTACTTTCAAGTGCTGGCGTTGGTATTGCATTCAGTGGCACGCTAGGTGCATTTTCAGCCGATGCGTTTAGCGCGCCTTCAGGCTCAACAATTGAAGCAGGGATTGCATATCCAATTTCAACCGGTTTTGATCCTTTAACCTCAAGTGGTGCATCGTCAATGGCAGCCAATCTGCATATTTTCGAAGGTTTAGTGGATTTACATCCGGTAACGCGTCAGCCTTATTTGGCACTAGCCGCTAAAGAACCTGAGCAAAAAGATGATTTAACTTATCATATTAGCTTACGGGAAGGCGCAATGTTCCACGACGGTAGCCCTGTTACTACTGAAGATGTAGTCTATTCATTTGAACGCGTTTTAAATCCGGCAAAAGCCTCACTATTTGCTCAATTTATTCCCTTTATTGCTTCTGTTACAGCGCTAGATGACAATGTTGTTGAATTCAAATTGAAATACCCTTTTGCTTTATTCAAAGAACGGTTAACAATTATTAAAATTGTACCCAAACATATTGTCGAAGCTGGACAATCTGCTTTTGATGCTAAACCTATCGGTTCCGGTCCATACAAATTTGTTTCTGCGACAAAAGATGATCGCATCGTATTTGAAGCAAATACCGTATATAACGGGCACTACCCTGCTAAAGTAGAAAAGATGACTTGGTTCTTATTATCTGACGATACAGCACGTGTTACAGCTCAAGAATCAGGTCGTGTGCAAGCGATTGAATCTGTGCCATATCTTGATGCTGAACACTTAAAACGTAAAAGTAATGTTGAGTCTGTACAATCATTTGGTCTGCTCTTTTTAATGTTTAATTGCGAAAAAGCACCATTTGATAATCCTAAAGTGCGCCAAGCATTACATTATGCTTTAGATAAGCAAAAATTAATTGATATTGTTTTCTTAGGGAACGCTAAAGCAGCAACGTCTTACCTACAGGATACCCACCCAGATTATGTCAAAGCGAGTTCACAATATGATTATGATAAAGCTAAAGCGGAAAAATTATTAGCTGAAGCAGGAATCACCAACTTAACTTTCCAATTACTCGCAACTGATCATGCTTGGGTTAAAGAATGTGCGCCATTAATTCTAGAGTCTTGGAATGCGCTGAGTGTGGTAAAAGTCACGCTACAACATTTACAATCAGGTGCGTTATATAGTGCGCATGTCGATAAAGGTGCTTATGAAGTCGTTATTGCACCCGGAGATCCGTCCGTATTTGGCAACGATTTAGACTTATTATTAAGTTGGTGGTATCGTGGTGATGTTTGGCCAAAACGCCGCTTCCGTTGGGCAAATACCGCAAAATATCACGAAGTACAAAAATTACTGGACGAAGCAATAAAAAATCCTGCAGGCTCAAAAGTTGCTTGGCAAAAAGCCATCAATATTATTGCTGAACAGGTGCCACTTTATCCCATCATACACCGTAAATTACCAACTGCGTGGAATACTAAAAAACTAACCGATTTCCAACCATTACCGACAACAGGTTTGTCTTTCCTTGGTGTAGGTCGTACATAAGTGAACAACTAATAAGCGGTTAAATTTTGGCTAAATTTAACCGTTTTGTTGATAAAGTTGCGCTATTTTTATATTTTAATGAATTTAATTATTCGCTTTTACATCCTAAATCCCTATCCAATTGCCACCTCTTCAATCAGCAACATAGTAATAATGATGATATGATATAGCAGTAAATAGAATTTTTTGGAGTATCTCTACATTTAAGGAGAATAAAATGCAAATCATACTCCGATTATTATGGCGGCGTTTAATGGCTCTTCCCATAATGATCTTAGGTGTTACCGCCCTTGTATTTATCGTATTACAATTCACGCCCGGTGATCCCGCCACTGTTGCGCTAGGAGAAAGTGCTTCGGAAGTCGCTAAAGAAATTTATCGACAACAACACGGCTTAAATGATCCTTTGGTTGTGCAATATGTTCGTTTTTTAGCTAATCTAGTGGTACTTGATTTTGGGCTAACTACACCGCCACAACAGCCGATTATTGATATGATCGCAAAAGCATTTCCACTCACCTTACAACTGACATTGATTGGCGTATTTTTAGCCGCTACCGTCTCTTTTTCTCTCGGTATTTTGGCTGCCCTTTATCGTGATCGTTGGATTGATCAAATTATCCGCTTAATTTCTGTCGCAGCCATTGCAACGCCTTCTTTTTGGCTAGGTATCTTACTCATTCAATATTTTTCCTTAACACTTGATTGGCTACCTTCAGGTGGTTTTGTACCGCTTAGTGAAGATCCACATGAATACGTCCGATCAATGATTCTGCCATCACTTGCTTTAGCTTTACCTGTTTGTGCCTCATTGATTCGTGTCGTACGAACTACGATGGTAGAAGAAATGGATAAAGATTATGTAAGAACCGCTATCGGTAATGGCGTGCCTTATGCAACTGTCATTCGGCATAATGTATTACGCAATGCACTTATTACCCCCGTAACAGTATTAGGTTTACGGGTTGGTTATTTACTTGGAGGAGCGGTCGTTATTGAACAAATTTTTGATCTACCAGGTATGGGAAAATTAATTTTCAATGGCATTGTCAATCATGATTTACATTTAGTGCAAGGCGTAGTTTTAACCATCGCATTCACCTTTGTTTTAGTCAATATTATGGTAGATATTTTATACTTATTTATCAACCCTAAAATCCGGAGTCTATAATGTTTCGTCAAGCATTAGCGCATAGACTTGCGTCAGGCAGTGCAAGGTTTAAATCATTACCCACCAGTTCAAAAATCGCCTTGATATTTATTCTATTTGTTGCCATTATTGCCATTTTAGCCCCCATAGTCGCGCCTTATGATCCTTTACAAACACTGAGACCGGTTCAAGCACCAAGTACAGACTACTTATTTGGTACAGACCGCCTAGGTAGAGATATTTTCTCGCGGATACTATGGGGCGCAAGAACGTCGCTCTTTATTGGTTTAGGTGCGGTTACTTTTGCTATTCTATTGGGCTGTGTATTAGGTGCAACTGCTGCAACCGCTGATAGACTTGGCAATGAAGTGATTATGCGATCAATGGATATCTTAATGGCTTTTCCAGGTATCGCATTAGCTGCTGTATTACTGGCAACTTTTGGTAATTCTGTACCGGTTATTATTATTACCATAGCAGTCGTTTATACGCCACAACTTGCACGTGTTGTACGTGCTAATGTCCTAGCACAATGGGAGGAAGATTATGTTCGTGCTGAACGAGTATTAGGAGGTAGCCGTACTTATATTCTCGTAAAACACGTAGTACGTAATACCGCTGCGCCCGTATTCGTTTTTGCCACCGTTATGGTTGCCGATGCAATTGTTTTCGAAGCTTCGCTCTCTTTCTTAGGGGCAGGAGTACAGCCCCCTTTCCCATCATGGGGAAATATTTTAGCGGAAGGCCGTAATTTGGTGTTAAGTGGTTTTTGGTGGGCAACGACTTTTGCAGGTCTGATGATTCTACTCACGGTACTCGCATTAAATATCTTGGCGGAAGGCTTAACTTATGCCTTAGTCAATCCAAAACTAACACGCTCAACCAAAAATAAAGACGATGTGACTAAACCACTTGCTACTGATGTACAAGAAGCGATGGCAGAAACACTCGCGTTAAAACGCTATTTACTGCGTTTGCACGAAAAAGAAATGTCTCGGACAGACAGAATGATATTAAATCCAAACACAAACGTAATTTTACAGGTTGAGAATTTATCCATTCGTTTTCCCAATCGTTACAATGAAATACCGTTAGTTGATAATATTAGTTTTACTATTCATGAAGGCGAAACAATGGGATTAGTCGGCGAATCAGGCTGTGGCAAATCTATCACGGCGTTTTCGATTATGGGACTATTACCTCAAACAGCGAAAATTACCGGTAAAATTTTATTTACTGATCGCAGTGGCAAACAACACGATTTATTGAAATCAGCTAATTTAAATGCGCTACGTGGCCATGAAATTTCGATGATTTATCAAGATGCGCTCAGTGCATTAAATCCTTCAATGAAGATTAAAGATCAAATGGCACAATTAATTAGCCGAGGCGGTAAACACTCTGCTGAAACGTTATTACATTGGGTAAAATTGGACCCAGCTAAAACCTTAAATCGCTATCCACACGAGCTTTCTGGTGGCCAACGACAACGTGTATTAATTGCTATGGCATTAGCCAGAGAACCTAAGCTATTGATTGCAGATGAACCGACGACTGCTTTAGATGTAACGGTACAAGCTGAAGTTATCAAGCTATTAAATGAATTACGTGAAAAACTCGGTTTTGCCATGGTGTTTGTTAGCCACGATTTAGCATTAGTTGCGCAAATTGCACATTACATTACCGTAATGTATGCCGGTCAAGTGGTGGAAAAAGCACCTACTACGCCATTGCTTGCTAATCCAACCCACGAATATACTCGTGGTCTACTTGGTTCGGTCCTTTCAACGGAAGTGCGTGCTAAGCGTTTATATCAAATCCCGGGGAGTGTTCCATCGCCGTTTGATTTTGCTAAAGGAGACCGCTTTGCTAGCCGTTCATTACGTCCAAATGCCGATCCAAACCAACGATTAACGATGGTAGCGACTGCGGATCATCCGGAACATTTTTGGGCCTCTCACTTAGAGAAAAATTAAAATCCACGCTAATCATTGAGGACTATCCTATGAGCATAAAAGTAGTAAAAGAAAAGCCAATTATTGAATTATCCCATATTGTTGTACAGTTTACTTCTCGTGATAGAAGGTTGTTTAATCCCAAGAAGTTTACCGCCGTAGATAATGTCAGTTTAGCCATTCATGCCGGTGAAACAGTCGGCTTGGTTGGTCAATCGGGTTGTGGTAAATCAACTTTAGCAAATATTATGATCGGTTTACAAAAACCAACCTCCGGCTCTGTGAAATTCAATGGTTTAGAAATGCGGTATAACTGTGCCGAAGCGCGCAAATATTTTGGTAGCCAAGTTTCGGTTATCTTCCAAGATCCTTCAACAGCACTAAATCCTCGTATGCGGGTATTAGATATCTTAAAAGATCCTATGGATATACATAATATTCTGCTACCACAAGAACGTGAAAAACGCGTTTATCAATTACTTTCAAGAGTCGGTTTACCTCGCTCTGTAGCATTAGTTGAGCCAACACGTTTATCAGGCGGGCAAAAACAGCGGGTGGCAATTGCCAGAGCATTAGCACTTAATCCAAAATTGATCGTAGCAGATGAACCAACTTCTGCGTTAGATGTATCCGTACGTGCTCAAGTATTGAATCTACTTGCTGATTTAAAAAAAGAATTAAATTTGGCAATGCTGTTCATTTCTCATGATTTACAAACAGTTCATCAAGTATCTGACCGCATTGTTGTAATGAATGGCGGTAAAGTAGTCGAAACAGGCCGTGCCGATCAAGTATTTAATCAGCCTCGCGAAGAATATACACGTACATTACTTAATGCAACACCGTCCTTGTTATAACACGCTTTGATCTTTTCATCAGGGAGCCAATCGCTTAGGTGGCAACCCAGTCTGCGGGGCTTAGCCTTTGCTAAACGTGCCATCGCACAAGCGGTCAAATATGTGCAAAAAAACACACCAAAAACACCGCTTACCTTAGATACGTTACATTCGCAAGCAGAGCAAAGTTTAGGTGCGCATTATTTAGTTGAATAACCCTTCGTCCATTAAGCATAATGTTGGCTTATCAACCAATGTGTTGCTTGCTCAAGATCAGTTTGCCATTCTTGTTCAATATTGTTCAACCATTCGGCAATGTGTTTTGTCCATTGTTCACCATTATCTCGTTGAGCAAGTTGGGCGATATGTTGTAATTGTTTAAGCCCAACAGCCGCTAATGCACCTTTAATTTTATGCGCTTCTTCTGTAATTTTTTGCCGTATTTCAGGCGATGCCCCTGCCTGCCATTCTGTGAGATAGTGATTCGCGTTCACTAAATAAGTCGGCATTAACTTAGCGAACAAATCAAAATTAGCTAATACCGCTTTTTTACCCATTATCTCAACTAATTCTTTCAACATTTTTTGATCAAAAACTACCGTTGAGTTATCTGCTTGAGGCTTTTGCTGTTGGGTAAGCGGTAAGATTTCAGCTGAATTTTGCATAAAATCGCCACCAAAATAATGATTTAAACATTCCGCCAATGCTTCTAACGATAAAGGTTTATGCAAAACATTATCCATACCTTGTTGCTGATATTCTTGCTTCGTTTGCATAACATTTGCTGTTAATGCAATTAATAATGGTAAATAATCAAGTTGTTCATTTTGATAACGTTGCCGTAATGTTTGTGCAATATCAAAGCCACTCATATCAGGTAATTGAATATCTAACAAAATTAGATCGTAGGTTTGTTCTGCAAATTGGGCTAATGCATCAGCGCCGCTCATTGCCACATCAACCTGACAGCCAAACTTCTCAAGCATCGTACGTGCTACAATCACATTAACTTCAATATCTTCCACCAATAATACTCGTAACGAATGTGCCATAATTTCAACCGCTTTTCGTGCTTTAACGGGCTCGGTTTGAATAGTCAACACAAAGGTAGAACCTTTACCTTCTTCACTTTCTAGGGTTAAATCACCGCCCATTAATTTGGCTATCCGCTTAGAGATGGCTAAGCCGATGCCACTCCCTTGTGCTTTTTTCGCCTGTGCGTTTTCAGCTTGATAAAACAGAGCAAATACTTTTCGTTGTTCTTTGGTTGGAATACCAATCCCCGTATCTCTCAGACTAAAGCTAAAGTGATCTTTATCTAATCGCTTAACCGTTAAATAAACATCTCCACCTGCGGGCGTAAATTTGACCGCATTGCTAACCAAATTCCATAAAATTTGGCTCAAACGTGCATTATCTACATAGATAAAATTTGGTAAATCATCTGCATAACAAATATGAAAGTGAATCTGTCTTTGTGCTGCCATTAAATGCCCGAAATGGCTGATATCGCTAATCAGTTGCGAAAACTCCACTTCTTTTTTAAAAAGCTCGATACGACGACTATCAATTTTTTCCAAGTCAATAATATCGCTAAAAATATGCCCCAGAGAAACGGCGCTAATGTTAATAGTTTTTAAATATTCACGCTGTTGTGCATTTAATTCACTTTCTAATAAAATCCGACTAAGTCCAATAATACCATTGAGAGGCGTACGTAACTCGTGGCTAATGGTTGCCATTAATACGGTTTTATCGCGGCTATTTTTCTCAAGCATCGCATTTAAACGTGCGTCTTGTTCGCGTAAAATGCCTAAATCATAAACACTTTTTTCTAATTGAATTCTTGATTTCTCTAGTTTTTCTACAATTAAATTGAAAAAATAAATCACAAAAGGTGCTGAAACTAAACCAAATGAAATTGAACGCAAAATATCTTGTGCTTTAATTTCGCGGGTAAATAGATAGGTCAAGGCACTTTGTATAATCAATGCATAAAATGCAAGCACAAACACACCAAGTAATGCTGCTTTACCACGCCCTAAACGTAGCACCCAATTGACATAATTTTGGCTACACTTTTTGATTAATTTCATACACCTTCCTTCCACTCAAGCGGTTCCTTTTATGCCTTTATTTCCAATAAAATAAACAAATAATTGAAATAATAGCAATACAAACACCTAAGTAATTAATTTTGTTGATTTTTTCTTTAAAGACCAGAGCACCGATAACCGTTCCTAAGCAAATAACACCTAGATTCATACCGGTAAAGACCAAAGTTGGATCATCTTTCATCACTTGATGTGCTTTAATATAGAATAAAATATTACAAAAATTTAATGCGCCTAATATTAAGCCAACCAACACATTTTTAACATTCCACTTGGTCCGTTTTAATAATAAATAGATAAACATTAAACAACCCGCAAATACGAAGCCGATAAACAATGTCACTGGGAATGCCGATCCTGATTTAGCGATCTGTTTAAATAAAGTGTCGATCAAGCCATAACCAAACCAAACGCCCATTAAACTGATGATAGCCATTTTACCTGCGTTATGCGTGATCCCTTTTTGAGTTCGCCACAGTAAACAGGCTAATGCTATAAATGCAAAGACTAACGCCATTAATTTATGTGCAGTAATTTGCTCACCAAACAAGGTGAAGGCCGCCAAAATAGGTAAAAATAGCGATAAACGTTGGGCGGCATCGGTACGGATAATGCCTGCAAATTCAAGTGATTTTGCTTGAATCAAAAAAATACTAGGCAATAAAAAACCTAATGCAACAAATAGATAAGCAGAAGGATTATTCGCTACAATTTCTACTATTGTTTGTCCTTTAAAGTCAGGCGTTAATAGCCAATAACTCATTGCTGTAGTTACGACATAATTCATTGCGATACTTTGAGCAATATTTACTTGCTTTTGCCGAGCAAACTTGATTAATACACCAACAGCGACACTACATACAATCGCAATAATGAGTTCTAACATAGCATTTTCCTTTTCAGATTATTTTAAGTGGCATTCTACAAATTTTTGCCTATTTGAGATAGCAATAAAGCGCCCATTTTATGAAATCATTAACCAACAAAGTACCGCCACTATTCTCTTATTTGATTGTGGTTAATGTTAAAATAAACATTTTTCAAGGCTTTCCGGCTGTTCAATTAATACGAGAATGGCAGCATCTCCGCCCCATTGTTTTGGCGCTTGATGTAATGCAATTACTTTTGGATGTTGCACTAACCAACGCGGAATTTGCTCTTTCAGAGTACGTGTACCATAACCGGTCATAATACTGGCACAATAAACCTGTTCACGTTCACACGCTAAAATCAACGCCGCTAATTCTGTTTTTGCTTTTTGCCTAGTTAATCCATGTAAATCTAAAAAAAGATCCGGTTGAAAATCGCCACGCCGTAATTGTTTTAAAATATAGGGATCAATATCTGCCCGTAAATATTTAACTTTCTCATTTTCTTCTTTTAATAACGGTTCATACTCATCAGAAAAGAAAAATTCAGTGTCTTTTTGTTGTTGTGTTTCTCGCCATTCACTGACCTTTTTACGTGGCATTGTTTTAGGTACAAACGTATCTTGCTTAATTTTTTTGGTGCCCTTAATTGCTGTTCTAAATAACGCTAAATCATCATGCTCAATCATTGTCTATCCATTACTAAAAATTCGGTATTAGGGAAATGTTGTTTAATATATTGCTGTAAATATAACTGCGTACTCTTGGCTATTTTTTCATCTTCTAGTGGATAAGTATTATAAATAACCGCTTCCACTTCAATTTTATGTTGCTGACAAACCATTAAACTTAATAAAGTATGATTAATCGAGCCCAACTTAGCGGAAGTCACTAAAATCAACGGTAATTGTTGTTCAACGAGATAATCTAATGTTGTTTGCTGTGAATTATAAGGAACCGCCAAACCACCAGCCCCTTCTAATAATACATAGTCATATTTTTGCGCTAATAACGCACTGGCTTGTGCAATTTTTGATGGAAGTATTGGATTATTTTCCATTTCAGCCGCCAAATGTGGCGAACAAGGGTAACGGAATAAATATGGACAAGTTATGCCATTTAAATCTTCTGCCGTTAGTTCAATCCCTTGTAGCTGACAGTGTTTAATATCTGCCGAGATGTGTTGACAACCGGTTTGAATCATTTTTTGCGTAATAACGGAAAAGCCTTGTTGCATCAATCTTTTGGCATAAAAACCTGTCGCAATAGTCTTACCAATATCAGTATCAATACCTGAAACAAAAATTATTTTACCCATTTTTCTTTATTCCCAACATTAAAATAGGCGTATACGTTAAATAAACACCTTGCTCACAAGCAAAATATGCTTGGTATTCCATACAAAATTGCTTAATTTGGTGACGGTTCCAAGGTTTATTAGATACCGCAGTCACACCCGTTTTTTTCAAATGAATTAAGACCGCTAACGGTGAGTCGAACGTTAATTTAATCGGTTGTTCAATAAGCTGACATTGCTCAAAATCCTGTGCTAGCCATTCTTGCCATTGCAATCGTGTTGGATAATTCAGGCCTATACCCGTTAGTTGACGAATTTCTTGCAAATTTAATGGTGAAAAACTATTAAATAAAACCACGCCTCCCGGCTTTAATGCATCTGCACTATTGCGTAAAAATTGTTGCGGATTATCAAACCATTGCACGACTGAAGCTGCACTGACTAAATCAAAATTGCGTGTAAAAACAAGCTGTTCAGCATCGCCTTGCATAAAATCAACAACTACTAGCGGTTTTTTCTGTTTTATTTTTTGCAATACCGTCGGATAATAAATTGCGTTAAAATCATTTAATGTGAGATGTTCAATCGGAATTTTGGCTAATAGTTTTTCGGTTAGATCGCCTGTACCACACCCAATTTCAAGTGCGCGTTGAAAAGTCTTATCTGTGTTTGCTTGTAATAAATCAACTAGCTGATGATTAATTTGTTGCTGAGCAATAGCATACTGATCATATTCAGTTAAATGGCTAACAAATCGTTTAGCAATCAGCTGTTTTGCTAATTTTGCCATAGCTGTTCCCATCAGAAAAAGCGTACCACAAATAGTGTTCACCTTGTTCAAGTGGGCATATTTTTACCGGATATTGTTGCCAAAATCGTTGCTGATTTTCAGCGGGAAAAATTTTATCTTTTTGACCGATAAAGATATGGCTCCAAGGCAATAATTTAGCTGGCAAAGTCTCACCATCAGAAATGGCTTGATTCAAACTATTCAATTCCCATAATACATCAACAAACGGACGATGATCAGGCAATTGTTGATAACGCTCAAACTGTGTTTTACCACCACACATTCGTCGCGCAAACTTAAGCCTATTTACTTCATTTAGGCTAGTTAAAGTCCCATCAAAAATAGCTGTCGGAATACCAAAATCATTATGTTTTGGCAACAATGTACCATTCACAGCCGTGGCAGAAACAAGCGGTATGATTTGACAAACTTTTTGCGCAACCCAACCCCCCATTGACCAAGCAACTAGCCGGATTTGTTGATAGTGGCTCAAATCTGGTCGTTCAAAAGTTAAATCTCGATAATCATAACAAAACAATAAATCATAATTTGGGGGCAATGCCAAATGATTAACTACGGCTAGCGGTGTCGCCCAACCAGCAAAATAAATAATCAAATTTGGTTGATTAGTTGAAAATAATCTGCTTTTCATCATTATCCTCTTGGCTTATAAGCAAGCAATTAAGCCATTTAATTCAGCTTCTGTTAAATCTGCTGTTAATGAAAATCTAATTCTAGCCGTACCTTTGGGTACAGTTGGCGGCCTAATTGGTAAACAATAATAGCCTTGTTGTTGTAAATATTGTGATTTTTCGACTGCGTGCCTATTTTCCCCAACCACAAAAGGCACAATACAACTTTGAGTCGCTAAAGTATCACCATTTCGTAATTCAACCGCTTGTTTTAATTGCTGGCTTAACCGTGCAAGATGTGCTCGTTTGGGCTGAAACTGTGGCAGTTTTTCAAATAAAAAATGAGTCCAAGCGACATTAATTGGCGCTAACGCAGTCGAAAAAATTAACGGCCGCATAGTATTGACCAAATATTGTTTAATGAGCTGATCACAAATTAAATACGCCCCCATTGATGCCAAAGCTTTGCCAAAAGTCCCGACTAATAAATCAATATCATCAATACAATCAAAAAATTCCGCCATTCCTAAGCCATTGACACCATACACGCCTATCGCGTGTGCTTCATCAACATACAACATAACTTCTGTTTGTGAGCTAAACGCCTTTTTAAGTGCAACCAATTGTGGCAAAGGCGCTACATCACCGTCCATACTAAATACGCTTTCTGTCACAATGATAATACGCCTATATTGTCCTGTACATTTTTCAAGCAATTGTGTTAAATGTGCCAAATTATTATGTTGATAGCGATAAAAATCACAGCCTGCTAAACGGATTCCATCAATTAAACTCGCATGCACTAATTTATCTGCCAAGATCAAGCTATGTTTATCCACTAAAGCTGGTAAGATACCAATACTAGCGTGATAACCACTATTAAATAATAACGCCGTTTCGCGCTGAAAACGTTGTGCCAGTAATTGCTCTAATCGCGCATAAATGGGGAAATTCCCCGTTAACAAACGCGAAGACGATGAACTAAACCACTGATGAAGCGGTGCTTCTTGCAAGATATTTTGCAAAAACGTCTGTTGTAATTCGGTATCTGAAGCAAGCCCTAAATAATCATTTGAAGAAAAATTTAACATTTTTCTATTTTGAGCAATAATCCATTTACCTTGATGCTCAATCTCGGGTAATGATCGATTTAAGCCAACTTGAGCAAGTTCAGCTAATTTTTCGGCAAAATAACTCATTTTTCGTTACGACTTCCTTAAAAATAGAGGCACAAACATATGCTTGTGCCTTTTATTGTTACCACTTGCTACGCGTGCAGATTTTACTCGTTATATACTTTTCTTAATACTGCAATTAATTGACTAGTTAAAAAAGTTAATTCAGCTTCGTTAATAATAAAGGGTGGCATAATATACAATAATTTGCCAAATGGTCTGACCCAAATACCGTGCTCAACGAAATAGTGCTGTAACTGTACTAAATCAACCGGTTCTCGCATTTCGATTACACCAATTGCACCTAGCACACGCACATCAGCCACTGCGTTGAACTGTTTTGCAATAGCTAATTGCTGAGTAAGTTGTTGTTCAATACGTTGAATATTTGACCGCCAATCAGTGGCTAATAATAAATTAATTGATTCATAAGCAATCGCACACGCTAATGGATTAGCCATAAAAGTAGGGCCATGCATAAAGCATTTTGCTTCGCCTCCGCAAATAATATTAGCTACTGCGGTAGTCGTAATGGCCGCTGAAAGCGTTAGATATCCTCCCGTCAATGCTTTACCCAAGCAAAGAATATCGGGTACGACATTCGCATATTCTAAAGCAAACAATTTACCCGTTCGACCAAATACGGTGGCAATCTCATCAAAAATTAACAAAATACCAAATTGATCGCATAATTCACGTGCTTTTTGCAAATAAACAGGCGAATAAAAATACATTCCTCCTGCGCCCTGCACAATCGGTTCAAGAATCAAGGCAGCAATTTCATTACCATGCTGTTCAAATAAATCTTGTAATGGCTGTATAGCAGTGTCTTGCCACGGTTCGCCAAATTTGATGCTTAGCTGTGGCAAAAAAACTGAACGGGTAAACTTGAATTAAACAGTCCGTGCATTCCCGTAACCGGATCGCAAACAGACATAGCAAGCCAGGTATCGCCGTGATAACCGGCGCGAATAGTGGCAAATTTTGCGCGCGTTTTTGATGTTTTGGCTGCGCCTATTTGCGATGCTTTAGCTTGTTGATACTGTAATGCCATTTTCATCGCAACTTCTACTGCAACAGAGCCGCTATCCGCAAAAAAGATTTTATTTAAGCTAAGCGGTAAAATTTCTAATAATTTTTGGCAAAGCTTAACCGCTGGTTCATGTGTCAAACCACCAAACATAATATGGCTCATTTTCTGTAACTGATTGATTGCTGCTTGATTTAAGCGCAGGTGATTATAGCCATGTAATGCCGCCCACCATGAAGACATTCCATCAATTAAATCACGACCATCTTTTAAGCGAATTTTTACGCCGTTAGCTGATTCAACGGGGTAAACAGGGATAGGATCAGTCATTGAAGAGTAAGGGTGCCAAATATGTTGCTGATCTAGGTCAATAAGCTCACTTACTTTCATTTTTATTCTCCTGATTATTTACTCGAATTCTAGCACAAAAAGGCATATGGGTATAGAATAGGGCAACTCTCACTTAAAAGAGGTTATATATGTTTGAACATAATTTAGAATTGTTGGAAGAAATATTTGATTCATCAACGAAAGAGGATCTAAAAACAATCCAAGATATGATGCGTTGGAGTTATAGCTATTTTAATGCTTCAGATATTTATTATGGTCATGGTTCAGATAATGCTTGGGACGAAGCAAATCAATTAGTGTTAAACGGATTAAGTTTGCCGATTGATGTACCTGAAACAATGTATTCATCAAATATTACTCGTATTGAAAAAGAACGTATTATTGATATGGTTTCGCAACGCTTAGGTATGCGTAAACCCGTGGCTTACTTAACCAACTCCGCGTGGTTCTGTGGTACAGAATATTATGTTGATGAACGAGTTATCGTACCTCGATCGCCAATTGGTGAATTAATTCAACAGGGTTTTACCGGTATTTTACACGCAGAACCAAAACGTATTTTAGATCTGTGTACCGGTAGCGGTTGCATTGCTATCGCTTGTGCACAACGTTTCCCAAATGCCGAAATAGATGCGGTTGACTTATCGATAGATGCGTTAGATGTTGCGCAAATTAATATCGAACGCCATCAAGTTGCGCATCAAGTCTTCCCTATCAACTCTAATTTATTTAGTGATATTCCCCAAGATAAATATGATCTGATTGTAACCAATCCACCTTATGTAGATGAAGAAGATTTAAATGAAATGCCATATGAATTCCAACACGAACCAAAACTTGCACTAGGTTCTGGAGTAGATGGCTTAGACATTACTAAACAAATCTTAACCAAAGCACCTGATTATTTAACGAATAACGGCGTGTTAGTTTGTGAGGTTGGCAACAGTATGTTGCATTTAATCGAACAATTCCCGGCAGTACCATTTAATTGGATTACATTAAAAAATGGCGGTGTTGGCGTATTTAGCCTAACTCGTGAAGAATTAGTTAAACACCATCATTTATTTGCATAATCAAAAAGCAACAAAAGCGGTCAAAATTTGATAAAATTGACCGCTTTTTTAGCTAAAAAACGCTTATTATTGATATTCTACACTAATAATATCAAATTCTACTTTACCACCCGGGGTAATAATACTGACTGAATCATCGACACTTTTACCCACTAAACCGCGCGCAATCGGCGAATTAACTGAGATTAATCCTTCTTTAATATTGGCCTCATCATCACCAACAATACGATAAGTCACTTCTTCATCTGTATCAATATTCACTAGCCCAACAGTTGCACCAAAAATTACTTTACCATTATTGGTCATTTTTGCTACATCAATCACTTGTGCATTACCTAATTTTCCTTCAATTTCTTGAATCCGGCCTTCACAGAAACCTTGTTGCTCACGCGCTGCGTGATATTCTGCATTCTCTTTTAAATCACCGTGTTCACGAGCCTCTGCAATCGCATCAATAATTTGCGGGCGACGAACATTTTTTAAAAATTCTAATTCTTCACGAAGTAATTCTGCACCACGTACTGTCATTGGAATTTGTTTCATTATCTATCCTTTCTAAAAATTTAAGGTTTACGAATACTATGCAAAGCGATATTATTCAACGTCTTATTAAAAATATCAACTATTCAATTCTCTATGTTGTTAAAATCCATTCACTTATCTCTCAAAAAAACCGCGTTGATTGGTTTCACGCTTTTTTACTCGACTTTTGCCACTGCGGCAATTAATACCAATGCAATTGTAGCTAATTTACCTGCGGGCTCTTCTGCCAGTTTTATTGCTAAAAACCTAGATACTAAGCAGATCATTACACAATATCAAAGTGATATTTTTATGTTACCTGCTAGTACACAAAAGGTGTTTACTGCACTCGCAGCAAAACTTGCTTTACCAAATGATTTCCGCTTTCACACAACACTGTTAACCAATGGCACAATTCAAAACGGTATATTACAAGGTGATTTAATTGCTAAATTTACAGGCGATCCGCTATTAACAAGCGGTCACCTTTATCAATTAATCAGCCAATTGAAGAAACAAGGCATTAGCAAAATTACAGGGGATTTAATTTTAGACACTTCTGTTTTTGCTAGCCATAATAAAGCAACCGGTTGGATTTGGAATGATTTAGCCATGTGTTTTAATTCCCCACCAGCGGCTATCAATGTTGATCATAATTGTTTCCATATTATGCTAGATGCCAACCAAAATGTGGGGGAATTCGCGAAAGTCAACGTGCCTGCTGCTTATCCGGTTCAAGTGTTTAGTTCAGCGTATATTGTCGATAAAGCAGAAGCACCTTATTGTCAATTAGATGTGGTGGTGAATGATAATAACCGCTACCACGTAAAAGGCTGTATGGCTCGCCAAACGCAACCTTTCGGTTTAAGTTTTTCTGTGCAAGATCCTGTAGCATATGGTGCAAATCTAATCAAAGCAAACTTAACTCGTTTAGGCATTGCGTTTAATGGCAAAGTTCAAGAATCACTCAATAAACAACAAGGGCATTTACTTGCAGAACATAATTCTGAACCATTACCAACCTTACTGAAAAAAATGATGAAAAAATCGGATAATCAAATTGCCGATAGTTTATTTCGCATTATTGCTAACCAACAAAAAAATCGCCCCGCTTCTTTTCCATTTGCTAGCCAAACTATACGTCAGTTATTAAAATCAAAAGTTGGCGTACAATTTAATAATAGTGTGGTAGTCGATGGTTCAGGCTTATCAAGACATAATCAAGTGAATGCAAAAACGCTATTACAAGCATTAGAATATATTGCAAATAATGAAGCTAACTTACAATTATTTGAAACATTCCCTATTGCAGGCGTAGATGGCACAATTTCAGGACGTGGTTCTATTATCAAACAACCTCTTGCTAAAAATTTAATTGCGAAAACAGGATCGCTCAAAGGTGTATATAACTTAGCGGGCTTTATGAAAAATGCACGCGGCCAACGCATTGCATTCGTTCAATTTGTAAACGGCTATTCAACCGGTGAACTAGAAAGCAAAACCAAACGTACGCCATTGGTGAATTTTGAGCAACAGCTTTATATGGCGCTCTATAATGAATAACGTTAATCGACTTGGTATGCTATTTTTACTTTGGCACCGACTTTAGAAGGCAAACAAGCGATCTATTTTGCAAAATTTTTCAACAAAAAAACCGCTTGCAGATGAAATAAGCAAACGTTTGCGTTATAATTGACACTTTTTATAGTAAGTATTTATTGTTAAGGATTATTAAATATGGCTATTCAACAAGCATTATTAAGTGTGTCTGATAAAACAGGTATTATCGAATTTGCACAAGGTTTACACACACGTGGCGTGAAATTGCTTTCCACGGGCGGGACTGCAAAATTATTAGCCGAAGCAGGCTTACCTGTTACAGAAGTATCTGATTATACGGGGTTTCCTGAAATGATGGACGGCCGGGTAAAAACATTACATCCCAAAATTCATGGTGGCATTTTAGGGCGTCGAGGCCTAGATGACACAACAATGCAACAACACAATATTCAACCTATTGATATGGTCGTGCTAAATCTTTATCCTTTCGCTGAAACGGTTGCCAAACCTGATTGTAGCTTAGCTGATGCAATTGAAAATATTGATATTGGCGGGCAGACAATGGTACGCTCTGCCGCCAAAAATCATAAAGATGTTGCCATTGTCGTAAATAATCATGATTTTGAGGCGATTCTGACTGAAATGGATGAAAATGCAAATGAACTAACATTAGCAACACGTTTCAACTTAGCAATTAAGGCATTTGAACATACCGCACAATATGATGCAATGATTGCTAACTATTTTGGTCAAAAAGTACCGCCTTATCAAGGTGTTGAAGAGGATCTCAACCAAGTATGCGGTCAATTTCCACGCACATTAAACCTAAATTTTATCCGTAAACAAACTATGCGCTACGGCGAAAATGCCCATCAAAATGCGGCATTCTATGTTGAAAATAACTTACAAGAGGCCTCCGTAGCAACGGCTAAGCAATTACAAGGTAAAGCACTTTCTTATAATAATATTGCAGATACTGATGCCGCACTCGAATGTGTAAAAGAATTTGCAGAACCAGCCTGTGTAATTGTTAAGCACGCTAATCCTTGTGGAGTGGCATTAGGCAAAGATATTTTAGAAGCCTATGATCGGGCTTATCAAACAGATCCGACTTCAGCCTTTGGTGGTATTATTGCCTTTAACCGTGCATTAGATGCTAAAACTGCACAAGCAGTTGTAGATCGTCAATTTGTTGAAGTGATTATTGCGCCAACCATGCTTGAAGAAGCTCAACTTATTTTAGCCCAAAAGAAAAATGTCCGTGTATTAGCATGCGGTGAATTTAGTGTTGCTTCACAACGTTTAGACTTCAAACGCGTAAACGGTGGTTTATTAGTGCAAGAAGCCGATCAAGACATTGTTACATTAGATCAACTCAAAGTGGTTTCAAAACGTCAACCTACTCAAGCAGAATTAGATGATTTACTCTTTTGCTGGAAAGTCGCTAAATATGTTAAATCAAATGCGATTGTCTATGCGAAAAATGGCCAAACGATTGGAATTGGTGCAGGCCAAATGAGTCGAGTGTATTCTGCCAAAATCGCAGGGATTAAAGCGGAAGATGAAGGCTTACAAGTGACAGGTTGTGTAATGGCCTCTGATGCATTTTTCCCTTTCCGTGATGGTATTGATGCAGCAAATAAAGTTGGTATTAGTTGTGTTATTCAACCGGGGGGTTCAATACGCGATCAAGAAGTGATTGATGCAGTAAATGAACACGGTATGGCTATGGTCTTAACAGGTATGCGTCATTTTCGCCATTAATAAAAAGATAAAAATAAAGGCAAGTATCAGCTTGCCTTTATTATTGGTTAGTTAATGCCATATTGTTCTACGTATGGCAAAATCCCTTTACTCAGCATTTTATGCATACCACTACTATAATCATGGCCAAAACGTAATTCAAAATTAATGCCAAATTTATTATCATAATATAAATTGCGAATGCTGTCTTTTGCGCCAATAGGTGTTGTGGTTAATTGACGTGCAACATATAAATTAGCACTCCAACAACACGCGTTATAATTCAACGATAATTGCGTTTCTACTGCTTTTTTCAAAGCAATATCTCGATAATGGCTCGCCATAATTGCCACCTTATCAGTTAAATTCCAACCGATCATACCGCCAATTTGCTTAATATATTGCCCATAGCGGTTAAAACTTAAGTTTTGATTGATGTAATCTTCATTCACATAACGGTAATTAAGCTGAAATACATTCTCTGTACTAGGCTTATATTGTAATGACATATTTGCTAATGATGATTTATGTAAACGCGTATCATATTGATAGCTAGCATGCCAATTCCACTTAGGCTGAAAACGCCAATTGGATTCAACTGACCATGAAGATGAGCGATCTGCCGTACTATCAATCGCTAAGCTATCTACCCTTGATGGTCTCAAATAATAAGTTTGCCCTACACTAATATTAAACACTTCTTCACCGGTTTTCTTATTAAAGAAACGCGTGCTCGCTCCCGCTGTAATTAAATTTGCAGATGAAATACGGTCTAAACCACTATAGCGACGATCATTAAATAATGAGTAATAATCCGTTTGTAATAATGCTGAATCATAGCCTAGACCAACGCTTTCATGTGATTTTGAACCAATTTCACTTTGATCTCTATAAGGGCGATAGACATACTGCAAACGAGGTTCAAGGATTTGTTTGAAACCACTAAACAGTGATTTATCTGCTTCTAATACCGTTTGAAAGTCTAATTTAACTTGCGGAATAATACGGGTTAGCTGTTTTTTTACTTCTTCGGCAATTTGATTCTCTCCCTTTTGTTGTTGGTAATGTGAAGCGTATAATTTTGTTTCAAAATTTAGACTTCCATAATGATTAACAAAAGGAATATTGATAATCGGCTCTGCATGAAAACGCCACGCATTCGGCATTGACTTACTATCATTTTCAAAACGTGCTATCTGTGCAAAAAAACTAAAACGACTGTCTTTAAGAAATTGATCTTGGTAATAATTAAAATCAATTTGCGGTAATACACGATATGGTTTAACATTATCAAATGTATGGAAATCTTTACCTGAAATAGACAAGTTGTACTGCGGTTGATAGTAACCTAATTTAAAATGTTGAAGAGCGTAACCATCTGTTACATTACCATAACTAGAATCAAAATCAGAAAAATAGCGTCGATCACTTACGTTAGTATAATCTACATCTAAATGCCAATCGGTCAAAAAACTCATATTATGACGCCAATGGAATAAATAACGTCTATCGTTCATATCCTTTGGTCGATAGGTATCTAAACGATCATTTGCTAGATATTCGCCAGCCAAAATACCTTGTCCTAACGCAGTTAAATAACGAAACTCTGGATTAATTTGCCACCCACGGCGGGAATAATAGTTTGAAGTAAAGGTTGCATCCATATTCGGTGCAATATCCCAATAAAATGGCTGAGAATAAATGAAGCCATCTTTAGTCGAATGATACAGTTTAGGCGTTAAGATACCCGAACGGCGTTGATCCCCAAGTGGAAATTGCAAATAAGGTGAATAAAAAATAGGTACATCAAAGATCTTAAAACGTGCATGCCACATCTCAGCATATCCTGCTTTAATATGTTGCACCATTTCATTTGCTTCAATTGACCAAGTATTATCATTCAATAAACAAGCAGTAAAACTAGCATTTTTCAAACGCCGTGTTTGTGGCGTAAACTGACCACTTTCTGCTTCACCTCTGCCTTGACGCCCCACTAATTGATAAGTAGTATTCGCCACTTGAGCCTCTTTACTCTGTAAGTCTAGCAAGGCATTATGCCCTTCTGCTTGAATTAGGTTATCTTGATATTGATAGCGACCAATTAAAAATGCTTTGCGATGCTGTGGTGCCTGTTGTTCAATTCGGACGTTATCCGCAAAAATTGAGCGGTTGCCTTGTTTAATAGTAATGTTACCACTATAGTTTGCTTCTTTTGGTTGGTTAATGACCGCACGATCAGCTTCAATTTCAATCGGCATATTGAGTTGGTCAGCCGTAATTTCTTCGCCCGCAAAGTGTGGCACTCTCAGTAAACATTGATGTTTTAAATTAGCTTGAGTGTCTTGACTATAAAGTGCTGAAATGATGAATGTAGACAACACACTATAACGAATCTTCATAACAATTCCTTTTGATAAAGATAGGCATTTCCCATCAGAATATAATTGACGCTAAATATTGACTTAACCTAAGTCAATATGATGGCTAATTGTTTTATATCATCCAACAATTGCTGGCATTCAGCTTTGATTTGCGTTTCGAGTTCCATTTCTTTAGTTTCACGTATTAAATCAAGTTTCATTCGGATATTTGTTTTTAAGGCTTTGCGCTCTGCGAGAATAGGCATATTTTCTACCACTTGATATAAGCTATACATTGCGGAATAGCGACTAAATCCTAAACTCAATACTTCACACAAGGGTTTTAAACGTAATACGCTTTCTGAAAAATCACATTGTGCCGATAACATAGCTCGACTAATCACCTCAATGCTTTCCACAATGCTTGGCTTGCATCGTTTGTTGCAATAATCGTTACTTAGCGGTTTGTTGTTGACGTAATTTAACCAATAAATAGAAAGCATACCCTGCCATAGTAAATACGATCAGGATAGCTAATATGATAAGCACAAACTGAAACATAAACGCTTCCGACTAATTATTTAAATTTATTAATGTCTATCGTTTCAAATTGACGTAGTAAAAGATCCTCGTTATTTTCTTCATCATCTTCAATACCTAATTCAATCATCAGTTCATGTACACGATCTAAACATTCATCAACAAACTGTTGATCTTGAGCTGATAGTACTTTACCTGCTTCTAACTGATCCAATAATTGATTTAAACATTCATTATTTTCTAATTGCGCTAATTCAACTTCCGGTGAAAGTGTTGCTTTTGTGGCGTGATTTGATGGTTCAAGCGCTACGGGTTTAATCATTTGTCCTTTTTCTGGTTTATTGACAAATTCGACCATTAATGGCACTTTTTTGCGACTGCCAACACGTGGATCCCTTTTAACTTTTGCTGACGCTGTCTTTTGCTCTATTATTACGTTACGAGAGCCTGTTGGTAATCCTTTATGCTTACGCTTTTTCTTCTCTTCACGTGCTTGTACATCTAATTCATAGCGTGTTGGTTTCCGCTTTTTACTGTTGCTTATTGGCAACACTGGTTTTTTATCCGCTTTACGTGCTGGCATAATGTCGCTAATACGACGTGTTTTTTTACTTCGACTCATAATCTGCTATTTGTTACTAGGCTTAAAATTAAATGTTCATTCTACAAGGAATTCGATTGGCTGAGAAGAAATAAAAAAAGTAAATATTATTCTGTGAGAAACACTGATCTCACTCAACTTTTTTTAAGTTTAAGGATTTATTAATAAATTTTTCTAATTTTAACAATAAATTTTTTTATACTCATCTTTGACAAATGATCACTATTGTTCTAGTATCAAAACATTATTTTTTAAACATTCATTTAACATTTTAGAGGAGTGCTTATGGAACCTATTGTATTTAATGGTTACCACACATTAATTACTGCGACACTTGTACTTTTAGTCGGGCGGTTTTTTGTGAATAAAATTAAAGTATTACAAGACTTTAATATTCCTGAGGCCGTTGCAGGTGGTTTAATCGCAGCAGTGGCTATTCTCTGCTTATATAATTGGTTTGGCGTTTCTCTACAATTTGAACAAAGCTTACAAAATGCGTTTATGCTAGCCTTCTTTTCATCTGTTGGGTTATCTGCTGATTTCTCACGTCTAAAACAAGGTGGTATGCCATTAGTGATTTTCCTGGTTGTCGTCAGCCTCTATATTATTATCCAAAATGTGATCGGGGTTGGCTTAGCCAGTGCCTTAGGGCTAGATCCAATGATAGGCTTACTCACCGGTTCAATCACATTAACAGGTGGTCACGGTACGGGTGCGGCTTGGGCGAAAATCTTTTCAGAAGAATATAATATTACCGGCGTAATGGAAATGGCGATGGCATCAGCCACTTTTGGTTTAGTGGCTGGTGGGTTAATCGGTGGGCCGATTGCACGGCGATTAATCAATAAAATGAAAAAAGATCGCTCGCAACAGATCACTAAACGGGTAGATACCTCTGCAGAACAATATGACGGCAGTACTTTCGAAGATCACGATTCTATTCGTTATATCACCGCTAGCTCTACCATTGAGACTATGGCACTCTTTGCTGCTTGTTTAGGTTTTTCATCTATTATCGTCAACACTTTTCCTGATATTAGTTTACCTCAATTCGTCTGGGCTCTGGGTTTCGGGGTTATCTTGCGTAATGTTTTAACTAAAGTATTCAAATTTGATATGTTTGACCGTGCTATTGATGTGTTCGGTAATGCTTCTTTAAGTATGTTCCTAGCAATGGCCTTAATGAGTATCAAACTGTGGGAATTAACGGGGCTAGCCGGTCCAATGCTGATTATTTTAGTGGTGCAAACGTTAGTGATGATTCTCTACGGTTATTTCGTTACGTATCGTGTTATGGGTAAAGATTATGATGCCGCTATTTTAACTGCCGGTCATTGTGGTTTTGGATTAGGCGCTACGCCAACAGCGGTGGCTAATATGCAATCTGTAACTGAAAAATTTGGGTCTTCACATAAAGCTTTCTTAATTGTGCCATTAGTTGGAGCTTTTTTTGTGGATATATTAAATTTGGCGGTAATTACTTCGTTTGTGGATTTCTTACGCTAATGTGATTATTATCATCAAACAAAAAGAGTGCAATTAAGCACTCTTTTTTATTGAATCCATTGCCTTGCTTAATGGTAAGTGCTACTAAACTTATGGTATGCCTGTAAAAAGCGTTCAAAATCTTCTAAACCACAAAACGCAACACTTTCTTGATCATAAAGTTGCAGACCTTCTTCCACAATAACTTCATCTATCGCCATTGCCAAATTATTTGCTTTAACGATTACTTCATCGCAATCAAAATACAAACTATATTCTTGGCCTTCAAATACGCATTCATAATGGTTTGGAAATGCCGCACGACATTTTTCAATTTCAGCTAAAATATTATGTAGATTTTGTGTATGGCCAATAATTTCTGTATTTAACCAACGCGCAAATACTTCATGTTCCATTGAACATTTCGCCACAATCCCGTGTATTGAATGCGTAAATTGATATTCCATTGTAAACTCCTTGTTTAACAATTTTTCAACTATTATAAAGTAAACAAGCGCACGGATTTAGTAAAAAATTAGCTAAAACTGACCGCTTAGTCTGCTCATTCATTATCAGTAAAAATTTGTTGCCAAATTTTCGTCACAAATGCTCTTTCTGATACAAATTCAGTATCATTAACTATGCTGGGTAATTGTAATAAATTCAATTGATGAATCCGATTTCTAATGTGAGTATAAGCATTCTTTAAGCCTTCGCCAACGTGTTGACTCAGAATGCCACATTCAATCGCTGCGGTAAAAATGCGTACATTATCTGACCAACTTCGCCATTTCCGGATAACAATGAGCATATTCTAATACGATACTTTGTGCAATAAATTCAATATCCGTAATGCCACCTTGATCAGTTTTCAAATTGAATTGCCCTGTGCTTGTTTTGGTTAAATGCTGATACATTTTATGTCGCATTTGGCTAATTTCTTGGCGTAATCGACCGCTTGTACGCGCTAAACAAAGTGTTGTACGCCGAATTCGACTAAATTCATCGATTAAGCTAGCTGAACCATACACACAACGGCCACGAACTAATGCCTGAGTTTCCCAAGTCCAAGCTTCATGTTGTTGATAATATTGATACGCTTGGAAAGTACTGACCAACAAGCCGGCATCGCCTGATGGCCTTAAGCGCATATCTACTTCATATAATACGCCTGCGCTAGTATTTAAATTAAAAATCGAGTTAATCTTTTGGGCAAGTTTTAAGTAAAATTGATGGTTGGAAATCGATCTTCGACCGCTTGTTTCCCCCTCTAGCGGCGCATTGTGTAAAAAAACAAGATCTAAGTCAGAATTATAGCCCAATTCTAATCCGCCTAATTTACCATACGCAATCACCGCAAAACCTTGTTCATCTTCTGCTAAATGGGTTGGTTTGCCAAAACGTTTTACTAATGATTTCCACACCATATTGACCACTTCACTTATGATTGCTTCCGCTAAATAAGTGAGATGATCGCTAATTTTCATTACCGGCAAAACGCCTAAAATATCAGCGACCGCAATGCGTAATAAATGCCCTTGCTTAAATTGCCGTAACGCATCTATTAAGGCTTCTTCATCTTCTTCAGGAATACGAATTAAATATTCGGTTAACTCGGTTTTATACTGTTCAAATTCAATCACTTGCATCAAACTTTTGTTGATGATGAATTCATCTAATAACATAGGATAGCGTGCAATTTGTTCGGCGACCATAATTGAATGGCCACAAAGCCGTTCTAAAAGCAGTAGAATTTGATCTTTTTCTTGCAATAGTTCCAAATAAGTCGTGCGGGTAGTCACTCTGTCTATAATATTCAGCAGGCGTGGCAATACCACTAAATAATCAGTTTTACTACAAATGCTGTGCATAACTTTAGGCATAAGCTGACCAAGCACTTTGCGTCCTCGCACACCAATTGGTCGTTTACTCCAATCCTGTAAGGTATTCGCCAAAAGATGAAAGATCGTTGCATAATCTTCAGTTGCCACCGGATAATCGCGTAATACTTCGGCTAATTCTAGTTGACGAATTTCAGGATGCAAAATATCTTGCCAAATAGCCAACTGTTTATTGATCGGCGATTGATCCGCTTGTTCTTCTTCACCGATAAGCTGGTTAAAAATCGCCCTAACATGCTGTTGATGTTGCGCTAGCGTGAACAAAAACTGTTGCCACGATTGCCAATGATATTCGATCATAAGCGGTTGGTTTTGTTGATCTTTTTGCCAATACGATTGACACGCATACATTATCCTTGCTTGATTCTCCGCATCAGCCGGTAAAGATTGTGTCTGCTGATCATCAATTGCCTGTAAAACATTTTCTAATTGTCGATGAAAAATATATGCATCACCTAAATGCTTGACTTGCTGTTTAGTCAATAAATTAAGCGTAACTAAATGTGGCAACACTTGTAATAAACTACGTTGTTGTAAAATTTTATCCCGCCCACCCCGTATCATTTGGAATGTTTGTACAATAAACTCAATTTCACGAATGCCGCCTGCGCCTAATTTAATATTATCCTGTAAATTACGGCGTAATACTTCTCGACTAATTTTTTGCTTCATTTCACGTAAAGATTGAATCGCACTAAAATCAAGGTAACGGCGATAGACAAAAGGGCATAACATTTGTTGCAAGTAACGGTGATTCATATCCGTTAAATCTTCACCAAGAATTTTCGCTTTGATCATCGCATAGCGTTCCCAATCACGCCCTTGTTCTTGATAATAATCTTCCATTGCTGCAAAGCTAAGCAATAATGCGCCATTATCGCCAAAAGGCCGTAATCGCATATCTGTCCGATAAACAAAACCATCTACCGTAATTTCATCTAATGTTTTAATTAAACGTTGCCCTAAACGAGTAAAAAATTTGCTATTTTCAATTGTTTTATGACCGCCTACCGTCTGCCCCGCTTCGGGATAAGTAAAAATTAAATCGATATCTGAAGAGAAATTCAATTCTCTGCCACCTAATTTTCCCATACCAATAATTAATAAGGGTTGTATTTCACCTAAACCATTCACAGGCGTGCCATATTCTGCACAACAACGGGTAAATAACCAATCTCGCGCGGCAAGAATTATGGCCTCTGCTAAATCAGATAATTGCTCAAAAACAAACTCAACCGTTGCTAATTTATTTGACTGAATAAAACTTAAGCGCGCCATTTCACGATGCCTAAAGTTACGCAAACAATGGCTTAGTTGCGCTTCATCGTTAATCGTTGATAAATGTATTGTTAATCGTTCAGCATAATTGCCACAATCTGCTACTGTCGGCAATTTTCGTTGCCAATCATTACGTAAATCAGCTTGCTTTTGTAGCGTTTTTTTCACGAAATTTGACATAGCCACTGCGATTGCAAGCGGTCTATTTTCTCCCGTATTCACAAGTGGTAAGCAGGTAAAATCAAGTTGAGAACACATAAAATAGGATGATTATTGAAGAGAAAAGCACAAATTTTCATTTGTACTTTTATATTGAAGATTAAAACACTTTATTAAATGGTTTGATGATAATATTTTGATAAACACTCGCGCTGACATAAGGATCTTGTTCAGCCCAAACTTGTGCGGCCGCTAATGAATCAAATTCCGCAATCACTGTCGAACCGGTTATATTATCCCCTTCTTCACTAGGATTAGGCCCCGCGGTTAATAACCTGCCCGCGGTTTGTAATTCGGTTAGGCGAGCTAAATATGCTGAACGAACAGCCAAACGAGTAGCTAACATATTTGGTTTATCTTGTGCAAAAATAACATAATACATTCTATTTTCTCCGTTTGTTGCTATAAGTTAAACCGCTTAAGACTCGATCGCTTGTTCAGATAAACATCGTTCAATTCTTACTAAAGCTTCATCTAACTCCGGATTATTATCCCGTGGAATAGCGCGTGATTTACCTATATTATCAATGGCAACATAAGTAAATAATGCTTCAGTGACCCGAAAACACTCACGTGAGCCATCGTAAACCTGTTTAATAAATATTTCCACTTTAACTTGCATCGAAGAACGGCCAACTTTTACCACCGAGCCATAACAACAGACTACATCACCCACTGAAATTGGACGATGAAAAATCATTTTATCCACGGTCACCGTAACTACACGTCCTTTAGCTACTTCTTTAGCTAAAATTGCCCCCCCCAGATCCATTTGTGACATAATCCAGCCACCAAAAATATCTCCATTTGCATTGGCATCTGACGGCATAGCAAGCGTTCTGAGTAATAATTTACCCGAAGGTTGCTCATTAGGCTTATTTTTGTTCATTGTTATTCTCCAACTTTTTAATATATGGATAAAGATAAATACCCGTTATAATTACTGCCACAAGACTTAAACCAGTAAAACCAAAGGTTTTAAATGTCGCCCAAGTATCATCTGAAAATAATTGACTAATAATAATATTAATCAACATACAAATAATAAAGAAAATCGCCCAACCAAGATTAAGTCTGTTCCAAACTTGTGTTGGCAGGTTCAATTCTTTTGCCAATAACATTTTGACCACCGGCTTATGAAAAACATATTGACTAATCAACAATACCGCCGCAAAAAGCCCATTGATAATAGTAACTTTCCATTTCAGAAAGGCTAAATCATCGAAATACGCAGTCAATATTCCGAAAATAATGACCGATAGCCCCACTATCCATTGTGAGGTTTCAAGTTTTTTAAATAAAATACGGACTAAAATTAATTGCAAAATCGTAGCTAATACTAGCGTAATCGCCGCAGCTTGCACGCCAACCAATTTATATACAGCAAAAAATAAAATTAGCGGGATAAATTCTAATAATTGTTTCATACTAGCCTCTTAATGCTACTTGGCGATAAACTTGATAAAAACGGAAAGAAAATACTGCGGTAAATAAGGTTACAAACGCATTAGCTACAACATTTAATGCCATGCCCACCATATTAGTTGCTAGTTGGTCTTCCAAACCCACTAATAGCCGCGTAGCAAAATAAGAAATAACACAAAATAGCATAACTGGAAAAATTTTGTCTTTGGTTAATTGCCAAGTAAAACGAACCGCTTCACTGACAGTATTTATATCTTCAAGTAAATAGGCATAACTGGCCAAAGATAACCTAATTAACACCCAAAACCCAACAATTACCAACACAAAAGACATAATGCCTAACATTGGATTGGTGGCGTTAGCTACATTTAATAGCTGAAATGACATTACAATAGATAAAGGTAACACCATCAGAATATTCAATAACACAACAGGTAACAATTTACGACCTGCTTCAGCTAATGGTTGAAAAAAGTGTTGGAAACTACCCTCATTAATTCTTTTAATGTTTAAGATAAATAAAATTCCCAAGAAAATATCCACCACACCCAATAACATAATCGGTAGAAAATCCACTAATAATTGTGGATTATTAACCGCTTGTGCCTGCTCAATCGTCATTTTTGGCAAAAATAGCATATTAGCAATTTGTAATAAAACCAATAATATAAAAGCAAATAACGAGAAAGTATGTTGATTACGAATAAAATTCCAACTATCTTGGAATAAATTAGCAAACTTAATTGGCATTGAATTATCCTTATACTTATAAAAGTGTAATAAAATTGTAGCGAAGTATAACAATTGTTTACTGCTGCTGCATTAAGTTCTCGCATTTTCGTTAGCGAAAAGTTATGTTATGCTGTTTATCTCTCTATTATCAAATATGCGATCAATAATGATTAATACCATACAATTAGGGCAACGCTATCTTGAAACTTACCCAAATCAAAAAAAATTAGCTTTATTTATGCCAGATTACCGCCTGATCCGCTTAGTGAAACAGGCTGCTCGTTTTATGCCCATATTCGCTTGTTTCACCATTCTCTGGCAATATTTCTTTACTGATCCTACTCAATCTATCTTAGCTAATGCGATCATCACTTCATTGTTTGCCATCAGCTTACCTTGTCAAGGACTTTATTGGTTAGGAAAACGAGCAACCACACCGCTACCACTATCATTATTAGATTGGTATCAATCACTTAAACAAAAATTAATCAGTGAACAAAAAATTATGCAAGATCAAGCGGTACCTTCTTATCAAGATTTTGCTAATTTATTGAAACTTGCAGAAGAAACCTGGGGCGATAACTATTTTAATGAGCTTTAAACTGGTTAATTTCAGCAAAAACTGACCACTTACTCACCAACAAAAGTCAATTATGCTTGCAAAAAATGTGGAAATCTTTACTATTGCCAACTTGCTCGCACGCGTTAATTGAACTCCATTTTTTCTCACATTATTGCACCATTATGATGAACCAAAACACTCAGCCTACCAATAACCTAAAAGATAAAAAAATCACTTATAATTTTAACAAATTACAAAAACGTTTACGGCGTAATGTTGGCAATGCAATTGCTAATTTTAATATGATTGAAGCTGGCGATAAGGTAATGGTCTGCTTATCTGGCGGTAAAGATAGCTATACCTTATTAGACATTTTATTAAATCTAAAACTCAGTGCCCCCATTGATTTTGATATTGTAGCGGTTAATTTAGATCAAAAACAACCCGGTTTCCCTGAGCATATTTTGCCAGAATATCTCGCGTCCATTGGCGTAGAATACAAAATTGTGCAAGAAAACACTTACGGCATTGTGAAAGAAAAAATTCCAGAAGGAAAAACAACCTGTTCACTTTGCTCCCGATTACGTCGTGGCATTTTATATCGCACTGCAACTGAGCTCGGCGCAACCAAAATTGCCCTAGGCCATCACCGTGACGATATGTTAGAAACATTATTTTTAAACATGTTCTATAACGGTAAACTTAAATCAATGCCACCCAAATTAATCAGCGATGATGCTAAACATATTGTGATTCGCCCGCTTGCTTACTGTAAAGAAAAAGATATTGAAAAATATGCAGAAGCTAAACAATTCCCAATCATTCCTTGTAATTTATGTGGTTCACAGCCTAATTTACAACGCCAAGTAGTTAAGGAAATGCTACAAAGTTGGGATCGCCAATATCCTGGTCGAATTGAAACAATGTTTAGTGCTTTACAAAATGTTACACCTTCGCATTTATGTGACACACAATTATTTAACTTCAAAGCAGTGAAACACGGTGAAATGATCAACGGCATAGAAGGCGATATTGCATTTGATAAAATGGATATTCCAATAACGCTTAATATCCAAGAAGAAGATGAAAAACAGGCATATACGCAAAATGGGACTATTCAATTCAAAGCCGTATAATTAACACGCACCCCAAAAAGAGCAAATCTTAAATGATTGCTCTTTATTTATCTAAAAATACCGCTTATTTTGATCGCCTGATCTAACGCGCATCAATTTATATGCATAATCCCTAAAAAATACTCGACAATGCTATTTTTTGCGTTACATTAGAAAAATCTTCATTTATTAGAATAAAAAAGGAAACGCAATGTTAACTAATGAAGTAGTTATCTCAATCATCGTCTTACTTGTGTTAAGTTTACTCCGTGTTAATGTAGTTTTAGCGTTAATTATTGCTGCGCTTACTTGTGGACTAATCGGCAACTATGGTGTCGAACAAATGGGCTTATTTGATGCACTAATCAAAACGCTCCGCAGTTTTACCGGCGGACTTGGTGGCGGTGCTGAAACAGCAATGAATTACGCCGTCTTAGGTGCTTTTGCAGTAGCGTTATCTAAATCTGGTGTAACCGATTTACTTGCTTACAAAGTCATCTCCGCATTTGGAAAGCAACCTTCTGGCCGTTCTGTTTTTTGGTTTAAATACATTATCTTATTTGTATTAACTGCCTTTGCAATGTCATCACAAAATCTTATTCCTATTCATATTGCTTTTATTCCGATTGTGATTCCCCCCTTACTAAAAATAATGAATCAACTACATATTGACCGCCGAGCTGTTGCTTGCGCATTAACTTTCGGCTTAACCGCAACTTATATGTTAATTCCCGCAGGCTTTGGACAAATCTTTATTGAAAGTATTTTAGTAAAAAACATCAACCACTCCGGTGCCGCTTACAATCTAGCGGCAACTACCGCAGATATGACCAAAGCAATGGCGATCCCTGTTGCCGGTATGATTTGTGGGCTACTATTTGCCTTCTTCGTTTCATACCGAAAACCGCGTATTTATCAAGAAAATAGTGCCGAACCAACTAATCATCAAATGGCTGAACGAATACAACAAGTTAAGCTCAAACACGTTTGGATCAGCATTATTGCCATTCTGACTACTTGTTGCATGCAACTCCTTACCAACTCCACAATTATCGGCGCACTGGCGGGTTTAATTATTTTTGCCCTAGGTGGCATTTTTAAACTAAAACAAACTAATGATCTTTTTCAAGATGGTTTACGTTTAATGGCTATGATTGGATTTGTGATGATCGCCGCATCAGGCTTTGCCAACGTGGTTAATTCAACGGGAGGCGTGTTAACATTAGTAGAAAATCTAAAAGATGTTATTCATAATAAAGAACTCGCAGCATTATTAATGTTAGTTGTCGGTTTATTCATTACCATGGGGATCGGTTCTTCTTTCTCAACAGTACCGATTATCGCCTCTATTTATATACCACTTTGTATGTCTTTTGGTTTTTCCCCATTAGCAACCATGGCGATTGTGGGCGTTGCCGCCGCCTTAGGCGATGCAGGCTCGCCAGCTTCTGACTCAACATTAGGCCCTACATCAGGCTTAAATGCTGATGGCAAACATGATCACATTTGGGATTCTGTCGTCCCTACTTTCTTACATTTTAGCATTCCATTATTAATCTTTGGTTGGATTGCCGCGATGACGTTATAACATTTTCCCCATTAAGGTTTTTATGAAGTTTATCTCTTTTAATATCAATGGCTTACGGGCTAGACCACATCAATTAGAAGCAATCATCAATAAACATCAACCTGATGTAATCGGCTTACAAGAAATCAAAGTTGCAGATGAAGATTTCCCACATCAACTTGTAGAACATCTGGGCTATCACGTTTTTTATCATGGCCAAAAAGGCCATTATGGCGTAGCGCTTTTAACTAAAAAACAACCGCTTACCATTCGTAAAGGCTTTCCAAATGATACAGCTGATGCCCAAAAACGAATGATTATGGCAGAGATTAACACTGATTTTGGTATCCTAACCGTACTAAATGGCTACTTTCCACAAGGTGAAAATCGCCAGCATGAAACAAAATTTTCTGCTAAAGCAAAATTCTATGCTGACCTACAACATTATTTAGAAACCACCCTAACAGCAGACAACCCTATTATTATTATGGGTGATATGAATATCTGCTCTACGGATTTAGATATTGGGATTGGTGAAGCAAATCGTAAACGTTGGTTAAGAGAAGGCAAATGTTCTTTCTTACCAGAAGAACGCGAATGGTTAAACCGTTTATATCACTATGGTTTAGTAGATACTTTCCGCGCAATGCATCCAACTACAACTGATCAATTCTCATGGTTTGATTATCGCTCTAAAGGTTTTAATGACAACCGTGGGTTACGAATTGACTTAATTTTAGCTTCAACAACACTAGCAAACCATTGTGTAGAAACAGGAATTGATTTAGAAATCAGAGCTATGGAAAAACCCTCTGATCATGCCCCTATTTGGGCAGTATTTAAATAATTCACTAAAAAGCGGTCTTATTTACTTAAAATTAGCAAAATAAGACCGCTTAATTATCATTTTGATAATAAATCAATAAATACCATATATAAATTTATAAATTAATTTTTTTTAATTCTCTTAAATCTAATCTTTAAAGTTGTACGTAAAAGTCTAGGACCAATGAGCAGGTTTATCTTGCAATTTATTAGACAGATAAGCATACAACTCACAATTAAAATTAGTACAGTCTATATGCCAAGGCTTTTTAGGACCACAATAATGATAAATAACAATAGGTGTAGTTATTTTTATTCCTTTTCTCACTTTATCTCTTTTTATAAAATCTAACTGACTAGGCATAAAATTATAACGACAATCTAATAATAAAACTTTATCTTTTAAAATAAGATTTAAAATATCCTGATCTTGATACTGTAATTTTTTACTCAAATCTTTAATTATCTTAACGCTTTTATCAAAAATATTATATTGCTTCCACTTTATACAATCAATGAGCAAAACACCTGCATTGAAATAAATATTTTTATCCAATCCTAATATTGTTTTATAATTTAAACTTTCTATAAATGGATCAGCAACAGCCGCAATATAATATTCATTCAAATCTAAATCCCATAAATCAATAAGACTACCATTCACAATAGTATCTATATCTAAATACAATACTTTTTCTAATTGAGGCAAATAATCTGTTAACTTTAATCTTGCATAAGTTGCTAATGATATATAATCAATATATATAGGAAAGTTACTGAAACTATCTACAGAAATTTTTATAAATTCAATATTTGAATTAAATTTCTCTACTAATGACTTAATAAAACTCTTACTTTCTTCTTTAATACCTAAATCTAAAATATAAAAATTTATATTATAATTATGAGACAATATGCTGTATAAGCAAACAGACAAATGTGGAGCATAATTTTCATCAGAAGAAAACACTATATTCATATCCCTATCCTTTAATAGTATCATAAATGAATTTTAAACATTTATCTTTCAAAGCATAAAATTCTCTTCTCAAACGAATAGCGACTGTGCGTTGCTGTTTGCCTTTATCCACCGGAATATTGCTTTCTAAACTCAAATCGGGCTCAAGGCAAGCTGGAATCAAAGCTAAACAAGCTAAATCATTAGCCCAATATCTTTCAATAGTAATATCGAGATCATAAATCCATTCTTGGCAATAATTTAGTAATTTTTTTGCAGCAGCAGGAGTAATATAATAACCTGTTGTATTTCCCCAACATTTATAAAATTTGAATACAGATAATTCTTTAGCATTAATTTGGTAAAGTTTCTTGCCTTGTTGTCCTCTACGTGCTGGAGCAGGTGGGCTTAACCATAAAAATTCAAATATATTTTCTTTATCACTTAAAAAATCATACGCTTCAATAAAATTATCATGAAGAATTGCATCATCTTCCAAAATAATAATTGGCTGATTTAATTCGAGGCATTTTTCCCATAATAAATAATGACTAGCAAAGCAACCTAATTGAGCGAGATTCATTTGGTTACCTTTTCTTTTAATTCTTTCTGACTCATTATATTTTTTAAATAAATAAAAATCAGGATTTTCTTTGCCATAAATAGCATTGAAAAACTCGAATGGTATTTCAGTCGCTAAATGAGAAAATTGTTGTTGAATAATTTTTTTTCTCTCAACTGATTTTTCTAAGTTAATAATAAAAATGGGTAACATACGATTTAATTTGATATTCCTTTCTTAAATAGAATTTTTTCAATTTTACAAAATTAAATATAGCCTTTTAACTATGCTATAGCATAAATACAATAAAACCCTGCAATAGCAGGGTTTTATTGACAAAACAATAATTATTTAGTGCCCGGGATATTAAAACGTTTATTGAAACGTTCAACACGACCACCTGTGTCAACTACACGCTGTTTGCCCGTATAGAATGGGTGACAATTACCACATACGTCTAGATTTAAATTTTTCTCTACTGTTGAGCGTGTTTTAATTACATTACCGCAAGAACATGTTGCCGTAATTTCTTTATATTCTGGGTGAATACCTTGTTTCATTGGAGAACCTCTGATGAAGCCATATCGCCACTTATCTTGTTGCAGTTAAATGATTTATATATTTAACGACATCCGCTGATAAGTACCATATGTAACTAAAAATATGTTGAGTAAATTACTCAACGCCAAAAGAAAGCAAATTCTATTTTATTTTAGAATAAAGATCAATAACGCAGTAGGATTCTTATCCAAATTTTATCTAGCCCCCCCTGTCAAAATCAATCATTTTTACTCAAAAAAATTCATTTATTGTGAGCTATCTCACAATTTCATTGCAGTTTTTTTGAGTTTTATTAGAAAAATAGTGTAGAATTTGATAACTCATTATACAAGTTATTTTAGCATAATCATTAATTACGAGGAGTAATATATGACAGAACGTAAAGTGCTCGCGAATGCAATTCGTTTTTTAAGTATAGATGCAGTACAAAAAGCTAATTCAGGCCACCCCGGTGCGCCGATGGGAATGGCTGATATTGCTGAAGTATTATGGCGTGATTTCTTAAAGCATAATCCGACTAATCCTAAATGGGCAGATCGCGACCGCTTTGTGCTCTCCAACGGTCATGGTTCCATGTTAATTTATAGTTTATTGCATTTGAGCGGTTATGATCTTTCAATTGAAGATTTAAAACAATTCCGTCAATTGCACTCTAAAACACCTGGACATCCTGAATATGGTTATGCACCCGGTATAGAAACAACAACCGGTCCGTTAGGTCAAGGTATTACTAATGCGGTAGGAATGGCCATTGCTGAAAAAACATTAGCGGCTCAATTTAACCGTGAAGGCCACAAAATTGTTGATCATTATACTTATGCCTTTTTAGGTGATGGCTGTCTAATGGAAGGTATTTCACATGAAGCTTGTTCATTAGCGGGCACATTAGGTTTAGGTAAGCTAATTGCTTTTTATGATGATAATAATATTTCTATCGATGGCCATGTAGATGGCTGGTTTGCTGATGATACTGCACAACGTTTTGAAGCCTATGGCTGGCAAGTGATTCGGAATGTAGATGGACACGATGCAACCCAAATCAAAATAGCGATTGAAAATGCACAAGCGGAAAAAGATCGCCCAACGTTAATTATCTGTAAAACAATTATTGGTTATGGTTCACCAAACAAATCAGCATCACACGATTGCCACGGTGCTCCATTAGGTAATGAGGAGATTGCATTAACTCGCCAAGCATTAAATTGGCAATATGCGCCATTCGAAATTCCTGCGGATATCTATGCAGACTGGGATGCTAAGGCAAAAGGTTGCTTAATCGAAAAAGAATGGGATGCAAAATTTGTTGCTTATCAGACCGCTTATCCAGCGCTTGCTGCTGAATTTAAACGCCGTATGGCGGGTGATTTACCGGCAAATTGGCAAACAGAAGCCTGTCACTTTATTGAAACATTACAAGCTAATCCTGCTTCAATTGCAAGCCGTAAAGCATCACAAAATGCGATCGAAGCTTATGCACATTTATTGCCTGAACTTTTAGGTGGCTCTGCAGATTTAGCCAGTTCAAACTTAACGCTTTGGTCTGGTTCAAAACCAATTCGTGCGGATCATAATGTTGATGGGAATTATATCAATTATGGGGTTCGTGAATTCGGTATGTCTGCCATTATGAATGGTATTGCGTTGCACGGTGGTTTTATCCCTTATGGTGCGACTTTCTTGATGTTCTATGAATATGCACATAATGCTGTACGTATGGCAGCATTAATGAAACAACGTGCCTTATTTGTTTATACCCATGATTCTATCGGTTTAGGAGAAGATGGTCCAACGCATCAACCAGTAGAACAGACCGCTTCATTACGTTACATTCCAAATTTAGAAACGTGGCGCCCTTGTGACCAAGTTGAATCAGCCATTGCGTGGAAATCCGCTATTGAACGTCAAGATGGGCCAACTGCATTGATCTTTACACGGCAAAATTTAGCACAGCAGTCGCGTACGGCAGAACAATTAGCGAATGTTGCTCGTGGCGGTTATGTGTTGAAAGAGGCATCTGGCACTCCAGACTTAATCTTAATTGCGACAGGATCTGAAGTCGAACTTGCAATTAAAGCCGCTGAAGTGCTTGAAAATGAAGGTAAAAAAGTACGCGTAGTGTCTATGCCATCAACGAATATTTTCGATAAACAAAGCGAATCTTATCGTGAGTCAGTGTTACCTCGCTCTATCACCAAACGCATAGTGATTGAAGCACAATTATCTGATTTCTGGTACAAATACGTTGGCTTTGAAGGCCGTATTATCGGTATGAATAGTTTTGGTGAATCAGCACCTGCAGATCAATTATTCAAATTATTTGGTTTTAGCGTGGAAAACGTGGTGACCAAAGCAAAAGAAATGTGGTAATTAACCAAATGAATAATTAACTAACAAAAAAGCGGGCTAATTTAAGTATTTATCATAAATTAGCCCGCTTTATTTGATTTCATATCCTGTTTCGGATTTTGCTGTTCATCTGGCTAATTTCGCTATATAACATCACGCTGAGCGGTATTTTGCATATCCCAAACATCATAGGCTTTTACAATTTTAGCCACCACTGGATGCCGTAGAATATCTTGACTATCAAAATAATTAAAACTTAACCCTTCAACTTTTTTCAACACTTCAATTGCATGTTTTAAGCCTGATTTTTGACTACGTGGTAAATCAATTTGTGTAATATCCCCCGTAATCACTGCTTTAGCATTAAAACCAATTCGTGTTAAGAACATTTTCATCTGTTCAATCGTTGTGTTTTGACTTTCATCTAAAATAACAAAAGCATCATTTAAAGTGCGACCACGCATATAAGCAAGCGGTGCAATTTCAATCACATTTCGCTCAATCAGTTTTTGCACTTTTTCAAACCCAAGCATTTCAAATAAAGCGTCATATAGCGGTCTTAAATAGGGTTCAATTTTCTGACCAAGATCACCCGGAAGAAAACCTAATTTTTCGCCCGCTTCAACGGCAGGACGTGTCAATAAAATACGGCGTATTTCCTGTTTTTCTAGCGCATCAATGGCGGCAGCAACCGCTAAAAATGTTTTCCCCGTGCCCGCGGGCCCAATGCCAAAGCTAATATCATGATGTAAAATATTATGTAAATAAGCATTTTGGTGTTCTCCTCGTGGCTTAATAACACCGCGTTTGGTTTTAATAACTATATCGTGTTGTGGATAGCTGTTTGATTGTTGTAATAACATTCGGCTTTCTTGAATAGCTAAATGTATATCGGGCAGATCTAAGAGGGGAATTTTGCCTTTAAGCGGTGCGGTTTGTTGATAAAGTTGCCTCAATAATTGTGCTGTATGTTGCATTAAATGAGGAGGACAATGGAGATTATCTGTAGCCGCTATCGTAAAAGTAAAGCCATTACGTGCAATCGACAAGCCAAAATTATTTTCAATCAAGGTAATATGCTGATCTACACTGCCACATAATGATTGTAAACGTGAATTATCTTGTGGCGTTAATGTAATGATAATTGCATCCAAAATCTTCTATCCTCACACACCAAATTGCTCTGGCAATGTCTGTAATAACTTAACCCAAATTTCGCTACTTAATTGGCGGTTATCGACTAATACTTGAATAGCTTTCTCATGATTTTCTTCTACACAGGCGGACAATAAAAGACGATAAAAAGAAAGGCTTAATTGACGGCAAGCTGGATCAGCGAAGAAAAGATTGGCAACTTGGTGGTACATTTGTTTAAAACTATTTAAAATCAAAGCATAGACCGGTTTATTTGCCAAAAAAGTCAATTGTCTGAATAAATTGTAATCAAATATTGCATAAGCTTCTGCGGTATCTTCAAGCGTATCTAACTGTGCAAAAAGAGGACAACATTGTGCAGGATTTAACTTAATTGCTTCAGGAATATATGATTCTGCCATACGCGTACGTAATGACACAACATTGGCAATAATAACTGGAATATAAGATTTATCTAATTTTATTAAGGTGCTAATAATATTAGGCCCCGCAGTTTCCCAAACATCATTCACCCTTGTCGGTTTACCATGTTGGATATTTAACCAGCCATCACGAGCCAAACGTTGTAAAACTTCGCGTAATGTAGTTCTTGTTACCCCCATTTTATCCGCAAGCTCACGTTCTGCAGGCAAATCAGACCCTGCCGGAAAGCGTTTATCCCAAATACTTCGTACGATATATTCTTCAGCAAGCGCCGCTGGGCTTCGTGCTTTCAAAATATAAGTGTTATCCATGGTGCGACATCTCCATAACATCATATTTAGTCAAAATATGATGTAAAATTAACAAAAAGTGTGATATTTATCTAAAATCAAAAAAGTCCCACAAAAACGTGCGATAAAGCTTATTATCCTTTAATCTCAACGAGATTACAATTAGCATAGGTTTATTATTTTTAATTTTTAAATAGGAGGCCCTTTCATGAATAGCTCTAATGCTATCTTTAAAACGTTTTTAGGCCGCGCGCCTGAATGGTATAAGTTATGTATTATTACCTTTCTGGTGATAAATCCATTAATTTACTTCTTTGTTAGTCCATTTATTGCTGGTTGGACACTAGTCGCTGAATTTATCTTTACACTTTCAATGGCATTAAAATGTTATCCATTACAACCTGGTGGTTTACTTGCAATTGAAGCCGTTGCAATCGGTATGACTTCACCTCACCACGTGAAACATGAGGTTATAGCGAACTTTGAAGTTATTTTATTATTAATGTTTATGGTTGCCGGTATTTACTTTATGAAGCAACTGCTTTTATATGTATTTACTAAATTACTAATTGTAATTCGTTCTAAAAAAGTACTTTCGCTTTCATTTTGTTTAAGCGCTGCATTTTTGTCCGCTTTCTTGGATGCCTTAACGGTTATTGCCGTAATTATCAGCGTAGGAACCGGTTTTTATGGTGTTTACCATAAAGTCGCTTCTGGCAGTACCTTTGAAGATTCTACTGATATTAGTAACGACGATAAGATTATTACCAATAAAAAGATTCTTGAACAATTCCGTGCTTTTTTGCGGAGTTTATTGATGCACGCAGCCGTAGGCAGTGCATTAGGTGGTGTAATGACAATGGTTGGCGAACCACAAAATTTAATTATTGCAAGCCAAGCAGAATGGGGATTCATTGAGTTTTTAATCCGTGTAGCACCGGTCAGTTTACCCGTATTAATTTGTGGTATTGCAACGTGTTTATTACTCGAACATTTTAAAATCTTTGGGTATGGTGAACGTTTACCACGTCGTGTTTGGGGCGTGCTTGCACGTTATAATGTATTGCAAGAACAACATATGACCAAACAAGATCGGGTAAAAATGGCTATCCAAGCGCTTGCAGGTATTTGGTTAATTGTTGGTTTAGCATTACATCTTGCTGATGTTGGGATTATCGGGCTAACGATTATTATTATCTGTACAGCTTTTTGTGGCATTACTGATGAACACGCAATCGGCCGTTCTTTCCAAGAACCAATGCCTTTTACTGCCCTAATTGTAGTATTCTTTACTATTGTTGCCGTTATTGTGGATCTTAAATTATTTGAACCCATTATTAATTTTGTCTTATCGGCAGATCCGCATTCTCAATTGGCGTTATTCTATGTTTTCAATGGCTTATTATCGATGATCTCAGATAATGTTTTCGTTGGCACTGTCTATATGAATGAGACCAAAGCGGCATTAACGTCTGGCTTTATCAGCCGTGAACAGTTTGATTTAATCGCAATCGCCATCAATACCGGTACTAACCTACCGTCTGTTGCCACACCAAATGGACAAGCTGCATTCTTATTCTTACTTACTTCACCATTCGCACCATTAATTCGTCTTTCATATAGTAGAATGATATATATGGCATTACCTTATACGATAGTATTGTCTATCGTTGGTTTCTTTGCCTTAGAATATTTACTTCCACCGCTTACCGAATTAATGACTAATTGGGGTTGGTTAATTGCGCGCTAAATACACTATTCTACTTCCTTCATTCAATCGTGAGTGAAGGAAGATAATTATACGAAAAAGGCATAAAATCGGATACAATACCTAAACATATCAGAAAAAAGGTACTTTATATGCTCAGCTATTTCAAAGAACTATCGTTACGTAGACCCGCTTGGTTATTACTTGCAACTTTAGCCTGTACTCTTGAAGTAACTGGTCTTTATTTCCAATATAAATTAGGCCTAATTCCGTGTGTTATGTGTATATATGAACGCGTTGCACTTACTGGTTTATTAATTGCTGGCTTAATTGCCTTAATTGCGCCTAATTTCTTCCTATTCCGCTGGCTAGCGCTAGTATTATGGGGTTTCAGTGCATTTAAAGGTTTATCACTTTCTATTAAACATTATGATTATCAAGCCAATCCATCGCCTTGGAATCAATGTGAGTTTAAACCACAATTCCCACAAACGATACCGCTTGATGAATGGTTTCCCAATATTTTTGCTGCTGGCACAGTCAATTGTAGTGAAAGGCAATGGCAAATGTTAGGCTGGGGAATGCCAGAATGGTTAATTGTCGCCTTTAGTTTATTTATGCTATTTTTCTTAATTGTCTTTATGAGTCAATTTAAACGCGCTACGCCACAATATCGCTCAGTATTTAGATAATATAAGCGGCCTAATTTGCAAATAATTATGTAAATTAGACCGCTTTTTTCATAAAAATGCTTTCGACTATCTTAAAAAATTTAACTACCGTTCTAACCAAGCCTAATCATAAATAGCAATAAAAAAATAATATGATTCCTTCCATAATTAGTAAATTCATTTTTCTTTTTTACTGATTTCTTCACTCATCAATAACTTATCTATTGTCAATAAGCTAGACAAAAAATTTTCTGCTTGAATTCAGCATAAAAAAACCATATCTTGTACACCATTCTATAAAAACCACAACATATAGTGGTTAAAATCCAACAGAAAAAGGAGCGTTTTTTATGCACAGCCAATTAATGGTAACTAAACGTAATGGACAACAAGAACCTTTAAATTTAGAAAAAATCCATCGTGTTATTACTTGGGCTGCTGAGGGTTTAGCTAATGTTTCAGTTTCGCAAGTAGAATTAAGCGCTCATATCCAATTCTATCAAGGCATTCGCACGTCAGATATTCACGAAACGATTATTAAGGCAGCTGCTGATTTAATCAGTAAAGAAACGCCTGACTATCAGTATCTGGCCGCGCGTTTAGCCGTATTTCATCTGCGTAAAAAAGCTTATGGTACTTTTTATCCACCCCATTTATTTGAACACATACAAAAATTAGTTAAATTGGGTAAATATGATAATTTGTTGCTAAAGCAATATAGCGAAGAAGAATGGAATGTCATGAATGGCTTTTTAGTGCATGAACGTGATATGAATTTTTCCTATGCTGCCGTCAAACAATTGGAAGGAAAATACTTAGTCCAAAACCGTGTTACGGGTGAAATTTACGAATCGGCACAATTCTTATATATCTTAGTTGCTGCATGTTTATTTTCTAGTTACCCCAAAGCAACTCGTTTAGACTATATCCATCGTTTTTATGATGCAACGTCGACCTTTAAAATCTCACTCCCGACTCCAATTATGGCGGGCGTTCGAACACCAACTCGTCAATTTAGTTCTTGTGTACTAATTGAATGTGGAGATAGTTTAGACTCAATTAATGCAACGTCTTCAGCGGTAATTAAATATGTATCTCAACGTGCAGGAATAGGCATTAATGCAGGCGCTATTCGTGCATTAGGCAGTCCAATTCGAAATGGTGAGGCATTCCATACCGGTTGTATTCCATTTTATAAACATTTCCAAACAGCGGTAAAATCTTGTTCACAAGGTGGCGTTCGTGGTGGTGCAGCAACGGTTTTCTATCCGATTTGGCATTTAGAAGTAGAAAGTTTAGTTGTGCTTAAAAATAATCGCGGAGTGGAAGATAACCGCTGTCGCCATATGGATTACGGCGTTCAAATCAATAAATTAATCTACCAACGCCTCATTAAAGGATCAGATATCACTTTATTCAGTCCTTCTGATGTACCAGGGTTATATGAGGCCTTTTTTGCGGATCAAGAAAAATTTGAACTACTTTATCTGCAATATGAACAAGATCCTAGCATCAGGAAGAAAAGCGTAAAAGCTATTGAGTTATTCTCGTTATTGATTCAAGAAAGAGCATCAACCGGTCGAATTTATATTCATAATGTCGATCACTCTAATACTCATTCGCCTTTTGATCCAAGCGTAGCACCTATTCGTCAATCGAATCTTTGTTTAGAAATTGCCTTACCAACCAAACCATTGAATAATATAAACGATGAGCAAGGTGAAATTGCACTTTGTACACTCTCAGCATTTAACTTAGGCAGATTACAAAATTTAGATGAATTGGAACCGCTTGCTGATTTAGCAGTGCGAGCATTAGATGCGTTATTGGATTATCAAAATTATCCGGTAAAAGCGGCTGAAAAAGGGGCAATAGCACGTCGTTCACTTGGTATTGGGGTAATTAACTATGCTTACTATCTAGCCAAACATGGGGTGCGTTATTCAGATGGAAGTGCGAATGATTTAACACATCGCACTTTTGAAGCAGTTCAATACTATTTACTCAAAGCTTCCATGAACTTAGCCAAAGAACTAGGTCCGTGTAAAGGCTTTAATGAAACCACTTATGCTAAAGGTATTTTACCGATTGATAGCTACAAAAAAGATATTGATCAACTTACTCAAGAACCATTACACTATGATTGGGAAGCATTACGTGCTGACATTAAACAATTTGGATTGCGCAATTCGACCTTGACCGCACTAATGCCATCAGAAACTTCATCGCAAATCTCAAATGCAACGAATGGTATTGAACCGCCACGTGGTTACGTTAGTATTAAAGCTTCTAAAGATGGTATTTTAAAACAAGTTGTTCCTGAATATGAAACATTGAAAGATCAATATGAATTACTTTGGGATATTCCCAACATGGATGGCTACTTACATTTAGTTGGTATTATGCAAAAATTTGTTGACCAAGCTATTTCAGCCAATACTAACTACGATCCGAAACGCTTTGAAGACGATAAAGTGCCAATGAAAATCTTACTTAAAGACTTATTAACCGCCTATAAATATGGTTTAAAAACACTTTATTATCAAAATACACGTGATGGCGCAGAAGACTCGCAAGAAGATTTAGATGCCAACTGTGCTGATGGTGCGTGTAGAATTTAAACAAAAGATATGCTTAAAATAGAATAGGATAATGAGCAATGGCTTATACCACTTTCTCGCAAAATAAAAATGATCAATTAAAAGAACCTATGTTCTTTGGTCAAAACGTGAATGTTGCTCGTTATGATCAACAAAAATATGAATTATTTGAAAAATTAATTGAAAAACAACTTTCATTTTTCTGGCGTCCTGAAGAAGTTGATGTATCTCAAGATCGCATTGACTATCAAGCATTGCCTGAACATGAAAAACATATTTTTATTAGTAATTTAAAATACCAAACGCTATTAGATTCTATTCAAGGCCGAAGCCCCAATGTCGCTTTTTTGCCGCTTGTTTCTATTCCAGAATTAGAAACATGGATTGAAACTTGGACGTTTTCTGAGACTATTCACTCACGTTCTTATACTCATATTATTCGTAATATTGTTAATGATCCTTCCATTGTATTTGATGATATTGTCACCAATGAAGAAATCATTAAGCGTGCTAGGGATATCTCTTGTTATTATGATGATTTAATTCGTGATTCACAACTTTATACTCTTTATGGTGAAGGTACTTATCAAGTTGATGGTAAAGCGTGTGCAGTTACATTACGTAATTTAAAACGCCAACTTTATCTCTGTTTAATGAGCGTCAACGTATTAGAAGCGATTCGTTTTTACGTATCATTTGCCTGTTCATTTGCCTTTGCTGAGCGCCAATTAATGGAAGGCAATGCAAAAATTATTAAATTCATCGCACGCGATGAATATCTACACCTAACAGGTACTCAGCAAATGTTAAATATTATTGCATCAGGTCAAGATGATCCTGAGATGGCAGAAATTGCGGTTGAATGCCAGCAAGAGGCTTATGATTTATTTGTTGCTGCTGCTGAACAAGAAAAAGAGTGGGCAGAATATCTGTTTAAAGATGGTTCAATGATTGGTTTAAATAAAGAAATTTTAGTTAAATATGTCGAATATATTACCAATATTCGTATGCAATCGGTCGGATTACCCTTGCCTTTCGCCACCCAGTCGAACCCTATCCCTTGGATTAACGCATGGTTAGTCTCTGATAATGTACAAGTCGCTCCACAAGAAGTAGAGGTAAGCTCTTATTTAGTTGGACAAATTGATTCAAAAGTTGACAGCAATGACTTTGATAATTTCGAACTTTAATCATTCAAGCCACTTAAAATAAGCGGTCGTTTTTTTACTGAAAACGACCGCTTATCGCAATAATGCATAAAAACCATTCAAATTATTTCACTTCCCGAATCATAATTTCAGACGGAATGACCGCCCCCTGCCAATAAAGTTCTGCCGCTACTTTGGCCGCCAATGCTAAATAGGCTTGACTAATTTCGTGTGTTGGATCCGCAACCACGGTTGGAGTTCCTGCATCTAAATCTTGCCGTAAACGAATATGTAATGGTAACTGCCCCAACAGTTGTGTATTATATTTTTCAGCGACTTTACTTGCCCCGCCGGTACCAAAAATAGCTTCTTGATGGCCACAATTTTGGCAAATATGCACGCTCATATTTTCTATTACGCCAAGCACAGGCACAGCGACTTTTTGGAACATCGCAATACCTTTTATGGCATCTAGCAATGCAATATCTTGTGGTGTAGTAACAACTACTGCACCCGTCACTGGAATTTGTTGCGACAAGGTCAATTGAATATCCCCGGTGCCAGGTGGCATATCAATAACCAAATAATCTAAATCCGTCCACCAGGTTTCATTTAATAGTTGACTTAATGCGCTACTCGCCATTGGGCCTCGCCAAATCGTTGCATTATCTTCCGCCATTAGATAACCTATGGAATTAGATTGAATACCATACGCCTCAATTGGCGTAATATGCCGATTATCTGGTGAAGTAGGTCGCTGATCTTGCGCGCCCAACATATGTGGAATTGAAGGCCCGTAAATATCCGCATCAAGAATGCCGACCTTAGCGCCTTGTGCTTGCAAAGCTAATGTAAGATTGATCGAAGTAGTTGATTTACCAACGCCGCCTTTGCCTGAAGTTACCGCAATAATATTTTTAACACCATTAACCGCAGGATGATTATTTGCCCGTTTAAGTGTAGCAATTTGGTAATTTAATACCCATTTAACACCGCTTGCACCTGTAATTTGTTTAAGTTGTTGTTCTACTTCCGCTTGCAATGCTTCAAAACCTATTTGCCAAACAAAAGGCATACTTAATTCAATCCTTAAAATCCCGCCAGCTAGTTCCGCTTTCTTAAAGGCATTTAAGCTAATTAAATCTTTTTTTAGTGTTGAATGGGTAAAATTTTGCAACACCAATGTGATGTCATTTAATTGCTGTCCGTTTAGTTGATTCATCAATTAATCCTTTGGTTTTATTCGATATAAGTGTTTGCTATAAATAACTTCGCTATTATTATTTAAATCAATGCCTAAGACTGTCGGGTCAATTGCCACTCTACGATAATATTGGAACATAGGTAAAATGGCAATATCATTGTCTATTTGTTCAACAACCTTCTCAATCAGTTGCTGACGTTGTTGCTCAGATAAATTATCAAGTTGCAATTTTTCTAAACTTTGATCAACCACTACATTATGGTAGTTTGTTTTATTATCTGGGCTTTGTGAATGAAAATGCTCAATAAATTGCAAGGCCTCAGGATAATCCGCACACCAACCAGCACGACTCATTTGGAAATCTTTGAGATTACGGCGATGTAATAGATCGTCCCACGTAACGCCTACTGGTGACACTTGAATCAGATCTGACTGACTTAATGCACGAATAACTTGATCTGCAATAACACTATGTTTGCTTTGTTCATCATAAAGTAAATTTATCTTCAATGGATTATGTTCACTAATATCTGCCTGTTGCAATAATTGCTCAATTAAAATTGGCTGCCACGGTGTGGCTCTTGTGGTTCGCATACTTTTAGGTAAGACAGAAAAACTCGCAATGCCATATTTTTGTGGCACTCGAGCAGATAACACCATTGATTTAATAACTTGCCGTATTTCTTTTTTCTTCAATTGCAAATCAGCAAAATTAAATTCATAGAAATAGGTACACAAACGTGGAAATTGCCAAATATTATGTTCTTGACTGACTAACGGATTTTCAATGATATCAAATTGTCTAATCGCCTGTAGCTCATTAATTTTATGGTATTCTACTTCGGTAAAAGGCAACGTTTTTTCAACCGCTTTTAAGCTAATTTTAATATCAGTAAAATGATCTAACCGATAAGCGCCATTGCTAATAAAGTGTTCAGCCGTCGGAACTTGCCCATGGTAAGTCGGTAATAAAGCAATGTGAGCCAACATTTTAACCAGCTGCGAATTTGCTTTTTCCAAGCGAATCAGTAAAGTATGATCATCTAGTGCGATTACACCTAAATCTTCGACCGCTTTATCGCCACGTAAAATATCTTTCGCATTTTCCACTCCCATATAAACGAGGTAATTAGCTAACGGAAAAGCATTACGAGGATTGATCAAACGTTGCCAACTCGCTACAAAATCTTCAGCGGTAACCGCTTGACCATTAGACCATTTCGCCTTTTTATCTAAAACAAATTGCCATTGTTGATTATTCTCAGTCCGCCATTCCTGTGCCACTCCGGCAACAATCTCGCCTTTCTGATTAAATCCCATTAACCCCACTAAGAGATCCCGAATTGGCGCCGATTGTTCATGTGTAGTAATAAAATGTGGATCAAATACCATTTCATATAAATAAAATGCCCGCTTTAAGGTCATATTTGAATTTAGCGATGATGATCTTCGATCTTTATGTTGATCACAACCCGATAAGATGAGTAGCATCGCACTTAATAGAATCACACAAAAATGCCCAAAAACATCTCTAAAAGATTGCATACACACTTCCTATTTAACTAAGCCAGGAAATAGATTTCCTAATCCCGTTACAATAATTTCAATACCTAATGCCATTAGAATTAACCCCATAATACGCGTCACTACATTAGAGCCTGTTTTACCGAGTTTTTTCACCAATGGCGCTGAAAAACGAAAAAGCAAATAACACACTAATGCAAAAAGCAGAATCGCAAGGCTAAAGCCAACATAATCTACTACATTATTATAACGAGTTCCCCACACGATAGTTGAACCAATTGCCCCCGGCCCCGCCATAATCGGCATCGCTAATGGCACAACTGCAATATTCTCATATTCACTGACATCAGCATTTTTTTCTTCTTTATTTTGTTTATGCTCACCCAGTTTGCCACTAATCATCGTCATCGCAATGCTTGCGATCAAAAAGCCACCCGCTACACGAAAAGAGTCTAATGAAATGCTAAATGTATCTAAAATTAATTTACCAAAAAACAAACTGACTAATAAAATAATGCCGATTGAAGAGGCGGCTATTAAACTAGTATGATTACGCTCAGTTTCATACTGATTAGCCGTCATCGTGAAAAAAATGGGTAAGGATCCAAATGGATTGACGATCGCAAACAATCCAATAAAGAATTGAAGATAAATGGCAAAATTAACAAGAATGTCCACATAAACCTACTTTTTATCTAAAACGATTGTTACATTATAGCGAGTAACCGTTATGCTGACAAAACAAAAACGCCCAACAAAAAAGTTTAGGCGTTATTTTAATCACTATTTAATACAATTTATTTAAGTTGCTCAATAAAGTTTTGATTCACATCAACTGATGCTCTAGATCGTAGATCTTTTAGTAAGTCATTGCGTAATAATGTCTGATCTAGTTGTTTTAATTGACGCGCCAGTGGAGCAAATTCTTCTTGTTTACCATCGATCACTTTCTCTAAGCTCACAATCACAACATCTCCTTGCTGATTATGTGTCACTTGATAAGTCGGTTTATCTGTCGGTTTTTGCATCGCAAAGACTGTTTTAAATAAGATTGGATTATCCGCTCTAGCTTTAGCATACACTAAGGTTTCTGCTTCGTTAAAATCAACATTAACTGCGTTCCCTTCATTTAAAGCTTTTACATTTTCTTCTGCTTTAGCTAATAATAGCTGTTCTGCTTTTTGATGTTTAACTATTTGTTCTATATCGGCTTTAGCTTCATCAAATGTTCTTACACGTTCTGGATAAAAATCTCTGACGCGTACAAACATCGTTTTAGGCTCGCCTTCATTACCTACATCAAGCGCATCAGAATTCTGACCTGATTGACGCAACTCACCATTAAATAACGCTTTAATCACTTTTTCATTATTTAAATCCGCCGGAATATGTTCACGGTTAAATTGTGTTGATGTTTGTACATTAACACCTGCTATTTGTGCCACCTCTGCTAATGAACTACTATTATCAAAGGCTTTATTTGCCATTTCATGACTAATATTAGAATATTCAGTCAACAATAATTCATCACGAATAATTTTCACAATCTTATCTTTAACCATTTCAAACGGTAAAACCACATCTTCTTTACGATCTAAAACTTTAATAATGTGATAATTATTATCTACTTTAACAGGTTCACTCACCTCATTAACCGCTAAAGCATTAGCCGTTTGTTCAAAAGTTTCGGGGAAAATGCCCGCTTTTGTCCAACCTAAATCTCCACCTTGTTGCGCAGATAAAGAATCAGTTGATGTATCAGTGGCTAACATAGCAAAATCTGTTCCTTGTTTAAGCGCTTCTGCAACTTGCTTAGCCTTTTCTTCATTTGCTAGTTGAATATGCGCTAAATGGGTTTCGCCTTTAGTAACAAAATCTGCTTTATTTTTTTCATAATAAGTTGCAACTTGTTCATCTGTTACCTGAATGTTTTTTTCGATATCTTTCAGCATAAAAGTCACATATTCAACGACTAATTGTTCTGGCTCAACTAAATCTGTTTTCTTAGCGTCGTAGTATTTTTGCAATTCCTCAACCGAAGCGGTTTGATTTGCTATTTCTTTTGCAATTGGATAAGTGGCTAAGCGAACTTGGCGTTGTTGTAATAATAATTTAGCAAGTAACGCTTCTGTTACTGGCACACTAAAATCACTCTCCACAATACCTTTTTGAATTTGTGATAATAACATTCCCTCATTCACTATTGCCGCATAGCCATCAGCAGTTAGGCCATTGTTACGTAACGCATGTTGATAAAGTTCATTATTAAATTTGCCATCTTGTTGGAATATTTGGCTATTGACAATTTGGGATTTGATCTGATTAGCACTAATACCTAATTTTAGATCTTTTGCATATTGACGCATTAATTCATCATTGACTAAACCGTCTAATACCGATTGATTAAATTGCTTAGCATATTCTGGCGTATCTAATAAATCCCAAAAACGTTCACCTAATTGAGCATTTAACACATTCTGCTGACGTGCTTTTGCCGTATTAAACGCGTGTTGATCAATGGTTGTACCATTTACTTTGACCGCCGACGTATCTGCACCGACCAATCCCGTTCCAATCCCTGTCAGCACAAATGATAAAGAAACTAACGCAAAAATAACTTTAAAAGCAACACTATTAGTTCGCTCATGCATTTTTTCAATCATTAATTAATCCCTAATGTATCTATTTATTACAAAAAATTAAGTTGATTATACTGTAAACTCACTAATTCTCAAATCTGAAATTTATCGCATTTTTACAAAATTTTATTGAAATTTTACCGCTTTATCTTTAGAATTTGACCTCCTTGTCATAGCTGAGTTAGAGATCGGCTATTGATGTATTATCAACCCTGAAAAAAAGGATATAAATATGTCTCTAAGCGTAGAAGCAAAAGCAAAGATCGTGGCTGAATTTGGCCGTGATGCAAAAGATACTGGTTCATCAGAAGTACAAATTGCATTATTAACCGCACAAATCAATCACTTACAAACGCATTTTGCGACACACAAAAAAGATCACCATGGTCGCCGTGGTTTATTACGTATGGTTTCACGTCGTCGTAAATTATTAGACTACTTAAAACGTACTGATCTTGCTAAATATTCAGAAACTATCGCACGTTTAGGCTTACGTCGCTAATTTCAGAATACGAAAAACCGGGCAAATTGCTCGGTTTTTTTGTATCCGCCTTATTGAGAAGTAAAAAAGCCACTTATGGTGATAAGTGGCTTTTAACACGCTTTCCGCGAAAAGTTATGTCGTTTTATCTGTTACATTGACTAGTGGCTTATTATATTGTTCTATACTCACTTCTTTCAAATTAAGCGTACGGATTTTAGCAATTAATGCCGTATCATTGGTTTGTTCAGCAACATGTAATGCCATAATCCGATCATTCGCCGTACATTCTTGATGCTCAAGTAACATAACGAAATAGCTTCTTGCCTCATCAAACAAACTAAGTCTTGCGTAGATATAGCCTAATGCTCTTGCATAATCATCACGATAGCATTCTTCTGCTTTATCTGCCCGCTTAATTAATGTTTTAACTAATTTGCTATCTTCTGCAACTTGAATACGGGTCAATTGTTTTAACAATGACAATAGTTGTTTATCTTCATATTTTTTAAAGGTTTCTAATGCAATTTGTTCCGCCGATTCATGATCTTCAGTATCAATTAAACGCTGAATAAGGCCGGTACGCACATAAATATATTTACGGATACGGCTTGGTTGATTTTCCCACCAAGTAAGTAAGCCATCTTGACCTTCTTCATTCATTTTCTCATCTAATAGCCCATCATTCACGAAATGCTCTAATGCAATATATTCTTCGGTTGATAAGAAGCTATTCTGTCCAACATTTTCTAATACAGCATCTAACGCATTGAAGGCTTTTGACTGTTTATAAATATCAATTGCTAAACGTAACACTTCTGTATTGCGTGGTGCTAATTCAATTAAGCTATCAATTGCACTGCGCGCGGCGGGTAATTTATTTTGTTGTACTAAAATTTTTGCTCGAGTTAATTCAACCACCACACTATTGGGTGATAATTGACTAGCTTCAATCAAATATTTATTTGCATTAAATTCATCACCACGTTGCTGTGCTGCTTCTGCCGCTTTAATTAAATTTAAAATTGGTGAGCCCGCGTGTTTAGCATTTTTGCTAAACAATTTTTCTGCTTTAGAATAATCCCCCTCACGGAATTTCATTAAGCCTTCCAAGGTTTCTTGTTGGGCTTGTTTTTGTTTACGATGAAAGAACCAACTATATGAGCCTTTACTTAAACGAAAAAAACGAATGATGGTCCATTCAATAATATAAACCATTGACATAGCCATAATAAAGAATACGACCAACATTACTAAACTCATTTCAATTACTTTCGAATCAGTTTCAATTCGAACATAACCTTGACTTCCAGCAAGATATGGGCCTGCGACTAAACCTGCAAGCAATAACAGCATTAAAAACAGCACTCTAAACATAACTTTCTCCTATTGAGCCGTTTGCTCGGCTGATTCAGATGATGGATAAGCCTCTGATTCTACGTCCATTTCAACTGCTGAATGATTTGCTTCGGTTGATTCATTCTCAGCGATAGCTTCTGCATTTGCTTCACCTTTTTTAACTTCACTGTCTGTCGGCTCAGGCAACGCTTTTTCAGCTTTTATTTCAATTTTATCGATCGCTTTTGGGGTTTTATTCAGTAATTGTTCAAGTAAAACTAAACTTCCTAAGCGGTTTGGCGCATCAATATAAACAGATTGTTCAGCTAAATCATCTAATTCTTTTAAGAAGTTTTTCACATTCTCATTATGCGTATCAAAATAGCTACGAATCCAAGTGCTAACAGCATCAATCGACTGTTTATATAATTCATTTTGCTGACGTGGCACGGCTAAAATAGCAATTTGTAACCGTAAGCGGATATTTTCGCGTAAATAAATTTCTTGATTCGGTGCAATAAATACTTTGGCATCTGCTTTGTTACGATCCGTGACACGAATAAAATGGTCTAAGAATGAACTTGCACTCTTTTCAAGATTTTGTTGCCAATCATTAATCGAATCACTCACTTTGCTATTGGTAATCGGATCATCTTCTGTAGGCCCACTAGACAGCATCGGTAAATCATCTAAACTATTTGCTAATGTCGTTAGTTGTTGCATCAAGCTATTTTGATCCACTACATTCATACTGGCTAGTAGCTCCCAGTCATTTCTAATCGCTTCTCGTATGTCTGCTACTTTGTCATTTGGCACTTGTGCTAATACGGTATCTGCCTCTAGTAATAATTTTTTAGTGGTATCAATATCATTATCAAGCACCATTTTACGTAACGCATTATTAAGCAAAAAATCAGCGTCTGATAATTTCCAAATCACTGAATCAGATTGTGCAATACCACTTAATTTACTTAATTGTGCTTGTAAACTATCAATTTTGTTAGTGTAAGCCGCTTGTTCTTGTTCGAGTTGTTCAATTCGTTCCAATGATTTTTTATATATACTGGATAATTCATCTAGCTGTGCTTTTTCAACCTCAAAATTAGGTAATTCAAGCGGTATATTTTCGCGATCTTGTGTTGCTTTAGTGACAAATTGTGTTAGGTGATTCAACTTCTCATTCGTTAAATAATAGCTTACTCCACTGACTGCGATCGCAATTAATACGGCTAAAAAAGCAATGCCTTTACCGGTCGATTTTTTCTCACTCATCATTTTGGGTTTAGTTTGATCCACACTTATCTCCTCTTTCGCTAAATAATCGGTCGATTTAGCTAAATCTTTTTCAACTTCTTGCGAAGCATCTACCGCTTGTTGATCTGTTATAATGGCTTCCTCTGCCATTTGTTTATCGTGTTCAATCTGCTGTTTATCTTTTGGCATATACCCACCTTAATTAGCTTTATTGATAAATGTTAACATTATATTTAACAGAGTTTGATTATCCGTTTGTCCTGCAATAACCACGTGATCAGACTGCCATCCGAGTTTTTCAGCAATCTTTGCAATATTCTGACTGATAACAACTAAACGCGTTTTCACTAACCACTGACAGTCCTCTGCGGCTATTTGTTCATATAAAGTCAATAAAACATCTTCATTTTCAATCAAAATTGTATCAATTCCTGCCCGCTTAGCTAAGCTTAACTGTGCCGTCAGTTGTTCAATATGTTTATGATAATAACAGGCTAAATACTGAACTTGTTTAGCTTCCGCGAGCTGATTTTGAAATAAACCTCGTTGCTCTTCAGCACAAAGAATTAATACTTTTTTATCGGTTAACTGTGGCAATTTACCCAATTGCAATAACTGATTGCACTGTTCAGTATCAGGATAATGCACAGGCCGTGTTGTCTTGGCTGTCACATAAGCTGCAAGATATTTATCGGCGACAAAATAATTTAAATCTGCGCGATAAGCAAAGCCGGTATCCGCTAATGTCTGCCAAGCAAAATCAAAGGCTTCTTTTGATAAAATAATAACATTATCTCCCGCATTTAAACGAGACATTGCTGACGGCAAATCAAGTAAATCCGCGCTTAATTCAACATTGAATATTGGCTGATAAATAGCAAAAATACGGTGTTGTTGACACATTTCTACTAACTTTTGTGCCCGTGACGCCGGATAAGTAATTAATACATTCATATCATATTTTTTACACACTACTGCAATTGATGCCCTTCATTATGGTAATGTTTAACGATTTTTGCTAGCCCAATACCATACATCTAGCCCGCATATATTTCATAAAAATAATGCTATCCTATCACTAATTAGTCATTACTGCCAAAATTTATCATTAAACGTCTATACACTTCAACTGTCTGTTTTTTAAGATCAACGGCAAACGTATTACAGTCAATAGCTCAAACCACAAGCGGTCGATAAAAATGGCGATCAATCAAATGATCGCCATTTTTTAATCATGATTAAAAAATCAAGCTATTATCGATGCAATAATTTATCAATCACTCGACTAACCGCAAAAAAACCAAACGTCGCAGTCACCATCGTCACGGCACCAAAACCATTAGCACAATTCATACTCGCAGACACTTGGCACCCCTCTTCCATTTGAGGGAAAATTAATGGTTGACTAGAAAACACACAATCAATACCAAATTTTCGTTTCGGATTCTGACTAAAATGATATTGCTTACGTAATAACGATCGCACTTTTGACGCTAATGGGTCTTGAATTGTCCTACTTAAATCAGCGATTTGAATCTGACTAGGATCCGTTTGCCCGCCTGCACCACCGATGGTAATTAATTTAATTTTATACCGCTTACAATAAACAATTAACGCCGCCTTAGTCTTGACTGAATCAATCGCATCAATCACATAATCATAAGATCGATTTAAATAATCTGGGATATTTTCTGGCGTAATAAAATCATCAATAATATCTACCACACATTCTGGATTTATGCCCAACACACGTTGTTTCATTGCCTCTGTTTTCAGCTGGGCCACTGTACCCGTCATAGCATGAATTTGACGATTGATATTGGTTACACAAATATCGTCCATATCGATCATCGTAATGTTACCGATGCCCGAACGCGCTAACGCTTCCACGACCCAAGATCCCACGCCACCAATACCAATTACACAAATATGTGCACGGCGCAATACAGCCAAGCCCTCTACCATATATAACCGCCCAATGCCACCAAACCGCCGTTCATAATTATCTATTCGTTCCATCTATTCTCATTACTTACAAATTTTTAAACAAATTAGCCCGCTAGCCATTGCCATTCTTGATATTTTCTAACTGCTCCCAGCGTTCAAATGCTATCTCTAAAGCATTTTCAGCTTCTGCCAGCTTCTGCAATTGTGTTTGGGTATATTGTTGATCATGACTAAAGAAATCTGCACTATTTACTTCCATTTGCAAAACGCTAATCTCATTCTCTAGCGCTTCCATTTTAGCGGGTAAATCATCAAGTTCTCGCTGTTCTTTATAAGAAAGTTTCACTTTCTTATCCGTTTTTTTTGTTTGCACCGCTACTTTTGCTAAATCAGCGGGCAAATTTTCAACCGTTTCCGCCCGCTTAACTGCCATTTTTTCCTGCATTACCTGAGAATTTATTTGCTGTTGTTTAGCATCAAAATAACCACCAATATACTTATTCAACACACCATCGCCTTCAAAGAAAATACATTCTTCGACAGTATTATCAATAAATTGACGATCATGGCTAACAATTAACAAAGAGCCTTGATAATCAGCCAACAACTCTTCCAACAATTCTAACGTTTCTACATCTAAATCATTGGTTGGCTCATCTAGAATCAGTAAATTATTTGGCTTAAGTAACAATTTAGCTAACAATAAACGGTTACGTTCACCACCCGATAATGCTTTTACCGGAGTCATTGCACGCTTAGGGGGAAATAAGAAATCTTGTAAATAGCCTAAAACATGACGTTTTACACCATTTACTTCAATATCCTGTTTACCGTCCGCTACATTATCCATAACCGTTTTTTCCAGATCTAACTCGGCTCGATACTGATCAAAATAAGCCACTTCTAATTTAGTACCACACCGAATCGACCCGCTAGTTGGCTGTAATTGCCCAAGTAACAATTTAATTAACGTCGTTTTACCACAACCATTAGCTCCAACTAAGGCAATTTTATCGCCTCGTTGAATCGTCGCAGAAAAATTATTCAGCAACGTTTTACCTTCAATCTCATAGCTAGCATTTTCAATTTCAAACACAATTTTACCCGAACGAGCGGTCGTATCTAATTGGATTTTTGCCGAACCTTGTAATTCACGCCGATTTCGCCGTTCTTCACGTAATTTCTTCAAGGCTCTGACCCGTCCTTCATTCCGCGTTCGGCGTGCTTTAATGCCTTGACGAATCCAAACCTCTTCTTGTGCTAATTTTTTATCAAACAACTCATTTTGTAAGGCTTCTACCCGTAAATCTTCCGCTTTAGTCGTCAAATACAGATCATAATTGCCCGGATAAGAAATTAATTTACCGCGATCCAAATCCACAATCCGCGTGGCCATCTTACGAATGAACGAACGATCGTGCGAAATAAAAATGATCGATCCTTTGAAATTAAGCAATAACGCTTCCAACCACGTAATCGCCTCCACATCTAAATGGTTGGTCAGCTCATCTAATAACAGAATATCAGGATCAGCCGCCAACGCACGGGCTAAAGCAGCTCGACGCACCCAACCGCCCGATAACTCACATAATTTTTTATCTGGATCAAGCTCAAGTAATTTAAGCGTGTCTTGAATCCGACTCTCAAATTGCCAACCATTATTATGTTCTAACTGTATTTGTACTGCTGATAATTTCGCCAACAACTCATCGCTATACTCTGTCAACATCTGTTGTGAAATATAATGATATTCCTTCAATAATTGACTCAAATGCGCAATCCCCTCTGCCACATAATTAAATACCGTTTCTTGGATATGACGAGGCGGATCTTGCTCAAGGCGAGTAACCACAATATCTTTTTCTAAAATCAAGCGACCATCATCAAGCTGTATTTCACCTGCTAAAACTTTCATCAGCGTCGATTTACCTGCGCCATTACGCCCAACTAAACAGACGCGTTCACCTGCTTCAATATGCAACTCACAATGATCCAATAAAGGATAATCACCAAAGCCTAAATAGGCGTTAGATAAATTCAATAATGCCATTTTATAAACCTAATTATCTAAATATTTCCACCGATACCTTTAAATTTCTCAATAAAGGCATTTACTTATTGCGAACATTACCTTAAAGATTAAAGCCTTTCTCCATCGTGTTTAAGTGGTGTGTTTTTTGTTTGAAAGTCAAAATATATTGTGTAATGTCTTTAATACATTCGAATGGGAATATTGCTTCTTTCATTTTAAAAGCGGTCGATTTTTCTGAAAATTTGCTTAATATTCTGAAAAAACGACCGCTTATTTGTTTTATGTTATGCTTCAGTTGAAGTTTCTATTACTTCGGTGTCGCGCTGTAGTTCGTTACTTTCATCCTCTTCGGGTTCGCAAAGGCGTTCAAGGCTAACAACTTTTTCATCTTCGGCGGTACGGATAATCCGTACACCTTGTGTGTTTCGACCCACTAAACTGACTTCGGCAACGCGTGTTCGAACTAAGGTGCCCGCATCAGTAATCAACATAATTTGATCTAATTCATCTACTTGTACGGCAGCAACTACTTTACCGTTACGTTCATTCACTTTAATTGATAAAACACCTTTAGTTGCACGGGATTTGATTGGGTATTCGGTTAAGACGGTGCGTTTACCATAGCCGTTTTCTGTTACAGTTAGAATATCGCCACTAGTTGCTATATCTGCTCGTGGGATGACCAATGATACTACGCGATCGGTGTTTAGATTGACGGCGGTATTATCTTCTGTTTCTTCCTGCTCAATTTCAATAATTTCAGTATCTTCTATATCATCGGCAAGTATGTCGCTTGTGGCAAGCTTAATACCGCGAACGCCTGTTGCGGTTCTGCCCATTGAGCGAACTGCTTTTTCTGCAAAGCGTACTACCCGACCTTGCGCAGAGAACAACATAATTTCACTGCCGCCATCAGTAATATCTACGCCGATTAATTCATCTCCTTCGCGAAGTTTTAACGCGATTAGACCGCTTGAGCGTATATGACTAAATGCATCTAAACAGACTTTCTTGACGATACCACTTGCGGTTGCCATAAAAATAAATCTATCTGTTGAAAATTCGCCTTTTGGAATAGGTAAGATGGCAGTAATTCGTTCATTTTCTTCTTTAACAAGCGGTAGAATATTGACAATTGGTGTGCCTCTTGCTCCTCGACTGGCTTGTGGTAGTTGGTAAACTTTTAATTGGTATAAGCGACCACGGCTTGAGAAGCAAAGAATGGTGTCGTGCGTATTTGCTACTAGTAATTTTTCGATGAAATCATCTTCTTTCATTTTAGTTGCAGATTTACCTTTACCGCCTCGGCGTTGCGCTTCATAGTCAGATAGCGGTTGATATTTAACGTAGCCTGCGTGTGAGAGGGTTACGACTACATCTTCTTGTGCAATTAAGTCTTCTAAATTGATATCGCCTGAGGCAGCAGTGATTTCAGTGCGACGTTCATCACCAAATTCTGCTTTAACTTTTTCTAATTCTTCACGAATAACTTGCATTAAACGTTCAGCATTGTTTAAGATGTGTAATAATTCACCGATTTCCGTTAATAATTGTTTGTATTCATCAACAATTTTTTCGTGTTCTAAGCCGGTTAAGCGGTGTAAACGTAATTCTAAAATAGCGCGTGCTTGAGCTTCAGATAAATGATATTCGCCATTATGTACCCCTAATTCAACCGCTAAATCTTCCGGTCGAGAGGCGTCAACTCCCGCCGCTTCTAACATTGGAGCAACATTGCCTAATGACCAAGCGCGATCCAATAATGCTAAGCGGGCTTCTTCCGCAGTTTTTGACTGGCGGATCAATTCTATCACTGGATCTATATTAGCTAAGGCAATCGCGAGTCCTTCTAAAATATGCGCCCTTTCACGTGCTTTACGTAATTCAAAAATTGTACGGCGCGTCACTACTTCACGCCGATGTTTAACAAAGGCTTCAATAATTTGTTTGAGATTTAATACTTTTGGTTGACCATGATCTAATGCCACCATATTAATACCAAAAGTGACTTGCATTTGTGTCAATGAATATAAGTGATTTAAGACCACTTCACCGACGGCATCTCGTTTTATCTCAATCACAATTGAGATGCCTTTTTTATCAGAGTGATCTTGAATACTACTGATTCCGTCTATTTTTTTGTCTTTGACTAATTCAGCAATTTTTTCGATCAATTTGGCTTTATTCACTTGATATGGCAATTCAGTGACAATAATCTGTTCACGATTTTTTTCCGTTTTTTCGACTGTTGCTTTTGCGCGTACATAAACTTTACCTCGTCCTGTACGATAAGCATCTTCAATCCCTTTACTACCATTGATAATGGCTCCCGTTGGAAAGTCTGGGCCTGGGATAAATCGCATTAATTCTTCAATGCTAAGTTGATCATTTTCAATATAAGCAAGGCAACCGTCTAATACTTCATTTAGATTATGCGGTGGAATATTGGTTGCCATACCCACGGCAATACCAGAAGACCCATTAACCAATAACGTGGGAATTTTAGTGGGTAATACATCAGGAATCATTTCTTTGCCATCATAGTTTGGCGAGTAATCGACCGTTTCTTTGTCTAAATCAGTCAATAATTCCTGAGTAATTTTCTGCATACGAACTTCGGTATAACGCATTGCTGCCGGTGCATCACCGTCAATTGAACCAAAGTTACCTTGGCCGTCGACTAACATATAGCGGAGCGAGAAAGGCTGTGCCATGCGGACAATGGTGTCATAAACAGCAGAATCACCGTGCGGGTGATATTTACCGATTACATCACCAACCACGCGTGCTGATTTGACGTGCGGTTTGTTAAAGGTATTGCTGTTTCGATCCATTGAGAATAATACACGGCGGTGTACCGGTTTTAAGCCGTCACGCACATCTGGTAATGCACGGCCTACAATCACTGACATCGCATAGTCTAGATAAGACGTTTTTAATTCGTCTTCAATACTGACGGGAGTAATATCTTTGGCTAATTCGCTCATTGAAATTTCCTAATCACGTTTATAAAAAGAGACCTCTAGCCTTTTCAGCAAAATAGAGGAAAAAAATTTGTCGAAGTATAGCATAAAATCGAGTAAAAAGGGGGAATAAGCGGTCATTTTCTTTGTGTGAAACGTACTTTTGCTGGCATTCGTTCAGCAATTCTTGCTCGATTGATTTTTAAAGCATTTTCTGTAGGTTGGTAATCTAACCAAAGTGCAGGATCTTGTGGTAAATCTTCTGTCCAAAAGTATTGCACATTAAAACCTCGAGCCAAACATTCTTCGTGCAAAGCATCATAGCGTTGTTTTAAAAAGGCTAATTTATTAAAGAAGAAGCGGACGTGTCCTTCACCTAATTTGTAATCACTAGGCTGCCCCGCTAATTTAAATTTACCTTTAGCAATGGTATTGGGTATGCGTGTTAATTCTCTATGTTCAGCCAGTAAATGTTGATCACATAATTCAGCGGGTGGAACAAGATTAATTCTAGTCATCCGTAATTTTCCTTTTAAACTAAATGCGTTATAGTATAGGTAAATTCATTGAAGGAATAGATTATGCACAACGTTGATCAGCAAGAACTATCAAAATTTGAGCAGATGGCCCACTCTTGGTGGGATCCGAATGGCAGTTTTAAACCAATTCTTTTGCTAAATCCCTTACGTTTTAATTATATCCAAACAAAAGCAAATGGTTTATTTGGCAAAAAAGTGTTAGATGTTGGTTGTGGTGGCGGTATTTTAAGTGAAGCAATGGCACAGGCAGGTGCAATTGTCACAGGTATTGATATGACAACTGAGCCACTAGAAATTGCCAAACAACACGCAATTGAGAATGAGTTAACTATACATTATCAACAAACGACGGTTGAAGATTTACGCCTCAATCATACCGCTTGTAACGCAGAAAAATTTGATGTGGTGACTTGTATGGAAATGTTAGAACACGTACCCGATCCACTCTCCGTAATTCAAAGTTGTAAAGCGTTATTAAAGCCAGATGGTGTGCTGTTTTTATCTACGATCAATCGTACGCTAAAAGCTTATATGTTGGTGATTATTGGCGCAGAATACTTATTGAAAATGTTGCCCAAACGCACACATGAATTTGAAAAGTTTATTAAGCCTGCGGAATTATTAACCTGGTGTGATCAAGCCAGCCTAGAATGTAAGGAAATGAAAGGCTATCACTTTAACCCGTTAACTGAAAAATTTTGGTTAAATAATGACGTTAGCTGTAATTATATCGCGATGTTGAAAGCCAAATAGACGATCAAACTTTGCCAAAAATCCATCGATGTGCTATGTTAGGCTCTTCATATCCTCATTGATTTGGCCTTCTATTTTTTAAAACTATAATGTATTGATTTTAAGGAGATTTTATGCAACAAGGTAGCGGATTAGAAATGATTTTTATTTTGGCTATTTTTGGTTTAATTTTCTACTTTATGATTTATCGCCCACAGGCGAAACGCCAAAAACAACAACGCGATTTACTTGCTAGCTTAGCAAAAGGCGATGAAGTATTAACAAATGGCGGTTTAATCGGTCGTATTACTAAAGTAAGTTCTGACAGTGAAAATGTTGTGATTGCTTTAAACGATACAACTGAAGTTGTTATTTCACGCAACTATATCGTTGCTGTATTGCCGAAAGGTCAAATGAAAGCGCTTTCTTAATTTTCCTATTTTAGGGGATCTATTGTGTTAAACCGTTTCCCATTATGGAAGAATCTGATGATCATCTTTGTGATTATCATCGGTGGCTTATATGCTCTTCCAAACTTATATGGCGAAGACCCTTCTGTACAAATTTCAGGTACACGTGGTCAAGAAGCTTCGAGCGAAACGCTCGCGCATGTGCAAGAAACGTTGTCATCGATGAATATTACACCAAAGTCAGCCGTTCTTGAGAACGGCTCTATTTTGGTCCGCTTAACTAATGATGAACAACAACTACCTGCAAAAGAAAAAATTTCTGAAGTATTAGGTGATAAATTCTCCGTTGCATTAAACCTTGCTCCTGCTACGCCTGTTTGGCTAAGCGACATTGGCGGTAGCCCAATGAAACGAGGTTTAGATTTACGTGGTGGCGTTCGCTTCTTAATGGAAGTTGATATGAATACCGCATTAGTTAAGCAACAAGAAACCCTACAAGATAGTTTACGTACTGAATTACGCAAAGAAAAATTACAGTATAAAGCGATCAAAAAAGGGGATAATTTTACCACGCAGATTGAATTTGCTAACAATGATACTGCTGAAAAAGCGGCGCGTTTTATTAAACGTAATCACGCATATCTTGAAACCAAGTTTATTACCGCTTCTGAAGTTGCGTTTACCCCTTCAGAAGCAACTCTGGCTAAATCTCGTGATACTGCAATTGAACAAAACTTATCTATTTTACGCAAACGTGTTGAAGAATTAGGGGTTTCTGAACCAACTATTCAACGTCAAGGTGCTGATCGAATTGTGGTTGAATTGCCTGGTGTGCAAGATACTGCGCGTGCCAAAGAGTTATTAGGTGCAACTGCAACCCTTGAGTTTCGTTTAGTCAATGCTGAAGCAAATGTTGAATCTGCTACACGAGGTATTGTGCCTGCTGATTCTGAACTAAAACATACACGTGATGGACGTGCCGTTGTATTGCGCCGTAAACCTTCACTTGGTGGTGAACATATTGTCGATGCAACTTTTGGCAAAGATGAGCGTGGCTTACCACAAGTAAGTATTCATCTTGATGCAAAAGGCGGTAATATGATGGCAGATATTACCAAAAGTGCTGTTGGCAGACCGATGGCAACGCTGTATAGCGAGTTTAAAGATTCTGGTCGTAAAGATGCAAATGGCAAAGTTATTTTAGAAAAACATGAAGAAGTAATTAATGTAGCAACGATTAACTCACGTCTTGGTAGTCAATTCCAAATTACGGGTATTGACTCTACGGCAGAAGCACAAAATCTAGCAGTATTGTTACGTTCTGGCGCCTTGATTGCTCCGATTGTTATTGTTGAAGAGCGAACCATAGGGGCTTCTTTGGGTGCTGATAATGTAGCAAGAGGAATGGAAGCGGGTATATATGGCTTAATTTTAACCATTGTATTCTGTTTAATTTACTATAAAGTTTTTGGTATTTTTGCTACTGCAGCATTACTCGTAAATATGGTATTAACGATTGGCTTAATGTCATTAATTGGTGCAACCTTAACCATGCCAGGTATTGCCGGTATTATCCTCGCCGTAGGTATGTCAGTTGATGCCAACGTATTGATTTATGAGCGGATTAAAGAAGAGCTCCGCAATGGCCGTTCTATTCAACAAGCCATTAATGAAGGCTATAATGGCGCATTTACCTCAATTTTCGATTCTAACTTAACCACCATACTGACTTCTTTAGTGTTGTATTCTGTTGGTACAGGCCCGGTAAAAGGCTTTGCAATTACTCTAGCATTAGGTGTGATGATTTCAATGTTCACTGCAATTACTGGAACACGGATGTTAGTCAACTGGATATATGGCGGTAAACGTGTCAAAAAACTTTGGATTTAAGGCGGTATAAATGTCAGCTATTCAACAAGAAAAAGATATGTCAGACATTAAACTGCCATATAAATTAATTCCATTTATGAAATACCGTTATTTCGGTTTTTTATTCTCATTTATTGTTACTGGATTATGTATATTTTCCATTGTGACCAAAGGCTTTAACTGGGGGTTAGATTTTACCGGTGGGACAGTGATCGAAACGACTTTCTCACAACCTGTCAATTTAGCTGAAATCAGAACCTTACTTAAGCAAAATGGTTATGAAAGTGCGTTAGTTCAAACAACTGGAAGTCAAAAAGAATTAATGATTCGCTTACCTGCCTCAGCGGGTGATATGTCATTAGGTAATAAGATAATGGATTTAGTCCATCGCGATCTTGATGCTAATGCTATCATTAAAAGCGTTGAGTTTGTCGGCCCCAATGTTGGTGAAGAATTAACACAAGGTGCCATTTGGGCTACGTTGGCAACGCTTGGAATGTTATTGCTTTACGTTGGTACACGTTTTGAAATCCGCTTAGCAATTGGTGGTATCTTAGCCCTATTCCACGATGTGTTAGTTACTGTTGGCTTGTTTTCATTTTTACAGATTGAAATTGATCTAACGTTTGTAGCCGCAATTTTATCCGTTGTAGGATATTCATTGAATGACTCGATCGTAGTTTTTGACCGTGTCCGCGAAAACTTCAGTAAAATTCGCCGAGTAACTTCGATAGAGATCATTGATATTTCATTAAGCCAAACGCTCTCTCGTACACTAATGACGTCAATCACCACGCTATTTGTAGTCTTGGCATTATTTTTATTCGGTGGTCCAACAATCCATAGCTTTTCACTTGCCTTATTAATTGGTATTGGCTTTGGTACTTATTCATCTATCTATGTCGCGATTGGGGTGGCATTACAATTAGGTTTAGATCGTGAACATATGATCAAGCCGGTGGTGGAAAAAGAAGGCGCGGATCAACAATCATTTATTGATTACTGATTATTATAGTAATAGCATTTTATTAAATTAGTGTATATAATTTAGTGGCTAATGAAAGGGGTAGAATATTCTGCCCCTTTGTCGTATCTGCATTTCGAAATGAAATTAGCTCTCATTCATCTAAACTTTCAAGCAAAAGGAAAGGAAAAAATATGTTACAGCAAGCTATCGTTGACAAGCTCAATGAACAAATCAATCTAGAGTTTTACTCTTCTAACCTTTATCTGCAAATGTCTGCTTGGTGCTCAAAAAATGGTTTTGAGGGCGCAGCACACTTTTTACTGAGCCATGCTGATGAAGAATTAGCCCATATGCAAAAACTATTCAACTATGTCAGTGAAACAGGTAGTTTGCCGATACTAGGTAAAATAGATGCGCCACAAGCAGATTATCCATCATTAAAAGCGTTATTCGATATGGTGTTAACACACGAAAAACACGTAACCGCTAAAATTAATGAATTAGTGGAAGCCACTTCCGCCGCCAAAGATTATTCAACATTTAATTTCTTACAATGGTATGTTGCAGAACAACACGAAGAAGAGAAATTATTTAGTGAAATTTTAGACAAGTTCTCTGTTGCAGGCGAAGGTAAAAAATCACTTTATTTCATTGATAAAGATTTAGAAGAGTTAGAACAATCACAAGGAGCAGCATAATGTTACCGCAAAATATGGTTCAACGTTTGAACGAGCAATTAAATCTAGAGCTTTATTCCTCTAATTTTTATCTACAAATGTCTGCTTGGGCAGATAAAAATGGCTTTGCGGGTGCGGCTAAATTTTTAAAAGCGCACGCCACAGAAGAAATGCAACATATGCGTCGCTTGTTCAGTTATTTGAATGAAACAGGTTCATCTGTTGAGATTGCGGCTATTGAGGCGCCAATTGCTGAATATGCTTCCCTTAAAGCATTATTTGAAATGGTCTTAGAACACGAAAAGTATATTACCACTAAAATTAATCAATTAGTTGATACTGCTTTTGAAATGAAAGATTATGCCACTTTCAATTTTTTACAATGGTATGTTGCAGAACAACACGAAGAAGAATTCTTATTTAATACGATCTTAAATAAATTCAATTTATTAGGTGAAGATGGTAAAGCGTTATATTACATTGATAAAGATTTAGCCAGCTATCCGTAGCAAAATAATTTATACCTTATAAGCGGTCTATTTTGAAATAACCTAATTAAAATAGCCCGCTTAGCTTAAAACATTCAAAGCACGCGTTTGCTTATCTGTTTATTCTTCTGTACAATCCAGCCCCTTGAAATGATTTTCATCCTTACTTCTTTGAGGTCGTTATGTCTTTATTTAAATTTGAAGAACGTGGTTCCTCTGCCCGCCAAGAAATTATTGCTGGCTTAACCACTTTCTTAGCAATGGTCTATTCCGTGATTGTTGTACCGGGAATGCTTAGTCAAGCCGGTTTTCCTGCTGAATCGGTCTTTATTGCAACCTGTCTAGTGTCTGGCTTAGGTTCTATTATTATTGGCTTATGGGCAAATGTGCCTATGGCAATTGGCTGTGCTATTTCATTAACCGCTTTTACTGCCTTTAGTTTGGTGTTGGGACAAGGCATTTCAATCCCTGTGGCATTAGGTGCCATTTTTTTAATGGGTCTGATTTTTACCCTAATTTCAATTACTGGTGTACGCGCTTGGATTTTACGTAATCTGCCGATAAGCATTGCACATGGTGCCGGTATTGGGATTGGTTTATTCCTATTATTAATTGCTGCCAACCGTGTTGGCTTAGTAGTAAGTAATCAAGCTGGTTTACCCGTAAAAATGGGCGATTTCACTTCATTCCCTGTGATGATGGCATTATTAGGTTTAACTGCTATCATTGGTTTAGAACGTTTAAAAGCGAAAGGTTCTATTTTATGGGCCATTATTGCAATTACTGTGATTGGTTTAATGTTTGATCCAAATGTTAACTATACCGGCTTCTTTAAAATGCCAAGTTTTGGTGATAATTCACAATTCTTAAATTTAAACATTAGTGGTGCACTCAATACGGCTATTTTACCGGTCGTATTCGCGTTAGTAATGACCGCTATTTTTAATGCAACAGGCACAATTCGTGCAGTAGCAGGTCAAGCGAATTTATTAGATAAAGATGGCCAAATTATTAATGGTGGGCGTGCATTAACTGCAGATTCATTTGGTTCTATTCTTGCTGGTTATTTGGTACTGCGCCTGCTGCTGTTTATATTGAATCTGCCGCAGGAACTGCCGTAGGCGGTAAAACTGGTTTAACTGCCGTGGTAGTGGGGATCGGTTTTTTACTGATGCTATTCTTTCAACCACTCGCATTTTTAGTGCCGGGTTATGCTACTGCACCAGCGTTAATGTATGTTGGTTTATTAATGTTAAGTAACGTATCAAAATTAGATTTTAATGATTTTATTAGTGCAATGGCTGGCTTAGTTTGCGCCGTGTTTATTGTATTAACTGCAAATATTGTTACAGGTATTATGCTAGGTTTTTCAACATTAGTGATTGGTCGCATTATTGCGGGTGAATTCAAACAGCTCAATATTGGTACTATCTTTATTGCAATTGCCTTAGTCGCATTCTATGCGTTTGATTTAGCCATCTAATCAATTAACTCTATAAAAAAAGCCCGCTTATATCATTTCAAGCGGGCTTTTTTTCATGCTATGATGCAATAATAGCTATTTTATTCACTCAAACTTATACCTAAATGTGCATAAGTTCTTGTGGTGGCAATCCGCCCTCGGGGTGTTCGTTGTAAAAAACCTTGCTGAATTAGATAAGGCTCCAATACATCTTCAATGGTTTCACGTTCTTCACCAATTGCCGCTGCAAGGTTATCTAAACCCACAGGCCCACCATCAAAACGTTCAACAATCGCCTGCAATAACTTGATATCCATAAAGTCAAATCCTTGCGGATCAACATCAAGCATCACTAATGCTTGTTTAGCAATCTCTGAAGTAATGACGCCATTATTGCGAACATCTGCATAATCTCTAACTCGACGTAATAAACGGTTGGCAATCCGCGGTGTACCACGCGAACGTCGCGCAACTTCATAAGCGCCATCCGCTGATAGATTCAAATTTAGACACGCGGCACTGCGTTTGACGATGGAAGTTAAATCGTCCACATTATAAAATTCTAACCGCTGTACAATACCAAAACGATCACGTAATGGTGAAGTTAATGAACCGGCACGCGTGGTTGCGCCCACTAGGGTAAAAGGTGGTAAATCTAATTTAATCGAACGCGCCGCAGGGCCTTCACCAATCATAATATCTAATTGATAATCTTCCATCGCAGGATAAAGCACTTCTTCAATAGCCGGTGATAAGCGGTGAATTTCATCAATAAATAAAACATCATACGGCTCTAGATTGGTTAACATTGCGGCTAAATCACCCGCTTTTTCTAATACTGGTCCAGAGGTTGTTCGAATATTAACGCCCATTTCATTAGCAACAATATTCGCTAAGGTCGTTTTTCCTAAGCCGGGAGGGCCAAAAATCAGTAAGTGATCAAGCGCTTCATGGCGTAATTTGGCCGCTTTGATAAAAATTTCCATCTGCTCTCTTACTGATGGCTGACCAACATAATCGGTTAATAATTTGGGGCGGATAGCGCGATCAACGACTTCTTCTTCTCGCTGTAGCGAGGCACTAATTATTCTGTCTGCTTCAATCATTTGGTAATAGTTTTCGATATAAATAGCAATTAGGCTCACATAGCCTATTAAGATTTTATAGTGATGCTTTTAGTGCATCGCGAATGAGTTGTTCACTGGTTGCACCGGATTTATGCACTTTTTTGATCATTTTCTCTGCATCGGTTAACTTATAACCTAATGCAAGGAGAGCATCACGCGCTTCTTCTGAAGCATCTATTTCATAGGTGGCAACCATCGTTTCGTGTGAATGCTCTACAAAGAAATCCGTTTGTGCTATTCCTTTAAACTTGCCTTTTAATTCAACTAATAATCGTTCAGCGGTCTTACGTCCAACACCTGGAATTTTAGTTAATTTAACCAGTTCTTCGTTCTCAACCGCATTGGCAAATTGCACAACAGACATTGCGGATAAAATAGCAAGCGCTAATTTAGGCCCAACACCATTCGTTTTAATTAATTCACGAAACAAGGTGCGATCTTGCTTTTGGGCAAAACCAAATAATAAATGCGCATCTTCACGTACGACTAAATGAGTAAAAATAGTGGTTTCTTCACCGACTTGGGGTAAATGGTAAAAACTGGTCATAGGTAATAAAACTTCATAGCCTATGCCCTGTACATCAATAACCATCTCGGGGGGCTGTTTCTCAATAATTTTTCCGTATAAACGTCCAATCATAATTTGCTTCTACCTAAAATCTACCTTGCTAACCATAAAAAATTCCTCGTAATATACTAGGAAGTGTTGTTCAAATAGCATAGCACAAAACTGTATAAAAAAACAGGCTTAGCAAGCGGGCTAATTTATGCAATTTTATGTTACATTGTGAAAAAAATGTCGCTAAACACCATATTTAGCTCGATATTCTCGCATTTTAGTTAAGTAAGGCGCGTATTTAGCTGATTGTTCGATGAAATAAACTAAATCATCAAAATTAATAATTGAATGCACTTGGCAAGCATAATCTCGTTCAACTTCTTGAATAGCTGATAATTCGCCATTTCCTTTCTCTTGGCGGTTTAAGGCAATCATTACACCAGCTAAACTGGCTTGATTTAATTTAATTAATTGCATTGATTCGCGAATTGCTGTGCCGGCTGTAATCACATCATCTACCAATAAAATTTTACCCTGTAAAACTGCGCCAATTAATTGTCCCCCTTCTCCATGCGTTTTGGCTTCTTTTCGATTAAAACAACAAGGTTTATCAATGGCAAATTGATTGGCTAAAGCAACCGCTACTGTAGTGGCGATCGGAATACCTTTATAAGCGGGCCCAAACAAGACATCATATTCAATCTGGCTGGCTTGAATCGCTGTTGCATAATATTCACCTAACTTTGCTAGATCACGTCCCGTATTAAATAAGCCCGCATTAAAAAAATAAGGACTTATGCGGCCTGATTTTAAAGTAAATTCACCAAATTTTAATACATCGCGACTTAAAGCAAATTCAATAAAATCATATTTATATTGTTCCATTTCAATTCCTCTCAAAATATAAGCTAAGCGGGCAATTTAAGCTCACTATTAGCTTAAAAATGGCAAAAAAATCCCCTAGCCACAACAACTAGGGGGATCATTTATTCTGGTGAAATCCAATCAACAACCCAAGATCCTGTTCCTTCTGGTACGAGAACTTCTGTTAAATAAGGTAAAATTTTCTGCATCTGACTCGCTAATTGCCAAGGCGGATTAATCACAATCATACCGCTAGCCGTCATACCACGTTGATCTGAATCAGGCCGTACTGCAAATTCAATCTGCAAAATTTTGCGAATGCCACTGTCACACAAACCTCGTATAATTCGTTTAGTATGTTGACGCCTGACTATGGGATACCAAATAGCATATATGCCTGTTGTAAAGCGATTGTAGCCCGCTTGAACCGCACTGACGACTTGTTCATAATCTTCTTTTAACTCATAAGGCGGATCAATCAATATAAACCCTCGCCGTTCTTTGGGAGGCAAAGCGGCTTTTAGTTGTTGAAAACCATTTTCACGTTTAGTTATTACATTCTCTTTTTTAGCAAATTCTTGACGTAATAATGGGAAGTCGTGTGGATGTAATTCAGTTAAAATTGCCCGGTCTTGAGGACGTAATTGATTAACTGCTAGCAAAGGTGAGCCTGCGTAATAACGTAATTTTTCCCCTTTATTTACTTTTTTCAGCTCCTCAATATAAAAGGCAATTTCTTCAGGTAAATCGATACGTTGCCAAAGGCGTGCAATACCGGCTAAATATTCACCGGTTTTTTCAGATTCTGCACTGAATAAACTATAACGCCCAACACCTGCGTGAGTATCTAGATATAAAAAGCCTTTATCTTTTTGCTTTAATGATTGTAAAATCAACAGTTGTACAATATGTTTGACAACATCCGCGTGATTACCTGCGTGGAAACTATGGCGATAACTAAGCATAATTTTATCTAACTTTTTTCAAATTTAATTGACTAATTCTAACACGTAACCTCATTGAAAAACACTCCCAAGGTGATATATGCAATTAATGATTAAAAATGGCACACTTGTTCAACAAAGACAACTTCCGTCTCCACATTTTAATGCGCGTCCGAAAATAGATGATATTTCATTACTCGTTATTCATTATATTAGTTTACCGCCTGATCAATTTGGTCAGCCTTTTATTGATCAATTTTTTCAAGGCAAGTTAGATTCATCGCTTCACCCTTCTTTTGCACAAATTAAAGATTTACGCGTATCGGCACATTGTTTAATCAATCGTAAAGGTGAAATTACCCAATATGTGAATTTTAACGATGTCGCTTGGCATGCGGGCGTTTCTAGTTTCGAGAGGCGCGAAAAATGTAATGATTATTCAATCGGTATTGAGTTAGAAGGTAGTAATAATCACCCTTTTACTGAAGCACAATACCAATCTTTGGCACAATTAACTCAAGCCATTATGGCTGAATACCCTCAAATAACGATCGATCGGATTGTTGGCCATAGTCACGTTGCTCCCGGTAGAAAAATTGATCCTGGCCAATATTTTAATTGGCGTTATTACAAATCGTTACTCACCACTTAACAATATAAAAAAAGGCTAGGTTTTACCCTAGCCAAAGATTAGATGAATAAAATTTTAAGTCATTTGGATGACGAGCTTATAACAGGACTAATTGTCATAAACTGATTGTAGTGTAAAACATTTATACCAAAAAGTAAAGATATTAAATTGTAAAGCTTAAATATATTTAGCTTAGTTTACCCATTTAAAAAGTGGGTTCTGTATTAAAAGTAATCAATTCAGCAGAAATCGGATGAGCAATCGTCAAACTTTCTGCATGTAAACATAAACGCTGCGCTAAACTTTTCGCTAACGGGTTCGCATAAAATTTATCACCAATAATCGGATGGCCTAATGCTAATGAATGTACTCTTAATTGATGTGAACGGCCAGTAATTAGCGTAAATTTGACGCGCGTAGTGTTATTGGCTAAGTGTTCAAGCACTTCATAATGTGTTGTTGCTTTTTTACCACGCTCATAACAAATTTTTTGTCGCGGTCGATTTTCCCAATCACAAATAAGTGGAAAATTAATTTCTCCCGTTTGCCCTACCCGATCACCTAACTTCCCCCACAGTAAAGCAATGTAATGTTTTTTGGGTTCTCGATCTCGAAACTGCCGTTTAAGTTCTTTCTCTGCCACTTTGCTTAAAGCTAATAAAATAATACCGCTCGTTGCCATATCTAAACGATGCGCTGGTTCAGCAAAGCCATACTTTTGTTGCACTCGGGTCATGACGCTATCGTAATATTCTGGTCGATTGCCCGGGACAGATAATAAACCACTAGGCTTGTTAATCACGACAATATGATTATCGCGATACACTTCCTCTAAAAAAGGATTAAGTGGTGGATGATATTCTATTAATGCCATATTACATGTTCTCGAATGAATAGTTACCGCAGAAAGGTGCTTGTTTTACGCCGCTGTTATGCTTTATTGCTCACAATTACACGTAAACTATCTAACCGCCAATTTGCTTGAGTCAGTTGTGCAAGTGATTCTACTTTCAAATGCTCTAATAATTCAATTTCATCGGCTCGAATATTTTTATTCACCGCTTGTAGTGACGTCAGACGATGTAACTCTGCACTTAATACATTATCCGCTTGTTGTTTTGCGGCTATGATGATTGCTTGTGCTTTGGTTTCGATTTTTTGTTCACTGAGCGTAATCAATTTTTTAATTTGTGTTTGTGCCATTTTAGCAATTTTATTTGCCATCTGTTTATTCACTGGCTTCAACTGTTTTTCTAAACTGGTAAAAGCCACTTGTGACGCCATATCATTGCCTTTGCTATCAAGCAATACCCTAACCGGGGTTGGCGGTAAAAAACGAGTCAGATTTAAACTCTTTGGTGCTTGTGCTTCTACTACATAAATCGCTTCAAGCAATAATGTGCCGGCTGGTAAATTTTTATTAATTAATAATGAAATAGCACACTTGCCAATATCACCTGAAGTAATTAAATCAATGCCATGGCGAATCATTGGATGATCCCAGGTTAACAGTTCTATCTCTTCTCGCATTAATGCTAGTTGGCGATCAAATGTAATCGTTGTTCCTTCTTCGGATAAGCCTGGAAAATCAGACACTAGCATATGCCCTGTTGGATTCAATGCGATCAATTTTTCGCCTAAATCTTCTTGTTCTAAACCGATGATATCAAACAAATTTAAAGCAAAATTTACCAAGTGTGGATTATTATCCTCTTGAGCAATAGCTTCAGCCAATGCTTGGGCTATTTCACCACCATTTGAATTCAATTCTAATAAGCGATCTTGCCCTTGTTCTAATTCCATTTTTAGCTGTTGGCGACGTTTACTGGTTTTTGCAATAAATTCTTCAAAACCAGTCGCTTGAGGATCATTAAAAAAGGATTGTAATGTTTCACTGAATTCAGCGAATAAATTACTGCCCATCGGACAAGCCTCTTCAAAGGCATTTAAGCCACGGTGATACCATTCCGCTAACACTATCTGCATTGAGTTTTTAAAACAAGGGACATAAATTTGTATATCATTTTTTTGCCCGATACGATCCAATCGACCAATACTCTGCTCTAGTAAATCTGGATTATCTGGTAAATTAAATAGCACTAAATTATGCGCAAACTGAAAATTACGCCCTTCTGAACCAATACTAGAACTGATCAACACCTGTGCGCCCTCTTCTATTTGTGCAAAATAAGCCGCAGCACGATCGCGTTCGACAATCGTCATATTTTCGTGGAAAACCGCGGTTCGAATGGCTTCCCGTTCACGCAAAACTTGTGCTAATGTGATAACTATCTCCGCTTGTTTACAAATTATTAATACTTTTTCATCGCGATGATTTTTCAAGAACGTCATTAACCATGCTATTCTCGGATCAAAATCCTCCCAACGGTTACCCATTGGCGCCTGTAGGTTTAGGCGTTGATATAGGCGTTCAGGATAAAAATGATCTTGTGGTTCCATGCTTCCCATCATAGCCCTTACGTTTAAGGCATTTGCATATTGGTCTGGCATTTCTAAGGTAATTTGATGATAAACTCGATGCGGAAAACCTTTAACGCCTTGTCGAGTATTGCGGAATAACACACGGCTAGTCCCATGCCGATCAATTAATGCATTAATCAGCTCTTGACGAACTTGTAAGCGGTCTGATTCTGCTGATTTTTCACTGTTAATGATTTTGAACATTGGTTCTGTATCTTGTTCACTTAACAATTCTGCAATTGCATTTTTTGCCATATCATTTAAGGGTTTATCATTCAATAGATTTGCTACGGCATCAGCAACAGGCTTATACGCTTTTTGTTCTGCAATAAAGGTTGCATAATCATAAAAGCGGTCAGGATCTAGCAACGCTAAACGGGCAAAATGGCTATCTAGGCCAAGCTGCTCGGGCGTTGCCGTTAACAATAATACAGCGGTTATTTTTTTCGCTAGTCGTGCCACAAATTGATAAGCTTGGCTTGATTCTGTAGCAGAACAAACTAAATGATGCGCTTCATCTACAATTAATAAATCCCAATCCGCTAAGAGCACTTGAGTGGCGCGAGTTGTGGCCTTTTCTAACCAATCAATTGAAGCAATGACAAGGGCTTCACTCTCAAAAGGATTTTCGCTGATATCATTGCCGTCTTCATCAGTTTTATCAAAATCACTACAACGTTCTTCATCAAATAAAGAGAAGTTCAAATTAAAACGGCGCAACATTTCCACTAACCATTGATGTTGCAAGCTTTCGGGCACCAACACTAATACACGTTCAACCCGTCCAGAAAATAATTGTTGCTGTAAAATCATACCGGCTTCAATCGTTTTACCTAAGCCTACTTCATCTGCTAATAGCACTCTTGGTGCTACGCGTTGCCCGACTTCTTTGGCAATATGTAATTGATGAGGAATTAAGCTGGCACGAATACCGCGCATAGCGCGTAAAGGCGATTGAAATTGTGCTTGTTGATGTTGTAAGGCTCGATAACGTAATGCAAAACGATCTGAGCGGTCTATTTGCGCAGAAAATAAGCGGTCTTGAGGCTTGCTAAAACAGACTTTATGATCTAATTGCATTTCAGGTAATGCCACTTGTTCGCCATTATCTACTCGGCTGCCTAAGTAAATAACAAAGCCTTGATTATCTAAAACGTCTTCTACATCTAATTGCCAACCGTCAATGCAATTAATTCGATCGCCTTTTTGAAACTGCACGCGTATTAATGGCGTAACCGCTAAAGCATAAATACGTTCTTCTTCAGCGGCAGGGAAGCGAATCGTTACCGTACGATTATCTCGCGCTGTTACTATCCCTAAGCCCAAATTATTTTCTGATTCACTAATCCAACGTTGACCTATTATGAACATTATTATCTCTCTTTCACATTTATGACGGATAAATTTCGTATTATTTTAACAAATTTTTCCGTTTTCAGCGGTCTGATTATGCAACTAATTTACAAAATTAACACAAAAAATACTTGCAATAAGCGCTATCTCTACATTTGAAATCATATTAACTACTTTTTCATATATAATACCGCTCCTTTATTCCAAATTCATTTATACCTTTTAAATAAACGATGGCGATTTTTTACTCTGAAAAACAGCAAAACAGACTGCCAAAAACTGTTGCAAAACGACCGCTAGACAAATTATTAATATCCACTCACTGGATTACCAAGGATTAGGTGTAGCTAAAATCAATGGCAAAACGTGGTTTATCGAAAACGCTTTGCCTAATGAACAAGTGTTAATTCACGTGATTGAAGAAAAACGCCAATATGGTAGAGCAAAAGCCAACAAAATATTACAGGCTTCTCCACTTCGTCAGCAACCGAGTTGTATCAGCTACCCACAATGTGGGGGATGCCAAATGCAACATATTAAGCTTGATGTACAACGCCAAACCAAACAACAGGCATTCTTTAAGCAATTACAACGTTTGCAAACAGAGCCGATTGATTGGCAACCGATGATTAGCGGTCAAGATAAACATTATCGTCGCCGAACAAAATTAAGTATGGCAATACAACATAATCAATTAATGATTGGGTTTCGTCAGCAAAATACTCATCAAATTATTCCGCTTACTGACTGTGAAGTACTAGAACAACCGCTTTCTACATTACTGCCCAAACTACAACACTTATTTGCTGGCTGGAAAATGAAAAAAGCATTAGGCCATATTGAACTAGTTAACGCTGATAATACGCGAGCGATGTTGGTTCGCCATATAGGAAAAATAAATGCTCAAGATCAGCAAATGTTGCTCAATTTTGCAAAAACAGAACAGCTGTCGCTTTATTTAATGTGTGATGAGAATCACATTGAACATCTTTGCGGTGAAGCACCTTATTACCAAATTAACGGGCTAACATTACATTTTTGCATTCGTGATTTTATTCAAGTTAATCAGCCGTTAAATCAAAAAATGGTTAATAAAGCGTTAGAATGGCTAGCAATTACAGCAGAAGATCGCATTCTTGATTTATTCTGTGGCATAGGCAATTTCAGTCTACCGATTGCACAACAAGCGGGTTTTGTAGTTGGAGTAGAAGGTGTGGAGGAAATGGTCAAGCAAGCCAAAATAAATCAGCAAACTAGCGGGTTAAACAATATAGCATTTTACCAAACTAATTTAGCAGAATCTTTTGTTGATCAACATTGGGCTACACAACCTTTTAATAAAGTATTACTCGATCCCGCTCGTCACGGCGCCTTGTTTTGTTTAGATCATTTAATGGCATTAACACCAGAGCGAATTATTTATATTTCGTGTAATCCAGCGACTTTAGTGCGTGACGCTGAAAAACTCATTAGGCATGGCTATAAAATCGCAAAATCAGCAGTGATTGATATGTTTCCACATACGGGGCATTTAGAATCCATTTCAATGTTTATAAAATAGACCCTATAAAAAAAAGAAACCCCGTAGAAAACTACGGGGGAAAATTCTTTTGTTCTAATTCTTAAAATGAATTACTGTTCTATAAAAGGAGACAAATAAAACAAAAAAACAAAAGCAAAACTAAAAGGAAATGAGTCACTCCTCCTCCCAAACTGCAAACAAGATCTCAACTTACAGTTTCACCGATGAACAACATAAGGAGGAATAAGATGTCGAGAGCATATTACTGAGAAAGCTTTTTATCGTCAAACTATAAAACCGAACTTCTCACTTCTTTGCATTTCTTGAAACTTCTATTACGCTTTATGACAAATCGGACAAGTCGTAAGCTTAGGTAAAGTCATCTCACGTACAGAAAAATGTAAACCATCCATTATAAGCAATTTACCGGTTAAATGCGTGCCGATCATTAACAATAATTTGATCGTTTCTAACGCTTGTAAACTACCAATCACGCCAACAATTGGCGCAATTACGCCCGCTTCAACACAGCTTAACGTACCGCTACCAAATAATTGACTTAAACAACTATAGCAAGGCTCATCAGCTTGATAAGTAAACACGGAAATTTGTCCTTCAAAACGAATGGCAGAACCTGACACAAGCGGTCTTTTTTGTGCAAAACATTGCACATTTAGTTGATTACGTACTTCAACATTATCCGTACAATCCACGACTACATCAACTTTAGCAATCAAGCTAGCCCATTGTTCACTACTACATTTTTGATTAATGGCATCAATTTGAATGTAAGGATTAATCTGACTTAATCGGGCTTTGGCAGATTGCACTTTCGGCATACCAATATTCGCTTCACTGTGTAAAATTTGGCGTTGTAAATTTGAATACGATACTTCATCAAAATCAACTAAAATTAACCGCCCGATCCCAGCAGCTGCCAAATATTGTGCAGCAGCACAGCCTAAGCCACCTAATCCAACAATCAAAACGCGACTTGCTTTCAACTTTTCTTGTCCATCAAAATCAACATTTTGCAATATAATTTGCCGGTTATAACGCAGCATTTCTTGATCTGTTAATTCCATTAGCGTAATAATCCATTAAATGGCTGAATAGTGACTTTTTCGCCTGCAACAACATTGCCGCGTTCTGCTTCTAAGACAATAAAACAGTTACTTTCATAAAAAGCACTGAAAATATGTGAACCTTGAGTGCCAACCGCTCGTACAAGCATTTCCCCGGCTTCATTTAGATAATAGAAACCTCGTTGAAAATCTTGGCGCCCTACTGCTTTTTTGAGTGCGTGACAAGCAATGGCCGTCATACTTTGCGTTAAATTAGCCCGCACGGCTTGATTTAAACCCGCTAATTTTGCTAAAGCCGGCTGAACTAGCTGATAGAAAGTGACTAACGCGGAAACGGGATTACCCGGTAAACCAAAAAACCACGCATTGGATAATTTACCAAATGCAAAGGGTTTACCCGGCTTCATTGCGATTTTCCAAAAACCAACTTCACCTAATTTTTGCAAAACATCTTTCGTAAAATCAGCGTCACCTACTGATACTCCGCCACTGGTAATTAACACATCTGCATTAGCTTGTGCTTCAGTAAAAATTTGTTCAAAAAGCACCGGATCATCTGGCAAAATACCATAATCTTGGATATCACAATTTAATTTCTCTAACATTAAACGAACGGCAAAACGATTGGTGTCGTAAATTTTACCCGCTTCAAGTGGCTGACCAACCGACGTTAGCTCATCACCCGTAGAAAGAATCGCCACTTTCAAGCGTGGAAAAACTGGCACATTCGCAATTCCAAGTGAGGCTAATAATGGCAATGTTGTGACATTTAATTGGCTACCTTTAGCTAATACTAATGCATGTTGTTGAATATCATCGCCAATACGACGAATATTTTGCCCAACTTTTTCCACTGCATTGAAAGTAACAGTGCCATCTGGATTCATAACAGTATCTTCTTGCATAACAACAGCATCCATCTCAGCAGACACCATTGCTCCTGTCATAATGCGAACACATTCCCCCGCGTGAATTGGCTGTGTAAATGGATGGCCTGCTAATGCTTTACCGGCTACTTTCAATGTTAAATTGGCTTGTAAATCAGCAATTCGAACCGCATAACCATCCATTGCAGAGTTATCAAAACTAGGCACATTAATCGGTGAGAAAATATCTTCTGCCACAACTCTGTTAGCACATTCATTCAGTGCAAGTGCTTCAAATTTATCCGTTACAATTAAACGTTCAAGCATTTGATTCAATGCATCAGCGAAAGGAAGTAATGCCATAATTTTAAATATCCTCTGAATTTATCTATATATGTAATCATTAACTTATTCTAAAATAGCTAATCTCACTATTTTTTGTTTCAATCTGCTAAAATAGGCTATTAATTTCAAAATTTTAACATAAACAGACCGCTAGCAATGATCTTTTTTACAGAACTAATTTTAAAACGAGGGCTTAATGTCCTTTTAGATAAAACCTCTGCGACTATTCATAAAGGCCAAAAAGTTGGCTTTGTTGGCAAAAATGGTTGTGGGAAATCCTCACTCTTTGCTTTAATAAAAGGCGAACTTCAAGCAGAAGCAGGTGAAGTCGCGTTACCCAAAAACTGCTCAATGGCGTGGGTCAATCAAGAAACTCCGGCATTAGATATTTCTGCACTAGATTACGTTATTCAAGGTGACCGTGAATATACTACGTTGATGACACAGCTTGAAAAAGCCAACTTGGCAAATGACGGTAATCAAATCGCCCATATTCACAACCATCTAGATATGATTGATGCGTGGACGATTCAGGCTCGTGCTGCGGCATTATTAAATGGCTTAGGTTTCGCTAATGAACAACTTACCTTGGCAGTGAAATCATTTTCTGGTGGTTGGCGTATGCGTTTAAACCTAGCACAAGCATTGCTATGTCGCTCTGACTTATTATTACTTGACGAACCCACCAACCATTTAGATTTAGATGCAGTGATTTGGTTAGAAAAATGGTTGACTAATTACCGTGGCACTTTACTGCTCATTTCACACGACCGTGACTTTTTAGATCCCATTATTGATCACGTGATTCACTTGGAAAACCAACGGTTTCAAGAATACACCGGCAACTACACCTCTTTTGAGATACAACGAGCGACTAAGATTTCGCAACAAAATGCGGCTTATCAACAACAACAAAGAAAAGTGGCTCATTTACAAAGTTTTATTGACCGCTTTAAAGCGAAAGCCACCAAAGCCAAACAAGCACAAAGCCGTATCAAAGCGCTCGAAAAAATGGAATTGATTGCACCGGCTTATGCAGATTCACCGTTTGAATTTGAGTTTAAACCGCCATTATCGTTGTCTAGTCCGTTACTGATGATGGAAAAAGTCAGTGCCGGTTATGAGAAACAAGTTATTTTAGAATCTGTCAAACTTAATTTAGTGCCGGGCTCTCGTATCGGATTGCTTGGTCGCAATGGTGCGGGTAAATCAACCCTAATTAAACTATTAGCCGGAAAAATCGACCCACTGGCAGGTAATATTCAACTCGCAAAAGGGGTACAGTTAGGCTATTTTGCGCAACATCAAGTGGATACATTACGCTTTGATGAAAGCCCACTTTGGCATTTACAAAAATTAGCTCCACAGCAAACTGAACAAGCATTACGCAATTATTTGGGCGGTTTTGACTTTAAAGGAGATAAAGTCAATCAACCGGTAATGACTTTTTCAGGCGGTGAAAAAGCCCGTCTGGTATTAGCATTAATTGTTTGGCAACGCCCAAATCTGTTGTTATTAGATGAACCAACCAACCATTTAGATTTAGATATGCGTCAAGCATTAACAGATGCCTTAACTTATTATGAAGGTTCTTTAGTTGTTGTTTCACACGACCGCCATTTATTACGCACGACCGTCAATGAATTCTATTTGGTGCATAATCATAAAGTCGCCGAATTTAAAGGTGATTTAGACGATTATCAAAAGTGGCTGATCGAACAGAATCAACTTGCCACTGTCAGCAATCAAGTAAATTCAACCGCGTTAAACAAAACTGAGCAAGATAATTCTGCTCAATCCCATAAAGCGCAAAAACGCTTAGCGGCAGAACTTCGCCAACAAACGGCGCCATTACGCAAAAAAATTAGCCAATTGGAAAACGCGATAGAAAAAGCAACTGAAAAACTAACCACACTAGAGACATTACTTGCCTCAAATACGCTTTATGAAGCAGGCAATAAAGCACAATTAGCTGAAACACTTGCTCAACAAGTAGAAGCCAAAAGATCACTGGAAGAAAATGAGCTAATGTGGTTAGAAGCACAAGAAACATTAGAAAAGATGCTAAAATAGATGAAAAAAAGCACTTGAATGATCAAGTGCTTATATATCACGTGCGCAATGTGCTTGTTGTATTATCTAAGCTGCATTTTTAGCAAAAAAACGATTTTTAACCGCAATCAATAACTGTTGCCGAATCTCTGATATTTTGGGGCGCTCTTCTTTTTGAAAGGCAATTGGACGGCAAAATTCCATCGCTTTAATGCCTAATCTCGCCGTCAATAACCCCACGCCAATGCCTTGTGCCGCCCTAAGCGAAACTTTAGCGGTTAAATTTTGTGAGAAAAAATCCATTCCTACATCGGTTGCCATTTCAGTAGCGCCCGCAAATACCATATTTGTAAGCACCATCTTAAATAATTTAAGCCGGCTCAGATAACCTAATCGCATTCCATATAATCGACTGATCTTATTTACTAACGCAATATTACGCCACGCAATCATCAGCATATCCACAATTGCTAACGGGCTAACGGCTACAATAATCGCATTTTCAGTGGCATTTTTAGCAATAATTTGTTTTACTTGTGTATCAAGTGGCTTCAATACATTTTCACTAAATAAATACAGCACTTCTTTTGCATTATAGGCTTCATTTAATTGACTTTGCCAACGTTGTTTCGCTACTGCAATATGCGGTAATGATTTTAAATCTGCTAAAATCTGGTGGCAAATAGCTACATTATCTTGACCGCTAGTCACCAATAATTCATCCATCAATAATTGCTTACTTATATGTTGAGTATCTTGATGTTTACGTAAATAAACTAACCAATACCATTCGCGAATAATTGCACCAATCCCCGCTAAACTGACCATAAAAAAGACGATTGCAAAAGCTAAATCAATCCATTGATGCGCTTGCACGCTATCGATCAAGCATTGAACACTTCGTGCTATCACGGCTAGCCCAAACAACACTAAAACCGCTAATAATCCTCTTATCCAAAAACGTGAAGGTGTAAAGCCTTTTTCAATAACCAGTTCCGCCGTTAATTGCTCTGTTTCACCTTCAACGCTCACTTTTGTAGCATCAAATTCCTGTTTAGCTTCAATCTTTTGCTCAATTGAAACATTTTCTTCATTGAAAAGTTGTTTTTTCATTACGCCCTACCGCTTTTTCAATATGTGCTTTTACGCCATCATAGCTGTGTTCTGTTTTTACTATTTGAAATAAATCAACCGCTTCAGGATACGCTTTATCTAGATAATGTAACCATTGTTTAATACGTGCTACGTGATAAAAACCTGAATCTCGTTCATTTGGCATATTTACATATTCATATAATAACTGTAATACTTCAGACCAAGCCATTTTAGCTACATTATATTTGATCACTTTACTCAAATTTGGCGTGTTTAATGCTCCACGCCCAATCATTAGACCACAACAAGCGGTAATTTCTCTACATTTTTGCGCAGAATTAAAATCCAAAATTTCACCATTGGCAATGACCGGAATATTTAAACGTTGTTGAATTTGCCCAATCGCTTGCCAATTAATTCTTTCTGCTCGATAACCGTCCTGCTTAGTTCGCCCATGTACAGTGATTTCATCTGCCCCAGCTTGTTGAATAGCATCCGCAATTTCAAAACATTGACTATCGCAATCCCAACCTAATCGCATTTTCACAGAAACCGGCTGTGCTTTTGGAACCGCTTCACGAATGGCTTTCGTCGCACAATAAATTAATTCAGGATCTTTTAATAATGCCGCCCCCCCATGGCTACCATTAACTGTTTTTGATGGGCAACCACAATTAAAATCAATGCCATAAGAGCCAAGTTCAATCGCTAATTGAGCATTTTCAGCTAACCATTGTGGATATTGTCCCAAAAGTTGTACGCGAATTGGTGTCCCCGAGTCCGTTAAACCTCCTTGTAATAATTCAGGCACTAAACGATAAAATGTTTTTTTAGGTAACCGTTGATCAACCACACGAACAAATTCTGAAACACAAAGATCATAATCATTATAAGCGGTAAGTAATTTACGCATAAAAGGATCTAACACGCCTTGCATTGGCGCTAACATAATACGGGGTGTTGATTTAATCATTGGTCGTTTGAATGGGTAATTGAATAAGTAACTCAGGGCGTTAGCACATATCGCCATAATAAAAATATGCCAACGCCTTATAATATTAATTACTTCCATCCTTTCGTTTTACAAATAAGATCATAAGCGGCCTGAATTTGTTGTGCTTTTTCCTTGGCTAGCTCCATCATTTCATCAGGTAATCCTTTTGCTGCCAATTTATCAGGGTGATGTTCATTCATCAATTTACGGTATGCACGTTTAACTGCATTGTGCTCATCATTTTCATTAATACCCAATACAGTATATGCATCTTTGATATTAGGACCATTATTTGAGTATTGATAGCCATCGTATGAATGCTGTTGGTAGGATCCCTGTTGTTGCGAATATTGCTGATAGAAATCACCAGATCGAAATTGTTGTGCCGCCATTACCATTGCCAGCATTTGCTCAAATTGAAAACGCGACATACCTATCGTTTCGGCAATAGTAAATAAAATTTGTTGCTCATTGATATCTAACTGACCATCTTGAGCCGCCGCTTGCATCTGAACTTCCACAAAAAAACGCAATAAATCTGCACGTTGCCCACATGCTTCCCGAAACTCTTGAATAACTTGGCGTAACGGAAAATTAGCTTCCTTGCCTAAAGTAAATGCTTGTTGAGCTAACTGTTGATTCGCATTATCTAAACGTAAACGAACCATTAATTGCCGAGCTAATTGAATATCATCTTCTGTAACTCGCCCTTTTGCTTTTGCAATATGGCCAAGCACGGCAAAAGTCGTCTGCATAAATAAAGATTGACGTGTTAAATTTTTACCAAAAATAGATGAACGAACACTGCCTAATTCATACAATTTTTTATCTGCCAAATGGCCAATAAAAATCCCAAGTAAACCGCCAAATAATCCACCAAATAGCTTATAACCAATAAAAAACCCGATGATTTTGCCAATAAATTGCATTTTTTGTCCTTTTATATTGGAAAACAAATAAGATCAATAAGTTATCTTATCCTAAAATAACAAAAAGAAAATATTTTAATAAATACTCAAGCGTGAATAATTAACTGCCAACGTTATTAAATTTTAAATAGCAAAAAATTTTACTTATCTAACCGCTTAGCCATAAAAATAAAGCCCTGAAAATACAGGGCTTTTAATATTATTAAAATATATAAATTAGTACTCTAATACTGCACGGCGATTTTTCGCATAATCAGCTTCTGTATGTCCTAATACAGAAGGTTTTTCTTCACCGTAAGAAACGGTTGAAACTTGGCTAACGCCTTTAGTCGCTAAATAGTTTTTCACTGCATCTGCACGACGCTGACCTAAAGCGATATTATATTCAGGCGTACCACGTTCATCCGCATGTCCTGTAACCGTTACTTTACTATTTGAAGAAGTTAGATAGGCTGCATGAGCATCTAAAAGTTGGCGATATTCCCCTTCAACAGCATAGCTATCAAAATTAAAATACACTGTGTTATAACGAGTCTGTAAGTCTTCGCTAGTCATCCCACCAAATTGATTAACCGCCATAGCATCGCCATTCATATTCGCATTAGCATCTGTTTTACCTGATGAACTACTACAAGCCGTTAATACAAATGCTGGTGCCGCGATCATTAATACTTTAGCTATTTTTTTCATTTATTACTCCTAAAAAGAATTTTATTATTTAGTCAAATAAGGTGACCAAGCGGGAAATTTAAATTGTCCCTCTGCTCCTGGCAAGTTAGCTTTGAAACGGCCATCTGCGGACACCAATTGTAGCACTTTGCTCGTACCTTTAGTCGAGCTATAAATAATCATAATGCCATTTGGTGAAATACTCGGACTTTCGTCTAAAAATGTTGAACTCAATACTTCTGTACTACCTGAAGTTAGATCTTGTTTCACCACATTATCACCCACAATCATGATTAAATTCTTACCATCAGATGAAGCTTTAGCATTATAGCTACCTCTTGTTCCGATAGGAATCACATCATTACCTGAAGAACTCATTCTATATACTTGTGGAGAGCCTTCACGATCGGAAGTAAAGTAGATTATACTACCATCCGGCGACCAACTTGGCTCAGTGTTATTACCTACGTTTGCAGTTAGTTTAATAGGCGTCCCACCATTAATATTGGCAATATAAATATTTAATTCACCATCTTGATTAGATGCGAAAGCAAGACGTGAGCCATCAGGTGAAAATGCAGGAGCACCATTATGTCCTTTTAATGCAGCCACCACACTACGTTGCCCAGAACGCAAATCATGAACGACTATTTGTGGTCTTTTATTTTCAAAAGTAACGTATGCCAATTTACTTCCATTTGGCGACCACTCAGGCGACATTAATGGCTCTTTACTTTTTACAACAGTAAATGCATTAAAACCGTCATAATCAGCCACTCTTAGCTCATATGCAGACACACCACGTTGTACTACATAAGCAATTTTCGTCCTAAATGCGCCACGAATTTGTGTTAACTTTTCAAAAATCTGATCACTCACCGTATGCGCAGCTTGGCGCATTTGGGTTGCAGGTACATTAAAAGATCCTTGCACTAATACTACCGCAGGATTACTCAACGTATCAACTAATTGATAGGCCACATTATAACCATTATTAGCGGTCGTTATTTGCCCCACAACGACCACATCAACACCGATATCCGTCCATTGCTGAGAATTAATTTCAGCAACAGAAGTAGGGTATGAAGGTAATTTAGCGCGTTGAATAGGTGTAAATTTACCACTATTACGTAAATCATCTGCAACAATCTGACCAACATCTTCAGGCACTCCACCATTTACTTTAAAAGGCACAACAGCAATTGGCTGAGCAATACTTACCCCTTCATCCACTGAGATAACTATATCTGATTCTGCCATAACCACACTACTAAAAAAAATGCTTACTACACTAATCAGACTCGTATAACGGAATTTCAATTTCATCTTAAACCTCTAGGTTATTATAGAATTTTCAAACCAAACTTAATAATTGGAGATTTATACTTATTATAGATCTCTTCATTAGGTGCTTTAGGTACATTTTTTGCAGATGTAATAGCAGAAACAGCTGCACGACAAATATCTTCAGGGCCAGATAATACTTGGTGACTAACTATATAGCCATTTAAATCAATAAAAATTTTTACTTGACATTCACGCCCACTAAAACTTGGATCAACTCGATAAGTACGTGCTAATTTTTTCTTAATCAGCTGTGCATATCCAACATCTGCGATATTTTTACCCTTACCTACATTTCTTGAATTTACATTGCTTTGTAATCCATCACTATGTGATTGACTATTACCCACAACACTACTATTTATAAAATCATTTAAGGCTTTATCATTTCTTACTTTAGCTTCTGCGTCAGCTTTTTGTTTTGCATCTTGCTCGGCTTTTAATTTAGCTTCTGCGTTAGCTTTTTTTTTTGCTTCTTTTTCCACTTTTAGCTTAGCCTCTTTTTCAGCTTTTTCTTTCATTTTTTGTTCAGCTTGTAATTTAGCTTTATTTTGCGCTTCTAATTTTTTTTGTGCTTTATCCTCTTGAGCAGCTTTTGCCATCGCTTGTAAATTCTTTGCTTCAGCATCCGCTTTCGGGCGCGCCATTTCTGCTTGTTTTTTACGTATAGCTTCTACAGCTTGTGCTTTCTTTAATTGTTCTTGTTTTAAAATCTCTTGCTTACGCGCTTCAGTTTGTTGATGTAGTTCTTTAGCTTTTTGTTTTTCTTTAGCGTTAACTAACTGTTTTTCTTGTGTTGGTTGCTCAGCAGTATCAGAAGACGTTGCTTCCTTTTTAGGTTCCACTTCTTGTTTAGATTTTGCTTGTTCATCTACTTTTTTCGGTGGCAAATTACTTTTGTTATTTTTTTTAGGCTGATTATATTGATTAGCAATCTGTTCAGTATTAACCATTACCGCTTCAAATTCTTGTCCGTTACCATCATTTCCCCCCGCTGATTCTAATACGGTATTTGTAAAAAACGATCCTAATAGAAATAAACCTATCAATAATCCGTGGAATAAGATTGAAACTATAATTGCGCGTCGTAGACCATTATCTTTAGCTATCACATTTTTTATCCTTTAATATTATTTTCCTTGGGTCATTAAGCCCGCATTTTTTATACCTGCATCCTTTAAAAGTACAATACCTTTAATCACATCTTCATAAGGAAGATCTTTTTCTGCAGCAACTAAAAAAAGTATATTTTTATCTTTTTCAAATGTTTGACTCGCATAAGCAACCACTTCTTGCTCACTCAAATTCTCTTGACCATTATCACTTTGCACAAAATTACCATCAATTTTTAATTTATATGCCCCATCCTTTGCAACTTGTAAAATCACAGGTGTTTTATCTTCATTAGAAACGGATTGACTATACTTATCTTCTGGCAAATTAACTTCAACACTTTGACTAATCACTGGAGCAGTCACCATAAAAATAAGTAATAATACAAGTAATACATCCAAAAATGGGACAATATTAATTTCAGACTTAATTTCATTACGCTTACGACGATAAGCCATAATTTCCTCTCATTTTTTAAGCCAACAAAAGATCTGGGGCAATCACAACCAAATCAACCTTATTTATACTATTTTTTAGTGAATGCTTGACGATGTAAAATCGTTATAAATTCATCAATAAAGTTAAGATAATCTTGCTCTAATCTGTTCATCGCTAAGTTTAAGCGATTATAAGCCATAACGGCAGGAATAGCGGCAAACAAGCCAATTGCCGTTGCAATCAAAGCCTCAGCAATACCAGGTGCAACAGATTGCAATGTAGCTTGTTTAACTCCGCTTAGTCCCATAAATGAATGCATAATACCCCATACTGTGCCAAATAAACCAATATACGGGCTAATAGAACCCACTGTACCCAAAAATGGGATATAGCTCTCTAAAGATTCTACTTCACGATTCAATGCTAAGTGCATCGCGCGACTAGTGCCTTTCATAGTAGCTTCCGGATTCACTTGTTGTAAACGTAAAAATTCTTTAAATCCAGCATAAAAAATTTGCTCTGATCCACTTAATCCTTCACGACGGTTTTCTAATCTTTCGTGCAAACGGTGTAAATCATCACCTGACCAAAATTTATTTTCAAATGCTACCACTGCTTTTTTTGCTTTTGCTAATACTTGACTACGCTGAATAATGATCGCCCAAGACAAAATTGAAAAGCAAATTAAAATCAAAATAACAATCTTAACCACAATACTTGCCTGCATAAACAGCGAAACAAGATTAAATTGATTTTCCATTAAAACTCCGAATAAGTAAATTATCTAATAAATCAAACCGCTTGTAATCCTTGGTAAATATCTTTAGGGATCGCTAAAGGTTTCATTTTGCTCAAATCAACACTTGCAACCGTGACAATCGCTTCACTTAAACAAATATCTTCTCGCCATAATATTTGTTTAAAAATAATAGTCACTTTTTTTAACTCAGTAACAATTGTTTCAACATTAAGCAAATCATCTAAGTGTGCAGCCATTTTATAATCAATATATAAATTCTTTACTACAAATGCGTGTGAATCTGCTAATAATCGCTGCTGCGAAAAACCTACTTTACGCAAAAATTCCGTACGTGCTCGCTCAAAAAAGCAGAGATAGTTAGCATGATAAACAACGCCGCCCGCATCTGTATCTTCATAATAAACTCTAATTGGGAAATTCATCTTTATGCCTAGCCACTAAATTACTTATAACGATTTAAAATTAAGCAAAATAAAGCACTATTGTAGAAAGAGAAAAATTGTTGTGCAATAGCAAAATAAAAATATTTTCTATAAAAAAATGGAACTTTTTCGAATTATTTTAATAATATTAGAAATATTAATGTACTAATAACAATTAAATAACCCATAATTGGTAAAAAAAGTAATTGCCAAAAAGTGCGGTGGATATCAAGCCCAATACCATGAATCCATAAAATAGCCATTCCATAAAAAACAAATATTGCTAAATAAGGAACATGTCCACCAAAGTACGATGCAAATACCTGAGGATTAAGCAAAATTACGATAAAGAGTAATAATGCAAGAATAAAAGAAAGGGCCTTGAGCCAGCCCTTTCTTGTTAAATTATAAATTGAATGAATCATTCAGTATAAACCTATTCATCAAATTTACCGCTTTTCTCAATGCCAATTGTGACCACTGTCGCAAAAAGAATAGCAAGTAAAATACCTAATACCCATGTTACATAAAACATTTATTTATCTCCTTAGTATGCGCTTGCTTTATTATCTTCTAAATATTTAGCATCTAAACGACCAAACATTTTATAGTATGTCCAGCCTGTATAAGCCAATACCATTGGAACAAAAATACATGCAACGATTAACATTACCGTTAACGTGTATTTACTTGCTGTTGAATCCCAAATTGTCAGACTCATTTCTGGATGAGAAATTGATGGCATAATGAATGGGAACATGGAGACTACAGCAGTTAAAATTACACCTAATAACATAATAGATGATGAAAAAAATGCAAAACCAGAACGATTAGCTTTTGAAGCAATGACAGTACACATTGCACCTAAAATAGCTAACATTGGTACAACCCATAACACAGGCATTTCAAAAAAGTTTCTGAACCAAGCGCCATTTTCTACAGCAACTGTTTTATTACTTAACAACGATTTCGCATTGTGATCTAAATCACTGGTAATAATAAAACCATCTTTAAAATACCGCCAAACGCCCGCTAAAATAAAGATGACTAGCACAATAATAGCAGCCAGCTGTGCTACTGAACGTGCACGGTAACGTAAATCACCTGTAGTTTTCATTTGTAACCAAGTCGCACCTTGTGTCGTTAACATCGTTAGACTTAATGCACCACACAACAATGCAAATGGATTTAATAAACCAAAAAATGAACCAGTATATTGTGCTTGGTTAAGCTCATTAAATTCAAATGGTACACCTTGTAATAAATTACCAAACGCTACACCAAAGATTAATGACGGAACAAAACCACCAACAAATAATCCCCAATCCCATGCATTACGCCATTTTGGACTGTCGATTTTTGCACGATACTCAAAACCAACCGGGCGGAAAAATAATGCTGCAAGGACCAGAATCATCGCTAAATAGAAACCAGAAAATGATACCGCATACACGGTTGGCCAAGCAGCAAAGATAGCACCACCTGCAGTTAATAACCAAACTTGGTTACCGTCCCAATGTGGCGCAACTGTATTTATCATTACACGGCGTTCAACATTGCTTTTACCAATAATAGGTAACAAAGTTAATACGCCCATATCAAAGCCATCAGTAATCGCAAAGCCGATTAATAAAACAGCAATTAATATCCACCAGATAAAGCGGAGAATTTCATAATCGATCATTTTATATTCCTATTATTTCGCAGATTGTTCAAAATGATATCGACCCGTTTTTAATGCACTTGGACCTAATTTGCCATATTTAAACATTAAATACATTTCAACAATTAAGAATAAAGTATATAGACCACATATCAAACCAATAGAGATCCAAAGATCTAACGTAGTTAATGCAGAATTTGCTACTCCTGTTGGTAATACCTCATAAATAGCCCAAGGTTGACGACCATATTCGGCTAAGAACCAACCAGATTCTATCGCAATCCACGGTAATGGAATACCCCATAACATTGCGCGTAAAAACAAGCGATTTTTACCTACTGTACCGCGCATATTTTGAATAAATGCAAACAAAATCAATAACAACATCAAGCCACCTGATACCATCATTGCACGGAATGCCCAGAAAGTAGGCCCTACCTTAGGAATTGTACTAGCGGCTGCTTTTTGAATTTGTTCTTCTGTTGCATCAACAACGTTTACAGTATATGGTTTCAATAATAGACCAAAACCTAAATCTTTTTGCACTTTTTGGAAAGCTAATTTGTCTTCTTCCGTATAATTACCTGAACGTAATTTTTCTAGCAATCCATAAGCTCTTATACCTGAACGCACGCGCTGTTCATTGATTGCACGAATATCACGTAATCCTTTAATTTCACCATCTAAAGAACGTGTAGCAATGATACCCGCCATATAGGGGATATGAATTGAAAATTCATTTTTCATTTCTGCCATATTTGGAATAACAAAAACATTCCAAGCAGCAGGTGCTGGGTGAGTTTCAAATTCACCTTCCATTGCGGCTAATTTAGTCGGTTGTGCTTTACCGATTTCATAACCTGATTCATCTCCCATTACTAATACAGAAAAAATAGAGATCAAACCAAAACTTGCACCAACCGAAAATGAACGTTTTGCAAATCCTAAATCACGACCTTTTAAAATATAATATGCACTAATACCCAATACAAAAATCGCAGCACAAGTGTACCCTGCTGTTGCTGTATGCAAGAATTTTGATTGAGTGACTGGATTTAATAAAAGTTCTGAAAAGCTTACAAGCTCCATTCGCATAGTTTCAAAATTAAATTCTGAACCTATTGGGTTTTGCATCCAGCCATTCGCGACTAGAATCCATAATGCAGAGAAATTAGAACCAAATGCGACACAATATGTTGCTAATAAATGTTTAGCCTTTGATAAGCGATCCCAGCCAAAGAAGAATATACCAACAAAAGTTGATTCTAAGAAAAATGCCATTAAACCTTCGATCGCTAACGGAGCGCCAAAGATATCACCTACATAATGAGAGTAATATGACCAGTTCATACCAAACTGGAATTCCATTGTAATACCAGTTGTTACACCAAGAGCAAAGTTAATACCAAATAACTTACCCCAGAATTTAGTCATATCTTTATAGACTTCTTTTCCAGTCGTTACATAAAGGGTTTCCATCACAACGAGGATGAAAGAAAGGCCTAATGTTAACGGCACAAATAAGAAGTGATAGAGAGCAGTTAACGCAAACTGCAAGCGAGAGAGTTCAACAACGTCTAACATCTCAGTCCTCTTATAAAGTATTAGTACTTACTATTGATTATTTAATAAACCCAAATAACCACTCCAACAGAATTTTTACTCAAAACAAACACCTGATTATTAAAGAGGTATTTTATTTTTTCAGAATCTGCTTCTATTCTAACCCTAAATAAGAAAATTAAAAATAGCCGATTTGTTATAGTGGATCATATTCCTGAATAAAATATTAATTGAATGTTAAAAAACAGATCTATTATCTTATTTTTTGTAACAAATTGAATAAATAAGCCTAATAAAAACAATTAAAAAAATTATGTATCTAAATGATTTTTGATTTTCATCAAATTTAAATTATAAAAAGATCATAAATTTTTACGATATTATAATGATCCTTACTTTTTTATTTGCTATAATTGCGAAGAATTATCAATAACAACTATGATAGTTTTTAACTATAACAGAAAAAGGTAAAAACATAATGTTAAAAAAAGGTCTGCCATTCATTTTAATGAGTGTTATATTCAGCATATCGTCACAAAATGCATTTGCTGACATAAAAACCTCTTCACTGGCGATGGAAAAACTAATGGTTGGCAGTAATAACCTTCCTACACAATGTAAACAAATGTTTAGTGTCGCCCATAAACTTGTGTTAGATGCTGAAAAACAGCCCGGTACACATGTTCAAGTTACTAAGATGAAAAATAAACTTTCTTCAACTAAACAGCAAATCATAAAAATGGAAGTAAAAATGCAAGAAAAGAGCTGCGATAAAGGCTTAACTGCATTAAATACATTAAAGCAAAAACACTAAGATCAACATTTCCTTAAAAACCGAACATTTCGTCAGTTCGGTTTTTTTATTTGCAAAATTTCTGTAAAAATTCACCGCTTACCAAATAAAAAGCCTTTGAGAAAATCTCAAAGGCTTTAAAAGAGATATTATGAAAAGAATGATTACATCATTCCACCCATACCGCCCATTCCACCCATAGCGGCTTGAGCATCTAATTTATCTTCTTTTGGAAGATCGGTAATCATACATTCCGTTGTAATCATCAATCCTGCAATTGACGCTGCAAATTGAAGTGCTGAACGAGTAACTTTAGTCGGATCTAAAATACCCATTTCTAACATATCCCCATATTCTTCCGTGGTCGCATTATAACCAAAGTTACCGCTACCATCTTTAACATCGCGCGCAACAACAGATGCATCTTCGCCTGAATTTTCTACAATTTGACGTAATGGCGCTTCCATTGCACGTAATGCTAATTTAATACCTACATTTTGTTCTTCATTATCGCCGGTTAACGTAGCTGATACTTTATTTGCTGCTCTAACTAATGCAACACCGCCCCCTGGGACAATTCCTTCTTCAACTGCAGCACGCGTTGCATGGAGTGCATCATCCACACGATCTTTTTTCTCTTTCATTGCAACTTCAGTAGCTGCGCCGACTTTAATAACTGCCACACCACCCGCTAATTTAGCCACGCGTTCTTGTAATTTTTCTTTATCATAATCTGAAGTTGAATCTTCAATTTGCTGACGGATTTGAACTACGCGTGCTTTAATTTGTGCTTCATCACCAATACCATCAATAATAGTAGTATTGTCTTTAGTGATTACTGCGCGTTTAGCTTGACCTAATTCTTCTAATGTTGCTTTTTCTAGCTCCATACCAATTTCTTCAGAAATAACGGTACCTGCTGTTAAAATGGCAATATCTTGTAACATTGCTTTACGACGATCACCGAAGCCTGGTGCTTTCACTGCAGCCACTTTAACAATACCACGCATAGTATTAACCACTAACGTTGCTAACGCTTCACCTTCAACATCTTCTGCAATAATCAATAATGGTTTACCCGCTTTTGCTACGGCTTCTAAAACCGGTAAAATTTCACGGATATTGCTGATTTTTTTATCAACTAAAATGATATATGGGTTGTCTAATTCAACCGTACCGGCTTCTGGTTTATTGATAAAGTATGGCGATAAATAACCACGATCAAACTGCATACCTTCCACAACATCTAAGGCATCATCTAAACCTGTACCATCTTCAACCGTAATAACCCCTTCTTTACCAACTTTTTCCATGGCTTGAGCAATAAGCTTACCAACCGTTTCATCAGAGTTAGCCGAGATCGTGCCGATTTGTTCAATCTCTTTAGATGTTTCACATGGTTTAGAGATCGCTTTTAATTCTTCGACTACTGCAGCAACCGCTTTATCAATACCACGTTTTAAATCCATTGGATTCATTCCTGCTGCAACAGCGCGCAAGCCTTCACTGACAATAGATTGAGCAAGAACAGTTGCCGTTGTTGTACCATCACCAGCTACATCATTTGCTTTAGAAGCAACTTCTTTCACCATTTGAGCGCCCATATTTTCGAATTTATCTTCTAATTCAATTTCACGGGCTACAGATACGCCATCTTTTGTAATCGTTGGTGCGCCATAGGCTTTATCTAATACTACATTACGACCTTTTGGTCCCAAAGTAACTTTTACTGCATCAGCTAAAATATTCACGCCTTTAAGCATTTTTACGCGTGCATCATTACCAAATTTAACGTCTTTTATTGCCATTTTATTATCCCTTATTCTTCGATTATTCTACAATTGCAAGAATGTCATTCTCTGAAAGAATTAAAATTTCTTCTCCATCAATTTTTTCTACTTTTGCTCCATAACCTTCATTAAAGATGACCATATCACCTTCTTTCACAGATAAAGGTTGTATAGAACCGTTTTCTAATAAACGACCAGCACCTATTGCAATCACTTTACCGCGAGTTGATTTAACTGTCGCTGAACCTGTTAAAACGATACCACCCGCCGAACAGGTCTCTACTTCTTCACGTTTTAAAATAACTTTATCGTGTAATGGACGAATACTCATTGTGTTTTACTCCTAACATAAAAATTATAACAACACACTTCCACGTGTGTTGGTTGCTAGATTGGGATCAATTTATTACTTTCAAGGTGATTTTACAAAACTTTAATAAAAAGCCGTCTATTTCGTTGTATTTTTCACCAAAAATAAAGGAATATCTTACTAAGATATTCCTTAACATTTTAATATTCTGCTTTTAGACGTCGAATGAGTTGAGTATTAGCCGGTGGAAATTCCGCTTCATCTAAATCCATTTGTGTGATCCAAAAACCGGCTTGTCCTTCACGTCCAAAGGGTTCACCGACCCATTCTTCCACTAAATAAAAGAAAAACTCTATCACTTTGGTTGGATATTCAAAACAAAAATGCTCATAAGGAAAAGCACCTAAGATATGAATGCCTATTTCTTCTTCTAATTCACGTTTTAACGCTTGTTCAGGCGTTTCTTGTAAAGCCACTTTACCACCGGGAAATTCTAATGCCTGTGCAAAATCCTGACCTGCGAGTCGTTGTGTTACATAAATTTGTCCAAATTCATTACGAATGATACCCGCTGCAACTTGGATAAGAGGTTTAGTCATTGATATTCCTTAATAAGTAAGTTAGGCGATTTTGCTTGCTGAAATAATCTATTATTAATAAGGCTAGTAGATACACAAAAAGTTTCAATGCACAAAATCACACTGTAATTCAGCTAAATAAGCGGTCTAAATTAAGAAATTTTACCAAATTTTATGAAAATCTAACCGCTGTAAATAGCTTAAACATAACGTGCTTTACTGCCGTGGCAATGTTTATATTTTTTACCCGAGCCACAAGGACAAGGATCATTTCGCCCAATCTGTAAATTAGTCAGTTCTGCTGGTAATGCATCACGCTTTTCTTTTGCTAATGCTTCTTCTGTGGTCGCTTGATAGTTGGCTGATTCTGCTTCAGCTTGTTCATGCTGTTGACGCTGAGCTTCTTCAATTTCTTGCTGGCTACGCACTTGAATACGGCTTAAAATACTAATCACATTTGATTTTAGCAGTTCAAGCATATTAGTGAACATTTCAAAAGATTCTTTTTTATACTCTTGCTTCGGATCTTTTTGTGCATAACCACGTAAATGAATGCCTTTGCGTAAATAGTCCATCGCAGACAGATGTTCTTTCCAAAGTTCATCTAAATTTTGTAGCATGACGCCTTTTTCAAAGTTACGCATGACTTCTGTGCCCACTTTTTCTTCTTTCGACTGATATTCTTCTTTAGCAAGGTTAATAATACGCTCACGTAACGTTTCTTCGTGTAAGTCCTTTTCTTTTTCTAGCCATTGTTGGATAGGCAGTTCCATACCAAACTGATGATGTAATACTTCTTCTAAACCAGCAATATCCCACATTTCTTCAATTGATTGTGGCGGAATATAACGACTAATCACATGATTAAATACATCATCACGAATCGTTTCAATCATTGCTGAAATATCATTGGTTTCTAATAAATAATTACGCTGTTCATAAATCGCTTTACGTTGTTCATTTGCTACATCATCATATTGAAGCAAGTTTTTACGACCTTCAAAATTATGCGCTTCTACTTTAGCTTGGGCAGAAGCAATCACTTTCGTTAATAATTTTGATTCCATCGCTTCGCCTTCTTCAGAAAATGCTTTACGCATCATATTTAGCTTACCTTCATTGAGGTAAATTCGCATTAAGGTGTCATCTAAAGAGAGATAGAAACGTGATGAGCCTGGATCCCCTTGGCGACCAGAACGACCACGCAACTGATTATCAATACGGCGAGATTCGTGGCGTTCAGTACCAATAATATGTAAACCACCCGCTTGCATTACAATGTCATAACACGTTTTCCACGCCGATTTAATCGCTTCAATCTCAGCTTCCGTTGGATTGTCTAATTTGGCAAGTTCCGCTTTCCAGTTGCCCCCCAACACAATATCCGTACCACGTCCCGCCATATTCGTGGCGATAGTGACTGCAGATGGAGCACCCGCTTCAGCAACAATTTCAGCTTCTTGAGCGTGGAATTTTGCATTGAGTACATTATGTTTAATGCCTGCTTTTGTTAATGCATTGGATAAGAGTTCTGACTTTTCTACGGATGCTGTTCCGACTAACACCGGCTGTTGGCGAGACATACATTCTTCAATATCTTTGATTATTGCCGCAAATTTTTCTTGTTCGCTTTTAAACATTAAATCTGTACGATCATCGCGAATAACCGGTTTATTGGTTGGAATAACAACGGTATCTAATCCATAAATTTGTTGGAATTCAAAAGCTTCTGTATCTGCAGTGCCAGTCATACCTGCTAGCTTTTCATATAAACGGAAATAGTTTTGATAAGTAATTGATGCAACAGTTTGATTTTCACCTTGAATATTAACGTGTTCTTTTGCTTCAATTGCTTGATGCAAACCATCTGACCAACGACGCCCCGCCATTGTCCGCCCAGTATGTTCATCAATAATCACCACTTCGCCATCTTTAACAATATAATCAACATCTACCTCAAATAATTTATGCGCTCGTAATGCGGCATAAACGTGGTGTAATAATGCAATACGTGCTGGATGATATAATGTTTCACCCTCTTGCATAAGCCCCATTTCAGTCAAAATGCCTTCAACTTTTACCATACCACGTTCAGTCAAATGGGCTTGTTTATTCTTAAGATCTAAAGTGAAATCGCCCTCACCGGTATATTCATCTGAATCTTCTTTATCTTGCGAAATTAAATGTGGAATAATGGTATCTATTGCTTGATAAATTTGTGTAGTATCTTCTGCAGGACCAGAAATAATCAAAGGCGTCCGTGCTTCATCAATTAAAATTGAGTCTACTTCATCAACTAATGCATAATATAATTCACGTTGAAAGCGTTCTTCTTTTGTGTGTGCTAGATTATCACGCAGATAATCGAACCCTAATTCACTATTAGTCGAATAAGTAATATCCGCATTGTAGGCTTCACGTTTCACTTCTGAAGCTAAACCAGCGATATTAACCGCTACAGTCATGCCTAAAAACTCAAATAATGGTCGGTTGGTTTCTGCATCTCGGCGAGCCAAATAATCATTGACGGTCACTACATGAACGCCCTTACCCATTAATGCATTTAAATAACAAGGTAATGTCGCAGTTAATGTTTTACCTTCCCCCGTACGCATTTCAGCAACATTTCGGTTAGTTAACACCATTCCACCAATCAATTGCACATCAAAATGGCGCATCCCCATTACACGACGACTTGCTTCTCTAACCGTAGCAAATGCTTCATGTAATAAACTGTCTAGAGTTGCGCCCTCGGCAAGGCGCTGTTTAAATTCAGCTGTTTTGGATTGTAATTCTTGATCTGATAATTTTTCAAATTCAGCTTCTAATTTATTAATGTGTACCACACGTTTTTTTAAACGTTTTAACGTACGATCGTTACTTGAACCGAAAATAGAGGTAATAATTTTTGAAATCATAATAAAGGATCCTTAATATTTAAATAAAATTGCGCAATAGTGTCCTATCACCTTAATGCGATGATGAAATATTGATTAATTTAGATTTAAATAAAAGGACCGGCTCGAATAGGTGGTTGATAATCGACCTCAAAGCGATAGCATTTAGTTAAAAAATCGTAAAAAACGACGGCTTGTGGCGCAATGTTATGAATGATTTGTTTTAATTCAACAAAAAGTGCTTGCTGTTCGACTTCATCTGCACTTAATGCAGATTGCATAACTGCTTGATTAATAATAGTATTTTGCTCATTCTCACTTTCACTTGCTACTGTCGCTTGAAATTCAGGTAACGCTAAAATCGCCATTACTCCAAAGGCTAATTGCGACCAAAAAGGTGTTTTGTGAAAATGTTTAAATAAACTCATTAATATCCGCGTTTATAAGGCAAAAAGAGTGTCAATTATACTCTAAATTCTAGTAAAATGGGCAACAAATTAGCATATATTGAATCAATGTTTAGATAACAACCCGTAAAAGATGAAAAATAATACCATAAAAAATATTAGTGATATTTTAGAAAGCTCAAGTTTAAGCCGTATCGTATTACGGGCTAATGAATTAAATAGTATAGATAAAAAACTACAGCATTTATTACCAACAGAATATCTTGGCTGTTATCGCTTAATCAATTTAGTGAATAATCAATTGGTTTTTGAAGTGCAAAATGCAACGGTATATCGCAGTTTGCAATTAAATCAATTACAGTTATTAAAACTAATCCAGTGTCAATTTCCTGATATCCTTCAACTTAAATTTAAAATCAATCCAAATTTTCAATCGACTAAATAACATAAAAAAATCCCTAGTTAATTTAACTAGGGATCAAATAGAAAAAACTATTGTTAATAAAATTTAACTAAGGAAAATCTATTAAAACAATACAAACGTACTTAGTAAGTGGCGGGGAGAGGGGGATTCGAACCCCCGATACACTTTCGCGTATACACGCTTTCCAGGCGTGCTCCTTCAACCACTCGGACATCTCACCTAATTACTAAATTTAGTGCAAATTATATTTATATTACACTGATTAATCAAGGATTTTGTTTAACTTAATGCGAAAAAGCAAGATATTATTATTGTCCAACACCGACACAATTCGGTGATGCCGCAACAATCCCTTGCCGTTCAATCCACTCTGCAGAAGTGTAAGTATGCAATGCCAGAGCATGCACACCATTCGCTAGTTCATCAGCTAAACAATTATAGACCGCTTGATGTCGAGCAACCGCCCGTTGCGCAATAAATAAATCTGAAACTAAAACCACTTTGAAATGTGATTCAGCCCCTTTTCCAGAACTATGCATATAACTTTCATTCTCAATCTTTAACACTACAGGCGAAAAAGTCGCATCTAATTTGGCACGAATTATTTGTTCAATCAACATTTTTATTCCTTATGAATTGATAATTAACCATTGATAAGTGATAATTAAAACTAATTATAGATTGATTCACTCATTAATCAGTTTAGCGACTCATCAATCACTTTTATTGATCAGCAAGGAGCTTACATGAAATTATCTAAAAAAGCATTTATTCTACTGGCACTCTTAAGTAGTGCTATTTTAATAGGCTGTCAATCACAATCAAATATATTAACCTTTACAACCCCTAGCCCTACAACCACTTTTAACACGAATAATCAAAATGTAATGGTCAATATTAGTGCACAAGATTCTCGTCCTTCACACCAAGTGGCGAGTTATATACGAAAAGGCAATATTCATCATTTAACTGCAAATCAAGACGTTGCATTAATAGTTAAACAAGCATTAATGCAAGATTTAAATGCTAAAGGTTTTCAATTAGTACAATGTGCAGGCAATGCTAATGTAGTAGTCAATATACAAAAATTCTTTGCCAACGTAGAACAAGGTAATCTCCGCTATAAAATCAATACTGAAGTCAGCATTGAAATTGTAGTAAATGGCTTAAAAGGTAAATTTAACAAACACTTTAATGCCTCGCGAAGCCATCAAGGTGCTAGCATAACAATGAATCATAACGATATCCGCGATATTCTTAACCAAACCTACCAAGATGTCATTCAAACTATTTACAATGACAACGAAATTAGCAATGCAATTCATCAATTTAAATAATGCATACAATGCTCAATAAGCGGTCTAATTTTACATATTTTACCCATAAATTAGACTGCTGATGTTATTTAACCTGATCAAATGCATGCCTTTTCAATGAATATCCTCTCAAACTGAGTAATAACGATGAGAATACCAAGAATTTATCACCCAGAACCATTAAAAAACCAAACCAGTTGTAACTTAAGTGAAGATGCAACTAATCATATTGGTAGAGTATTACGGATGAATGTAGGTGAAAAAATCATCTTATTCGATGGTTCAAACCATATTTTCCACGCGGTATTAGAAACCGTTCAAAAAAAACAAATACAAGTAAAAATTTTGCATAGTGAGTTAGATGATCGTGAATCAAACTTGCCAATTCACTTAGGACAAGTCATCTCACGTGGCGATCGCATGGAATTTACGATTCAAAAATCCGTAGAATTAGGCGTAAAAATCATTACCCCACTTTGGTCTGAACGCTGCGGCGTTAAATTAAATGATGAACGCCAAGATAAAAAATTACAACAATGGCAGAAAATTGCTATTGCGGCCTGTGAACAGTGTGAACGTAATCAAGTCCCCCAAATTCGGCCTATTATGAAATTAACCGATTGGTGTAAAGAACAAGATGAAATGCTAAAACTCAATTTACACCCGCGCGCTAAATACACTATCCGCCAATTACCGCAGATTCCAACGGCCGGAGTACGTTTGTTAATAGGCTCAGAAGGCGGACTATCTGCAGAAGAAATCGCAATGACTGAAAACCAAGGCTTTACTGAAGTATTGTTAGGTAAACGTGTACTGCGTACCGAAACCGCTTCATTAGCCGCTATCACCGCCTTACAGGTATGTTTTGGAGATCTTTAAAATGTTTGGCAATTTACAAGGTAAATTTATAATCGCTACACCAGAAATGGATGATGAATATTTCGATCGCACAGTAATCTATATTTGCGAGCATAATGACAACGGCACCATTGGTGTAATTATTAATACACCAACCGATCTTTCTGTACTTGAATTACTCACACGAATGGACTTTCAAATGGCCAAACCAAGAATATATACTCAAGATCAAATGGTGTTAAATGGCGGTCCTGTTAATCAAGATCGTGGCTTTATTGTTCATAGCAAAACAGCTCATGAATTTACCCACAGTTATAAAGTCACCGATGACATCACATTAACCACCTCAGGCGATGTTTTAGATAGTTTCGGCACACAAACTGCCCCAGAAAAATTTATTGTTTGCTTAGGTTGCTCTACTTGGAAACCTCACCAACTAGAACAAGAAATCGCCCAAAATTATTGGTTACTTTCAGAAGCAAACAACCAAACTTTATTTGAAACCGGTTATTTAGATCGCTGGGTTGAAGCAAATGAAATGCTAGGAATTTCAGGCATTTTGGCTCCCGCCGGTAGAGCTTAAGGGGAGCATATATGGCAACAACTATTCTAGCATTTGATTTTGGCACTTATAGCATTGGGTGCGCTGTCGGACAAAGCATAACCAAAACAGCTCAAAGCCTCACGGCATTTAAAAGCCAAGACGGTATTCCAAATTGGCAACACATTGAAAAAATTATCAAAGAATGGCAACCAGGCTTATTAGTCGTTGGCTTACCACTTAATATGGATGGTAGCGAACAGCCATTAACACAACGAGCTCGCAAATTTGCTAATCGACTAAATGGGCGATTTAATCTACCGGTTGCTTTACAAGATGAACGTTTAACAACAACTGAAGCAAAAAGCGAAATTTTTTCACGTGGCGGTTATAAAGCATTAAAAAAAGACAAAATCGATACGATCTCTGCTTGTCTTATTTTAGAAAGCTGGTTTGACAACAACCCATAATAAATCAAAAGGCAGAACAAAACCGCCTTTTTTGACGTTATGCCGTCAAGTGATCAACTCAAATTTGAATATGTTAGCCAAAATGTGTATAAACAATAGCAACAAGCGGACAATTTTGGGAAAAAATTAATAAAAATGCACCCCTTATTTAATGTTATACTCAATTAATTATATAAAATAGGAAAAAAATGAGTTTATTTGAAGCAATATTAATTATCTTGGTATTGATTATTATCAGTGCCGTTATCTCCTCTTCCGAGATTTCATTAGCCGGCGCTAGGAAATTAAAATTACATAGCTTAGCCAAAGACGGCGATATTCGTGCTGAAAAAGTAATGCGATTACAAGAACAACCGGGGCGATTTATTACAATGGTACAAATTGGCCTAAATATGGTTGCAATACTGGGTGGTGTTGTTGGAGAAAGTGCTATTACACCTTATTTAGCGAAACTATTAGCACAATATTCACAAGCCGAATGGACTGAAAGCACGGCATCATGGTTATCTTTTGCGCTAGTCACCTCCGCCTTTGTATTACTAGCGGATCTAATGCCAAAACGTATCGCGATGACCTATCCCGAACAAGTTGCAGTGCGCACCATTAATATTATGCTCTGCTTAATCACCATTTTTAAACCATTAGTTCTACTATTTGATTCTATTGCAAATCTATTATTCCGCTTATTTGGCATATCAACGGTTCGACAAGATAATATGACTTCCGAGGATATTGTTGCAGTTGTAGATGCTGGCGCCAAAGCGGGAATATTAAAAGCTCAAGAACATTATCTAATTGAAAACGTATTTGAAATGCAAGAACGTCGAGTTACATCAACAATGACAACACGTGAAAATATTATCTTCCTCGATAGAAAAGATAATCGCGAACAAGTACTTGCAACACTAGGGGAAGACCCTTATTCAAAAGTCCTCATTTGTGATAATGGCTTAGATAAAATTCTAGGTTACATTGAAACCCATGACTTATTAACACAATATCTAAAAAATGACCACGTTTCGTTGGTCGACTCTCGCCTACTGCGTAAACCGGTATTTATTCCTGATACACTTTCACTATATGAAGTACTCGAATTATTTAAATCTGCCGGTGAAGATTTTGCGGTTATTGTCAATGAATATGCCTTAGTAGTGGGCATTTTAACGATTAATGACGTAATGAGTATTGTAATGGGTGAATTAGTTTCCACAGAAGAAGAACAGATTATGCGCCGTGATGAAGATTCATGGTTAATCGATGGCGCAACACCATTAGAAGATGTAATGCGGGCGCTTAATATCCACACCTTCCCAAGAGATGAAAATTACGAAACAATCGGAGGTTTTATGATGTATATGTTACGTAAAATCCCGAAAAAAACCGACTTCGTCTTATATGATAAATATAAATTTGAAATCATTGATACCGAAAATTTCAGAATCGATCAACTAATGGTTTCGTTTAGAAAAGACGTATAAAAAGCGGGTCAAAATACCGCAAAAATAACGAACAATAATTAAACAATAAAAGCCCTATACACATAGGGCTTTTTTATTACTAAACACATTACCAATTAAAATTATAAATACTATGATGGTAATCTAGACCAATTCTTGGCCGAACAATCGGATGGACAATCGGCGTATAATGCTTAACCTTTGGACGTTTATCACTTTGATTTAACGACTCATTATCTTGATCAGCTGAATTTGCCGTATGTTTAGAAATAACACGTTGTTGATAATCTCTCACCGCTTTCATATCTGTAGGGACTGAACTTTGCTGAGGTATAGAATAACAAGCCGCTATTAATGATGATATCAATATCACAAATAATCTTCTCATATTTACTCCTATAAAAATAGATACTAAATGCAAATGCTTGTATTCATTAGGTTTATGATAATCTCTGGTGCTAACATAGGGTAAAATAGACAAAAAAGGTACCCAAAGGTGCCTATCAGTTATCAAAACTATAATACTATAGTGCTGATTTTGCTTTTTCAACTAAAGCAGCAAAAGCAACTTTGTCAAATACCGCTATGTCCGCTAGGATCTTACGATCAATTTCAACAGAAGCTTTTTTCAAGCCATTGATAAATTTACTGTAAGATAAGCCATTTTGACGTGCTGCCGCATTAATACGTGCAATCCATAATTGACGGAATTGACGTTTACGTTGACGACGGTCACGATATGCATATTGACCAGCTTTAATTACAGCTTGGAACGCAACACGATAAACACGTGAACGCGCACCATAATAACCTTTAGCAGCCTTAAGAATTTTCTTATGGCGTGCTCTTGCAATAACACCACGTTTTACACGAGCCATTATTAAATCTCCTAAATGTAATAAATTGAACTAAAATTCACTAACATATGTCTGTTTACTTCTACAATAAATCAGCTTATGCGTATGGTAAACACGCAACAACTAATACTTGGTCTGCTTTTGCTACCATTGATTTATGACGTAAATGACGTTTACGTTTAGTGGTTTTCTTAGTCAAAATATGACGTAAGTGAGATTGTTTACGCTTAAAACCGCCTGAAGCTGTTTTCTTAAAACGCTTAGCAGCACCACGTACTGTTTTAATTTTAGGCATTGTTTTAGAAACTCCGCATTGTTTGTTAATCAAAAGTCAATTAGGCGAACAGTATTACTAATGTTACTTGGAAGCAACTAATGACATATAAAAAATAGTTTTCACTATCTAACTTATTTAACATAAGCATAAAAAGCAAATCAGGCTGCTGAGTGTGCCTGTGGATTACTTTATTTCTGTTATTTATATAACAAGAAACGGGCAGATTTTATAAGATCCGCCCATTTTATGCAAGAATAAAATTATTTTTTCTTCGGTGCAATCACCATAACGGCTTGACGACCTTCTAATTTTCCCGGTGCTGACTCAACTATTGCCACTTCACTCGTATCCGTTTTAACACGTTCTAAGACATCTAAACCAATTTCTTGATGAGCCATTTCACGACCACGGTAACGAACCGTAATTTTTACTTTATCTCCGTCTTCTAAGAAACGTAATATATTACGTAATTTGATTTGATAATCACCTTCATCTGTACCTGGTCGGAATTTAATTTCCTTAACTTGTACAATTTTTTGCTTTTTCTTTTGTTCTTTAGCCGCTTTTTCTTTTTCGTAAATGAATTTACCATAATTCATAATACGACAGACTGGCGGTTCAGCATTTGGACTGATTTCAACTAAGTCTAACTCAACATCTTCCGCTCGGCTCAAGGCATTTTGAATTGACACAATACCAACTTGTTCACCATTTTCATCAGTTAAGCGAACTTCTTTCACACCGCGAATTTCATCATTTAAACGATGCGCGCGATTTGACTGAACACGTTTTACAGGTTTGATAGTACTATTCCTCTTGTCAGTTTTACATAAAATCAACCGCTTATAGCTATTAATTATTTTAACTCGCGGTTAAAAATGTTTAGCCTCCTAAAAATAGAGGCTAAACGTTAAGATTATAAAAGATATTATAGTTGTATGCAATAATTTATCCACAAATTAATTAGCATTTGCTTTATCAATAATATGAAATGTCTTATTTACTAGCCTAAATACACAAAAAAGCGGGACTATACGACCGCTTTTTTGCTTAACATAACATTACGCTTCGCCTAATAATTTAAGTTCACGTGTTTTTACTTGTGCTTTAAGCATTTCAACAAACGCTTCTATCTTGAAAGTGCCTAAATCTTCGCCTTTACGCGTACGTACGGATACTTTACCTTCAGTAATTTCTTTATCACCACACACTAGCATATAAGGCACACGCCGTAAGGTATGTTCACGAACTTTAAAGCCGACTTTTTCATTGCGTAAATCTGCTTTAACACGTAACCCCGCATCTGACAACTGTTTAACCACTTGCTGCACATAATCCGCTTGACTATCTGTGATATTCATGACCACTGCTTGTGTTGGCGCTAACCACACAGGGAAGAAGCCCGCATATTCTTCTGTAATAATACCGATAAAGCGTTCAATTGAGCCTAAAATAGCTCGATGGATCATAACCGGTGTATGGCGGCTATTATCTTCTGTAACATAAGAAGCATCTAAACGACTTGGCAATGCAAAATCAAGTTGTACAGTACCACACTGCCATTCACGCCCTAAACAATCGCGTAATGCAAATTCAATTTTTGGACCATAAAATGCCCCTTCGCCGTGCTGAATTTGATATCCTAAACCATTAGCACTTAATGCCGCTGAAAGACCCGCTTCCGCACGATCCCACATATCATCTGCGCCAATACGATTATCTGGTCGCGTGGAAAGCTTAACAAAGATATTCGTAAAACCAAAGGTACTGTAAATGTCATACACCATTTTAATACAAGCGGTCACTTCACTTTCAATTTGCTCTTCAGTACAGAAAATATGAGCATCATCTTGTGTAAAACCACGGACTCGCATTAAGCCGTGTAACGCTCCAGAAGGTTCATTACGATGACAAGAACCAAATTCTGCCATACGAATTGGCAAGTCTCGATATGATTTTAACCCTTGATTGAAAACCTGCACATGCCCTGGGCAATTCATTGGTTTAATCGCATATTCTCGGTTTTCAGAGTGTGTAGTAAACATTAAATCAGCATAGTTTTGCCAATGTCCAGTACGTTCCCAAAGTACGCGATCCATCATAAATGGACCTTTAACTTCTTGATAGTCATACTCTTTTAATTTAGTGCGTACAAATGTTTCTAACTCACGGAAAATGATCCAACCATCATTATGCCAAAACACCATACCCGGTGCTTCTTCCTGCATATGATATAAATCTAATGCTTTACCAATCCGACGATGATCACGTTTTGCGGCTTCTTCTAAGCGCGTCAAATATTCCGCTAATTGTTTTTTATCTGCCCAAGCGGTACCATAAATACGTTGCAACATTTTATTTTTGCTGTCACCACGCCAATAAGCACCTGCTACTTTTTGTAATTTGAAATGTTGGCAAAAGCGCATATTGGGCACGTGTGGACCACGGCACATATCAATATATTCTTCATGATGATAAAGTGCTGGCGTTGCTGTACGTTCAATATTCTCATCTAAAATAGCTATTTTATATGGTTCACCACGTTTTTCGAATGTATCACGTGCTTGTTGCCAACTTACTGGTTTTTTCACGACATTGTAGTTAGTTTTAGCTAATTCCAACATACGTTTTTCAATCGCTTCTAAATCGTCTTGTGTTAAAGTACGATCTAAATCTACATCATAGTAAAAGCCATTTTCGATCGTTGGACCGATCGCCATTTTTACCGTAGGAAATAACTGTTTGATCGCGTGACCAAGTAAATGAGCACAAGAATGGCGAATAATTTCTAAACCATCTTCATCTTTAGCGGTAATAATTTCAAGCGTACTATCCTGTTCAATAATATCACAAGCATCACGGCGCTCGCCATTTACACGCCCCGCAATAGTCGCTTTTGCTAAGCCTGCACCAATACTTTGTGCAACATCTATGACAGAAACCGGATTATCGAAGTTGCGTTGAGAACCATCTGGTAAAGTTATAATAGGCATGTTGTATCCTTGTTACAGTGGTAACCCATACGAAAGGTTACTTGTTAATTTAAAAAGAAAAACCGCTAAACGCGGTTGATTTAATAGATTTTTCAGCAATTTTTATTGCACGTTGCTTATTTTGTTCCTTACAAGTGGACAATAAAAGCATTATTAAGTTTAGCATACATTCAGCACAGAAAAAACAAGCGCTGTATTTCTGTTAATTTTTTACGTATCCTCAACCAATAAAAAAAGTTAAAATTGAGCTCATTCTCTAAAATTGTTAAATGAATACCATGAAAAACATCGCAAAAAGATCTTTCCAAACTATCGCAATTGTTGGGAAGCCTCGCCATGATAATACACTTAAAACGCATTTAGCTGTCTATAATTGGTTAAAAGACCGCCATTATAGCGTACTTGTAGAGGAAAAAATTGCTGAACAACTACAGTTACCCAATGGCAAGCGTATTGAAGAAATTGGTCAAATTGCAGATTTAGTGATTGTTATCGGCGGTGACGGCAATATGCTTGGAATGGCGCGTTCTTTAGCAAAATATCAAGTGCCATTAATTGGTATAAATCGCGGAAATCTTGGTTTTCTGACGGATATAGCTCCGCAATCTGCTTTTGAGCAACTTTATAGCTGTTTAGAAAAAGGGGAATTTATCATTGAACAACGATTTTTATTAGAAGCTCAAATTGAGCAAAACGGTAAAATTATCTCTGCCAATAATGCGTTAAATGAAGTGGCCATTCACCCGACGCAAGTAGCTCGAATCATTGAGTTTGAGGTCTATATTGACAGTAAATTTGCTTTTTCACAACGCTCAGATGGACTAATTATTGCCACACCAACAGGTTCAACTGCTTATTCATTATCTGCCGGTGGCCCTATTCTTACCCCAAATATGAATGCCATTGCATTAGTGCCTATGCACCCACACACGCTATCATCTCGTCCTTTAGTGATCGATGGCGATAGCCATATTTCATTACGTTTTGCGCAATATAATCAACCTAATTTAGAAATCAGTTGTGATGGGCAAGATGATTTGCCTTTTACTCCAGAGGATCGCATTATTGTGCGAAAAAGCCCGGATATACTTCACTTATTACATCTAAAAGATTATAACTATTTTACTGTATTAGGATCAAAATTAGGCTGGTCAAGTAAATTATTCTAGCCTTAAACACCACACTGTGAACATGATCGCTTTAAGATGGAAAAACCTCAATATTGACTTTTTTTAATAACGTGACTGTTTCAAAAATAGGTAAGCCCATTACACCGGTAAAACTGCCTGCTAAATGCTGAATAAATATACCACCTAGTGCTTGAATGCCATAAGCGCCCGCTTTATCCATAGGCTCGCCGGTTGCAATATAAGCATAAATTTCAGCCTCAGATAATCTTTTAAAGGTGACTTCACTGCTATGAATACACTCAAATAGTTGTTGATTAGCACTTACACAGACTGCCGTATAAACTTGATGAGTTCGGCCAGATAATTTTTTGAGCATCTCAACAGCTTGCTGCTGATGACTTGGCTTGCCTAAAATCTCTCCGTCAATCGAAACCGTGGTATCGGCAGTTAGAATCGGATATTCAGCAAGATTTTGGCGAATTCTAACCGCTTGAGCCACTTGATTCTTTTCTCTAGCAATACGTGAACAGTAACCCTGAGCCATTTCATTTGCATGTGCAGTTTCATCTATTTCGCTTGCAAGTGGTAATAAAGCTAAACCTAGATTTTGTAATAATGCCCAACGACGCGGACTATTTGAAGCAAGATAAAGTTTTTTATGCATAATCCCTTTCTTATTCAGTGAAAGCGGTCAATTTCACGCTTTTTTTCACAAATTTAAGCGCTTATTAATTTGCTATTTTGGTAAGTTAAACACCTTCACATTCTGATAGCCCTTTTCTTTTAAATAAAGTGCTTGTAATTTACTCATTACGCCCCGCTCACAATATAAAAGGTAATTTTTGCTTTGATCTAAATGCGCAAATTGCGTGGATAACTTATAGAAAGGCAATTCAATCACTTGAGTCTGTGCTAAAATTAAGGGTTTTTCGTCCATTTCTTCTGGGCTACGGATATCTAAAATGATGTCTTTTTCAGTCAATGCTGAGGTTGCTTCAACCGCCACCACGTCTTTTTCTGTCTGTAAAGCAATCTCGCGAATATCTAAATATGTTGCATTTTGGACGGCTTTTTCTAACACATCAAAATCAAAATGCCTCTCTTCCTCAACAATTTTACTTTCGATCGCCTTAACCGTTGGATTTTTAGAAATAACACCACAGAATTCTGGCATTGATTTGGCAATGTCGTCAGTACCAATCTGCTTAGCCAGTGCAATAATTTTTTCTTTATCATGAGTAATTAACGGGCGAAGAACTAGGCTATCCGCGGCTTTATCAATTAGGCGTAAGTTAGTCAGCGTTTGGCTCGAAACTTGCCCTAACGCTTCACCAGTGACAATCGCCTGAATAGCAAAACGTTCAGCAATTTGGCTAGCCGCTCTTACCATCATACGTTTGAGCACCACACCCATCTGACCGTTATCCACTTTCTCAAGAATTTCCCCGACCACAGATTCAAAATTAATTGCAACAAAGCGTACTTTGTGCGAAGTGCTATAACGACTCCAAATATGATATGCCATCTGCTTCACACCAATTTCGTGAGAAGCACCACCTAAATTAAAAAAGCAGTAATGGACTCGAGAACCTCGGCGAATAAACATATAACTTGAGACACCAGAATCAAAACCACCAGAAATCAACGATAACACATCTTCCTGCGTGCCGATAGGATAGCCTCCTAATCCTTCATGGCGCGCCTCAACCAATAACATTTTATCGCCATTAATATCAATCCGGACGGTTACATCAGGCTTGGTCAATTTTACCCTAGCCGATTCAATTCGTTGATTTAAACCGCCACCAACATATTTCTCAACATCTAATGAGCTAAATTCGTGTTTACCTTTACGTCGTACCCGTACACAAAATGTTTTATCCACTAATTGATTTTGATACTTGGCAAATGTATGTTCAAAAATGTCGTGCAATGATGTAAAAGGCATTTCTTGTACTTCTAATATATGGTGAATGCCAGGCGTACGTTTTAATAAGTCTAATATTAGCGGTATTTCTTCTGCTACTTTTGCCCTTACTTCGATAAAATCCCAATTACGTACAACCGCCACTTGCTCAGTTTCACGTAATAATACATTGCGGATATTTGAGGTTAAAATTTTGATAAAGCGCTTACGAACTGAATCACTTTTAATCATAATTTCAGGGAAAAGTTTAATAATAAATTTCATAATGTTTATTTCAATATTTTATATAAAACCAAGCGGTCTTATTTTGACCAAAATTACACCGGATAAAAACGAAAATACACGGGAATTACTCCGTGTATTTTTCACTTACAGATAGATTAACTCACTATGCCACAAATGGATCGCGTAAAATCATTGTTTCAATACGATCTGGGCCAGTTGAAAGAATATCTACCGGTACGCCAACTAACTCCTCAATCCGTTTAATATAATCAAGTGCGGCTTGCGGAAGCGCTTCATATTTTGTCACACCAAATGTATTTTCAGACCAACCGGGCATTGTTTCATAAATAGGCTCAACACCTTCCCAGTCTTTTGCAGCCATTGGCGCATATTCTACAATCTCACCATCCGGCATTTTGTATGCTGTGCAAATTTTTAACGTTTCAAAGCCATCTAAAACATCTAATTTTGTCATACAAAAACCTGAAATAGAGTTAATTTGTACTGCTCGACGAACCGCTACTGCATCAAACCACCCACAACGACGAGGACGCCCCGTTACCGCACCAAATTCATTACCTTTACGCGCAATTGTCTCGCCTTCTTCATTAAATAATTCTGTTGTGAAAGGACCGCTACCAACACGTGTACAATACGCTTTAATAATGCCTAATACATAATCAAGATTACGCGGTCCAAAACCTGACCCTGTTGCAACGCCTCCTGCAGTGGTATTTGAACTGGTTACAAACGGATAAGTGCCGTGATCAATATCCAACATCGTACCTTGCGCGCCTTCAAATAAAATATTCACGCCTTCTTTACGTGCTTGATGAAGTAAAGTGGTTACATCCGCCACCATTCCTTTAATTACATCAGCAACAGCAAAAACGTCATCTAATGTTTTTTGGAAATCTACCGGCTCAACTTTGTAATAATGAACTAATTGGAAATTATATAGATCTAAAATATCTTTAAGTTTTGTGGCAAATGCTTCTTTATCAAATAGATCACTGACACGTAAACCACGGCGAGCAACTTTATCTTCATAAGCAGGGCCAATACCACGCCCGGTAGTACCAATTTTATTTTTGCCTAATGCAGCTTCACGCGCATGATCCATCGCTACATGATAAGGAAGAATGAGAGGACACGCTTCTGAAATTTTTAACCGCTCACGAACATTAATACCACGTGCTTCCAACTCACCCATTTCTTTCATCAATGCTTCAGGGGAAAGTACAACTCCGTTACCAATTAAACACGTAACATTTTCACGTAAAATACCACTAGGGATTAAACGTAGAACCGTTTTCTCTCCATTAATAATTAATGTATGGCCCGCATTATGCCCACCTTGATAACGAACCACATATTTCACTCGATCAGTTAATAAATCTACAATTTTACCCTTCCCTTCATCGCCCCATTGAGCACCGAGAATAGCAACACTTTTACCCATAGGAATTGCCTCTTTCTTAATTATAATTTACATTGAATTTTGAACTGATTATAGCTGTTCTCTAAAGATAGGTTACACAGCTACAAACCAAAATACAGATGAAAAAACCGATCTCAATCGGGCTTATGATAAATTTATTTTGTTGGCGCTTTCATAAAGCGGAAAAATTCGCTATCTGATTTCAACAACATCATATTCTGTTGATCTTTCGTAAAGCTATTTTCATACGCTTTTAAACTACGTACAAAACTATAAAAATCCGGCGCTTTACTGAATGCATCTGCATAAATTTTAGCCGCAATTGCATCGCCCTCACCACGCAAAATTTCAGCTTTTTTCTTAGCATTCGCTTCAATTAAGATCACTTTTTTATCTACTTCAGCACGAATAAACTCTGCTTTTTCTTCACCTTGTGAACGATGTTCTCGTGCCACAGCATCTCGCTCTGCTCGCATACGCTGATAGATTGAAGAAGATACTTCCTTAGGTAAATTAATTTGTTTGACACGAACATCAACCACTTCAATACCTAATTTTTCTGCGCCATCTTCGCCTGCATTTAATGCTTTTTGTGCACCTGCCATTAATTCACCGCGTGAACCAGATACAATATCTTTAATGGTACGCGAACCTATTTCAGAACGCAGACGATCGCCTACTTTACGGCGTAATAAGTCAGATGCTCGCTTAACATCTCCACCCGTTGCAGTATAAAACTTACCAAAATCACTAATGCGCCATTTAACGTATGAATCCACTAGCAGATCTTTTTTCTCTACGGTAACAAAGCGATCTTCTTGATCATCTAACATTTGGATTCGTGAATCCAATATTTTTAGACTATCAATAAAAGGAACTTTAACATGAAGGCCTGGTTCATAAACCACTACTTTTTGATCCGCATCACGTTGTACTTTATTAAAACGCAACATAATGCCACGATACCCTTCAGGTACAATAACTAAACACGAAATCAATGCCATCATAACCAAACTCACGATAGGTAATAATAATTTACGCATTATTAAAATCTCCCTCTACGAATTGGTTGTTCCCTATTTCTGTCTTCTGTTACTACACTTGGCGCTAGTTGGTGACTAACTTGTGGTTGTTGTACCGGAGTAGCCAATGGTTTTTGTGCTACTTCAGAAGCCGTCGTTTTCCCTAAAAATTTTTCAAGCGGTAATACATTCACATTATTACTGTTGCTATCCATAATAATTTTAGGTGTGTGTTTCATTACTTTTTCCATTGTTTCAATATATAAACGTTCACGCATCACCGCAGGCGCTGCCTGATACTCAGGTAAAAGTTTAGAAAAACGTTGAATATCGCCTTGTGCTTCAAGCACAATTTGTTCTTTATAGGCTGTGGCTTGTTCAATAATACGTTGTGCTTGACCACGAGCAAGAGGTTCACGACCTCGTGCATACGCTTCTGCTTCACGGATTAAACGTTGTTCATCTTCTTGTGCCTTAATAGCATCATCGAAAGCATCTTTAACTTCTTCCGGTGGGCGTGCCGATTGGAAGTTTACGTCAGTTACTAGCAATCCCATATCGTAGGTCTTAATAATTTCACGCAATGTTTCCCACGTTTTTTCACGGACAGTTGCTCGTCCTTTAGTCAATATATCATCCATTGACATATGACCAATCACATAACGTAATGCACTATCTGTTGCTTGTTTTAAACTATCATCGGCATTACGCACACTAAATTTATATTTAGCCGGATCTTCAACGCGATATTGCACGGTCATTTCGACTTGCACCATATTTTCATCTTGAGTCAACATTGAACCTTGTGTTTTTAATTCAGATACGCGTTCAATATTTATAGGAATGACTTGATCAATAAAAGTTGGTTTCCAATTTAAACCTGGCATCACAATTTGATGTAACTTACCAAAACGGGTTACTACACCTCGTTCTGCCTCTTGCACAGTATAAAAACCTGATGCTCCCCATACTAATGCACTAAAAATCACAATAGCAGGAATAAATTTACCCAAAGAAGCTGGTCGTTGATTATTTGAGTGTTTATTACCACCGCCCATTTTTTTCAATAACTTACCAAATGCTTCCTCTAAATCAGGTGGATTTTGTGCTGATTTGGGGCGATTAGGATCTTGCTGATTACCTTGACCTGATGGTTCTTGCTGTTCAGGCTTTTTTTGACCTGGTTTACCCCAAGGGTCTTGCTGATTGCCTGATTCATTCCACGACATAAATTTCTCCAAAGAATAAAATTTATTTACATTAAGAAAATAATGTAACTGGCAGATTGTACCTATTTGTGCTTGCTTTTACTAGGTTTTATCTTATAAATAGCGGTCTTTTTTAATAACTTTTTTGCAAAATAAAAAAGACAAAGAATTCTCTTTGTCTTAGATAGGTAGATAAGTTTATATGCTTATTAATGAGTATTAAAGCGCTTGTTCAATAAAAGTAACTAATTGTGATTTTGGTAATACACCAACTTGAGTCGCGACCACTTCCCCATTTTTAAATAGTAGTAACGTTGGAATGGAACGAATACCAAATTGAGCAGCGATTTGTTGATTTTCATCTACATTTACTTTAGCCACTTTAGCACGTCCTGCAAACTCTTGTGCTAATTCATCTAACCATGGTGCAATCGTTCGGCATGGACCACACCACGGTGCCCAAAAATCCAATAAAACAGGTAAATCCGATTTTAAAACTTCTTGTTCAAATGTTGCGTCAGTTACTTGATGTGTCATATATGTTTCCTTAAAAATAATAAAATGTTTAAACACTAATTAAAATAAATCTTCTATTCGCTAATTTCAAGCTACTTTGCCCAATTACATTAATTATTTTAATGTTTATCCTCTGGCAAAATTAAATTTAATAATAATGCTAAGACTGATCCAACGGTAATTCCCGAACCAAATACTTCTTTAAAGAAATTAGGTAGTTTATCCAATAATTCTGGTCGAGTCATCACAGCTAAACCACAGCCAATAGAAATAGCAATAATTAAACCATTACGTTTTGAACGTTCCACTTTGTCTAACATTTGAATGCCTGCTGCAATAATCATAGCAAACATCATCAATCCCGCGCCACCTAATACTGGGCTAGGAATAGAAACAATTATAGCACCTAACCATGGAAATACGCCTGCCAAAACTAATAGTACGCCCATCACGGTTACAACATAGCGACTTGCTACCCCAGTGAGCGAAATAACGCCAATATTTTGTGCAAAAGAAGAAAATGGTGTCGTTGACATTACTGCGGCAAAAGCGGATCCTAAGCCATCACATAATACTCCGCCACGTAAATGCTTACCTGTAATCTCCGTTTGTGTTGCATTACCTAATGCTAAAAAGTTACCGCTTGATTCAACAATTGTGACTAAATAAGCAATTGACATACCAATAATGCCTGAAATAGGAAAAGCCAAACCAAAATGTAATGGTTGAGGAATGGCAAAGGCCTCTGCATTTTGGATAGCTTCAAAATTAATCCACCCCAATGCTAATGCAACAGCATACCCGACGAGCATACCGATCACAATCGCGGCAGCAGAAAAAATACCTTTTCCCCATTGTACTAAAATAACCACTAAGACTAAAACAAAGGTTGCCATTGCTAAATTAGCTGGATCAGCATAATGTGGATCACCTTTTTGGCCACCTGCGAACCAATCAACGGCAACAGGAATCAAACTTAAACCAATCATCATCACTACAATACCGGTCACCACAGGCGGGAAAAGCTTACATACATAAGGCATAAAAAAACTGCCGATAATCATCACTAAAGAACCAATTAATGACGATCCTATAATACCGGCTACGCCGTATTCACTAAAGCCAATGGCTAATGCGGCTGCCACAAAGGTAAAACTCGTTCCCATCACACTCGGTAACCGTAAGCCAATCGGACCGATACCATGGCATTGAATAATAGTAACAATACCTGATACTAATAAAGCCGCATTAACTAAGACAATAGTGTCTGAAGTAGGTAATTTTAAAACATTACCTATTACTAATGGAACGGCAATAATACCGCCTAGTGCTGCTAATAAATGTTGCACAGCAAGTAGCACGCTCAGTCCAAAGGGAGGTTTAGAATCAATAGGATAACGTAAGTTTTGCATAAAAGCCCCAAAATGAAAAAGTTGGCAAATTATACGGAGCTTTTAACCATCAAGCGTTTGCTCCACTTCAGACTTAACTATTATGTAAGGTATCAAAAATAACACCTGCTAATGTTTTAGAAATGCCTGGCACAGATGCTATCTCAGCCAATGTTGCCGATTTGACGCCTTGCATACCGCCAAGATATTTCAATAATGCTTGCCGTCTTTTTGCGCCAACACCTGCAATTGACTCTAAACCACTATCAACAAAGGCTTTTTGACGTTTTTTTCGATGACCACTAATGGCATAATGATGAGATTCATCACGAATATGTTGAATAAGGTGTAACACCGGGCTATCAATCGGTAAATGAATTTCTTTCTTTAAACGCCCAATAATTAATGTTTCCAAACCCGCCTTTCTTTCTGCGCCTTTTGCCACGCCAATTAACAATGGTTTATGTTTATCCCAGGCTACCGTTAGCTTTTCAAAGACTTGCAAGGCACGATTTAATTGACCTTTACCGCCATCAATAAAAATAATATCTGGAATCTTTTCAACCGGTAATGGTTTATCATAACGTTTAACCAACGCTTGCTCCATTCCAGCATAATCATCGCCACCGGTAATGCCTTCAATATTAAAACGCCGATAATCTGATTTTAGCGGGCCATTTTCATCAAAAACCACACAAGAAGCGACAGTTTGAGATCCCATAGTGTGCGAAATATCAAAACATTCCATTCGCTTAATTGTGGGCAGTTTTAACAAAATTTTTAGTGCATCATAACGTTTATGAATAGTGGTGGACTGCTTAAGTTGTAAACTTAATGCTGCACGGGCATTCGTTTGAGCTAAGGCTAGGTAGCGGCTTTTATCGCCACGTACATGATTAGTAATAATGGTAACTTTATGGCCCGCTTGTTCAGTTAAAAGCTGAGCCAATGCATTGCTTTCAGTTAATGGCTGATCAAGGATAATTTGATTTGGAATGCTACGATGTTGATTTAACTGTAAATAAAATTGACCAATAAACGTATCCGCTAATTCAGTGAGGTCCGTATGACTCGGTACTTTTGGAAAATAAGCACGATTACCTAATACTTTGCCTTGCCGGATAAATAGAATATGCACACAAGCCAAACCGGATTGATAAGCGATGGAAATAATATCTAAATCGTCTAAACGCTGATTCGCTACAAATTGCTTTTCTTGCACCGCACGAACCGACTGAATTTGATCGCGAAAGCGTGCAGCGGTTTCAAAATCTAACTCACTTGCGACTATTTCCATTTTTTGCATTAAATAGTCAATCACTTGACTATCCTTTCCTTGTAAAAATAAACGGACCCATTTCACTTGGTTATCATATTCTTGTTGTGAACAATAACCAGTAACACAAGGAGCCAAACAACGACCTATTTGATGTTGTAAACACGGGCGGGAACGATTTTTATAATAATTATCTTCACATTGTCGAATAGGAAAAATTTTTTGCAATAAATTTAGGCTTTCGCGTACCGCACTCACATTTGGATAAGGGCCAAAATATTCACCCGCTACTTTTTTACTACCACGAAATGCCGTTAAACGAGGATGTTGATGTTTAGTTAATAACAGATAAGGATAAGATTTATCATCACGCAATAATACATTATATTTCGGCTGATGTTGTTTAATATAGTTATGTTCTAACAATAACGCTTCTGTTTCTGAATGCGTAATAGTCGTATCAATATGGTGTATATTGCCCACCAATGCTTCGATCTTTTTGCTCGCAACTTGACTACGAAAGTAACTCGCTAATCGTTTTTTTAGATCTTTTGCTTTACCAACGTAAATAATGGCTTGATTAGCGTCATACATACGATAAACGCCGGGTAAATGCGGCACATCGGCAAGGAAAGCTTTAGCATTAAATTGAGACATTTTTAATTAATCTGAACCTTTAATGTTGTTATAAAATCATAAAATTAGACCGCTTAGCTAACATTTTCTGATCTTTACACAACAGATTAAGATTTCATCAAACTCTTCTTAGAAGCCTTTAAATATTGTAACATCGACCAAATCGTTAAAATCGCCGATATGTAGAGAAAAATAAAGGCAAGAATTTCCATAAAAGTACTTTGTCGCCATAACATTCCGCCTAGCGCTAACATTTGACAGGCGGTTTTTACTTTACCCCAAATTGACACCGCAACACTCGCGCGTTCGCCAATTTCAGCCATCCATTCCCGTAAAGCAGAAATCAAAATTTCGCGGGCAATCATAATGCTAACAGGAATAGTAATCCACCAACTATGGTAATACTCCACAATACAGACAAATGCTACTGTAACCAAAATTTTATCTGCCACAGGATCAAGAAATGCACCTAAACGGGTTGTTTGATTCCATTTACGCGCTAAATAGCCATCAAATGCGTCTGTAATAGATGCAATGAAAAAAATTAAAGTTGAAATTTCAGGTGCATGCCATCCCTCAGGCAAATAAAATGCTGCAATAAATAATGGGATTAACACAACTCTGAATAAAGTAAGATAAGTCGGGAAATTTAGTTTCATCATAGCTAGCGCGGAAAGGTAAAAATTCAGTTTATTTAGTGTATCACAGTACTCAACAATCAGCTATTACCCGCTAAATTTAATCCTATACGTTCTTTAAAAACGACTAATTTACACTTGATTTATGGGATTTTGTCCATATATAGCTTATAATTTTCGAGCTTTATCATTAAAGAGGAAACAAAATGGAAAATCGTTTAATTGCTAACACAGCTCATAATCAGTCTCTGCTTAGCACGCATAAAGTCTTACGCAATACCTATCTATTACTCTCCATGACACTGGCTTTTTCAGCGATTGTGGCTCATTTTGCAATGGCAATGAATGCCCCCGCATTACCTTGGTGGGGCTTATTAATTGGTTTTTATGGCTTATTATTCTTAACGAATACTAATGCTAATAGTGCCGTAGGGCTTGCCTGTGTCTTTGCCTTAACTGGTTTCTTAGGTTACACATTAGGCCCTATTTTGAACCGCTATGTAGGCGCAGGCTTAGGGGATGCAGTTATGTTAGCATTAGCTTCAACTGCCTTAGTCTTTTTTAGTTGTTCTGCTTATATCTTAACCACCAAAAAAGATATGTCCTTTTTATCTGGTATGATGATGGCATTATTCATCGTGCTATTAGTTGGCGTTATTGCAAATATTTTCTTAGCCATACCGGCGCTAAGCCTAGCAATGAGCGTTTTATTTGCGCTATTTTCAACCGGCGCTATTCTATTAACCACCAGCAACATTATTCATGGCGGTGAAACAAATTATATTCGCGCAACTGTAGATTTATATGTTTCACTTTACAACTTATTCTTAAGCTTATTACAAATTTTTGGTGTATTAAGCAAGGACGATTAAGCATAACTCCTCCTCTAAGTGCCACTTTGAAAGTGGCATTTTTAATTTAAACAATCAACAAATGCATATGATCGAATGTAATGGCAAACAATATTTGACTGATCCCGCAGGCTATTTACTTAATTTAAATGACTGGTCTACTGAGTTAGCAATAGCAATAGCAAGTAAAGAACAAATAAATTTAACTGAAGAACATTGGGAAATTATTTGGTTAGTACGGGATTTCTATCAAGAATATAAGACATCTCCCGCGATTAGAATGTTAGTTAAAACAATGACGCTCAAATTTGGTGAAGAAAAAGGCAATAGCCGTTATTTACAACGTTTATTTCCGGAAGGTCCCGCCAAGCAAGCGACTAAAATTGCTGGCTTGCCTAAACCTATAAAATGTTTATAATTGGTATATTACTGTGAATTATTCTCAATAACGCACATCGATCCAATTTTAATATTCTATAGGAGATAGTATGAATCTTTCCTTTCTAAAAAAGACCCTAATTATTGCATGCGCAATGGGAACAACTGTTGCAATAGCAGCCCCCTTCAAGGTCGTCACCACATTTACAGTGATTCAAGATATTGCCCAAAATGTAGCCGGTGATAAAGCAATTGTAGAATCTATTACTAAACCAGGTGCTGAAATCCACGACTATCAACCTACGCCCAAAGATATTGTCAAAGCACAAAAAGCGGATTTAATTCTACAAAATGGCATGAACCTTGAACGTTGGTTTGAACGATTCTTTGAAAACGTTAAAAATACACCGGCTGTCGTCGTAACTGAAGGCATTCAGCCGATTGCTATTTTAGAAGGTGAATATAAAAACTTGCCTAATCCGCATGCATGGATGTCTTCCGCCAATGCGTTGCAATATATTGAGAATATTCGAGCTGCCTTGGTCAAATACGATCCCGAAAATGCGGTTAGCTATAACCAAAATGCGAAAGCCTATGCCGAAAAAATAAAAGCAATCTCTGAGCCACTTCGCCAACGCTTATCTGTTATTCCTGAAAAACAACGCTGGTTAGTAACCAGTGAAGGGGCATTTAGCTACCTTGCACAAGATTACGGCTTACAAGAATTATATTTATGGCCTATTAATGCTGAAGAACAAGGTTCACCACAACAAGTGAGAAAAGTAATTGATGGTGTTAAAGCTAATCATATTCCAGTCGTATTTAGCGAGAGCACCGTATCAGATAAGCCTGCAAAACAAGTTGCTAAAGAAACGGGCGCGTTATATGGCGGGGTATTATACGTTGATTCACTCTCCACCAAAGAAGGACCTGTACCCACTTATTTAGATTTATTAAAAGTGACAATTTCTACTATAGTAGATGGTTTTGAAGCGGGCAAAAAAGAGCCTAAATGAACAATATAACACAAGCTACAGCATCAATTTCTGTTGATAAATTAACCGTCCGTTACAACAACGGACATTTAGCCTTAGAAAATGTCTCTTTCCAACTTCAGCATGGCACTGTTTGTGCATTAATTGGCGTAAATGGCGGTGGTAAATCAACGCTTTTTAAAAGCTTGATGGGATTAGTTAAGCCGTTAACCGGTCAAGTATTACTGAACCAAATGCCCATTCAAAAAGCACTTAAACAAAACCTTGTTTCTTATGTGCCTCAAAGTGAAGAAGTGGATTGGCAATTCCCCGTATCTGTTTATGACGTTGTGATGATGGGCCGTTATGGTTATATGAATTTTTTACGCAATCCATCTGCACTAGATAAACAGAAAGTTGAACAAGCTATGCAACATGTTGATATTAGCCATTTGCAACATCGGCAAATTGGTGAACTCTCAGGCGGACAGAAAAAGCGGGTATTTCTGGCCCGAGCCTTAGCGCAAGAAAGCCAGATTATTTTATTAGATGAACCATTTACTGGTGTTGATGTCAAAACAGAAAATGTCATTGTAGCTTTACTTCAACAATTGCGGAGTGAAGGGCATTTAGTATTGGTTTCTACTCATAATCTCAACAGTGTATCTAGTTTTTGCGATCAAGTATTAATGATTAATCGTACATTGCTTGCTTCGGGCCCAACGGCAACAACATTTAATCATCAAAATTTAGAGAAAGTATTTGGTGGCATTGTACATTTTTGCAAGCTAGTTAAATACCCATAAAAAGCGCCATAAATTGCCAATATTAGGCTAAATTAGACCGCTTATCTGTACAAGCGGTCTTTTTCATATTATTGTTCGCTAAAAAGATAGTCGCTTTATAAACGCCTAACCGTTATTTATGCCAAATTTTTCTTGTAATTTCAGTGATTTTTGTTAAATTTTACCCATTATCTTATTCTTTTTAGAAGGTCAAAAATGAATCAGCTAGATTTAATTAAATCATCTACCAAATCTATTCCTAATTACCCCAAAGTTGGCATCATTTTCCGTGATATTACTTCTTTACTAGAAAATCCTACCGCATTTAAAGCATCTATAGATGCAATCGTCACAGAATTCAAAAATAAAGGCATCACTAAAGTCGTCGGCACAGAATCTCGTGGTTTTATCTTTGGAGTGCCTGTAGCCTTAGCATTAGGGCTACCCTTTGTATTAGTGCGTAAACCTCATAAATTACCAAGAGCCGTTATTTCGCAATCCTATGCCCTTGAATATGGTGAAGATACACTTGAAATGCACCTAGATTCTATCAATCAAGATGACAACGTATTAGTGGTAGATGATCTATTAGCTACTGGTGGCACTATTGATGCGACCGCCAAATTAATTCGCCAATTAGGCGGTCAAGTTAAAAATGCGGCTTTTGTTATTGGGTTACCCGATTTAGGCGATAAAGCACGACTTGAACAAATCGGCATCAAATCATTCACACTAGTGGAATTTGACGGCCATTAATCCTCTCTTAATAAACGATAAAAATCCATGAGCTACCAAGTTTTAGCACGTAAATGGCGTCCACAACGATTTTCAGAAGTAATTGGGCAACAACACGTATTATCCGCATTAGAAAACGGTCTACGTCAAGATAAATTACATCATGCTTACCTTTTTTCTGGTACACGAGGCGTTGGTAAAACATCAATCGCCCGCTTGTTTGCTAAAGGACTCAATTGTGAAACAAGCATTACCGCCACACCTTGTGGCAAATGTGAAAATTGCAAAGCAATTGAAGAAGGTAGATTCATTGATTTAATTGAGATCGATGCGGCTTCTCGAACGAAAGTAGAAGATACACGAGAATTATTAGATAATGTCCAATATAAGCCTACAGTTGGGCGCTTTAAAGTTTATCTGATTGATGAAGTACATATGCTCTCACGGCATAGTTTTAATGCTTTACTCAAAACACTTGAAGAACCGCCCGAATATGTAAAATTTTTGCTTGCGACCACCGATCCTCAAAAATTACCGGTGACTATTTTATCGCGTTGTATGCAATTTCATTTAAGAACTTTAACACCAACGCAACTTAGCCAGCATCTTGAGTTTATTCTCACGCAAGAAAACATTCCTTATGAATTAGCCGCCATTGAAAAACTAGCAAAAGCAGCTCAAGGTAGTATTCGAGATTCATTAAGTTTGACAGACCAAGCGATTGCCGTAAGTAATGCCAATATTACATTACCGATAGTTAGCGAAATGTTAGGCTTAATCGATAATGATCAACCGCTTGAATTAGTGATGGCTCTAGCCCAAGCAAATGGCGATCAAGTTATGGCTATTATCCAAAACATTGCAACAAAAGGCATTGACTGGCAACAATTGCTAAATGATGTGGCAGAAACCTTACACCAAATTGCAATGTTGCAATTGCTTAAACAAGAAGCACCATCAGACACGCCATTACATTTGCTCGCAAAACAGATACCACCTGAAGATGTGCAATTTTTTTATCAGTTAATGCTCATCGGCAAAAAAGAATTAGCTTATGCACCAGAACAAAGTATTGGTGTAGAAATGGTATTTTTACGTGCCTTAGCATTTCATCCTAAACGTACTGAAGAAATTAACCAACGTGCGCAACTAAATCAAGCAAATAACGAACAGTCGGCAATGGTTGACAATACCCAACATAAGCTTGAACAGCTCAAAGCAAATTTAACACAAGTAACAACAGATAAAACAAGTGCACAAGCGGTCGAATCTTCAAGCAAACGATCAATAAAGTCTGCGCAACAAACTGTGCCGGCTAATATTACAGATAGCACAAATAATACGCTAATCTCACCCGCACTTGTTGCAATGCAAGCGCGGAAACAATTACAACAAAAGCACGTTGAATTAAATCAACACGAAAAAAAAAAAGCGTAAATCTATAACGGTTAATTCAACAAGTTCGCCAACAGAGATAACGACCAACACACAACATCAATCGTTAGATTTACAAGAACGTTTGATGAATTTAGCTCATTCTACCGCTAAAGTGACGAGTCAACCCTCTGTGCCGGAAGTCGCCAGTCAATCAACCGAAGAAGATTATCGTTGGACTTGGCTAGATCCAGAGTTAGCGATTGAGAACAAAAGCACTAAACCTGCTGAAATTAAACAGGCTATTTTACAAGATAAAACGCCTGAATTAGTTGCCAAAACCATTGAACTTGCTTGCGAACAAGATCAATGGTGTCAGATTATTAATACCCTTAATCTCAGTAGCTTTTCACGTCAAATAGCACTTAATAGCTATCTTGCACAAACAACAGCCCAACAATTAGATTTAGTTTTAAAACCGTCAATGTCACATTTAGACAATGAAGAATCACGAAAAAGTTTAACACTCGCGTTAGCAGACAAAGGATTCACTTATAAATTAGTGATAGGCGAAAGTGCCGAACACAAAACACCACTAGAAATTCGCCGGATGATTTTTGAGAAATTAACTTTAGCGGCTAAGCAAGCATTGAATAATGATGAAAAATTAATGCTATTACGTGATACCTTTGCAGCTGAAATTGATGAATCAACTATTCGTGCTGTCGCCAACATATAATGGATAATCAAATGAATGCTCTTGAAATACATCAGCTTGTTAAAACCTATCCAACCGGGGTACAAGCGGTAAAAGGAATCGATCTTGTCGTTAAACAAGGCGATTTTTATGCGTTACTAGGCCATAATGGTGCAGGTAAATCAACCACTATTGGCATTATTAACTCATTAGTAAATAAAACAAGTGGTACAGTCAAAGCATTTGGCTATGACTTAGACACACAGAAAATTCAGCTAAAACAACAAATTGGCTTAGTTCCACAAGAATTTAATTTTAATCAATTTGAGAAAGTGATTAATGTATTAACACAACAAGCGGGCTATTATGGTATTCCTTATCAACAAGCTTTAATACGTGCCGAAACTTGGCTTAAAAAACTAGAATTATGGGAAAAACGTTATCACCTTACTCGTGAATTGTCCGGTGGTATGAAACGGCGTCTGATGATTGCTAGAGCATTGGTGCATAATCCAAAATTATTAATTTTAGATGAACCAACTACTGGCGTAGATATCGAATTACGTCGCTCATTATGGGATTTCTTGCGTGAAATTAATCAACAAGGAACCACCATCATTCTGACGACACACTATTTGGAAGAAGCTGAAACACTCTGTCGCAATATAGGTATTATTCAAAACGGTTTACTTATTGAAAACACCTCAATCAAAGCATTATTAGCAAAATTAGAAAGTGAGACGTTTGTATTAGATTTACAAAAAACAGATAAAAATCAATCGCTTACTATTAATGATTACACCTTTAAATGGTTAGATGACAATACGATTGAAGTTGAAGTGAAACGAACACAAGGTTTAACCAAACTGTTTCAACAACTTGCTCAACAAGGTATTGAAGTACAAAGTATGCGCAATAAATCTAATCGTCTCGAAGAATTATTTATCAAAATGGCAAATTAATTATGAATTTAACCGGTTTTTTCACGCTTGCAACCAAAGAGTCACGGCGCATTATTCGTATTTGGCGTCAAACATTAGTACCGCCAATTATCACGACTACCCTTTATTTCTTGATTTTTGGTCAATTAATTGGCAGTCGTATTGGCGAAATGAATGGGGTCAGTTATATACAATTTATTGCACCTGGCTTAGTGATGATGACAGCCATTACAGCTTCTTATGTAAATACGGCCTCATCCTTTTTTCTAAGCAAATTTACCCATAATTTTGAAGAACTATTAGTTTCTTCTCTTTCAACCCATAACATTATTTGGGGTTATGTTGTCGGCAGTATCGTGCGTGGTGGGCTTTCAGGTATTTTAGTCACGCTAATTTCATTGCTATTCGTTTCTTACCAAATTCATTCTTGGAGCATTATTCTGTTAACTTTATTAATGACCACAATTGCCTTTTCGTTAGGTGGCTTAATTAATGCAGTATATGCTAAATCTTTTGATGATATTGGTAGCATTCCTACATTTGTTTTAACGCCATTAACGTATTTAGGCGGTGTATTTTATTCAATTACATTATTACCAGAATTTTGGCAAACACTCTCAAAATTTAATCCTATTGTTTATATGATTAATGCCTTTCGCTATGGTTTTTTAGGTATTAGTGATGTATCCATCGCTTATAGTTTCTCGGTATTAATCATTTTTATTCTAATACTATACTATTTTGCTTTTTCATTAATTGAAAAGGGCGTGGGATTACGCACCTGATTTTCATTGTTATAAATTGTACGAGAGATAATGCTAGAATTATATCCATCTCTCGTATAAAACATTAAGGAACTTCAAATGAAATCATTTAAACGATTTTTAGTCAGTGTATTAGCATTAAATACCACTGCGGTTTTTGCGGAAGATATTACGGTGTTTGCGGCAGCCTCAATGGCCAATGTATTACAAGACATCAATCAAGCATTTGAGAAAGCTTATCCTGAAGATAAAGTGATCTTTTCATTTGCTTCGTCTTCTGTATTAGCTAAGCAAATCGAACAAGATGCCCCAGCGGATATTTTTATTTCTGCTGATCTGAAATGGATGGACTATATTAAACAAAATCAACCTACTAAAGTAAATAATATCCAACCGCTCGTTAAAAATGAATTAGTTTTAATTGCGCCTAAAGATAGTCAGATTAATGCAAACAAAATAGAATATATTGATTTTAACAAAGAATTAAACGATAGCTATTTATCGATGGGCGATCCTGATCACGTACCCGCAGGTAGATATGCTAAAAAAGCATTACAACATTACCAACTTTGGAAGAGTGTTGAGCCACGGCTTGCTCGAGCTAAAAATGTACGTGATGCACTTGCTTTTGTACAACGCGCAGAATCACCACTAGGCATTGTTTACTTAACTGATGCAAAAATTGCCGCTGATAAAGTGAAAGTGGTCGCAACTTTCCCAACAGAAAGCTATGGTGAAGTTATTTATCCCGTTGCAACCGTCAGCAATAAAATCGTTGCAAAAAAATTTTTAGATTATCTAAAAAGCCCCATTGCAATCGCTAAATTTGAAGCAGCGGGCTTTTATCCGATAAAATTAATGCGATCAGGTGGTTTTATCCACTTTTTTACTCACGATTACAGTACTGATTAAAGCGCCAACCTGCACAATATTAATGTTATCTTCTATGTTTAATTTTACGCCACAAGAGCTTGATGCGATTATTTTAAGTCTGAAAGTCACCTCAATAGCGGTGCTTTTTTCATTACCTTTTGCTATTGCAATCGCATGGTTATTATCTAGGAAAGATTTTTATGGTAAGAATATACTAAACGGCATTGTTCATTTACCACTTGTGCTGCCACCTGTAGTCATCGGTTATTTATTACTTATTTTAATGGCTAAAAAAGGCATTATTGGGCAAGTATTATGGCAATGGTTTGGTTTTTCATTCAGTTTTTCTTGGCGAGGGGCTGTATTAGCCTCAATGGTGATGGCATTTCCATTAATGGTACGCTCCATTCGTTTAACGATTGATAATATCGATCCCAAATTAGAACAAGCGGCACGTACTTTAGGCGCTAGTCCGTTGAAAGTGTTTTGGACCATTACGTTACCATTGTCATGGTCTGGCATTATCGCAGGTGCTGTTTTGGGATTTGCTCGTTCATTAGGCGAGTTTGGTGCAACGATTACTTTCGTATCCAATATTCCTAATCAAACACAAACCATTCCAGCCGCACTGTTTACTTTTATTGAAATACCAAATAATGAACTGGCGGCTACGCGTTTATGTATGGTAGCAATAGCCATTTCATTATTCGCATTATTTACATCCGAATGGCTGGCCCAAAAGCAAAAACGTTAGCTTCAAACTCACTTTACTATGCTTGAAATTAATATTCATCAACAATTAGGTTCACTAAATTTAACGGTAAACTTACACATTGCGGCTAAAGGCATTACGGCTATCTTAGGTCGTTCTGGTGCTGGCAAATCCAGTTTAATCAATCTAATTGCGGGGCTGACTACAGCACAACGCGGATATATTAAACTGGGTGAGCAAACACTGTATGATCATGAACAAGGTATTAATCTTGCGCCAGAAAAACGTCATATAGGCTATGTATTTCAAGAACATAGACTCTTCCCACATTATTCCGTAGCCAAAAACCTTAAATATGGCTGTAAGCGGGTGGATAATTCTCATTTCTTACAAATTGTGAAATTATTGGGGATTGAACATTTACTTAATCGTTATCCAAGCAGTCTTTCAGGCGGTGAAAAACAGCGTGTCGCAATCGGACGAGCATTATTAACTAAACCACAAATTTTACTCATGGATGAACCGCTATCTGCCCTTGATTTACCTCGTAAACAAGAATTAATCACTTACTTAAGTCAATTAGCAAATCAAGTAGACATTCCGATTCTATATGTCACTCATAGTTTAGATGAAATTATTCGTTTAGCCGATCAGCTGATCTTACTTGAACAAGGTAAGATTATCGCTTTTGACTCGGTTGTTAATGTATGGCATAGCGATATTTTAGCTGATTGGCAATCAGAGACACAAAAAATAAGCTTATTAGAATTACCCTTGAATATACAACAGCCTATTTATAAAATGGTGGGCTTAAAACTAGGTAAACAACATATTTGGATCCCAGCAACACCTCATTATAAAATAGGTGATAAACTTAGGATTACCATTGCAAGCAAAGATGTCTCGATTAGTTTAGATCAAGTGCAACACAGCTCAATTAGAAATATTCTCAACGGCATTATTACTCAAATTGTAAAACACGATGATCGGGTAGATATTGCAGTCTTGATTGAAACACATCAAATTTGGGCATCAATTAGCTTATGGTCATTTGATGAACTCGCACTAAAAATTGGCCAACAAGTTTATGTACAGATTAAAAGTGTTTCTTTATAACTTTGCAAAATATATGAAAAAATAGACCACTTATTAAAGAGAAAAATATGCCAATCGTTAACCAATCTTCGCTGGTACCTTATAGTGCTGAACAAATGTATCAACTTGTCAATGATTATGAAAAATACCCTGAATTTTTATCCGGTTGTGTTGGCACTAAAACGCTCAGTATCAGCGATACAGAATTAAAAGCAGCGCTTCATATCCAAAAATTAGGTATTAATCAACATTTCAGTACGCATAATCGAATGATACCAAACCGCAAAATCGAAATGCATTTAATTGATGGGCCTTTCAAACAATTAGAGGGCGCTTGGACTTTCATACCATTTGATGAACATAGTTGTAAAATATCACTAAATTTGACGTTTGAATTTTCCAATCTGCTCATCGCAATGATTTTTGGGAAAGTGTTTAATGAAATAACATTAAAAATGGTTAACGCTTTTAAACAACGCGCTAAAGAGGTATATGGTGTCTGAATCGTCCCAAATCGTCGTAGAAATTATATATGCTTACCCTGATCAATATTTTCTTAAGAAAATAAGCTTAGATCAGCCCACGACTATTCAGAATGTTATTCTACAATCTGGTATTTTAGCCAAATACACCGAGATCGATCTACGTATCAATAAAGTCGGTATTTTTAGTCGCCCCGCCAAGTTAACCGATTATGTAGCCCATGGTGATCGGATCGAAATTTATCGCCCTTTAGTTGCCGATCCAAAAGAAATTCGGCGAAAACGCGCCGCGGAACAGGCCCAAAAAGCCTAAAAAAAGCACGATATAATAATCGTGCTTTTTTGATTGTGGTGATTATAACCGTTTATATTTACCTGCCATTGATTGATAAACGGCATTTTCTTTGGCCAAAATAGTATATTTTTGATTCAAAATGGCTAACTGAGAAGTTAATTCTACATTCATCGCGTTAATCCATTCACGAAATTCAGCAACACCTAACTCATAGCGATTTTTATAATAAAAACTAATTTTCTTATTATGTTCATACACTTGTTGCAAAGTGGTATAACTATCAAAGGCCTGTTGATAAGCATAATAGTAATTATCCACTTCATTTAATGCGGATGTAATGACTTGCTCATAATTCAATTTTGCCAAATGATAATCCGCTTCCGAAAGCTTCACATTATTTTTGACGGTTTGCCAATCTAGGAATGGCAAATTCAATGAAATCATACTATTGCCTAATTGATTATCACCAATATTCCTTAATTTAGCCGCACTACTTGAAATTGAAGCGCCTAATGTAACCGTCGGGAACCAACTTTTTTCCGTCGCACTTAATGATTTAAATGCCGATTGCAAACGTTTTAATTTTGCTGCTACATCTGGACGATTTGCGATAGCTGAAATAGGTACATTCATATCAACCCCTTGTAATTCAACTGACAAAATCGCTGGATACTCTATTGGCAAAGGCTCATTTGGCTTTAAATTCAATAAGTTACGTAAAGTTTGTTCCGCCACTTTTAGAGTAGTATGATAGCCAATCAAACCATTACGTGCATTCAAAGTCGCTTGCTTGGCTTGTTCAACCGCTAAGTGATCAATCGCCCCCACTTCCATTTTATTTTCTAAAATATGATTAATCTGTTCATAATTTTTAATGGTTTGTTCACTAACATTAATCACATCTTTCAAATAGGCAATTTGATAATAGCTAGCCACAACAGCATTAATAATAGAAAGTCGAGTTGCTTTTAAGTCTTCTATCGTTGCTTTATATTCCCATTCCGATGCACTAGCACTATCAGCTAAACGACGCCATAAATCAAGCGTATAACTTAAATTGAATGAGGCATTGTGTACAACATTTGACGCCTTGGTAACGCTATTAGATGATTGTAATGAGCCATCAGAAACCAACAATTTTGATGCTGAGCTTGAACCGCTACCGCTAAAAGTTGGTACTAAACTAGCGCCGACTAAATTCGCATTATATAGCGCTTTATTAACCAAAATAGCACTTTTGGCTAAGTTAACATTATTAGCTAAGGCTTGGCTAACAAGACGATTTAACTGCGGATCGTTATATCCTTTCCACCATTCTTCATCAATATTAAACTGCTTAGTCAATTCTTCATATTGCTGGTAGCTGGCTTTTGCTTGTTCAAGCGAGCCATCTTTTGTCATACTCGATGTACAAGCTGACAAAAAGCTTGCTAACGTAATAAATAATGCTAATTTTGAAAATTTCATTTAGCTTTCCTTAAAATAATAATTTAAATAATATGCACTGAATTTCAACCAAATATCTTTTCTTACGCGCAAAAAAGATTTTTTGGTAAATTACCCAGTTAAATAGACCGCTTATTCAGCTAATAATTCAGCAATTAATGCTTGTTGGCGAATAGCTTGTGCTGATTGTTTTAAACGTTCAGCAGTAAGAATACTTTTTAATTCAGTTAATGCGGTTTCAAACTGATCATTAATAATGACATAATCAAACTCATTGTAATGAGTCATTTCTGATACCGCTTGTTCCATCCGTTTAGCAATAGTTTCTAAATAATCTTGCCCTCGCCCGACTAAACGCTTTTCTAATTCAGCGCGCGATGGAGGCAAAATAAAAATAGTTTTTACATTAGGCACTTTTTCACGGATTTGGCGAGCACCTTGCCAATCAATATCTAAAAATACATCAATACCTTGCGCCAAGCTACGCTCAATCATCGGCAATGACGTACCATAATAATGATCAAATACTCTTGCCCATTCTAAAAAATGACCTTGTTCAATCAACGATTCAAATTCGTGATGCTCGGTAAAATAATAATGGATACCATGCGTCTCCCCTACACGTGGCTGACGCGTTGTATGTGAAATTGAAAGCTGCACTTCTGTACGAGGTAAATCTGCAAGTAATGCATTTATTAACGAAGATTTACCCGCTCCGCTGGGTGCTGAAAGTATATATAGATTGCCTAACATAAGAGAATAGATAATGTTCTATAAATAACGGAAAATGGAGAATTATTAATTCTCCATCTAGTTTGAATTTATTTACGAGCAAGCGGAGGAACAAAGGTAATGCCTAAATCCCAAGGTTGCTCAATCCACGTTTCTTGAGGAATATCAATAACATAATCATCAATAAGCGGCGCACCAAGTGGCTTAGCAAAAACAGTCACAAATTTTGCCTTTGGATACATTCTACGAATTTCTTTCGCAGTATTCCCCGTATCCACTAAATCATCTACAACGATAAAACCCTCACCATCTGTTTGTGCTGCGTGTAACACTTTTAATTCGCCTTGTTCATCATGTTCATAACTTGAAATACATACAGTTTCTACGTGGCGAATACTTAATTCCCGTGCTAAGACCGCTGCTGGAAATAAACCTCCACGACTAACTGCGATAATACCTTTCCATTGTGACGCAGGCAAAAGACGTTCTGCTAATTTACGGGTATGCATATGAAACATATCCCACGTCACCACATATTTTTCGTTTGTGTATTTCCCACCCATAAAAAAGCCCTAGATAAAAAAAAGCGGCGACTAAGCACCGAATAAATAAAACTTATCTCATTCTAACCTAAAAAGCACATTCGTGCTATCATTTCCGCATCTATTCAGCGATAGCGGTCAATTATTTGAATAATTTTAACTACTTATTACCCACCTATTTTAAGAGGCAAATATGTCAGAAATATCTAAACTCACTCCCAATATACTATGGCAATGGTTTGATCAAATTTGTACTATTCCCCATCCTTCTTACCATGAAGAAAAACTCGCAAACTTTATTGTCAATTGGGCAAAATCTAAACAGCTTTTTGTGGAACGTGATGAAGTAGGCAATATTCTTATACGTAAGCCAGCCACTAAAGGAATGGAAAATCGACAATCCATCGCATTACAAGCACATCTAGATATGGTGCCACAAGCAAATCCATCCACCATACATGACTTCTCTAAAGATCCCATTCAGCCCTATATTGATGGCGACCGGGTTAAAGCTAAAGGAACTACATTAGGTGCTGATAATGGCATTGAATTAGCATCTTGCCTCGCTGTTTTAGAAAGTAAAGTGCTTATACATCCAACTATCGAAGTATTACTGACAATGAGCGAAGAAGTTGGAATGGAAGGCGTCTTAGGACTTCGCCGTAACTGGCTTCAATCAAATATTATGATTAACACCGACACTGAAGATAATGGTGAAATCTATATCGGTTGTGCAGGCGGTGAAAATATTAATTTAACTTTACCGCTAGAATATCAACCAACTCAATTTGAGTGTACTTACCATATCAGTTTAAAAGGTTTAAAAGGCGGCCACTCTGGTTGTGATATCCATACAACCAGAGCAAATGCTATTAAACTACTGACACGCTTACTCGCTGATCTTGCAAGCCAACATACTATTCATATCGCAAATATAACCGGTGGTTCCGTGCATAACGCAATACCACGAAATGCGCAAACAACGATTACATTCAAAGCCAAAGATCAACAAAAATTAACCGCTTACTTAACGCAACTAACTACTGAAATTAGTAACGAACTAAAATTAGCTGAGCCTAATTTAGAATTCATAATAGAACAGATTGATTTACCACAAAAAACACTCACGCCTGAATCGACCCAGAAAATGATTCACCTACTGAATCTATTACCCAATGGCGTTATTCGCAATAGCGATATTATTGAAAATGTCGTAGAAACATCCTTAAGCATTGGACTAATAAAAATTGAAGATCAACACTTAACAGCAAATATTCTAGTCCGTTCTTTACTAGAAAGCGGTAAAGCAGAAGTCCGTAGTAAAATTAATTCATTAGCTACATTGACTGACGCAAAAGCCACCTATAGCGGAAATTACCCTAGTTGGCAGCCTAATATAAATTCAAAAATCACATCGCTTACCAAAAAAATTTATGATCAAATTTTAGGCTACGAAGCAAAAATTAAAGTCATTCATGCAGGCCTAGAATGTGGTTTAATTAAACAAATATATCCTCATATGGATATTGTATCTATTGGACCGACTATTAAAAATGCACATTCACCAGATGAAAAAGTACATATTCCAGCGGTAGAAACCTATTGGCAACTACTCACTACTTTACTTTCAAAAGCGGTCTAACCAACTGTATCAAAACAAGATAGCTAAATAACCGCATATTATTCTAGTATACGTATTTCATACGCCCTTTATTTTTTAGCTATCTAGTACCCAATTACCTTATTTGTTATTTGTTGTTTGTTCTTTTTTTATTCGCTTAAACAACAAAAAACCCCATAGCAGTCGCTACGGGGTCGTAATTAATCTCTGGCGATGACCTACTCTCACATGGGGAAGCCCCACACTACCATCGGCGTAACAGCGTTTCACTTCTGAGTTCGGGATGGATTCAGGTGGGACCACTGCACTGTTGTCGCCAGAATATTCTGGTGATGATATTCTGTCTTTGTTTGTCTGTTTATTTATTGATTGACTGATTGTTATCTATTGATTGTTATTTCTTTGTTCTTTTATAGTGTCATAAAACTAAAAACAAGCTGTCTGAGTATT
>NZ_FOJC01000001.1 GCF_900109315.1 [Haemophilus] ducreyi | reverse complement strand
AATTTGGGTTTTTACTTAAAAAACCCACTAATTCAGAATGCCCTTGCTGTTCAATTGAGTTATTAAATACGGCACTATTTGGGATATTAAACTTGCTAAAGCGATTATCTGAAATACCCTGTTCATCCGGTTTAGCTATATTAATTACAACTACTTTTTCTTTACCACTATCAGGTACGCGCTCATCCACAGCGGTTTGTTTTACTCCGTGAGAATTATCAACGATTGCATTATTAGATGGGTCTGCTAAAACCTGCATAGCTGGCATAAGTGAAAGCAAGACAACTGAAAGGTTCTTGCCTTTAAATACTTTTAATGGCGAATGGTTGTGTAAACCTAAATGAATGGATGAAGACAGCGGACTTAACGAACACGTCAGTGGGTCTGATTCCTCTTCTTGATCTTCCGCAATTTTGCTATTTGATGATGAACTGCTGTTACCTGAGGCAGATTTAATGTTTTCAGCAACCGGTACAAGGCAATTTTTTACTTTACTAAAAATTAGTTTATAACGTTTGTTGTTCATAGTAATTTCCTTTCAAATTTTACTTTGTAGTTGTGGTTAAAAACTGATTGAACCATTCACATAATATACGTGACGCTTCACCTTACTTGTTTTGTCAAAACCTTTAAGCGGTATTCCATAGGTAAATGATAATGATAAATTTTTAATCCTTGCTTTGATACCCAATGCCATACCGACTAGTATATTGTCCTGCTTTTTCGGCTTACGTTGTGCAACATAACCCATATCTACCCCAATAAAAGGCGAGATAGATGAACCATATTGTTTCTTTGAAAAAAATGGTAATGTTAATGTTTGTGACAAATACACCCCTTTATCTCCAACTACCGAGTTACCTTTAAAGCCGCGGACGGTATATTCATCTCCGATTGAGAATTGGTTGTCTGAATATAAACTAGAAAAACCATATTGCGCACCAATGCGCATATGGTAGTTTGCATTTCGTTTAAAAAAGTTAATAGGTCGATACCAGTTAATTGAGGTAGACACTAAGCGTAAGGTCGTTTCACTGCTATCATCATAAGCTAATCTATTTGATTTAAACCAATTTAACGCAGTGGCAAAAGAAATATCAGTATATAATTTACCTTTCCATAGCTGGCCTATATATGAAAAACCAACTGTCGCTTTACTATGGCGAACATTTGTAACTAGGCGGTTGGCAACATAGCTTTTGCGTCTTCTAAACTCTAATTCTCCATAGCTCAATAAGATAACGTCTTTATTACGTTTGAGTAATTTTGATAGTCTGATATTAGCTGTCTGTGTTTTTCCTGATGATGGATAAGTGTAAAAGCCAATCAATTCTTTGTCGTAATCTGATTGGGAGGCTTTCATTTCAAGTGTGTAATAAGAAAATGGCTGAATGTAACTTAAAGAGAAGTTCTGTTGATTATTCTTTTTGATTTCTTTATATAAGCGATAACTAGTTTGAAATGACCAAACGTCGTTCGTACCTAATAAGTCGCTCCCGCCAAGATTTAATGTCGTTTGGTTTCGGCCGTTTTGGTTATTCTCTGTACCTGAGTTATTGATACCAAGCGTGACACTTGGCCACTCTCTCGTTCGTTGAGTCAATATATTTAAATTAGATTTACCGTATGTTTTACTCGCTAACACTTTGATTTCAGCCCGCTTACTCGCGGTGTTGAGCACTTCCACGAGTTGGTCTACATCATGAATACTAAAAATCTTACCGCTTAAGTTGGGTAAGACAAATAACATGGCTTTTTCACGAAAAGTAGCCGGCGCTTTACCTGAGACTAAAAATTTATCGACTGTTCCCCATACGATATTGAACTCTAGCTTACCCGTTTTAGCCTCTGCCTGTTTTAGGGTAATGCCGCTCGTTGAATAACCGGCTTTATGTAATGCTTCAGTTAACGATTTTACTAAGCTAAAAATAACTTTTTTATTCAGTGATTGACCAATATATTGTTTAGTGATGCTGCCAAAATCAATTTTAGTCTTTTTGTCACCCATATCAATCGTCACCGTTTTAATCGTTGCTTTTTGTGCCGTATTTTGTTGTTCAAACTTTACGTTTTCTGATGACTTTTCAGCGGTAAGAAATTGCTCTGCTCTTTCAAGTTGTTGATTAGTGTTTTCATAAGCCTCTTTATTTTTAATATGAGGGAGCTCTTGATTTAATGGATCGGCTTCTCTAGCTTGCTTAATTAAATCTTCTGTCAACTCTAATTTTGGATTATTCGATTGCTCCGAATAACCGGATGTTGCAACACCTGAAAGCATAAATAAATAAGATAAAATTATCTTTGAATTCACACTGTTATTTTTTATTTTCATATTTGTAAAGTTCTCACTGAATAAAATCGAGCCGAAAACATACATTAATTTACCTTAAAAGTACACAGTTTACATAAAAAATTTCTGATTTTATCCATAAAATAAACCGTTTTAACAAATATTTGTGGTATTGATCACATTTTTGAAGAAATTTACTTGGCGATTTTAACAATTACGCTATGCTTACGATATTCTTTGAAAACAAATAGTTATCTTATTCAATAAGGAGGAAATATGAAAATAAGAATATTAGCAATCACTTTAATTGCCGGAACTATACTTACTGCTTGTACCACTTATCAGTCAGCTGAAATGGCTAAATCAGACAAAATTATTATCGCGCATCGTGGTGCTAGTGGTTACTTACCTGAACATACCCTCGAATCTAAAGCTTTGGCTTTTGCTCAACAAGCGGACTATTTAGAACAAGATCTTGCAATGACAAAAGATAATCGTTTAATCGTGATTCATGACCATTTTTTAGATGGTTTAACTGATGTGGCGAAAAAATTCCCAAAACGTGCGCGTAAAGATGGTCGTTACTATGTTGCTGACTTTACGTTAGCTGAAATTCAAACATTAGAAATGACTGAAAACTTCAAAACGGAAAAAGGCGAACAAGTGCAAGTTTATCCAAACCGTTTCCCTATGTGGAAATCGCATTTCCGTATTCATACGTTTGAAGATGAAATTGAATTTATTCAAGGTTTAGAAAAATCGACTGGTAGAAAAATTGGTATTTATCCGGAAATTAAAGCACCTTGGTTACATCACCAAGAAGGTAAAGATATCGCTTTAGAAACCTTAAAGGTATTGAAAAAATATGGTTACGATAAAAAAAGCGATCGGGTTTATTTACAAACATTCGATTTTAATGAGTTAAAACGGATTAAAACTGAATTATTGCCAAAAATGAATATGGATCTGAAATTGGTGCAATTAATTGCTTACACAGACTGGCATGAAACTGAAGAAAAAAATGCTAGCGGTAAATGGGTTAATTACAACTATGATTGGATGTTTAAAGATGGCGCTATGGCAGAAGTGGCAAAATATGCTGATGGTGTTGGGCCTGGTTGGTATATGTTAGTGGATGATAAAGCGTCTAAACCAGGTGATGTAAAATTTACACCGCTTGTTAAAGAATTAGCGAAATATAAAATGGAGCTTCATCCATACACTGTCCGTAAAGATGCATTGCCTGATTTCTTTGGTGATGTGAATGAAATGTATGATGCGTTATTAAATAAATCTGGTGCAACAGGTATTTTTACTGACTTCCCAGATACGGGTGTGCAGTTTTTAAAAATGCATAAATAATTTAAAATAATCTTTCAGCATAGTTCATAAGAAATATTGCTACTTTTAAAAACGCTAACATTTTTAGCTTGAAAATGTTAAATAATGCATAAAAATGTGAGTTATTTCGCCATTAATAAAAGTGGGTGGTATGTCTTTTTTATTATGTGGTTAAGTTATTCAAATATCGAACTTTTTCTTAAATATACAATAACATATTGGAGTATTATTATATGTTTGGTCCATTTAAACCAGCCCCTCATATTGCGGAATTACCCGCAAATAAAATAGATGCAAGATATAAATTCTTACGTTGGCAAGTTTTTGCGGGTATTTTCTTTGGCTATGCCGCTTATTATTTTGTACGCGCTAATTTCGATTTAGCACAAAAAGGGCTGATTGAGGCCGGTCTTTATAATAAAGCTGAACTTGGTATTATCGGAACCGGTGCCGGTTTAGCATATGGTTTATCAAAATTTGTGATGGCGGGTATGTCAGACCGTTCTAATCCAAAAGTATTTTTGCCGTTTGGTTTGTTACTTTCTGGCTTATGTATGACCATGATGGGATTAATGCCTTGGGCAACTTCAGGCATTGCGGTAATGTTCATTATGATTTTCTTAAATGGTTGGTTCCAAGGTATGGGTTGGCCTCCATGCGGTCGGACTATGGTGCATTGGTGGTCTAAATCTGAACGCGGTACTATTGTGTCGATTTGGAATTGTGCACATAATGTCGGTGGTATGGTGCCGGGTGCGATGGTGCTATTAGCAAGTGCAATTTATTTTAGTAATACTGGTGAACATGCAACGGCGAAAGATGTATGGCAACAAGCGCTCTATTATCCGGGTATTGCTGCAATGATTGCCGCTATTCCTGTATATTTGGTGATGAAAGATACGCCGCAATCTTGTGGCTTGCCGCCAATCGAAAAATGGAAAAACGATTACCCAGATGATTATGATGAAAAAACCGCTGAGCAAGATTTAACCACTAAAGAGATTTTTGTTAATTACGTATTAAAAAATAAATTATTGTGGTATATCGCTATTGCTAATGTGTTTGTCTATTTAATTCGTTACGGTATTTTGAAATGGTCTCCTGTTTATTTAGGTGAAGTGAAACATTTCAATATAAAAGGGACCGCTTGGGCTTATACAATTTATGAATTAGCTGCTATTCCTGGTACTTTATTATGCGGTTGGATATCTGATAAAGTGTTCAAAGGTAAACGTGGTGTGACTGGTTTTATTTTCATGATTTTAACGACTATCGCGGTAATTGCATTGTGGAAAAATCCGGCTACACCTGAAGCAGAATTAACACAATATGCCGGTCGTCCTTTCTATGATAATCCATATCAATTAATGGACTTCATTTTAATGACTACTGTTGGTTTCTTAATCTATGGCCCAGTAATGTTAATCGGTTTACACGCCCTTGAATTAGCACCCAAAAAAGCAGCCGGTACTTCAGCAGGCTTCACGGGGTTATTTGGTTATTTAGGCGGTACGGTTTCTGCATCAGCGGTTGTTGGTTGGGCTGCGGAATACTATGGCTGGGATGGCGGTTTCTATGTAATGATTACAGGCGGTATCTTAGCTGTGTTATTGATGTTTATTGTGATGGTTGAAGAAGGCAAACATAAAGCCAAATTAGAAGACCATTATGGTAAATAAAGAGAAAAATTGATCGCTATATTTAAAATTAGTTAGTCATTACTATAGGATAGGGAAATAAATTTATATTTGTTTCCCTATTTTTTAATTTTAATCAAATTTCTGCTTGTTTTTCCAAATTTCACCCCCATAATGGATAAATTAACTTTTTGAAACTAATTTAATAAAAAATAAATAGGAAATTTAAAGAAATATGGCTCAAAGAACTAAAAAATCTATTGCATTACCGCTCTTGCCGCTACGTGATGTAGTGGTGTTTCCTTATATGGTAATGCCTCTATTTGTAGGCCGTGAAAAATCAATCCAAGCACTGCATCTAGCAATGGATTCAAATAAGCAACTCTTTCTAGTGACTCAGCAAGATCCTAATAAGGAAGATCCATCTACTGATGATGTTCACCACGTTGGTATTATTGCGAATATTATTCAAATGCTAAACCTGCCTGATGGGACGGTTAAAGTGCTAGTGGAAGGGCAACAACGTGCCAAAATTGAGCAGATTCACGATGATGAAAATGGTTTATGGGCGGTGGTGCAACCATTATTGTCTAAAACCACTAAAAATAATGAAGAATTAACCGCTATCGCTAAACTTACGACCAATGAGTTTGAAAACTACGTTAAAAATAATAAGAAAATTCCTGCTGAAATTTTACCAAAATTACAAAAAATTTCTTCCGCAGAACGCTTAGCGGATACTATTTCGTCAAATTTGATCGCTCCAGTAAAAAGTAAACAAGCGTGGTTAGAAGAAACTAATTTAATTACTCGTTTTGAAGCATTATTAATTGCAATGGCAACGGAAATAGATTCGCTTGAAACGGAAAATCGGATTCGTAATCGCGTCAAGCAGCAAATGGAGAAAAACCAACGTGATTATTATTTGAATGAGCAAATTAAAGCGATTCAAAAAGAATTAAATGATGGTGAGGATGCGGAGCAAAGTGAATTAGATAAACTTAAAGATAAAATTGATGCTACTAAATTACCTGTTGCAGTAAAAGAAAAATTAGATTCAGAATTCAAAAAATTAAACGCGATGCCACAAAGCTCTTCTGAAGCGACGGTAGTAAGAAGTTATATTGATTGGGTTTTACAAATTCCTTGGCATAAAAAGTCGGCAGTTAAGAAAGATTTACCACAAGCGCAAGCGGTTTTAGATAAAGATCATTATGGTTTAGAGCGTGTTAAAGAACGTATTGTTGAATATTTGGCGGTGCAGAGCCGTTTAAATAAATTGAAAGGGCCAATTTTATGCTTAGTCGGGCCACCTGGGGTGGGTAAAACGTCTTTAGGTAAATCAATTGCAAATGCAACAGGGCGTAAATATGTACGTATGGCATTAGGTGGTGTTCGTGATGAAGCAGAAATCCGTGGTCATCGTCGTACTTATATTGGTTCTATGCCTGGTCAGTTGATGATGAAAATGGCAAAAGTGGGGGTTAAAAACCCGCTATTCTTGCTCGATGAGATCGATAAAATGGCGCAAGATATGCGTGGAGATCCCGCTTCTGCCTTACTTGAAGTATTAGATCCGGAGCAAAATAATACTTTTAATGATCATTATCTCGAAGTTGATTATGATTTATCTGATGTCATGTTTGTGGCAACATCAAATTCAATGAATATTCCACCGGCGTTATTGGATCGGATGGAGGTTATTCGTCTTTCTGGCTATACTGAAGATGAAAAAATGCATATTGCCCAAGAACAGTTAATCGCAAAACAACAAGAAAATAACGGGCTTAAAGCGGGTGAATTACAGATTAAAGAAAGTGCTATTTTAAGTATTATCCGTTATTACACGCGTGAAGCTGGTGTTCGTGCTTTAGAGCGTGAAATTGCTAAAATTTGTCGTAAAGCTGTGAAAGCATTAATCTTAGATAATAAGACTAAAAAAATTACCGTTACTGATAAGAACATTCAAGACTATTTGGGCGTAAAACGTTTTGACTACGGTAAAATGGATACTCAAAATCGTGTTGGTGAAGTCACGGGATTAGCGTGGACTGAGGTAGGCGGTGATTTACTGACTATTGAAACCGCTTCTGTGGCCGGTAAAGGGAAATTATCTTATACGGGGTCGCTTGGTGACGTGATGAAAGAGTCGATTCAAGCAGCAATGATGGTCGTTCGTGCTAGGGCAAAGAAATTGGGTATTGCTGAAAACTTTCACGAAAAACGGGATATCCATATTCACGTGCCTGATGGTGCAACACCAAAAGATGGTCCTAGTGCCGGTATTGCGATGTGTACTGCATTAATCTCTAGCCTAACGGGTAATCCGGTGCGTGCCACTGTGGCAATGACGGGTGAAATTAGCTTGCGTGGTAAAGTATTGCCGATTGGTGGCTTGAAAGAAAAATTGCTGGCGGCGCATCGTGGTGGCATTACTACCGTTATTATTCCTAAAGATAATGAAAAAGATCTTGAGGAGATTCCAGCAAATGCGAAAAATTCATTAATGATTCATGCCGTTGAAACTATTGATGAGGTGTTAGCCATTGCGTTAGAAAATCCGCCTGCGGGCATTGAAATTATGCCGGCAAAATCTGCGGGTATTAAAGTAAGAAAAACGCGTTCAAAAACAGCTATTCAATAATATTTACTAATATAAATAAAAGGGCTTGATGTGAAGCCCTTTTTTATTGTTATTGAGTAAGCGGTCTAATTTAGTCAATTTATGTCTAATTTAGACCGCTTTTAAGCATTAATCTACTATATTTTCTTGTTCCCATTCTAAGACACGTTGAACTGCTTTTTTCCAACCTGTATAATGTTTGGTTCGTTTCTGTTCATCTTGATCAGGAATAAAAATACGCTCTATGGAAGCTTTACCTCGCAACTCTTGTAGATCTTGCCAAAAACCTGTCGCTAGACCTGCCAAATAAGCGGCACCTAAAGCGGTCACTTCACGAATGACTGGTCGTTCTACATTGGCATTTAAAATATCCGCTTGGAATTGCATGAGGAAGTTATTTGCTACTGCTCCACCATCAACTCTTAACGTAGCTAATTTTTTCCCGCTATCTACTTGCATAGCGTCAAGCACTTCTCGGGTTTGGTAAGCAATTGATTCTAAAGTAGCGCGTACAATGTGATTACGGTTTGATCCTCTAGATAAGCCAAAAATAGCGCCTCTAGCATACGGATCCCAATAAGGTGCGCCTAAGCCTGTAAAGGCTGGCACGACATATACGCCATTTGAGCTTTCTACTTTATTCGCAAAATATTCTGAATCTAGGCTATCGTGAATAATTTTGAGTTCATCACGTAACCATTGAATGGAAGCACCGCCCATAAAAATTGAACCTTCTAACGCATAGCAAGGCTCACCTTTAGCGTTACATGCAATAGTAGTCAGCAAACCATTGTTAGATTCAACCGCTTGATTGCCTGTATTCATTAACATAAAGCAACCGGTACCGTATGTATTTTTTGCTTGTCCCGCTTCTACACATAGATGGCCATACAGCGCAGCTTGTTGATCGCCGGCAATACCCGCCACCGGAATGCGAATACCACCTTGACCGCCAATATTGGTTTGGCCATAGATTTCAGATGAATTTTTTACTTCAGGTAACATTGAATGAAGGATGTTAAGCAGTTGCAACATTTTTTCATCCCATTGCTTAGTATGAATGTTAAATAACATGGTACGCGAAGCATTGGTATAATCTGTCACATGAACATGGCCTTGCGTTAATTTCCAAACTAACCAAGTATCAACTGTGCCAAATAATAATTCACCTTTTTCTGCTTTTTCTCTTGCACCTTCAACATTATCTAAAATCCATTTTACTTTAGTACCAGAAAAATAAGGATCAACAACTAAACCGGTGGTTTTACGGATATATTCTGCGTGACCGTCTGCTTTTAATTGACTACAAATATCCGCTGTACGGCGACATTGCCATACAATTGCATTATATATTGGTTTACCGGTCGCTTTTTCCCATACAATGGTGGTTTCGCGTTGGTTGGTAATACCAATAGCGGCAATTTTTGCTGGGGCAATGCCCGCTTTTGCCACCACTTCATTCAAGGTTGAACTTTGGCTTGCCCAAATTTCCATTGGGTTATGTTCCACCCAACCTGGTTGAGGATAAATTTGTGTAAACTCACGTTGTGCCACTTCCACAATATTAGCATTTTTATCGAGTAATACCGCGCGTGAGCTAGTAGTGCCTTGGTCTAATGCGATAATGTATTCTTTCATCATAATAATCACCCTAAATTTTGTTAAATCCGTAATCAAAAACTATTTGCAATTACATGGTAAATTTTTACCAATGAAACGCTGATAGCCCCATGCACCAAGTAATGCGCCGATAATTGGTGCAAAAATGGGTACGATAAAATAAGGAATTTCACGCGCACCGGTAAACGCCACCTCGCCCCAACCAGCTAGGAATGCAAATACTTTAGGGCCGAAATCACGCGCTGGATTCATCGCAAAACCAGTCAGTGGACCAAAAGCCCCCCCTAAGGTGGCAATTAATAAGCCAATTAAAAAGGGCGCTATTGGACCTTTCGGTAATCCGTTACCGTCATCAGTTAACGCTAGAATTAAGCCCATTAATACCATTGTGATCACTGTTTCTACAAAGAACGCTTGCAATACACTGATATTTGGATTTGGGTAAGTTGAAAATACGCTAGCAAAACCAACACTTTCACCACGTACAATATTTTTAGCTGTTTCTGCTACTACAAAGAGATCTTTATATAGAAAATAAACAAGTGCCGCAGCTAAAAAAGCACCTAAACATTGTGCAATAATATAAGGCAGGACTTTTTTGCCATCAAAACAAGCAAATTTCCACAATGCGATCGTTACTGCGGGATTTAAATGTGCACCTGAAACACCGGCTGTAGCATATACTGCTAGTGCAACACCAATACCCCAGATAATAGAAATTTCCCATAATCCTAATGTTGCACCGGCTAATTGTGCGGCTGCTACACAACCTACGCCAAAGAAAATCAGTAATCCAGTACCGATACATTCTGCGATACAGGCGCCCTTTAAGGTATTTTGCATATATAGTTCCCCTTGGATAATTTTAAGCCAAATTCAGCTTAATCAATTTCACCTTACCTTTGCATTAATGAATATTTGAAAAAGCAATCGTTTTCGCGCTGCACTATATAAAAACGCTCATTTTTAGCAAATGAGAATGTCTAGATTTGTGACATTACGCACATTTTGTCTTGCAAAAATGTGAAGAACTTCAAAAATTGAATAACATCTGGTAATAAAAAATAACCAAAAAGAGAGATTATCAACATTTGTTATACCATTCGGCAAAGAATATGCGAAGCAGCTATATTATGCTATGCTAAACATATTTAAGCTGTTGAATAAATAGTTATAAAAATAAATTAAAAAATATTAAGAGAACTTAATAATGAGTGAAGAACTGCCAAACATAACAACATCTGAAAAAAAGTCTTTTTTACAATCGCTATTTAGTTGCTTATTCCAATCTGAACCGAAAAATCGTGAAGATTTAGTAGAAGTTATCCGTGATTCATTAGAAAACGAATTAATTGATAATGATACAAAAGAGATGATGGAAGGCGTAATGGAAATTTCTGAATTGCGTGTGCGTGATATTATGATTCCGCGTCCGCAAATTGTTTATATTGATGCAAATTTACCGCTTGAAGCTTGTGTTGATCTGATTATTGAATCAGCTCACTCGCGTTTTCCCGTTATTCTCGATGATGGTAAAGATAATATTCAAGGAATGTTACTGGCTAAAGATCTGTTGAAATATTTACGTTCTGACTCAGCCCCCTTTGATATGCAAAAAATGCTTCGCCCTGCGGTCATTGTGCCTGAAAGTAAACGGGTAGATAGAATGCTAAAGGAATTCCGTTCTGAGCGGTTTCATATGGCGATCGTGGTAGATGAATTTGGAGCGGTGTCTGGTCTGGTAACTATTGAAGATATTTTAGAACAGATTGTTGGGGATATTGAAGATGAATTTGATGAAGAAGAAATCGAACCAATCCGCCAACTCTCTCGCCATACTTATGCAGTATCCGCTTTAACTGATATTGAAAAATTTAATGCTGTATTTGCGACTGATTTTGTAGATGAAGAAGTAGATACAATTGGTGGCTTAGTGATGCAGGCGTTTAGCCATTTGCCACAACGAGGCGAACAAGTCAATCTACATGGGATTGATTTTAAAGTCACCTCGGCTGATAGTCGCCGTTTAATTCAATTACGCATAACGGTATCTGATGAGCAATTAGAACAGATGGAACGGATTACTGACCTTGAAGAATAATGCCTACTGTACAACTAAGCGGTCACTTTTACATTTTGAGAAATGCTTTAATATGAATCTTGTAAACCCTTCTATTCTCGTTGCTTGTATCCTGTCATTCTGCCTAGGTGCTATAGGTTGCTTAGCTTTTTCTCCCTTTGATATTTGGTTGGTTGCCTATCTTTCTGCAGCAGGTTTAATATGGGCAGCCACGCTTGTAGAACGTAAAACAGCAATGTTGGCAACATTTGCCTGGTCGATCGGTTATTTTGGTGTTGGCGTGCAGTGGGTCAATGTCAGTATGACGCAATTCGGTGGCGTGCCGGTAATCGTTAGTTATTTGGCGGTTTTATTACTTGCCAGTTATCTTGGGCTTTATAACCTGTTATTTAGCTACCTTGCACGGCGCTTTGGGTTGATTTCGCCTTTTGTATTAGCAAGTTTATTTACATTTACTGAATATCTACGCGGTGTCGTCTTTACCGGTTTTCCTTGGCTACAATTTGGCTATACACAAATTGATAGCCCTTTTGCTCAACTTGCGCCCATTTTCGGTGTTGAAGGGTTAACTTTTTTAGTGATCTTATTAAGTAGTTATTTAGTTGATATTGTCAAAAATCCAACTAGAAAAATAGCTACTTTTACTAAAATAGCGGTTATTATTGGGTTTTCTTTAGCATCAAATTTACTGCAATTTGTGCAAATTGATCAGCAAAAACCACCGGTTAAAGTCGCACTGATTCAGGCAAATATTGAACAACAACTCAAATGGGATCCTGCTCATTTTGAAAATACATTGCGCACTTACCAACAACTAATTAACTCATCACTGGCTGGAAATGAGGTAGTCATTTTACCAGAATCAGCTATTCCGGCGCTTGAGTCAAAAATTAATCCGCTGCTCAATCAGTTGCAGAAAATGGCTGCCGCTAAAAATACAGAAATTATTATTGGGACTTTGTATGAAAATGAGCAACAGCAATTATTCAATAGTGCTTTAGTTTTGGGTAACCAGACTAAGCCTTATCAACTCCATCAATCACTACGTTATAACAAGCATCACTTAGTACCATTTGGTGAATATGTTCCATTTGGTTCATTATTAGATTGGATGCGTGAAGTGTTTATTCTACCGGTTAATTTATCAAAAGGCCCCTTTATCCAACCTGCATTATTCACAAATAAGGGAAAATTTAATATGGCCATTTGCTATGAAGTGATTTTTGGCCATCAATTACAACAAAACCAGTTGGCTCAACAGGCAGATTATTTAGTTACGATTACTAATGATGCTTGGTTTGGTGATTCTATCGGCCCTTGGCAGCATTTGCAAATGGCAAGAATGCGTGCATTAGAATTAGGTAAACCTTTATTACGTGCCGCCAATACTGGTATTACGGCGGTTGTTGGTTTTGATGGTAAAGTGATTAAAAAACTTCCTCAGTTTGAAACAAATACGCTAACCGCTGAAATAGCCACGACAAAAGGTCATACACTCTTCGGGCAATTTGGGCATTGGCTGATTTATAGCTTAAGTTTTATTTGTGTGGCGTTCGGGCTATTCAGACGTCAAAAACACAAAAAGCATTAACCTTGTAGAACAAATGCCTTAGTTTTATACACATCACAAAATCAGGATTTTTTGCTTGTTTGTTATATTAAGAAATATATCATACATTCAAATTTTAATAATTCTAAATATATAGGAGTATGATATGGTTAGACCATCTAATCGTTTTTCAAAGACTTGGGTGCTTAATCTTTTTGGTACCGCTGTAGGCGCTGGTGTATTATTTTTACCTATTAATGCTGGTATGAGTGGCTTTTATCCTCTCATTATTATGACTTTAATAGTTGGTCCGATGACTTATTTAGCTCACCGAGGTTTAACTCGTTTTGTGCTTTCTTCGAAAAAACCTGGTAGTGATATCACTAGTGTAGTACGTGAACATTTCGGTGAACAAGCAGGTAAATTTATTACCTTACTTTATTTCTTTGCAATTTTTCCTATCTTATTAATTTATGGTGTTGGCATTACAAATACTGTAACTTCATTTATTGCAAACCAATTACATATGACACCACCACCAAGAGCATTACTTTCTGGTGCCTTAATTGCCGTATTAATTAGCGTAATGTTACTGAATGAACAAGCAATGTTAAGAATTACTACTTATCTTGTTTATCCTTTAGTTTTCATTTTGTTTGGTTTATCTATTTACCTTATTCCTGAATGGAACGGCGCAGCTTTACAACAAATGCCAACCACAGGTGATTTTATAACCACTTTATGGCTAACTATTCCTGTCTTAGTGTTTGCGTTTAACCATTCACCTGCAATCTCTTCTTTTGCACTTTCACAACAAAAACATTACCAAGATCCACAAAAGACGGAAGTTGAATCAGGCAAAGTATTACGTTCAACCGCAACGATTTTAGTGCTATTTGTAATGTTCTTTGTATTTAGCTGCGTATTAACCTTAACTCCAGAAGAATTAGCACAAGCAAAAATACAAAATATTTCAATTTTGTCTTACTTAGCCAATAAATTCGATAATCCTATTATTTCTTACTTAGGGCCATTTGTTGCTTTCTTAGCTATCGGCAGTTCATTCTTTGGGCACTATTTAGGTGCACGTGAAGGTTTAGAAGGATTAGTTAATCAATTGCGTGATAAACCTATCGCTTCACATAAAATCCATAAAATTACAGCAGTCGTATTCTTTTTAATTCTTTGGATTGTGGCTACTATTAATCCAAGTATTCTTGGCTTCATTGAAAGTTTAGGCGGTCCAATTATTGCTATGATTCTATTCATTATGCCTGTATACGCCGTTTACACTGTGCCTGCACTAGCAAAATATAAAGGTCAATTTAGCAATATCTTTGTTGCGATTATGGGATCTATTGCTATTTCAGCCATTCTATACGGGTTACTGTAATTTTGTTATAATTCGCTCGGTATGAAAAACAACAAATCTCTTAATCAATAATGGGGTTTGTTGTTTTATCTTTTTATTTTTACTTGTTTAACATAAGGTAATCATTTCTTATGATTAGTGTATTTGATATTTTTAAAGTGGGTATTGGTCCTTCTAGTTCGCATACTGTTGGGCCAATGAAAGCAGCAAAGCAATTTGTTGATGAATTAAGTGAGCATAAACTTTTAGCTAAAACGGAGCGCTTAGTTGCCGATGTTTATGGTTCTTTATCGTTAACCGGTCGAGGCCACAGCACCGATATTGCAATAGTAATGGGATTAATGGGCTATTTACCAGATAACGTAGATATAGAACGAATAGATAGCGTCATTCAACAAGTAAAACAAGAGCATAAACTTGTACTTGCCGAAGCCAATCCAGCGGAAACCAAAATAATTGATTTTGATTTCTATAATGATATGCCATTCCATAGCAAGTTCTTAGCCCGCCACGAAAATGGTATGACATTAAAAGCCTTTGCGGGTGAAACACTGCTATACGAAAAAACCTTTTATTCTATTGGCGGTGGCTTTATTGTTGATGATGAACACTTTGAGCAACAAACTAACGCCGATGTGAATGTGCCTTTTCCTTATAAAAATGCGGAAGATTTACTTAAGCATTGCCATGATCAAGGCTTACCGCTTTCTAGCTTAGTTTGGAAAAATGAAATAGCATTACATCATAAACAAGCCATATCAGATTATTTAACCAAGATTTGGAAAACCATGGAAGCCTGTATTGAGCACGGTTTACATACTGAGGGCTTATTACCAGGCCCATTAAAAGTTATTCGCCGAGCACCATCATTACGCCATACCCTAGAATCAACCGGTAAATTTAATACCGATCCAATGCAAATTATTGACTGGGTTAATATGTTTGCCCTTGCGGTTAATGAAGAAAATGCAGCCGGTGGCCGTGTCGTTACTGCGCCAACTAACGGTGCTTGCGGTATTGTCCCCGCAGTATTAGCGTATTATCAGCAATTTATTACCCCATTAAATCAAGAAAAAATTGAGTGTTATTTATTAGTATGTAGTGCAATTGGTTCACTCTACAAAATGAATGCCTCTATTTCAGGTGCTGAAGTGGGTTGCCAAGGTGAAGTGGGAGTAGCTTGTTCAATGGCTGCGGCTGGTTTAACTGAAATTATGGGAGGTACGCCTGAACAAGTATGTATGGCAGCTGAAATTGGTATGGAACATAATCTAGGCTTAACTTGCGATCCTGTCAGTGGCCAAGTGCAAGTCCCTTGTATCGAACGTAATGCCATCGCATCAGTTAAAGCAATCAATGCTAGCCGTATGGCTCTACGCCGGACTACACAACCGTGTGTCAGTCTAGATAAAGTGATCGAAACAATGTACGAAACCGGTAAAGATATGAATGCTAAATACCGAGAAACCTCAACCGGTGGTTTAGCCATTAAAATTTTACCTTGTGATTAAGTAAACTTGCGCATAAAAAACCTCGAAATCATTTCGAGGTTTTTTTATTGTGTTACGATTAAACCACGTTTGAACCTTTTAACCATTTTCTCAACCAAGTGCGGTTTGGTAGCAAAGCGTGCCAAATATCTTGGCTGATTGGTATAGGCTCATTAACAATCAAGCTAGCCAACATTTCACCGAGTAAGGGCGCTGTAGTTAATCCACGTGATGCTAAACCATTCACCATATACAAATGCGGAAAATTGACTGCATTTTCAACCGCTTGTTTACGGCGTAATAAATTATATATATTGCTATATTGTTGTTTTTGGACCGCAAAATGAGGTATGGGGCCAACCATTGGCACACGATCGCGTAATGCGGCTCTTATCCCCTGCTTAGCTAAATTAGCTGATAAATCAATGCCTTGCGTCCACTGATAAGCCCCTATATTTTGTTGTAACTTCGCTAAATTCTGCTGATGTTCGATTGCTGAAAAAGCCATGTCTGTATTATCACGCACATGGCTCGCACCGTTGCCATAGGTGTTAAATAACCATCGTAACAGATCACACATTTTAATTTTTGTAATGCGGGCGTGGTGGGTATTTGGCTCACTTGACCACGAACAGGATAAAGCGGAATACCTTCTGCCTGACTAAATTGCGTGAAGCTATGCCCATTTGCTAAAACTAAAATATGATGTGCAAATTGCACGCCTTGATATTGCCACTGCCATTTGCCTTCAACAAATTGTGGATCAGTAACGGTATGATTTAGCACTATTTTCAAACCTTTTGTTTGCAAGTAAGCAAAAGCTTGCTGTACAAATTGTACAGGCGATAACCAACCCGCTTGAGGAATAAAAGCCCCTTCATTGGCAATAGCAACGCCAAGATATTCAGTTAATTCCTCCGCTTGACACCATTTAAATAAGTCCTGATCTTGTGTTTGTCTAGCAATTTTTTGCAATTTTTGTGCTGTTTTTTCATTATACGCCGATAATACAACTCCCGTTAAGGCGTGTTCGAATGGTACGAGCTTTTCAAATTGTTTTAAACGTTGTAAGGCATAATCAAAACAGTGCACATAAAAACGTACATTTCGTGGATCATCATCACTTAATTGCGGATAAATAGCGCCTTGCGCATTGCCTGACGCCTTTTGGGCGACTTGGCTATCTTGGCAATATAGCGTTACTTGCTTGCCTCTTTCTAATAAAGACAGTGCCACAAATAAGCTTGCGATGCCCCCACCAACAATAGCAATATCATCGTTAACAGTTGCAGGCTGGCTATAAAAATAAGGGAAATTCACTTCAGCCGTTTGACTCTCTTGAGCTTTTTCACCGCACAACATTTCTCGTTTTTTGGCAAAGCCTTTGCGTTTATATACCGTAAAACCGACCGCTTGTAAGCCTCGGCGAACGTGACTAGCGGCAGTAAAAGTCGCAAATGAGCCACCAACTCTAGTCAAACGAAACATATGTTGATACAGTTGTTCATGCCACATTGTTGGATTTTTATCTGGCGAAAAGCCATCTAGAAACCAAGCGTCCACTGTCTCGCTATATAAATCACCTAGCTGAGGTAGATTCTCTAACATTTCGCCAAACCAAATATCAAGATACACATCATCAAAGTGATAACGTTGACAACCTGCTTGGCGTGGTTGCCAACAAGCGATTAACTTTGCAGAAAGTTGTGTAAATTGCGGGTAATGTTGATGAATGTCGGCTAATTGCTGCTGAGTGAGTGGATACTTTTCAAATGAAATAAAATACAAGAGTTTAAGTGGGCTGTCGGGAAAGGTAGATCGGAACTGTTGAAACTTTTCCGCGACCGCTAAAAAATTAAGCTCTGTGCCAAAACCTGTTTCAGCGATCACAAAAGCCGAACGGTGATGATTTTGCCATTTCTGCCATAACTGATTGCCGTCTTGAAAGACGTAATAACTTTCTTGTACGCCATCTTCAGTGGAAAAATAGATATCATCAAACTGCTCAGAAACAGGCGTGTTATCGCTATTGAATGAAAGTTGTGCGAAAGTAAGTTTATGCATAAAAAATGTTGCTTAAAACCATTAAAAAAGGTGCAAAATGCACCTTTCAGACTAAAAAATATTACTCACTAAAATAAGAATCATCGCTAATGAAGCAACAACCGCCATCATTGAATAACCGAAAGTTCCCATTATGACCTCACTATTCTTAATAAAATAAAAAGATAGCCAATATACTAGCATATTTCACCATAATTGAGAAACTTATCCATTAATCGGGCTTATTTAAACTAAATAATGTCAGTAAGTTGAATTGTTGAGAGATAATGCTAAAATTTCAACAACTATTTTTATCCTCTTTTACAACAATGAAAACCAAAGTTAGACAACATTTAAACGATTTAGAACTTGCTTTGCGACTACATAAACAATGGCAAGTGACCGCACCGAGTCTTGATCAATTAGCCAATGATCAGCCTTTTTGCTTAGGTAGCCTAACCGCAACAGAGTGGCTACAGTGGGTATTTATTCCTCGAATGCATGCCTTATTAGATGCTGATGCTGATTTACCACGTAATTTTTCAATTACACCTTATTTGGAAGAAGCGTTAAAACAAGAAACATACTTGCCGGCTATCCAGCAACCTATTTTATTACTTGAATTATTACTGAAAGATTAATGGAACTTGATATTTTATACCGTGATGATGAACTGATTGCAATTAATAAACCAGCGGGAATGTTAGTCCATCGTTCGTGGCTGGATAAAGCAGAAACATTATTTGCGATGCAAACATTGCGTGATCAAATCAACCAACACGTTTTTCCTATTCACCGGCTAGATCGCCCTACTTCGGGCGTACTCTTGTTTGCCTTAAATAGCGAAATGGCTCGCTTGATGAGTGAACAATTTGAACAACATAAAGTCGAAAAAGAATACCTTGCGATTGTTCGTGGCTATATCGCAGAAAAAGGTGAAATTGATTACCCACTTAAAGTGATATTAGACAAAATTGCGGATAAATTTTCCCAACCAAAAACAGCGCAACAAGCGGTCACTTTTTATCAAAATCTTGCAAAAGTAGAGATGCCTTATTCCACAGGTAAATATGCGACCACGCGTTATAGTTTAGTTGCATTATCACCGAAAACGGGCAGAAAACATCAGCTTAGACGGCATATGAAACATTTATTTCACCCGATCATGGGCGATACGAAATATGGCGATTTACATCAAAACCGGCGATTAACTGAAAAAACGGGCTGTAATCGTTTAATGTTACACGCTCGTTTGCTACACTTTAACCACCCGAAAACATTGCAAAAAATCACCATTTCTGCACCGCTTGATCAGCAATGGCAGATGTTATTCAACCAATTTGGTTGGCATTTCACTGATTTCTTTTACTAGGAACATTTATGGATAAGGCATTACTTTCATTAACTCACGAACAACAACAAGCTGCGGTTGAACAAATTCAACAACTGATGAAACAAGGTATCAGTTCTGGTGAAGCTATTCAAATAGTGGCTAATCGGCTACGAGAATCACACCAGCGAACTAATGAGCAAAAATAGCCTAATTATTAGGCTACCAACAACGTTCACTCATCACGCCAAAGGCTGCAACCATGCTTAATCAAATCCAAAATAAACTACATAAATTTATCCAACGCGGGCTTAATAATCACTTACATATCGCCGTAACAGGCTTGAGTCAAAGTGGCAAAACGGCCTTTATTACAAGCTTTGTCGATCAGCTATTACACATTAATAAACACCAAACGGATCACGTTAATCTGTTTGGCGCAGCGCGTAATGGAAGAATTTTATCCGTCAAACGTGTTGAACAGGGCGATTTAACCATTCCACGTTTTGAATATGATCACAATCGTCAATATTTAGAGAATAGCCCGCCACATTGGCCACCATCCACTACCGGTATCAGTGAAATTCGCTTAGCCGTTCGTTATGAACGCCAAAATAGTTTACTTAAGTATGTAAAAGAAACAGGCACACTTTATTTAGATATTTTTGATTACCCAGGTGAATGGTTATTAGATTTACCGTTGTTATCACAATCATTCAAAGAGTGGTCGCAAGCTCAACAAGCTGTACATCAAGGGGAGCGCGTTACCTTAGCCAAAACGTGGTTAGAAGCGGTCAATAAAATTGATTTATTCGCTAAAGCGGACGAAAATCAGTTAGCTGATTTAAGCGAAATATACACCGCCTATTTAATTAAATGCAAAGCAGCAGGAATGCAATATATTCAGCCGGGGCGTTTTGTGCTACCAGCAGAAAATGCTAAAGGTGCACCTGTTTTTCAATTTTTTCCATTATTACATTTATCAGAAGCAGAATGGCAACGGCTAGAAACTGCTAGCGAAAATAGCACTTACAAAATATTAAAAAAACGTTACCGCTATTATCAACAAAAGATTATTCAACCATTTTATGCTGACTATTTTTCACAATTTGATCGGCAAGTAATTTTGGCGGATTGCCTAACACCACTGAATCACGGTTACCCTGCATTTATCGAAATGAAAATTGGGTTACAACAGCTATTTAAGCATTTTCATTACGGCAATCGTTCACTTTTTCACCGCTTATTCTCCGCTAAAATTGATAAGTTATTATTTTTAGCCACTAAGAGCGATCATATTAGTAGCGATCAGATCGCCAATTTAGAAAGTTTAATGCGACAATTAGTCCAAGAAGGCGGTCGTTATGCTGAATTTGACGGGATTGAAATTGGCTATCAAGCTATTTCTGCTATCCGTGCCACTGATCCTGTGATTGTTACGCAAGACAATAAACAAATTAAAGCCATTCGCGGTATACGTTCTTGTGATCAAAAACAAGTCACCCTCTATCCAGGCAGCGTGCCAAGCCGTTTACCTGATGCAAATTATTGGCAATTCAACCGCTTTGAATTTGATCCTTTTGAACCCAAAAAAATTGATTTTGCTGATCCTATTCCGCACTTACGAATGGACGCCGTCTTACAATTTTTACTGGCAGATATGTTAGCATAATACATAATTTGTCTTGAATCGGCACAAGAATAAGCGGTGATAAATAGCAAAAATCTAAATTTAAGCTATAATCAATTATTACTTTTTATTATTTCATTTGAAACTATGGCAAAAAAACCTAAAGTCCCATCAAACACGATTGCACTCAACAAACTAGCCCGCCACGAATATTTTATTGAAGATGAAATTGAAGCAGGTTTAGCATTGCAAGGCTGGGAAGTTAAATCTTTACGCGCAGGTAAAGCAAATATCGGTGATAGCTATGTTACTTTTCGTCATGGTGAAGCCTTTTTATTTGGCGCTACAATTACCCCATTAAATATGGCTTCTACTCATATTGTTGCAGATCCAACACGTACTCGTAAGCTACTATTAAATCAAAGAGAATTAGACTCATTATTTGGTAAAGTAAATCGAGATGGAATGACTGTGGTGGCACTTTCGCTTTATTGGAAAAATGCTTGGGCGAAAGTCAAGCTAGGGCTAGCGAAAGGCAAAAAACTTCACGATAAACGTGAAGATATTAAAGATCGTGAATGGCACGTTACTAAGCAACGCATTATGAAAAATGCGGGACGTGGCTCATAATTGAATCTTTTTATTCTAAAAAAAGCAAAAATAATCTTTTATATCAAGGAACACTAAATGATCGACCAAAATTTACTTCGCACTAATTTAGACGATGTTGCAAATGCGCTCAAATTAAAACGTAATTTCATCTTAGATGTTAACCAAGTAAAAGCACTTGAAGAACAACGTAAAACATTACAAGTCACAACGGAAACCTTGCAAGCTGAACGTAATGCTCGTTCGAAAAATATTGGCGCAGCTAAAGCACGTGGTGAAAACATTAGCCAACTATTAGCTGAAGTAGACACTATGGGTAATCAGCTTGAAGTAGCAAAAACAGAATTAGATAAAGTACAAAGTGAAATACGTGAATTATTGTTAACTATTCCAAATTTACCGGCGGAAGAAGTCCCGCTTGGTAAAGATGATAGCCAAAATAAAGAAATATTACGCTGGGGAACACCTCGTCAATTTGATTTTGAGATCAAAGATCACGTCACGCTTGGTGAAAACTTAAAAGGCATAGATTTTCCTACAGGCGTCAAGTTAACCGCAAGTCGCTTTGTTGTAATGAAAGACAAAATTGCCCGCTTACACCGTGCATTAGCACAATTTATGTTAGATCTACATAGCGAACAACACGGTTATATGGAAGTAAATGTCCCCTTATTGGTCAATCACGACACCTTGTATGGCACAGGTCAACTACCAAAATTTGGTGAAGATCTATTCCATACTCAACCATTAACTGGACAAGATCCTAATGAAGTGCAACGCCCTTATGGTTTAATTCCCACCGCTGAAGTTCCACTAACCAATCTCGTGCGTGATGAAATTGTAGATGAAGATACGCTGCCAATTAAACTCGTTGCCCATACACCTTGTTTCCGTGCAGAAGCTGGTTCTTATGGACGTGATACACGCGGTCTAATACGTATGCATCAATTTGAAAAAGTCGAATTAGTACAAATTGTGGCACCGGAAAAATCCATGGAAGCACTTGAAGAATTAACAGGTCAAGCAGAAAAAATCTTACAACTACTCAATTTACCTTACCGTAAAGTATTACTATGCACAGGCGATATGGGCTTTGGCTCAGCAAAAACATATGACTTAGAAGTTTGGTTACCGGCACAAAATACTTACCGTGAAATTTCTTCTTGCTCAAATATGTGGGATTTCCAAGCGCGTCGGATGTCTGCTCGTTGTAAAGCAAAAGGCGATAAAAAAACACGTTTAGTTCATACCTTAAATGGATCAGGGCTAGCAGTTGGACGGACGTTAGTCGCTGTATTAGAAAATTATCAAAATGCCGACGGCTCGATCACTATCCCAGAAGTATTGCGTCCGTATATGGCTGGACAAGAAACAATTACCGGCTAATTAATTTATTTCATAGCATAAATTATTCTTTGTTGACAAGCGGTGAGATGTGCAAAAAACCTTGCGAATCTCACCGCTTGCCATTTAAAAGCATGCTATTTTACGGTATGATTCTTATAAGTTTTGACAATGTTTAAAAGGCTGAATTTCATGCAACAACAATATAACCCAAGTGCTATTGAATCTAAGGTTCAACATTTCTGGGAAGAAAATAAAGTTTTCAAAGCAGTAAAAGATATAACAAAAGAAAAATATTACTGCCTTTCAATGTTACCGTATCCATCTGGTCGCTTGCATATGGGGCATGTACGTAACTATACCATTGGCGATGTTATTTCACGTTACCAACGGATGATCGGTAAAAATGTATTACAACCTATGGGATGGGATGCTTTCGGCTTGCCTGCTGAAGGTGCGGCAGTTAAAAATAATACCGCTCCCGCAAAGTGGACCTATGAAAATATTGAATATATGAAAAATCAATTAAAAGTATTAGGTTTTTCATATGATTGGGATCGCGAAATCACCACTTGCCGTCCTGAATATTACAAATGGGAACAATGGTTCTTCACTGAATTATATAAAAAAGGCTTAGTTTATAAAAAAACCTCTACCGTAAACTGGTGTCCAAATGACGAAACCGTATTAGCCAATGAACAAGTCCACGAAGGTTGTTGTTGGCGTTGTGATACACCGGTTGAACAACGTGATATCCCTCAATGGTTTATTAAGATCACGGATTATGCAGAAGAATTATTAACGCAGTTAGATAATTTAACGCAATGGCCCGATCAAGTAAAAACGATGCAACGCAACTGGATTGGCCGTTCTGAAGGGGTAGAGATTACGTTTAAAATCGCTGGCTCAAATGCGACTTTACCCGTTTATACTACTCGCCCTGATACATTCTTTGGCGTAAGCTATTTAGCCGTAGCCGCAGCTCACCCACTGGCTGAATTAGCTTCAACCAATAATCCAGCATTAGCCGAATTTATTCGTGAAGCTAAAAATACCAAAGTGGCAGAAGCAGAGTTGGCAACCATGGAAAAAAAAGGAATGCCAACCGGTTTATTTGCCATCCATCCATTAACGGGTAAAGAAATACCGGTTTGGGTAGCTAATTTCGTATTAATGCACTATGGCACAGGCGCCGTGATGGCAGTCCCTGCTCACGATGAACGTGACTTCGATTTTGCTAAAAAATATGGATTACAAATGAATCAAGTAATCCAACCGCTTGATGCATCAACTTGGGACTTTTCACAAGCCGCCTTTACTGAGCACGGTAAATTAATTAATTCAGCAGAATTTGATGGGCTAGATTTCAATCATGCATTTAATGCCATTGCCGATAAATTAGAATCCCTTGGAGTTGGTAAACGCCAAGTTAACTTCCGCTTACGTGATTGGGGCGTTTCTCGTCAACGTTATTGGGGCGCCCCCATTCCAATGATGACCACCGAGCAAGGCGAAGTGGTTACCGTTCCATTGAAAGATTTACCGGTTATTTTGCCAGAAAATGTGGTAATGGATGGTGTACAAAGCCCTATTAAATCTGATCCTGAATGGGCAAAAACAACTTATGAAGGGCAACATGCATTAAAAGAAACAGACACTTTCGATACCTTCATGGAATCATCATGGTATTATGCACGTTATACTTGCCCACAATATCACCAAGGTATGTTAGATGCTGATGAAGCCAATTATTGGTTACCCGTCGATCAATATATCGGCGGTATTGAGCATGCAACCATGCATTTACTTTACTTCCGCTTCTTCCACAAACTACTACGTGATGCGGGCATTTTAACCTCAGATGAACCAGCAACTAAACTACTCTGCCAAGGAATGGTATTAGCTGATGCATTTTATTACACCAGCCCAACTAATGAACGTATTTGGGTAAGCCCAACGCAAGTCAGTTTAGAACGTGATGAAAAAGGCCGCATTATTAACGCAACAGATCCAGCCGGCCACAAATTAGTCCATAGTGGTATGACCAAAATGTCAAAATCAAAAAACAATGGTATTGACCCGCAAGAAATGGTTGAAAAATATGGTGCTGATACTGTCCGCTTATTTATGATGTTTGCATCACCCGCCGAAATGACCCTTGAGTGGCAAGAATCTGGTGTTGAAGGCGCTAAACGTTTCTTAGGTCGAGTATGGAATTTAGTTTATGAATATGTACAACAGCCGGCAACACAAGCATTAAATGCACTTGAATTAAATAAAGCGCAAAAAGAATTACGCCGTGATGTACATAAAACCATTGCTAAAGTCAGCGATGATATTGGTCGACGTCAAACATTTAATACCGCAATTGCGGCCATAATGGAATTGATGAATAAATTAAATAAAGCACCGCTTGAATCTGATCAAGATAAAGCCGTAATGGCAGAAACATTAAGTGCCATAGTTCGTATGCTTTATCCAATTACACCACATATCTGTTTTGAGCTCTGGCAAGCATTAGGCAATCAACAAACTATTGATTTTGCACCTTGGGTAGTTGCTGATGAAACGGCAATGATAGAAGATGAAAAATTAGTGGTTGTACAAGTCAATGGTAAAGTGCGTGGCAAAATAACCGTGCCCGCAAATGCTTCAGAAGATGAAGTGAAAATAACTGCCAAAAATGATGCTAACGTAGCAAAATTCTTAGCTGATATGCAAATAGTCAAAGAGATCTATATACCATTTAAAATGTTAAATTTTGTAGTTAAAGCATAATCTATCCGCGCCTCCCTCCTTAATGAAGGGAGCTTATAAGGAACAAAAATGTTAAAAAAGCTCACCTTATTTTGTATTCTCACTTTAAGTGCTTGCGGTTGGCATTTCAAAAATAATGAAGTTCTCCCAGAAGCACTACGGACACTGACCTTTGAAAGTGTCGATCAACAGAGTGAAATGGCGCGGGTATTACGTAGTCAATTACAACTTAACAATGTAAAATTAGTTTCTGCCACAGAAAACGTTGCGAAATTACGCCTGATTACCGCATCAACGAATAACCAAGTTGTTTCCGTATTTACGCAAGCGCGTGAAGCTGAGAAATTAATCACTTTAAATGTCGAAGTGATGATCAATGTGCCAGAAAAAGGCGATTATGCGTTATCTACATCCGTTCATAGAACGTTCTTTGATGATGCTCGTGCTGCATTAGCAAAATCTGCCGAACGAGAAATGATTATGAAAGATATGTACGAACAAGCCGCTCGTCAACTTATTATTAAAATGGCAGGCTTACACAAAGAACTTAACCTCGTAAATAAATAGCATAAATGCAAAAAGTTTTTCCTGAAGCGCTTACTCACCATTTATCAAAAAGCCTATCACCCTTTTACTTACTGACGGGCAACGATCTACTATTGCTAAATGAAAGTAAAGCCCAAATTATTCATGCAGCTAAAGCGGTAGAATTTGATGAAATACAAGAAATTACGATTAATAATGAAACCAAATGGGCGCAACTCTTCGAATCTGTCCAAAATTTCGGTCTATTTTTTAGCCGTCAAATTATCATTCTAAATCTGCCAGAAAATCCAACAACCGCACAAATGAACCATATTACTAAACTCGCCGGATCGATTAATGCTGATCTAATGCTGATTTTATGCTTAACTAAATTTAGTAAAGCGATGGAAAAACAAGCTTGGTTTACACAAATAGATGCTAAACTCGTACAAGTCAGCTGTCAAACACCTGATATTAATCGATTACCCATTTGGTTAGCTAATCGAGCTAAAATGATGGGATTACAGCTAGAAGTAGAAGTAGTGCAATTATTGGCATACAGCTATGAAGGTAATTTAATTGCGCTACAACAAACCTTACAACAGCTACAACTGCGTACTCATGATGGTAAAATAACATTACCACAAGCGAAAGAAATTATTGAACAATTTGCACAATTTACGCCTTTTCAATGGATTGATGCCTTATTAGAAGGCAAAATTGCACGTGCTATTCGAATACTCAAATATTTAAAAGATGAAGAAACACAAGTGGTTATGCTACTGAGAATTGTGCAAAAAGAACTGTTAATTCTATTGGAAATAACACGCTCACCAACCCCAATCTTAACTAGCCAACAAGCACTTTATGTGAGTAATTTAAGAGCCGAATTCGACCGCTTAAAAATATGGCAAAATCGCCGTCCATTCTATCAAAGTGCTATTCAACGGCTTAGCTATAAAAAGCTGTATTTGCTTATTCAACAACTCGCTGAATTAGAAAAACAAACTAAACACGCATTTAGCGAACAAATTTGGTTAGAACTAGAACATTTTTCTACGCTATTTGAATAGAAAACAGAATAAGCGATCATTTTTCTGACGCGCTTAATCATTGTTATCAAATGTATAGTGCATTGCCTCATCTTCAACGCTAGCAATCCGTTTCTCTTCATTTGCCCACTCACCTAAATCAATCAATTGACAACGTTCACTACAAAATGGCCGATATTTACTTACTGGATCCCATATGACTTGTTTTGCACAAGTTGGGCAATTTACTATTGTGTGTAACATAATTATTCCTGCTGAGTCGCTAAAGTTAAATAGTATTGATGTAATTGTTGCACTTGCATTTGCAACCTTTCCAGGCTCTCTGCTAAAGGCAGATTATTTTCGATAATATCATCGGCATAACTTAACCGCGCTAAACGGTTAACTTGCGAAACCATAATGCCACGAATGGTAGCAATATTACTTCGATCACGTGTTAGCGCGCGCGCTAGCTGAACTTCTGGATAAACATCAATCACTAACACACGCTGACAAAATTCTATTAATTTATTCTCAATTAATAATGGCACAACAAACAATACATAAGGACCTCTTGCTTGTCGTAGTTGAATTAACATTTCACGCCGAATTGCTGGATGCAGTAAATTGTTTAACCAATTTTTTTCTACTCGATTAGCAAAAATTAATTGGCGTAACTGCGCTCGATTTAGCTCACCTTGTGTCGTTAACACCTGTTGACCAAAATGTTGCACAATCTTTAAAAAGAGAGGACTTCCTTTTGTTACTACCTGCCGAGCCACAATATCTGCATCAATAATTGTAGCCCCTAATTCAGCAAACATATTCGCAATAGTTGTTTTACCGCTTGCAATTCCACCGGTTAAACCAACGACAAATGCCATTTTAACAACCCTTTAAGCTAAAACATTGAGAAATAGATTTTATCAATAATCACGCATAAAGTCGAAACACTAATAAATGGAATAAAGGGTAATTTCAGCCGTTTCTTACCGCTCAAATATTCACACATAAAATAATAAAAAAGACCTAATAATGAAGCAGATAACAACATTATTAATAATTGATTAGTGGTGAAAAGTGGTGCTAATGCTAAACACAATAAAATATCGCCTAATCCAATCGCCTCTTTTTTAAAAAAGAAATAACTAAAGAAACTCAAAAAAGTAAATAATCCTATTGCAAAAAGTAAGCTTTTTAGATAAAAATTTTGCATTTGCTGTAGCATAACCAACACAAATATAACAAAAACATAGCGAATATCATCAATAATAACGCTAATAATGGCTGTTCAACAAACCCAAATGCAAGTAACGGAAACAGTACATAAAAGCCCTTGCCCATTGGCTCTGTTGTGGTTGTAATTTAGAATAACGTAAAAAATCAGCATACGAATCTGAGCAAGGTATGCCACTTAAATGATGATATTCATCATAAACTTGTCGATTAATATACTCAGCAAAACATGGAATAGCCATTTGACACCAATAAGCAAATAATAAGCTGAAGCTGATTGCGATAAAAATGGGAATTTCTAATGTTTGCATTACACCAATGCTCCCATATCAAAAATAGGCAAATAAATCCCAATCAAAATCGTCCCCACAATAATGCCAATCACTAACATTAAAACCGGTTCAAGTAATTGAGCAAACAAATCAATTTGGTAGTCTAGTTTTTGCTGATACAGTTGACTAATACACATACACATTTTAGCCAAATTACCACTTTGTTCGCCAATTGCCATCATTTGTACTACTTGGCTAGTAAATACGGTTGGATTAAGCCCCTCAGAGAATTTATAACCTTGCTTTAATAAACTTAATATACTCAAAATCTCCTGATGTAATACCGGATCTTGGCGATGTTCTGATAAAAATGCTTTTAACGTTGCATCTAAATGAATATGTGCATTAAGCATTAACGCAAGATTTTGACTAAAGAAAATAATTCGAGCATCTTTAATAATTTGCTGAAACCCTGGCATATGATTTAATAAACGCGATCTTAAGGTACGCCAAAAAAGCCTCTTTTTCGCTAAAAAATAGCTAACAATACCGCTAAATAGGCCGCCGATGAATAAAATAAATGCATATTGTTGAAGAAAATTCGATAACTGAAATAATAATTGGGTAATAAAAGGCAGTGACTGATCTTTGTTACGATAAAGATCTTCAAATTGAGGCACAATAAATAATAACAATCCAATTAATACACTAATTGATACGGCTAAAATAATCGCCGGATAAAACATAATTTTCTTTACTTTATTAGCTAATTTCTGTGATTGAGTACGTACTTTTGCAATGTTATCTAGCATAATGGCTAAACGCCCACTCTGTTCTCCCATCTTAATTAACTGAATTTCTTGCTTAGTCAAATAAACGTTCATTTTAGTGAGACTGGCTGAAAAAGTATGCCCCGCTTCTAACAGCGTAATAATTTCATATAACCATAAATATAATTTAATATTATGTACGTTTTCTAATACCATCACCAGCGATTGTTTTAATGGAACCGAGGCATTCAATAACATAGCTAACTGATTAATTAATTGAGTGATTTGTTCGCTTTTGGGTTTCCTAACTAAAATAAAATCACGTTGAATATGGATATTTGAATAGCCTTTAGCTAATAGCCGTTGTTCTAATTCATCGTGACTTTTGGCCAGAGATTTACCTTTTTGCCGTTGATTAAAACGATTAAAAGCCCGCCAATGAAATTCATATATTTTCAGCATCGCCTAATACTCTGTTAATTTCTGCTAAGGACGTAATATCGGCCTCTAACTTATGCTTCGCACTATGATGTAAACTAGCAAAATCAAGATAAGCGGTCTCTTTTTCAAAGATTTTTCCCGTACGGCTTAATAATTGATAAATGCCAATGCGTCCTCTATAGCCCTGATAGCAAGCCTGACAGCCTTTACCAAAACATTGCGTGCATAGCTTGCGGACAAACCGTTGTGCAATGACTAATAATAAGGCATTTTTAAGCTCATATTCTTTAATACCTAATTGTAATAGCCGTTCAATTGCAGAGGGCGCATCATTAGTATGTAATGTAGAAAGCACAAGATGCCCTGTTTGTGCAGCGCGTAATGCAATTTCGGCACTCTCCGGATCACGAATCTCACCTAACATAATAATATCAGGATCTTGGCGCAAAAATGTTCGTAATAGATGGCTAAAATCTAGCTGAATCGCTCGATTAACTTGTGTTTGAATGATTCCTTCGATCTCAATTTCTATTGGATTTTCTGCCGTTAAAATATGCTTATCCGGTTGATTCAGATGACTTAACGCACTATACAATGTGATACTTTTGCCACTGCCGGTGGGGCCAGTAACTAAAATTAGACCTTGCGGTTGATGCAATAAGTGTAATAACGTAGTTTTTTGCGCAGGCAATAACCCCAATTCAACAAAATCAAAATGGGTTGGTTTATTTTTTTGTAAGCGTAATACAATTTTTTCGCCCCATTGAGTAGGCAAACTCGATACACGGAAATCAAGGGTTTCAGATACGATTGTTTTAAAATGGAATTGCCCATCTTGCGGTAGCCGTGTTTCGCTAATATCAAGTTTAGCCAACAATTTGATACGTGAAATAATGCGAGCAGCCAAATGAATTGCCAATGTTTTGTAGATATGTAACACACCATCAATCCGCAACCGAATCTGTAACTGTGCTTTTTGTGGCCCAAAATGAATATCGGAAGCATTTTGCCTTAAACAAAATTTAAATAAATTATCAAGTAATTGAATAATAGGATCATTTAAATTCAATGTTTCACTTTCTGTTTGTACTTGATAAGTTAGCTCACTTTCTTCATACACCGCTTGTTGCTCTGGCGCCAGTTGATTCAATAAATATTTCAATTCTTCCGCAGAAACCAACACCGGTTCTATCGTTTTATGAGCCATAAATGCAAAAATTTCACACGCATTTAAATTTTTCATATCATCGATGGCTAACCATAACCTGTCCTCATTTTCTTGAACCGGTAATGCAAGATAACGTAATAAAAGATCTTTTTCTTGACAGTTCTTTTGCCATCTCTCCGCTGAAATAATAAAATTCTGTTGGCGATGAAGATCAAATACCGCATACTGCATTGATTTTTTCCTTATTGTTCAGTAGAACAAAAATTAGCAGGGAAAAGGCTAGTATCAGCACCATTACAAGTCGTTTTCCAAGTTAAGGATTCGCCTTGTAAGGTTGGTGTCATTTTATAACTATAATCTTTAAGGCTTTCTTTACCCGTTACTGTAATCGTTCCATTTTCTACACTGATTGATCCGACATATTTACTTTTACCTGAATTATCATTTTTTATACCGTTTGTTCCTGCATTACATCCATCTGTTCTACCCAAATTATAAACACATATTTCTACATCGGTTTTATACGCTGATGAAGCGGCTAATAACTCAGATAACGCAGCTTTTTTGGTATAACTATTGTAAGAAGGAATCGCAACCGTAGCTAAAATTGCGATAATGGCAATCACAATCATTAATTCAATTAAAGTAAACGCCTTTTGTAGTGGCTTAATCAAAAATAAAGATGACATTGTTCTCTCCTATATCAATATTCAATATCAATAAAAAAATAGCAGAGACAGTGTGCAATTTGTCAGCAATTTATGCGACTTAAAAAGGTTATTTATTCGATCTATATCGCAAAAATAAGCGGATAAAAGCCTGTGTATTTAGTCAGTGTTTTTTGTTATACTTTGAGGGTTTGATCGGATTTAGAAGGTTAAAATGGCAAAGGTAGCAAAAACGGCTTATGTATGTAATGATTGTGGGGCGGAATATTCTCGCTGGATGGGGCAATGTAGAAAATGCAAGGCGTGGAACACAATTAGTGAAATACGCCTAATTTCAAGCAAAGAAATGAATAAAAATGACCGCTTTAGTGGCTATGCAGGCGAAACATCTGGCAAAATCCAACGCCTTGCCGATATTAGTTTGCAAGAAGTACCTCGTTTTAGTAGTGGTTTTAATGAATTAGATCGCGTCCTCGGCGGTGGTATTGTGCCAGGCTCAGCAATTCTGATTGGTGGCCACCCTGGTGCGGGTAAATCAACTCTTTTATTACAAGTGATGTGTGGCTTATCGAAACAGCATTCGGCTTTATATGTTACTGGTGAAGAGTCCTTACAACAAGTAGCTATGCGCGCTAATCGGTTAGGTTTACCCACTGAACATCTTAAAATGCTATCAGAAACTTCTGTCGAACATATTTGTAATATTGCCGATCAAGAAAAACCTAAAATCATGGTGATCGACTCCATTCAAGTTATGCATTTAGCCGATATTCAATCGTCACCTGGCAGTGTTTCACAAGTTCGTGAATGTGCGTCTTTCTTAACACGTTATGCCAAAATGCAACAAGTGGCGATCATTATGGTTGGCCACGTTACTAAGGATGGAATGTTAGCCGGTCCAAAAGTGTTGGAACATTGTATTGATGCCTCAATTTTATTAGAAGGTGAAGCGGACTCGCGTTTTCGCACACTGCGTAGCCAAAAAAACCGCTTCGGGGCGGTCAATGAACTTGGCGTTTTTGCAATGACTGAGCAAGGATTACGCGAAGTAAAAAATCCTTCCGCTATTTTTTTAAGCCGTAGTGAAGAACAAACCCCCGGTAGCTCAGTGATGGTATTATGGGAAGGAACACGCCCATTATTAGTGGAAATTCAAGCGTTAGTTGATCATTCAATGCTCGCTAATCCAAGACGGGTTGCCGTAGGTTTAGATCACAATCGTCTATCATTATTATTAGCGGTTTTACATCGTCACGGAGGTTTACAAATGTCTGATCAAGATGTTTTTGTAAATGTTGTCGGTGGCGTGAAAATAACCGAAACCAGTGCCGATTTAGCCTTAATCCTTGCTTTAATTTCTAGTTTTCGTAATCGTGCATTACCTCGTGATCTTGTCGTATTTGGAGAAGTGGGATTAGCTGGTGAGATTCGCCCAGTACCAAGCGGTCAGGAAAGAATGAGTGAAGCCACTAAGCACGGTTTTCGACGCGCCATTATTCCATACGGCAATATGCCGAAAAAAACGATTCAAGGAATGGAAATTTTTGCGGTTAAAACATTAAGTCAAACTTTAGATATTTTGGCTAATCTGTAAAATGCTAAAACTAAGCGGTCTAATTTACTATTTTTATAGCAAATCAGAGCGCTAATAGACCAAAATTCAATCTTTATTATTGTTAATCAGAAAGTAAATATTTGTACAAGCGACAAAACCATTTAATGCCGCAACTGGGAATGAACCAATCAATATTCCATAAATGCTAAAACAGATACAGCCTAATGCATTTACGAATCGAAGTTTAATCACGTCTTTCATTAAAAATGAAAGACCGACTAATAACATAGCTAAATAACCTAACAATTCAACATAGTTCATCAATACCTCCTAAAATATGTTATCGCTATTTTAATTATTCTATTTTTGTTTGTATCTAAGCATAAAAAAAGCAAAGGTTTGCGTTCACATTTTTTCAGTTCAATTGTTCAAAAAAAACACATTAAATACGCTCAAATTGCATAAAATGACAAACATAGTTGTTATGTTCATCTATTTCTGAGCTTTCTTTGCTAATTAATTGCCAATCTTGTTCATTAAATTCAAAGTAAGTATCGCCTTCAATATCAGCTTCAATCTCCGTTAAATACAGTCTTTGGGCTAATGGCAGCGCCTGTTTAAATAACTCTCCTCCACCAATAACCATTATTTCTTCAGCTGTAAATTTTTTTGCTAATTCAATCGCTTCGGCTAAGCTGGTTGCCGTATAAGCCCCATCAATCTTTAATTCAGTTCGCGATAAAATAATATTGGGTCGCTTAGGTAAAAGACGGCCAATAGACTCATAGGTCTTACGTCCCATAATTATCGGTTTATCTATGGTTTTTTCGCGAAACCACATTAAATCACGAGGCAAATGCCAAGGCATTTGATTGTGGCGGCCTATCACGTGATTTTTTGTACGCGCCACAATAAGGCTAATAAACATTGGTATTCCTCTTAATTATAAAAACGTTTTTTAAAGAAAAAAGATAATTATTTTCCGATAAAGGCAAAATATTGTATATTACTACAAATGAATTTATCAGGGCAATCATTCAATATGGAAATAGAGTTAGGAATAGATATACTCACAATGTTATTCGCCGTGGCTACCCTTGCCGGTTTTATTGATTCGATTGCTGGTGGCGGTGGCTTATTAACTATTCCGGCATTACTATCAGCGGGGCTACCGCCTACCATAGCATTAGGTACAAATAAATTGCAAGCTTGTGGTGGTTCATTCTCAGCATCACTTTATTTTGTGTCTAAAAAAGCGGTCAATATTAAACAAATCGCCTTATTAATTCTTTTAACTTTTATTGGTGCTGCCGCCGGGACTATTTTCGTGCAAATAATTGATATCAATGCACTGAAAGCTATTCTGCCATTTTTGATTTTAATTATTGGATTTTATTGCTTGTTAAGCCCTAATATTGATAATGAAGATCGTAAACCACGAATTAGTTTGCCACTTTTCGCATTCAGTGCGGCAATCGGTATTGGTTTTTATGATGGTGTATTTGGACCTGCAACTGGCTCATTTTTTACCTTGGCTTTTATCCTACTGCTTGGCTTCAACTTATCTAAAGCTGTCGCACACGCTAAAGTACTTAATTTCACTTCAAATGTTGCTTCACTTATCTTCTTTATTTTAGGCAATGCTGTTATGTGGAAAATTGGTTTTTTAATGATGGTCGGGCAATTTATTGGTGGCATATTAGGTGCTAGAATGGTGGTGACTAAAGGGAAAAAGTTAATACGGCCAATGTTAGTTTCAATGTCATTTATTATGGTTGCCAAAATGCTATATGAACAAAACATTTTCTCTTTCTTTTAGGTCTACATATGAATCAAGCAAAACGTATTGAAATACTCACACGTTTACGCCAGAAAAATCCGCATCCAACAACGGAATTACATTATCATAATCCATTTGAGTTATTAATTGCAGTCATCCTTTCTGCACAAGCAACTGATAAAGGGGTCAATAAAGCGACAGATAAACTATTTGCGGTTGCCAATACGCCACAGCAAATCTTTGATTTAGGCGTAGATGGCTTAAAAAGCTATATTAAAACTATTGGTTTATTCAATAGTAAAGCAGAAAATATTATAAAAACTTGCCGTGATTTACTCGATAAACATAATGGTGAAGTTCCTCAAGATCGTGATGCCTTGCAAGCATTAGCGGGGGTTGGGCGAAAAACCGCAAATGTAGTATTAAATACCGCTTTTAATCAACCCACTATTGCGGTTGATACCCATATTTTCCGTGTATCGAACCGCACGGGCTTCGCCACTGGGAAAGATGTTTTAAAAGTAGAAGAAAAATTATTGAAAGTGGTGCCTGCTGAATTCAAAATTGATGTACATCACTGGCTAATTCTACATGGTCGCTACACTTGTATTGCTCGTAAACCTCGTTGTGGATCTTGCTTGATTGAAGATCTATGCGAATATAAACAAAAGAGCGAAATATAATCCTCATTATTGAACAATTTTTGCAATAAATTATGATTTTTCGACCGCTTAAACTTATTTTATTCACTAAAAAGCGGTTGATTTTTTAATCGATGTACACCTGTATAAATGGTCGCTTTACCCGGGCGCGTAAAAGCACTCAATGTAAAATTATGCCGCTGTGCTATTTTCACTGCCCTTTCTGTTGTTGCTGAAATAGCACATAACATTTCAATACCAACCGCTAAACATTTTTGCACCATTTCAAAACTTGCTCGACTAGTAACAAATACAAAACCTAATGGCATATCAGCTTGAGCATACCAACCAATCAATTTATCTAATGCAATATGCCGTCCAACATCTTCACGAATGGCTAATAATTGCCCATTAGGAGTAAAAAAAGCCGCCGCATGGCTAGCACCGGTTATTTTTGCTAAAGATTGTGCTTGTTCTAATTGAGATAAACAACACTCCAAAATATGCGCTTCTACGGCCTGTAAGCGGTTATTTTGACAAGTGATATTTAACTGCTGGTTCACTTGTGCTAGCTGTTCAACACCACAAATACCACAACCTGTACGGCCCGCCATTGAGCGACGTTTTGCTTTTAATTCTACAAAACGACGTGTAGCAATCTCCATTTGCACTTCAACGCCGTCACATTGTGGAATAATCTCTAATCCATACAACTCGGACTTATGTTGTAAAATGCCCTCAGCTAAAGAAAACCCTAAAGCAAAATCTGCAAGTGACTGTGGTGTTGCCATCATCACCGTATGAGAAATACCGTTATAGACTAACGCCACCGGTACTTCACAAATAATCGGCTCTTCTATTGAATGCGCGGTTATTTGTTTACGCTGAAAATCTAATTTAGTCGCATTAGTAGTATGTGTTATTTGCATATTACTCCAATAAAACAATCAAGAATAACTTTCATTTACCTATAAAAAATTTGCTATTTATCAAATTTTTGTTAATTTTTTGTAAAAAATAATGTTGAAAAAATTTATATAAGGAATAATTAACCGCCTTATTTAATTTTAGAGAAAATAGGTATTAATTTTTAAGCTATTTTATAATTTTTTAAGCTGAATAGGTATTTTTAAATTAATTCATCTTTATGCCAATTCTAGAATAGCTTTTTTCTCTGATTAAATGAGAGATATTCTATTATTAAGCAAGCTCGCTATGTAATAGTATGTTTAGCTTTTTCTTGCGTTTTTTATGTTTAATTTAAACGCATTATTTCTTAGGAGTGATTATGCAGATCTCTAGACGTAAGTTCTTTAAGATCTGTGCAGGAAGTATGGCAGGTACGTCTGCTGCAATGCTGGGTTTTTCGCCCGCTACTGCATTAGCCGCACCGCGCAAATACAAACTTTTACGAGCTAAAGAAACTCGTCAGTCCTGCACGTATTGTGCCGTTGGTTGTGGTATGTTGATGTACAGTCTCGGTGATGGTGCAATGAATTCTCGTAGTAAATTATTCCATGTAGAAGGTGATCCAGACCATCCGGTTAGCCGTGGTGCATTATGTCCAAAAGGTGCCGGTGTTCTAGATATTGTAAACAGTCCAAACCGTTTACAATATCCAGAATATCGAGCTCCGGGATCAGATAAATGGCAACGAATTAGCTGGCACGATGCTATTCATAAAATTGCCAAACTATTAAAAGAAGACCGTGATGCAAACTTCCAAGCCACTAATGAAGCAGGTACACCTGTCAATCGTTGGGTAACCACAGGATTTTTAACCGCTTCAGCAGCCAGTAACGAAACCGCATTAATTTCGCAAAAATGGGCACGCTCATTAGGGTTGCTCGTTATTGATAACCAAGCCAGTACCTGACACGGACCAACGGTAGCAAGTCTTGCTCCATCATTTGGTCGCGGTGCGATGACAAATCATTGGGTTGATATAAAAAATGCCGATGTAGTAGTGGTTATGGGCGGAAATGCCGCAGAAGCACACCCTGTTGGTTTCCGTTGGGTGATCGAAGCGAAAAAACAGAATAATGCTAAATTAATGGTGGTTGACCCTCGCTTTAATCGAACGGCTTCCGTTGCTGATTTCTATTCCCCTATTCGTTCTGGCACGGATATTACATTCTTATTAGCGGTCATTAAATATTTACTCGACCACGATAAAATTCAACATGAATACGTTAAACACTATACCAATGCAAGCTTCTTAATTAATGAAGATTTTGGTTTTGAAGACGGTTTATTTACTGGCTACGATGCAGAAAAACGTCAATATGATAAAACAAGTTGGTTTTATCAATTAGATGAAAATGGGCAGCCAAAACGTGATTTAACTTTGCAACACCCTCGCTGTGTGCTTAATTTATTGAGAACACACGTAGCACGTTATACACCTGCAATGGTTGAACGTATTTGTGGCACTAAACAAAAAGCCTTTTTAGAATTTGCAGAAACTGTTGCCTCAACGGCCACGCCAGAACGGACTACAACATTCTTATATGCATTAGGTTGGACACAACATACTGTTGGTGCACAAAATATTCGGGCAATGGCAATGATTCAATTGCTATTAGGTAATATCGGTATGGCTGGTGGTGGTGTAAATGCATTACGGGGCCACTCCAATGTGCAAGGCACTACGGATATGGGGTTATTTCCAACAATGTTACCTGGCTATATCCCATTACCGACCGAAAATGATACGACTTTAGCCACTTTTTTAAATCGTATTACCCCGAAAACAGCCACAGCAGATCAAGTGAATTATTGGCAAAATACGCCTAAGTTTATGGTCAGTATGCTGAAAGCCTTCTATGGTGATAACGCAACTAAAGAAAATGAATTTGGCTATCATTTTTTACCAAAACAATTCAAAACTAAGCTCGATCATCTCAAATACATTGAAATGATGGATAAAGGACAAGTGAATGGCTACATTTGCCAAGGCTATAATCCTTTAGCGTCCTACCCAGACAAACACAAAATCTCATCTGCGTTACGTAAGTTAAAATTCTTAATTATTTGCGATCCAATTGTGACTGATACTTCTGAGTTTTGGCAAAAACATGGTGAATATAACGATGTTAACCCAGCAGAAATTCAAACCGAAGTGTTCCGCTTACCTACTATTTGTTTTGCAGAAGAAGATGGCTCAATTGCTAACTCTGGTCGTTGGTTACAATGGCATTGGAAAGCCGCAGAACCACCTAAAGAAGCAAAACCTGATGTTGATATCCTATCAGAAATTCGTGAAGAAATTATTCGTCTTTATCGCCAACAAGGCGGACCTTCACTCGAAACGATTGAAGCAATGACTTGGAATTATGCGAACCCAAGCGAACCTAAAGCAGATGAAATTGCTAAAGAAAGTAACGGTTACGCCTTAGCAGATTTAACCGATGCAAGCGGTCGGATTATTGCGAAAAAAGGCGATTTATTAGCCAGCTTTGCACAATTACGCGATGATGGCACTACTGCTGCGGCTTGTTGGATTTATACGGGACAATGGACAACCAAAGGTAATCAAATGGCCAATCGTGATAACAGCGATCCATCAGGTTTAGGCAATACCTTAGGTTGGGCATTTGCTTGGCCACTTAACCGACGGATTATTTATAATCGCGCTTCGGCAGATTTAGCCGGTAACCCGTGGAATGCTAAACGCCAATTAGTAAAATGGAATGGTACTAATTGGAACTATATTGATGTGGCAGATTTCGGTAATGCACCACCTAATAGCAACGTTATGCCTTTCATTATGAATAATGAAGGTGTCAGTCGCTTATTTTCCTTAGATAAGTTAGTTGATGGGCCATTTCCAGAGCATTATGAACCGATTGAAACGCCGATTGGCACGAATCCACTGCATCCAAATGTCATATCAAATCCAGTGACGCGCATTTTGGAAAGTGATAAAAACAGTTTTGGTGATGTGAAAGACTATCCTTATGTAGCATCAACTTACCGTTTAACTGAACACTTCCACTGGTGGACTAAACAATCTGAGCTCAATATGATTGCGCAACCTGAACCTTTTGTTGAAATTAATGAGCAATTAGCTCAAGAAAAAGGCATCGTACAAGGTGATGTAGTCAAAATCAGTTCTAAACGTGGTTTTATTAAAGCGAAAGCTGTCGTGACTAAACGCATTCGCAGTTTAGAAATTGACGGTAAAACCGTCCATACGATTGGTATTCCATTGCATGGTGGCTTTAGTACGGTTGGTCGTAAAAGTTTCATTGTAAATACCTTAACTAGCAGAGTGGAGGATGCAAATACCCAAACACCAGAATATAAAACATTCTTAGTTAACATTGAGAAAACCACGGAGGCGCTATAATGTCTAATGTTCAAGATCAAAACATTATTAATGTCTCGGCAACCTCATTTGTCACACCGCCGCCACAAGCACGTAACCACGTGACTGAAGTGGCAAAGTTGATTGATGTTTCTGCCTGTATTGGCTGTAAAGCTTGCCAAGTTGGCTGTTCCGAATGGAATGATATCCGTGCACCGCAAGAAGAATGTGTTGGCGTGTATAATAATCCGCGTGATTTAAATGCCAAACAATGGACAGTTATGAAATTCAATGAAGTCGAAGAAAATGACCGCTTAGAATGGCTTATTCGTAAAGATGGTTGTATGCACTGTGCTGAGCCGGGTTGTTTAAAGGCCTGCCCTGCACCAGGCGCGATTATTCAATATGCAAACGGCATTGTTGATTTTCAATCAGATAAATGTATTGGCTGTGGCTACTGCATCGCCGGATGTCCGTTCAATATTCCCAAAATGAATGACGATGATAACCGTGTTTATAAATGCGCGCTTTGTGTCGATCGCGCGAATGTAGGTCAAGAACCCGCTTGTGTGAAAACCTGCCCAACAGGTGCCATTCAATTTGGTTCTAAAGAAGAAATGCTACATTATGCTGAAACACGTGTATTTGATCTCAAACAACGAGGTTATCAAAATGCCGGTATTTATAACCCTGATGGTGTCGGTGGAACATACGTGATTTATGTATTACACCACGCAGACAAACCTGAATTATATTCAGGTTTACCTAAGGATCCGGCTATTGATATTACGGTTACGCTTTGGAAAGATGTTTTAAAACCAGTTGCCGCAATTACAATGGGAGGCTTAGCGCTTGCTGAAATAGCGCACTACATCACCATTGGACCAAATATTGAGGAAGATATTGAAGATCATCAGAATGAAGGAGAACAACATGAGTAATAAATTAACCATTACTAACGATACCAAAATCGTTCGACACAAACCTATCGCACGCGTTAGTCATTGGTTCTTAGTTATAGCCTTTTTCTTAACTATGTTTACTGGTGTTGCGTTCTTCTTCCCCGATTTCGCCTGGCTAACAGAAGTATTAGGTACACCGCAACTAGCTCGAGCTATTCACCCTTTCACGGGGATTGTGATGTTCATTGCTTTCATCATTATGGCGCTGATTTATTGGCATCATAATATTCCTGAAAAAAATGATATCTGTTGGGCAAAAGGCATTGTTGAAGTGTTAAAAGGTAATGAACATGCGGTGGCTTATAATGGCAAATATAACTTAGGTCAAAAAATGTTGTTTTGGACACTCATTTTGGCAATGTTTACGCTATTAGCAACAGGGATTATTATGTGGAGAAAATATTTCTCCGCTAACTTCTCCATTACCACCTTACGGGTTGCCATTTTACTGCACTCTGTAAGTGCATTTGCCTTATTCAGTGGGATCTTAGTTCATATCTATATGGCATTTTGGGTAAAAGGTTCTATCACTGGTATGGTTGAAGGTTGGGTCACCGTTCGCTGGGCGAAAAAACATCATCCGAAATGGTTCAATGAAGAAGTTCTACCTGAATTGAAAGAAAAAGTAAATCAAGCTGATCAGTAATTAATAAAGTGCGGAAAACATACCGCACTTTTGTTTTAACCATATCCCCAAGGCTTTAACTCAACTGTATTTAGCCCGTATAAATGAAGAGAAAAAAATGAGTATCCGCATTTTACCTGAAAATGAAATAAAACCATCTGCTAGCGCATTTGAAATCCCACCTTTACTGTTTGCTAATCCTAAAAATCTCTATACTCGGCGTGCCAAACGGCTACGCGAACTAGCAAAAAATAATCCGCTCAGAGACTATCTTGAGTTTGCTGCACACTTAGTCGACATACAGCTAACCTTACTGGAAAAGTCGCCTATTGGTAATTATGCAGAAAAACTGACCGCTTATCTAACAGAAAACCAAGGGCAAAAGCCATTAAACAAACAACAATTTGCACGTGATGAAAAATGGCTTGAGCTATTATTCGCCTTAATCAAACAATGCAAACCCTATGCAACAGGTGCTATTCTTACTACGCTCGAATTTCTTGAAAAAGCATCTTATGCCGAACTCAATAACCTCGCCGATCATCTATTGAATGAACGTTATGAACAAGTCAGCCCAGATCAATCGGTCTTTATTTGGTTGGCTTTATCACTGTATTGGACACAACTTGCTCAGCAACTACCACGTCATACTCAAGCTGAAATAGGCGAACGGCATACGTGTCCTGTCTGCGGTTCAGCACCAATTACGAGTGTAATTCATTTGGATAAAACTCAAGGATTGCGTTACTTACATTGTGCATTATGTGAAAGTGAATGGAATATGACACGTGCGCAATGTTCAAATTGTGATGAAAGCGGTGATTTAAATTATTGGAGTTTTGACACTGTTGAAGCTCCCATCAAAGCAGAAAGTTGTGGCGATTGCCATAGCTATTTAAAAGTCCTTATATCAAGAAAAAGATCCTTATGTTGAACCACTGGCAGATGATCTTGCTAGCTTAATGCTTGATATAGAGATGGAACAAAAAGGATTCGTTCGTAGTGGATTAAACCCTTTTTTATTTAGCATAGAATAAACAATTACTGATAAAAAAGCGGTCAAATTAGACCGCTTTTCCGTTAAAATTAAAATAATTCCATTACTTTGGCAAAAACCATCGAGACACCATATAGCAATGGTATAGTCACAATAAGCCAACGTAACCAAATCATACAGCCCCCCTGAGCCACTTCTTCCACAACTAAATACGTATCTGAGATCACCGTTTCATCTGCTGCTTTAGCACTATGCGCGGCTTCTTTAATCGTTAATTGATGGTGATGTTTCTGATTGACCGCTTTTACACCTAAATTACAGAAAAAGCCAATAAATAATAAGCCCGCCATAATATACATCGTTACACTATAAGCTTGTACCGCAGGCACACCACTATCAATTTGCATCTGACGAATATAATTAACTAATACCGGTCCAATTACGGCTGCAGTTGACCAAGCTAATAATACTCGCCCATGAATCGCACCAACTTGATATGAGCCAAACAAATCACGTAAATAAGCTGGAATTGCAGCAAAACCGCCACCGTACATTGAAATAATTACACAGAAACCTATAACAAATAGGACTTTATTACCACTTTCACCGATCGATGGAATGATAAAATAAAGCACGGCACCTAACAAAAAGAAAATGGAATACAGCTTTTTACGGCCAATTTTATCTGAAATACTTGACCAGAAAAAACGCCCTGCCATATTAAATAAACTAAGTAAGCCAACGAAACCCGCTGCGGCTAAAGTACCAATCGCAGCTTGTTTTCCAACCGAAACTTCAGAGAAAAGCTCTTGAATCATTACCGATGCTTGCCCCAATACTCCAATTCCTGCCGTTACATTCAAACAAAGAATCGAAAACAGTAGCCAAAATTGTGGCGTTTTCATCGCTTGATTCACACCAACATTGTATGCACTGACTAGCTTATCTGCTTTTTTATGTTCAACAAATCCTTTTGGTTTCCAAGTTGGATGAGGCAAACGAATAGTGAAAACACCAAACATCATAAAAATGAAATAGAAAACACTTAATACTAAAAAGGTTTCTGCTATACCAACCGATGTCTCACTGCTAAAGAAATTCATCAAACCAACGGAAATAGGCGAAGCTAACATTGCCCCACCACCAAAGCCCATAATGGCTAAACCTGTGGCCATTCCCGGCTTATCTGGGAACCATTTCATCAAAGTAGATACCGGCCCAATATAACCTAACCCTAAACCAATACCACCTAAAACCCCGTTACCCAAATAGAGTAACCATAAATTGTGTTGATACACACCGATTGCTGCAACAACAAACCCAAGGCTAAAACAAATCGTCGCCACAAACATTGCTTTACGTGGGCCAACGCGCTCCATCCAACTACCAAACATTGCCGCAGACGCGCCTAATACGGCTAATGCAATACTGAAAACCCAACCAATCGTCGTAAGCTTCCAATCGTCTGCCGCAGATTCTGTGATCCCAATAACTTTCGTTAATGGTGCATTAAAAACAGAATAAGCATAAATTTGCCCAATTGACAAATGAACCGCTAACGCCGCAGGTGGCACAAGCCAGCGATTAAATGTCACAGGGGCAATAGTGCTTTTGTAATCTAGAAATGACATAAGTACTCCATCTTAGTTTTAAAAATTAACAAAATTATAACACAATTTATGCCTGCGCAATCGTTTGCGTACTAAAATTAAGCTTAAAATAGCGTAAATAAGCGACTATTAAATAGATAAATTAAACCGCTTGTAAATGGTGTTCATAAGCTTGTAATGTATTTTGCATTAACATTGCCACCGTCATCGGACCAACGCCACCAGGTACTGGCGTAATAAAACTAGCTTTGGTTTCAGCGGTTAAAAAATCTACATCACCGACTAATTTTTTCGAATATGTATCTCGATTAATTCCTACATCGATCACGATAGCACCTTGCTTCAACCACTCCCCTTTTACAAAATTTGGATGCCCTATACCGACTATAACAATATCTGCCGAGCTAAGATGATCAGCTAAATTTTTAGTTCGACTGTGTGTAATGGTGACCGTACAACCAGCCAACAATAACTCCATCGCCATTGGTCGCCCCACAATATTTGATGCGCCAACAATAACCGCATGTAATCCGCTTAAATCAATATGAGTGCTTTCTAATAATTTCATTACACCATACGATGTACAAGAACGTAACGTCGGAATTTTTTGGCATAAACGCCCTACATTATAAGGGTGAAAACCATCAACATCTTTATCTGATGAGATAGCTTCCGTAATGTAAATAGGATTAATATGTTCCGGTAAGGGTAACTGGACTAAAATACCGTCGATCATTTCATCACTATTTAATTGTTGAATAATAGACAACAGTTCGACTTCTGTAATCGTAGCTGGCAAGTCATAATATTTTGATTCAATACCAATTTCTGCACAGCTTTTACGTTTACTGTTGACATAAACCTGAGAAGCGGGATCCGCCCCCACCAAAATAACGGCTAGCCCAGGACGGCGATATCCATTAACAATATACTGCGCTATCTTTTGTGCGATATTTTGTTTAATCTGTTTAGCAATGTTTATGCCTGAAATAATTTTTGCTGCCATAATATTTTACTGTAAATAATTAATACCTTAGTTATTTTGTCAGAAAATAGATTATTTGCAAATAAAGACTAGCGCGCTAACGAACAAAACACCAACAATTAAACACTGAACCTATAAAAAAACATTGACTGAATAAACAATCAATTTATAATGAGCCTACTATTCTTATCGGCGAGTAGCGCAGCTTGGTAGCGCAACTGGTTTGGGACCAGTGGGTCGTAGGTTCAAATCCTATCTCGCCGACCACTTTATACCAATAAATCTCTTTTATATCTTCATTTGCGCCCTTAGCTCAGCTGGATAGAGCAACGCCCTTCTAAGGCGTGGGTCAAAGGTTCGAATCCTTTAGGGCGTGCCATTTCATTCCAAAAGTCCATTCATATTTATTAATATATTATTTATTTTTGGCATAAATGATCTATAAAAAACTCATCTATATGATGAGTTTTCTGGTTTACTTAATTGGCTAAATTAAACCTGCTTTTTGTAGCGCTTTTAATATAGTGGGTTGTGCGGTTTCAGAAAGTGGTGTAAGCGGCAAGCGTAAGCTAGGCTCACTAATCAAACCTAATTTATAAGCCGCCCATTTCACTGGGATTGGATTTGCTTCAATAAATAAATCGTGATGTAAATCAATCAAACGTTGATTAATTGCTTCTGCTTCAGCAAAATTGCCCGCTAAAACTAATTCACACATTTTAGCCATATCCGCTGCTGCCAGATTATTAGTCACCGATATTACGCCTTGTCCGCCTAATTTCATTGACTCTAAGCCTGTGGCATCATCACCACTTAAAAAAATGAAATCTTCGCCCGCTAATGTTTTAATTAAAGGCAAGCGAGTTAAATCGCCTGTCGCTTCCTTTACCCCGATAATATTAGGAATTTCTGACAAACGCCCGATTGTTTCGGGTTTTAAATCACAGCCTGTTCGACTCGGTACATTATATAAAATTTGAGGTAATTCGGTGCTTTCAGCAATCGCTTTATAGTGTAAATATAATCCTTCTTGAGTAGGTTTATTATAATACGGCACAACACTTAGACAGCCCACAACGCCAACACCATTCAATAATTTAGTAATGGTTACCGCTTCTCTCGTTGCATTTGAGCCGGAACCAGCAATAATGGGAATTCTCCCATCAGCAAACTCTACGGTTTTCTTAATTACTTTCATGTGTTCATCAATAATGAGGGTTGTAGATTCACCGGTCGTCCCCATTGCCACAATGCCATGTGAACCCGCTTGAATATGATATTCAACTAAATTTTTTATCTCTTGGTAATTAACTTCGCCATGCGTCATCGGCGTTAATAAAGCAACAATACTGCCGTGAAAGAGTGGGACGGACATAAGCATCTCCTGTTATTGTATTCTGTGCGATCTAAGTATAATTGCAAATTGATTCTAAATATGCAAATGTTAATCTCAAATAGGCGTATTGAGAGCATTATTAACTTACTTAATGATATAAATTTTCAGCCGACTGGTTTGGGCGAGTTTTAAAACGGCGGTGTAACCACATATATTGAGTTTGCGCTTTTAAAATTTCAGTTTCAACTACTTTATTCATTAAGCGGGCGGTTTCGATCTTATTTTGACAATCATTGAAATCAACCGCAGGACTAATTTTTACCGTATAACCTGAAAAATCATAGTGGCGAATAGGCGTAAATGGTACCACAATACTATTTGGCGCAGAACGTAATAACATATGCGAACCAGCAGTCGTACAAGCTTGTTCAACCGCAAAAAATGGTACAAAAACACTATTTTGTTGGCCATAGTCGTGATCAGGTGCATACCAAATCGTTTCACCGTCTCTTAAAGCACGAATCATACCGCGTAAATCTTTTCTATCAAGCATAGCCTTATTAGAACGTATGCGCCCTTTAAACTGAATCCAGTTTAATAGCGGATTATCATTTGGGCGATAAACACCAATACCTTGATGATGTAACCCAACAATACGTGCACCTAATTCTAGCGTTAAAAAATGTACCCCAACAAATAAAATACCTGTACCTTTTGGTTGTTGTAGATGTTCTAGTCCTTCAATATTAGACCATTTTAAAATAAGTTTATCTGACCAAAACCATGCCATCCCCGTTTCAATAATCGCCATACCAACTGATTCAACATTCTTGATTAAAATAGCTTCTATCTGTTCAGCTGAATAATCAGGAAAACATAATGCTAAATTTCGTCGAGCAACCGCAATCCTCCGCTTACCAAAACTTAATGTTGAAAAAAGCTTAGCCAGTAAACGACCTATTTTTACAAGGATTGGATAAGGTAAACATAAAATTAGTTTAAATATAGCGAGCCCAATCCATAGTCCCCAATACTTTGGCAATAAAAAACGCCATTCAAATGCAGGATTTTTATTATCTTTACTCATTTTTTTATCACCCATCAACTTTAGAATAGATTATAATCAAAAACACGCTAAAAGTGTTAAGCAGATCAAATTTTACTTTAGCATAAGGCTTGAAATTATCAGCCAAAAGCCATATGTTTTAATTAACTTAATAACCTTCACAAAGAGGACAATGCAATGACAATTAATATTTCAAGCAAACAAATGGAAGTAACTCCTGCAATCCGTACTCATATTGAAGAGCGTTTAGCAAAACTCGAAAAATGGCAAACTCAACTTATTAATCCACATTTTATGATTCATAAGTTACCAAACAGTTATGAAGTTGAAGCTTCAATTGGTACGCCTGTTGGAGAACTTTTTGCGAAGGCAAATGATGAAGATCTTTATAAAGCAATTAATGAAGTTGAAACAAAATTAGAATCACAATTAAATAAATTAGTTCATAAAAACGAAGCACGGCGCACTGATAATACATTAAAAAGTGTACAATAAGCCCAGACATAGCAACTAAACTAACCATTAAACTAAATCAATGATTTGGCTTTTTTATTTAGTCTGCCAAAAATAATGGCCCTAATGCGGTTTTAGGAATACCAAAACGACTTGGGTACTCTACATTGACTAAATATAGCCCTTCTGCTTTCGCAGTTGGTGCAGCTAATTGACGGTTTTTTTGTTCAAGTAGCCATTTTATCCATTCAATAGGCTGAAGTCCTTGCCCGACTTCTAATAAACTACCAACAATATTTCGTACCATATGATGTACAAACGCATTTGCTTGAATATCTATAATCACATAATTCCCTTGTCTTACTACATTCAAATGATGAATATTCCGCCAGGGTGTATGCGATTGGCATTTCGCTGCACGAAAAGATGAAAAATCTTGTTCACCTAATAAGTATTGTCCTGCTTGATGCATTTTCTGTGCATCTAGAGGGTAATGATAATGAGCAACACCTTTAGGCAAGATGGCTGTTCGTAATTTACTGTTGAAAATAATATAACGATAACGGCGTGCAGTTGCACTAAAACGTGCATGGAAATCCTCCGCCACCTTTACTGCCCATTTGACGGCAATATCATTAGCTAAATGTGCATTAGTTCCAAAACACCAACTTGCTAATGGGCGCTCAACTTCCGTTTCAAAGTGCACAACTTGCCCTGTGCCGTGCACGCCAGAATCAGTTCGTCCGGCACAGAATACTTCAATAGTGGTATTTGCCACTTTTGATAACGCTTCTTCTAAAGTTTGTTGAACACTGACAACTTCTGCTTGACGTTGCCAACCAAAATAATTGCTACCATCATATTCAATGCCTAATGCAATTTTCATCTTTCCATACCTTAAAACGGGTAAGCGGTAACATTTTTGCCAAAATTTGCTAAAATCGTCCGCTTACGTTAACAACCCGTTAATATTGGCTGTTAGATTATTTGTGAATTAGGTTTAAAAACTCTTTACGTGTTTCACGATCATCTAAAAACACACCACCAAATGCAGAAGTCACTGTATAACTGTTGCTATCCTTTATGCCGCGACACTTAACACAAAAATGCATTGCTTTGACATAGATTGCAACATCTTCGGTTTCTAAAATAGTTTGAAATGCGGTTAAAATCTGCTCAGTGAAACGTTCTTGTACTTGTGGACGTTGAGCAAAAAATTGTACTACTCGGTTAATTTTCGATAAGCCAATTACCCATTTTTTCGGATAATAAGCAACCGCTACTTTGCCATCGATCGTCACAAAATGGTGTTCACAAGTTGAAGTCAATGTAATATCATCAACTAATACCATTTCGCTCACTTTCATACGATTTTCAATCGTGGTAATTTTAGGAAAAGTCGCGTAATCTAACCCGCTAAAGATTTCATCTACATACATTTTTGCTAAACGATGCGGGGTTTCTTCTAAACTATCATCACGTAAATCTAGGCCAAGCAATTCTAATACTGAACGCATATGTTGTTCAATTTCAGCTCGTCGTGAATCTTTATCTTGTGTTAATTCAATTGTTGGCGTTTCGATACCCTTTTTAATCAACGCTTTACGCACTTTTTGGGCTTCGCTTGAGATAATACTCATTGATTCTCCTCTAAAAATTCAAGCTTGGAATTTTAGCAAATTGGTGCTAGAAACACACCTAAAACATCAAATTCGTGTAGAATTATTCTTATCTATCATTTTAAATAATGCCTATGATTCATTATATTTTTAATCGCGAGATTGTCTCACCCGCTATCGAACCACTACTTAAACAACTATTTAGCGGTCAAAATTTTACACAATCCGACCACTTACTAGGATACAGTAAGGGGCGTGGTATTACTTGGTTTTTAAATACTCAAGCAGAACTCGGCATTAATATTGTGCTTCGCCATTATTATCGTGGTGGCTTATTTGGTAAAGTAGTCAAAGATCGCTATCTTTTTCACCGCATTGATCAAACAAGAGCCGTGCAAGAATTTAACCTATTAACCCAAATGCAACGTTGGCATTTACCCGTACCTCGCCCAATTGCGGTTGAAATCAATAAACAATCCATTTTCTATCGTGCCAAAATTATGTTAGAAAAAATTGAACATACTCAAGATCTGAGTAAATTGTTACAAATACAACCGCTTGTCGCAGAACAATACCAACAACTTGGCCAATTGATCCGTCAATTGCATGACCACCAAATACATCATTCTGATTTAAATATTCACAATATTTTGCTTGATGATAACGGCAAATTTTGGTTAATTGATTTTGATAAATGTGGTATTAAAGCTGGCGAAGAATGGAAACAAGCCAATTTAAACCGCTTATTGCGTTCATTCCATAAAGAGCAAACTCGATTAGGTATCCAATTCCATCAGCAGAACTGGCAATCACTGTTAACAGGCTATCAGCAACAGAATCAAGGAGATAACCGGTAGATTTTTACTTACTTTTAGCTTATATTTGCATAAATAAAAAGGGTAATAGGCATCACCTATTACCCCTTGTTATCCACCCAAAACTACCAACCTTTTACTACCCCATCTTTAAAATGATGTTGCGCTTCAGCAAATACTTCCTCAGTTTGATAAGCTTTCACAAAATTTTGCACCGCTTGACTGTCTTGATTATCGGTACGTGCCACAATGATATTGACGTAAGGCGATTGTTTATCTTCTACAAACACACTATCATTTACACTTAATCCCGCTTGGCTTGCATAAGTATTATTCACCACAGCGAGATCAACATCATCTAATGCCTTAGCTGCAACTGAAGTATCCACTTCTTTGATTATTAACTTTTTCGGATTATCCACAATATCTAATTTAGTGGCAAATAAGTTAGTATTATCGTTTAACTTAATTAAACCTTGTTTCTCCAACAACATCAACGCACGTGCATGATTAGAAGGATCATTAGGCACGGCTACAACCGCTTCAGATTTCAACTCAGCTATATTTTTGATTTTTTTGGAATAACCAGCTAATGGATAAACAAAAGCATTACCCACAATCACTAAGTTATTTAATCCCTTTTCTTGAGAGTCTTTATCTAAATAGGGTTTATGTTGCATTGCATTTATATCTAAATCACCTTTACTCACCGCCATATTTGGCAAGGCATAATCATTAAACAAAACAAATTCCACCTCTAAATTATATTTCTGTTTCGCAATTTCTGCCGCTTTTTCTGCTACAGAATGTTCTGGGCCAGACATCACACCTACTTTAATTTTTGTCGAAGCAGAATCACCTTGGTTATTTGCCGGTTTACAACCGGTTAATGCTAAAGTCGAAACAAATATAAAAGCCAACACTTTTTTAAAAATCATAGTAAAACTCCCTTGATGTTGTGTTTATAATTAACGATGATCATAACGTTTTGCTAAATAATCTCCTAATTTTTGGCTGAGCATCACAATCGCCACAATAATCACGGTTGAAATCCACTTAACATAGATCATATTACGATGCTCACCATAACTGATGGCTAAATTGCCTAAGCCACCGCCACCAACAGCTCCCGCCATGGCTGAGTAACCAATTAATGCGACTAACGTTAAGGTAATACCATTAATTAAAATAGGTAAAGATTCTGGTAAATAAAAACGCGTTACGACTTGCCAATTAGTCGCACCCATTGATTTAGCCGCTTCAGTTAAACCGGCTGGAATTTCAATTAATGCATTTGCGGTCAAACGTGCAAAAAAAGGAATAGCCGATACGCTTAATGGCACAATTGCGGCAGTAGTACCTAATGAAGTGCCGACTAAAAAACGCGTAACCGGTAATAAAATAATCAATAAGATAATAAATGGCATTGAGCGACCAATATTAATAATCACATTTAAAATTTGATTAATACGCTCATTTGCCAAAATTTGCTCTTTTTGAGTTAAAAACGCTAAAAAACCCAATGGTAAACCAACCAAAATGGCAATAAAAGAAGCACTAAAACTCATATAAATGGTTTCTAATGTCCCTTCAGCAATTAATTGCCACATTTGAGGCGTTACTTCTTTTAAAAAACTATCCCACATAACCTAACACCTCAATTTTTACATTATTATTAATTAAATAGCATTTTGCTGCTGTAATGGCTTCGCCATCGCCTTCAACCTCAGCAATAACAAAACCAAACTTAACACCACCAGCATAATCAATTTGCGACATTAAAATACTAAAATCAATACCAAATTTTTTCGATGCCATTGACAAAACCGGTGCATCAACAGAGTTACCGGTAAATTCAAATTTAATAATCGGTTTACTATTCAGCGTTGGCTGCGATGAAAACTGTTCGGTATACTCTGTAGGTAATTCAACGTGGAAAGTAGACTGAATAAACTGTTGAGCTAATTGTGTCGTTGGATTTGCAAAAATCTCACTCACGGATCCGGTCTCAATTAACTTACCCTGATCAATCACTGCCACACGATCACAAATACGTTTCACGGCGTCCATTTCATGTGTAATCAATAAAATAGTTAATCCCAACCGCTTATTGATCTCTTTTAATAATTGTAAGATCGATTGTGTCGTTACCGGATCTAATGCACTGGTTGCCTCATCACAAAGTAACACTTTAGGATCACTGGCTAACGCACGAGCAATCGCTACCCGTTGTTTTTGCCCACCAGATAAATTACTTGGGTAAACATCTTTACGTTCAGTTAACCCCACTAACTCAAGTAATTCATTAACCTTTTTAGTAATATGTTCAGTGGGAGTGTTACTTAAACACAACGGTAACGCAACATTCTCAAATACTGTTTGCGATGAAAGCAAATTAAAATGTTGGAAAATCATTGCAATATTACGGCGTGCGCTGATTAGCTCTTGAGATGAAAGGGTTGTTAAATCTTGTCCATCAACAATTACATTACCTACTGTTGGGCGTTCCAATAAGTTCACGCAACGGATTAACGTACTCTTACCCGCACCGGAAGCACCAATTACACCACAAATAGTACCTTTAGGCACGACAAGATTAACATTATCTAATGCAATAATTTTTTTACCATTAACCTCGAACTGCTTGCCGATATTTTTCAGCTCAATCATTATTCTTAACCTATATCTATTAATTATTACATATCATTTTAGACGTCTAGAATGCTATGTCAATTAAATAATGCCATTTTTTATACAAAACGCCTCAAAGTTTATAAAAAATAGTCATTTTGGAGAAAAAAGATAATCTTTTATTTAACTTTTTGAAATTGCAACCTTTGTCTTTGCACAAAAGTGCAATGGTTAATTTAATTGTGATAAGTTTGATTTTTGCTAGAACAATCTAAAATATTTACATTTTTTGCATAATTGTGGTAATGTCTAATATTAAAAAGTAACGACCATTACTATAAAAGTGTCAATTATGGAAATTTTTGAAAAAATCAGATCGCTTAGAAAAAATCATAATCTATCCCAAGAAGAAATAGCGGACAAAATAAATCTGTCTGTCAGCGGTTATCGAAAAATTGAAAATGGTAAATCTCGCATCAACCACAAACGACTAGAACAAATAGCAGAAGCCCTCGAAGTCCCTCCATTAGACTTAATACCCAATTCATGGAGGCATGGATCTTCTATTTACCAAGTTGGCGAAAATAGACTTATTTCACGACTAGAAGAAATGCTTAAAATTTTAAATACTTAATTCATATTTAAATAAACTATGGATAAGCTAGCTTATGCTTGCTATTTTTTCTAAAATTCAATTGCTAACTTATTAGTTTCAAATCACCCAAATACAAAAACGCCTACCATTCTGTTTGGTAGGCGTTATATCCGCAACATAAATTTAAAACACTAGAAATCTAGCTTTAAGCCAACGTTAATCGCTTTACGGTGGCGGAATTTACCAGTTTGATATTCGCCATTCAAGAATATACGAACATTATCACTTACTTGGTAATTGGCGCCTAATTTGACACCAACATCTGGGCGATTGCCCGAGGTTTTCTCACTTACATTGACTTTATAACCACCGTAGTTTGAAATGTAAGCCACTTTACCATTCAAAATTTGGTAAAAATTCAATCCTGCATTCAACGTTAATTTACCTTCGCTATCTGCTTTCCATAAACCATTCAAACCAACTGTTAACGCTGTTTCTTTTGTGTTGACATTATCAGCAGAAACCGTATCTCCATCAAACTTGCCTAAATAGTAATCTATATCTGTTGATTGAGTATGTTTCAAACCAACGCTTGGCATAACACCAACACCTCCAAAATCAAACCATTTACCAACAGCGCTGCCTACAACAAACTGACCGCCTGCATCAGCGCCGTAAGTTGAGGTTGCTTTTAGGCGGTCAAAACCAACAAGACCACTTACCCAATAGCTACTAGGTGTCGGCGCATAAGCGTAAGCTGCTTCAAAACCATAACCATGAGTATTAAGTGCTTTTTTCAATCCTTGATAGCTTTCAGTCCAGCCGTAATCTACTCGACTTAATTGAACCTCTAAACGGTGTTGTCTGTTACTAAATGATTTAGCCAACCCTACAGTTTGAGAGTTGTCTTGGCTTTCGCCATTGACACTAGACAATGCTTTAGCTTTTGTTTTACCAAAACCGCTGTCCATCCATATAGCACCTGATTGCTCCGCGCTTAATGCGTGGTCTATTGCTTTTTCACTACGCAACACTTTTTCATTAACTAGGTGTAATTGAACATGCTGAGCAGTTGCTGTATTCATGCCGAAGACCGTTTGGTTCAAGTTTTTAGAATACAGTAACGCATTTGCAATACCTAAACCCATTAGCGGGCTAGCTTTACTTGTTTTTTTATTTTTGTAGCTCCCAATAACATATATACAGAGCATCTTTAGTTGAATTCATCGCCGAATTAATAGATGCATTAGGCGCAATATCTAGAATTACTTCCGTCATAAATGTACCGTGCCCATGCTCATCTTTGCTATCTTCTTTGCTTTTACCATCTAAACTCAATACTTTTCTGCTGATATTACGATTACGATTAATCAAACCTTTAGCATTTCTTCTAATCCCTGTATCTACCAAACCAACGTAAACACCTTGTCCTTTTGCTTCGGCTTTATCTTGCTCGGCAGCATCCTTGTATCGCCCGTGACCATAGGCTATGTTTTGCGAATGTGTTACATCATCCCCACCGCTGCTCCCACCACAAGCAGAGAGCAATGCTGTTGTTGTGGCTAATGTGATAATTTTGTATTGTCTTTTCATTTTCGTAAATTTAAGTGAAATAAATTTATTCTCACTCATACTTAAATCGATGTCTAATGCCTAAAAGTGCCATTATGACCTTAATAGTATCAATTTGAATCCAAAACTATAATGTTTTTTAAACGCTTTAGGCTTTACGCCAAACTGTGCCGATTGGTGTGTCTTCTAACAAGATATTCATTGCTTTGAGTTTATCTCTGACTTGATCCGCTACTGCCCAATTTTTATTAGCTTTTGCCTGATTACGTTGCTGAATTAATGCTTCAATCTCTGCGGTTTGGTCGATATTCACTTCGCCTTTTAAAAAATTATCTGGATCTTGTGTTAATAAGCCAAGTACTGCAGCCAATTCTTTTAAACAGACCGCTAATGCATTTGCTTGCTGTTGATCTTCTGTTTTTAATTTATTCACTTCACGTGCCATTTCAAATAAGACCGCTAATGCTGCTGGCGTGTTGAAATCATCGTCCATTGCCGTTTTAAAAGCGGTAACATAATTTTCACCGCCATTCGCTTGTACAGATAAGTCACAGCCTCGTAAAGCAGTATATAAACGTTCTAATGCTGATCGGGCTAAATCTAAGTTATCAATGCTGTAGTCTAATAAAGAACGATAATGTGCTGTCAAAAAGAAATAGCGTAACGATTCAGCATCATAAAGCCCTAACATATGGCGAATGCTAAAAAAATTGCCGACTGATTTAGACATTTTCTCTTTATCAATCGTCAACATACCTGTATGCAACCAATAGTTGACATATTCACCTTGATGAGCACAACAAGATTGGGCAATTTCATTTTCGTGATGTGGAAACATTAAATCCGCGCCACCACCATGAATATCAAAATGTTCGCCTAATTCTTTATTGTTCATTGCTGAACATTCAATATGCCAACCTGGACGCCCATTTCCCCACGGGCTTAGCCAACTTGGTTCATTTTCTTTAGATCTTTTCCATAGGACAAAATCCATCGGATTCTTCTTAGCTGATTTAATTTCAACTCTAGCGCCCGCTTGCAACTGATCCAGATTTTGGCGAGACAACGCACCATACTGATTAAATGAGGTCACATCAAACATTACATCACCATCTGCGGCAACATAAGCATGGCCATTCATAATCAACTTTTCAACCATGGCAATAATTTCTGCGATATGTTCAGTTGCACGAGGCTCTACATCAGGCCGCATAATGTTCAATGCGTCAAAATCATTATGCATTTCTGCAATCATTCGCTCGACAAGTGCTTCACAACTCTCATTATTCTCTAAAGCACGCTTAATGATTTTATCATCTACATCGGTAATATTGCGGACATAACGTAAGTTATAGCCTGAATAACGTAAATAACGAGCAATCACATCAAATGATACAAAAGTCCGCCCATGCCCAAAATGACAAAGATCATAAACCGTCACGCCGCAGACATACATACCAACTTGTGCAGGGTTAATCGGTTTAAATTCTTCTTTCTCACGTTTTAGAGTGTTATAAATTTTGAGCATAGTGTCCTCATTGCTTAAATACTAAAATAGTGGCAAAGTATAGCGAATAAGCAGTCTAATTTTGAGATTTTTTTGCAATTTGGCTAAAACTTTTTAATAATAGTGACACAATCTTCCCCTTTATGTTGATAAGGAAACCAAAATGATTACATTACATACTAATTATGGCGATATTAAAATCGAATTATATTCTGATAAAGCGCCAACCACTGCACAAAATTTTACCGATTACTGTCAGCAAGGTTTTTATAATGGCACTATTTTTCACCGTGTAATTGATGGTTTTATGATTCAGGGTGGAGGCATGAGCGCAGGTTTAATTGAAAAACCAACCAATGCGCCTATTCAGAATGAAGCAAGTAATGGCCTAAGCAATAAACGTGGTACATTAGCAATGGCACGTACTGCTGATCCACATTCAGCAAGCTCACAATTTTTTATCAATGTAGCGGACAATACTTTTTTAGATTATCGTGCTAAAGAAATGTTCGGTAAAACGGTTGTACAAGAATGGGGCTACGCTGTCTTTGGCGAAGTTACGGAAGGTATGGAAGTCGTTGATAAGATCAAAGCAGTTAAAACAGGTAACAAAGGGTTTCACCAAGATGTACCCGTTGAGGATATTGTGATTGAATCTGTCACTGTCGCATAATTTATGCTACACCGAAATGGCACAAGTATATAGCTTGTGCCTATTTTTTATAATGCTAATTTGCTATTTTAATCTCAAGCAAAAATAATCCCATACAAAGACTATGCAAATTTACCTTGTTGGCGGAGCCGTTCGTGATCAGTTGCTCAATTTACCGATTAAAGACCGTGATTTCTTAGTAGTAGGTGCTACTGCTACAGAATTAATTAATCAAGGCTATCAACAAGTTGGTGCTGATTTTCCTGTTTTTCTACATCCCGTTACCCAACAAGAATATGCGCTCGCGCGGCAAGAACGAAAAAGTGGTACCGGCTACACGGGTTTTGTCTGTGATTTTTCGCCCAATGTTACATTAGAACAAGATCTAATTCGACGAGATTTAACCATTAATGCGATGGCTCAAGACCTAACAAGCGGACAAATTTTCGACCCTTTTGGCGGAAAAACTGACTTAGCGAACCGCCTCTTACGCCATATTTCTGATGCTTTTGCAGAAGATCCATTAAGAGTTTTACGTGTCGCACGTTTTGCAGCTCACTTTCATCATTTAGGCTTTAGCATTGCCGAACAAACGCTAGAATTAATGCAAAAAATGACCGCTTGTGGAGAATTAAATCACCTTACTGCGGAACGTATTTGGCGAGAGACAGAAAAAGCCTTACACACTGAATCGCCTCACATTTACTTTCAAGTATTGAGAAAAGTAAATGCATTAGCAGTACTCTTCCCTGAAATTGATCAACTATTTGGTCAAATTCAATCAACTAAATATCATCTTGAAACCGATCGTGGCCAACATACATTACTTGCACTTCAACAAGCTAAATTACTTGTTAAACAAGCCCATAATCCGACCGCTTTACTGTGGGCGGTGCTATGTCATGATCTAGGTAAAGGCTTAATTTCTGCTGAAATGCTACCGCATCATTATCAACCCGATGTAACCGGCATCCAGCTCACTCATCAATTAGCTGATCGTTTAAAAGTACCAACCGCTGTCAAAGAACTTGCCTTATTAGTGAATAAATATCATACAGATTGCCATAAAATCGCCGAATTAGACAGCGAAAGGGTATTAGAACTCTTTAATCAATTAGATGTATGGCGTAAACCTCAAAGGCTAGACGACTTCTTACTCGCTTGTGAAGCAGATGCACGTGCTCGATTAGGCGCTGAGTATTGCTCTTATCTGCAAGCAACATTCGCAATTGACTATTTTAATGCCGCTAATGCTGTTAATGTACAAGCAATAATTGCCGATGGTTTTAAAAAACAAGCTATTCGCGATGAATTAAACCATAGGCGAATTAACATCATCAAACAAATAAAAAATGCTAATTTAAAATAGGAATATTATGTTGAATCCACTAGAAAAAATGAATATCGTCTTAGCGGCTAACCAATCATATTCGGAATATATTCTTACCACCATCAAATCTATTTGCTTACATAATAAACATATTCGATTTTATTTACTTAATCGTGATTATCCTACTGAATGGTTTGATATTCTGAATAACAAATTACGCAAATTGAACAGTGAAATTATTGATATAAAAGTCACCAATGACACCATTAAAAATTTTAAAACATACTCGCATATTTCATCTGATACGACTTTTTTCGGTATTTTATTAGTGATTTTATTGAGCAAGATAAGGTTATTTATTTAGATGCTGATATTGTGGTAAATGGTTCTTTAACTGAATTATATCAAACAGATATAAGCAATTATTTTTTGGCTGCGGTAAAAGATATTATTGCCGAAAAAATCTATGTAAATAACAATACTTTTAATGCTGGCATGTTATTAATTAATAATAAAAAGTGGAGAGAACACAATATAACTCAATTTTGTTTATCATTGTCAGAAAAATATATTAATTCTCTTCCTTATGCCGATCAAAGTATTCTTAATCTTATATTCAAAGACAAATGGTTAAAACTAAATCGTGGATATAATTATTTAATTGGTACAGATTACTTATTTTTTAAGTATGGAAAAACAAGATATTTAGAAGATTTAGGAGAAACTATCCCGCTTATTATTCATTATAATACCGAAGCAAAGCCATGGCTTAATATATTTAATACAAGATTTAGAAATATTTATTGGTTTTATTATGAACTAAATTGGCAAGATATTTATGCTAAACACAATTAAATGAATTACTGCACCAATTTTAATCTACAGAATTTTATTTATTGGTATTCTTCTAACCATATGCCTAAAATTGCTTCTAAAATATGCTCATTTGATGCTTGAGGATCATCATCAAACTTATCAATTTCGCAGATCCATTTATGCATATCCGTAAAACGTACTGTGGTAGGATCTAAATCCGGATTCATATCATACAAACTTTCCGCAATTAGTCTCGTATCTGTCCATTTCATCAGTGTACCGCCTCATTTGCGTGATTTAGATTATATTTTGGGATTTCAACGACTAAGTCTTCTTCACCAACAATACATTGACAGCTTAAACGACTATCCATTTCTAAGCCCCAAGCTTTATCTAACATATCTTCTTCTTGATCGGAAGTTTCATTTAATGAATCAAATCCTTCGCGAATAACTACGTGACAAGTAGTGCAAGCACAAGAAGCATCACAAGCATGGTGAATTTCAACACCCGCATTATGCGCAAGCTCAAGTAAGTTATCACCTGATTTTGCTTCAATCACCATACCTTCTGGGCAAAACTCTTCATGCGGAAGAAATACTACTTTTGGCATAAAATCCTCTTTTAGATAATTTCATCAACGGCTTTACCCGCTAATGCTTTTTGAATAGATAAATTCATTCGTTTCGCTGCAAATGCTTGAGTGGCTAAATCAAGATCTTTGATACTTCGCTGAATCGCGATACGATCAGTACCTGCTTTTAATCCGATCAATTTCTGTATTTCAACCTCAATCGCATTAAATTCTGCTGCACTAAGCACTGCTTTACCGTCTTTTTGTAAAGCTGCCATCACCATCTCAATCACTCTATCTGCTTCAACACGTTGTTCTGCAAGTTGACGCGCTTCCATATCAGCTTTTGCATTTGACATTGATGATTTAATCATTTGGGTAACTTCTTCATCAGTTAAACCATAAGATGGTTTAATTTGAATAGATGCTTGCACTTTAGTTGATTTTTCCATTGCAGTAACGCTTAATAAACCATCTGCATCAACTTGATAGGTAACACGAATAGTTGCTGCACCGGCTACCATAGGTGGAATACCGCATAATGTAAAACGAGCTAATGATCGACAATCGTCCACCAACTCACGCTCACCTTGTAGCACATGAACACTCATTGCTGTCTGACCATCTTTAGCAGTAGTAAATTCTTGCGCGCGCGCCACTGGAATTGTAGTATTACGTGGAATAATCTTTTCAACTAATCCTCCCATTGTTTCAATTCCCAACGAGAGCGGCACAACATCTAGCAATAACATTTCATTATCAGGCTTATTGCCCACTAAAATATCGGCTTGAATGGCTGCACCTAATGCCACAACCTTATCCGGATCAATTGAAGTTAACGGTTTTTTCGCAAAAAATTCACCAACGGCTTCACGTACAAATGGCACTCGAGTTGAGCCTCCAACCATCACCACTTGACATACCTCTTCAATGTCTACTGACGCATCTTTTAAAGCCCGACGGCAAGCAACTAATGAGCGCTTAACAAGCGGTTGAATTAATTGATTAAATTGCGCTTGAGTAATACTACCCGTCCAATTAGCAAAATGTAAGGATGTTTCATCCGCTTGCGATAAAGCGATTTTAGTTTGAGTCGCCAAAGTCAATAATTGTCGTTGTTCTGTCGCATTTTTTGGCTGAACCGCCGCTTGTGTTGCAATCCAATCAGCTAATAAATGATCAAAATCATCGCCACCTAATGCTGTATCTCCCCCCGTTGCTAATACTTCAAACACACCTTTACTTAGGCGTAAAATAGAAATATCAAATGTGCCACCGCCCAAATCATAAACTGCAATCACACCTTCTTGACCACTATCTAAACCATAAGCAATAGCAGCTGCGGTGGGTTCATTTAATAAACGTAATATATTTAATCCCGCTAAACGTGCGGCATCTTTAGTGCTTTGCCGTTGCGCATCATCAAAATAAGTGGGTACCGTGATTACAACTCCCGATAATTCACCGGCTAAACGCTGTTCAGCTAAGTGATTGAGATGGCTTAAAATATCTGCTGATACTTCAATCGGGCTTTTATAGCCTTGCTTAGTATGAATTAAAGGTAAACCATTTTCACTGGCTTGAAATTGGTAAGGTAAATTTGGATAACGTGTTTGCACATCCATTAACGAACGACCAATTAAACGTTTCGCTGAAATGATGGTGTTTTGTGGATCATACGAAGCCTGCTCAAATGCTGTGACTCCAACCATTTTACTTGTTTCTGTATAGTGAACCACCGATGGAATTAACGCGCTTTCTTTATCATCCAACAATACTTGTACTTGCCCACTACGTACACTGGCAACTAATGAATTAGTCGTACCGAGATCAATACCTACTGCTAAACGTAACTGGTGCGGTGCCGCAGTTTGCCCAGGTTCAGCGATTTGAAGTAATGCCATTTTTGTATCTCTCTTTAACTATATAACTTTCTCATTTATCTGAGAAAAAAATTACACCACCGAATATCCCATATTTTCTGGTGCAAACACGCTTTGGTAGTGACGTTCAATCGACACAGGAATTTTACTTTCTAAATCAAGTACTTGGTGTCCTTGTAAATCCGCAATATCCGCTTGCCAATTTTGCCAACGTAAATCTTGATAGAAGTCAATTAAATCATCTGACAATGCCCAACCTAAAAATTCAGAATAGGTTAACTTTAAGCTTTGCCATTGTTTAGCTATTGGGTGGTGGTAATAAATTTCGCCCATGTTATCGCCTAATGCTCCAGCATTAATAGCAAAATAACCACCAACCGCATCATCGGCTATGAGTAAATAACCCGGTTGCTCGCCTGACTGTTTAAATGTTTCACCAAAATTCCAATCAAATAAACCGCGAGCCAATTTTTCATTACCGCTGCCTAAAATTCGTAACCAACCATAATCAATAAATATACCACCGGTTTCATAAACAATCGCACCAAGCAATGAGTGCGTAGATAATTGCAAGCTGACTAGCGTCTGATTAGCATTTTCTGGATAACTAGCTAAAATTTGATAATGATTACGTGTTTGTGCAAACCAATCTCGTAAAATTAACCAAGCAGATTGTTTCGATAATAATTGTTCTAAAGTCTTCATATTCAAGATTCTGCCTTAGCGCTCAAAATTGCCATATTGAGTAATTAATATTCAAGCAATTTATCTTCAACTTTTTCAATTTGTATTATTAATTTTTTAAAATAACGCAAATGCTCAGTCAATAAATCAGCTTTTTGCCATTGTTGTTGATTTAACAAAGTTGCTAATTGCTGTTCCACATTACGTTGCTCAGTTTTAATCTGTTTTAAAAAATCAGCTAATTGCTGTTCGGATCGACTGTTTTCAATACTGTCTAATTTTTCGTGCCATTCCATATGTTGCATTAAAAAATCAAGATCTTGCTGACTATTCTCTTCAAGATTTTTCACGATTCCCGTATTAATCTCAATAATTGCCGTTGCACGGGCAATCGGATCTTTTAAGATTTGTAATGCCTCATTTACATCTGCCGATTGTTGTAACGCAGCTAATTGTTTATCGGCAGGTTGATTCGCAAAATTATCCGGATGAAACTGCTTTTGTAAAGCAAGATAACGCTCAGAAAGCTGAGCGTTATCAATCTGAAATTGCACTGGCAAATTAAACAAACTAAATGGATTACGCATTGCTCCTCCTAAACACTAAAGCTTTCACCACAACCGCACTCATTTTTAACATTCGGATTGCTATATTTAAAGCCTTCGTTTAAGCCTTCTTTGACAAAATCTAATTCTGTTCCATCTAAATAAGTTAAACTTTTTTCATCGACAATCACTTTAATGCCGTGCTGTTCAAACACGTGATCATCTTCATTTAATACATCAACAAATTCCAAAACATAAGCCAATCCAGAGCACCCTGACGTCTTTACACCTAAACGTAAACCGATGCCTTTACCTCGATTTTCTAAAAATGTACGGACTCGATTCGCCGCAGTCTCTGTTAATGTAATGGCCATAAAATATCCTTTTAATCTGTTAAATGAAAACAATCGCTAATAAATAAAACACGGAAACCAAGCGTAGCCAATTTGCAAAAAATTTGCGAAAAACAAGCACTTATCGTAGTTTCCGTGCCATTATAAGTAAAACTTATTTAGCTTGCTTTTCTTTATAGTCAGCAATTGCTGCTTTAATTGCATCTTCTGCAAGAATTGAACAGTGTACTTTCACTGGGGGTAATTCAAGCTCTTCTGCAATATCACTATTCTTAATCGCACCGGCTTCGTCCAATGATTTTCCTTTTACCCATTCGGTAATCAGTGAGCTAGAAGCAATTGCTGAACCACAGCCATAGGCTTTAAAACGTGCATCTTCAATAATGCCATCGTCATTGACTTTAATTTGTAACCGTAAAATATCACCACAGGCTGGTGCACCTACCATTCCAGTTCCAACATCAGTAGCTTCTTTATCAAAGGTGCCAACATTACGAGGGTTCTCATAATGGTCTATTACTTTATCGCTATACGCCATATTTTATTTCCCTTAATTAAACGTTGAGTCACGTTAATTTATTTAAATTAATGGTGATTCCACTCAATTTTGCTTAAATCAATACCTTCTTTAAACATTTCCCATAATGGAGAAAGCTCTCGAAGCTTTAAAATCGATTTCTTCACTAATTCAATGGTGTAATCAATTTCTTCTTCTGTTGTCCAACGACCTAATGAAAAACGAATTGAGCTATGGGCTAATTCATCATTACGGCCAATTGCACGTAATACATAAGATGGCTCTAAACTTGCTGAGGTACAAGCTGACCCCGAAGATACCGCAATATCTCTTAACGCCATCATTAACGATTCTCCCTCAACAAAGTTAAAACTCATATTTAAATTAGTATCAACCCGCTTACCTTCTTCCATTGAACCATTCACGTACACTTCTTCAATTGCTTGAAAGCCGTGATATAAACGATCGCGCAAGGCTTTTAAACGTGGCATCTCTGTTGCCATTTCTTCTTTGGCAATGCGATAGGCTTCCCCCATACCAACAATTTGATGTACTGGTAAGGTGCCAGAACGCATACCACGCTCATGGCCGCCACCGTGAATAATGGCTTCAATCCTAATCCGCGGTTTACGACACACATATAAACCACCAATACCTTTTGGCCCATATAATTTATGGCTAGAAAAAGACATTAAATCCACTTTTAGTTCTTGTACATTGACCGCTAATTTGCCAACTGACTGTGTAGCATCTACGTGAAAAATAATTTTACGTGCACGACAAATCTCACCAATCGCTTTAATATCTTGCACTACACCAATTTCATTATTTACATGCATAATTGAAATTAAAATCGTATCTGGACGGATCGCCTCAACTAATTTAGTTAAATCTAACAAACCATCTGACTCAGGCTCTAAGTAAGTCACCTCAAACCCTTCGCGTTCTAATTGACGGCAAGTATCTAGCACAGCTTTATGTTCAGTCTTAAGCGTGATGATATGTTTACCTTTCGTTTGATAAAAGTGTGCCGCGCCTTTAATGGCTAAATTGTCAGACTCAGTTGCACCTGAGGTAAACACAATTTCACGCGAGTCGGCACCGATTAAATCAGTAATATGATTACGGGCGATATCAACCGCTTCTTCAGCTTCCCAACCAAATTTATGAGAACGTGAAGCAGGATTACCAAAGATGCCCTCTTTAGTCATATATTGCATCATTTTTTGCACAACCCGTTCATCCATCGGTGTTGTTGCAGCGTAATCCAAATAAATTGGTAATTTCATTGTTACTCCTGAAAACAAGCAACCAAGCGGTTACTTTTTATAAAAAATTGCCGTTAGTGTTTATACGAATGATCGTAGCAATGCGCTTTATTACAATCGTGTCCAGCATGTTCTTCAGCTAATTCGGCTAAAGTAATGGTGTTTAAAAATACACCTATTTGATCTTCTAATCGTTCCCACAAATGATGAGTTACACATTGTGAATTTTTACTGCAATTGCCATTGCCTTTACATTTTGTGACATCTAAACTTTCATTTACCGCCGAAATAACCATTCCCACACTGATTTCTGCTGGCGATTTACCTAACTGATAACCGCCACCTGGCCCGCGCACACTATGCACGATGCCCTCACGGCGTAATTGCGCAAATAACTGTTCTAAATAAGATAATGAAATAGCTTGACGTTCTGAAATATCGGCAAGACTTACCGGTAAAGATTTTCCGTGTAACGCGATATCTAAAATAGCAGTAACTGCATAACGCCCTCTTGACGTTAATTTCATAACAAGTTCCTTACGTTAGGGAATAATTACTTTAGTGAGTGAATTTTGATATACCCGACTATTTTAGTCAAGCATTTTACACTTATTCAATTGAAAGGTTTTATAAAATAGATGAGATAAAAATTAAACAATACGATATTAGTTTAATGCTAAAAAGTAGTTAATTATAAATGATTTTAGAACGCGTTAAAACAATAACAAACGATAACCATTATGCAAAAATAGGATTTTTTGTCTGTTTTTTTAAAATACCGATAAATAAGCGATTTAATTTATTGACTGAAACAAACATTGACTGGTCTGAACTCTAACTTGTTGACACTAATTGCCTTGCTTGTAAAGTGTTGCAGTCGTAGAATTCTGCGCTTTAAATACATTAAGCAAATAAATACCCTATTTTATTTTTGCTTTATTAAGGATACTCTAATGAATCGTACATTTAATAAAACCCTGTTAGCTTGTTTAATTACTGTTAGCGGAACTAATTCGCAAGCAGCTTCTTTCCAATTAGCTGAAATTTCAACTTCTGGTTTAGGTATGGCTTATGCTGGTAACGCTGCGGTAGCAGATAATGCTTCGGTCGTTGCAACTAACCCAGCATTAATGACAGAATTCAAACGCCCACAAATTTCAGTTGGTGGTATTTTAGTGGACGCGAATGTAGATGTGTCAGGTAAAATCAATGGTTCAATTGATGCGTCTCACAAAGATATTATTCCGAATGCAATAGTGCCTAATATTTACTTTGTTACGCCTATTAATTCACAATTTAGTTTAGGCGGTGGTTTAAACGTTAATTACGGCTTGAAATCACAATATAACGATAAATTTAATGGGGGAATGTTCGGTGGTAGCACTAAACTAACCGCATTAAACTTTAATTTAAGCGGTGCTTATAATTTAGGTAATGGCATTAGCTTGGGCTTAGGCTTAAATGCTATCCATTCAGATGCAGAAATTAACCGCTATTTAGGTGCGGGCAAACAAATCCTTATAGAGGCAGGCAAGGAAGCACAAGCACAAAATATCATACCAAGCCTATCTGAAAACACTAGTATTGCTCATATTAAAGGCAAAAAATGGAGCTTAGGTTGGAATGTTGGTCTTGCTTATCAACTGGATGAAAATCACCGTTGGGGTGTAGCATATCATGCACCGGTAGATGTAAAATTTAGCGGTCAATATTCTAATCAGTTACCGGAAGCCTTGAATCCGCTTTTACAAGCGCACTCTTCCCTCAAATTACCAATTAGCCAAGCCACTGGCGGTAAAGCAATTCCAGGAAATTTAACCCTTAATTTGCCCGCTTATTGGGAATTATCTGGCTTCCATAAACTCACCGATCAATTAGCAATGCAATATAGCTATAAATACACTGGATGGAAACGCTTAAAAAGTTTAGACGCTTATGCTAATGACGGTACATTATTATTCCAAAAAATTGAAAACTTTAGCAATTCTTCACGTTATGCGATCGGTTTTTCTTATGATGTGGCTCAAGATTTAACCTTGCGCACTGGTTTTGCTTACGATAAAAATGCTAGTGTAAAACATCCTTCGATCTCAATTCCAGATACAACACGTACTTGGTATTCAATCGGTGCAACTTATCGCTTTACACCGAACGTGTCTTTTGATGTTGGTTTAGCACATTTACGCGGTAAAAAGAACCAATTTACTGAAGGCACACTTGTTAAAGGTGCATTTGAAGTTGCCGCAAGAGCCAATCTTTACGGCTTGAGTATAAGTTATGGTTTTTAATCTTAACTAACTAAGTTAGACTAGGCGTGTTTTATAACACGCCTTTTTATTATCCGTATCAATATGAATAAAAACATTTATTATCAATACTATACTTCACCTGTTGGACAACTATTATTAATTGCGAATCAACAAGGTCTAATTGGTATTGAATTTGAACAAGAGCAACTCACTCGCCAAACAGTAGAATGGCAACCTATCAGTAGTAATGATCCTATGTATGCCGTTTTCGGTAAAACATGTGATCTTTTAGACCGCTATTTTGCCGGTGAAGCGGTCTCTTTTTCGCAACTTGATTTCTTAGCACCGCAAGGCACGGCTTTTCAACAGGCCGTTTGGCAAGCATTACACCATATTCCATATGGAAAAACAACAAGCTATGGTGAAATTGCAGTACGTTTGGGAAAACCAAAAGCAATGCGGGCGGTTGGCGGTGCCGTGGGACGTAATCCAATCTCAATTTTGGTGCCTTGTCATCGTGTATTGGGTAAAAATAATAGTTTGACCGGCTTTGGAGGAGGGCTAGCGGCTAAACGTTATTTACTGACGTTAGAAGAGGTTAAATTTAAGGATAAAGGCACTGAGTTTGTCAATCCAAAGCAAAAGAAATGGTGTCCGTAAAACAACAGTGCGATCTATACAATCAAAAATAATCAGTTAAAGTTAACCGCTTTTTATAAACGAATGAATATTTAATTAGCAAAATAATTCGTCCATTTTTGTTATTAAGGTCAAGCTAGGTTTATCGAAAAATACTCCGCTATTGGCTGTACCATTCATACCACGTAAGAACAGATACACCGCGCCACCAAAATCGCGTTCATAGTCATAGTGTTCAGCTAAGCGTGATATTAAGTAACGATGCACAGCTAAACTATAAAGTAGATATTGTAAATCGTAGCGATATTGTCCGATTGTTTTCACCAAATTTTGTTGGCTATAATCTTGTGCTGAAGAACCTAAGAAATTCGATTTATAATCAATCACATAAAATTTACCATTTACTTTCGCTAAGCAGTCAACTGAACCGCGTACATACCCAGCTAATTGTGGTAACTGTAACTCAGGTAAATCTTTAGAAATTGAACCATATTTTTGCAATAACTCATTTAATTCTTTCAAGGCGTGTTCGTTAGTTAGCCGTAAATAAAAGCCCCATTCATTCAAACGTTGATCGCAACCAATATCTTGCAAAGCAATTTGTTGTTCAGCAAAAGGCGTGGCAAATACTCGTGTAAACCATTGTTGCAATACAGTTTGCCATTGTTCTTCGATATTCAGTTGCTCACAAATAGTCGCTACTTGGGCTAATTCAACCGCTTGCTGAAAATCCGCTTTTTCAAAAAAGTAATGTAAAATCGTCCCAACTTTCGCACTGTGTGGAAAGTTATACACTGAATACGCTTGTTTTGCTTCAGAAATTGGTTCAAGCATGAGATCTGATGATAATAATTGTTGACTATCATAATCTGCTGTATCAATTAAAACATTTCTAGCAGGATATTGCTTTTCATAACCTGCTTGGTGGTAATGATGTAACACAGTAAAACTCGTAATTTGCCCTTCTTTGCGAATAATAGCATCAAATGTACGTACTATTGGATCAGTTTGGCTAGCGACGGTTGGCCGCCAGTCATCGACTAACGCTTTTTCATCTAACTTGATGTAATCACCAAATTGCTTGTTGTCTAAGTAATCCACTGTGGTCTTCGGATTAAATTGCTTATTTAAAAATAGTTCTCCATCACTCAATAAATAATGGACCGCATTCCAATTTTCTGTAAACTGTTGTGGTAAAATCACGTTCAGTTGTGATTCTGCTCGCGTTAATGCGACGTATAATAACCGTAAGTCTTCCGCATGCTCTCCTTTTTCAAGCAACGTTTTAGTTTGTTCATCTGCATGACCAAATAGCCAACACTCTTGATTAGTTGCGTCTCGATAAAGTTTAAGATTTTTATCTTTTTTACGATTATAACCACGCTCTTCACCGATAAAAGGCAACCAAACTATTGGATATTGCAACCCCTTAGCTTTGTGAATAGTGACAATTTGTACTAGCTGATTTTCACTTTCTAAGCGTAATTGATGCGCTTCATTTTTGTTATCATCGGCTAATTGATGTTCATACCAACGCACTAACGCTGATTCATTTTCCAAACTCGACATTGCATTTTGTAACAGTTCGGCTAAATGTAATAAATCAGTTAAATTACGATCGCTTGTTTGCGGATTAGCATAAAGCCGTTTAATCAAACCTTCGCGCAAAAATAGTTGATGCAACATTGGTAGAATACCTTGCCGTTGCCAAATGTGTTGATAATCAACAAAACGCTCAACTAAATTATCCCACGCGATTTCGTTATGTTTAAGTTGATAAATTTCTGTTGCAGAAAGTCCCCATAAACTTGAACCCACAACGGTTAATAATGTTGATTGTTGATAAGGATTTAGACAAGCATATAGTAACCATAATAGATCTTGTGCAATATCTGATTGATAAACACTGCGATCTTCTGACAAATACACTGAACGGATACCACAATTTGCTAATGCTTGTTTAACATAATTTGCCTCTTTTTTATTGCGAACCAAAATGGCTATATCTTTTGCTTGGAATGGCTGAATAGCGGGGTTATCTGTAAATTTTAAACCAAATTTGCCCGCTTCCATCTGTTTTAACTGTTGTTGAATTTGATAAGCACAATGTTCTGCTGCACGTTGAAAGTCAAACTTTGGCTGTAAATAGAAAATGCAATGTGCTAGTCCCTTTAATTCAGTATCCGTTTCTTTAGCTATGGCTTGTTGAAAACCAATTTCATCATATAGAAAGGGCGAATGTGGTGATTCTGGCGGAAAAGAAAACAAGCGATTAGTAGCTTGAACAATGCTCGGCAACGATCGCCAATTTTTAGGCAAAGTTCGTTTTTCTTGCACTTCATTGGCTGCATTTAAATAGGTAAAAATATCAGCGCCACGGAATTGATAAATAGACTGCTTAGGATCACCGATCATGATAAAACCACGGTTGGTTTGCTCTCCTTGCATAAAAATTTTGCTAAAAATTTCGTATTGCTGTTTATCCGTGTCTTGAAATTCATCAATCATCGCAAAAGGATATTGGCAACGAACTTTGGCCGCTAATTGATCGCCGTTATCGCTTTTTAACGCTTGATTCAGCAAAGTTAACATATCATTAAAACTTTTTTCACTATGCGTTATTTTATAATCTGCCAGTTTAGCCCGTAGCCTCACTAAAAATTGATAAAGCAAGAATGGCTTTTTTTTATCCGCATATTTTTGTTGATAAATATTTAACCATTGTTGATTTTGCTGAAAATGCGGATGTGATAGGGTCGTTACTGATCCCTCTTGCGCTTTACTTGCGATAAAATCTTGACAAAAGCGCTCGAAATTTTTTGGTAAAGTAAGATCCATTGAATTAGCCCAATTATCAAGCTCTGATTGATATGTTGCAAGATAACGAAGTTGATAAGAGGTACGATTTAAAGCTTTTTTCTCCCCTGTTTTATATATTTTTTTTAATTCCGCATTAATAATAGTAACCATTTCGTTACTATTTATTTGCCAATACTGTTTGATTTGCTGTAAAAAATTTTTATATTCAATTAGATAATGAGTAGATAGCTCTGGCGTAAATATTCTTTTTTGTTCGGCAGATAACGCCGGCAATTCAATCCCAATAAATGATTGAACCATTTTAAGTGCTTTTAATGGTTCTTCTAATTCGCTATGAATGAGCTCGCATTCTTGCAAACTGAGCGGGTAAAATTGCTCTCGCCACATCTCTTCACTTAACTGCTGTAATAAATGGCTTTCATCTGTCTGCCAATCATTATCAAATCGAATCCCAGAATCAAACGCAAACTGCGATAATATTTTTTGGCAGAAACTATGAATAGTGAAAATACTGGCTAAATCAATTTCTCGTTCTGCAATACGTAACCGTAATTTTGCTTCATCTAAATTATCAACCTTCTCATAAAGCTGACCATAGAAATTATCTTTATTTTGATCAATTTGGTCAGGATCATAATCACAAAAAAATTCTCGACAGGCTTTAATATTACGACGAATACGATCACGCAATTCTTCGGTTGCCGCTTTGGTAAAAGTAACCACTAAAATTTCTTCTACCGTTAACGGTTGACAACCAATGCCCAACAATAAACGTAAATATAAATTTGCCATTGTGAACGTTTTGCCTGTTCCTGCAGAGGCTTCAATCAGTGAGGTACCATTTAATGGCAATGCTAATGGATCAAGATTGTTCATAATGATTTACTGTTTAAGATAATTTAAAGTTAACGAAAGATCACCTTAGCCACTATTTAATCCGTTCTAATTTAGCAATTAATGTGGCTGCTGGAATTTTTTGAATTTTGCGAATTTGGTAAATTAATAGACCGCTTGCTAAACTTAAACTGACACAGAAAATCAACCAGAAACCCGCGGCTGCCATTGGTTGAACAATCCAATCTGTTCTCGCTAAAACATAACCAAATGGAATACCTATTCCCCAATAACAAAATACGGTGACATATAAAACAGGCTTAGTATGTTTGTAACCACGTAAGATTCCATTTGCCACGACCTGTAAAGAATCGGGAATTTGATATACTGCGGCAAAAAGTAATAAATGCGAGGCGATTGCAATGGACACAGGATCACGAGTAAAGGCTAATGGAATGATATTATTGAATAAAACAATTAAAATAGCCGCTATCACTGCAAATATCACGCCCGTAATCAAGGCGTGATAACTAATAATTTTAGCTTCTTCAACTAATTTTTGTCCTAATACTCTACCTAGCACAATCGTCGTAGCAATACCAAAAGATAATGGCACCATAAATAACATTGAACTCGTTTGCAATGCTGTTTGATGGCTCGCCACCACTTGTGAACCTAATGGTGAAAGGAATAAGGCAGATGTAGAAAAAAGCATCACTTCAGTAAAAGTCGCAAAACCAATAGGTAGCCCTAATTTGCAAATTTTGAGCAAAGTCTTACCGCTTGGCATTTCAAACCATTTGTTAAATAAGCCAATGTCTTTTTGTGGTTTATTCGTATAGCAATAATGAAACATCATCAAAAACATCGACCAATTAACAATCGCGGTCGCAACGCCACACCCCACGGCGCCCATTTCTGGCACACCAAATTTACCAAAAATAAAAATATAATTGAGTGGAATGTTACACAATAAACCAATAAAAGTAATGCGCATAGCCGGTTTGGGATTCGCTAAACCATCGTTCATACAACGTAAGTTTACGGTTAATAAAGCGGGTACTATTCCAATCGCCATAATGGCTAAATAATCTTGCGATTTTTGAGCAAATACCGCGGGTGTATTCATATAATCTAAAATCCAATGACTATTTAGAAACACCACAATCAATGGAATTACAAATGCCTAAACTAACCAAAAGCCTTGTCGAATTTGGTGAGCAATTAAATTTCGTTGATTAGCGCCATTTAAATAAGAAACCGTGGGGGTTATGGCATTTAATACACCGAGCACAAATAAAAAAAGTGGAAAATAAATAGAATTACTCACCGCTATGGCAGACACATCATCATCACTGACTAAACCAGCCATTACAATATCAGCAAGCCCCATTCCAGATGCTGATAACTGGGAAATAAAGATAGGAACTGTTAGTTTGAATAACTTACTTGCATTCTCTGGATATTTTTGCCATTGCAGATTCATAATTGCCTTTTTCAAATCGAGTAACTTATTGCATTATACGGAGAAAGCGGGCTAATTTGGAAAAAATTTGCAAAATATTTCTTTATTACAAGCAGTAAAAAACCCTCAGAAATCACTTTCTGAGGGTTTTGTGCTTTAAGCGGTTATTTAGCGGCTTTTAATTCTTGATAATACTTTTCGTATAATTCAATTGCATCACCTACATCATCTTGCCATTGAGATTTTTGTAGATCTTCTGCCGTTGGATAAATTGCAGGATCTTGCGTAATTTCTTTTGGTAACACTTTTAATGCTTCTATATTTGAAGTTGGATAACCAATAGCTAACGTCAATTTTTCTGCGACTGGTGCACTTAATAAGTAGTTAATTAATTTATGTGCATTCTCTTTATTTTTTGAGTTAGCAGGGATCGCTAAAGTATCAACCCAAAGGACTGGGCCTTCTTTTGGAAAGACCATATCAATTGGTGCTTGTTCTTTCTTAGCAATACGAACTGAACCATTCCATAATTGGCCGACCGAAACTTCACCTGAAATAAAAGCATTAGCTGGATTATCTGAATTGAATGACAATACATTTGGACGTAATTTTTTCAACTCTTCATATGCTTCTTTAATTTCCGCAGGATCAGTCGTATTCGGGTTTTTACCTAATTTTAACAACGCAATATTAAACACTTCACGCGCATCATCTAACAATTGCACCTTGTTAACAAATTCTGCCTTCCATAAATCCGCCCAAGCAGTAAAGTGTTCGCCTTGATAATCTGCCGTATTAAACGCTATACCTGGCGCACCTAATAATTGTGGTAATGAATATTTATTCCCTTGATCGTATGATTTATTTAACCAATCTGGATTTAAATCTTTAATAACAGGTAATTGACTATGATCTAATTCGGATAGCATACCTTCTTTTGCCATTTTAGAAACAAAGTAATTTGACGGCGCAATTACATCATAACCACCATCTTTACCTTGTAATTTTAACTTAGCATACATTGTTTCATTAGACTCAAGGCTAGAAACCTCCACTTTAATACCGGTTTGTTTTGTAAACTCATCTAACAAACCTTCTGGCACATATTCGGTCCAAGTATAAAGGTGAACTGTTTGATTCGCAGCATTAGTTACTTTGCTATCAGCTGTTTTGTCGTTTTCATTACACGCTGTTAATGCAACGGTTACTAAACTTGCTGCAAATAAACCCGCTAATTTTTTCATTTAGGTTTTCTCCGTTAAAGAAAAGATGATTAAAAAATATAGCCTTGCCTAAAGGCCTAAAAAGCAAGGCAAATTTTAAGCCACTCCTTATATTTTGCAAGCCTTTTCTAGCCAAAATAAAAAACTTTACTGATTATTTTTTAATAATCTGATAAGCATCACTATTTTAACCTTGAAATCACAAAATCTGTCGCCATATTAATGGCGATTCTTCATTAATAATTAATAATTAATAAATTGAAACCAAGAGGATTAATATGACCACTGAAAAAGAAACAGCCACACCCGCAGATGTAGAAGTAGCAAGCCAAGAAGAACAAATCGACCAAACTACAGAAGCACAAGTTGAAGAGCCATCAATTGAGGCTGAACTTGCCGGTTGTTATGCAAAAATTCACGAACTAGAAACCTATATTGCTGAAGCGGATAAACGCGAACAAGATATTCAACTTCGAGCGCAAGCAGAAATTCAAAATATCCGTCGCCGTACCGAACAAGATATAGAAAAAGCGCATAAATTTGCTTTAGAAAAATTTGCGAAAGAACTATTAACAGTAGTAGATAATTTAGAGCGTGGCTTAGTGGCATTAGATACGGCTGTTACAGATGAAAAAACGCAAGCGTTAGTTGATGGTGTTGAAATGACACATAAAGAATTCGTTTCAACATTGGCTAAATTTGGTATTGAAGCAATAGGTGAAATTGGTGATGTGTTTAACCCTGAATTGCATCAAGCTATTTCAATGCAACCGGCTGAAAATATCGAAGCTAATCATCTAAGCCAAGTATTACAAAAAGGCTACACTTTACAAGGTCGTGTTATTCGGCCCGCAATGGTAATGGTAGCCGCATAATTATTTTTTATCTTATAAAAACACACAAAGACTATTTTGTGTGTTTTTTGTGCCTATTTGCCAAAAACTGACGTAAAATAACCGCTTGTTTTGTTAATCTTGGTTATCACAATGTCCTTACAATTCAATCCTATCGGCCTTTTCTTAGTCGCGCTAATTTTATTAGGTGTATTAGGCAATAATAATTCCATTACTATCTCCGCCACTCTATTGTTATTAATGCAACAAACAGCATTAAATAAATATATTCCTATGCTTGAAAAATATGGATTAACTATTGGCATCATTATTCTAACGATCGGTGTATTAAGCCCGATCGTATCAGGAAAAATTAACTTACCGAATCTCAGCGAAATATTAAGTTGGAAGATGGCGCTAGCAATTAGCATTGGCATACTGGTTGCTTGGTTAGGCGGACAAGGCATCAATTTAATGGCCACTCAACCATTAATCATTACAGGCTTATTGATCGGCACAATTATCGGCATTGCCTTTTTTGGTGGAATACCAGTTGGGCCATTGATCGCCGCAGGCATTATGTCGTTACTAGTTGGCAAATTGTAACCGCCAACGTCAAATGAACATTTTATATTATAAACTCACTTAATTCTTTGAATAGCTATGTATTACCCACATCGAATGAAACGTCACCTGCAAAAAAATCGCGTAAATCAACCGCTTGATGCTATGCAAAAAGCATTGTTGGCACAATTAACCGATATCTCTAATTTAGATTATTACCGTTTACGTAGCCGTATTCATAGCCTGTCTAATATAAAAAAAACTGAGCTCAAACAAGCCACTACACACGAAATAGCACAACAACTACAAACGGCAAAAAACCATTTTTCAGTACGACAAGCACAACATCAACAGCTGAAAATAGATTACCCCGATTTACCGGTTTCTGCCCGGCGTGCAGAAATTTTAAAAGTGATTGCCGAACATCAAGTGGTTATCATCGCCGGTGAAACAGGTTCAGGTAAAACGACCCAATTACCCAAAATGTGTTTAGCGCTTGGACGTGGTGTAAAAGGGATGATAGGCCATACACAACCACGCCGTATCGCCGCACGTTCGGTCGCAACACGCATTGCGGAAGAATTACAATGTGAGCTAAGTTCAACCGTCGGCTACAAAGTTCGCTTTAATGATCAAATAAGCAACAATACATTAGTCAAACTAATGACAGACGGTATTTTATTGGCTGAAATTCAACATGATCGTTATCTTAATCAATACGACACCCTCATTATCGACGAAGCCCACGAACGTAGTTTAAATAACGATTTTATCCTAGGCTATCTCAAACAAATTCTAGCCAAGCGGCCAGATTTAAAAGTAATCATCACTTCGGCAACTATTGATGTTGCACGCTTTGCAAAACATTTCAATAATGCCCCCATCATTGAAGTTTCTGGTCGCACCTTTCCTGTTGAAGTTCGTTATCGCCCCGTTATTGAACAAGAAGATCAAGACCAGCTACAAGCTATTTTAAATGCAGTAGATGAATTACAAGCTGAAGGACGCGGTAACATTCTGATTTTTATGAATGGTGAACGAGAAATTCGCGATACCGCTGAAGCGCTCACTAAACAACAACTCCATTTAACAGAAATTTTACCGCTTTACGCACGATTATCTGCTGAAGAACAGCAACGCATTTTCCGTTCAAGTAACTTAAATCGAATTATTTTAGCAACTAATGTTGCTGAAACATCATTAACTATTCCCAACATTAAATATGTAATTGACACCGGTACCGCACGCATTTCTCGTTATAGTTATCGCACAAAAGTACAACGTTTGCCAATAGAACCCATTTCACAATCCTCCGCGAATCAGCGTAAAGGTCGTTGTGGACGAACATCAGAAGGCATCTGTATTCGACTGTATTCCGAAGAAGATTTCAACACACGTGCTGAATTTACTGATCCTGAAATTCTACGGACCAACTTAGCTTCTGTCATTTTACAAATGGCGGCTCTAGGTTTAAGCGATATCACAGCTTTTCCATTTATTGACGCACCAGATAGCAAACAAATTCAAGATGGCATTCGCCTCTTAGAAGAATTACAAGCGATTAAAAAAAACGTCAACAAAACAGCAGAACAGCAACTCACTACCACAAAAACACCAACAAAGCCACACCGTTTAACCAATATTGGGCGTCAACTAGCTAAGCTGCCGATTGACCCAAGGCTTGGGCGAATGGTATTAGCTGCAGCCGAAAATGGCAGTTTACACGAAGTGATGATGATCGTTTCCGCACTTTCTATTCAAGATCCACGCGAACGACCACAAGAAAAACAACAAGCAGCGGATGAAAAACATCGCCGTTTTGCCGATAACGATTCGGACTTTTTAGCCTTTGTCAATTTATGGCATTACCTTCAACAACAGCAAAAAACCCTCAGTAAAAATCAGTTCCGCAAGCAATGCCAAAAAGATTACTTAAATTATTTGCGAATACGTGAATGGCAAGATATCTATCATCAATTACGCTTAACCGTACGTGAAATGGGGCTCCCCATCAATAGCACTGAAGCCACCTATACACAAATTCATACCGCGTTACTTACCGGTTTACTGTCGCATATTGGTGTGAAAGAAAATGAAAAAATGCATTACCTAGGCGCACGTAATGCCCAATTTTTTGTGTTCCCTACCTCTTCGCTTTTCAAAAAACAACCCAAATGGATCATTGCTAGTGAATTAGTTGAAACCACTAAACTTTGGGCAAGAACAGTGGCAAAAATCAACGCTGAATGGATTGAACCGCTTGCTAAACATCTAGTAAAAAGTAGTTATAACGAACCACATTGGTCCAAAACAAAAGGTGCCGTCATTGCATACGAAAAAGTCACGCTGTATGGCATTCCGATTGTTCTAAATCGCGTGGTTAATTATGGTAATATTGATCCCTCACTCAGTCGCGAAATTTTCATTCGATCTGCGTTAGTTGAGGGAGAATGGCACAATAATTACGCTTTTTTCAAACAAAACAACCGCTTGATCAAAGAAATAGAAAATTTAGAAAATAAGTCTCGGCGCCGTGATATCTTGGTCGATGAACAAGTATTATTTGAGTTTTACGATCAACGTATCGGAACCGACGTTGTTTCTAGCCGCCATTTCGATAGTTGGTGGAAAAAAGCATCTCAACAGAATGCTGAATTACTCAATTTTGAAAAATCATTTCTCATCAATCAAGGTGCCAATAAAGTCAGCGAGTTAGATTTCCCTAATTTTTGGCATCAAGGTAGCTTAAAATTAAAATTGACTTATCAATTTGAGATCGGACGTGACCATGATGGCGTTACCGTACATATCCCCTTACCATTACTCAATCAAGTAGAGCCTGAAGGCTTTGATTGGCAAATTCCTGGTTTACGTCACGAATTAGTAATCAGTTTAATTAAATCTCTGCCTAAAGCGATCCGGTGCAATTTTGTGCCCGCACCTAATTACGCTGAAGCATTTTTAAATAGAGCGGAGCCATTTGCAAAACCATTGTTAACTAGCCTCAGCGATGAGTTACGCAAAATGACCGGCGTTACTGTAGATTCTACACTTTGGGATTTAAACCAACTAGCCTCCCATTTAACAATGACTTTCCGTGTAGTGGATGAAAAAGGTAAAAAAATTAAAGAAAGTGCTAATCTAGATGAATTAAAATTTGAGCTCAAAGATCAAATACAACATACCCTTTCTCATATTGCGGATGAAGGTATTGAACAAAGCGGCGCTCACGTTTGGCGATTTGCTGAACTATCGCCTTATTATGAACAACAAAAACCGCATTTTAGCGTAAAAGCCTATCCTGCTATTGTCGATGAACAAACCTCTGTGGGGATCAAACTATTTGAAACAGAATTTGAACAAGCACAAGCTATGCAAGCTGGACTACGCCGATTATTACTACTCAATGTCCCCTCACCAATCAAATATTTACACGAAAAATTACCCAATAAAGCAAAATTAGGCTTATATTTTGCCCCATTTGGTAAAGTGTTAGCATTAATTGATGATTGCATTGCTTGTGCTGTAGATAAATTAATTGATGAATTTGGTGGTTTTGTCTGGACGGAAGAACAATTCAACGCATTACACGAGTTCGTTCGAACCCACTTAAACGATACCACGGTAGATATTGCCCAACAAGTTGAAAAAGTCCTAACGCTTGCTTTTGAGCTCAATAAACAAATGAAACGTAAAATGGATTTCACCATGGCCTTTGCTTTATCCGATATTAAAGCACAACTAGCGGGCTTAATTTATCCTAATTTTGTGGTTAAAACAGGTTACCAAAAATTAAGTGATTTATACCGCTATTTGAATGCAATTAACAAACGTCTAGACAAATTAGGCACTGACACCAACAGTGACCGCGCCAAAATTCTACGTATTGAACAAGTACAAAAAGCCTATCAACAATTGTTAGCGAAATTGCCAAAATCCAAAGCCGTGCCGGATGAAATCTTAGCCATACGCTATATGATTGAAGAATTACGCGTCAGCTTGTTTGCTCAACAACTAGGCACTAAATACCCTATTTCAGATAAACGAATTTTAAATATAATTGCGGAACTGAAATAAATAGGCAGATTAAAGAAGGCACTGTTGATTCACAAAACAAGTGCCTTTTCCCTCTTACATCTCTCACTTTCACACAACTAACGGTAATTGCCAATTAATGGTAGCAATGCCCTTACTTTGTAAGTATGCATTCGCTTTAGAAAAATGCTGACAACCGAAAAAGCCTCGATGAGCAGACAATGGCGATGGATGTGGCGCCGTTAAAACACAATGGCGTGATCGATTAATAAATTGCCCCTTCTTCTGCGCATGACTTCCCCACAATAAAAAGACTAGGTTTTCTCGATGATCATTCAATTGCGCAATCACTTTATCCGTGAATATTTCCCACCCCAAGGTAGCGTGAGAATGCGCCATTCCTTGTTGAACAGTCAACACTGTGTTGAGTAATAACACCCCTTGTTTTGCCCAATCGATTAAATAGCCATGGCTAGGAACCTGAAAACCGGCAATATCTTGGGCTAATTCTTTATATATATTCACTAATGATGGAGGCGGTACAACAGACGGCTTCACAGAAAACGCTAAGCCATGCGCTTGATTAGGACCGTGATAAGGATCTTGGCCTAAAATGACAACCTTAACTGCCTTAAAGTCAGTCAATGCAAAAGCACTAAAAACCTCATTTTGCGGTGGATAAATAATTTTACCACTCGCACGTGCTTGATATACTTGTTGCAAAAGCTGTTGAAAATATGGCTGTACTTTTTCTTCACCAATCGCTTCGGTCCAACTATTCATAATTTATCTCACTATTCACTTGTAAAACGGGCTTAACCTTGCCATTTAGTTTATTTATTAAACAAAAAATGACTTTTTACCACCAAAAATCAACTTTTAGTAGAAGTTTTAAAAAAAAATGATAAAATCCAATTCATCAAATAAATTTCAATTTATCAAAAATTTTTATAAAAATTATTAAACTACTATAGGAATCTTAAAAATGATCAAAGGTATACAAATTACAGAATCTTCTAACAACAACTTAGTTAACTCTTTCTGGTTATTAGACGAAGAGAAAAATGAAGCTCGTTGTATCGCAGCTAAAGGCGATGTTTATCAAGAAAATCAAGTTATTGCAATCAACGAATTAGGTCAAATTGCTTACCGTGAAATACCGGTTAATATCGCACCAACTATTAAAGTTGAAGGTGGTCAGCACTTAAATGTGAACGTATTACGTCGTGAAACATTAGAAGATGCTATAAAAAACCCAGAAAAATACCCACAATTAACAATCCGTGTATCTGGTTATGCAGTTCGATTTAATTCCCTCACACCAGAACAACAACGTGATGTGATTACTCGTACTTTCACAGAAAGCTTATAATAGCAGTTTTATCATCAATTTCTTTCAAAAGCATCTATTAGAGATGCTTTTTTATTGTCTGAAAGATGCAATTAATTTTGCAAAATAGATCGTTTACCCAACAACATAACTCATCAGCCCACTAAAAATACTGTATATTTTTACAAAAAAGCGACTAAACCAATTGACACTGTTTTTTTAATCAGTAAAATAGCCTGTATAAATAACCATATTAAAAAGGATATCAAAATGGCTTCAATCCGCTCACTCACGCGCGAACTACCTTATCAACCGATCCGAATGTATCGCGATCTCAATACTGAACGTTCAATTAAATTAGATCTAAATTCACTTTGTATCAAACGACCGACTGAAACATTCTTCATTCAAGTCAAAAATCCACACTTAATTGCTTGGGGAATTGAATTAGATGATCTATTAATAGTCGAGCAAACTTATTCATACTTAATCAACGATCTACTGGTGATCGAAAAGAATAATGAATATAAGTTTTACCAATTTTTCAACGAAATGGAAAACAAAACAGGGCAAAAAGAAAAGATCCTATTTTCGTTAGATGTCAGTGAACCTAATTTACACATTCAAGATTGGCAAAGCATTAAAATTGCCGGCGTGATTACTAATGTAGTGCATCAAATGCGACATCGCACTGCGCCTAAATCAAATAGAAAATATATTGCTTAACCTCACTAAAAATAGACCGCTAAACCATACCCATTAACGACTAATTTAATCTTTTCGGCTAACTATACGTAAACTTCTCATTAAGCGAATTTATTTAGCCGATAAATCGCGTAAAAACAGGATTTCTTCCGCCCAAATTTCTGGTTGAATCGTTTCCAAAATCAATGGGATATGGTCAAATTGATGATGTTGCATTATATATTCAAACACTACCGTACCAATGGTACCATCCCTTAAACAATGATGCCGATCAACTCGGCTACCTAGTGCCGTTTTCGAACCATTTAAATGCATACCACGCAAGAAAGCATAACCAACAATTTGATCAAAATCGGCAAAGGTTTTCTCACACGCCTGCCAAGAACTAATATCATACCCGGCAGAAAATAGGTGGCAAGTATCTAAACATACGCCTACTCGGCTTTTATCTTCAATTTGTTCAATAATTTCCGCTAAATGTTCAAAACGATAGCCCAGATTCGATCCTTGCCCTGCTGTATTTTCAATCACTGCGACCACATTAGGCACCTTTTTGATCGCAATATTAATTGATTCTGCAATATAAGCTAAACAATCTCGCTCAGAGATCTTATTCAAATGCGATCCCGGATGAAAATTTAATAATTTTAAGCCTAATTGATTGACCCGTTGCATTTCATCAATAAATGCTGTCACTGATTTTTGGCGATTCTCTAATTCAGGATGACCAAGATTAATTAAATAACTATCGTGCGGTAAAATCTGATCAGCCGTAAATTGATGTACTTGGCAAAAACGTTTAAATTTTTCGATCGTTTCTGCTTTTAATGTAGCCGCCTGCCATTGTCGCTGATTTTTAGTAAATAATGCAAAAGCATTGCCACCAATTTCTACGGCACGTAATACCGCATTTTCAACACCGCCCTCTGCGCTAACGTGAGCGCCAATATATTTCATTTAGTTATCCTCTGTTATACTATGTGCTTTTATCTATCTATTTCTAACAAGCTATGACACAAACAACCATTAACGATTTCTCTTTACTCTGCCGTTTATTTGGTAATTTATTTTATCGCTCACCGGCTGATCCTATTCTAACAAACACATTCTCTTGGCTAGCGCAAGCAGGATTACGCCAACAATGGGCACTGACTGTTAGATTCACAGAGCAATTTTGCCTTAAGCATTTTAGAAAAAAATGCTAAACCTAGTCGATTAATTACCAGCTATCAAGCACTTTTTGGTGAAAACGGAACCATTCCGACCGATTTTGCTGCCTATGATATCTCTATCGATGAATTTATCGCTTTTCGCCAAGCCAGAGATATGCCTAAACTCGATCAACCAAATCATATTGTATTACTGCTATTAACGGCGTCTTGGCTTGAAGATAACGCAACATCAACGCTAGCACAGCAACAATTATTTGAACAATTTTTATTACCTTGTTTGAGTAAATTCTTAGGTAAAGTTGAAGCCCACGACCCACTATTTTATAAAGCCTTAGCCCAATTAACACGTGATGCGCTAGCAGCAATGGCAGATGAACTTGAAGAAGAATTATAAAACAATGTATAGATTGCAACTTATTGGCAATTTATCAGCCTAAATTTTGCTATATAGTAAAATTTAAGGAACGCAAATTATGAAATTAAACAAATTAGTGGTCGGATTATCGTTATTTATTACCGCTTGTAACAGTAACCCTGCTAAACAAGCTGAACAACAAGCCAAAAAAATCAAACAACAACAGGCTCTTTCTATTGAATTAGCTAGACAATGTGATCATGAAACTGCGGAATTAATGCAACAAATATATAATTCAAACGTAGGAATGACTGAAGCAGAAAAACACACGCTCAATCAACGTTATCAACAAAAAATAAGCGATCCGCTCTTTGAAAGCTGTAATAAATTAGCTTGGGAAAATCATAAACACCAAATGGAATTACAAGAAATAAGACGCCGTTATGATATAGAATATCCAACATTTTTCTCAAAACCTTTTGGCTATCATTGTTGGTAGAGATAAAACGGACATTGATCATGTCCGTCTTATTTAATAATGATTAGTAGTTACTACTAAAAAAGGTTCACGATTTAAAAATAGGCAATTTCCTGCTTAGTTAAATGCCGGAATGTGCCCTCTTGTAAAGTTTCATCTAAGATAATTTCACCAATTTGCCAACGATGTAAGGCTTGCACTTTATTGCCTAACGCCGCAAACATTCGTTTGACTTGATGATAACGCCCCTCACAAATCGTCAAATTAACATTATAATCATCAATTATTTCCATTGCCGCAGGCAAACAAGGATCGCGTTCACCGCGTAATAATATCCCTTTGGCTAATTTTAGCGCGTAATCCTGCTCAACCGGATCAGCTAAGGTCACCAAATAGCTTTTCTCACAATGGTATTTGGGTGAAGTAATGCGGTGTGACCATTGCCCATCATCAGTCAATAATACTAAACCGGTTGTATCAACATCTAACCGCCCTGCCGTGTGTAAACGCGCCATTAATCGATAATCAAAGAACTGAAAAACTGTTGGGTATTCACTATCATCATTCGAACAAATATAGCCTTGTGGTTTATACAACATAAAATATTGACCGCTTTCTAACCAAGTCAAACGATTACCTTCGTAACACACTTCATCCGCTGATGTAATCTTCATTGCACCACTTTTAACCACCTGACCATTCACGGTAATTAAACTACTTTTTAACGCTTTATTGGCTAAAGAACGCGTTAAGCCAATATTTTCAGCAATAAACTTATCTAAACGCATAGCTTCTCTTGATATAAGATAAAGGAAACAAACTATATAAAGCCGTTAAATACACGGCTAACTTTTGGCAAAAAATCATAAAAAAGACCGCTTAACATCACCAAATTATAACACAAGCTCAGTAATAAACGGGCTATTTAAATCTGCAATAGGTAAATTTGAATTGGGCCATTGACGCAATATTTGCGTCTTCATTAAATTCAAGGTATCCAAACCTGGCATAGTGCAAGGTGTATATTGCTGCGCAAAACGAGCTAATTGCGTTAAACCCAAGCTTGATTCTAGACTTGAACTTATAACCGCGATCAAACCTTGTTGATGCGCTTGTTCAATTAACCCAATACATTTTTGTAACGAACCAACTAAAGTTGGTTTAATTACAATAGCGGCTAAATTTGGCTCTTTCTTTACCACAAAATCTGCCTCACAAACGGTTTCGTCCCAAGCAATTGCAATACCACTCTGTTGTGCAAATTGCCGTGATAATTCTGGAGTCTGGCAAGGTTCTTCAATAAACTGAATCTGTGCTTTATGTTGATCTGCAATTTTTTCCGCAAATTTTAATGCCTTTTCTAGGCTCCAACTACGATTAGCATCTAAGCGTAAATGTAATTCAGGTAATGCTTCTAGCAACATATTTGCCATTAAACCATCTCGATTTGCTTCATAAAGTCCGACTTTCATTTTGCCTGTTTTTTCGCCGCTCATCATCGTTAATGAAGAATAGAGTTCATCAGGATCACCATAACACAATAGTGCCGCCCGATAATTCGCTTGTTGAATCAATTGATCCCCCAATTCTGCCAAAGCACAACTGACGCCAAATGCAACTGAAGGCGCATAACTAGTTAAATCCGGCAAGTCACCTTCACCCCAATGTACAAGCCAATCACGGATCTGTTGTTCAGCTTCAACCAACGTTTCGTGACTAAATTCTGGTAATGGTGCAATTTCTCCCCATCCTACTCGTTGATTATCTTGTAACTGGATCAATAATCCATCACGCTGTTTTAAGCGACGATTACGCAAAATAGTCCCTGTTTCAACTGGGATCACATAACGATAAAGTTTAGCACTCCGCATTGTCTTTCCTTATATCTGCCAAAATAGCCATAAATTCTACCGCTTATTGATAATAAACTCAGGCAAAATTTGCTTTCAAGTAGCAAAAAATTACACTTTTCGCTACAATAGCGGTCAATTTCCCCGGTTTTTTTCAAGAGATTTAAGATGTCGAATAAAAGAAAAATGTTGGTTACTTGTGCATTACCCTATGCCAATGGCGCCATTCACTTAGGCCATATGTTAGAACATATACAAGCAGATATTTGGGTTCGTTTTCAACGGATGAGAGGCCACCAAGTTTATTTTGTCTGTGCAGATGATGCCCATGGCACCCCCATTATGCTAAATGCTGCCAAACAAGGCATCACCCCAGAACAACTCATTGCCAAAGCCAAAGCCGATCATATAGCCGATTTTCAAGGTTTTAACATTAGCTTCGATAATTATCATTCTACACACAGTGAAGAAAATCGAAACATTACCACCGCAATGTATAAAACATTACGGGATAAAGGCCTCATTAAAACGCGTGTCATTTCGCAACTATTCGATCCAGAAAAACAGATGTTTTTACCTGATCGCTTTGTGAAAGGCACCTGCCCAAAATGCCAAGCTGAAGATCAATATGGTGATAACTGTGAAGTCTGTGCGTCTACATATAGTCCTATGGATTTAATTAACCCACATTCTGTTGTATCCGGTGCTACGCCTATTGTCAAACAATCTGAACATTTCTTTTTTGACTTACCCAACTTTGAAGCAATGTTAAAAACTTGGACGCATTCAGGTTCATTACAACCTCAAATTGCTAATAAAATGCAAGAATGGTTTGAAAGTGGCTTACAACAATGGGATATCAGCCGTGATGCGCCTTATTTTGGCTTCCCGATTCCAGACACTGAAAATAAATTCTTCTATGTATGGTTAGACGCACCAATCGGTTATATGGCTTCATTCAAAAATCTGTGTGATCGAACCGGTTTAAATTATGAAAAATTTTGGCAAAAAGAAAGTAAAACTGAACTTTATCACTTTATCGGCAAAGATATCGTCTACTTCCATAGTTTATTTTGGCCTGCTATGCTAGAAGGCTGTGATCAGCGTAAACCAACCAATATATTTGCACATGGCTATGTCACCGTTGATGGTGTCAAAATGTCAAAATCACGTGGTACTTTTATTCAAGCAAGCACTTACTTAAAACATATTGATCCAGAATGTTTACGTTATTACTACGCCGCCAAACTAAATAAACGGATTGAAGATTTAGATCTAAATCTTGACGATTTTGTACAACGTGTTAACAGTGATATTGTTAATAAATTAGTCAATCTTGCCTCACGTAATGCAAGTTTTATTACGAAACGTTTTGCCGGCAACTTAGCAGATAAATTAGAAGATGAAGCCCTCTTTGCAGAATTTGTAGCACAAGCTAGCAACATCGCCGATCATTATGAAGCAAGAGAATACAATAAAGCTATTCGCTTAATTATGGATTTATGTGATAAAGCCAATAAATATGTTGATGATAAAGCACCGTGGGTAATCGCTAAACAAGCAGATCGTGAAGCTGAATTGCATGCAGTTTGCTCAATGGGCATTGAATTATTCCGTATTTTAATCAGCTATTTAAAACCCGTTTTACCACAATTAGCAACACGTGCAGAAGCATTTTTACAAACTGAACTACGTTGGGATAACATTGCTAGTCCATTACTAAATCAAAACGTTGCACCCTTTAAATCTCTCTTCTCGCGCTTAGAGAAAAAACAAATTGATAGCGTGATTGAAGAAACTAAAGCACTATTCTCAACGCAACCTAAAACAGAACAACCACAAGTAGCATCAACAATGAACGATAATCAACAACAAAATATTGAACCCATCGCAGCAGAAATCAGCATTGATGATTTTGCCAAACTAGATTTACGTGTTGCCAAAGTAATCCAATGTGAAGCTGTACCAGAATCAAATAAACTATTAAAATTCCAATTAGATTTAGGAGATCACCAACGGCAAGTTCTCTCCGGCATTAAAGCGGCTTATAGCAAACCGGAAGAATTAAATGGTCGCTTTGTAATTATGGTTGCCAACTTAGCACCACGTAAAATGAAATTTGGTCTATCCGAAGGAATGATTCTATCGGCAGGAACGGGGGGCTCAGACTTGTTCTTACTTTCAGGCGACTGTGGCATTCGCCCAGGCATGCAAGTAAAATAATCAAGTCTGGCCCATTACTGGCAAATCTTTAACAAAGACGAGCCTAATATCAAGCAACAAGGAGATAAAATGCTTCAACAAACACTTTGTTTAATTAAACCTGATGCGACACAACGTAATCTCATCGGAAAAATTATTAGCTATTTAGAAAATGCAGGCCTTAAAATCAAAGCCATCAAAAAATTGCAATTAACACAAGCACAAGCGGAAAAATTTTACCTTGAACATCAAGATAAACCGTTTTTTGCATCATTAGTTGAATTTATGATCTCAGCACCAATTGTCGCAATAGTATTAGAAGGCGAAAATGCCATTGCACATTACCGTGAATTAATGGGCGCGACTAACCCAGAACAACGAGAAGCGGGCACAATTCGTGCGCTTTATGCAATCAGTAATCAAGAAAATTCTGTACACGGCTCAGACTCAGAAACTTCGGCCAAACGTGAAATAGATTACTTCTTTAGCAAAGAGGAAATTTGTTAGACAACAACCACGTTAACTCGCGATGAGTGAATATTCAACAATATAAAAATGCAAGGCCATAAAAACGTGATTTTTATGGCCTTGCATTTATGTTTTACTCTCTTAATTTTTTGTTCGATATTTTGAATGCTGTTTTAGCGCCTTACGAATTTGACGGATATTAGTGCGACGACGATTTTTAGTCACATCTACTTTTGTCTCTGTTTCTGCAGGTAAACCCACTAGATCACGCAAATAGTTGACTTGTTCTAATCCCATCTCTTCCCAACCACCACGCGGTAAACCTTTTTCTAACTTAATATTACCATAGCGAATACGAATCAAACGGCTAACTTCTACACCTTGAGATTCCCATAAACGCCGGACTTCCCGATTTCGGCCTTCAGTGAGTGTTACATCAAACCATTGGTTTAGACCTGTACCACCAACAGCTTTAATTTGCTTAAAGTTTGCCGGACCATCTTCCAATTGCACACCTTTACGTAAACGTTGCAACATCGCGTCATCAACCTGCCCAAAAACACGCACTGAATATTCACGTTCCACTTCATGACTTGGATGCATTAAACGGTTGGCTAAATCCCCATCTGTAGTAAATAATAATAACCCTGAAGTGTTAATATCTAAACGACCTACTGCAATCCAACGCGAGCCCGTTAAACGCGGTAAGCGATCAAATACTGTAGCGCGACCTTCTGGATCAGCACGGGTACAAAGTTCACCTTCAGGCTTGTAATACATTAATACACGACAAATTTCTTTTTGAGCGGCCACTAAGTTAATTAAAGTACCATCAATACGGATTTTAGTCGTAGCATTAACGTGTACCCGATCACCTAACGAGGCAATCTTACCATCAACACTCACACGCCCAGCTGCAATGACTTCTTCTAACTCACGGCGAGATCCTTGCCCTGCCCGCGCTAAGATTTTTTGTAATTTTTCACCGACTATCTTGGTTTTTTTATCCTGTAGCATTTGCTCAGAAGCGGGTAATTTTAGCGTTGATTTTGCAACTGAATTAGCCGTTAAACGTACCGCTTTACTTCGATTCTTAACAGACTTTTTATGCGTTTTATTTTCACTCTTTTTAAAAGAGGTTATATCATCTTGTTGTCTGCTTTTGAAAGAAACAGGGCGCTTGTTAGCTGCTTTTTTGTGAAATGTTGTCATTAGGATTCCTTATTGTCGCTCTCACGAGCGTCGTGTTATATGAGAAATATTTCTTAGTATTAATTAAATGGGCTGAGATCACCTGAACCTTCACGCAAAATCATTGGAGTATCGCCTGTTAAATCAACTACCGAGGTCGGCTGTTACCCTAAATAACCGCCGTGAATAATCAGATCCACTCGATGCTCTAAATGTTGGCGGATTTCATCCGGATCAGATTCCGTTATTTCAGTATCAGGCAACATTAATGAACAAGAAAGAATCGGTTCACCTAACGCAGAAATTAATGCTAATGCAATCGTATTATTTGGAACTCTAATACCAATTGTTTTACGCTTTGTCATTAATCTACGTGGCACATCTTTAGTTGCAGGAAAAATAAAAGTGTAAGGATTAGGTGTATTGTTTTTAATCAGACGATACAACTGATTAGTCACCAATGCATAAGTTGAAAGTTCAGCTAGATCACTACAAACAAATGTAAAATTATGGTTTTCTGGCAACTTACGGATAGCAACAATTCTATCCATTGCATGTTTCTCACCTATTGCGCAGCCTAATGCATAGCCTGAATCTGTTGGATAAATAATCACGCCACCATTTTTAATAATTTCAACCGCTTGATTAATTAAACGAACCTGTGGATTATCAGGATGAATATAGAAAAATTGACTCATTGCATCATACCCTTCTAAAAAATATCAATTGATGATTATACATCAAGCCGACTATATTCTCTAAATAATTCTGATTTCAAGTAAATATACTCATACTTAAAGCACTTTAAAACGTTGCTGAATAAAAGTAATATACCGCTAACATTGATTCATCATAGCCAATTAGCACCGAAAATATGAAAAAAAACATTTATGATACGCCAATTTTCTTCGAACGTTATCAACAATTACGCCAAAATCCATTCAGCCTAAATGAAATCGTTGAAAAGCCAACGATGTTTTCCTTATTACCCACGTTAACTAACAAAAAAATACTAGATTTAGGCTGCGGTACAGGCTCACATTTAGCGCATTATTTAATGTTAGGGGCAAGCAAAGTAGTTGGGCTTGACTTATCAGAACGAATGCTAACTGAAGCACAACAAAAACTGAGCCAACATTCATCAACCAAATCGGCTTTTTCACTCCATTGTTTACCGATGGAACGTTTAAATGAGCTAGAAGAACAGCAGTTTGATATTGTAACAAGCTCATTTGCTTTCCATTATATTCAAGATTTTGCTAATTTATTAGCCAATATTGCAATAAAAATGACCGCTAACGGCACCCTTATCTTTTCACAAGAACATCCGATTGTGACGTGTTATCGAACCGGATATCGTTGGGAAAAAAATGAAAAAAAACAACAGGTCGCCTATCGACTAAACTATTACCGCGAGGAAGGTGAACGAGATAGAAACTGGTTCCAACAGTCATTTAAAACTTACCATCGCACTATGGCAAGCATTATTAATCAATTAATTCAAGCAGGATTTGAAATTAAACAAATAGAAGAGCCTATGTTAGCTGAACAAACTAAATGGCATCAGGAATTTAAAGACTTGCAACATCGACCACCGTTACTTTTTATCAAAGCAATTAAAAAGTGAACATCTAATGACAAAAATTAAGACACCGGTGATTGATAATCAGGCATCGGATCAACATCAAGAATGATTTCTTGCTCAGGCTCTACGATTTGTGGTGCTGATTCATCTATTGAATGGTGCAGATCATTTTCTGCATCTTCTGATATTGCCGGCGGTTTCTCATCATCTTCACGTTCTTCTTGTTCGGTTAATGATGTTGCTCCAGAAGGTATTCCGTTAGGCAGATTTTGTTGTCTTTGTTCTTGAGTGACTAGATCCTCAGAGGAAGACGTGACTTTCTCGCGATATTCTGCTGAATAATGCACCGCTTGTGCCGCACCTTCTATTTTTTTAGTAATTAATTTATGACTAAATTCCACCTTCGGATCAAGCCAAATCGCTAGCATTGCATCATTAAACTCATGATTAAATTCTTGTTCTATTACTTGATCATTCAAAACAAAATAGCCATGATCTGATAATGCAATATAACTTAAAGCATCTCCAGATTTTAAATCTGGCAGAATTTTACGTAATCGATCAATCACAACATTTTGTTCAGATAATGCAATACCTAAATTGGCCCAAGATTTAGCAACAGAAATAGCAAAATCACGTCCATCAACCGGTTTATTATATCTTAACGTCAGCATAATAGGACGTTCTTGTGGCTTATATTCCCCCGTTTCAGTAAAAAGTGAAATATTACAAATCTTGAAAGGCCCCCAAGTATAATCAACATCATTGATTTTTTGCCATTTTGCTATTGCTGTACTACTTAACATAGCTAAGCCTAAAATTAATAGTCCTTTATAATGCATTATCCTGCCCTTCATCATCTAAATTACGGACTATTATAATTCATCATCAATAAACACGGTAAAAATTTTATGATCCTGCTCAAACATTAAATACAATATTCACATTTGACTATAAATCAATAATGATTTTAGCTGTTATCTAAACAGCGTGAATTAACCACTAAGCCCCCAAATAGCTATAAAAAACCCAGCCTTCTGACTGGGTTTTTAAATAACTAAAGATTATTCAGCAACTACGTTTACTGTTACCATTGCATTTACTTCAGCGTGAAGATGAACTTTAACTTCATGTTCGCCAGTAGTACGAAGTGGACCTTCGCCTAAACGAACTTCTGATTTAGTTACTTCAATACCTGCTGCAACCAATGCATCAGCAATATCTTTTGCTGAGATTGAACCAAATAAACGACCATCATCACCTGCTGTTGCAGATACAGATACTGCTCCAATAGCTGCAATTTTAGCTGCACGCTCTTTTGCTGCAGATAAAACAGCGGCCGCTTTAGCTTCTAACTCTGCGCGACGTGCTTCAAAATGCGCAATATTCGCCGCAGTAGCCATAACAGCTTTACCTTGTGGAATTAAAAAGTTACGTGCATAACCTGATTTAACTGTCACTTGGTCACCCACTGTTCCCAAGTGAGCAACTTTGTCTAATAAAATAACTTGCATTGTACTCGACCTCTCTATTACTGATGATTGTCAGTGTATGGAAGTAACGCTAAATAACGAGCGCGCTTAATTGCACGAGCTAATTGACGTTGATACTTCGCACGAGTACCTGTGATACGGCTAGGAACAATCTTGCCGCTTTCAGAAATATAGTTCTTTAATGTAGCGATATCTTTGTAATCGATTTCAACAACATTTTCCGCTGTGAAACGGCAGAACTTACGACGACGGAAATAACGTGCCATTTGGCTTCTCCTGATCTATAAATTCAATTTGTTCGGTATGTAGCACTAATTTCGATAACCCATTATAATCTTTATGAGTATGAATGAAACCAGATATTTTTACTTTATCACCGAGCTTAATTTGTTGGGTTATTAAACTAAATTGATAGCCATTTAAAATCACTTGGATTTTACACCACACTTGCCGTTCTAAATTAACTTCCATTTTATTTGAACGATGTTCAAGCCAAAAACTATAATTTGGAATACCTAGTGGGCTTTGGCTTTGCTTAACTATGCTAGCGACAATACCAGTTAACGTTAAGCAATTATCAATTAGCGAATTATTCGCTGGCTTCCTTTGATTCAACTTCAGCTACCACTTCAGTAGTTTTGCTTTCTTTAGCTTTCGCCATTAATGAAGCTTCTTTTACTACAGCTTTAGTGTGAACGATTAAGTTACGAAGAACTGCATCGTTATAACGGAAGTTAGTTTCTAACTCATCGATTACACTTTTAGGTGCTTCTACATTCATTAACACATAATGTGCTTTGTGAAGTTTATTGATTGGGTATGCTAATTGACGACGACCCCAATCTTCTAAGCGATGAACTTGACCGCCAGCCTCTGTTACAGACGCTGTATAACGTTCAATCATTGCTGGTACTTGTTCGCTTTGGTCTGGATGAACCATAAAAACGATTTCGTAGTGACGCATTGACTATCCTTACGGGTTAGCAGCCTCCAACTTTAGCCAGTCACCAACTTGTGGAAGCAAGGATTAAAAAATAAATGTGACTGAATATCAGAATTATACAGATTTAACACTTGCAAGCAAGTAAAATTTAAGCGAAAAAAGTGGGCAAATTTGGTGATTACTTTACCAATCGCACCTATGCGATTGCATTCAAATATAGTAAACTTACGCAAACGTTTGCTTTTAACTCAGTTATATAGGAAGTCTAAATGAATATTTTAATTATTGGTAATGGCGGTCGCGAACACGCATTAGCTTGGAAAGCCCGTAAATCTCCACTTGCTAAAAAAGTGTTTGTTGCACCCGGCAATGCAGGAACGGCAAGAGAAGAAGGCATTGAAAATGTTGCAATCGCAAGCACAGATATCACCGCTTTGGTAGCCTTTGCAAAAGAAAATGCGGTCGGCTTGACAATTGTAGGCCCGGAAGCACCTTTAGTCGCTGGCGTTGTTGATGCTTTTAGGGCAAATGGTTTAAAGATTTTTGGTCCGACACAAGCAGCCGCTCAGTTAGAAGGTTCAAAAGCCTTTACTAAAGATTTTTTAGCGCGCCACAAAATACCAACGGCTGAATATCAAAATTTTACTGAAATAGCGCCCGCTTTAGCTTATTTAAAAACAAAAGGCGCGCCTATTGTGATTAAAGCAGATGGCTTAGCTGCGGGTAAAGGCGTGATTGTGGCGATGACATTAACTGAAGCAGAAGAAGCGGTAAAAGATATACTATCAGGCAATGCATTTGGCGATGCCGGTAGCCGTGTCGTGATCGAAGAATTTCTTGATGGCGAAGAAGCTAGTTTTATCGTAATGGTAGACGGTGAAAATGTGGAAGCGATGGCAACTTCACAAGATCATAAACGTGTTGGAGAAGGCGATACAGACTTAAATACGGGTGGAATGGGGGCTTACTCGCCCGCACCTGTTGTTACACCCACTATTCATAATCGAATTATGGAAGAGATTATTTATCCGACTGTACGCGGTATGGCTGCTGAAAATAATCCATATACTGGCTTTTTATATGCTGGCTTAATGATTATGCCTGATGGCCAAGCTAAAGTGATTGAATTTAACTGTCGTTTTGGCGATCCAGAGACACAACCGATTATGATGCGTTTGGAATCAGATTTAATCGAACTCTGCTTAAAAGCTTGTGAAGGCAAGTTAGATACGATTAAATCAGTATGGTGTAAGCAAGCTGCATTAGGCATTGTATTAGCAGCTGAAGGCTATCCTGCAGATTATCGCAAGGGCGATGAAATTACCGCTATTCCCACTACAACTCCATCACACAAGGTTTTTCTAGCGGGTGTCGAAGAAAAGGCGGGTAAATTAGTCACTAATAGTGGTAGAGTATTATGTGCAACGGCTTTAGGTAATTCAGTGTATGAAGCTCAACAACAAGCATTGAAATTGGCTGAACAAATTAATTGGCAAGGGCGTTTCTATCGTGCCGATATTGGTTATCGTGCCGTACAGCGCGAAAAAGCATAACATAATTAATGGCGATGTTATCCGCTTAAATAAGCGGTCACTTTTTCCATTTTAACAAATAAAAGTGACCGCTTGTTGTAATAAGTTAAGATGTTTGTAATTTACTCCAATTGTATAATCCATACAATGAGTTGAGTAAATAAGCTACATACATTAGATACATTGCAGGGGTTTCTGCCCATAGCAAAATGGATAATATATTTAAGGCAATCCATAAAATCCATTGCTCACGATAACGTAAAATCATAAGTAGCTGTGCAGTAAATGTGGTTATGGTTGTCAAACCATCTAAGCCCGTTGAACTTCCGCCCGCAACCTTTAACGCCTGAATAAATAACAGGGTCGATACTGTAATCCCCAACAGTAAAATTATCCAACCTTTTAAACTTAAAGACTTAGCAATCACGGCAGTACTGCCTTTGCTATCTTGTTGCAAATTTGCTTTCCAAACAAAATAGCCAATAAATTGAGCCGGTAAATAGACATAAAGTACGCTGTTCATTTCACCGATAAAATTATTGCCCCAAGCAACATAAAAATAAGTATAGGCAAAAATTAAACCAAAGAAATAATTACTTATTTTGCCTTTACTGACTAACACCACACAAATTAATCCTGCTATACCAGAGATCATTGCTAGCGCTGAATCAGGGGATTGAATATAAGCCCAAATTTGCGCCGCGATAAAAAATAGCAACCAAATAACTTCAAAGGGCTTCCAACCGCTAATTTCTTGTTTAATAAAATTGTAAACTATATATCTATTCATACCCCACCTTAAAATGTAATATAATTCCGAATAATTTTGCTAAAAAAAACACAAGATGTAAAATATAAATTACATATTTACTTAAAATGAAAAAATAGGACCGCTTTCGCAATCCTTTTATTAAAATTATAAATTATTTAAACGTACTTCAATCAATAATTTATCTTGCTCATCGGCTAAGGCTAGCGCTTGTTTATAAGCTTGTTTAGCTTGCTCGCTATCGCCTTTTATCGCAAAAATATCCCCCCTTAATAAGTGCTTACGTTGCTCCCAAGCAGGCTCTTTAAGCTGTGCTAAAGTTGCAAGCGCCGTATCATATTCTTTTAATTGAAAATCAACCATTGCTAATCTGAAACGGATCACCGCTTGTAAAGTCATATCGGTTGTGCTAGTTAATGCATCAGTTAAAATAATTTTGGCTGTCGCAAAATCTGCTTTATCAACAGCTTGTCTGGCTTGTTCTAATTGTGCGAAAGTAGCATAACTTGATGCTTTATGATCTTCAATAAATTTAACTAATAGCGGTTGATTTTTTTCAGGCGCTTGTAAATAACTTTCCATGACCGCTTGATAATTTTCTGACGTTTTTTGTGCAATTTGTAATTGATGATTCTTCCAAAAATTCCAACCAAAAGTCGCACAACAAGCAATAACAATCGCCACTAAAATTGGCGTGCCATTTTCTTTAAACCAATTTTTTGCTTCTTCAAACTGCTGTTCTTCTGTTTTATTTAAATATTCATTACTCATACAATCTCCTTTGTTGTAGTTTTAATGCTGTATCGCTTAAAAACGTTTTGATAATTCTGCAAGTAAATCGGCTTGATCGATGCTGATCTGTTCGCTACTGTTTTGTAACTCTTTTAGCACTATTGTTTGCGTAGCGAGCTCACTTTCACCAATAACCAATGCGATTTTAGCTTCGACTTTGTCTGCACGTTTAAACTGTTTCTTAAAATTACCGCCTGAACAATGTGTCATCACGCGTAATTGCGGTAATGCATTACGAATTTGCTCAGCAATTTGAAATGCCTTTAACGTTGTATTATCGCCAGCATAAACAAGATAAATATCAACCGCTTTTGGCAAGCTCATCGTTTTATTTACTTCTTGAACGAGTAATACTAAGCGTTCTAATCCTATTGCAAAACCAACGCCTTGGGTTGCATATCCGCCAAGTTGTTCAACTAAGCCATCATAACGCCCACCACCACAAACGGTACCTTGCGAACCTAAGGCAGAGGTAACCCATTCAAATACTGTTTTATTATAATAATCTAAACCGCGTACTAATTTTGGGTTGACTTCATAACGAATCCCCATTGCATCTAGCAACTGACATAATTGTGCAAAATGCTGACGACTTTCTTCGTCTAAATAATCTAATAACTTAGGCGCATCATTTAACACTGCTTGCAAAGCTTGGTTTTTAGTGTCTAAAATTCTTAATGGATTTTTAACTAAACGTTCTTTTTCTTCATCATTCATTAACGCGGTATGATTTGCTAAAAAATCTACTAATGCTGTACGATAATTAGCACGAGCAGCTAAAGAACCAATGGAGTTTAATTGCAAAGAAAGGTGTTGTTCAATGCCTAATGCTTGCCATAAGCGGGCAGTTAAGAGAATTAATTCTACATCAATTTCTGGATTAGCAATACCAAAAACTTCTACGCCTGCTTGGTGAAATTGACGATAACGACCTTTTTGAGGTCGTTCATGGCGGAACATTGGTCCCATATACCATAAACGTTGTTCATTATTATAAATCCAACCATGCTGAATCGCTGCACGCACGCAACCGGCTGTACCTTCAGGCCGGAGTGTCAGTTGTTCATCATTATCCCAAAAAGTATACATTTCTTTTGAAACAACATCCGTCACTTCGCCGATGGCTCGAGCAAAAAGCGGGGTACTTTCGACAATTGGCATACGCACTTCAGAATAACCATAACTAGCCAATACATTGCGGACGTTGCTTTCTACCCATTGCCATAATGGGCTTTCTGTTGTTGCACAATCGTTCATACCACGAATTGCTTGAATTGTTTTTGCCACTGATCTTTCCTTTTTTATACAAACAACGGAATATATTTATTTAATAACATGCAAGCGGGCGATTTTGCCTTAAAATTGCATGTTATTAAATAAATATATTCCGTACTACTAAATTTAAATTTGCTCTATTGCAATACGATGATGCTGTTGTGCCACTTTAGCACGAATTTTAGCTTCTAACTGGTCAATGAGCTTATCATTATCAAACCGCTCTTTTTGACGAACGCCATCTAAATAAAAACCACTCATTTTATTCGATCCCGTTACCCCTAAATCAGACACTAATGCTTCACCTGGTCCATTTACGACACAACCAATAATGGATACATCCATCGGAGTTAAAATATCTTCAAGACGCTGTTCCAATGCATTTACGGTTGCAATCACATCAATTTCTTGCCGAGAACACGTTGGACAGGCAACAAAATTAATACCACGTGAACGAATACGCAACGATTTAAGAATATCAAAGCCGACTTTAACCTCATCAACAGGATCCGCCGCCAATGAAACTCGTAACGTATCGCCGATCCCTTCGGATAATAATAAGCCTAGCCCGATAGCGGATTTAACTGATCCTGCACGTGCCCCTCCAGCTTCCGTAATGCCTAGATGAATGGGTTGTTTAATCGCTTTGGCAAGTAAACGGTAAGATTCGACCGCTAAAAAGACATCCGATGCTTTAACACTTACTTTAAATTGATCAAAATTAAAACGATCCAAAATCTCTACATGTCGAAGTGCTGATTCTAATAAGGCTTGTGGTGTTGGCTCACCATACTTTTCTTGCAAATCGCGTTCTAATGATCCCGCATTTACGCCTATACGAATGGGGATATTCTTATCTTTGGCACAATCCACTACGGCTCGGATACGTTCTTCATTACCAATATTTCCTGGATTAATACGTAAACAATCCACGCCATATTCAGCCACTTTTAATGCAATTCGATAGTCAAAATGAATATCTGCCACTAATGGCACATTTACCTGTTGTTTGATCACTTTAAACGCTTCTGCTGCATCCATTGTTGGCACAGATACCCGTACAATATCGGCGCCCACTCGCTCAAGCGCTTTAATTTGAGCAATAGTCGCTTCAATATCTGTAGTACGAGTATTCGTCATAGATTGGACTGCAATTGGTGCATCGCCTCCCACAGGCACATTACCAACATAAATTTTTGTCGATTGACGACGTTTAATAGGAACTTCTTTTAACATTTTCTCGTTACTGTTGTACTAGAGGTAATTTAATTCGCGCGACTCGCCCATCAATTTTAAGGAGTACGGGCTCGCCTTTATAATAAATTTTTACATTTGCTGGCGCGCCGATAGTGAGGTGATATTGTTCGTTGCCATTAAACGTTAATACTTCACCATTTGCATACAGTTTTTCTACTAGGCTTTTTTTACTGTTCGGAACCTTAACGGCGATCCAACTTTCTTTGCCTGTAATTTCAATACGCAATTCGTCATTGCTCGTTGCAACCTCTTGAGTATCAGGCAATGATGGTTTAATCGCGTCTGCTGCCGCAACTTCTGGATTAATTTGCTGTAAAATATTAACCGGTTCATCCAAGGCTTCTATTGTGCCAAGAGTCGTACTCGGTGGTGATGAATGCAATTCGGTCTTGACAGAAGATTGCGATTGTTCTGCTATGTTTGCCTCAAGCGTTGACGGCTGTTCAGGTTCTACTAACGCTGTTAGCAAGGCACTAGGCTCTTCTTGGGTAACATTATTAACAAATTGTTCTCTACTTTTTTGTTCTTGTTGATAATCTTGCCACCACCAAAGTAATGTCATACTAATTGCCGCAAGTAAAATTAATACCGTAATTGATTTTACCCATTTTGTTTGTGATTTATGCTCTGTGGTTGTAGCTGAAGCCATATTGCTCACTTCTTTAGGTAAAATCACTTCACCATAATTAACATTATCACCCCATTCCTTTGGCAAACGTAAGAAACGTAAGTAGTTACGTACATAACCACGCACAAAAGTTGGCGCAACATTCTGTAAAATAAAAATATCGTTTTCTAATGCTTCGATATGTGATTTTTTTAAATTCGTCTTTTTTGCAACATCTTCAATAGTTAAGTTTAGTGCTTCACGGGCTTGTTTTAATTTGTGACCTAACGAATGTTTGGCTTGATTTTCTTGCTTTGGATTAATTGATTCAGTCATAACTAAGCTCTTCATTAAAAAGTGACACAAAATTAGTAAGGAGTTTAAAGATGTAACGCCTGTTTTGCAATCGTAACAAGCAAATTCATACAATTTTTTTAGAATAAGCGCTTAAATTTATGAAACTTTTTGCAAATAGGCTCAGAAACTTTAAAATCTCTGATATAAGCCAAAGTTTATCACGACAAAGTGATTAAAATATTTGATTATTGGTATAACACATTGATTGTGTGTTAAGGGATTGATCAACACAAATGGTTTCTAATATGATTCTCGATAAAAATAGTTGTCGCTTATTTAAACAGAACTTTGCTTCTGGAGTGGTCGTTTTGAATTATTTTTATGTGCGGGCATCATCTGCGCGGTCATTCAAATCATACTAGGGTCGTTGCGGGCTGGAAGCATTACTAATTATATTCCGATTGCAGTGATTGAAGGAATGTTAGCCGGTATTGGTATTTTAATTATTACTTCTCAATTGCCTTATGCTTTTGGTAATAAACATTTATTTAATGAATTATCGTTAAGTTTTATCAATATCCATTTAGGTTCATTAATTATTTCTTTATTGTCGTTACTCATGATGCTTGGTTGGGAGCGCTCTGCAACATTAAAAAGCATAAAAATGTTGCCGTCCGCCTTGATCGCCGTAATCATGAGTATCGGTTTGAATAAGTTGTTTGCCGGTACACCTTTAGCCATACCTGAAAGTCAACTGGTGCAACTGCCTATCGCACACAGTTGGGCGGAAATCGGCGACTTGCTCTATTTTCCTGATTGGGCGGGTTTTCATTATTCGATAGTTTGGAGCACAGGCATAACGATGGCAATAGTCGCTTCAATTGAAACATTACTGTCGATTGAAGCCGCCGATCGCATAGATAGCAAGCGTCGCATTACAGATACCAACCAAGAATTAAAAGCGCAAGGTATAGGTAATCTAGTTTCAGCATTAATGGGTGGATTACCGATTACTGCTGTGATTGTTTGATCTTCTGCAAACGCAAATGCGGGCACAACCCATAAAATATCAAGTATATTGCACGGGCTGTTATTGTTAGTTTGTGTACTGACTATTCCGACTATGCTTAATCAAATTCCATTAGCAACCTTAGCTGCGGTACTTATTTTAGTTGGTTATAAATTAACACGACCGGCTGTTTTTCAGCATTTTTGGCAAAAAGGACTTTATCAATTTATCCCTTTTCTAACGACCGCTATCGCAGTGGTTGCGCTGGATTTATTAAAAGGAGTTGGCTTAGGCTTAATCATCAGTATTTTATTTATTCTACAAGGCAATATGAAACGTGCCTATTATTTGAGCCGAGAAGAATTAGCCAATGCCAACTATATAAAAATAAGATTAGCTGAAGAAGTGTCTTTTCTAAATAAAGCCGCCATCAAAAAAACGTTAAAAAATATTCATCCCAATGCCAAAGTAATTATTGATGCCACACAAACCACTTATATTGCTTCAGATGTTTTAGAATTAATTGAAGACTTTGTCAACATTACCTCAAGAGAAAATAACATTCGGGTTTATTTAAAAGGTTTTAAATCAGATTACAATAATCAGGAAATCGGGCACGCTAGCCATATTACAGTCGAACACAGTCGCCGGATCTAAGATAGGTAAATTAAATAGCGGTTGAATTAAAGCATAATTTTACATCATTCAACCGCTTATTTATGTAATGATTAACTTGCTAAATGTTGCTTCGCTACTTCAATAGCTTCTTTCACACGGTTTGGGTTAACACCGCCTTTAGCACTGCGTTTTGCCAAACAAGAATGTAAAGAAAAAATGGCATAAACCTCTTGATCAATAACTGAATGAAATTGTTTAAATTCTGTTACAGATAATGCTTCCAAGGGTTTACGTTGTTGAATTGCATAAACAACTGTTTCACCAACAATATGATGCGCTTCACGAAATGGAATACCCTTAGCCACTAAATAATCCGCTAATTCCGTTGCATTAGAATAGCCCTGTTGGGCAGCCTCACTCGTGCGCACAACATTAACATTAGTATCTTCTAAAACTAAAGTAGCCATCTCTAAACAGGCCTGCCAAGTTTCGACCGCATCAAAAATCCCTTCTTTATCTTCTTGCATATCTTTATTATAGGCTAAAGGCAAGCCTTTTAGTGTGGTTAATAAGCCAGACAATGCCCCAAATACGCGCCCTGATTTGCCTCTAATTAATTCGCAAGCATCTGGGTTTTTCTTTTGTGGCATTAAAGAAGAACCGGACGTAACACGATCAGATAATTCTAAAAAAGCAGATTCGCCACTATTAAAGAAAATCAAATCTTCTGCAAAACGTGACAAATGCACCATACTGATTGATGCACTGGCAAGTAACTCTAGCAGGTGATCACGATCTGACACTGAATCCAAGCTATTACGGGTAGCGATCTCAAAATGAAGATCTTGTGCTAACTGATCCCGATCAATAGGATAAGCACTTCCCGCCAATGCACCACAACCTAATGGACAGGTATGCATACGCTGATAAGCATCTGTTAAGCGGGTGTAATCACGTTCTAACATCTCATAGTACGCCATACACCAATGTGCAAAACTAATCGGCTGTGCTCGTTGTAAATGGGTATAACCGGGCATTATTGTTTGTTGATTATCTTCAGCCGTTGCCACTAATTTGTGCTGTAAGTTACGGATACATTGCTGTAAAACGATTACTTGTACTTTACACCACATTTTCATATCTAATGCCACTTGATCATTTCGGCTTCTGCCAGTATGTAATTTCTTACCTAGATCACCGACTTTTTCAATTAATTTAGATTCTACCCAACTATGAATGTCTTCAGCTGCATCACGTAAAATAATTGCAATATTAGGTTCAATTTCCGCGCGTAATGTTTTTAAGGCATCCACTAATTTGGCACATTCTGCTTCAGTTAAAATGCCAACCGCCGTAATGGCCTTTGCCCAACCAATTGAGCCATCAATATCTTGTAACGCTAAACGATAGTCGAAACGTAATGAATCATTGAAAAATTTAAATTTTGCATCTGCTTCTTGCTGAAAACGCCCACCCCAAAGTGCCATATTATGTTCCTTTTCTGTCTGCTAACATTAAAAGCTATGTTTACCTCTACATACGCATCATTTTGCATAAATATGCAAAAATTTTCAATAATTATTTACACAAAGCCTTTTAATTTACTGATACGCACTCAGCGGTTGAATAAATTAGCTAGTAATAAGGTTATAACTTGACTAAATTTGCCATCTTGGCGATCAACCATTTAATTCCATTGCCAGCAAAAGCAATTTGTAACCGTGTCGCATCACCACTACCTTCAACATTAATCACCGTGCCTTGTCCAAACTTAGCGTGATTGACTTTTTGCCCCATTTGCCACTCACTATCAGCTAAGCAATTAGCGGTTGTTTTTATTGATGAATGAGCGGCAGATTGCGCGAAACTTGCAGCACGATTGATACTGCCGCGCAAACGGACTTCTCGAATGTGTTCAGTAGGCAACTCAGCAATAAAGCGGGAAGCGATATGCCGTTCTTCTTTGCCATATAAGCGGCGTAATTCTGCATAACTAATGGTAAGTTTTTGCTTAGCACGCGTGATACCCACATAAGCTAAACGACGTTCTTCTGGTAATCGACCTTCATCAAAACTGATGCCACTAGGGAAAAGGCCTTCTTCCATTCCCACTATAAAGACTCTTGGAAACTCTAGCCCTTTTGCTGCATGTAATGTCATTAATTCAACATAATCTTGGTGCAGTGATGCTTGATTTTCTCCCGCTTCTAGTGATGCATGCGTTAGGAAAGCGGTCAGATCTGATAGCTCAATTGCCTCATCAGGCTTGCAAAACTCTTTGGTGGCAGTGATAAGCTCTGCTAAGTTTTCAATCCGCACTTCGCCCTTTTCGCCTTTTTCTTGTTTATACATCTCGTATAAACCTGATGTTTTAATCACAAAATCAGTTTGTTCACAGAGTGACATTTGCGTGGTTTCTTGCTCAAGCGCATTAATCAGTTCAACAAAACGCAACAATGCGGAGACAGCACGCGCAGAGAGATGTTGTTCTTGAATAGCAATTTGAACCGCTTGCCATAGCGTTACTTGCCGGCTACGAGTCAATTGACGCAATCCTTCCAATGTGCGATCGCCTATGCCTCTTGGCGGCGTATTAATTACTCTCTCAAATGCTGCATCATCATCACGATTGCTGATCAAACGTAAATAAGCTAACGCATCTTTAATTTCTTGCCGTTCAAAAAAACGCATTCCGCCATAAATTCGATAAGGAATATTCGCCTGAATTAAGGCTTCTTCAATGACGCGTGATTGACTATTACTACGGTAAAGTATCGCACAATCATTTAAGCTACCTTGCTCTTCTTTCCACTGCTTGATCTGCGATGCAACAAAGCGCGCTTCATCTAATTCGTTAAATGCACAGTAAATATCAACGGGGTCGCCGTCGCCTTTATCTGTCCAAAGATTTTTGCCTAAGCGGTCATTATTGTTGGCAATTAATTGATTAGCTGATGCCAGAATATGGCCTGTAGAACGATAATTTTGCTCTAAACGAATTGTTTGTGCTTGACGATAATCTTGCAAAAAGCGTTGAATATTTTCAACTTGTGCACCTCGCCAGCCATAAATGGATTGATCATCATCACCAACAATCATCACATTGCCGGTTTTACCCGCAAGTAGCTGAATCAAATCATATTGAATATGGTTAGTGTCTTGAAATTCATCAATTAAAATTTGCTGAAAGCGGTGTTGATAACGCTCTAAAATCACTCGGTTATTTTTAAATAATTCATAAGCACGAATTAATAATTCAGCAAAGTCTAATAAACCTGCACGATCACAAGCCTCTTGATAAATTTGATAAATTTGGATTAACTTTTTCTCATTAGCATCGTTATGGTGATTTATATCCTTTGCCCGCATTCCTTTATCTTTTTGTGCATTGATATACCAAGCGACTTGCTTTGGTGGGAAATATTTTTCATCAAAATTATGTAACTTCAATAAACGTTTTAGTAACCGTAATTGATCTTCTGTATCCATAATTTGAAAATCTTGTGGCAAATTTGTATCAAGATAATGCGAACGAAGCAACCTATGTGCAATACTATGGAAAGTCCCCACCCACATACCAAATAAACGATGTTGGCTACTCATTGATAAGGTATATTCAATACGGTTTCGCATTTCAGCTGCGGCTTTATTGGTAAAAGTGACCGCTAAAATACTCGCTTCTGATATATGTTCAACACTCATTAACCAAGCAATTCTATGCGTTAATACCCGCGTTTTGCCAGAGCCTGCCCCTGCAAGCACTAAATAATTACCTAAAGGTGCTGAAACTGCCTGCCGTTGTTTATCATTCAACCCATCTAATAATAAAGAAAAATCCATACTTGCCTCATACGCTAATCAATGCACATTTATACAGTGAGTGGTATTATAGATCAAAGCGATTACTATCCGCTAAACTTAAATTCATCAAACCCGATAAATAAAATAAAAAAGCGGTCGAATTTGCCAAAAATTGTGCAAATTCGACCGCTTCTTCCCTAATTTACTTCACAAAGCGATCAAAGGTTAATTCATATTTATCGCCATCTCGGTGGTAAGAAATGTAACGAGGGAATTTCTCACCTTCGTATTTTTTTACCACCACCATTTTATCATCGCTCGTCATAAAGCTATACGTAATTTCTTGATATACTTGACCTTTAATTTTGATCTGTTTTTGATCTTTTTTCAAATTAACATTCAGCGTTGGATATAATTTTTTACCATTCGTTGTTTGAAAATTTTCCGGTAACTTATCGTAATAACTTAATTGAAAAGCTAACGTAAATAAATCAAAGGTTGGCATAGTGAGCGCTTCTTCCGCCAACGGCCCTTTCGCTTTCCCATATTTAATCTGCGTTGAATCAATCTCTGCTAATGCATACGTTTTATCGTTACGCATATCACGATAACTTAACATATGAAATTGTTGATTATGTTCAATGCCTTTGGCAGAAAAAGTAATATTATATAATGGCACGTTAATCTTAGCTTGAATACTATATTGACCTTCCTCATTTTTGAAGTGTACATAGGCAGGCATTAAATAGTTTGAGCTGTATTTAATATTGTAATCTTCTGCTAAAACAGTTGAACTAAGCCCTAACGTTGTCATACATAACACGCTAAATTTTTGCCAAAATTTCATCTATTTTTCCTCTAATTGAGTCGTTTCAAATAAGCACAAAATTGCATTTTTATCACGTAATTGTTCCGCTTTTTCAACCTGCATTTTGGTTAAATGTGGCGAAAAATAATTAATAAAATCATACATATAATTACGTAAGAAAGTCCCACGATTAAATGCAATTTGCGTCATACTTGGCTGGAATAAATGGCTAGCATCTATTGCCACTAAATCATGATCACTCGCAGTATAGGCCATTGAGGCCATTATGCCTGCGCCTAATCCCAAACGAACATACGTTTTGATCACACCAGCATCCGTCGCTGTAAGCATTATTTTCGGCACAATACCGGCTTTATTAAATGCATGATCTAAATCAGATTGTCCTGTAAAGCCAAAAGTATATGTAATTAAATCATACTGGCTCAGTTCTTTGACCGTTAAATGATGGCTTTGGTTCGCAAACTTGGCTAATGGATGATCTGGTTTAACAATCACTGAACGATTCCATAAATAACAAGGCAATAAAATTGCCTCTTCAAAAAGATATTGTGCTTCCGTGATAATCGCTAAATCAACTTCACCCGCCATCAATGCATCATAAATTTGGCTTGGAGAACCTTGACATACATGTAAACTCACGGCGGGATATTTAGCCTTAAACTTTTCGATAATACTCGGCAACATATAACGAGCTTGTGTGTTAGTCGTGGCAATCCGCAACATGCCATAATTAGGACAGGTTTGTTCTTCAGCGACTGATTTAATGCTTTGTTCTTTTACTAATAATTCACGCGCAATTGACACAATTTTTGCACCCGCAGGAGTTAATCCTTTAAGATGCTTACCATTTCTTTCAAAAATATTAATTCCAAGCTCACTTTCTAATAAACGTACTTGCTTGCTAATACCCGGCTGTGAAGTATAAAGCGCCTCAGCTGCTTCAGTAATATTCAAATTTTGATTGACTATTTCAACAATATAGCGTAACTGCTGTAATTTCATAGCCTATTTCCTTTTACTATCTCAACTAACTCGCTAATTAAACTAATCTCATAGGTAGGGCGAATCGCGGTTTAATTGTGTTGTTGTGTTTGATTAAACCAACAAGTATCAAAACCGGCATTATGACCGCCTAAAATATCAGAAGCTAATGTATCACCAACCATCAGTACTTTGGTACGATCATATCCATCAATTAATTCAAAAGCATAATCAAATACCTGGCGATCAGGCTTAGCCACTCCAACTTGTTCTGAAACAACCACTATTTCAAAGAAATGTGCTGTATGGGTATTTTGTAAACGTTTTTGCTGTAATTTAGTAAAACCGTTGGTAATTATGCCCATTTTCACTTGGCCATATAATTCATTTAGCATCTCAATAACACCGGATAAAGGCTTACTGATTAATGCCATTTCAGCCATTAACTGTTGATTAAGCACTAAAGGATCAATACCCGTTTGTGCCGATAACTTTGCAAAACGGCGCATTTGAATATCTTTTGCAGTAATTTCATTATTTTGATAGGCAATCCAGAGTGGTTTATTCACCGCTTGAAAGGCATCATAATCAGCCTGACTAAAATCGATGGCATAACGTTTTAACATTATATTCAACGCCATATACGCTTTAAAAGAAAATAATGTTTCATCCGCATCAAATAACACCAACTCATATTTCATCATTATTTATAATTTCCTTCAATTTCTTGAGTAATCCATTCAACAAAATGCTGAACTTTCACAATATCTGACATTTGTGTTGGATATACAACATAAAAGGCTTTTTCATCGTAAACTTCCGTTGCAAAAGGTTCAATAACAGAGCCTTCGTTAATTTCAGCTTGAGCTAAAATGCAATTAGCCACAACAACACCTTGGCTATGTTTAGCCGCTTGTATGGCCATTGAGGTATTAGAATACATCGGCCCAGATTCAGTATCTACATTAGTTAACTGAAGATATTCAACCATCTGTTTCCATTTAGTATGTGAACAAACATGGATCAAATTTTTACCGGTTAAATCTTCAGGCTTAGTCATTGGATTTCGTTGTAAATATTCATGCGAGGCTAAAATCATAATACGCGCTTGTACTAATTTAACCGCTTCTAAATTCTGCCAATTACCACTACCATAATAAATAGCAACATCGATATCTTTACCTAACAATCCTTCGTCTTGAGCGGCTGTAACTAAACGAATTTCAATATCAGGATATTTATGATGGAATTCATTTAAACGAGGCACTAGCCAATGCATGCCAAAAGAAGGTGTGGTACTAATTGATAAAATTTGCCTGCTATTTTTTAATTTTATTTTCTCAGTCGATAGCGCAATTTGTTGAAAAAGCGGTTGGATTTCTTCAAAATATTGCCGTCCTATTTCGGTCAATTCTAAAAGACGATTACGACGATAAAACAACGGTACGCCTAAAAAGTCTTCTAATAATTTAATTTGATGACTTACCGCAGCTTGAGTGACGAATAAATCATCTGCCGCTTTAGTAAAGTTTAAATGACGAGCGGCTGACTCAAAGGCTTTTAATGCGTTAAGCGGAGGAAGTTTCTTATTCATAAAATTGTTCAAGCCCTTATATTGAGATGCCGATTAACTATTTCATTATTTTTTTTGATTATAAAAATTAAAATTTTTAGTTTGTTGCAGGTGAAAGAAAATTCTATAATCACGTTGTACTTAAAGGGACTGAAATAGTTTAGTGTTTATTCGTGTTCTTTAATGCTATTAAATCCATCTATTTCAAATTTAAGTATGATGTTGTGTTTGCATATTGGTCTAGGCAACTAGACTAGAGTAACAATTAAGTTACTCATTTCACTTCCTGTATATTTAAACCTTTTGGTTTATTAACCGCCTAATTTAGGCGGTTTTTTTACTTAAATTTTAACTATTGTAGCAGAATAGAAAAATCTCGCTACATATCCAACTCCATTTGTTAAATATTTCTTAAAAAAAGATAATTTTTTATCTTTATCTTACCTAAGATTGACAAATCACCACATTAATTAAACTACATAAGCAACGCAATTTATAGTATTCTGTTTACCTCATTTTTATTATTAAGAGAAGTCCTGTGAGCAAACATAGACTCACCCAAAATCAACAACGTAGAATTAACGCTAATCACCATAAGAAAATCACTCGTTCTGAATTTGAATGGCAAGATGATATGTTAGGCGAAATACAAGCTGGCACTATTGTCACCCGCCACGCCAAACACGCGGATGTAGAAGATGAAAATGGTGAGATCATTCGCTGTAATTTACGCCGTACATTAAAAAATGTGGTCGTGGGCGATCACGTTTCTTGGCGGAAAGGTAGTCAGCAATTACAAGGAATCAGCGGTGTAATTGAGGCGGTTCATCCACGCCATAATGAATTAAGTCGCCCGGATTACTATGACGGTATTAAAGTAATGGCATCAAATATCGATCAAATTATTATTATTTCTGCAGTTATGCCCGTTTTATCGCTGAATATTATCGACCGCTATTTAGTTATTTGTGAAAATGCCGGTATTCCTGCATTAATTGTGTTAAATAAAATAGATCTCTTATCCGAACAAGAACGCCAACATGTCCAACAACAACTAGCAATCTATGAAAACATTGGCTATCAGACCTTATGCCTATCCGCCAACACGGGGGAAAATATGGATAAATTAGACCGCTATCTTGCCAACGGCACGTCAATCTTTGTCGGACAATCAGGAGTAGGCAAATCAAGCCTTATTAATCAATTACTGCCAGAAGTACATGCAATTACTGGTGCCATCAGTGATATCTCTGGTTTAGGACAACATACAACCACCGCTTCACGCTTATACCATCTGCCTCAAGGTGGTAATTTAATTGATTCCCCGGGAATTCGTGAATTTGGTTTATGGCATTTAACCCCTGAGCAAATCACTTTAGGTTATCGTGAGTTTCAAACTATATTAGGCAACTGTAAGTTCCGTGATTGTAAACATAACACCGATCCTGGTTGTGCGATTAAACACGCGGTCGAAAAAGGGCTGGTAAATCCAATTCGCTTTGAAAACTATCATCGCCTTATTGAAAGTCGTGATGAAACCAAAAGCCAACGGCATTTCAGAACTTAAAAGTAAAAAAATGGAAATGAGAGCGAATTTCATTTATCATAATGCGAACTTAATCGCAGGAGTGGACGAAGTCGGCAGAGGTCCACTAGTCGGTGCCGTAGTCACGGCAGCGGTTATTTTAGATCCACAACAGCCTATTTTAGGTTTAGCGGACTCTAAAAAATTGTCTGAGAAAAAACGTATATTACTAGCCACAGAAATCAAACAGAAAGCACTTTGTTGGTCATTAGGTCGTGCCGAAGCTGAAGAAATTGATCAATTAAATATCCTGCATGCTACGATGTTAGCTATGCAACGTGCCATTAACGCATTAACTATTCAACCTGATTTTGTGCTAGTCGATGGCAATCGTATTCCCTCGCTAAATATGCCCGCTCAAGCGATCGTAAAAGGAGACAGTTTAGTTGCTGAAATCAGTGCTGCATCTATTTTAGCCAAAGTTGCTCGTGATCATGAGATGCAAGTCTTAGATCAACAATTTCCTGAATATGGTTTTGCGCAACACAAAGGTTATCCAACTAAACTACATATTGAAAAACTGGCACAATTTGGTGCAACGCCTTTTCATCGTAAAAGTTTTGCACCTGTGCGAAAGATATTAGGGTTATAAATGTTAGAACTATTACTGGAACCTTTCCAATACAACTATATGCAAAAAGCGATTTTTGTTAGTATGGCGGTTGGCGTGGTTTGTGCTTTTCTGTCTGCTTTTTTAATGCTCAAAGGCTGGTCTTTAATCGGTGATGCACTTTCACATGCTGTAGTGCCAGGCGTGGCGATTGCCTATGCATTGAAACTTCCTTATGTATTAGGTGCATTTGTCTCCGGTATTTTAGCCGCTTTATCTATTCTTTGGGTAAAAAGTGTAACTAAAATTAAAGAAGATGCCATTATTGGCTTTGTTTTTACCACTTTTTTTGCACTTGGAATGTTTATTGTTTCCATCAATCCAACCTCTGTTGATGTAAATGCGATTGTGATGGGCAATATTCTAGGCATTGCTGATGGAGATCTATGGCAAGTCATCATCATTATCGGCGCTTCTTTACTTGGCTTACTCTTATTTTGGAAAGATTTGTTGTTGACTTTTTTTGATGAACATCACGCAGCATCCGTAGGTCTTTCTACTTTCCGTTATAAAATCTTATTTTTTACTTTACTGAGTGCTTGTGTCGTTGTTGCCTTACAAACTGTTGGTGCAATTTTGGTCATTACGATGGTAATTACGCCGGGTGCAACCGCCTATTTATTAACTGACCGCTTTCCTCGCTTGGTGATTATTGCAGCATTGATTGGCGGTTTAACAAGTATGTTAGGCGCTTACCTTAGCTATTTCCTAAATGGCGCAACCGGAGGCTTAATTGTTTGCTTGCAAACCTTAGTCTTTTTATTTACTTTCTGCTTTTCTCCTAAATATGGCTTGCTCTCACAGTATCGAAAACGTTTAGAGGTGACCCACAATGACTGATTTAATTAAATGGTTTAGCGAGCCTTTTCAGTTTGAATTTATGCAAATGGCATTATTAACTGCCGTACTTGTTGCTTCAGTATGTGCGGTATTATCTTGCTATTTAATTCTAAGAGGTTGGTCCTTAATGGGAGATGCTATTTCACACGCCGTGCTACCCGGCGTTGTGGTTACGAATCTTGCAGGATTGCCACTGGCTATTGGCGCCTTTAGTTCAGGTTTATTTTGTGCCATCTCTATTGGTTATCTAAAAGAAAATAGCCGCATAAAAGAAGATACGTTGATGGGTATTATGTTTGCAGGCCTTTTTGCCTTAGGTATTGTACTTTTTACCGCATTACCTTCAGAACAGCATTTAACTCACCTATTATTTGGTAACTTACTTGGGGTAACAACGCCTGAATTTATACAAACGGTGATAATTTGTATCATTACTTTCGCTTTGATGTTATTTAAACGAAAAGACTTTTTAGTCTATTGTTTTGATCTTAACCACGCCAAAGTGATTGGTTTACCCGTAAAATGGCTTCATTATGGTTTATTGTCGATCTTAGCATTAACGATCATCAGCGCAATGCAAGTAGTCGGTGTTATTTTAGTTGTCGCAATGCTCATTGCCCCGGGTATTACTGCTTATCAATTATCAAATCGCTTTGACAAAATGCTCGTGATTGCCCTCGCAGTGGCAATTAGTTCATCTATATTAGGTACTATTTTAAGCTATCATATTGATTCAGCTGCCGGTCCGACTATTATTTTAATTCAATCTTTAATTTTTATCGCCGTAGTCATTAAAGGGCAGTTACAACAAACTAAGCGGTAAAATTTTTTGCAAAATCAGTAAAAACATATGAAAATAAATTTCATATTCAGCAAATATAACTCACTTAAGGATACTTTATGTCAAATACCCCTTATGAAGAAACCATTTTCAGCAAAATTATCCGTAAAGAAATCCCAGCCAATATTGTTTATCAAGACGATTTAGTCACCGCTTTCCGTGATATTGCACCACAAGCTCCGACACATATTTTGATTGTACCCAATAAATTAATTCCAACCATTAATCATATAAAAACCGAAGATGAAATGATACTTGGTCGTTTATTTACTGTTGCGGCTCAAATTGCAGAACAAGAAGGTATCGCAGCTGACGGTTATCGACTGATTATGAATTGCAATAAACATGGCGGGCAAGAAGTCTTCCATATCCATATGCATTTAGTAGGCGGTAAACCATTAGGTAAAATGTTAAGTGAATAATATGATTATAGTGAAATATTTACTTCCATTTGCTATTTCTGCCTTATTATTGAGCGCTTGTGGCACCAATCCTAATAGCTATATTAATGGAAAATCAGACCCTATTGTTAATATTGAAGCACCCATTGCACAACTTGTTAACGTTGAAGCAAAAAATGAGTATATTAACATCCAAAATAATAGCCCAAAACCACTTGAATTAGCTTATACGCTGGTTTGGTATGATGCTAATGGTGTGGGCCAAACGTGGCGGAATGATCCTATCACCAGCCCATGGGAAAAATTACCGCTGGCCGTTTCGCAAACGCATAAAATTGAACTGCGCCGACCGAATAATGAAAGCGTCAACTACCGCTTTTACTTACGTGCACCTAGATGAATGCATTAACTTGGCTAACTAAACATTCACAAGCGGTTATTTTTCGCAAAAAATTAGCAGGTTTAACCGCTTGTAGCCAAATGGTCGAACTTTCAACGCCATTGAATGATGGGCAACGAAAATTTATTTTTCGCCAACAAAGCGCTCGTGCTACACTTTTAGCTATTAATTATGCACAAGAAGCCTATATTCTACAGCACCTTGACTCCCTACCCTTTACACCGAAAGTCTATTATCAAACCGCAAACAGCAGTTTATTAACGTGGTTAGAAGGCAAACCTGCCACTGCATTTGATCCCGATTTACTAGAGCAATTAGCCTTACAGCTAGCAACATTGCACGCTTATCCATTACCAAAACAGCGCCCCATTTTACAACTAGCAGAACGCTGTCAATTATTATGGGATAGGCTCACGCCCTCCCAACAACATCAACTTAATTTTTGCCCGCCGTTCAAGAAAATCGAGCCTTTGCAATTAGCCATTTGCCACCATGATTTACATTTAGCAAATCTAATCCAACATCAGCAACAGTTATTTATTATTGATTGGGAATACAGCGCTATTTCTGATCCTGCATTAGAGATCGCATTATTTTTTCAAGCAAATACGCTCAACTCCATCCAAAAACCATTTTTTTTAACGGCCTATTTATCGAAAATAAATTTGAATGAACAATTATTCAAACAAAAAATGGCAGAATACACTCCTGCCATTCAACAACTTAGTCAACTTTGGTACGCCTTAAGTGAAGCGATTACTTAACGAAAGGATTATACATTTTCTCTCGCCCAACAGTAGTATGGCTACCATGTCCTGCGACAATAATAAAATCATCAGGCAAATCAAATATTTTGCTACGAATACTTGCTAATAAGACCGCTAAATTACCCATATATAAATCCGTTCGGCCAATACTATCTTTAAATAATACATCGCCACTAAAGATAATTTTATTATCAAAATCAAAAAAACCAACGTGCCCTGGCGCATGGCCCGGTAAATGCCTTACATTAAATGTTAAGGCACCTACTTGTACTACATCTCCGTCCGCTAGCCAATGATCTGGTAAAAAACTTTTAACCGGCGGCATACCAAACATTTGACACATCTGCGGTAATTGCTCAAATAATGGCTTATCATCAATGTGCGAACCATACACTTCAACACCAAAATGATCGCGTACTTTCTCCACAGCCATAATATGATCTAAATGTGCATGAGTGATCAATAATTTCTGCAGTTTTAAATCTTGTGATTCTACAAATTGAATAATTTTGTCTGCTTCATCACCTGCATCAATAATGACCGCATTTTTATCTTCATCCCAAATCACACAACAGTTCTGCTGAAAGGGACTGACCGGAATAATCTGTAAATTAAACATAAAATAAGATAGCTTAACTTAAACTCCTCGCCATTTTCTTACAGGGCCAGTGTCAATATGCACAAAATTACTGTGAGGATAATAGCCAACGCCACCGTTTCTTAAACTTTCCGCTGCCATTTTGACTTTGGCTAACGGTGCGCCAGAAATACGAAAATCTACCGCTTGTCCACGAATATGGTAGCTATTATTCGCCACGCCACGGCCCGCTCGACGCATTCTCGCATTAGTCTTAGCAGAACGGTAACCACTTAAGACTAAAATTTCCGCATTACGAAACCCTAAACGTTGTTGAATTTGATTAAGTTTGACAAATAACATCGGATCAATCTCTTTCAATTGATTTGTATGCCGATCACGCATTAAATAATTTAATTTGTTTAAATCTGTTGCAGATAAGCTACCATTACGATGGCTAAATTTAGCCGCATAAGTATCGCCAGTATTAATATTACGAAAACGTAATGCAAGTGGCGTTGGGGTAGAAAGCGCCGCCATAACTTGAGTAGGCAAAAGACTCGCGCCCAGCACAATACCGCCAAGTGATAACCACTTGCGGCGCTGTACATTAATTTGCTCCATGATTTATGTTCCTCATTTTTCACGAGTAATGATTAATAGCCAATTATTCGGATCCAAACAATTGGCTATTAACCATATAAAAAGGCTTATTTTTTATATCATAAGCCTTTATAGCTCACTCTAAGAAATAACAGCAGAACAAGCAAGCGTTACTTTTAGAAGCTTATAAATTTGTGAGTTAGATCACATTTATCAGTTTAGCCCAATCAATTTCTGTGTTAGGCAAGCTAACATCATATTGATAAATATCAGGCAGAGTATAAATCTTACCTTTTTCTACCCAAGCGGTAACATAATATAAATACACTGGATTATCAGACAAAATAGGAGCAGAGACGGTTTTCTGACTAGCGAGTACATTTTGTTTTTTTTCTGCACTCCAACCTGCTTCGGTTAATAAAATAGTCGCTAAATCGTCAGATCGTTCAACCCGAACACAGCCTGAACTTAATGCTCGGTTCTTATTGGCAAATAAACTGCGGTGAGGTGTATCGTGTAAATAAATGGCATCAGAACTTGGCATATTAAATTTAAAACGACCTAATGCACTATCCTCACCTGCCTTTTGACGAACACGAAACGGCACCGTTTGAGCATTGAGATATTCTGACCAATCTACGCTTTCAGCACTAATTTTATTACCGCTTCTATCGATAATTTCTAAACTTGAGCGCTCTGCATAGCTAGGATCTTTGGCAAGCTTCGGAATAAGATCCTTAGTGAAAATACTCGTTGGCACATACCAAGGAGGATTAACAACAATATCACTCAGCTTACTATACATAACAGGAGTACGACGATCATTACGCCCCACAATCACTTTGGATTGTAATACCAATTGATTATCGCGAAAATAAAAGAGTTGATAGCTCGGGATATTGACGAAAATACCATTGCTAAATGTTGGAATAATCCGTAACCGTTGTAAATTCAAGGCTAACTTATAGAATAAAGTTAAATTATTAGCTTTTTCACTGACCGTTTTTTTAGCCGTATTCGTCTTGTTATTCCCTGCTTTTGCTTGCTGCGCTTTGGCTAATTCAAATATTTTTTTCTTTGTTTGTTGGTAAAGATGATTAGTCGGCACCCATTTTTGTACAAATTCTGCCAATTTATTATTATTAATGACCGCTACCCATTGTTCAATGAGATCATCAGCGGGCAATGTTGGATGATAACTACCTAAATTATATAGCCATTGATTAGCATTTTTAGCAACATTTTGACTATAATAAAGATAATCTAAAAAACTATCTGTAAGTAATATCTCCCGTACTAAACCTGCTGGTTGATTCAGAATCTGTTGTAATGCTTTAGCTGATTGATCCGATACACCACTGACAGCCAAAAGTGTATATTCTTTAATAAATTGCTGTTCTGCTTTTTTATCTTGCCATAACGCATGAAAATCACGATCTGAATAGATTTTAGCTGTTGCTTCATTAAAAAATAATTTATTATCGCCGATCGTTTCTTGTATTTTTAGTTTCGCGTTCTCTAACTTATTGGCTTGTTCTTGTTCAACAAGATACTCCACATGCTTAGCTAATTTAGCCGATCGTGCTAGATGTGCCTTAAAACTTACTTGAGGTAAATCCGTATTTTGTGCTGATGAGATTACCACATGAGAGAACATAAAAAACAGTAATAATGTAAACAGTTTTATCCTATTCATACTAAATCCTTAGAAATTAAGATAAAAATTTCATAAAAAAATAGACTGCTTAACAACAGTTAAGCAGTTAAAGAATAGCATATATTGTCAATAATTTTATGCCTTTTTATTGATTTGTAACCAATCAAACATCATTTGTTTCGCTTCTTTTAAGAAAAAGTCGGGACCTTCATAATCTTTTGGTAATGCATCAAGATTTTTCAGGGGCTTTTTACCTTCTCGTATAAAGCGGGCATTCAGATCTTTTAAGCGTTTCATATCATCTGCTTGATCTTCTTTTTTACGTTCTTCTAAATTCAGCGAGGTAAATTTACGCTGATCACGTTCTTTACGAATAGCAATATTCTCGCTTAACGTGATAAATTCAGGCTCTTTTGCAATGCGCGCTTGATGTTTTTCTGTTAAAACGGCGACTACATCACGTGCATTTCCAACTTCTTGATAATTAGCGGCTGGAATTTTATCCCATGGTAATGCATTATCTTCAAAACTTTCTCCGGTTTTCTCTGCATCAATAATTTCAGGGAATTTAATATCCGCTTGCACACCTTTTAATTGAGTACTGCCACCATCAATACGATAGAATTTCTGGATCGTATATTGAATAAAGCCTAGTGGATCTCGATCTAAATCATAAACAAAATTAAGCGATCTACTTTGTTGTACGGTACCTTTACCAAAAGTTTGCTGACCAATAATAATTGCACGATTATAATCTTGCATTGCCGCCGCAAAGATTTCAGATGCTGAGGCGCTATGGCGGTTTATCATTACCATCAATTTTCCATCATATAATGGCTTATTTGTTGTTGCTACTGACTTATCTACTTGTATTTGAGACTCATCTTCGTACACTTTGATACGATTAAAAGCATCTCTTACCTGTACAACAGGACCACTTCTAATAAATAACCTAGTTAATTCAACCACTTCAGTTAAAGAACCACCACCGTTGTCACGTAAATCGACAATTAATCCTTCTATTTTCTTAGTCTTAATCTTTGCTAATAATTTGCGCATATCATTAGCTAAACCGATATAAAAAGCAGGAATTTTAATCACTGCAATATTTTTACCCGCTACTTTATCAATTGTTAATTTAGCGGCACTGTCTTCTAACCGAACGGTATCACGTGTTAACGTAATGATTTTAGTTTTATGCGCTTTTGCTGGCTCAATTTCTAACCGAACCTTACTGCCTTTTTTACCCTTGATTTTGTCAACAACATCATCTAAACGCCAACCAATAACATCTTCAATTTCACCTTTCTCTTGGCCAACACCCACAATCTTATCCCCTACGCCAAGCTTTTTGCTACGAGCTGCTGGGGCGCCTGGAATCAATGATTTAATGGTGGTAATATCGTCTTCCATGGAAAGCGTTGCACCAATGCCTTCTAATGACAAATTCATACTTTCTTGGAAAGCTTTCGCCGCTCGTGGTGAAAGATAACTCGTATGCGGATCTATTTCTCGTGCAAATGCATTCAAATAAGTTTGTAAAACATCATCAGGTTTAACTTGTGTTAAACGTTTAATCGCTAAATTATAGCGCTTAATCAATGTCTTCTTAATTTCTGGCCATTTTTTATTTTTTAAAGTCAAACTAATTACGTCATTTTTAACCCGCTGTTCCCATAATTTATTTGCTTCTTCTATCGTAACCGGGAAAGGCGCTTTTTCACGTTCATTTTCAATTTGATCATGGCCTTTTAAATCAAGCGGTTTATCTAGCAATGAAAGTACATGTTTATAACGTTCATAGCGACGCTTGACCATTACGTCATACATTTCAAAGGCGGAATCTAATTTACCTTCATATAGCTCTTCATCTAATTTAGATGCATATTTAGTTCGCAGTTCATCAATATCAGATTGTAAAAAAGTATTATGTGCGACATCTAACCAATCAATATAACGATTAAAAATCTTACCGGCAAATTCATCATCTAAATTAAATTTACGATAATGTGATTGGGTTAAACGTGCTGTCACACGCTTAGTTGACAGATTATGTAGTTCTGTTGGTTGAGGTAGAACTAATTCATTTGCTTTAATTTTTGGTTCAATTGTAAAAGCGGTACTTATCATTGTTCCAAAACAAAATGCAATAAGTCGACTAAGTTTATTTACTTTCATAAAAATCCTAATTTTTGTAAGCATAAGCGGCCTAATTTAATCTTATTTCATAAAAAAATTAAAATTAGGCCATACTAAAAAGCAATGTTTATTTATTGCCTTTACTGAATTTATGCGTTAATACTGCTAAACTTTCAGCGGTTGCTTTTGCAAAGGTATCTTTTTTAGGCGATCCTTTTTTAACCGCTTTATTCATTGTTTTAGCATTTCTTTCTTCACACGCTTTTTTCTTAAAGAAGTCTTTTCGCTGTTCTTTACGTTGCTCTGCCTTACGTGCTGCATATGCTTTTTTTGCGACAGCTAAGCTCTGGGCAGCGTGTTCAGCTTGTGCCTCATCAACAATCCCAACATTTTCACCTTGTAAACCTATACGCTGAGCATTTGCTTTACAACAAGCAAGATAACGCCAACTCATCGTATATGAACGTAATACTTGGCGTAATAATGTTTTACTCACTTTTTCATCATCTGCTAATGCTTCAGCCAAGTCCTGGAAAAGCCCTACTTTTAATGGTTTAGCTTCCCCTTCAATACTAAAACAAAGAGGAAATTTATCTGCTAAATAAGCAATCACTTCTTTTACGGTTGGATTTGTTTTGTTGCTACTATCTGGCATAGTTGCTGGTTGTACTGACATATGATCTTTTCTCTATAAAAATGTAAGTCTAGATATGTATTAGCTTGAGACATTAAGCTTTAACTCGCTACTATATTTTATTTACAGATTTTCGTCTATCTATATAAAGCAAATTTTTCGCTTACTTTTCGAGTTAGACAACACTATTTCGATTGGTTTTGTAAATATACTAAAAAAAATTTGCTTTAATTATGAGTTAGTGGTTTAATTAGGAAGCTTCTCGTAGCGTTATTGAGTACGATTGCTTTATCGATGTTTTCCTTTCTAAGAATCTTTTTGATTTCCTGAGAGTTCTTCACGCATAAATCTTTAATCTCCAAACAAACGTGTAGCAATTCTTTTTTAATTTATTTTTTTATAAGGAAAATCCTATGTCTAAAGCAATAGGTATCGTTAAATGGTTTAATTCTACTAAAGGTTTTGGTTTTATCACCCCTGATCTTGGTGGTAAAGATATTTTTGTTCACTTCTCAGGTATCATTGGTTCAAACTTCCGCACGTTAGAAGAAGGTGCTAAAGTTGAATTTGAAGTACAAGATTCAGATCGTGGCCCTTCAGCAGTGAATGTTAAAGCACTTTAATTTTAACATTTTCATTTTATAAAAAGCCAGCATTTGCTGGCTTTTTTAGTCTTAGCATTCTTGATATTGTAATGGATATAAATCAAGTTTTTGCATCAATAAACAATCCGCATCTTCCTCTGGATTGCAAGTTGTGAGCAATTTTTCACCATAAAAAATAGAATTCGCTCCCGCTATAAAACAGAGTGTTTGCATAGCTTCAGACATGGCTGTTCGGCCGGCTGATAATCGTACATAGCTTTTTGGCATAGTGATACGCGCAACAGCAATAGTGCGAACAAATTCCGTCCAATCTAGGTCTTCTGCTTCAGCCATTGGTGTGCCTTCTACTTTAATTAATTGATTAATTGGCACACTTTCTGGCTGTGGATCTAAATTTGCTAAACTGGCAATTAAACCTGCACGTTCAGGGCGAGTTTCATTCATGCCAATAATACCACCACAGCAAACTTTTAGTCCTGCATGACGAACTTTACCTAAGGTGTCCATTCGATCATCATGACTGCGGGTATGAACCACTTTGCTATAACGTTCGGGATCAGTATCTAAATTATGATTATAATAATCTAATCCCGCTTGTTTGAGATCTTCTGCCATTCCATCTAAGAGTCCAAAAGTACCACACGTTTCTAAACCTAACGCTTTAACTGCACCAATAATTTCGGAAACCACTTTAATATCCTTAGGTTTAGGCCCTCGCCAAGCAGCCCCCATACAAAAGCAACTAGCACCTCGTTGTTTAGCAATTTTTGCTTTCTCCACAATTTCTTCAATATCTAGCATAACTTGCTTTTCAAGCCCTGTATCATAACGTGCAGATTGAGGACAATATTCACACTCTTCTGGGCAACCACCGATTTTAATTGACAGTAATGTCGATAGCTGAATGGCTTGAGGATCAAAGTGTTCACGGTGCAGTTGTGCTGCTTTAAAAACAAGCTCCATAAATGGCATGGCAAATAACTCTTCTACTTGGCATTTACGCCAATATTGCACGCTAGGATGAGGCGTTAGTTCATCTTTTGCTTTTAAGCGTAAATTGTAGGTTGTCATAATCTCTCCTTAAACAGATTAAGCGGTCTATTTCTCTCAGTATTTTGCAAATTAAATGAGGAAATAGACCGCTTTATAATAGTGTATTAAATTATTTAGCTGATTTTTTACTTACTTTACTTGGTTTTTTATCTGCCTTGATGCTTTTCTTTTTTGCTTTGGCTTGCTGTTCGTCTTCTACCATTGTTTTGACACAAAGATGTAAAATTTTTTCTACACCATTTTCAATATATTCATCACTACGCACACTATTTTTTTGCAAATCTAACATAGCGTCGTGAATACCTTGGCTAATACTAGGTGTTTGAACTAGCTTCCAACATTCTGGATCTAAATGATTAAAATTACCTTGTAAATCTGCCGCATAAAGTACACCGCTATAGTATGCATAGATATTATGATCTAGCATACGGTTTAAAATCATTACGCGAATTTGGGGTGCTGGCATTCTAATTTTGTTATTATACCAATCATTAACGCCATTAATAAACGCATTAATATCATAACTATCATTTACTCTATCCGTATAAGTTTGAACTGTTGCGCCATAGCCAATTGCATATGATTTTTGATCAACTTCAGACGCATTTAAACGTGTCCAAGTTCCTTTACTAGAACAAGCGCTCAAAATTAATGTTAAAAAGACTAATAAAAATTTCATTTTACTTTATTTTAATTCCTCGACTATAATCTCTAAATCTTATTTAGCTATTGTAGCGAATAAATAACGCAATTAGCTACTACTTTCTTAAGCGGTTATCATGAAACAATATTTAGATCTATGCCATCGTATCCTAAATGAAGGGAAATGGGTAAAAAACAAGCGAACTGATAAACTATGCTTAACCGTTATTAATGCTGACTTAACTTATGATGTCGCAAAAGGTGAATTCCCGCTTATTACTACTCGTAAAAGTTTTTGGAAAGCCGCCATTGCTGAGCTACTAGGCTATATACGTGGCTATGACAACGCGGCAGATTTTCGCCAATTAGGCACAAAATCTTGGGATGCAAATGCCAATGAAAACGCTGATTGGTTAGCCAATCCATATCGCAAAGGAGTCGATGATATGGGATTAGTGTATGGCGCAATCGGTAGAAAATTTCCCAAAGCAGATAATGGTTCGCTTGATTTACTTAAACAAATTGTTGATGATTTAAGCAATGGCATTGATAATCGTGGCGAAATTTATACTTTCTATCATCCGGGTGCTTTTCATATGGGGTGCTTACGCCCTTGTTTATATAGCCACCATTTTTCATTATTAGACGGTACATTATATCTAAATAGCACGCAACGTTCTGCAGATGTGCCATTAGGTTTAAATTGGAATATGGTTCAATGCTATACATTTTTAGCATTAATCACACAAATTACTAATCATAAAGCAGGACAAGTTTTTCATAAAATCGTTAATGCACATATTTATGAAGATCAACTTGCTTTAATGCGTGATGTACAGCTGAAACGTGAACCATTTGCGACTCCCACGCTCACCATCAATCCAGCGATTAAGTCATTAGAAGATTTAGAAACTTGGGTTACTTTAGATGACTTTAAAGTAGAAAACTACTTTCATCATCCAAGTATTCAATACCCCTTTTCCGTCTAATCTATCAAATAAAAAAACCTAGATTTATTCATCTAGGCTTTTTTCAAGTATATTAAATCAGCACTATTTTACTAAATCTTTTAATGCTTTACCAGCAACAAATGCAGGCACTTTTGACGCAGCAATTTTAATCTCTTCACCAGTACGTGGGTTACGACCTATACGCTCACTACGTTCATTCACTTTAAACGTGCCGAAGCCGATTAATTGAACTGAATCGCCATTTTTTAAGCTCCCAGAGATGGCATTCAAAGTTGCTTCTAAAGCAGCTTTGGCGTCCTTTTTGCTTAGCGCTGTATCGGCTACAATTGCATCAATTAATTCAGTTTTGTTCATAAGTTTATCCTCTAAGATTTTATTTAGGTAAATGGCATTAAACGCCTGAAATTACTTGCATAACGTCTTAATAGCTTAATTCAAAGTTGGCTTTTCTCAAAGTAAATAATACTCTTTTCTACCCTAAAAAATGCTTTATTGACTAAAATTTAATCCAATATTACTGATTCCAGTACTTCTGATCTGATTTTTGAGCGATAAAATGAGGGAAATATCACGTTCTTCACATTCATTTAACAAACGATAAATTTGCCATTGAATATCTAATTCTTCTTCAATTTCTGCTGAACTCTTCAATGCTTTATCACTTAATTCTTGCCCGCTTTTGACCGACAAATAACTGGCTACGGTCGCTAATGAAATTTGACTAATTCGTATTGCCTGCGCTAAAGTATTCCCCGCAATAAAGCTATGTAATAGCTCAGCCAATGCTTCACAGGACTCTTGTGCAGGTAATACACCAAAGAAGTCGTAATCATTTACGTCAGGAATAATTTCTTCTAATTTCTCCAACTGACTATCAAAGTTAATCTTCGCGCCTTTTACCGTTAAAAATTCCCAAGCTAAATTCAAAATATTCTGAAATACTTTCATTTTTTCAGGTTGTTTAGTCACATCACAGAATAATTGGTAATTAGGATACATTCGCTCACATAAACACGCCATAAAGGTTAAATGTTGCCAAGGTTCAAAACGTTCTATCCGTTTATGAATAGGATTTCGCATAAAAACTCCATTGCCATAAATAATAAAATAGTAAAAAGTAACCGCTTATTTCTGTCTAATGAAGCGGTAATTTTTCAAGTGGTTGCCGTAATCCAAAATGACTATGTAAGAAAAGGGCTAATACGCTTAAATATTCTAAAACTTCTTCGCCCGCATCTAATAATTCATCATTATTATCATCTTGCTGGTAACCTAATTTAGCGATCTCTTCCAAATCATCTAATGCTTCGCCAATTTCATCAATTTCTCGACTTAATTTAGGCTGAGCCAGCCCCAATCCTAATAAAAATCGATTTGTCCAATCAGCAATAGCATCAGCTAAAGCAAAGCTATCTTTATATGGGGGGATCCAAACAGAAAAAAGCGTGTTTGCTTGGTTAAAATTTTCACTTAATTGCTGATAAAATAGCGCTAAACGGTTGAGTTGCTGTTGGGAAAATGCATGACCGTCATTTAAAAATTGGTAGCAAAGTGTTTTCCAAGATTCATCTTGCACGCCCCCCGCAACTAAACCGCTTAAAAAACCGTGTAATTCTGCTGCTGTTTCAGTTATTTCAAGCTGTGCAATTAAATGGTTAAATTCATTTGAATGTGTAATAGCCATAGTGTCTTACTTGTGATTCTGCTAAAGAATGGCATAATAGCAAAAAATTTATATTCTAGTGAGGATTTCACGACTATGTCGGCAAATTATATTGAAGTACAAATTTTTGGGCAGGTGCTTCGTTTACATTGTCCTGCTGAGCAACAAGAAAATTTACGTGCCTCAGCACAACGCTTAGAAGAACGTGTAGCATTATTAAAAGATCAGTCGGGCATTATTCAATTAGAAAAAGTACTTGCCATCGTTGCTTTAAATTTAAATTATGAACTTGAACAAGAAAAACAAAAAAATGCAGATAATAAAACCGTACTTGAGTCTTGTATTCATCAATTAGATTCTTCACTCAATAAACTAGCCACGACAGGATCAATTGCAGTCAATCAAGAAAATATCTAAACGCCAATCATTTACGTTATTTTCTGCATTAAACACTAGGCAAAAAATTCAATTTCCGCTACTATAACCACTACCGGGGGTGTTCGTTATTAGTTACGTCCCTGAGCCGATAATTGAAAACTTTGAGTTGAACATCTAATCGCTGGTGAGCAAGCTTACCTTGAGTAAGAAGCCTAAAAGCTATTAAGCTTAACTCCCTTGAACCATTTGGTTCAAGGACCTTCACTGATAACGGCACTCCGGGTATCTTTTTATTCATTTCAAATTAGCATTATCTTGTTCCCTATTTTCATTAACGTAAACCATATTCTTATTACAGTTACTAGCTTTTAACCATATTAACTGTATATCACTCAATAAAGTCTGTTTAAAAATTATATTATGCGGTCAATTATTGTGTAAAACTTACAAAAAAAGCCATAAATAAATCCATTTATATGCAGAATTTCTATATCCACACAAGCTGTGGATAACTTTGTGGATTTCTTTGTTAAAAGCGCATTCAAACAAGAGCAAGCCTTACTTTTTTTCCGCTTACCAAACTTTGGTTACAAAATAACTTTTTATTTAAAATCAACAAGTTATATTTTTTCTAGTCATTTCAATCAAAAAACAAAAAATTTTTCTTGTAAAATCACTTGACAATAATGCCCTGTGCAAAACTAATTGAATAAGCCTAAATTTCACAACAAAAAGTGCGCTTTTTTCTAGATAATCTTCATTCGTTCCACAAGCCCATCATAGCGAATCAAAAAAGCCCTAAAATATCAGGGCTAAATAAGAACACGCTAACTGAGATAGCGGTTGGATCTCCTGATAAACATTCATTTTTTTGATATTGTTTGCTATGATATCAGCTTTTTAACTTAGCTAATGTAAAACATAGAAATAATAAGAGGAATAACTATGTTTGGATTTGATCCTACAACAACGACTTTCCTAATCTACATTATTGGAATGATATTAATCGGTCTTATCGCTTACCGTGTAACAAATAATTTATCAGACTACATTTTAGGCGGTCGTCGTTTAGGTAGTTTCGTCACGGCATTATCCGCTGGCGCATCCGATATGTCAGGCTGGCTATTAATGGGGTTACCCGGTGCGGTCTATGCGGGTGGGTTAATTGAAGGGTGGTTAGCCATTGGCTTAACACTTGGGGCATATTTTAACTGGAAACTGGTTGCGGGCCGTTTACGCTCACAAACAGAATATAGTGGTGATGCGCTTACCTTACCTGAGTATTTTCATAACCGTTTTGCGGATAAAACACGCGTTATAAAAATTCTTTCAGCGGCTATTTTCTTATTATTCTTTGCCATTTATTGTGCTTCTGGCGTTGTAGCAGGCGCTCGTGTGTTTGAGAATTTATTTGGTGTGCCTTATCAATATGCGGTTTGGTATGGCGCCATTGCAACTATCTTGTATACTTTTATTGGTGGCTTCTTGGCAGTGAGCTGGACAGATACTATTCAAGCATCATTAATGGTTTTTGCCTTAATTCTCACTCCGCTATTTGTAGTGATCAATCTTGGTGGCATTGAAGCAATGCAACAAACAATAGCCCAAGCACAACAATTAGCCAACCACGATTACAATAATATGTTTGCAGGCACTACATTTCTTGGTGTCTTAAGTTTACTTGCTTGGGGATTAGGTTACTTTGGTCAGCCTCATATTGTTGTTCGCTTTATGGCTGCTGAAAGTGTTAAGTCACTTGAAAATGCTCGCCGAATCAGTATGACTTGGATGGTTATTTGCTTAACCGGTGCTATTGGAATTGGTTATTTCGGTATGGCTTATTTTTTTGCTTATCCAGAACAAGCAACCGTAGTCAATCAAAATAAAGAACAAATTTTTATTGAATTAGCTAAAATTTTATTCAATCCTTGGATTACTGGCATTTTACTGTCTGCTATTTTAGCGGCAGTAATGAGTACGTTATCTGCACAATTATTAATTTGTTCGAGTGCAATTACTGAAGACTTATATAAAGGCATTATTCGTCCCACCGCAACCGATAAAGAATTAATTTGGCTTGGTCGAGTAATGGTTTTAGCCGTTGCAGCCTTAGCGATCTATATTGCTCAAGATCCAAATAGCCAAGTATTTGCTTTAGTTAAAGATGCTTGGGCAGGTTTTGGTGGTGCATTTGGTCCTGTATTACTCTTTTCACTTTTCTGGAAACGAATGAACGGTTTCGGAGCCATTTCTGGTATGTTAACAGGCGCCTTGGTTGTATATCTCTGGAAATATATTTCGCCCGTTGTGAACTTGACAGAGATGTATTCCATTATTCCAGGCTTCATTGCTGCCTCATTTGCCATTTGGCTAGTTTCATTAATCACACCACCGCCAAGCCAAGCGGTTGTAGACACTTTCGAACGTGCGGATAATGCCTTCCAACAACAAATTAATGGCACGCGCTAATTTAAAATAAAATCCCTTTAATGAAAAAAAGAAGGGATTTTTATTTTCCTTTAGCAAGCGGTTCGGTTTTAAGCTATAATAACTGACTAGGTTATTTAATAAATAACTTAGTTAGTTTTAATGTTAATTCAAACCGAGAGTTGAAACAAAATGTCAAATCAAACAATCAGTACACCAAAACAGGTGTTCGTTGGCTTACAAATGCTGTTTGTTGCATTTGGTGCCTTAGTCTTAATGCCTTTAATTACAGGTTTAGATCCCAATACTGCCTTACTGACTGCAGGTATTGGTACACTCCTTTTCCAATTTTGTACTAAAAGACAAGTACCTATTTTCCTCGCATCTTCATTTGCATTTATTGCGCCCATTCAATACGGCATCCAACAATGGGGTATTCCAACCACAATGGGCGGATTAGTCTTTACAGGCTTTGTTTATCTTGCATTAAGTTCATTGGTCAAGTGGAAAGGGGCGAATATTTTAGAAAAACTATTTCCACCTGTCGTTGTTGGGCCAGTAATTATTATTATCGGTTTAGGTCTTGCGCCAACTGCAGTAGATATGGCATTAGGCAAGAACACGGCTATTGATCCGAATGTTGCATTGTTTATCTCAATGGTAACCTTAATTACAACGCTTGTAGTAGCCGTTTTTGCGAAAGGCTTAATGAAACTAGTACCAATTATGTTCGGTATTATTGTTGGCTATATTCTATCAATCTGCTATGGCATTGTTGATTTTAATCTGGTACACAATGCTGCTTGGTTTAGCTTACCTAGCTTAACTACACCTGAATTCAAATTAGAAGCCATTCTTTATTTATTACCAATTGCCTTGGCGCCCGCAGTAGAACACGTCGGTGGTATTATGGCCATCAGTTCAGTAACCGGTAAAGATTTTATCAATAAACCGGGGTTACACCGCACGTTATTAGGCGATGGTGTCGCAACATCTGCAGCGGCAATGCTAGGCGGTCCACCTAATACCACTTACGCTGAAGTCACTGGTGCGGTTATGCTTACCAAAAACTTTAATCCCAAAATCATGACCTATGCTGCCATTTGGGCGATCGCTATTTCTTTCTGTGGCAAAGTCGGGGTATTCTTGCAAACCATTCCTGGTGTGGTAATGGGGGGAATTATGATGCTGGTCTTTGGCTCAATCGCTGCAGTCGGTATGAGTACGTTAATTAGGGCCAAAGTAGATATGAGTGAAGCCCGTAATCTGTGTATTGTATCAGTGGTAATGACTTTTGGTATCGGTGGAATGTTGATTAATGTCGGCGAGTTTTCTCTGAAAGGCATTAGCTTATGCGCCATCTCAGCCATTATTATGAATCTAGTATTACCAAAAGAAGCGGCTAAAAAAACAGATTAATTTGCAATTAATCAATAAAAAAAGACCGCTTTTTAGACAAAACGATCACGCCAACAAATTTAAAGCTAATGTGGCTACGCTAGCCGACATTAGCTTTTTAGTATTAGTTACCTTGAGAAAAAAATACTTTTTCTCTACAATAGCCCATTTTTAAATGAATCGAGGCAATGCTGTGTCACAAATCAAGTTGATCGTAGGCTTAGCTAATCCGGGCGCAAAATATGAAGGCACTCGCCATAATGCAGGTGAATGGTTAGTTAATGAACTAGCCAGAATGTATAATACATCGCTCAAAGATGAAGCGAAATATTTTGGCAAAACCGCCAAAATTAACACGGTAAACGGTGATGTTTGGTTACTCATTCCCACTACATTTACGAATTTAAGTGGTAAAGCTGTCGGAGCATTAGCCCATTTTTTCCGAATCAAGGCCGAAGAAATTTTAATTGCTCACGATGAATTAGATTTACCGCCAGGTGTGGCAAAACTAAAACAAGGTGGTGGTCATGGTGGCCATAATGGTTTAAAAGATATTATTAGTGCATTGGGCAATAATAATAATTTCTATCGAATTAGACTCGGTATTGGTCATCCCGGGCATAAAGATCAAGTAGCAGGTTATGTATTAAGCAAACCGGCTCCACAAGATCAACAAAAAATAAATGCGGTAATTGATGAAGCCAGCCGTTGCCTTGAAATATTATTCAAAGATGGGGTCACAAGTGCCACCAACCGCTTAAACAGTTTTAAAGCATAAGTGAATAATCATTTAAACAGTAAGCGGGCATTTTTCTTCGCTAAATTGCAATTGATTATTCAATCATCGTTATCCACTATCAATTAATTAGGAATCAAAAATGGGATTTAAATGTGGTATCGTAGGTTTACCCAATGTTGGTAAATCAACTCTTTTTAATGCATTAACAAAAGCAGGGATTGAAGCGGCAAACTACCCGTTCTGTACCATTGAGCCCAACACAGGCGTGGTGCCAATGCCCGATCCTCGTTTAGATGCATTAGCAGAAATTGTCAATCCTGAACGCGTCTTACCCACCACGATGGAATTTGTCGATATTGCCGGCTTAGTTGCGGGCGCCAGTAAAGGTGAAGGGTTAGGCAATAAATTCCTAGCGAATATTCGCGAGACTGATGCAATAGGCCATGTCGTACGTTGTTTTGAAAATGATGATATTGTGCACGTGGCAGGAAAAATTGATCCTGCTGATGATATTGAAACTATCAATACTGAATTAGCATTAGCCGATCTAGACAGTTGTGAGCGTGCGATACAACGTTTACAAAAGCGAGCGAAAAGTGGCGATAAAGACGCAAAATTTGAATTATCTATTTTGGAAAAAATCTTACCTGTTCTAGAAAATGCGGGAATGATTCGTTCTGTTGCGTTAGATAAAGACGAATTACACGCGATTAAAGGCTATAATTTCTTAACGCTAAAACCAACAATGTACATTGCTAACGTCAATGAAGATGGTTTTGAAAATAATCCCTATTTGGATCGAGTACGCCAACTCGCTGAACAAGAAGGCGCGCTAGTTGTGCCTGTTTGTGCCGCAATTGAAGCTGAAATAGCAGAATTAGAAGATGAAGAGAAAGTCGATTTCTTACAAGATCTTTGTATTGAAGAACCGGGCTTAAATCGGGTGATTAGAGCCGGTTATCGTTTATTAAATCTACAAACTTATTTCACAGCTGGCGTCAAAGAAGTACGCGCTTGGACAGTTGCCGTGGGTGCGACTGCACCAAAAGCAGCAGCTGTCATTCATACTGATTTTGAAAAAGGCTTTATTCGTGCCGAAGTTATTGCTTATGATGATTTTATTCAATTCAAAGGCGAAAATGGTGCTAAAGAAGCAGGTAAATGGCGTTTAGAAGGGAAAGATTATATTGTCCAAGATGGCGATGTAATGCATTTCCGTTTTAATGTGTAAGCAACGATTAACGACTAAATAAATAGAAAAAGACCGCTTATTGCTAAATAAGCGGTCTTTTTTAGCTGCATTTTAGGGTAAGAGATAAATTTTTTATTAAATCACGCTGCTACTTATGGAAAGTTATACTATTTATCTATATAATACCGGACTTTTGTTACCTGATTCAGTTGAATCATTAACCATCACGCATTCAATAAGGATTTCATAAAATTGATCAAATTAGGCTATACATTTTTTGCAAAATTAACGGCAATCGCTCTCGCTTACTTTAGTATTGCGGCACAAGCTGCTGAAAAACTATATGTCTATAATTGGACGGAATATGTCCCCTCTTCTTTGCTAGAGCAATTTACCAAAGAAACAGGTATTGAGGTCATTTATTCTACTTTTGAAAGCAATGAAGAAATGTACTCTAAATTGAAATTATCAAATTCAACCGGTTACGATATTGTTTTCCCTTCCAGCTATTATGTTAATAAAATGGCAAAAGAAGGTATGCTAACCGCCATTGATAAAACAAAATTAAGCAGTTTAAAAAATATTACCCCTGAATTAATGGGTAAACCATTTGATCCTGACAATACTTATTCATTGCCTTATGTCTATGGATTGACTGGGATTGGCGTCAATGCCAAAGAAATAGATCCTCACACAGTTTCAAGCTGGCAAGACTTATGGCGTGATGAATATAAAGGCAAATTATTATTAATGAATGATGCACGAGAAGTGTTTCATATTGCTTTATTGCTTGATGGTAAATCACCGAATACAGAAGAAGAAGCAGAAATTAAGCAGGCTTATCAACGTTTACAAAAACTAGTGCCAAATGTATTAGTCTTTAATTCCGATTCTCCAGAAATGCCGTATTTACAAGAAGAGGTGGCAATTGGAATGCAATGGAGTGGCTCAACACATCGTGCTAAAAGTGAAAATCCTGATTTAAAATTTATCTTCCCAAAAGAAGGCGCTATCATTTGGATGGATAATTATGTGATTCCGAAAGGCGCTGTCAATAAAGAAGCGGCCCATAAATTTATTGATTTCTTATTGCGCCCTGAAAGTGCTAAAGAAGTAATTGAAAAAATGGGATTCTCAATGCCAAATGAACATGTAAAACCTTTATTATCCGCTGAGCTAGCCAATGATGAATTAATTTTCCCGCCAAAAGCAGAAATTAATAAAGGCATTTTGCAAGCCGACGTAAATCAAGCAATTAGCATTTATGAAAAATATTGGAATTTTCTAAAAACCGGCAAATAAATTAAACGCATTTACATAATTCATCATTTAAAAATAGCATGCTATATTGGCAGTGCTATTTTTTTATGCCAAATAATCAACCAATGGATAAAACGTGATGAGTAAAATCAGGTAACGGCATAACTTCCCTAGGCTAATCAATAACACGCTCAACCAAAAGTTAAAACGTAACCACCCTGCCATTGTACATAGCATATCTCCAACAATAGGTAAGCCACTCAATAACAAGGCAAATACGCCATACTTCTCACATTGAATAAAGACCCAACGCATACCACGATGTGTTACATCAATTGGCTTGGGAACCAATAATCCGATGGCATAAGTCACTATACTTCCTAGACTATTACCAACAGTCGCAACTAATAGCAAATAAATTAATTGTTCTGACAATACCACATTAGTTGCAAGAATTATCTTAGTCGCAAAGGTTATAAATACTACCTCTGAATTGCCCGGCAAGATAGTAGCGCTCAAAAAAGCACTCATAAACATGAGCCACAATTGATATTCACCGGTCAAAAAAATAGTCAAAAGTGAAGTTAAATAATCAATCATTTTTTATTTGTAATCATATTGTTATGATCTTTAAAATATAAACGATGTTTGCATGATGAATAAACTTAATCTAGTAACCAAAATGGCTTTTGATTTACCTCAATTTAATTGCAATTTTATTTTGAGGATTAAATCAACAAGTCTATAATTATCAATAATTTCTATAATTTTTTCAAATTTAAGGATAATCAATGTTTACTCCTGCCGAAATGGCAAAAATCGCGGAAGAAGGCGCAGTTTATAAAGCAACTAAGCATCAATTATACTCTTTTATTTCGGCTATATTAGCCGGTGGTTTCATTGGCTTGGCGTTTGTCTTCTATACTACCACACAAACAGGCACTACTAATGTTCCTTGGGGCTTAGCAAAATTAGTAGGTGGCGCAGTTTTCTCACTTGGCGTGATTATGTGTGTAGTGTTTGGTGCAGAATTATTTACTTCATCAACATTAACTGCTGTAGCGAAAGCCACTCAACGCATCACTTGGTGCCAAATGTGTAAAAATTGGTGTATTGTTTATGCAGGCAATTTCATTGGTGGCTTGAGCATAGTCGTGTTAATCTGGTTATCCGGTCAAATTATGGCAGCAAATGGCCAATGGGGCTTGACTATTTTAAACACTGCGCAACATAAAATCCATCATAGTTGGATTGAGGCTTTTACATTAGGCATTTTATGTAACATTATGGTTTGCTTAGCCGTATGGATGGCAAATGCAGGGAAAAGTTTAACCGACAAAACATTTATTATGATTTTGCCAATTGCTTTATTTGTATCATCGGGCTTTGAACACTGCGTTGCAAATATGTTTATGATTCCAATGGGAATGGTTATTACACACTTTGCTAGCCCTGAATTTTGGATAAATATCGGCATCGACGCCTCACAATACGCTGATTTAGATTTATCACACTTCATTATTAATAACTTAATTCCTGTTACTCTAGGTAATATTATTGGCGGAGTATTTTTTATCAGCTTAGTGCAATGGTTCTTATATATTCGTAAACACTAAAACAATTTCAATATTAAGCGGTCTAATTTAAGTAAAATTTTGCAAAAATCTCACCGCTTGCAAGACCTAATTTATTAACATTTAAGAGGATTTAAAATGATTCAACTCAATGAAATTCAACAAAAAGCTTGGGCAGGCTTTGTAGCAGGCACGTGGCAAACTGAAGTAAACGTACGTGATTTTATCCAAAAAAATTATACGCCATATGAAGGAGATGAATCTTTCCTAGCGGGTGCTACCCCCGCAACGACTAAACTATGGCAAGAGGTCATGGAAAAAATCAAAGTTGAGAATAAAACGCACGAGCCTTATGATATTGACTGTGATATTCCGTCCACGATTACCTCGCACAAACCGGGCTATATTGATCAATCCTTAGAAAAAATTGTTGGCCTTCAAACAGATGCACCATTAAAACGAGCAATTCTTCCATTTGGTGGCATTAAAATGGTAAAAGGTTCTTGTGATGTTTATCGCCGTAAACTTAATCCTGAAGTTGAAAAAATCTTCACTGAATATCGTAAAACACATAACCAAGGCGTTTTTGATGTTTATACGCCTGATATTTTACGTTGCCGTAAATCAGGCGTAATCACAGGTTTACCTGATGCCTATGGTCGTGGCCGTATTATTGGTGACTATCGCCGTTTAGCCGTATATGGTGCAGACTTCTTAATGAAAGATAAACAGCGTCAATTTGCCTCATTACAGCCTAATTTAGAAGCAGGTGAAGACATTCAAGCAACCATTCAATTACGTGAAGAAATCACCGAACAATTCCGTGCTTTAGGACAAATCAAAGAAATGGCTGCCTCCTATGGCTTTGATGTTTCACGTCCGGCTGAAAATGCACAAGAAGCCGTACAATGGACCTATTTTGCTTATTTAGCGGCAGTTAAATCACAAAATGGTGCAGCAATGTCATTTGGTCGTGTTTCATCATTCTTAGATATCTACATTGAACGTGACCTAAAAGCGGGCAAAATTACAGAAGAAGAAGCACAAGAATTAATTGACCACTTAGTGATGAAATTACGGATGGTTCGTTTCTTACGTACACCAGAATATGATCAATTATTCTCTGGCGATCCTATGTGGGCGACCGAGACCTTAGCAGGTATGGGGTTAGATGGTCGTACGTTAGTGACTAAAAACAGTTTCCGTATTCTGAACACGCTTTATACAATGGGACCGTCACCAGAGCCGAATTTAACGATCCTTTGGTCCGAACAATTACCAGAGGGTTTCAAACGTTATTGTGCAAAAGTGTCTATTGATACATCATCAGTTCAATATGAAAATGATGATTTAATGCGTCCAGATTTCGATAATGATGACTATGCTATCGCTTGTTGTGTATCACCAATGGTGATCGGTAAACAAATGCAATTCTTCGGCGCACGTGCGAACTTAGCGAAAACAATGTTATATGCAATCAATGGCGGTATTGACGAAAAATCAGGCTTACAAGTTGGTCCGAAATCAACACCTATTACAGATGAAGTATTAAACTTTGATGATGTAATGACACGTATGGATCACTTTATGGATTGGTTAGCAACACAATATGTGACCGCATTAAATATCATTCACTTTATGCACGATAAATACAGCTATGAAGCCGCATTAATGGCATTCCACGATCGTGATGTATTCCGCACAATGGCGTGTGGTATTGCAGGCCTTTCTGTCGCGGCAGACTCTTTATCTGCAATTAAATATGCCAAAGTAAAACCTGTGCGTGGTGATATCAAAGACAAAGATGGCAATATTGTCGCAACCAACGTGGCGCTTGATTTTGAGATTGAAGGCGAATACCCACAATTCGGGAATAATGATAGCCGTGTTGATGATATTGCGTGTGACTTAGTTGAACGCTTTATGAAAAAAATTCAAACACACAAAACATATCGCAATGCAACACCAACTCAATCAGTGTTAACGATTACATCTAACGTTGTATATGGTAAAAAAACCGGGAATACCCCAGACGGCCGCCGTGCTGGAGCCCCATTTGGACCCGGCGCTAACCCAATGCATGGTCGCGACCAAAAAGGTGCGGTAGCATCATTAACATCTGTTGCTAAACTGCCATTTGCATACGCCAAAGATGGTATCTCATACACATTCTCAATTGTGCCTAATGCCTTAGGTAAAGATTACGAAGCACAAAAACGTAACTTAGCAGGCCTAATGGATGGTTATTTCCACCACGAAACAAGCATTGAAGGTGGTCAGCATCTAAATGTAAATGTCTTAAATCGTGAAACATTATTAGATGCAGTAGAACACCCAGAAAAATACCCACAATTAACCATTCGTGTCTCTGGTTATGCCGTACGTTTTAACTCTTTAACTAAAGAGCAACAAATGGACGTTATCACTCGTACATTTACAGAATCAATGTAAGTTATTTGAGAAAATAAGCTAACTTAGCGGTCAGCTTTTGCAAACTTTTTGCAAAGTATGACCGCTTATTTATTTAGATTCTGTTAAAATATGAATAATTTTATCCATTCACATAAATGCTAGCCCAAATTAAACTGGTATATCTAACTTATGTATAAAGGAACATAAAATGTCTATAGCACGTTATCACTCTTATGAAACTTGTGGCACAGTAGACGGCCCTGGCATTCGTTTTATTCTATTCTTGCAAGGCTGTTTAATGCGTTGTAAATATTGTCATAACCGTGATACTTGGGATCTTGAGGGCGGTACACAAATCAGCGTTGAAGATTTGATGAAAGAAGTGATCAGCTATAAACATTTTATGAAAGCCTCTGGCGGTGGTGTAACTGCTTCAGGCGGTGAAGCCATCTTACAGATGGAATTTGTCCGTGATTGGTTTCGCGCTTGTAAAGCTGAAGGTATCAATACTTGCTTAGACACTAATGGATTTGTTCGCCATTATAATTCTGTTGTTGATGAAATGTTAGCCGTCACAGATTTAGTGATCTTAGACCTCAAACAACTCAATGATGAAATTCATCAATACTTAATCGGTGTTTCAAACAAACGAACGCTTGATTTCGCCCGCTATTTACATAAAATCCATAAACAAACATGGATTCGTTATGTCGTCGTACCAGGTTATACTGACGACGACGACTCTGCCCATAAGCTCGGACAATTTACTCAGAATATGGATAACATTGAAAAAGTTGAATTATTGCCTTATCACCACCTAGGTGCACATAAATGGAAAACATTAGGCTATAAATACGAATTAGAAGACGTATTACCCCCCTCTAAAGAAGATTTAGAACGTTTAAAAGCAATTATTGAAAGTTACGGACATACTGTCAAATACTAACCTAGCGGTCTATTTAGCCGAAAAGATTGCCAAATAGACCCGATTATTTTACTCAACAACTTGATATTTTTCACAGACTCCCCCAATTATAACGATACTTTTTAACAAAAAGGAAAAAGGAATTAAATACATAATGTCAAACCCACTTTTACATTACACAGGTTTACCTGCCTTCTCAAAAATCAAAGCTGAACATATTCAACCTGCCGTTGAAGCCGTTATCCAACAATGTCGTAACGTAATCGAAACAGTCGCTCAAATCGAACACCCCACTTGGGAAAATTTCTATATACCACAAGCAGAAGTCAGCGATAAATTTTCACGTGTTTGGTCACCGGTTGGCCACTTAAATGGCGTGAAAAACTCACCTGAATTACGCGAAGCTTACCAAGCATGCTTACCATTACTCTCTGAGTACAGCACTTGGGCAGGACAACATCAAGGTTTATACCAAGGTTATCTCAAACTAAAAAACTCACTTGAGTTCGCTACTTATTCAATTGCACAACAAAAAACCATCGAAAATACGCTACGCGATTTCGAACTTTCTGGCATCTCATTACCCGCTGAAAAACAAAAACGTTATGGCGAAATCACCTCGCGTTTAGCAGAACTGAGCTCACAATTTAGCAATAACGTGCTAGATGCGACAATGGGATGGGATATCCTCATCACGGATAAAGCACAATTAGCAGGCTTACCTGATTCCGCATTAGAAGCCGCTAAACTTTCCGCCGAAAGTAAAAATCAAACCGGTTATCGCTTCACGCTTGAATTCCCTAGTTATTATCCAGTATTAACTTATTGTGAAAATCGTGACTTACGCGCAATCATCTATAAAGAATATGTTACACGCGCTTCTGAACAAGGTGAAAATGCCGGTAAATGGGATAACTCAGCCAATATGAATGAAATGCTCAAATTACGTTTAGAGCTAGCACAACTATTAGGCTTTACTAATTATGCAGAGCTATCGCTTGCCACTAAAATGGCGGAAAATCCATCACAAGTGGTCGATTTTTTAACGGATCTTGCTCAACGTGCCAAAGCACAAGGCGAACAAGAATTAACCGAATTGGCTGAGTTTGTGAAGAAAACATACGGCATCACGGATCTCCAAGCTTGGGATATTCCATTTTATAGCGAAAAACAAAAACGAGCCTTGTATGCCATTAATGATGAAGAATGCCGTCCATATTTTCCAGAAGATCGCGTTATCTCCGGCTTATTCGAATTAATGAAACGTATTTTTGGCTTACGTATTGAAGAACAATTCAACATTGACGTATGGCACCCCGATGTACGTTTTTTCCAAATTTATGATCAACATAACCAAGAGCGCGGATCGTTCTATCTAGATTTATATGCCCGTGAAAATAAACGAGGTGGTGCTTGGATGGATGATTGTATTGGTCAAAAACGCCGTGCTGATGGTTCATTACAAAAAGCGGTTGCTTATTTAACTTGTAATTTTAATAAACCAATCGGCAATAAACCGGCACTCTTTACTCACAATGAAGTAACCACGCTTTTCCACGAATTTGGCCACGGCATTCATCATATGCTAACAGAAATTGACGTTGCCGACGTTGCGGGCATCAACGGTGTCCCTTGGGATGCGGTAGAATTACCAAGCCAATTCTTAGAAAATTGGTGCTGGGAAGAAGCCGCATTACAATTCATCTCAGGCCATTATCAGACAGATGAAGCATTACCCACCGAAAAACTGACTCAATTATTGAAAGCAAAAAACTTCCAAGCAGCTATGTTTATACTGCGTCAATTAGAGTTTGGTTTATTTGATTTCCGCTTACATTTAGCTGAACCAAGCGACAATATCGTATTAGATATGCTAAAAGCGGTCAAAACCGAAGTCTCAGTGGTTAAAGCACCTGAATGGGTACGCACTCCTCACAGTTTTAGCCATATTTTTGCAGGAGGTTATGCCGCAGGTTATTACGGCTATTTATGGGCAGAAGTGCTTTCAGCCGATGCTTTTGCAAAATTTGAAGAAGAGGGTATTTTTAACCGCCAAACAGGTCAAGCTTACTTAGATCATATTTTGACCCGCGGAGGCTCTGAAGAACCAATGGTTTTATTTGAACGTTTCCGTGGCCGTAAACCAAGTTTAGATGCTTTATTACGCCATAAAGGAATTGCCTAATAAAAATGTAGCCTTGCTCTTACTTAAACAAGGCTACATTCTCATTATAAAACTATAAATTAAGCGATTTTCTGAGCTAACATAGTCACAAAACGCATTTTAATTCGATTGCCATTTACATCTGTTTTATGTAATTCACCAACATCTTCATTATATTTTACTAATCGCCAATTTTGATAATAACTTGCTAATTCGCCTTCTGTGAAAGTGAATGAAAATGGCATTGGACAAGGATAATCCAATGTATCTATTGCACATACAATTAAATTATAACCGCCTATTTTTGTATTTTTTTGCATATTCTCAATAATTGCAGGAATGCGTGCACGATCTAGAAACATCATCACTACTGTCGAAATAATTAAATCAAACTCACCTATTTGTTGCCCAATAGTAGCTTGATTAATATCATAAACTGCGGTATTAAATTGCATTAAATTTTCTTTTTCAACTAAGTAATTAAGGAAATCAATACTATCTTGACTATAATCTACCGCCGTAACATCAAAACCTAATAAATTCAAATAAAGGCTATTTCGCCCCCGTCCGCAACCTAAATCTAATGCTTTACCGCCCGTGATGTAATTACGTAAATTAACGACTTCTGAGTGAGCCGAAGTTAAATTATATTTTTTCGCATAAACATCTTTCGCCTCACAATAAAACGATAATTGACATTCTAAATCATCGGAAAGCGGTTCCACTTTATGCCAAAGTTGAGGCTCTATAAATGGAGGTTGCTCATTCACCGAAAATATTGTGCTATTTAGCACTTTTCCTTTCTCGGTTAAAACATAGAATTTTAAACTCCCTTTTAAAATGGTTAATTTCGCCCAAGTACCTTGTTTTGTATTATGCTTTTCCTGAAACATTTGTGGTAATGTTGTTTTAGTCCACGTTGGCATTTGTTTATAGCAAATTAAGTTTTCCATCTTAAATCCTCATTTAATATAAATAATAAGCATAACAAATTTTACCCCTTTCCTATGGGTAAACAATAAAAAACCAACTATTTTTGTCGGTTATACTTAACCGTGATTAGATCGTAATCACTTTAAATTGACGACCAAAATAAACCAAACTATTACTTGGCTTAACCTCAATATGCTTCAGTTGCACCATAAAAATAGTATGCGTGCCAACAGAATGAGTATCAATAATATCACCTTGTAGAGCAGAAATCGCATCACGCAAAATGGGCAAGCCATCAATTCCTTGATCCCACATATCCCAACCAAAACGCTCTTCCATAGTACTCGGCAACATACTGGCAAAATGTTTTGCCATTTCTTCTTGCTGGTGGTTTAACACATTAATACAAACCTTACCATTTTCTTGTATAATATCGTGTACTCCACTATTTTTATTAATACAAAACAATAATGTTGGTGGTGTATCTGTCACGGAACAAACTGATGAGACAGTCAAACCAATTTTGCCCGCTATACCATTAGTAGTAACAATGCTGACGGCAGCAGATAAATGTGCCATAGCATCACGAAATTGTAGTGAAAACGCAGTAGGCGGTTGAGCTTGAACGATAGACATAGTTCTCCTTAAAAGTTATTCTTTCCAGATAACGTGATACTCGCGGTTCTCAGCTTGATGTGAAATTAAGAAGCGGGCAAAAACATCGTCCATTTCATCTTTATCATTGACCAAACCAACCCAAACTTCGGCAAATGCGGTTGGATCAATTAGCGTACCAATCTCTTCCTCCCAACGGTCTGAAGTTTCAACCATCTCCACGGCACCACGTTCTTCAAATTGCAAGTTAAACAATAAAATATCAGCGGGTTCTAAATGTTCTCCAGCCATTTCAAGAAAAATATCGTAGGCAATATCAATTGCTTCATCTGGTGTTAATTTATGCATAATTGTTTTCAAAATAAGTAAATAGAGCGCTTAATATGCCACAAATTTATAGACGTTGAAATAACCGACTTATTACTTGCCCTGTCACTTTTTCTTTCAAAAGTTGCCAGTTAGCTGGCAATTGAAGCGCCAAATGATCTTTTTCAGTTTCAACATAAATCAGCGCTTTACTAACAAGCCAATCATTTCGCTCAAGTAATGCAATAATCTCCGGCACTAAATTATTATGGAATGGAGGATCAATAAACACGAGTTCAAAAGGTTGTTGCGTATTTTTTTGTGCAAGGTATTGTAATGTATCCGTATTAATGACACTTGCATTAGCACCGGTTAAATGGGCAACATTATTACGCAACACGCTCGCAGCATTCGCAAATTTCTCAAGAAAAACCACCGCTTTTGCTTGTCGAGAAAGCGCCTCAATGCCTAATGAACCACTGCCGGCAAAACAATCTAAACAATAACAACCAGCAACATCATGCATTAGCCAATTAAATAACATCTCTTTTACACGATCGGAAGTAGGGCGCAACCCCTCAGCATTTAACACGGACAACTTTCGTCCACGCCATAATCCTGCAATAATGCGAACTTCACCGCTTTGCTTAGTCTGTTTAGGAAGATTACGAGTTTTTTTCATATAATATAAAGGAAAAAATAACGATTATTTGGTAAACTAGCTAAGTTTAGTCCATTTTAAAAGGAAAAGTGAGAAAAATATGGCAGAAAAGAAAAAAGGCTTTTTGTCGTGGTTAAATTTTCGCAAAAAAGAACACACAAAACCAGCAGAGCCTGAAACAACAATAACAGAAGCACCCCCCTTAGCAACTCAGGTGGTTGAAGATAATCAAACATTACCGCAAGATACAAACCAAATTGAACCGCTTGAAAATAACGTTGAACAGATTATTGATCAATACGAGCGATCGGATAATTTAGAAAAATTAGAGACTTCCGCAGAAGAAAAATTAGCCAAGATAGATGAATTCGTGGCGCAACAAGCTGAAAAAATAGATGAATTCATTGATAATTCCGTTGAAGAAACAAAAAAATTTATCCAAGCTTCTGCCGAAAAAATTGAACACGCTTTCGAAGAAGAGAAACTGCAATCGATTGCGATTATTGATACGGCTAGACAACCAGCCGATCATATTGACCTGCCAACAATACAACCTGATTGCACGTCCATTTTGCCTGATGAGCCATGTGCATTCACTCAAACCACAGGAATCAGCAAACTACCCTCTGAAACCGAGATCGAACAAGCGATCGAGATCACTGAAAATGCAATAACACCATCGATATCGCCGGTTATTACTGTCGATAACCATTCCGAAAAAACAAATGAGAATGGTTTTTTTAGTCGTTTATTAAAAGGTTTAATTAAAACCAAACAAAATATTGGTTCCAACTTTCGTGAATTCTTTCGCGGTAAAAAAATTGATGATGAACTGTTTGAAGAATTAGAAGAACGTTTGTTAATGGCTGATCTAGGTATGCCCACCACCACCAAAATCATTCAAAACCTAACCACGCACGCCACTAAAAAGCAGTTAAAAGACGCAGATTTGCTTTATCAGCAATTAAAAATTGAATTAGCAAATGTATTAAAGCCCATTGATAAACCGCTTGAAATTGATCCGCTTACAAAACCTTATGTCATTTTAATGGTTGGTGTTAATGGCGTAGGTAAAACAACCACCATTGGTAAATTAGCTAAAAAATTACAAGATGAAGGCAAATCTGTAATGCTTGCAGCTGGCGATACATTCCGTGCAGCGGCGGTTGAACAATTACAAGTTTGGGGCGAAAGAAATAATATTCCGGTCGTGGCACAAACAACCGGCGCAGATTCTGCATCAGTTATTTTTGATGCAATGCAATCCGCAGCCTCCAAAGGCATTGATATTTTAATTGCAGATACGGCAGGCCGTTTACAAAATAAAAATCATTTAATGGATGAGCTGAAAAAAATTGTGCGTGTAATGAAAAAATATAATGAGTCAGCACCGCATGAAATTATGTTGACGCTAGATGCAGGCACGGGTCAAAATGCCATTAGCCAAGCTAAATTATTTAATGAAGCGACCGGTTTAACTGGCATTACATTAACTAAATTAGATGGTACGGCTAAAGGTGGCGTTATTTTTGCCATTGCTGATCAATTTAATTTACCGATTCGTTTTATTGGTGTCGGGGAAAAAATTGATGACTTACGGCCATTCAATGCAGAAGAATTTATCGACGCATTATTTGAATACGACGAATAAAATCCCTTAATCAAATAAGATCGGCAAAAGGTAATACAATGATTACATTTACAAACGTAAGTAAGGCCTATAAAGGCGGGCAACCTGCTTTACAAGGTATTAATTTTCATTTACCCGCAGGTGGTATGACCTACTTAACTGGCCATTCTGGTGCAGGCAAAAGTACATTACTCAAATTGATTATGGGCATTGAACAGGCAAACGGGGGGCAAATTATTTTTAATGGTCACGATATTACGCGTTTAGACTTCCATGAACTCCCATTTTTACGTCGTCAAATTGGTATGGTACATCAAAATTATCGTTTATTAACTGATCGAACTATTCTAGATAATGTCGCTTTGCCATTAATTATTCAAGGCATTAACCAACAAATCGTTGAACGTGAAGCACGAATCGCTTTAGAGCGCGTAGGATTAGCCAATAAAGCAAACTATCGCCCTTTACATCTTTCTGGCGGAGAGCAACAGCGGGTCGATATTGCTCGTGCAATTGTTCATCGTCCTATTTTATTATTAGCAGATGAACCGACTGGTAACTTAGATGAAAAACTCTCATTTGAAATCTTTCGTTTATTTGAAGAGTTTAATCAGACTGGGACCACCGTGCTCATTGCGACACACGATACTAGCATGATTTCAAAACGGCCCAAACCATGCTTAATATTAGAACAAGGTCATCTTAAAAATTAAGGAGAGAGAATGGTCCGTTCATTTAATAGCCATTTTGGCGCACAAACACGCTACACGCTACGTACTGTCTGGCAAGACCTGATGCAACGTAAATTTGGCACCTTTCTCACGATATTAGTGATTGCGGCCTCACTCACTATGCCGATAGTAAGCTATTTGTTGTGGAAAAATACCCATCAAGCTGCCAGTGAATTTTATCCAGAACCTGAGCTAACCATTTATTTACATAAAAATTTAGCAGAACATGACGTAAATGCTGTGGTTGAACAAATCCGCCATTTTGATGCGGATAAAATCGAATCACTCAACTATATTTCCCGACAACAAAGTTTAGAAGAGTTTCGTTCTTGGTCAGGTTTTGGCGAAGCTTTAGATATTATTGATGATAATCCTTTGCCTGCCGTCGTTACCTTAAAACCAAAAGCGACTTTTACAAATAATGATTCAATGTTAGCTTTACGCAATGGCTTACAAGCAATTAAAGGCGTGCAAGAAGTTCGTTTAGATAATGATTGGCTTGCCAAACTAACTTCATTGACGTGGCTAATTGCCCGCATTGCGATTATCTGCACTATTTTAATGCTCACTTCCGTTTTTTTAGTGATTGGCAATGCGGTGCGAACTGATGTTGCTAATAGTAAAACTTCAATTGAGGTACAACAGTTATTAGGTGCTACTGACTACTTTATTGCTCGTGCTTTTCTATGTAAAGGGATGCTTTATGGTTTAGCAGGCAGTGCTTTGGCAGCGTTATTCAGTAACTTACTTATTAAGTATTTTACTGGCGTAGTCAAATATGTAACGGATATTTTTACTGTCAAATTTGAGTTAAATGGCCTAGTATTCAGTGAGTTTTTCTTCATCGTGACTGTGTGTGTCTTTATGGGGTGGCTTTCTGCAAAACTGGCAACAAATCGTTATATTTATAGGATTGGATCCAAATATTAAAGTTAAAAAAGCACCTAAGCGGTGCTTTTTTAGTCAAAAATTAAACCGCTATGTACTCTAGTGTTAATCCCAATGCTGTTTCAGCTAAGGCTTTACTCATATGATAATGGCTTAGCTCTGCTCGTTTTTCCACCATCACTACACGACTGACCGCCACATCAGATAAACCTAAAAATCGGCGATAATTTAATGCACTTTGTAATGGTAATAAACTAGGATTAAACGCCGCATTTTCTGCATAACGACCACAAACTATTTGCTCCCCTACTTGTAATGCGGCTGCACTGACTGCTTGACTATAAGGTGCATAAGCCTGTTGTGCCTCCTTGATCGCCGCTTGGACTAGTGCATCGCCTTGTAAAGGTAGCGCTATGTGTTGTTGATCAAACAATACATTGGCAATATTTAGATCTTTCGGCCCAAAGGCATCAATTAAATATTGTTGTAATGTATTGTGTTGCCGATGTGGTAAGTGAATTTGCAATGTTGTAGCGGTGTTTAATTCATTCATAAACTGACGGCAATGCCCACAAGGGGTGCAATTTACCACCATATCACTGATTGCCCCTTCGCACGCAAGCCAAGCGTGCGAGATCGCACTTTGTTCGGCGTGTACAGTTTGTTGCATTGCGATCCCTGCAAACTCTTGGTTAGCGCCAAAATAAAAACTGCCTGATAGCCCTATAGCAACAGCCCCCACGTAAAAATGTGACACGGGTGTCAATGCGTAACAAGCTGCAATAGGTACACAAGCTAAGCCTAATTCAATTTTAGATAACGAAAATTGCTGACAAAATTGTTGCACTAGTGGTGCGGATAACGCACCTTGATAAGATTGCTGTTTAAGCTGTTCAATAATTGCTAATGTAAGCGGTTCGTTTTTCTGTTCTGCTAACTGCGCTAATCGATGTTGGAGTGCAGATAAAGTTGGCATAGTCATTTCCCTCTTGAATAAATTAATTATTATAGCTAACTAGTGTGGTGTGAGTTGTGATAGCTCATAACTATAAGCGAAATCTCAGCTAATCGGCACTTCGTTCCACAATCACACCAATACTACTTGCTTGAGCAACTGCTTTTGGCTTATGCAATTCAATTCTAAGCGCTTGAATTGCATAATTTTCTTGCAAAAAATCCGCTACCTGATGTGCGACCGTTTCAACTAATTTAAATGGTTTAGATTCAACAAAGTGCAATATTTTTTCTGAAATCTCTGCATAATTTAAGCAATATTGCAGATCTTCCGTCATCACGGCTTGCGTAAAATCCCATGCCATTTCGATATTAAACACTAAACGTTGTTTAATCGTATGCTCCCAATCATAAGCGCCAATAGCCGCAAATGCGGTCAATTCGTGAATAAAAACTTTATCCGCCATTTTAGTTTTCCTCATAAAGTTATGGTACTATTTGAGTGAAATATAGCATAGAACATCGAGAGAAAGGACCTTTTATGACACTCACTGCTTATTTGCTGATTCTGACCGCTTATTTACTGGGTTCAATTTGCAGTGCGATTATTTTCTGCCGTTTGGCAGGATTACCCGATCCTCGCCAAAATGGTTCTCATAATCCGGGAGCAACGAATGTGTTGCGGAATGGTGGTAAATTAGCGGCTATCGGTGTGTTATTATTTGATACGTTAAAAGGCAGTTTGCCGGTGCTAATCGCCTTTCGCTGCGATTTATCACCATCTGCCATTGGCTTGATTGGCTTAGCGGCTTGCTTAGGGCATATTTTTCCTATTTTCTTTCAATTTCGTGGCGGGAAAGGAGTAGCAACAGCCTTTGGCGTATTCTTTCCAATTAGTATTGTTGCCTCAACTACAATGATCTGTACTTGGTTAATCATATTCTTACTCACGAGGTTTTCTTCATTGAGTGCGGTGATTATGGCGTTGACTGCGCCCTTTTATATTTGGTGTTTTAAACCTGAATTTACTTTTCCAGTCGCATTAATCTGTTGTTTATTGATCTATCGTCATCACGATAATATTCAGAGATTATGGCGTGGCCAAGAAGAACGGCTATGGGATAAATTAAGAAGTAAGTAATCCGTTCAAAAATAAGCGGCCTACTTTAATCTTTTATTTGCAAATTTTGATTAAATTAGACCGCTTAATCTTTTTAAGCAAGCAATTGTAGCTAACCAACAAATGATGTGATTATTGTAACGCTTTCTCGATCTTTTCGTATAAATCTGGTGCTAAATTATCTAATTCCATCAAACGTTTTAAGCCTCGTCTCATTAATGTTTGGCGCTGATTATCATAGCGAGATAATTTAATTAAAGGTTCAATTAAACGTGATGCTAACTGTGGATTATGCTGATTTAATTTAAGCAATATATCAACTAAAAAGCGGTAGCCTGAACCATCAACCGCGTGGAAAGCTTGTGGATTTTGGTTAGCAAATGCGCCTATTAGCGAACGCACACGATTTGGATTATTCAAGTTAAAACTTGGGTGCGTTAATAAACTTTGCACTAGCTGTAATACGTTTGCATCAGGACGCATCGCCTGTAGCATAAACCATTTATCCATGACTAAACCATCTTGTTGCCATTTTTGCTCAAAATCAGCAAGCAGTTGATCACGACAAGTTAATTGTGCTTGTGTCGCGGCTGAAAGCGCCGCCAACGTGTCCGTCATATTGTCCGATTGTTGATAATGTTTATAGGTTAAATGATTGCCCACTTCAGTAAATGCTAAGTAAGTTAAACACACATTGCGTAATGCGCGTTTTGCTATATCGCTTGCTACCACTTGATACTTGTCACAACGGTAACGGTTATACAAATGAATAAAACGGTCTCGTAATGTTTCCGCAATGGTGCGTAACACAAAGTCGCGAACAATCACAATGCCGGTTACATCAATAACTTTAAATAACTCAGCAAATTCTGTGCTTTTTGGCAAGTGAAGCATTAAGGCTGTCAGCTGAATATCGCTTTCAGCATTATCTAACACATAAATTAGCGCTTCTATTAATTCGCTAGAAAATGATAATGTTTGCCCAGTTTGATGGCGTACAAGATTAGTACGTAATTCATTATTAAATAATGTTTGTGCTGCATTCCAGCGCACAAAGTTATTTTTAGCAAATTTCAGTAATGCAGTTAATTGTTGATTAGTATAGTTATAATCTAACTTCACTGGCGCTGAGAAATCACATAATAATGCAGGAATAGGTTTATACATCACGTTATCAAATTCAAACGTTTGATGCGTTTGTAAAATATCTAATACATTATGAACAGCCTTGCCTTCAAATTCTAATGGAATAGCTTGGCCATTTTCTTGCGCATACAACTCAATTTTCAGTGGAATATGTAAGTTAAGTTTTTCTAATTGATCAGCCGTTGCCGGCGTATACTGTGAAACAAATAAACGATAGGTGTGATTTATTTCATCATATTCATCACTCACCGTTAATTCTGGCGTACCTGATTGGCTATACCAACGGCGGAATTGGCTTAAATCTATGGATGAAGCACGTTCCATTGCTCTGATAAAATCTTCACACGTTGCTGCTGAACCATCATTTTCTGCTACATATAATTGCATTCCTTGTTGAAACAGTTGCTCACCTAATAAAGTATGTAACATACGAATCACTTCGGCACCTTTTTCATACACTGTGACGGTATAAAAATTATTCATTTCAATCACTTTTTCAGGACGAATAGGGTGCGCCATTGGGCTGGCATCTTCAGCAAATTGTGTCGCACGTAATAAACGAACATCGTCAATTCGTTTTGCAGAGCGGGACCATAAGTCTGCCGTAAATTCTTGATCACGAAAAACGGTGAGCCCTTCTTTTAAACTTAATTGAAACCAATCACGACAAGTAATACGATTACCGGTCCAATTATGGAAATATTCATGGCCAATCACACTTTCAATATCTAAATAATCGCTATCGGTTGCGGTCTCTGGCTTCGCTAATACAAATTTAGCATTAAAAATATTTAAGCCTTTATTTTCCATCGCCCCCATATTGAAGAAATCAACCGCAACGATCATATAAATATCTAAATCATATTCAAGTCCAAAGCGTGTTTCATCCCATTTCATTGCCCGCTTCAAACTTTCCATCGCCCAACTTGCTCGATCTAAATTGCCACGATCCACATAAATTTCTAATGCCACCTTGCGACCACTACAGGTGACAAACGTATCTTGTAACAAGTCAAAATCGCCTGCCACTAAAGCAAATAAATAGCTTGGTTTTAAAAAAGGATCTTGCCATTCTACCCAATGACGCCCATCCGTTAATGTTCCTTGCGCAACACGGTTCCCATTAGATAATAAAATAGGGTATTTTGCTTTAGAAGCGGTGATTCTAGTGCGATATTTTGCTAATACATCTGGACGATCAAGCATATAGGTAATTTGGCGAAAACCTTCCGCTTCACATTGCGTACAAATCGCATTACTTGATTGATATAAACCCTGCAAGGAAGTATTTTGGGCGGGATTTAAGCCCGTTTCAATTTCTAGCTCAAACTTATCCGCCACTGCGCTCACATCAATGGTCAGTGATTGATCATCTTTTACGAATGCTGAATAATGCTCACCATTCAACTTTAAGGAAAGAAAATCAAAGCTATGACCATCTAAACGCAATGCCGTTGCGCCTGCTTTTTTACGTTCTACACTTAATTTAGATATAACAAAAGTACGATCTGAATCAAGCTGAAAATCAAGATAAATATCAGTAATAGTAAAATCAGGTGCCTGGTAATCTTTTCTATATTTTGCTTTAGGTTGCATATCTTATCCTTGTTTATTCGCGCTATTTATACAGTAATGACAAACTGACCATAGAGAAGCAAGCATAATTGTACTAAAATAACTGCAAATTTTCCAAAAAATATGACGGCTTATATGTCTTTAGAACTTCATTTCAATTTGCCCCTAATTTCACCAGAAGCGGCTAAATTTCAGGATCACCAAACACTTGGCAATCTAATAGGGGATGCTGATACATTAATTATTGCACAAGCAGCCACACAATTTAACGGTTGCACCCTAGTGGTTACCACCAATATTCGCACAGCATTGCGTCTTGAAAAATCATTACGCCAATTTAGTCAATTACCGGTTGCCGTTTTTCCTGATTGGGAAACATTGCCTTACGATAATTTCTCTCCTCATCAAGAAATTATTTCTGCACGTTTATCAGTATTATTCCATTTACGACAAACTAAACAGCAAATATTACTGTTACCCGTCAACACATTACTACAAAAAATCTGCCCACCAAGTTACCTAGCAAATAACGTGTTATTGATCAAAAAAGGGGACCGCTTTTCGATTGATTCACTACGCCTACAATTAGAAAATGCAGGTTATCGTGCCGTTGAACAAGTATTAGAATATGGTGAATACGCCGTACGTGGCGCATTACTTGATCTCTACCCAATCGGCACAAGCCTACCTTTCCGTTTGGACTTTTTCGATGACGAAATTGACTCATTAAGAACATTTGATGTTGATACACAACGCACCATTAGCAAAATTGAACAAATCAATTTATTACCCGCCCACGAGTTTCCTACTGATCAGCAAGGTATTGAACATTTTCGCACGAAATTCCGTGAAGTCTTTGGCGAAATCAGACGCGAACCTGAACATATTTATCAACAAGTCAGCAAAGGTATTTTGAATGGCGGTATTGAATATTGGCAACCGCTTTTCTTTCAAGAAATGGCTAGTCTATTCGATTATCTTAGTCCCAACACCTTATTTATTACCTATGCAGGCATTAATGACAAAGCGACACAATTTTATCAAGAAACAACACAACGCTACCAAAGTCGTCAACTTGATCCAATGCGCCCACTCCTCAAACCTGAACAACTATGGTTTAAACCCGATGAAATCAATCGCGCATTAAAAGGCTATCCACGCTTAACATTAACGACAGAAAAGATCCGCGAAACTACGGCTAAAATGAATGCAAGTGTTCAGCCATTACCCCCATTAGCCATCAACACACACTTAAAAGATCCTTTGCAGGCTTTTAACCAATTTCGCAACACATTTAGCGGTAAAATTATCTTTTCTGTGGAAACAGAAGGTCGGCGTGAGACCTTACTTGAATTACTTGCACCATTAAAGCTTAAGCCTAAGCAAATCAATACATTATCTGAAGCTGACTCACAAATTTGCCTATTAATTTCACCGCTTGATCAAGGTTTTATTTTTGAAGATACAAGCGGACAACATTACGCCGTTATTTGCGAAACAAATCTATTAGGTAAGCGTGTTCAAAAAACAGTCAGAAAAGATAAACACAACGCCGTCAATCCTGATACCTTAATCCGCAACTTGGCTGAACTCAAAATCGGACAAGCAGTAGTGCATTTAGAAAATGGGGTTGGACGTTATGCAGGCTTAACTGTGTTAGATACTGGTGGTATCAAAGCGGAATATTTAGTTTTGAATTATGCCAATGATGCCAAACTTTACGTGCCAGTCGCCGCATTACATTTAATCTCACGTTATATCGGCAGAGCTGATGAACAAGCACCTTTACATAAATTAGGATCTGAAACCTGGGCAAAAAATCGGCAAAAAGCGGTAGAAAAAATTCATGATATTGCCGCAGAATTATTAGATATTTATGCTAAACGAGAAACACAAAAAGGCTTTAAATTTGCCTATGATCGTGATGCTTTCATGCAATTTAGCCATTCCTTTCCATTTGAAGAAACTGAAGATCAGAAACTTGCTATTCATGCTGTGATCAGCGATATGTGCCAAGCGAAAGCAATGGACCGATTAATTTGCGGTGATGTAGGCTTTGGTAAAACAGAAGTTGCAATGCGAGCAACCTATCTTGCGGTAGAAAATCATAAACAAGTCGCAGTATTAGTGCCCACAACCTTGCTAGCACAGCAACACTATGAAGATTTTAAAGATCGCTTCGCCAACTACCCAATTAATATTGAAGTACTATCCCGCTTTAAAACCGCCAAAGAACAAAAAGATATTCTAGCGCGTGTAGCCACTCACAAAGTCGATATCCTAATAGGAACACATAAACTATTACAAGATAATGTAAAATTCCACGATCTTGGCTTATTAGTGATTGATGAAGAACATCGCTTTAGCGTCCGTCAAAAAGAGAAAATCAAACAATTAAGAGCAAATATTGACATTCTGACGCTAACTGCCACCCCTATCCCAAGAACATTAAATATGGCACTAAACGGTATGCGTGATTTATCTATCATCGCCAGCCCACCATCTCGCCGTTTAACGATCAAAACCTTTGTTTGCCAACAAGACGACACCATCATCAAAGAAGCCATCTTGCGTGAAATTTTACGTGGCGGACAAGTTTACTACTTACATAATGACATAGCGACTATCGAAAATTGTGCCACTAAATTAGCTGAATTAGTACCTGAGGCACGGATTGTTATCGGACACGGACAAATGCGAGAACGCGATTTAGAACGAGTAATGAGCGATTTTTATCATCAACGCTTTAACCTATTGGTTTGCTCTACCATTATCGAAACAGGCATTGATGTACCAACAGCTAATACCATTATTATTGAACAAGCGAATAAATTTGGCTTAGCACAACTTCATCAATTACGTGGCCGTGTAGGACGTTCACACCATCAAGCCTATGCTTATTTATTAACACCACATCCTAAAACCTTAACCAAAGATGCTCAACAACGTTTAGAAGCAATTAGCTCAATTGATAACCTTGGTGCTGGCTTTGTCTTAGCTACACACGACTTAGAAATACGCGGTGCTGGCGAATTACTTGGTGCAGAACAAAGCGGACAGATTGAGTCTATTGGTTTCTCACTATATATGGATTTACTCAAAAATGCCGTACAAGCATTACAAAACGGCCTTGAACCCACCCTTGATGAAATCACACAAAGCCAAGTAGAAATTGAGCTCCGAATTCCAGCATTATTGCCTGATGATTATGTCCCCGATGTCAATATGCGGTTGTCCTTCTACAAACGAATTGCAAGCACAGAAAATAAAGAAGGATTAAAAGATCTCAAAATTGAGCTAATCGATCGCTTTGGTTTACTGCCTGAAGCGGCCCAAAATTTATTTCGGATCACACAGTTACGCCATATGGCAAAACAACTTGATCTGAAAAAAATTGAAATGGGCGCTAATGGTGGCTATTTAGAATTCAAACCGAATGCACAACTAAACCCAATCAAATTTTTACAACTGATTCAATCAGACAAAAATATGTTTAAATTTGATGGACCATTAAAATTTAAAATTATCAAACCTTTTGAAAAGGGTGAACAACGCTTACAATTCATCACTGATCTAATTACAGAATTAACTAACCAAGCGGACTAATTTTACTAAAAAGAAACCGCTATGCTTTAAAAATCAACAAACTGACCAAAAGTTAGGCTATTAAAATACTTTTATAAATTTATGTTTGACAACCTAGAAAAAAAATCTAGAATATGGCATATAAATCGCTACGCAACCACGTAGCATTTTTATTGCGGGAATAGCTCAGTTGGTAGAGCACGACCTTGCCAAGGTCGGGGTCGCGAGTTCGAGCCTCGTTTCCCGCTCCAATTTTAAAGTTTAAAAATAGTTGTGCCCGAGTGGCGGAATCGGTAGACGCAAGGGATTTAAAATCCCTCGCCTTTCGGGGCGTGCCAGTTCAAGTCTGGCCTCGGGCACCATTTCGATAATAGCTAAAAATCACTTCAATACGCGGGAATAGCTCAGTTGGTAGAGCACGACCTTGCCAAGGTCGGGGTCGCGAGTTCGAGCCTCGTTTCCCGCTCCAATTTATCAATAACCCCATTATTTTTGTCAGCTAAAAGCCTACTAACTTTTTTTCTTATTAGTTATCTAATACATAGCATTTTTTACACTAAGCTTTTTATTTATTACTTAACGTTTTTTTATATGTAATTTAGTTATATAAAATAACTTTTATCACTAACATCATATAAAATAATAGCGTATTCTTTACAAGATCCTAACCAACCTTAAGAAGGAATCACAAGTATGACAATTTTCGCAGATAATTCATATACCATTGGCAATACCCCCATTGTGCGTTTAAAACATTTTGGTCAAAATGGCAATTTACTGGTGAAAATTGAAGCCCGTAATCCAAGCTTTAGTGTTAAATGTCGTATTGGTGCCAATATGGTATGGCAAGCGGAAAAAGACGGTATTTTAACTAAAGATAAAGAAATTGTGGATGCAACAAGTGGCAATACAGGCATTGCGTTAGCCTATGTTGCGGCAGCTCGTGGCTATAAAATCACCTTAACAATGCCAGAAACCATGAGTGATGAACGTAAACGTCTATTACGTGGCTTAGGCACAAATTTAGTGCTTACTGAAGGCGCATTAGGTATGAAAGGCGCTATTGCTAAAGCTGAAGAGATTTTTGCTAGCGATCCAAACCGTTACATAATGCTAAAACAGTTTGAAAATCCAGCGAATCCAGCCATTCACCAACAAACGACAGGTCCTGAAATTTGGCAAGCGACTGAAGGCAAAATTGATGTTATCGTAGCAGGCGTAGGCACTGGCGGTACAATCACAGGCGTTTCACGCTATATAAAACAAGACAAAGGCAAACAAATTATCTCTGTTGCAGTGGAACCAAAAGAATCCCCGGTAATAACACAAACATTAAATGGCGAGGAAGTGCAACCTGGTCCACATAAAATTCAAGGTATTGGTGCGGGCTTTATTCCTAAAAACTTAGATTTAACGTTAATTGACCGCGTTGAACAAGTATCGAGCGAAGAAGCCCTTGAAATAGCACATCAACTTATGGCTAAAGAAGGCATTCTAGTCGGCATTTCATCTGGTGCAGCAGTCGCAGCAGCAGATCGTTTAGCTAAATTACCTGAATTTTCGGATAAACAAATTGTAGCAGTCTTACCTTCTGCATCAGAACGTTACTTAAGTACCTTATTATTTGAAGGAATTGAAATTTAAGTTTCTAGCAAAAATGTCAGCTCAAGCTGACATTTTGCTTTTTGCGATCCTTATATAAGGATAAGTGGTCTATTTTTGCAAATGATTTGCAATCAGTGATAATTTACAGTATTATACGCCGCATCTTTTACGGTTAATCCCGTGCCAAACTTTCTAAATAATCCACCTCAATAAATCTCCTATGCATCTTACTCAATTAAAAAATACGCCAGTATCTGAACTTGTCCAGATCGGCGAAAAACAGATGGGTTTAGAAAACCTAGCTCGTTTACGTAAACAAGACATTATCTTTGCAATTTTAAAGCAACACGCCAAAAGCGGTGAAGATATTTTCGGGCAAGGCATTTTAGAAATCTTACCTGATGGTTTTGGTTTTTTACGTTCTGCTGACAGTTCATATTTAGCTGGACCAGATGATATTTATGTTTCTCCAAGCCAAATTCGCCGTTTCAACTTACAAACAGGCGATAAAATCGAAGGTAAGATTCGCCCGCCTAAAGAAGGTGAACGCTATTTTGCTTTGTTAAAAGTAGATCTAGTCAATGACGATAAACCTGAAGTTTCACGCAGTAAAATCTTATTTGAAAACTTAACCCCCCTACATGCCAACTCTCGCTTACGAATGGAACGCGGTAATGGTTCAACTGAAGACTTAACCGCTCGTATCTTAGATTTAGCCGCTCCGATTGGTAAAGGTCAACGTGGTTTGATTGTAGCCCCACCTAAAGCAGGTAAAACGGTATTACTGCAAAACATTGCTCAAAGCATTACACACAATTATCCAGAATGTGAATTAATTGTTCTGTTGATAGACGAACGGCCAGAAGAAGTGACAGAAATGCAACGTACTGTACGTGGTGAGGTAATTGCCTCTACTTTTGATGAGCCAGCGACACGCCACGTTCAAGTAGCTGAGATGGTGATTGAGAAAGCTAAACGTTCAGTAGAACATAAAAAAGATGTTGTGATTCTATTAGATTCAATTACCCGCTTGGCACGTGCATATAATACTGTGACACCCGTTTCTGGTAAAATTCTCTCTGGTGGTGTTGATGCGAATGCATTACATCGTCCAAAACGCTTCTTTGGTGCAGCACGTAATGTTGAAGAAGGTGGAAGCTTGACTATTATTGCTACTGCATTAGTTGATACCGGTTCAAAAATGGATGAAGTTATCTTTGAAGAATTTAAGGGTACCGGTAATATGGAATTACACTTATCACGTAAAATTGCCGAACGTCGTGTTTTCCCTGCGATTGATTTTAACCGTTCAGGTACTCGTAAAGAAGGCTTACTGACTAGTCCAGATGAATTACAGAAAATGTGGATTTTACGTAAAATTCTTAATCCTATGGGTGAAGTGGAAGCGATGGAATTCTTAATTAATAAATTAATGGTTGCTAAAACCAATGATGAATTCTTTGAAATTATGAAACGTTCATAATTGGTTATCACTCTACAAAAGGCACTCCAAAAGTTGAGTGCCTTTTCTTTTGCTAAAAACAGCTGAAATTATACCGCTTATTACATTTCGCTAAGTACTTGGGCTAATACTGTCACACCTCGTTCAAGTTGTTCATCATTAATAATTAATGGCGGTAGCATTCGTAATTTAGTTTTAGCGGTCAGAAAAAGGACTCCTTGTTTCAGGCAATTGGTGACAACATCAGCGACGTTAATGTGTTCATCAAATTCAACACCGATCATTAAACCTAATCCGGAAATTGATTTAACATGCGGTAATGACTGTAAGGCATTGCGTAACTTCTGCCCTTTGCGCATCACTTCTGTTAAAAATGGCGGTTCCAGTTTAGTTAACACGGCATTAGCAGCCGCACAGCTAACGGGATTAGCACCAAAAGTTGAACCGTGATCGCCTTTAGCAAGAGTCTCAGCGACTTTGTCCGCTAATAGAAAAGCACCTATTGGTAAACCACCGGCTAACCCCTTTGCTAAAGTCACTATATCAGGTTTTAACTCAAATTGTTGATAAGCAAACATTGTGCCCGTGCGACCTATGCCGGTTTGCACTTCATCAATAATTAGTAAAATATCTTGTGCTTGGCATAAACCTTGCACTGCTTGTAAATAGGCTTGATCAAGTGAACAAACACCACCCTCTCCTTGCACTACTTCTAAGATAATTGCACAAATATCATTTTGTGCTATCCGTGTTTTAAATGCATTAAGATCGTTCGCGATTAAGTGTTCAAAACCGGCTGTAAATGGGAAAAAATGTTGATGAAATAATTTTTGACCGGTTGCGGCTAACGTTGAAATGGTCCGTCCATGGAAAGAATTAACTAAGCTAATAATAGTAGAACGTGTATCACCATATTTGTCGTGGCTATATTTACGCGCAACTTTAATCGCACCTTCATTCGCTTCTGCACCAGAATTAGCAAAAAAAACCCGTTTTAGCCCGCTTACTTGCACTAAATACTTCGCTAGTCGGGCTGATGGCTCAGTATAAAATAGGTTTGAGGTATGTGATAACTTATGTAATTGTGCAATCACAGCTTCTAGCCAATATGGATCTGCCCATCCTAAACTATTAACACCAATGCCACTCGTGAAATCTAAATACTTGTTACCATCAAAATCCCATACTTCACAGCCTTGCCCATGTGAAAGTGCTAAATCAAATCTAGCATAGGTTTGTGCGATATAGTTGGCATCTAACTGTTTAATCTGATCGCTTGTCATCATTTTTCCTTATAAAAACGAGTACCATTTTGCTTATCACTTAATATTGAAAGCAAAATAGCGTGCTTAATACGTCCATCAATAATATGATGAGCTTCAATACCGACAGCATTGATGAACCTTGTACAGCTAGCTACTTTAGGAATCATTCCATCGCTGATAATACCTTGTGCAATAAGTGTTTCTACTTGACTAATCTCTACGCGACTCATCAAGCTACGTTCATCATTCCGATCTGCCAATAAACCTGCAATATCGGTCATTAACAGTAACTTATCCGCGCCTAGTGCTACCGCAATCTCGCTGGCCACAGTATCTGCATTAACATTATAAATTATGCCTTGCTGATCAACTGCGACTGCTGCAATCACTGGGATTAAATTAGCCGCTAATACCATTTGCAATACGGTTATATCTACTTGCACAATATTGCCAACTAAACCATAATCAAGCTCTGCTTCCAATTTTTCACATTGAATTAAACCACCATCAATCCCACAAAGCCCGATTCCTTTTCCTTTCAACAGTGCAACTAATCGTTTATTTACTTTACCTGCTAGCATTTGTAATACAACATCGATTGTATCTTGATCAGTAACGCGTAACCCATTAATAAATTGTGGTTCTTTGCCTAACAATTTCATGCCCAATGAAATTTCAGGCCCACCACCGTGAACTAATACAACGTTGATACCATACTGATTCAATAACAAAATATTCTGCATCACAGCCTGTTTCAATTCTGCACTGATCATTGCATTACCACCATATTTTACAACGATGGTTTTTCCTTGCCAGTTGGCTAAACAAGCGGTCGAATAATTACATAACTTGTCAAATGTAGTTGTTTGATTCATTTCTTATGCCTAAATATGTAAATCTGCAAGTTGATCACGACCTAACATAATGTTCATACATTGAATAGCCGCACCAGAAGCCCCTTTGCCCAAGTTATCAAAAATAGCTGATAATACGACTTGTGTTTGATTAGCATATACAAAAATATCTAAACGATCTTTACCTGCTAAGCTATTCGCCGCAACCATGCCATCTGTTGGCAGATCATTAACATAATGAACATTAATCAAGCTAGCCTCACGATAATAGTCTGCTAATATACCATAAATTTTTTCGACATCATTCGCCTCTTGAGTAAAAGCGGAAAGAGGAAGAGGGACATTAACTAACATACCGCTGTAATAATCAGCAACAATTGGCGTGAAAATCGGAGGGTTTGACGAACCAGTAAAAGCACACATTTCAGCAAGGTGTTTATGGTGTAATGTTAATCCATACATTCTAGGCGCCTTAAACTTATCATCTCTAATAGGAGCTTGATAAGCTGCAATCATTGCTTTCCCGCCACCGGAATAACCGGTTAAAGAATGACACGTAAAAGGGTAATCTGCATTTAAATAATGCATTTCAATCAATGGTCGGAGCAATGCAATATAGCCTGTAGCATGGCAACCCGGTATGGCAACTCGCGTTGCGGTTTGAATATTATTAAATTGACCGCTTAATTCAGCAAAACCATATACCCATGCTGGATCAACACGATGTGCTGTTGACGTATCACAAATTTTAGCGCTAGGCGGTGCATGTAACACTAATTGTTTAGAAGCAGTATCAGGCAAGCAAAGTAAAGTTAAATCAGCAGCTGCAACATTCGCTAAACGAGCATTTAAATCTTTCCGCTGTTCATCGGCTAAAGTTAACAGTTCGATATCTTTAGCCGCACGAAGTCGTTCAAAAATACCTAATCCTGTTGTACCAACGGCTCCATCAACAAAAATTTTATATTTGCTCATTTTCGTTCCTTCAAAAAATCTAGTTAAATGTCGGTGATTAGTCTATTCATTACCACTAAGATTCAATCACCATTAGTAAGATTTAAAATAAAAAATCCCTTAGCCATCAGCACTAAAGGATTTAACCGGTCAGTATTTAGTTAGAATGTACCATTTAAGCTTGATCACCGATTAATACTGATTCTAACGCAATTTCAATCATCTCATTAAAGGTTAACTGACGATCTTCTGCGCTTAATTTCTCACCACTACGAATATGATCAGAGACCGTACAAATAGCTAATGATTTCACACCGTATTCCGCAGCAACGGCATAAATACCAGCCGCTTCCATTTCAACCCCTAAAATGCCATATTTTTCCATTACATCAAACATTGCAACATCGGGCGTATAAAATAAATCTGCTGAGAATAAATTGCCTACTTGCACTGAAATATTTTTTTGTTTAGCCACTTGATACGCGGCTAATGTCATTTCAAAATCAGCAATTGCAGCAAAATCATTATCGCGAAACCGAATACGGTTAACTTTTGAATCAGTACAAGCACCACTACCGATCACAATATCACGTAGTTTTACATCCGCACGCACTGCACCACAAGAACCTACTCGGATAATTTTTTTGACACCGTATTCAGTAATTAACTCTTTGGCATAAATGGAGCAAGATGGAATCCCCATTCCGTGTCCCATTATTGAAATACGACGACCTTTGTAAGTGCCTGTATAACCAAACATATTGCGAACATTAGTAACTTGCTCAGCATTTTCTAAAAAAGTTTCAGCAATGTATTTTGCACGAAGTGGATCACCGGACATCAATACAACATCAGCGAATGCACCTGCCGGTGCGTTAATATGTGGAGTCATTTTTATTTCCTCTTAAGATGATAAATTGTTACGCGTAAACTGTTGCAAATTGCTGCATACTGATTAATTCAGTATTTAATAACCTGTCACTACTTGTGCGGTTTGATCGTTTAATGTGGCTAATAGATTATTAAGTAAACTCGATGCACCAAAACGGAAATGCGTACTATTCACCCAATCTTCACCTAAAATCGTTTTAGCTAATGCTAAATATTGCTCGGCTTCTTCTGTAGTTTTTACACCGCCTGCGGCTTTAAAGCCGACTTTTTCTGCTACATTTAAATCACGAATAGTTTCTAACATAATACGAGCAGATTCTAAAGTGGCGTTAATGGCAACTTTACCTGTTGAGGTTTTAATAAAATCTGCACCGGCTTGAATAGCAAGCTCACTGGCTTTGCGAATTAAGGCTGGCGTTTTTAATTCACCGGTTTCAATAATTACTTTCAGTAATACTCCACTGGCTTGGCAAACTGCCTTACATTGTTTGACTAATTCAAAACCAACTTGCTCATTACCCGCCATTAATGCTTTATAAGGGAAAACCACATCGATTTCATCCGCACCATAAGCAATGGCAGCTTTTGTTTCAGTAACGGCAATATCAATATCATCATTACCATGAGGGAAATTAGTTACCGTTGCAATTTTCACCTGTTCTGTCTGTTGCGCCTTTAAGGCTTTACGTGCTACCGGTACAAATAGAGGATAAACACAAACAGCTGCAGGGGTACCAAATTCCGTGTTGCCTTGTTGGCAAAGTGCAATCACTTTTTCATCGGTATCGTTATCATTAAGAGTGGTTAAATCCATTAATGATAATGCCACTTTCGCTGAACTTTTTAAACTCATATGAGCCTCCTTTAATTAAAAATATGCAAAATACTGTCGAAATTTGCCTGCTTGTATCATTCAAGCATCACAAAGCAAACGTTTGCTTTAGTCTTAAATAACAACACCACCGATAAACAGTGGTGTTATACGTTAATCATTAAAGCTAGTTACATTACTGCACCGCCGATACCAATAAATAAACCAGCAATGGCAGCACTCATTAAGTTGGATAGGGTTCCTGCCATAACTGCTTTGATCCCCATTCTCGCTACATCGCTACGACGGCTTGGCGCCATACCACCTAAACCACCTATTAAAATAGCAATCGAACTTAAGTTGGCAAAACCACATAGAGAGAAGGTGATAATAGCGATCGTTTTTGGACTTAATGCTACACCTGCCTCTGGTTTTAAATAATTCACAAAATCTGCATAGGCAACAAATTCGTTTACGATCAATTTTTGCCCAATTAATGAACCCGCAATTTGTGCTTCGCCCCCCCATGGCACACCAAGTAACCAAGCTAAAGGTTGGGAAATATACCCAAATAGCATTTGTAATGTTAATCCTTCAAAACCGGCTAATGCACCAATCCAACCAACAAAACCATTAAATAATGCGATTAATGCAATAAATGCTAATAACATCGCCCCCACATTCATCGCTAACTGCATACCAGAAAACGCACCAACAGCGGCTGCTTCAATCACATTAGCAGGTTTGTCGTCCATATCATCTGCACTTAATTCATCTTTAAATGTTTCTAATTGTGGATGTAAAATTTTAGCAAATAATAATCCACCAGGTGCTGCCATAAATGAAGCTGCAATTAAATAAGGAAGCGGTACCCCCATACCTGCATAGCCAATCATGACTGCGCCTGCAACAGAGGCTAAGCCCCCGCTCATCACCGCAAACAATTCTGAATTTATCATTGATTTAATATAAGGTCTAACTAAAAGAGGCGCTTCTGTTTGACCAACGAAAATATTTGCAGCAGCAGACATAGATTCTGGCTTTGACGTCCCCAATAGTTTTTGTAATGCACCACCAAGAATACGAATCACCATTTGCATGATGCCTAAATAATAGAGGACTGAAATCAGTGAGGAGAAGAAAATAATCGGCGGAAGCACTTTTAATGCGAATACGAAACCGCCACCACCGAAAACTTCAAACATTTTATCGCTGACTAAGCCACCGAATAAGAAATTAATACCATCATTACCATAACTGATAACTTTACTTACGCCTTCCGCAATGGCTAATAGCGCTTGCCGACCTGTTTCCCAATATAAAATGATTGCACCAATCCCAATTTGTAAAAATAATGCACCGAATACTGTACGCAAACTAATGGCTTTGCGATTATTAGATAATGCAAAAGCTATTAATAAGAGTACCACAATACCTAATATACTATTTAACGCACTCATGGAAAACCTCGAAAATGAAAGTAAGACAACGTGTCGAATCGACTAAAAACACTTAGAAAAGTGTGGCTAGTATACCTTTTTCCAGCAAAAAATCCGTAAAAATTTTGTATTATACTTGGATAAATTTTTCAAATTGAGAACTAGTCCTCAAAATTAACCGCTAAAATAAATTTCACTTTCCGTGATTCATCACCACCATCAATCTAGATTATTTATTTTGCTTCTCTTTAAGCACAAAATGCTGATACACAATTAAGCGGTAATATTTAAAAAAGCGTATCATTTGATACGCTTTTTACCGATTATTTATGTAATAGCTTATAAATCCTTTGCAATATCGCTAGCGGTAAAATTCTAGGAATTGCTCGCAACGCAAAAATGCCCAAACCGACTATTCTACTATGTAACTTAGCTTGCGTTTTAAGCCGGTAAAGTTGCCATTCATATTTAAATTGAGTAAAATTTCTGCGACGCCCCACCATACCATTGCCTACCCGAGCATAAACTAATACATCCGTCAGATTAGCGGTCAGAAAACCACTTGCAATCATCTTAATCCAAAGCGTATAGTCTTCTTGCAAACCTTGGTAACCGCCAACGGCTAATACTTTCGATTTTTGATAAGCAACAGTCATATGATTAAATGGGCAACGGAAGCGACTAAATTTTACAATTTGTTGGTGAGTGGTCGGTACCGCACGATATGCGACAATATCCTGCACATTTTGCCCAAATTCAGCAATTTGACTGCCAAATACGACAACATCAGGATGTTGTTGAATAAAAGCAACCTGTTTTGCAAAACGATCAACATCACAAATATCATCGCTATCCATTCGAAATACCCATTCGTGCGAACAATACTTTAGTCCATCATTCAATGTATTACCTAAACCACGATTTTCAGCAAAACGAACCTGTTTAAGCGGTAAAATTGGGGCATATTGTTGCACAACCGCCTCTAATTCAGCCGTCACCTTACCGTCATATAAAATCACTATTTCATCGGCTGGATAGCTTTGTGCGGTTAAACTCGCTAAACATTCGGCTAAAAATGCCGGTTGTTCTTTCACATATAAAGACATTAAGACTGAAAATTTCATCAACTAAACCTTTTCATATTTATCGCCAACTTAGGGGAAATAAAGGTTATTACTGCAATCAGTAAATGTTTGAAATGATGGCTACGCTTAAACATAGCAAAATAGCTTTTAGCGGCCTGACGCGATAAATTCATAATATACGGATAAGATAAAATATATAACGCATTCAACTCAAAATGAGCCGCTTGATCGGCTGTCTTAACATATTTTTGGCGAATAGCCTGCAAGGCTACCACCGTATTTTGCATATTTGTTGAAACACTGGCACGCTTAGTATGAAAGGTGCAAATAGTCATCGGTTGTTCAAGCAATAGGGCCTTTAAATGTTGATTGGTAACTAATTTTAAGACAAATTCATAATCTTCAAGTGATTTTAAATCAGGCGCTAAACCACCTAGCTGAATAAAAAAATCTTTTTTGATAGTCATCATCGGCATTCCGCCCACTTTATTTGCTAACAACATATTATCGAGGGTTAAGTTTTCCGGTGTGGCTGGCTTAGTAAGATAACTAAAACCTTCATTCACCATAATACATTTAGCAGGATGATAAATAAAATTCACGTGCTTATTTTGGCTAATCGCCTGTGCTAAGTGAGCACATTTAGCCACGTCGAAACGATCATCATCATCTAAAAACAACAGCCATTCAAACTGAGCGTTAGCAACGCCAATATTACGGCTAGCCGCCGCGCCTTGATTAACTTGATTACGAATCACTCTGACTGGAAAAGCATATTTTTGGTGAATAACGACCGCGTGTGTTGAACAATCATCAACAATAATCACCTCAAAATCTTTGACCGTTTGGCGCGCTAAATGCTGTAATAATGCCGAAATTTCTGCCTGACGATTGTAGGACGGTATAATAATACTAAACATAGGCATTTTTTAGCGGTTGAATAACGTAATTATTTTACCTTTATTCCCAAATAAAGATAAAAACATTAACAATACAAACATAATACCCGGATAAGCATAAATATCAGCTTTAATATTTAAAATGCTTAATAGTCCAACGGTAGAAATAATAAATTTCCAACTGCCTTCAAACCAATTATCCGCGACCCGTTTCACAAAATAAACCGTAAATAAAAAACAAAGTAAAATATACCCCATACCACCATATAATGCTTGACGAATAAAACCGGAATCCGAACCGCCATAATAACGGCCATCTTCAGTAAAATAATACCCATCACCAATCATTAATTGTTTTAGATTAGGTATAAATAAATGATTTTGGACTAAATTAGTCGTGGAAGAACTAAATTCTTGAATTTTTTGTGAGAATAAATTAACAACCGGTTCTAAAGCGTGTCCGACATACTTATTTTCTGGTAAAAAATAAGCAAAACTCACAACAGCTAAAATAAAAAGTAACACATAATTGTAATAACGCCATTTAAAGTAAAATAAGACACTAAATAAAGAAAAGACAAAAAATGTTCTGCCTGAAATTAACCCAATAAACAGCATTAGAAAAATAAAAATAGTCGGAATACTATTATGTTTTGCATTATATGCGAGCAAGAAATGCAATAAGACTAAATAAAAAGCACTCAATTGAAAGAACGCTGAAGAAGTAATGTTATATAAACGGTATTCTTGTTCAGATCCTTGAAAACGTGGCAAAAAATAGTTGGCGTTAGTGCCTAATGCCATATCAATAAAAATACTGATCCCGGTTAATGCTAACACGCCCATTATCGCCTGAATCAATACGCCTATTTTCAAATCATCTACTAGCTTAGCTTGATTGGCTTGGCTATTCATTCGATAAAATACATTATAAATTGCAATACCAAATATAAATAAAATCAATGATTTTACATACATTAATAACACTGAAATATCTTGCGTACCGTGCACGAATAATGGAATAGCCGATAAAATAATCAGTGCCAAAATTACCAATACACTGTCTAATGGAAAAGCGATATCGGTAATTTTGCGACGATACCATTGATAAGCCAAGAATAGCACCGACACCCCACCGACAATAAATGCCATACGAATAACGTGCATAATCCAAGGATCATAAATATAAAATAAATTAATTACCGCACTGATCATTTTTTAGTCCTATATTACGTTGAATGGCTAACCATTTTTTAAATGGATACTTTAATAATTTTTTGCTTAACGCTTGTTGTGTTGAGGCTCTTGCGGTTTCCAAATTACTGCATAATGCTGGATTTTCAATCGCCATAAGCGGGCGAACAACCATAATATCTAAGCCAAATTGCTGTTCAAATAAAATAAAATCATCCGCCAACCAAAATGGCAAATCCGTTATCGAAACCAACTTGCGAGCGGTCGATTTTTTAATTAAATAGGCGACCGTACCCGCATAATAATTCTTATATGGATAAGCATAACGATAGATCGAATTACCAATCGCAACCATTTGAGGCACAAAGGTAGTCGGATATTCAATTTCTAGCATTGCATCATCAAAACCGAATATTTTAGACTGCCCGACTAGCACTATATCCGCACGCACATTTTGGCTTAATAACTGTGTCAAACTTGACTGAACATCTTGATTAAATAAAGCATCATCTTCACAGACTAGACAATAATCATTGTCGCCTATTTGCGGATCTGCCACAATCCATTGATAAACGCCTAAATGACTCAAAGCACAACCAATTTCGCCTTTAGTCACTGAACGTTGATAACGTTGTGCAAACTGAGCGATATCGTATTTTACGGCAAGCGAATCCCATTCCTGTTGCATCGTATTTACCGCATCAAACACCTGAAAATCAGTCGTATCCGCCTGAGTAAAGAATTGCTCACGACGCAGTTGATCTTTTGCCAAAGAAATTAAATATTTTTTCATCATCTTATTCACAACATCCACTTAAACAATGACTTTTTTAGTCATACTATACAATAATGGCAAAAAGACTAAGCCCGCGATAATACTTGCATAAGGCACATATTCAATTTCTGTGTTGGCTAACACATATAAGCTTACCACATAGACTAAACTAGACAGCACAGAGGCAAAAGAAATCATTTTATTTTTGCCATAAAAGAATAAATAATTGGTTAAAATCAGATAAGGCGCGGTTAATGCGGTAGAAAATAAAAATAAAACAATAAAATATTTAGTACCAAAAAACTGTTCACCCAACAACCAAATAAACAATTGTTCAGGCATTATCCACACAAATAAAGCAGGTATTGGCGAAAGAATAAATGCACAAAACGCCCATTGATGCACTTTGCTTAATGTAATCGTTTTATTTTTTAAACCTTCATAAAAATAAGGCTGTGTCGCTTTATGTAACGCCAGTAATAGAATCATTAACACAGAAGCAATTTGCGCGCCCATTGCATATAAACCAAGATCAGCTTGGCTAAATTTATGGAAAATAAAAATACGGTCTAATTGTCCTTTTAAATAAAAGCCTGCTTGATTTAATAATAACGGCAAACCAAACGTTAAAATATAGACCAAACTTAATTGATATTGCCGCAATGAATAACGTTTATTACTCGTTACTTTGCCCACATAAAAGAAATAAACCAAACAGAAAACCATTAAATTACCAAACAAAATAGCCAAAATACGCTTTTCGACCAAATCCGTTTGATAAAACTCCAACATCACAACGGTCAGAAAAATAGAAGTAAAGCTAGTTAATGATTGAATAATCATATATTGCAACGCCTGTTTCTGACATTGCCGGACACTCAATTGCACTGCAAGAAAAGATTGAAAAATAGCTGAAACCGCCAAATAAGCAATAATTTCCGCTTGTAACAACCAACAAACAGCCAAAATAATGCCACCAACGATTAAAGTATAAAAATAGCCTGTATGTACAATTACATTTAATGACCGCTTACCGTAAAAATAAAAATAGCGCGCGACCGCACCATCTTGGCTAAGACTAACCAAAATTAAGAATAACACTAAATATGTTTGGTAATAGGATAACTCACCATAGCCTTCTACGCCTAATTTACGCGATAGATAAGGCAACAGTAAGAAAGGAATTGATTTTGAAATCAACTCCCCTACCAAATAAATCAGACTATCTTGAACTGCTTTCATATACTTTGCAACATTGCCAAAAATTAACCGCTTGCTGTAGCTCAAGCCTAATAAAACGATATGCTTCAGACAAATAAAATGTGCATTTTATCAATAAATCATAGAAAATAGGCGAACTTTCTGAGGAATACGCTATGTTTTTTGTGAATAAAATTATTACTGCTTTGGTTTTACCGCCTTTTAATATTGCAATGCTTTGGCTAATTTCACTCTTATTTGCTTACTTTAACTATAAAAAACTCAGCTATTGTTTCACTACTTTTGGTATTTTTATGTTGTATTTGTTTAGTACGCCTTATTTTGCAACCAAACTAGGAAATTCCTTGGTAATCGCAGATCAACTTAGCTTAGCAGATTACCAAACAGCCCAAGCGATTGTTGTACTAGGCGGTGGAATTCGTGACAGCCAAGAGCTTTTTGATCCCATCAGTACTAACAGCACAACCTTTGAACGAATGCGTTATGCGGCTTATCTACAAAAGCAAACCGGATTACCTTTATTAGCGACAGGCAGTGCCATTAATGGCAACTCAGAAGCGAACATTATGGCGAAAGAATTTGCCCAATTCTTTGCGGTAGAAACCACGTGGTTAGAAGAAAATGCTAAAACAACGCAAGAAAATGCTCAATTTTCTTACGAAATTTTAGCTAATTCGAACATTAACAAGATCATTCTCGTTACACATCAATGGCATATGCAACGAGCCAAAAAACTATTTGAACAACAAGGCTTCAAAGTCTTGCCCGCGAGTGTAGGTTATGGCGTAACGCCAAATGTGTATTTTGATTTTAGTTACTTTATTCCACAATCTGGTGCAATGGATAGTGTTATGCAATCATTTAAAGAATGGCTAGGCTATCTCAAAATCAAATCGCTTTAACCACCTGATTTACGGCACACAAAATCAAACCAACGGGTTGGTAAAATACGGCGTAACCACCAAAATAATTTAGTTGGAAAAGTGACTTGATAACGCGCCCTAGGCTTAGTGGCAGTTAGAGCAACTAAACAAACCATCAGCAACAACTGATGGCGGTTTAGCAAAAGGGTTATCATTTTCGCGCGAGGCTAAACGGCGATATTGCCTCTGGTTAAAAGTCAGATCCGCCGTTTTCTCTAGCTCAATAAATTTTGCTAATTTATCTACTGAATTTGCCCTAAAATCACTCAGAATAGGCCCCGGCTCAATTAAACTAATATAAATATTTGAACCGGCTAATTCAAGACGTAAAGTATCTGCCATCCCTTCTATCGCAAATTTAGTCGCATTATAGGCGCCACGATAGTGCATTGCCGCAAACCCCAAAATACTGCTAGTTACTAAAATTCGCCCGTGTTGTTGCTCACGAAAAATTTTAATCGCTTGATTCATCACTTCCCAAACACCAAACACATTAGTTTCAAATAATTCACGTAATGCACTACGCGGAATATCTTCAACACAACCAGGCTGCCCTTGCCCTGCATTGCAAAATACCGCATCCAAACCACCGCTTGATCTAATGTAAGCAAATGCTTGCTCAATTTGTGCGGAATCAACGACATCTAATTGAATACATTCAAACCCTTCAGCTTGCAAGCGCTCAATATCTGCCGCTTTTCTGCAACTTGCAATCACTCGCCAACCCTGTTGTTTTAATAATTTAGCCGTTGCATAACCAATGCCAGATGAACAACCTGTAATTAAAATTGTTTGCATCACATGATCCTATTGCAAATAACTGACAAAACCCTCTGTATTCTCTGTTTCACGTGCTAATGAAATATCATCGCTTGCGTCCTTAGGCGATCCAACTAATAATAACCCTATTATTTTATCTCCTGTTTGACAACCAAAAGCTTGTCGCAACATTTTACCTTCTACCCACTGATTACTAATCCAAACAGTATCAAACCCTAATGCATTCGCAGCTAATTGCATTGCATAAGTTGCACAGCCTGCACTGATCATTTGCTCCCAAGCAGGCACTTTTTCAGATTGATGATCTATTTTTGCCACAATGCCAATCATAAGCGGTGCTTGCTCAGCAATTTTATCCGCTTTAAGCGCATTTTTTTCGTCCATCTCAAACTCAATGGCCGCATCCACCAAACACGCTTTTAACATTGACATACTCTGTTTTTCAATCACCACAAAATGATAAGGCTTCAATTTACCGTGATCAGGCGCACGTAATGCGGCTTTAAACATATGTTGCAATTGTTCTGCGTTAGGCGCAATTTGCCCTAATTTTTTATTTGAACGACGACGTTGTAATAACTCTAATGTTTTCATGGTCATATCTCTTGTCAAAATGAAAAAATGAATAGAAGAATAGCATATTTTGTTAATTCTACGTTCATTTTATGCTAATTTAATCCTCTAATTTTATTCATCAATTTAGGACCATTATGTTGAAACTGTTTAAAGGTATTTATGCCATTTTTCGCTGTATTCGCGAATGTATAATAAACCTCTTTTTTATTTTATTTATATTGACGGGCTTTGCCTCTATCGCCTTTTTAGTGAATGGAAGTGATACAAATAAAAGCAAAGAGCCTAACGAAAAAGTAGCCTTACGGCTTAATTTAAGCGGTTATTTAACGGATAACCACGATGATTTTGCTAATTTTCACCGCTTAATTCAAAGCGAATTAACGAATGACGAATCGCTCAAAGCGTCTACTTTTGATGTCGTGCGTGCCATTGGCAAAGCGGCGAAAGATCCAAATATTACGGGCATCGTGTTAGACCTTTCAAAATTTGAAGGCAGTGATCATTCATCATTAAGTTTCATTGGTAGTGAATTAAAAGCCTTTAAAACATCGGGTAAACCAGTGATTGCCATTGGGGAAAACTATAGTCAATCACAATATTATTTAGCCAGTTTTGCCAATAAAATTTATTTAAATAAAGCAGGTTCAATCAATTTGCAAGGGTTGAATTTTAGTTCGCTTTATTTCAAAGCCTTGCTCGATAAAATTGATGCTGTACCGCATATTTTCCGAGTAGGCATTTATAAATCAGCGGTTGAACCATTCTTGCGCAATGATATGTCTGATGAAGCAAAACAAAATGCCCAAACATTATTAAATTCAATTTGGCATCAATTCCGTACAGATATTGCTGAAAATCGTATGATTGCTGTCGATCAAGTTTTACCTGAACCCAAAAGCTTGATTGAAAAATACAAAGCCGTTAACGCCAATGACGCTCAATATGCCTTAAACCAAAAATTAGTGACCGATATCGGCAGTAAAGCAGAAATTGAACAAGCATTAATCGAACAATTCGGTAAAAATGAGAAAGGCATCTATCAACACATTAATTATGCCGATTATGCTTTGAATCTAACAGATCGTTTTGCTGTCAATGCAGAACACAAAATTGCCGTGATTAATGTAGAAGGTGAAATTATTTCTGGCAAAAGCAAAGAAAGATCAGCGGGTAGTGAGACTATTTCTGAATTATTACGCCAAGCACGCGAAGACAATAATGTTGATGGTGTGATATTACGGGTTAACAGCCCGGGAGGTAGCGTGGTTGCTTCTGAAATAATCTTGCAAGAATTACAGGCTATTCAACAAGCCGGCAAACCTGTTGTAACCTCAATGGGAGGCTTAGCTGCTTCAGGTGGCTATTGGATTTCAGCAACGAGCGATAAAATTATTGCCAGCCCAAATACGATCACAGGTTCAATTGGTATTTTTGGCTTAGCCATGACCTTTGAAAAAACGGCTAAACATCTAGGCATAAGTGAAGATGGTGTAGCCACTTCTCCATTAGCGAAAACAAGCTCGTTACAGCATCTATCGAATGAGCACGCTGAATTAATTCAAATCAATATTGAAAATGGCTATGATGCTTTCTTAGATTTAGTCAGTCGCGGTCGAAATATGTCAAAAGCTGAAGTAGATAAAGTTGCGCAAGGTCAAGTATGGTCTGGTGAAGATGCACTTAAGCACGGCTTAGTCGATCAGCTAGGCGATTTCCATACTGCATATGATGTACTAACTGATTTAATCAATCAAAAACGTAAAGCCAAAGGCGAAAATGCAATTAAACATTTCACCGCGCAATGGTTTATTGAAAGTGATAAAGGTTTATTCAGTTCACTCTTGAAAAATATTGGTTTTAAAGCCAAATCAACGCTAGCGGTTTGGTTGGGTTTACCTTTTGTTCCCCAAACTCAACAAGCGGCTGAATTATTACAAAAATTTAATGACCCTCAAAATACTTATTTATATTGCCTGACTTGTGGCACGATAAAATAAGCTTGCCTAGCGGTCACTTTTATAAAAACTTTGCAAAAGTGACCGCTTGTTTTACTTTATTCTCTCGCCATTTTTGTTTATAGTAACCGTCCTTTTTCACTTTTTCCCTTTAAAATCAGATGAATAGAAAAAATCTTGTTAGATTAATAACCTTTCTTATCACGGCGATGATCTTTTATGTTTTCAATAATTATCAAAAATATCAACAACGCGGTGAAATAACCCCAAGCGAATTAGCCCAAATTGAGCATAATCTAGATGTTCCAATTGCGAAAGCACCTAGGGCTAAACCAAGCAAGAACACTCAAGCAGCCTTAGCAATAAATTACGACAGCAAAATGCGTGATGATAAAATTGGGCAAAATAAAACCGCACCAGTTGATTACTATATGTTAGCGCTTTCTTGGTCACCTGCATTTTGTGCAACACAAAAAGCACGGTATTTAACTGATTTACCAGATCATATTGATTATCAATGTGATGACCAAAATTTAGGTTGGGTTATCCACGGCTTATAGCCACAAAATAAGAAAGCGCATTCAGTCAGCGATCACCCACGTTATTGCCAAGGCGACTTACCACCCATTGATCCCGCTATTCTTGAACAATATTTACCCGAAGCGCCTGGTGCATCATTATTGCAAGGTGAATGGGAAAAACACGGCGCTTGTGCATTTCAAGACCCAACGAGCTATTTTCAAAAGCAAAAAGAGCTATTTTATAGTTTAAAATTACCCGCTAAAAACTTACGGAAAAATGATTTATTCCAATGGATGCGCAAGTATAATCCACAATTAAAAGATGTGTATTTAGGTGCTAGTGTAACAGAATTATACATTTGTTATGATAAAAAATGGCAACCAATCAATTGCCCTAAAAAATGAGAACGAACTGCCATACAAGCGCTGAATTACGTCAACTTAAAATGCAAGTACAACGCGCAATTACCCGTAATTTAGCAAAAGCCAATGGCTACTTTAATAAAACGTTTAAGCCCCCTACGGTCAATTATACCGTGCGAGGCTTAAAAGCGGGTGTTGCCTATCTACAACAAAATCAAATTCGTTTTAATCCCATTTTATCACAAGAAAATGACCAAGCCTTTATTCAACAAGTTATCCCACATGAACTAGCGCATATTCTTGTCTTTCAACAATTCGGCCGCGTTTTGCCACATGGTAAAGAATGGCAAATTAGACATTATTAGATAAGCGCATACAATTACTTTACTTTTTTTGATTTAAATCAATTTATTATATTTCGGAGGAAAATTACATGGCTAAAGAAACTATCATTATTGTTGGGGGAGGCGCGGGTGGTTTAGAGCTAGCGACTTATTTAGGTAATAAATTAAGCCGTAAAAATAAAGCTCACGTATTACTTATCGATCGTAATACAACACATTTATGGAAACCTTTATTACATGAAGTGGCAACAGGCTCACTCGATGAAGGTATTGATGCATTAAGTTATCGTGCACACGCAAAAAATCACGGTTTTGAATTTCAACAAGGCACATTAATCGCGGTTGATCGTAAACAAAAACAGATCACCCTTGCGCCCATTTATAATGAACAGAACGAATTACTGGTCAAAGAACGTCAAGTTGCTTACGACAAATTAGTCATAGCCATCGGCAGTAAATCAAACGATTTTGGTACTAAAGGCGTTGCTGAACACTGCATTTTCTTGGACGACATTAAACAGGCTAAATTATTCCAAAAACGAATGATGGAATTGTTTTTACAATTTTCACACAGTGATAATCAAGATGTAAAAATTGCCATTGTCGGCGGCGGTGCAACAGGAATAGAACTCTCAGCAGAACTCTATAACACCGCGAAACATTTACACGAATACGGCTTTGGTAAGTTACATCGTGCAAGTTTAAAAGTAACCTTAGTAGAAGCAAGCGAACGTTTAATTCCGGCTCTAACTCAAAAAGTGTCTAATTTAGCCCTATATGAATTACGCAAAGCAGGGGTTGATGTAAAATTAAATACCATGATCACTGAAGCGGTCGAAAATGGCTTAATTACCCAAACGGGGGAAAAAATTGAGGCCAATTTAATTGTTTGGTCTGCCGGTGTAAAAGCATCTGATTTTGTCAAAAATCTAGGTTTTGCAACAAATCATTTAAATCAAATTGAAGTCAAAGAGACATTACAAACCACCGTAGATGATGCCGTTTATGTTATCGGTGATTGTGCTTCACTCATACAAGATGGAAAACCAATTCCACCACGTGCTCAAGCAGCACATCAAATGGCAACACAATGTGGCAATAATATTATCGCCGATTTAACGGGCAAAGAACTCAAACCATTTAAATTTAACGACAGAGGTTCTTTATTATCATTTTCTCATTTTGGCACGGTTGGCACCTTAATGGGTAACTTAGTCAGCGGTAATATGTTTATTGAGGGTAAAATTGCCCGCTTGGCCTATCTATCACTGTATCGAATGCACCAAGTGGCATTACATGGTTGGTTCAAAACTGGCTTAATTTTATTAGTCGGTCAGATTAACCGACTGTTAAGACCTTCAATGAAATTACACTAACTCATTCAGCATTAACGACAAATTAACTAACTTATCCATCCACTATATGGATGGTTTTAAATAATAATGAACTAATTTAAGGTAACTTACCTTTGTTTTACGAACAATGTGCTAATGAATCGCCTTTATTTTTTTATGATGCATATTGTATAACTTAATCATATAAATTAAAAAGATATACCATGCCTTTAAATTTATCAAACATAAGAACTCAAATTACACAATTAGATCACGACTTACTCAAACTGCTTGCTGAACGTCATCAATTAGCCTTTGATGTGCTGCGTGATAAACAAATAACCGAGATCCCATTACGCGATCGTACACGGGAAACTGAGTTACTGAATGCATTAATAAAATATGCTGAAGCACAGAAATATGATCTTGATGAAGAATATATCACTCAAATCTTTCAACGCATTATGAAAGATTCTATTCTTACACAACAAGCCTATTTCAAAGATAATCTAAAACAAGAAAGAGAAAATAATAAGAAAATATCTATCGCTTTCTTAGGTATGGCAGGCTCTTATTCAAGTATGGCTGCCAAACAATTTGCGAAAAAACAACAAAATGTAATGATTGAGCTAAACTGTAATTCATTTCAAGAAGTGTTTGAAAAAGTCGAAGGCGATTTAGCACAATTTGGTATCTTACCATTAGAAAATTCTACGTCAGGCTCAATCAATGAAGTGTACGATATTTTACAACACACCAATTTAACTATCATTGATGAAATCGTTTATCCGATTAAACACTGTATTTTAGCCAATCCAACAGCAACATTAGAAGATATTGATACCATCTATATGCATCCTGAACATGAGAAACAGTGTAGTCAAGCCTTAGAAAAGTTAGGCAAAATTGATATTAAATATTGCGAAAGTAGTTCGCATGCAATGAGTTTAGCCGCTTGTTTAAATAAACCCAATATTGCAGCGTTATCTGGTGAAGCGGGAGGTAAATTATACGATCTGACCAATATTAAAACGAATATTACCAATCAAGAACATAATATTACTCGTTTTATCATTGTAGCGAAAAAAGCCGTGCCCGTTTCACCACAACTTCAGACTAAAATATTGTTACTGATGACAAGCAAAAAACAAGCGGGTATTTTAGTTGATGTATTAAGCATTTTTAAACAACATAAAATTCGCATGCTCAAATTAGTATCACGCCCAATTTATGGCGAAGATTGGGAAGAAATGTTTTACGTTGAATTAGAAGCAAATATCGATTCAGCCAAAACCCAACAAACTTTAGCTGAATTGCAAAAGATAACGTGCTACTTAAAAGTAGTCGGCTGTTACCCTAGCGAAGTAGTGCAACCAGTACAGCTTTAATTCACACCACTTACCACCATAATGAATGATAATGCCATTGCTATTGTAGCAATCATAGGATTAACCCCATAGAGGATACAACACCTGCTACAATTGGAATGGCTATTATAGATAAAGCAAATAAATGCTGATAAAAAATTAGTGAGCATAATGCATTCCACCAACTAAAAATTGCTATCCAGCCATCATTTATTCCACATTCTCTGCGAGGATTACTCAGCCACACCATTCACAAGCGGGCTAAAATGCTAAATTTTTTGCAAAATCTGCTATTCTTACTTAAAATACCTGTCTTTATTTACACCAAGAGAAATTAAAATGTCTGATAAACGCTACCGAGCTGATCAAATTACTGTTCTAAAGGATTTGGAACCAGTGCAACTTCGTCCTGGTATGTACACTGATACAAGCCGTCCAAATCACTTAGCTCAAGAAGTGATTGATAACAGTGTTGATGAAGCATTATCAGGCTTTGCTACTCAAATTGATGTTATTCTAGATTCAGACAACTCATTGGAAGTGGTTGATAATGGTCGAGGAATGCCAATTGATATACATTCAACTGAACAAATCTCAGGCGTCGAATTAATTCTAACTAAATTGCACGCAGGCGGTAAATTTTCCAACAAAAATTATACTTTCTCAGGTGGATTACACGGCGTAGGGATTTCCGTTGTCAATGCATTATCTGAACAAGTAAAAATTAAAATTAAACGTGATGGTAATATTTATCAAATTGCTTTTGCTAACGGTGCCAAAACGGAAGAATTACACGTAGTAGGAAGTTGTGCTAAAAAACAGACGGGCACTAGTGTTCATTTTTATCCTAATCCCAAATATTTTGACAGTCCGCGTTTTTCAGTGAGTCGTTTACGCCATTTACTACGTGCCAAAGCGGTACTTTGTCCCAAATTAACGATTAATTTTACTGACCATATTAATCACAACCAAGAAAGCTGGTATTACGAAGATGGTTTAGCCGATTATCTATCAGAAGCATTGGCAGAAACAGAATGTTTACCTAACCCGCCTTTTATTGGCAACGTAACCAGTGAAACAGAAGCAGTGAGTTGGGCATTAACATGGCTACCGGAAGGGGGCGAATTATTGGCAGAAAGCTATGTCAATTTAATTCCGACAGCACAAGGCGGCACCCACGTTAATGGCTTACGCAATGGCTTGTTAAAAGCCATAGTTGAATTTTGTGAAATACATAATTTGTTACTCAAAGGCATTAAATTAACGGCCGATGATGTGTGGAATCGTTGCGCTTACGTACTTTCACTAAAAATGCAAGAACCCCAATTTGCTGGTCAAACAAAAGAACGGTTGTCTTCTCGCCAAGCTTCCAGTTATGTTGACAGCACCTTGAAAGATGCGTTTAGCTTATGGCTCAACCAAAATGTACAAGTAGGCAAATCTATCGCTGAAATGGCCATTGCCTCAGCACAAAGTCGCTTACGAGCAGCCAAAAAAGTGGTACGTAAAAAATTAGTGAGTGGCCCTGCTTTGCCAGGTAAATTGGCTGATTGTACGGCACAAGATTTAACACGCACCGAATTATTTTTAGTCGAAGGTGATTCTGCGGGCGGTTCTGCTAAACAAGCACGCAATAAAGAATATCAAGCGATTTTGCCATTACGTGGTAAAATTTTAAACACTTGGGAAGTTTCTTCTGATCAAGTCCTAGCATCGCAAGAAGTGCACGATATTGCCGTGGCAATGGGAATTGATCCAGATAATGATAGACTAGATGAATTACGTTACGGCAAAATCTGTATTCTAGCCGATGCTGACTCAGATGGCTTGCATATTGCAACCTTACTTTGTGCGCTATTTTTACGTCATTTCCCCAACTTAGTCCGGCAAGGACACGTTTATGTGGCAATGCCCCCCTTATATCGTATTGATATCGGCAAAGATGAAGTGCATTATGCTTTAGATGAAGTGGAAAAAGAGGCTATTTTAGCACGTCTTGCTCACAAAAAAGCCAAACCAAATGTACAACGTTTTAAAGGCTTAGGTGAAATGAATCCAAGTCAATTACGTGAAACCACTATGGATCCTAGTACACGTCGCTTGGTGCAACTCGTGCTAGATGACAGTGAAGAGGATCAACAAGATGATGCTCTTAATACTTTCGCTATTATGGATATGTTATTAGCCAAAAAACGTTCCGAAGATCGGAAACAATGGTTACAAAAACGCGGTAATGAAGCCGCATTAAGTGTATAACCATTAAAGCAAATAAGCGGGTAATTTTAGGTTATTTTTACACATTATTGCCCAAAACTAACCGCTTTTTACTACCCAAAAACGTTAAAAATAATTTGAACTCCTTCACATATTTATAACATCACTATTTTATTCTGAAAAATTTTGTGTACAGTGCCAGCCTGTCTTTAGATTAACCATTAATGTTATTTTATGGAAAACAATACTATTACCCTGAATAAAAAAAACGTGCGTAATAATTTTATTTTTCTCAATTCTTTACCTTATACGCCTGAAACCAACAAAAGCTTGGCTTTATTAATTTACGTGACGTTTGCTGCTCCCACCTTAAAGCATAGATTTTCAAAAAACCTAACAATTTATGCGGCTTGTACAATTTTGTTTATATTTAATAATAATTTGTTAACTCATTGTAATATATATGTAATAAATAGGCTGTTTTTTATTTATACGGTTTACTTAGAACATATTTATTTTGCATAAAAATTATCTTTTAAAGTAAATTACCAACACTTTTTAAAAATAATGCATGGTATGTTAATTTGCCATTTCATTGACTATTAGGAGCCTTTATGACCCCAAGTGCAATTACACTATGTTTTCTTATCTTTGCTATTTTAATGTTCGCTTTAGAAAAGCTTCCTCTCGCAGTAACCGCAATGATCGTCACCGTCGGTTTAGCCGTTACTGGCGTATTGCCTGCCAAAGAGGCTTTTTTAGGTTTTGTTGATACTAATGTTATTTTATTTGTTGCAATGTTTGTAATTGGTGGTGCGTTATTTGAAACGGGTATGGCCAATAAAATTGGCGGTGTCGTAAGCCGTTTTGCCAAAAGTGAACGGCAATTAATGGTTGTGTTAATGCTAATCACCGGATTAATGTCCGGCATACTGTCTAATACCGGCACTTCAGCCATTTTAATCCCGGTTATTCTAGGCATCGCAATGAAATCTGATTTTGCTCGTTCTAGATTATTAATGCCAATGGCATTTGCCTCAACGCTAGGAGGTAATTTATCCTTAATTGGCTCACCCAATAATTTAGTCGTACAAGGTGTTTTATCGCAAACCGGTCTAAAATTTGGTTTTTTTGAATACGCTAAAATTGGCTTACCATTATTAATCGTTGGTATTCTTTATTTTGTGTTTATTGGCTATCGTTTTTTACCACAAACACTCAATACTCATGTCAAAAAACAGGATTATCAGGCTTTCCATCATCACCATAATATTATCCCTAAATGGAAACAATGGCTTTCACTTTGTGTATTAATTGCTACCTTATTTGCAATGGTTTTTGAAGAAGTGATCGGAATTAAGCTCTATATTTCCGCTTGTATAGGCGCGCTGATTTTAGTAATTATGCGCGTTATCACTGAAAAACAAGCTTACCAAGCCATTGATAGCCAAGTCGTTTTCCTCTTTGCAGGCACCCTTGCATTAACGGATGCACTAAAACGCACCGGTGCTGGTGCAGATATTGCTCATTCAATATTAAGTTTACTAGGCGACCATCCGAGTACAACCGCATTATTACTGACCATTCTCTTGTTAAGCTGTCTATTAACTAACTTTATGTCAAACACCGCTACAGCTGCCTTACTCGCACCAATCGGCCTATCGATCGCAAACTCATTAAATGCAGATCCACGGGCTGTATTAATGGCGGTTGTTATCGGTTCATCGTGCGCATTTGCCACTCCGATTGCCACTCCAGCTAATACAATGATTTTGTCCGTTGGGCAATATAAATTTACTGACTATACTAAAGCAGGAATACCATTAATTATTATCAGTGTCTTACTCAGTATGCTGTTATTGCCTATTTTCTTCCCACTTTTCCTATAATAAATAAGCGGTTCAAACTTTTTACAAAAGAAAGCAGAATTTGATCTACATTCGCCCAAAATAGGTAGAAAATGCTATAATTAAACTGTCTACATTTTAAGACTTACTAATAGAGGAACTCACTATGTCCGTTAAAAAAATGGCTGACCTTGATTTAACTGGTAAACGTTTATTCATTCGTGCTGATCTTAACGTCCCCGTAAAGGAAGGTAAAATCACCTCAGATGCTCGTATTCGAGCTACAATCCCGACGTTAAAATTAGCCTTACAAAAAGGTGCGAAAGTGATGGTAACATCACATTTAGGTCGTCCAACTGAAGGCGTATTTGAAGAAGCAAATTCATTACAACCTGTAGTTGATTACTTAAATGCATCTGATTTAGGTGTGCCTGTACGGCTAGTGCGTGACTATTTAGATGGTGTAGAAGTCAACCAAAATGAAATTGTTGTCCTTGAAAATGTGCGCATAAATAAAGGCGAGAAAAAAAATGATGCTGAACTAGCAAAAAAATATGCTGCCTTATGCGATATTTTTGTTATGGACGCATTTGGTACTGCACACCGCGCAGAAGGCTCAACCTATGGCGTAGCAGAATTTGCACCTATAGCTTGTGCAGGGCCATTATTGGCTGCCGAGCTTGAAGCATTAGGTAAAGCATTAAAAGAACCACAACGCCCAATGTTAGCAATTGTAGGTGGTTCAAAAGTATCAACCAAATTAACCGTTTTAGATAGCCTCTCAAAAATTGCTGATCAACTGATTGTCGGGGGGGGCATTGCCAACACATTCATTGCGGCAGAAGGGCATAATGTAGGTAAATCCTTATATGAAGGTGATTTAATCCCAGAAGCAAAACGATTAGCGTCAACCACTCATATTCCTGTTCCTGTTGATGTGCGTGTAGGTACAGAATTTTCTGAAACAGCCACAGCAACCGAAAAATTAGTATCAGAAGTGACCGCCGATGAATCTATCTTCGATATTGGCGACAAATCCGCTGAAGAATTAGCTCATATTATTAAATCCGCGAAAACGATTCTTTGGAATGGCCCTGTAGGGGTCTTTGAATTCGCGAACTTCCGTAAAGGAACGGAAATTATCTCAAATGCAATTGCAGAAGCCACTGCAAATGGGGCATTTTCTATCGCAGGTGGTGGCGATACATTGGCTGCAATTGATTTATTTGGCATTGCCGATAAAATTTCTTATATCTCAACCGGCGGCGGTGCTTTCTTAGAATTTGTAGAAGGCAAAGTATTACCTGCTGTTGAAATTTTAGAAAAACGTGCAAACAACTAATCAAATGATAAGCGGTCAATTTTGCCAAAAATTTACCGCTTAATTAAATACTAAACAGGCAATTTTTGCGTTCTCTTTTCAGATCTTTAGATTAAGGAAATACCAATATGGCATTATTAGATATCGTAAAACCCGGCGTAGTAACAGGCGATGATGTTCAAAAAATCTTTGTGTATGCTAAAGCAAATAATTTTGCAATTCCAGCCGTTAACTGTGTAGGTTCTAATTCAGTCAATACCGTTTTAGAAACTGCTGCACGCGTTAAAGCCCCCGTTATTATTCAATTTTCGAATGGTGGAGCTTCATTTTATGCAGGCAAAGGCATCAAACCAACAAGCGGGGCAAGAGCGGATGTATTAGGTGCGATTGCCGGTGCTAAGCAAGTACATTTACTGGCTGAAGAATATGGTGTGCCCGTTATCTTACATACCGATCACGCTGCAAAAAAATTATTACCTTGGATCGATAGCCTATTAGATGCAAGTGAGAAACATTTTGCTGAAACGGGTAAACCATTATTTTCTTCACATATGCTTGATTTATCTGAAGAACCAATGGAAGAGAATATGGCGATTTGCCGTGAATACCTTGCACGAATGAGCAAAATGGATATGACGCTAGAAATCGAAATTGGTATTACCGGCGGTGAAGAAGATAGCGTCGATAATTCTAATGTAGATGAGTCGCGTTTATATACTCAACCCGAAGATGTATTATATGTTTATGATCAATTACATCCGATCAGCCCGCGATTTACCATAGCGGCTGCCTTTGGGAATGTACACGGTGTTTATAAACCAGGTAATGTGAAGTTAAAACCATCTATTTTAGGTGATTCACAAGAGTTTGTGTCTGCACAACGTAATTTACCTGCAAAATCAATTAATTTTGTATTCCATGGTGGCTCAGGATCATCACGCAAAGAGATCCGCCAAGCGATCAGCTATGGTGCAATCAAAATGAATATTGATACTGATACACAATGGGCATCGTGGGACGGTATTTTAAACTTCTACAAAGCAAATGAAGCATATCTGCAAGGTCAATTAGGCAATCCGGACGGCCCTAGCGCACCAAACAAAAAATATTATGACCCACGTGTTTGGTTACGTAAAATGGAAGAATCTATGTCAAAACGCTTAGAACAATCTTTCGAAGACTTAAACTGCATAAATGTATTATAATTCATAAACTGTTGGTACATTTTACAAAATTAGACCGCTTGCTAAGCGGTCTTTTTATATCACAATATTCACATATAAAGCACTTATGCTTCAATCTTTATGGCATTATTAGAAGTTCACAATCTGAATAAACGTTTTACTGATCATATTAGTTTATTTCATAAACAGCGTTTTTACGCGGTTAAAAATATTTCATTTAACTTAAATGAAGGCGAAACCATTGCAATTATTGGTGAAAATGGTGCGGGAAAATCGACATTAGCTAAAATGATTGCCGGTATTACTAAACCAACTAGCGGTGATATGTTCTTTCGATATAAAAAATTAACATACGGCGATTATCAGTTTAGGACAAAACATATTCGTATGATGTTTCAAGATCCTAATCATACTTTTAATCCTAATCATAATATTGGGCAGATTCTTGATGCGCCATTACGTTTAGCCACAGATATGAATGAACAAGAACGCAATGAGTGTATTTTTAATACCTTGAAATTAGTTGGTATGTATCCTGAGTATGCGCTCATTCCGATTAAAGAAACTTCAACTAGCCAAAAACAACGGATTGCACTTGCAAGGGCGTTAATTCTATCACCAGAAATTATTATTGCTGATGATACTTTAAGCACACTTGATTTTTCAGTGAAAACGCAGTTAACCAATTTAATGCTTAATCTACAAGAAAAGCTAGGCATCGCTTTTATTTATGTTGGTCAACATTTAGGCATCATAAAACATATCGCCGATAAACTGATTATTATGCATCAAGGCGAAGCAATTGAATATGGCTACACTAAAGAAGTGCTCCTGAATCCACAGAATCCCATTACCGCACGTCTAATTGAAAGCCATTTTGGCAAAATGCTAACCGAAGACGCTTGGGCAAAATAAATAAAAAGCATTAGTGTAAAACCACTAATGCCTTATGCTTAATTGATGAAATTAATAACCGCTTAATACTTTAGCCGGCGCTAATTTAGCCGCTCGTGTTGCAGGATATAAACTTGCCACTAAGCTCAAAATAACCGTAGCAAATAGCACACAACAAACATCTTGCCAATGTAATTCACTCGGTAAAAAGTCAATGAAATAGACGCCATCAGATAATAATTTAGTCCCCGAAAAACGTTCCAAATTCTGAATAATAGCGGTCAATTTTAATGATAAAAGAACGCCTAACACGAGGCCAAATAATGCGCCTTTCATACCAGACAATAATCCATACCATAAGAACACTTGTTTAATAAAACGACTATTCGCACCTAAAGTACGCAAAATAGCAATATCGCCTTGTTTATCTTTAACCATCATAATTAAAGTGGAAATAATATTAAAACAAGCGACACCAATCACCAACACCATTGCAATATACATCACTGTACGAATCAGCTGAATATCATTATACATATAGCCAAACTTATCAATCCACGTAGCCAAATAAAGTGGCTGTTCAAATTCAGCTAACTCGGGTAATTGCAATCGTTGTGCATTAAAAGGCTGTTTTAAGGCTAATTGTATGCCGGTATATTCCGTTGGCTGATAGTCCAATAATTGCTGTGCTTTAGCTAATGGTAATAACGCATAACTATGATCAAGTTGGCCTTCTAGTCTAAGTATACCGCTAATAGGCAAATTAAAACGTAATGGCTGGGCTAATTTATTTTCACCGCTTGTCTGAGGAAGCAATAAGGTTACATCATCACCAACGGTTACATTCAATGCCTTAGCAATCCCAGCACCAAGAATTAAACCGCCTTGTTGCTGAAAAGCTTGCCATTGTTGACTGGCAACATATTGACTTAATGAACTAACTTGATCTTGTTTGGTTGAATCAATGCCACGCACTTGGGCAATTTTCAGCTGACGACCATTTTCAATCAGCCCCGTAAAACTCACAAATGGTGCCAACGCTATAACATCTTGATTGCGTTTTGCTAATTCTGCTAATTTTTCGCCCGCATAAATAGGACTATTTTCGACCTCATTAAATACTCGTAATTCTGCATGTGGCACAACAGATAAAACGCGTTGATTTAATTCCCGTTCAAACCCATTCATTGCACTTAAACCGATAATTAAGACCGCTACTCCTAAAGCAATACCAATGCTCGAAAACAGTGAAATTAACGAAATTAAACGATTTTTCTGCTTACCTCGCTGATAACGCCAACTAATAAAAAATGGTGTATTCATTAGCTTGCCTCTCGTAATACGCCATCAGCCATTATTAAGCGACGCGTTAATTTATCCGCTAATTTGAGATCGTGAGTCACTAATAAAAAGGCAATATTTTGTTCAATATTCAACTGTTTAATCAATTCAAAAATACTTTCGGTCGTCTTTTGATCAAGATTACCGGTCGGCTCATCTGCCAATACCAATGCAGGCTTATTGACCAACGCACGCGCAATCGCCACACGCTGACGTTCGCCACCTGAAAGCGCCGCAGGACGATGGCAAATGCGATGTTGTAAACCCACGGCTTGTAACATTTTTTCAGCAAGATCAGCCGCCTCACGCTTATTTTGTTTACCAATCAACATTGGCATCATCACATTTTCCAAAGCGGTAAAATCAGCCATTAAATGATGAAATTGATAAACAAAACCAAGCTGTTGATTACGTAGTTCCGCCAATTGATTAGCGCTTAATTGCTGTAATGATTGGCGATTAATCCACACTTCACCCGTGGTTGGTTTATCTAAACCACCTAAAATATGCAACAATGTACTTTTACCCGAACCAGAACTACCAACAATCGCAACAAGTTCCCCTGTATTAATCGTAAAAGAAACATCATTCAGTACTTGTACGGATTGGCTACCTTCCTCATAAAATTTGCTGATCTTTTCACAGCGAAGTAGTTCTGTCATTGATTTTCCTAAATCTGTTTAAAATAAATATTCGCTTGACAACGGCAAGATGGCTTAGCACAAACTAGGCAAATAAAGTCCGTATCATTCATACCTCAAGGCCTGTGCCGGTTCAATTTTAGTGGCTCGATAGGCAGGATAAAGCGTACATAGTAGCGAAAGCTGTACTGAAGATAACACAATAATCAAAATTTGTAGCGGTGCAATAAGAATGGGTAAATGAATAGTCGGATTAAATAAACCAACTAGCGTATTTAAATTAAGTGTTAAGATCACACCAATAATGCCACCGATGATCGAACCGATCACGCCCACTATTGCACCTTGAAAAATAAAAATGTGCATGACTTGGCGTTTCATTAAACCTTGCGTTTGTAAAATGGCAATTTCGGCTTGTTTATCCACCACCATTAAGCTTAACGATGTAACTATATTGGAAATAGCCACTAAAATAATCAAGCTAATCAATAAACTCATCATATTTTTTTCCATTCTTACCGCTTGGAAAAATTCACCTTTTTGCTCACGCCAATCGCTGATTTTGTACTGAGTAGTGCTGAAAAAAGTGGCTAATTCGGTCACCATGAAAGGATCTTGCAAATATAACCGCTTGCCTTGTAACTGCTCTGGATCAATACGTAATAAACGCCCAACATCGGCTAAATTTGCAAATAGCGTATATTCACTGCTTTCATGATCGGCAAAATAAAGACCTACTACCGTAAATAAACGTTGCACCGGCACTCTGCCCATCGGGGTGTATTGGCTATTTTCAGTAATCATTAAACGAATTTTTTCGCCGGGGTGAATATTCAATTTATGTGCCAAACGAGAACCAATCAATACGTTAAATCGACCACTTGGCAATAAATGTTCAATATCTTGATCAGTGAGTAGCGGATCATCAGAGGCTTGCTCTACCCCAATTAATTGCCCTGCATTAATCGCCTGTTGGCTTTGAATAATGACATTCGCTTGATTAATTGCAACACTTTGTGTCACAAAAGCAGGTAAATCTAAGGTTTGCGTTTTCTCAAAATAACCATTTACTGGCAACACGATGGCGTGCGGTAAAGCCGAAAGTAAATTACGCTTTTGCATATTTTCTAAACCATTCATTACCGACAACACCGTAATTAATGCCATTACACCTAATATAATGCCCAAACTAGCAAGGTTGGTGACTAAACGACCAAAACGATCGGCACTTTTTGAACGCCAATAACGAACTGCAATAAAAAGAGAGGTTAAATTCATTTTTGTTAGTCGCGACAAGCAGTATCAAGCTCAGCAAAAGATTTGACTAAATCATCAATCGCTTTCATTTGTGCAACAAAGGCTTCTAACTTATCAAGAGGTAAAGCTGATGGACCATCGCATTTTGCTGTATTTGGATCTGGATGTGCTTCTAAAAATAGCCCCGCTAATCCAGTCGCTAACCCCGAACGCGCTAATTCAGTCACTTGATCACGGCGACCGCCAGAGGCAGAACCAAATGGATCTCGACATTGCAAGGCATGCGTTACATCAAAAATAACAGGACAACCATCAGAGACTTTTTTCATAATGTTAAAGCTAAGCATATCGACCACTAAATTATCATAGCCAAAATTTGTACCGCGATCACAAAGAATAATTTGCTGATTGCCACATTCTACAATTTTTTCAACAATATTCCCCATTTGCCCTGGGCTTAAAAATTGTGGTTTTTTGACATTAATTACTGCGCCTGTGCGCGCCATAGCTTCCACTAAATCTGTTTGCCGTGCTAAAAATGCAGGCAATTGAATAATATCAACCACTTCAGCAACCGGCTGACATTGATAGATTTCATGCACATCGGTGATAATATTAACGCCAAATGTTTGTTTCAATTCTTGGAAAATCTTTAAGCCTTCTTCCATACCTGGCCCACGGTATGAATGAATAGACGAACGATTTGCTTTATCAAAAGAAGCTTTAAATATATAGGGAACATTTAATTTATTTGTCACTGCTACATATTTTTCACAAACACGCATCGCCATATCACGGCTTTCTAACACATTCATTCCACCAAACAATGTAAATGGTCTATCATTTGCGATCTCTAGCTGACCAACTGTTACAGATTTATTCGCCATCTTTGTTCCTTAATTAAATAATAATGCATTAATGCACTTGGTTTTGTTTGCTTTTTTGCTCAAGTACTTTAACTTCTGATTTTAAAATAGCTGCTGAAGGATCATCTGGGCATTGATCAATAAAATAACTTAAATCGTCATAGGCCGCTTGATAACAATCCATACTCGCCAATACCATACCTCGATCTCTAATTTCATAAGGATCGTCCGGGTTTTCTGCTAGACGGTATTCAATTAAACGTAACGTTTGTTCATATTTTCCTTCTCGCGTGAGTACCATTTTAAAGACCGTTTCAACGCGCTCTAGCAATTCAGCAGGATCGGCTCGACGTAATAACTCAGGTGAAAGCTCAACGCCGTAACCAACTTCTCCTTCTAACCATTTCAACAATAATTCTAATGGCAAAAATTGTCCATCCCAAGGATTAATAAAACGAACCGTTTTTTTACCGCTACTTTCGGTTATTTCTGCTCGTAAAATAAGTTGTGTGGGGAAATTAACGGGATAAATAGGTAATTGCAATTTAGCGGCTAAATAAAGCACGATAGCACCAATAGAAAGTGGCATACCTCGATGCGAACGGATAACATGGTGTAACAATAAATTATCCGTATAAAAATATTCTTGATAATCGCAATGAAATCGCCATTCTTGATAAACTAAATCAAGTAATTGCTGGATACACTCTGCTTGATTATCCGCATTAACATAATGACGCGCTTTTTTGACCAATGCTGACAATAAGCCAATTATCTGCGGTTTGCTGATCGTTGGCTCAACTAATAAAGTCAGCCTGACTATTTCACGGTATAAGTATTGCTGTAATGCTTGTTCGTTAACAGTCAATTGCGGTCGTTCTACCTCTTTAAATAGTTGTTGAATAATATCGTCCATTATTTTGCTTTTATTACTCCCTTGGTCACACGATCCAAACCTGCATAATCTTGCCAAGATTGAATTTCGTCCCAATCATAATGTTGAAAAAACTGCTGAACGGCTGTGGCTTGCTGCCAACCGTGTTCTAAGATTAATGCACCTTTAGCTGTCAAATAAAGGGGGGCATTTTCAATAATTTTATACAAATCACTCAACCCTTGTTGCGCTGAAACTAAAGCAGAAAGTGGCTCAAATCGTACATCACCCAGCTTTAGGTTTTCATCTGTTTTATCAATATAAGGAGGATTACTTACAATCAAATCAAATTGTTGAGATTGTAACGCACTAAACCAATCACTCTGTAAAAAAGTAACTTGCTTAAAATTAAAACCCAAATGTTGGCGATTTTCTTCTGCTAAACTGACCGCTTCTGCCTTGATATCAACCGCCGTTATAACGGCCTTATCACCTAGCTCTGAAGCTAATGCTAGCGCAATGGCGCCCGTGCCAGTACCTAAATCTAATATATGCAAATTCGTTTGCTGTTCTAAGCGCTTATAAGCCCAATCAAGTGCAATTTCTACCACTCTTTCTGTATCTGGCCGCGGAATAAGCGTATGTTTAGACACTTTCAAAGGCAATGACCAAAACTCTTTTTCGCCTAAAATATAAGCGATTGGCTCACCTTTTTGCCGACGTTGCAATAATAGCGTTAATTCAGCTAATTGATCGTGAGAAAGGTGTGTTTCGCCAAAAGCAAACAGCATTGCTTTTGATTTTTTTGTGACCGCTTGTAACAATAAATTAGCATCTATTTTAGGATTAAGATAAGGATCGTGGACAAGGTTAGCTTGAAGCACCGTAGTTACATAATTCAACCATTCTGTGTAATTCATTCTTTTTTGCAAAATTTACGCTAAATTAAACCGCTTACTGAACGCTATGGCGCTCACAAGTAGTGGTAATATTGATTTTACCAAAATAAAAAAGGTGAGTAACCTCACCTTAACCATTAAGCCTGATCTGATAATGCCGCTAATTGATCCGCTTGATATTCGGTGATAATCGGTTGAATTAATTCATCAATTTTACCATTCATCACTTCATCTAAACGGTAAACCGTCAAGTTGATACGGTGATCTGTTACCCGCCCTTGAGGATAATTATAAGTACGAATCTTATCTGAACGGTCACCTGTTCCTAATAAATTACGGCGTGTATCTGCTTGTGCCATTGCTTGACGTTCTTGCTCAACTTGCACAATCCGTGACGCTAACACGGCGAGTGCTTTTGCTTTATTTTTATGTTGCGAACGTTCGTCTTGACATTCTACCACAATGCCTGTTGGCAAGTGCGTAATCCTGACCGCAGAATCGGTCGTATTAACGTGCTGACCACCTGCACCAGATGATCGATAAGTATCAATCCGTAAATCGGCAGGATTAATTTCTGGCATTTCAGATTCTGGTAATTCTGGCATTACCGCAACTGTACAAGCAGAAGTATGAATACGGCCTTGCGATTCAGTTTTAGGTACCCGTTGCACACGGTGACCACCTGATTCAAATTTAAGCTGACCATAAACGCTTTCACCAGAAATTTTTACAATAATTTCTTTATAACCGCCTTGTTCACTTTCGTTAGCGGACATTTCTTCGATCCGCCAACGTTTACTTTCTGCATAACGGCTGTACATACGATATAAATCACCCGCAAAAATACCCGCTTCATCACCGCCAGTACCGGCTCGGATTTCTAAGAAGGCGTTATATTCATCATTCGGATCTTTAGGTAACAATAAAATCTGTAAATGTTGTTCAAGGCATTCTATTTCGGCTTTATTCTGAGCAATCTCTTCTGTTGCCATTTCTTTCATATCAGGATCATCTAATAATAACTCAGCCTCTTCAATATCGCTATTGAGTTTTTTCCAACGGTTGAAGGTTGCCACTACTTCTTCTAATTGTGCATATTCTTTTGAATAAGCGCGGAATTTATCTTGATCGGCAATCACTAAAGCATCGCCTAATAATGCTTGTAATTCTTCGTGTCGTTCACTTAAACAGTCTAATTTATGAATAATAGATGCTTTCATTGTTCTCTATTGGGTTAAATGTAGATATAAAATAGTAGGGATTATAGCGGAAATTTACTTGAATTGCTTGTAGAAAATAAGCGGTCTTTTTTACAAAAATTTTGCTAAAAAAGCCGCTTACAAGCATATTATTCTACTTTATGAGCACATTCAGCCAACATATCTAGTTTTTTATCATACATAGGTAATGATGCTTTACTCATATCTATATCCATTAAGCTAAAGACTGTATGGAAAACATTATCATGAGAATAAGCTTTTGCCGCATTTTTTCGCACACACGCTAAATCAAAAGGTTTATGTTTTATCCAAGTAGGTGAAAACCATAACAACATTGGGATATGCGTTTGCTCTTCTGGTGCAAAAGCATAAGGAGTACCATGCAAATAAATACCTTTTTCACCTAATGATTCACCGTGATCAGAGAAATAATATAGGCTACTTTTCCACTCATTATGCGCTTCTAACCGCTCAATCACTTTATCAAGAAATTGATCAAGATAAACCACGCTATTGTCATAAGTATTGACTAATTCTTCTCTACTGCATTTATTAATGTTATTTGTATCACAAGTAGGTGTGAATAAACGCTCCGCTTCTGTATAACGTTCATAGTAAGTTGGTCCATGGCTACCGATCGTATGTAATACTACCACAAGATCTTGCGTTGGATTTTCAGCCAACGCTTTATCTAATTCAGGCAACATAATATTATCTTGGCATTCACCATCTACACATAATGGTGATTCTACGCCTTTAAATACATTAATTTCACCAATTCGGTCCGCTACATTCTTACTGTCACTATTATTTTGTATCCAAACGATTTTCACGCCCGCACGATTGAGAATATCAATCAAATTATCCTGATTTTTAGCGATAACTTCATCATATTGCTTACGGGTTTGCGACGAGAATAAACAAGGTACAGAAACTGCCGTAGCCGTTCCACAACTGGTTACTTCACTAAAATTAAATAGATTATCGCCTTGTGCTATTCGCGCTGCCATTTTAGGCGTAGTTTGACGTGCATAACCACTTAATCCCCAGTTTGCCGCTCGTGTTGTTTCACCAACAACAATAACACTTACGGTGCGATAGTTATCCTTTTTCAGCATTTTCACCTGTTCCGCTTGTTTGATAAACGGTTGGTTCGCTAAACGATCACGCTTAATTTTGCCGATGGTGGCCCCAACAAAATTACTTGGCACAATTAAATGCGTAAGGTATTTATGATTACGGAAAAATGAAGCATAGCTCTGATAATACTGTGAAGCAATCAAGCCAATAACTAAAGAGGCTGCAAAAATAGTGGCTAATCTGACCGCTATTTCTTTATACCATTTACGATATTTTATTTTGATATTGAGGTAAACTAACGCTGGTAAAATCCCCAAACAAAATAACCAAGCTAAATAGCTAGGTGTCAACATTCGATAACTTTCTGCCACATTTGTTTGTAACACATTATTCAGCATATTACGGTCAAAATAAACATTAAAAAATAATGAGTTATAACTAATAGCACTGCCTAATATTAATAACAGAGGGATAATAATTTTATGTACAATCGGTAATGCAAGAATATTAAGAACAATATTAAGTGCAACAAAAAGCACTAATGGCATCGTATAAATAAAATAATCAGCAGATGTCTGAGTAAACTCATAAAGCTTGAAACTTTCACGAAAAAACGGAATGTTAAGCACAGCTGTAAGATAGAAAGAAACAATAGCAACTAATTGAGTAGAGGAAAGCTGCCAAGTTGAACATTTAAATTTCATAAAATTCCTTTGTATAAAAACATAAGCAATAATGCCTATCAAGCTATTAAGGATATTTTACAACCAACAAATTAGCAATAAATAAAATATATAATAGGTTAAATCATATTTATTCTGGCTAATCGTTGATTGTCAATCATTAAAAAGTACGATTTTTGATAAAAATCTACAAGATTTCCACAGGATTTTAAGGTATTATTATAGGTTCATTTTAACTTTTTTCCTTTGGAGCAAATCGTGTCTTCTCTTTGGTCTGATTGTCTTAATCACTTACAAACGAAAGTTTCACCAATTGATTACAGCACTTGGCTACGTCCTTTACAAGCAAGCTTCGCCAATGAAGAACTAACACTCTATGCTCAAAATCCATTTGTTGAAAATTGGGTAAAAGATAAATTCTTAACCGAAATTATTGATTTAGCTCGCTTTTTATCAAAAAACGAACAGCTTAAAATTACGATTCGTGTTGGAAATAAACCTACTGAACAGAATCTATCCGCTTCCTCAACCAATAAAGAAGAATTAGCTCAAGATACCATTCATAAGTTTAAAACTGGATTAAATGGCCGCCTAACATTTGATAATTTTGTACAAGGTAAGTCAAACCAACTTGCCAAAGCAGTTGCACAACAAGTTGCAGATAATCCGGGGGAAAGCCATTGCAATCCATTTTCACTTTATGGTGGCACCGGTTTAGGTAAAACACATTTACTACATGCGGTCGGTAATGAAATTCTAAAACGTAATCCACAAGCACGCGTCGTGTACATTCATTCTGAACGCTTTGTGCAAGATATGGTAAAAGCACTTAAAAGCAACACCATCGAAAATTTTAAAAAATTCTATCGTTCGTTAGATGTATTAATGATTGATGATATCCAATTTTTTGCCAAAAAAGAGGCTTCGCAAGAAGAATTTTTCCATACATTTAATTCCTTATTTGAACGAAATAAACAAATTATCCTCGCTTCGGATCATTTCCCTAAAAACATCGAAAATATTGAAGAACGAATTAAATCACGCTTAAATTGGGGCGTTAGTACCGCCATTGAGCCACCTGAGTTAGAAACACGTGTGGCAATTTTGATGAAAAAAGCCGAAGAGCGAAATGTAGAACTGCCTGAAGAAGTCGCCTTTTATCTTGGTCAAAAATTAAGAACTAACGTACGTGAATTAGAAGGTGCAATTAATCGTGTCACCGCTTGGTGTAACTTTACTAAACGACAAATTACCATTGACGCGGTACGAGAAACGTTAAAAGATTTAATCGCCTCTTATGATCACTTAGTGACGATTGAAAATATTCAGAAAATTGTAGCAGAATATTACAATATCAAAATGGCAGATTTAAAATCCAAAAGCCGTACACGCTCTATCGCAAGACCGCGCCAAATGGCGATGGCATTAGCCAAAGAATTAACTAGTCATAGTTTGCCTGAAATTGGGCGAGAATTTGGCGGTCGTGATCATACAACGGTGATGCACGCTTGCAAAACCATCAATGAATTACGTGATACTGACAACAGTATTCAAGAAGACTATACTAATTTAACTCGCAAATTATCGTCTTAGATGATAAAGGGATTATTATGCAACTTACGATTACCAGAGAACAGTTACTTAAACCTTTACAACAAGTCTGTGGCGTATTAAGCAGCCGCCCTACCTTGCCTGTCATTAATAATATTTTACTCGACATTAACGGATCTCGCTTGTCATTAACGGGCACAGACCTGGAAGTAGAATTAACAACTCAAGCCGAACTTGAACAAGCGGTTGATTTTAGTGGCAAATTTACTCTTCCAGCCAAAAAATGGCTTGATATTTGTCGCAGTTTACCTGAAAACAGCCTCATTTCTATTCAGTTTGAACAAGATCGTGCATTAATCCGAGCTGATCGTAGCAAATTTAACTTAGCGACTTTACCCGCTAGCGATTATCCAAATTTAATGGATTGGAAACCTGAAGTTGATTTTAGTATGGAACAATCAACACTTTCTCGTTTAATTGATGCCACACAATTCTCAATGGCAAATCAAGACGCTCGCTATTTCTTAAACGGTATGAAATTTGAAACAGAAGGTAATTTATTACGTACTGTAGCAACTGATGGCCACCGTTTAGCCGTATGTACTATGGCCCTCAGCCAAGAACTGACAACCCATTCAGTGATTGTCCCCCGCAAAGCCGTATTAGAATTATCACGGATATTATCTATGACGGCTGATCCTGTCCGCTTAGAAATAGGCACGAATAATTTACGAATATCAATGAATGGCGTTGTCTTTACCTCAAAATTAATTGATGGTCGTTTCCCTGATTACCGCAGAGTATTACCACGTAATGCAGATCGTATTTTAGAGGCCGAAACCGAAATGTTAAAACGTGCATTAATGCGAGCGGCTATTCTTTCTAATGAAAAATTCCACGGTGTACGTTTAGCCTTAAGTGAAAATATGTTGAAAATTACGGCTAACAATCCAGAACAAGAAGAAGCAGAAGAAATTATTGACGTGGCATACCAGAATACCGCAATGGAAATAGGCTTTAATGTAAGCTATTTATTAGACGTATTAAATACGCTGAAATGTGAACGCGTACGTTTTAACTTAGTCGATGCAAGCTCAAGCTGTTTAATTGAAGATTGTGAGAACAGTACAGCAGAATATGTCATTATGCCAATGCGCTTATAATTTTTATAGTGGCTTTCTTTAAACGACTGAAAGCCACAAACAAAAATCCTTTAAATATTATATGCCCTTATCTCGTTTACTCATCAATAATTTCCGCAATCTACAAGCCATTGATCTTGAGCTAAGCCCCGATTTTAATTTTATTGTCGGCCACAATGGAAGTGGCAAGACTAGCTTATTAGAAGCTATTTTTTACCTAGGCCACGGCCGTTCTTTTAAAAGCCATATCAGCAATAGAATTATCCATCATCATGCGGAAAATTTTGTCTTACACAGTAAAATTGATGAAACGCAACATCAATGGTCTGTTGGCTTACAAAAAAATCGTGCCGGCGATACATTACTAAAAATTAATGGTGAAGATGGCAAGAAAATAGCTGATTTAGCGCATTTGTTACCTATGCAAGTTATTACACCTGAAGGATTAACCTTATTAAATGGTGGGCCTAGCTATCGCAGAGCATTTTTAGATTGGGGGCTATTTCACCAACATCTTGAATTTTATAGCTATTGGGCAAATTTAAAACGAATACTGAAACAACGTAATGCCGCATTACCACAGGTGAAATTTTACTCAGAATTAAAGGCCTGGGATATTGAATTAGTGCGTTTAGCTCATTTAGTAACAAAAATGCGAACCGAATATGCTGAAGCATTACGTCCAGAAATCGAGAAAACTTGCCACTTTTTCTTACCTGAACTACCAATTCGTGTAAGTTTTCATCAAGGTTGGGAAAATGGGGCTGATTATGCTGATGTGTTAAGGCAAGGTTTTGAGCGTGATCAGAATATTGGCTATACTATGGTAGGCCCACAAAAAGCTGATTTCCGTTTTAAAGCAAATGGCTTACCGGTTGAAGATGTATTATCACGAGGGCAATTAAAATTATTAATGTGTGCTTTACGTTTAGCACAAGGAGAATACTTAGTTACCCAAAAAAAACGTCAATGTTTATTCTTAATTGATGATTTCGCCTCAGAGCTTGATCCAACGAAGCGCGAATTACTTGCACATCGTTTACGTGAAACCGGTTCACAAGTATTTGTGACTGCAATCACTGCTAAACAACTTAATCAAATGCATTGGCAAGAATATGCGCAAGACAAATTATTTCACCTTAAAGAGGGTAAATTAAAAACATAAAAGGGACGCTCAACGCCCCTTTTTCGTTATGGCAAATCAATTATTTAATTACACCGCATGCCATACGAGGACCCCCACCGCCAAGTGGTGCTGGGTGATCTAAGTGGTTATCACCACCTGCGTGAATCATTAAAGAGTGGCCTTTAACTTCTGCTAATTTTTTAAGGCGTGGTGCCAATACAGGCGTTGTTGCTGAACCATCATGCATCACAAATAATGCCGGTAAATCGCCCATGTGTGCATCATCTGACCAAGGATAGCCATGTTTCTTAGTCTGCTTTGGATCCCAATGGCCACCAGAACCTAAACCTGCTACTAATTTACCGTCTTTTTCTTTTGGTTCACAGCTTGGTTTTTCGTGAATATGGAAGCCATGTAATCCGTGGGCTAAATCGTGTAATTTTGGTGTAAATACTAAACCATATGCAGATTCAGTAATTTCTACTGTACCAACATCTTTATTACCATTTTGTGGATCTAATTGCTGCACTGGCACTACAATTTTTTCCATTGACATCATATCTTTAGACATTGTATCCATCTTGGTATCATGATTATGCATATGATCGCCATGTGCTAAAGCCACTGATGAAAAACTAAATAAGCCAAGTGAGAATAACGCGACGTTCGTTAATTTCATTTTATCTCCTTATTAAATAAAGCCATGATTAGCTAGCATTATTTTACTGATAACGATCGATTTATGCAAAGATTTACTTTCGACCAGAAATGTATTTGCATTTTCATATAAAATCCTGTATTTATCAGCCCTATTTGCAACAGCGAAAATTAGAACGTAATCTATTCATCTTCATATTAGGAGCAACACAAATGCAAAATGTTGGTTTTATTGGTTGGCGTGGTATGGTAGGCTCAGTTTTAATGGATCGTATGGTCCAAGAAAACGACTTTGCAAACATTAATCCCATTTTTTTCACGACCTCACAAGTCGGTCAAAAAGCGCCTTATTTAGCTGATAAAGAAACAGGCGACTTAAAAAATGCGTTTGATATTGAAGAACTTAAAAAGTTAGACATTATCGTCACGTGCCAAGGTGGTGATTACACCACTGAAGTTTACCCTAAATTACGTGCAACGGGTTGGAATGGCTATTGGATTGATGCCGCATCAACACTACGTATGCAAGATGATGCAGTTATTGTATTAGACCCTGTTAACCAACAAGTTATTACAGAAAATCTAAAAAAAGGAATAAAAACTTTTGTTGGTGGTAACTGTACTGTTAGCTTAATGCTAATGGCAATTGGCGGTTTATTCGAAAAAGGCTTAGTGGAATGGGTCTCTGTTGCAACCTATCAAGCAGCCTCAGGGGCCGGTGCACGGAATATGCGTGAATTACTAACACAAATGGGGATTCTAGAAAAAACTGTTCAAACGACGTTAGCAGATCCCGCCACGTGTATTTTAGCAATTGAACGGAAAGTAACAGACATAATGCGTGATGATAGCTTTCCTATTGAGCATTTTGGAGCACCATTAGCAGGCAGTCTAATTCCTTGGATTGATAAATTATTACCAGAAACGGGGCAAACTAGAGAAGAATGGAAAGGCTACGCCGAAACAAATAAAATTCTTGGCTTAACGAATAAACCTATTGCAGTAGATGGCTTATGTGTACGAATTGGTGCTTTACGTTGTCACAGCCAAGCATTTACCATCAAACTCAAAAAAGATTTACCATTAGCTGAAATTGAGCAAATCATTGCTCAACATAATGAATGGGTAAAAGTGATTCCAAATGATAAAGAAGCCACACTACGTGAATTAACGCCAACCAAAGTGACAGGCACATTAGCTATTCCTGTAGGGCGGCTACGTAAATTAGCAATGGGGCCTGAATATTTATCCGCATTTACGGTTGGCGATCAATTATTGTGGGGAGCAGCAGAACCTATTCGCCGGATGTTAGTACAATTAACCAATAATTAATATTATTTAAGCGATCGATTTTTTAATACATTTAGCATATTTTAATAAAAATCGACCGCTTTGTTGATTGATAATTCGCTATAATGCTTATAACTTTCTGAATGAGGTTACCTATGTCAAAAGACTCTCCGCTTATCGCACTTGTTGCTGGTGAAATTTCTGGTGATATTTTAGGCGCTGGGCTGATCAACGCGCTAAAAATTCATTACCCAAATGCACGTTTTATTGGCGTAGCCGGTCCTCAAATGATTCAAGCGGGCTGTCAAACATTGTTTGATATGGAAGAGCTGGCGGTGATGGGGTTGGCTGAAGTGGTCAAACATTTACCGCGTTTACTCAAACGCCGTAAACAAGTGATTCAAACAATGCTTCAGCAACAACCTGATATATTTATTGGCATTGACTCACCTGACTTCAATTTAACAATTGAACAAAAATTGAAAGCAAAGGGCATCACAACAATTCACTATGTGAGCCCTTCAGTATGGGCATGGCGTCATAATCGCATACATAAAATTAAACGTGCCACAAATTTAGTCCTGGCCTTTTTGCCATTCGAAAAAGCCTTTTACGATCGTTTTAATTTTGCTTGTCGTTTTATTGGTCATACTATGGCAGATGCAATTGCTCTGAAACCTAACCGTACTGAGGCGTGCCAAATATTAAATATTGATGAAAACCAACGTTACTTAGCGATTCTAGCCGGCAGTCGTGCTAGTGAAGTAGACTTTTTAGCTGAACCATTCTTAAAAGCGGCGCTCCTACTAAAACAGAAATATCCTGATCTACAATGCTTAGTACCATTAGTCAATCAACAACGTATCCAACAATTTGAGCAAATCAAAGCGAGAGTAGCGCCTTCCTTACCGGTCAAAATCCTAAAGGGTAATGCTCGCCAAGCGATGATTGCGGCAGATGCTACGTTATTAGCTTCTGGCACAGCTGCACTGGAAGCGATGTTATGTAAATCTCCGATGGTCGTCGGTTATAAGCTAAAACCAACGAGCTATTGGTTAGCAAAACGTTTGATCAAAACAAAATATATTTCATTACCCAATTTATTAGCTGATGATATGTTAGTGCCTGAATTGATCCAAGATGAATGTAACCCTGAAAATTTAGCTTGGTATCTGGGTAATTATTTAGCAGATGATATCGACAATAAAAAGCAACAAAATGAATTAAAACAACGCTTCACCGATTTACATAAAATGATTCAATGTGATGCAGATTCAAAAGCAGCTCAAGCGGTTATTGATCTATTAGCAAACAGCGATGAGCAATAACGTAACCAATCTATTTAATAAGGAAAATGAATCAATGTGGAAAGAAATATTACTTAATTACGGTATTTTTTTATTGGAGTTACTCACTATATTTGGCATTATTGCAATGGTGATTATAATGCTAGCCGATCGTAAAAACGCCGCCTCAGGCGCCATCGCTATTACCAACTTAACGGAAAAATATAAAGAACAACAAGAAGCGCTAGCTAATTTTTTATTAAGCGAAGAAGCACAAAAACAGAGTGAGCGAAAAGCTAAGAAATTAGCTAAACAAAAAGTGAAAGAAGAAAAAAGGCGCTTAAAAGCTGGTGAAGAAAAACTTGCCGATGCAGAAAAAGCGCGCTTATTTGTCTTGAAATTTAATGGTGATCTACATGCAAGCGCCGTACAGTCGTTACATAAAGAAGTAAGTGCAATTATTAGTGTAGCAAGACCACAAGATGAAGTATTGTTACAATTAGAAAGCCCCGGCGGTGTTGTGCATGGTTATGGTTTAGCCGCGTCACAACTACAACGATTACGCGATCACCATATTCCATTAACAGTAACCGTCGATAAAGTCGCGGCAAGCGGTGGTTATATGATGGCATGTGTTGCAAATAAAATTGTCGCCGCGCCTTTTGCTATTCTAGGTTCTGTTGGTGTAGTTGCTCAAGTGCCCAATATCCATCGCTTCCTCAAAAAACACGAGATTGATGTAGATGTGATGACCGCAGGCGAATATAAACGGACAGTAACCTTAGCCGGTGAAAATACTGAAAAAGGTAAACAAAAATTCCAACAAGAGTTAGAAGAAACACATCAATTATTTAAACAATTTGTGGCAAATAACCGTCCTCAGCTTGAAATTGAAAAAGTAGCCACAGGCGAACATTGGTTTGGCCAACAAGCATTAACGTTAAATCTGATCGATGAAATTGCAACCAGTGATGATTTAATCTTAAATGCCGTCAAAGACAAAGAAGTCATTAAACTAGCCTTTAAACAAAAGAAAAAGTTAGCACAACGTTTAGGCTCACAAATGGAACAATCACTCGAAAACCTCATTGCTAAGCTATTACATAAAAACCGATCCAATATGCTTTAGTATGCGAAAAACAAAGGCGGTAATTAACCGCCTTTTTTAAGGTTAATACCACCGCTATTTTGCGCTTATGCTAACCCTAAATCAGCTAATTTAGCTACCTCTTCTTTTAATAACATAATGGCTGGTTTATCAAAGAAATATTGTGTACCGCAACATTCGCATTGCATATCAATTACTCCCTTTTTCTCTGCTAACATTTCCTCAATTTCTGCCATTGGCAATAATAACATTGCCTGACCAGAACGTTCTCGTGAACAGCCACATTTGAATGCGGTCGTTTGTGCAGGATAAACTTCAACTTGTTCTTGATGGAATAAACGATAGAGCAATGCTTCTGCGGTTAAGCCAAATAATTCTTCGTCTTTCACCGTTTCTGCTAGTGTCATCAGATGTTCAAAATCTGCGGGAGTACCTGTACCATCGGGCATTATTTGTAATAGCATACCCGCCGCAACCGCTTGGCCAGCATATTCGCCCACTCGAATAATTAGATGTGTTTGTAGTTGTTCAGAACGAATAAAATAATCTTCTAAACATTCACGAATGGTTGGTTTATCTAATTGGATTACACCTTGATAACGTTCGCCTTCCGTCGGTATAATTGAGATCACGAGTACACCATTCCCTACCATTTCAGCTAAGCTAGCTTGGTCGTCAATCTCTGCTTGAACACGGGCTAAAGCACGTAACTGTTGTTTTTCGTTGCCATTTACTACCGCTAGTTTCAATGGTCCATCACCTTGAATTTGAACGGTAATATTCCCTTCAAATTTCATAATAGCGGTCAATAAACTGGTTGCGACCAGCATTTCACCCAATAAATGTTGTACAGCTTTAGGATATTGATGGGTATTTAATGTTTGACTAAATGTTTCATTCAGCCTGACCCATTCACCTCGTACTGCTCTATGTTGGAATAAATAGCGGTATAATTTATCGTTATCTTGGATATGTTGCATAATTGTTCCTAATCATAAATCGCGAACAGCGGGCTTATTTATCACTTTTTAGGTTAATTTGACCGCTTATGTCTATTCGCTTACTAAAATATCTTGTTTAAATTTAACTAATGCGCGCCGTTCTTTCTTATTAGGCCGGCGGTCTGGGTGTGGCATTGATAATGCATTAGCACGGCGAGCGATCGCAAGTGCTTGTCGTTGTTGTATACTCTTGTCTGTTTCTTGATATAACGCTTGTGCTTCTAAAGCCGATCGTCGCTGATCACTCAGTGCCAACACGACAACCTCTTTTTCTTCATCAGCTTGACGTAATTTGATCCGTGCACCGACTTGCACTATCTTACTGGTTTTTGCCCGCTGGCCATTATAATGCACTTTACCGCCATCAATCATACTTTTCGCAAGCGAACGTGTTTTATAAAAGCGCGCAGCCCAAAGCCATTTATCTAGCCGAATAGTGTCTGCCAATGTTTGTGCTGTATTGTCCTTCATCTTTTCACTCATTTTATAATAGTTAACGTTGCATTTGTCACACTTTCAGCTAATATTCATCATAATTTGAACAAATTTTAGCATAAAATATGCTATCTTGTTGTCATACAGAAAATTTCTATGTCTAAACCAACATTACCACACATTCTTGACGTTAAAACTATTGCAAAAACACGCATTTTTGAGGTTCAATCTGTCGATTTACGCTTCTCAAATGGTGAAGAGCGTGTTTATGAGCGTTTAACCCCTAATCGCCGAGCTTCTATATTAGTCATTCCTATTCAAGATAATCAATTAATTTTTATTAAAGAATATGCAGTAGCAAGCGAACGCTATGAATTGAGTTTTCCTAAGGGGATCGTTGACGCAAATGAACAACCGATCGAAAGTGCAAATCGTGAATTGCAAGAAGAAATAGGTTTAGCCGCCAATCGGCTTGATTTTCTCCGTTCACTTTATAGCGGGCCTAGCCATATGTTTAGCTTAATGCACGTATTCGTTGCGCAAGACTTATACGAATCAAAATTAATCGGAGATGAGCCTGAACCACTTAGTATCGTACGCTATCCTTTAACTGAAATTGATACGCTATTAGCAGATTCTAATTTTGCTGAAGCCCGTAATTTAGCCGCATTATTTATGTTGCGTGAATTTTTAAATCAATAAAAACGAATACATTATGCTTATACTCAATTCTTCTCTACTGAATGCAGTAAAAGATATTGCTCATCAGGCAGGTGAACACCTTAAACGGTTTTATGCACATTCCGTTGAAATAAAAATTAAAGCAAATAACACACCTGTAACGGAAGCGGATCTTTTTCTCAGTCAATTTATTATCCAGCAACTTCAACAATTAACGCCCACGATTCCTGTGTTATCGGAAGAAAATTGTGTCATTCCATTAACAGAACGGGCAAATTGGCAAGAATATTGGATTATTGACCCACTTGATGGTACCCAACAATTTATCAATCGAATCGAACCGATCAATTTTCCATTGCGATTAGCTTAGTACAACATAATCAGCCTGTAATCGGCATTATTTATGCGCCCATATTAGCTAAAACTTATTTTGCAATGCGAACAAGCGGTGCTTTTTTGCAAGAAAATGGCATAATTCGCCCGCTTACTCCTCACAAAATTATGGCCAATAATGAGCGCTTACGCATCGCAATGGGAGCAACCAATAGGACAACAGTAGCCCAATGCCTACAACAACCTTTACAAGCAGATATTTTTCAATATGGCTCGAGTAGCTTAAAAGCCGGTTTAGTCGCAGAAGGCAAAGCCGACTGTTACATTAGATTAGGCGATACTGGTGAATGGGATACTGCCGCCGCTGAAGTGCTATTAAATGAAATCGGTGGCAAGATTTTTGATCTTAATTTTCAACCGCTCAGCTATAATCAGCGACAACATTTTATTAACCTGCATTTTGTAATGGTGGCAGACAAACAGGCTGACTGGCAAAAAATCTTTCAATTCAATGAGTGACATCTATATGCAACCGCTATTAAAATGTTGCATATTAGTTAAAATTTTCATTCCAATCGAGAATCAAAATGAATATAGAAAATAGTTGTATCGTAATTTTTGGTGCATCAGGGGATTTAACATTCCGTAAACTTATCCCAGCACTATATAATCTTTTTAAAGTAGGTCGGTTAGGCGAACATTTTTCTGTTTTAGGTGTTTCACGCTCAGACTTAACTCACGATTCTTTTAGACAAAAAATGCGTGAAGCATTAATCAAATATGAACAAGCAAGTGGGCAGTTTTTAGATGATTTTTGCAATCACTTATATTATCAAGCAATCAACACCGCTGATCCGGACGATTATGCCAAACTGTTACCTTGTTTAGATGAATTACACAATAAATACGGTAGCTGTGGTAACACTTTATATTACCTTTCAACACCGCCTAGTTTATACGGCATTATCCCTGAATGCTTGGCGGCTCACGGCTTAACCACTGAAGAATATGGTTGGAAACGGATTATCATCGAAAAACCATTTGGTTACGATATTAAAACAGCCAAACAACTCGATGAGAAAATACATCACTATTTCGAAGAACATCAAATTTACCGAATCGATCATTATCTTGGTAAAGAAACCGTGCAAAATTTATTAGTACTCCGTTTCTCAAACGGTTTATTTGAACCACTTTGGAATCGTAATTTTATTGAATATGTAGAAATTACCGGTGCAGAATCATTAGGTGTTGAAGATCGTGGTGGTTATTATGATGGCTCCGGTGCAATGCGTGATATGTTCCAAAACCATTTACTACAAGTATTAGCAATGGTTGCCATGGAGCCACCGGCCATTATTAATGCCAACTCAATGCGTAACGAAGTAGCAAAAGTCTTATATAGCTTACGTCCATTAAGCACTGAAGACGTCAAAAATAATGTGGTACTTGGTCAATATACCACCGGTGAAATTGATGACTTAGTTGTACCGGGTTATACTGAAGAAAATGGCGTTCCCAACGATTCAAATACAGAAACTTATTTAGCCGTAAAATGCGAAATTGATAACTGGCGTTGGGCAGGCGTGCCATTTTATGTGCGAACAGGTAAGCGTTTGCCTACTCGGGTAACTGAAATCGTAATCCACTTCAAAACGACTCCACATCCAGTCTTTAGCCAAAATGCGCCTGAAAATAAATTAATTATTCGGGTACAACCTGATGAAGGTATTTCTATGCGATTTGGTTTGAAAAAACCCGGTGCTGGTTTTGAGGCGAAGGAAGTCTCTATGGATTTTCGCTATTCTGATTTAAGCTCTGCTTCAAGTTTATTAACCGCTTATGAACGGTTACTATTAGATGCATTAAAAGGAGATGCGACACTATTTGCCCGAACCGATGCCGTACATGCCTGTTGGCATTTCGTACAGCCGATTCTAGACTATAAGGCAGAACGTGGCAGAGTGTATGAATATGAAGCTGGCAGTTGGGGGCCTAAAGAAGCCGATAAACTGATTGCACGCAATGGCAAAGTATGGCGTAAACCGTCTGGAATGATGAAGAAAAAAATATAGTTAACACAAGAAGATAGCTGCAATAATCACTATTTTCTGTCTAATTAAGGAATATTATGCATTACCTTATTTTCCCAACGGCACAATGTGCCGTTGAAAAAATAGCGCAAGAGTTTATTTTATATAGTCAATTAAATCGCCCTGTACATATTTCATTATCGGGCGGCAGCACACCAAAGTTACTCTTCAAAACCTTGGCTCAAATACCTTATATCAACCAAATTAACTGGCAAAACTTGCATTTTTGGTGGGGTGATGATCGAATGGTGCCGGCAACCGATCCTGAGAGTAATTATGGCGAAGTACAAAAATTACTATTTGATCATATTCAAATTCCACCAACCAATATTCATCGTATTCGAGGTGAACAACCTCCTGAAACTGAACTGGCAAGATTTAGTCAAGAATTAAATGAATGCCTGCCTAATTTAACTTTTGATTGGATCATCTTAGGTATGGGAAATGATGGCCATACCGCTTCGCTATTCCCCTATCAAACAGAGTTTGCTGATCAGCATCTTGCAATTATCGCAAAACACCCCGTAACCGGACAATTACGTATTTCAAAAACAGCCAAGCTAATTGAACAAGCGGCGCGTATTACTTATTTAGTTACTGGTCAATCCAAAGCCACTATATTGAAAGAGATCCATGACTTACCGGCAACACAATTAGCTTATCCTGCGGCGCATATCCGCGCAAAAAACGGGATAACCGAGTGGTACTTAGATCAAAAAGCGGCTGAATTATTCCGTTAATTTGCATTTAAATAAACCTAGTATGAAAGATGAAAAATTGCGCAAAAACTTAAGGCATACCATTGATATTAGCCCAATGAGCAAATATCAATGGGCAATTGTACTAATGGCCACCATTATGAATTTCTTAGATGGTTTTGATGTACTGGCAATTGCTTTCACTGCCAGTGCGATTTCACAAGATTTTGCATTAACCAAAACTGAGTTTGGGGTGCTTGTCAGTGTTGGGCTGATGGGAATGACAATGGGTTCATTAGTGTTAGCCCCTTTGGCAGACAAAATAGGTTATCGCTTGATGCTATTAATTGCTGTAACATTTTCAGCGATCGGAATGGCGATTTCTGCCATTTCACAGAGTTATGAAATGCTTGGTTTTTCACGAGTTATTACTGGCTTAGGTGTGGGGGAGATTTTAGTCGGCACCAATGTGATGACAAGTGAGTATTCCTCCGCTAAATGGCGTATTAGCGATTAGTATTTGTTCAGCAGGCTTTGGTATTGGTGCAATGAGTGGCGGTATTTTAGCGGCAACGTTACAAATAGAATATGGTTGGCAGTCTATTTATGCTATTGGTGCAATTCTAGCCGTGTTAAGTGGATTAATGTTATTCTTTTATTTGCCTGAATCGATCGGCTATTTAACCGCAAAACAACCGGCTAATGCATTACATCGTTTAAATCAAATCACTAATAAATTAGGTTTGGTTGGTGTATGGCAATTAACCGATAAAAACAATAATCCGCCCGCTAAATTGCCGATTTCTTTATTATTTAGCAAGCAATATTTACGCGCAACATTAGTATTATGGAGTGCTTTTTTTGCAATTATGTTCAGCTTTTATTTTATCAATTCTTGGACACCAGCACTATTAAAAGAAGCGGGTATGTCTATGCAAGCAAGCGTTAATATTGGACTTATGATTTCTTTAGGCGGTGCTTTTGGATCATTATTATACGGTTTAATTGCTAGCCGTTCGGCGGCTAAAAGCGTCTTAATGTTATTTAGTGTACTATCTGCTATTGCTATTATTCTTTTCACATATTATGCAAATCATTTATCAATCGCAATGATCATCGGTATTATTGTTGGCGTATTCGTCAATGGCTGTGTTAGTGGTTTATATGCTATCACGCCCATGACTTATGCTGCTAATATTCGTAGCACAGGAGTAGGCTGTGCAATAAGCGCTGGACGTATTGGCTCTATTTTAGCACCAACTATTGCCGGTATTTTATTAGATGGCGGTTTAGCAAAACAAGATTTATATCTTTGCGTTGCGGCGATTATGTTAGTTGCCACTTTTATTCTAGTATTTAAAAAACCACATATCGATGCAGTGGCTTAATTGATCGGAACCACCGCATTCTGCATAATATGCGAATGCTAAATAAGCGATGAAATTTGCGCAAAATAATACAAATTAAACCGCTTAAAGCTATTAACCAACAGGAGAAAACAATGTCAATCAAAGGTGATATCGGCGTTATTGGCTTAGCCGTAATGGGACAAAACTTAATTTTAAATATGAATGACAACGGCTTCAAAGTTGTTGCATATAATCGTACTACATCAAAAGTAGATGAATTTTTAGCGGGCGAAGCAAAAGATACCAACATAATTGGCGCTTATTCTTTAGAAGATTTAGCCGCTAAATTAGAAAAACCACGCAAAATAATGTTAATGGTACGTGCAGGCGAAGTCGTTGATCAATTTATCGATGCTTTACTACCACATTTAGAAGCAGGCGATATTATTATTGATGGTGGTAACTCTAACTACCCTGATACCAACCGCCGTACTATAACGTTAGCCGAAAAAGGCATTCGTTTTATAGGGACAGGCGTGTCAGGCGGTGAAGAAGGTGCCCGCCACGGTCCGTCTATTATGCCGGGCGGTAATGAAGAAGCTTGGCCATTCGTCAAACCTATTTTACAAGCAATCTCCGCCAAAACAGATAAAGATGAACCTTGTTGTGATTGGGTTGGTAAAGAAGGTGCGGGTCATTTTGTTAAGATGGTGCACAACGGTATAGAATATGGCGATATGCAATTAATTTGTGAAGCTTATCAATTCTTAAAAGATGGCTTAGGTTTAAACTATGAAGAAATGCACGCGATCTTTGCAGATTGGAAAAATACCGAGTTAGATAGCTACTTAATCGATATCACCGCAGATATTCTTGCATATAAAGATGCAGATGGTGAGCCACTCGTTGAGAAAATTTTAGATACAGCCGGTCAAAAAGGAACAGGTAAATGGACGGGCATCAATGCATTAGACTTTGGTATTCCATTGACGTTAATTACTGAAGCGGTCTTTGCGCGTTGTATTTCTGCCTTTAAGGATCAACGTGTTGCCGTATCACAATTATTCAACAAAACCATTACTCCTATATCAGGCGATAAAAAAGAATGGATTGAAGCAGTCCGAAAAGCATTGTTAGCTTCGAAAATTATTTCTTATGCACAAGGTTTTATGCTGATTCGTGAAGCATCAGAAAACTTTGAATGGAATATTAACTATGGTGCCACTGCGTTATTATGGCGTGAAGGTTGTATTATTCGTTCTGCCTTTTTAGGTAATATCCGTGATGCCTATGAAGCGAGCCCAGGTTTAGTGTTCTTAGGTTCAGATCCTTATTTCCAAAATATTTTACAATCCGCAATGGCAGATTGGCGTAAAGTAGTGGCTAAATCCATTGAAATAGGTATTCCAATGCCATGTATGACCGCTGCAATCACATTCTTAGATGGTTACAGCTCAGAGCATCTGCCTGCTAATTTATTACAAGCACAACGTGACTACTTTGGCGCGCATACTTATGAGCGAACGGATAAACCACGTTGTTCATTCTTCCATACAAATTGGACAGGCCGTGGCGGTAATACAGCTTCAACGACTTATGATGTTTAGTCAATATTAATGCATAAGAAAGCCTCTCAATTGAGAGGCTTTTACTTGCATAAAATAAACCAAATTTATCCGCTATTGCTCGTTTAGCAACGTTTTATCTGACTTATCCCCATTCACTTTTGCCGTTTTTTGTTCAAGTTTAGTCGTTGTTAATGGCTGGCAAGTATAATCTGCATTGGCAAATTCACTGCGCCTTTTCCCCAAAAAAAATTGACGATATTGTTCAACCCATAATGCGGTAGCACCACAAACAGCAACAGGCATCACAACCAAATTTAAAATAGGTAAGGCAATAAAAAGGCTAACTAAACCGCCAAAGGTAAAATTGATCATTTTATGTTGTGCCAATGCATTACGCATACGTTTAAAACTGATTTTATGGTTATCAAATGGATAATCACAATACTGAATGGCCAACATCCATATACCAAATAAAAAAGCCAAAACAGGCACAATTGTTTGCCCTAACACCGGCACAAAACTCAATAAAAACAAAGCCAATAAACGAGGCAAACTATACATCATTTTCTGCCATTCACGTTTTAACATGCGCGGAACATCTTTTAATAAAGCCATTGCACTCATTTCACTAAGTGCTTCGCCCGTTAGTTGTAGCTCTACTTTTTCAGCTAATAATGCATTGAAAGGCGCAGAAATAAAATTAGTTATCGTAGTAAACGTGAAATAAAAGACCATAAGCAGTGATAATACTGCCATCGGTACTAATACAAAAGTTAACCAACCAAGCCAACTTGGCATAAAGCTAACTAATTGATCTGTCCAAGCCACGATGTTATTCAAAAAAAACCAAAACAACGCGATCATTAAGACACTATTAATTGCCACAGGAATAATTACAAATGGTAATAACTGCCGCTGTAAGATCAGTTTCCAACCATAAATAAAATAGTGAAAACCTAATCCTAACTGATTATGTGATTTATAAAATTCAATTGACATAGATAATCTACCTTTTTTGCTCAAAATTCTTTAATAAATATGTTAAGCTAGACACCTAATTTTCGCAAATAATCAAATTTAAATGTTGTCGGTTATCTAAGAGGACCTTATGGAACTGCATATTATTTTCTTAATTTTAGGTGGATTACTCATCGTCTTACTTGCAGGCTTTAGCATTTACTCGGCTCGCCGTGAAAAATCACGTATTTTTTCTAATACCTTTACTACTCGCCAGCCAGCTACGCCAATTAAAAATATCGTGACCGATGTGCCAGCTACGTTAGATCCACTCCAATATGGACAAAATCCAGTTCCGACTGAAAATGAATCAGAAACAGGCCATTCGGTACAAATCCAACAAGAAGTGGAAAATTCACTGCGTGAAATTAAAATTAATTTACCGGTTCAAGAAACGGCAGAATATACACAAACGCCACTCAATACGCCTATTTATCATAATCAACCTGCACAACCTACTTTTCTACAAACCACTCCACCGATTGAGCCGCTTACTATTCCAACCGTCGAGCCAATTCAACCCGAAACCACTTCTGTGTTAGAACAATCATTAGAAGAATTAGAACGCCAAGCGTCAGAAAGAGAATTAGATATTTATTCCGATGCTTCTGTGCGCATTGAGCTAGCCAAAAATTCTATACAAACGCCTATAGAAGAAGTTGCCCAACCTGATTCCACGGTTATTACGCAAAATAATATTATTACCCTGTATGTCGTTGCGCCAGAAGGGCAACAATTTGATGGCCATTATGTAGTGCAAAGCCTTGAAGCACTTGGCTTCCAATTTGGTGAATATCAAATCTATCATCGCCATCAACATTTAGGGAATAATGATACTCCTGTAATCTTTAGTGTAGCCAATATGATGCAACCGGGTATTTTTGATTTAAATAACCTTGATAGCTATGCAACAGTGGGATTAGTTTTATTTATGCATTTACCGTCAGAAGGTAGTGATTTAGTTAACCTAAAACTAATGCTTAAAGCGACCGAAAATCTAGCTGAAGCATTAGGTGGCTTTATTTTAAATGAACAACGTGAACTATTTAATGAAACAGATCACCAAGCCTATTTCGCTCGTGTAAGCTAGTCTACTATTTAGCCTATTTTTGCGCTTAAAGGACCGCTTCAATAAGCTGTCTTTTTCATAGAGAACTCAACTATGCCACTATTTTCACAATTTGAGCTTAGCAATAACATTACTCCAACACAGCTTGAAGCACTACGTGATCAATTACGTGAATATGAATATCACTACCACGTTTTAGACAATCCACTCGTGCCAGATGCAGAATATGACCGCTTGATCAACCAATTAAAAAATATTGAGCAACAATATCCTCAATTAATCACGCCGGATTCCCCCACACAACGGGTAGGAGCAAAACCCTTAGCAGGGTTTGCACAAGTCACGCACGAAGTGCCGATGCTCTCACTAGATAATGCTTTTTCTGAAACTGATTTAGACAGTTTTCTACGCCGTATAGAAAATTATCTCTCTCTAGATGCCAATCAGCTCACTTTCTGTTGTGAACCCAAATTAGATGGCTTAGCGGTCAGTATTTTATATATTGATGGCGTATTACAACTAGCCGCCACACGTGGTGATGGCACAACCGGTGAAGATATTACCGCTAATGTTCGCACCATTCGCAATATTCCATTAAAACTTAAAATGGCTAATCCGCCCCATCGTTTAGAAATACGCGGGGAAATATTTATGCCACTAAAAGGCTTTAATGCGTTAAATCAACGCGCCTTAGCCAAAGGCGAAAAAAGCTTCGCCAATCCGCGAAATGCAGCAGCAGGCTCATTACGCCAACTTGATCCACAGATTACTCGTCAACGACCATTGATGTTGAATGCCTATGGCATTGGCGTATATGAGTCTAACGATCAACGATTACCTACTAGCCATTATGCACGGCTAGAATGGTTAAAATCGATTGGCATACCGGTCAATGCTGAGATTCGGCTTGCACGAGGTTATCCTCAATTATTGGCGTTCTATGCTGATATTCAAGCTAAAAGAGCAAATCTCGGTTATGATATTGACGGTACTGTCTTAAAAGTGAACGATATTACTATTCAAGAAACACTTGGTTTTATTTCTCGTTCCCCTCGCTGGGCAATTGCCTATAAATTTCCAGCACAAGAAGAAATGACCATTTTAAAAGATGTAGAATTCCAAGTGGGTAGAACAGGTGCCATTACCCCGGTAGCAAAGCTTGAGCCAACTCTTGTAGCAGGCGTGACCGTCAGTAATGCTACCTTACATAACGGCGATGAAATTGAACGTTTAGGCGTAGCGATTGGCGATACCGTGATCATTCGCCGTGCAGGCGATGTTATTCCACAAATTATTGGTATTGTGGCTGATCGTCGCCCGGCTAATGCAAAAAAAATCGTTTTTCCAACCGCGTGTCCAGTCTGTCATTCTGCCGTTATTCGAATAGCTGGCGAAGCCGTTGCACGTTGTACAGGCGGATTATTTTGCCCAGCACAACGCAAAGAAGCACTTAAACATTTTGTATCACGTAAAGCAATGAATATTGATGGCGTAGGTGAAAAATTAATTGAGCAATTAATGGCACGTGAACTCATCCATACTCCCGCCGATCTATTCAAACTCGATCCACTCAGCCTAATGCGTTTGGAACGGATGGGAGAAAAATCTGCTCAAAATGCATTAAACAGTATCGAAAAAGCGAAGCATACCACCCTTGCTCGATTTTTATTTTCATTAGGTATTCGCGACGTGGGCAAAACAACCGCGCTAAACTTAGCTAATCATTTTGGGAGCTTGGAAAATATCCGAACCGCTAACGTTGAACAGTTAAAAGAAGTGCAAGATGTCGGTGAAGTAGTGGCTAATCACCTAGTTTGTTTTTGGCAAGAACAACATAATGTTGCAGTAGTCGAAGAATTAATTGCACAAGGCGTACATTGGGATAATATTGTACAACTTGAAATTGCCGATAATCCACTGAAAGATAAAAATGTAGTATTAACGGGTACACTCACACAATTTAGTCGTGATCAAGCCAAAAAATTGCTACAACAGTTAGGATGCAAAGTATCTAGTGCAGTATCAACCAAAACTGATTTTTTGATTGCCGGTGAAAAAGCGGGCACTAAGTTGACTAAAGCAGAACAACTTGGCATTCGTATCTTAGACGAACGAGAATTTTCAGATTTAATTAAGCAACTTGAATACGACTAGATAAAAACGCATAGAATACAAGCGGTTGATTTCGCTAACATCTGCCTAAAAGAGGAACACATATGGCTATTTTAGTAACAGGCGGGGCAGGTTATATTGGCACCCATACCGTAGTAGAATTATTAAATGCAAATAAGGAAATTGTTATATTAGATAATCTGTCTAATTCCAATCAAATTGCCCTTGAACGCATACACACCATTACTGGCAAACACGCTAAATTTTACTTAGGCGATATCCTCGATCGAGCTATTTTACGCAAGATTTTTGCCGAACATCAAATTGATGCGGTCATTCATTTTGCGGGTTTGAAAGCCGTTGGCGAAAGCGTGTCTGAGCCATTACGCTATTACCAAAATAATGTAACCGGTTCGATTATTTTACTTGAAGAAATGTTAACCGCGGGTATTAATACCATTGTATTTAGTTCTTCTGCAACCGTTTATGGCGATCCCAAAACAATCCCTATTGTTGAATCTTGCCCCGTGGGGCAAACCACTAATCCTTACGGCACATCAAAATATATGGTGGAACGTATTTTAGAAGATACCGTAAAAGCAAATCCACAATTCAGTGCGGTTGTGTTACGCTATTTTAACCCGATAGGCGCACATCCAAGCGGTTTGATTGGTGAAGATCCAAATGGCATTCCAAATAATTTATTGCCTTATATTAGTCAAGTTGCCATTGGCAAACTACCGCAATTATCCATATTTGGCAACGATTACGATACAGCAGATGGCACCGGTATTCGCGATTATATTCACGTTGTTGATGTCGCGATTGGCCATTTAAAAGCATTAGACAAACATCATTTAGAAAGTGGCTTTCACGTGTATAACCTTGGCACGGGCACCGGTTATTCTGTATTAGATATGGTCAAGGCGTTTGAAACGGCTAACCATCTTCAAATACCTTATCAAGTGGTTGATCGCCGCCCTGGCGATATTGCCGTTTGTTATTCTGAACCACGTAAAGCCCGGCAAATGCTCAGTTGGAAAACGGAACGTAATCTTGAACAAATGATGAAAGACACGTGGCACTGGCAAAAAAATAATCCAAACGGTTATCATGATTAAGCATTAAAAATCAGGATAAATAATCTATTTTCACCATCTTTTTCACAATAAAGAGGAAATATGACCGCATCTAAACCATCAATTTGGCAACAATTACTGACTAAAAATATGTTGCTTTGTATTTATACCGGCTTCTGTTCTGGCTTACCATTATTTGTGCTAATTCAATTAATGCCCGCTTGGCTCACATCTGCTCACTTAGATATCAAAACCATCGCGGCGTTTACCCTCACATCATTACCATATACTTGGAAATTTCTATGGGCTGCTTTATTAGATCGCTATGCTCCACCTTTTTTAGGACGTCGCCGTAGCTGGATTTTCCTTGCTCAAATAGGTTTATTCATCATTTTAGCTAGCCTTGGCTTTTTCGATCCGGTGGCAGATATTCAATTAATTACTATACTAGCGATTATTTTAGCCTTTCTTTCTGCAACACAAGATATTGTGGTTGACGCTTTCCGCCGAGAAATTTTATCCGACAATGAACTTGGCTTAGGTAATTCCATTCACGTCAATGCTTACAGAGTCGCCGGTTTAATACCGGGTGGTTTATCACTTTTCCTTGCTGATCATTATGCATGGGATACCGTTTTCTTAATTACGGCTACTTTTATGTTGCCGTGTTTAATTATCACGCTCGTCACCACGGAGCCAAAACATACGCCGATTGATCGCAGTCAACCTTTTTATATGGCCTTTATGAATCCATTTAAAGAATTTTTCCAACGCAAAGGAGTAGCCGGTGCATTGGGGCTAATTCTATTTATTTTCTTATATAAATTAGGTGATTCATTAGCAACTTCATTACAAACCAAGTTTATTTTAGATATGGGCTTCACAAAATCACATATCGCAGCCGTAGTAAAAACAACATCATTATGGTGTAGCATAACTGGCGGTATTCTTGGTGGTATCGCAATGCTAAGACTAGGTATTAATCGAGCACTTTGGCTATTTGGGTTTGTGCAAATGATCACGATTTTAGGCTTTGCTTATTTGGCAAGTTTTGGCGCATTCCCAACCGCTTCGATCGGCACTACAGAACTATTGAAACTTGCACTTGTGATGGCAGGAGAATATTTAGGAGTCGGGTTAGGCACGGCGGCTTTTGTAGCATTTATTGCAAAGGAAACCAATCCCACTTATACCGCGACGCAATTGGCGATTTTTACTAGCCTTGCTGCTTTGCCAAGTAAATTTCTAGGCGCTTATACAGGCCATTTAGTAGAAGCATTCGGTTATTACCAATTCTTTTGGATTTGTTTTTTTGTTGCTATCCCTGGTATGTTAATGTTATTTAAAGTGGCAGCTTGGAATGAAACAAGTTCTATCAGCAAATAAAAACACCTTAACTGACATACGTACAAAAAATTTGCAATTTAGGGCGGTAATCGGTAAGGTTATCCCCTTATTTTATTTTCATTTTTAAAGAGGTTTTTCCATGAAAGTTATCCTATTAGGTGCACCCGGCGCAGGTAAAGGCACACAAGCACAATTCATTATGCATAAATTTGGTATCCCACAAATTTCAACGGGTGATATGTTCTGTGCAGCAATTAAAGAAGGAACAGAATTAGGTAAACAAGCAAAAGCATTAATGGATCAAGGAAAATTAGTGCCTGATGATTTAACGGTTGCATTAGTAAAAGATCGTATCGCTCAACCAGATTGCGCCCATGGCTTTTTATTAGATGGTTTCCCACGTACTATTCCACAAGCCGATGCATTAAAAGATGCCGGTGTAAAAATTGATTTAGTTCTAGAATTTGATGTTGCTGATGAAGTCATTGTAGAACGGATGAGTGGCCGCCGTGTTCATCAACCTTCAGGGCGAACATACCATATCATATACAATCCACCTAAAGTAGCAGGTCAAGATGATATTACTGGCGAAGAATTAATCACCCGTGCTGACGATAAAGCTGAAACGGTATTAGAACGTTTAGCCGTATATCATCAACAAACAAAACCGCTTATTGCTTACTATATTACTGAAGCCGAAAAAGGCAATACGCGCTATGAGCGTTTAGATGGCACTAAACCGGTTGAGCAAGTCAGCGCTGAATTAGCTAATATTTTCAACCAATAAACCCCGTTTTTATCTATAAAGTAGATTGAGCTGTTAAATATATCAAGCTCAATCTCCCTTCTGATTAGAAACTTACTCAATATTTTTGCTAAAAAAGATTTCCATTACACGTCACTACCACCTAACTTGCTTGATCTATGACAGAAAATTCAACAAATTTTGCAAAACATTGCAAAAAACGACCGCTTTATTTTTCCGTAAACTATTAATTTACTGTAGAATAAGCAAAATTTTCGATTGAAAATCAAAGTATGGATCTTGTAAAAAGAACTCTTTGATCCTTAGCCATAACATGAGATCATAAATGAGCAAAAAACTTTTAATTATGGCAGGCGGTACTGGAGGCCATGTATTCCCTGCAATCGCCGTTGCACAAGAACTACAAAAACAAGGCTGGCAAATCTGTTGGTTAGGTACCAAAGCTCGAATGGAAGCAGAGCTTGTACCCCAATACAATATCCCCATTGAATTTATCCAAATTTCAGGGCTCAAGGGCAAAGGTGTTCTAGCATTAATCAAAGCCCCTTTTAGTATTCTAAAAGCGGTATTACAAGCACTTAAGATTATAAAAAAATACCGCCCTGATGCTGTATTAGGTATGGGAGGCTATGTTTCCGGATCAGGTGGAATTGCAGCAAGGCTATGCAATGTGCCCATCGTTTTACACGAACAGAATGCAATCGCGGGCTTAACAAATGTATGGCTAGCCAAAATTGCAAAACGTGTCTTACAAGCATTCCCAACAGCTTTTGCTAAAGCAGAAACCGTTGGTAACCCCGTTAGAAAAGACTTATCTGAATTATTAGATCCGGCACAACGTTTTAAAGCACGTGCCACAGCTGAACCTTACCCGCTTAATATTTTAGTTATGGGCGGCAGCCAAGGTGCTAGGATTATCAATCAAACAATACCAGAAGTCGCAAAAGCACTCGGCAATGCTATTTTTATCCGCCATCAAGCCGGCAAAGGGAATTTACGAACCATTTCAGATGTGTATAAACAAGCCGATAATGTGAGCGTAACCGAATTTATTGATGATATGGCAGAAGCATATAATTGGGCTGATTTAGTTATCTGCCGTTCCGGTGCATTAACTGTTTGTGAAATAGCCGCTGCGGGGCTTCCGGCTATTTTTGTACCTTACCAGCATAAAGATCGCCAACAATATTTAAATGCAACCTATTTAGCCAATGTAGGCGCAGCTATTATTGTTGAACAACCTGATTTTACTGCTCAAAATTTATTAAATATATTACAGCCTTTAATAAAGGATCGCCAAAAACTAACTGAAATGGCGATTAAAGCACATACCAAAGCAACGCCCAAAGCGGCTCAACGAGTTGCGGAAGTTATTATAGAAGTCAGCAAATAATATATCCTTTCAGCAAAACATAGAAAAATAAGAAATGAAAAGCTATCAAGATAATATTAAAAAATTAGTTCCAGAGATGCGCCGTGTTAAGCAAATTCACTTTGTTGGCATCGGCGGTGCGGGTATGAGTGGCATTGCCGAAGTGTTATTAAATGAAGGCTATCAAATTTCAGGATCGGATATTGTCGAAAGTATTGTCACTAAACATTTGGCTGACGCTGGCGCAAAGATCTTTATTGGCCATCAAGCTGAGAATATTGCCGGCGCTAGCGTGGTAGTCGTGTCTAGCGCTATTGAGGAAAATAACCCTGAAATCACCGCTGCAAAATCTGCTCGTATTCCGGTTATCCAACGCGCGCAAATGTTAGCTGAAATTATGCGTTTTCGTCATAGTATCGCAGTGGCTGGTACACACGGTAAAACGACCACTACTGCAATGTTATCCATGATTTATACTGAAACCGGTTTAGATCCAACATTTGTTAACGGCGGCTTAGTTAAATCAGCGGGTAAAAATGCACATTTAGGTGCAAGCCGTTATCTCATTGCAGAAGCAGATGAAAGTGATGCTTCCTTTTTACATCTACAACCAATGTTATCCGTTGTGACGAATATTGAACCGGATCATATGGATACTTATGGTGGCGATTTTGAACAAATGAAAACCATTTACGTAAAATTTTTACGTAATTTGCCGTTCTATGGATTAGCCGTGATGTGTGCTGACGATGATGTGGTTATGGAAATTGCACATCAAGTTGGTCGCCAAGTGATTAGCTACGGTTTTAATGCTAATGCTGATTATCGTATTGAAAACTATCAACAAACCGGTTTTAAAGGTCACTACACCGTTATCTGCCCAAATAATGAGCGCTTGGATGTAGTATTAAATGTACCGGGCCATCATAATGCCTTAAATGCAACCGCGGCATTAGCCGTCGCTAAAGAAGAGGGTATCGCAAATGAAGCTATTTTAGCAGCATTAGCCGATTTCCAAGGAGCAGGACGTCGTTTTGATCCGCTAGGAACATTTAAACGACCAAATGGAACTGTGATGCTGATAGATGATTATGGCCATCACCCTACAGAAATCGCAGTCACTATTAAAGCGGCTCGACAAGGTTGGAAAGGCAAACGAATTGTGATGATTTTCCAACCTCACCGCTATTCACGTACACGTGATTTATTTGACGATTTTGTTAATGTGCTATCCAAAGTAGATGTCTTAATTATGCTAGATGTATATGCAGCAGGTGAAACCGCAATTGTTAAAGCAGATAGCAAAGCATTATGCCGTTCTATTCGAAATTTAGGTAAAGTCGATCCTATTTTAGTTTCGGATACAAGCCAGTTAGGTGAAGTTTTAGATCAAATTATTCAAGATAATGATTTAATCCTAGCACAAGGTGCCGGTAACATCAGTAAACTTACCCGCAAATTGGCTGAAGATTGGCAAGCATAATCAAAGGAACTCATCATACATGAATATTAAGAACGAAAAAATTGCGGTGTTATATGGCGGTACTTCACAAGAACGTGAAGTGTCTCTACACTCAGGTGCAGCAGTCACAGAAGCATTAAAAAGCCTAGGTTACAATGTAGAAGGTATTGATACAAAAGATATCGCTATCGAGAAATTAAAGGAAAAAGGCATTCAGCGAGTCTTCAACATCCTACATGGCGGAATAGGTGAAAATGGTGTATTACAAGGCGCTTTAGAACAAATGGGGATTCCATACACTGGTTGTGGTGTAATGGCTTCAGCTATCACATTAGATAAATTCCGTACCAAATTATTATGGAATGCTGTTGGTTTACCCACAGCAGATATGGTAGTAGTGCAACGAGGACAAGCGTTCGATATTAATCAAATTATTGCAAAATTAGGTTTACCTGTTTTTGTCAAACCATCAAGTGAAGGTTCAAGTGTTGGCGTTTTCAAAGTCAAAACAAAAGAAGAATTACTGCCCGCGATTACCGCAGCACTGGAATTTGATACTATCGTATTAGTAGAAGAATTTTTGACCGGTGCTGAATATTCAGTCCCTGTTTTAGATGGCGAAGTTTTACCTGCGGTGCAAATCATTCCTGATGGTGAATTTTACGATTATCACGCTAAATACCTTTCCGACAAAACCCAATATATTGTGCCCGCATTAACTAATGAACGGCAAGCAGAAGTCGCCAAAATAGTCAAAGCCGCTTATGATGTTGTTGGTTGTCGTGGTTGGAGTCGAGTTGACGTGATGGAAGATCAAAACCAAAATTTTCGTTTAGTAGAAGTCAACACTAATCCTGGAATGACTAGCCATAGCATTTTTCCTAAATCTGCTGCTACAATGGGTATTTCATTTGAAAAACTAGTTGAACGAGTATTGGAGTTAAGCATCTAATGGTATCAAGCTCACGCAAGAAAACGACATCTTCGGTACGTTTTAAGCCATCATATACAAAATCAACCGCTTCATTTAATAGATTAGTATTCATTAACCCATTGATTATGCTACTATTAATGATAAGTGGGTTTTTCATTTATACTCCTTGGCAAAGTTGGCTAGAAAGTTTAGATAAAACACCGATTCGGAGTTTTGCACTCACACATAAAACTCGTTTTACTCACAATGCAGATATTCGAGAAAAATTATCAATTGAACCGGCTTTGAAAGGATACTTTGGTCAAGATATCCAACTAATAAAACAAAAATTGCTAGAAATGCCTTGGGTAAAAGATACGATTGTTCATAAGCTATATCCTGATCGTCTCAGTATTACTTTATTAGAACATAATCCTGTTGCGTTATGGAATAATAGTCAGTTATTATCTGATCAAGGCATAGTATTTAGTGTTCCTAAAGGACGGATAGATAAAAATGACTTGCCTATCCTATATGGGCCTGATACAGAAGGAAAAATAGTACTTGATGCATGGAATAAAATTAAAGCGGACTTAAAAGCACGAAATCTTGACTTATATTCAGTAATGGTTGATAAGCGGGGTTCTTGGACAATTAAATTATCAAATAATATTGAATTGCGACTAGGTCGAGGTAAATGGTCTCCCAAAATCGACCGCTTTGTAACCATTTTCCCTGAAATTGATATCCCTGAAGGACAAAAATTAGCTTACGTCGATCTGCGCTATGAACATGGTGCCGCAGTGGGATTTATTCCGATTAACAAATAACTTTTTTGTAAGCATAAATAACTAAAAGATATGACAAAAATAGCAGAATCCAAAATTATCGTCGGTTTAGATATCGGCACGTCAAAAATAGCCGTTGTTGTGGGTGAGGTTCTACCTGATGGTGTAATCAATGTACTCGGCGCAAGTAATTGCCCTTCTAAGGGCGTCGATCGTGGTGGCGTTATTGATTTAGATGCGGCAGTCAATTCTATTCAACGTGCAATTGAACAAGCTGAATCTGTATCTAATTGTCAGATTATGGGCGTAACCTTAGCTATTTCAGGTGAACATATTACCGCTTTAAATGAATCTGGCGTTGTACCATTATCAGGAACAGTCGTCCGCAAGGAAGATATTGATGCGGCTATACATATTGCACATTCGATTAAATTACCAAATGGTTTAGAAAACTTGCACATTATTCCTCAAGAATATAATGTTGACCAATTACCTGCTACAAAAAATCCTATCGGATTATCTGGAATGCGCTTACGAGCACAAGCACATATTATTGCATGTCACCAAGATTGGTTACGTAATCTTAAAAACGCCGCAGAAAGAGCTAAGCTAAAAGTAGACACCGTCGTTTTTTCTGGCTTAGCATCAAGTTATTCCGTATTAACTGAAGATGAAAAAGAACTAGGCGTATGCTTAATTGATATTGGTGGTGGTACAATGGATATCTTAGTTTATACGGATAATGCCTTACGTTTTAGTAAAGTGATTCCATATGCCGGAAATAACGTTACTGATTATATTGCTAATGTTTTTACCACTTCAAGATCAGAAGCAGAAGCGATAAAAACCAAGTATGGCAACGCAGTCAGCTCACCTAACCACAGCCCTGACCAAAAAATAGAAATTGCAGGGCTCGGTGGACGCATGCCAAGAACCTTCACTAAAGCAGACGTTGCAACTGTTACATCAAAATGTTATAACGATTTACTTACTTTAGTACAAGATCAATTAATCAAATTACGGGACGAATTATTCCAAAAAGGCATAAAACAAGAATTAATTGCAGGTTTTGTCCTTACAGGTGGTGGCTCACAAATCGAAGATATTGTAGAATGTGCAAAAAATATCTTCGGCTCTCAAGTAAGAGTAGGATCACCGTTAAATATTTCTGGATTAACGGATTATGTAAATAAACCACTATATGCAACAGCCCTAGGGCTTTTACAGTACAGCCACTACAATTCTCAAAAAGAAAGTAATAATGGTGAAATTGGAGAAAAAGTAGATTCTTTACTTGACATATTAAGCAACAGTGTCAAAAAAGTTGTCAATTGGACAAAATCAAGTTTTTAATGGTACGAGCAAAAGCTGGTACGAAGGGAGATAGAAAATGTTTGAACCTGTTTATGAAGTTACGCAAGATGCCGTCATCAAAGTGGTCGGCGTTGGCGGTGGCGGCGGTAACGCACTTAACCATATGGTTGATTCTCACCTTAACGAAGGTGTTGGTGGTGTTGAATTTTTCTCTGTCAATACAGATGCACAAGTATTACGTACTAGTTCAGTACGTCAAACTATCCAAATTGGTGCAAACATTACCAAAGGGCTAGGAGCAGGCGCAAATCCAAATGTAGGTCGTCAAGCGGCTGAAGAAGATCGCGAAGCACTTTCAAATATGCTTGCTGGTGCAGATATGGTCTTTATTTCCGCGGGCATGGGCGGTGGCACAGGAACAGGTGCCGCACCCGTTATCGCAGATATTGCTAAATCACAAGGTTCATTAACCGTTGCGATTGTCACAAAACCTTTCCGTTTTGAAGGCAATAAACGAATGAACTACGCAGAACAAGGCATTCAAGAACTTTCAAAACACGTCGATTCATTAATTATCATTCCTAATGACAAATTATTAAAAGTATTACCCAAAAATACTAAAATGATTGATGCGTTCAATGCTGCCAACGATATTTTACGTAATGCGGTTTTAGGCATCACTGATATGATTACGTCTCCCGGCTTAGTCAACGTAGACTTCGCTGATGTTAAAACTGTTATGTCTGAAATGGGTCGTGCAATGATGGGAACAGGTATTGCCGAAGGTGAAGATCGCGCAGAACGAGCAGTACACGATGCTGTTGCGAGTCCATTATTAGAAGATGTCGATTTATCAGGCGCTAAAGGTATTTTAGTGAGTATCTCTTCTGACGATAATCTTGAATTAAATGAAGTTGATATCATTATGGACTATATCCACAGTTTTGCAGCTGCAGATGCTACTATCGTGTTCGGTACATCTATTTATCCTGAGGCTGAAGGAAAATTACGTGTGACTTTAGTTGCAACAGGTATTGGCCAACCAGAAGAGCTCACATTACCAAGAACATCTATTGTGCAACCATCAGCACAACCGCAAACACAACAAAAATATCAAGCACAACCAACACAACCTGCATTCACACAGCCACATCAACAAAATTATACTCAACAACCAACGCAATTTGGTCATTCACAACAAACAGCATCCAAACCGCAACAAGTTGATTCTTCTCAAGTTTGGTCACCAAATTGTATTCCAGGTTTTATGCGAAATGGGCAATAACAGCTATTCAAGCGGAAATAAGGACAAATTATGATTAAACAAAGAACACTAAAACAAGCAACTACTGTTACAGGTATCGGCTTACATAGTGGTCAAAAAGTCAAGTTAACCTTACGGCCTGCTCCTGCTAATACCGGCATTATTTACGCTCGCACAGATTTAACGCCAGCGGTCTATTTTACTGCAGATGCGAACTTAGTCGGGGATACGACTTTATGTACTTGTATGATCAACGATAATGGAGTACGCATTTCAACAGTAGAACATTTAAATGCAGCTGTTTCAGCATTAGGCCTTGATAATTTAATTATTGAAGTCAATGCCCCAGAAGTTCCTATTATGGATGGTAGTTCAAGTCCATTTATTTATCTCTTATTAGATGCGGGTATTGAAGAACAAGAATCACCGAAAAAATTTATCCGCATTAAGCAAACCGTTCGAATAGAAGATGGTGATAAATGGGCAGAATTAAAACCTTACAATAATGGCTTAAAATTAGATTTTACCATTGAGTTTAATCACCCAATGATCAGCAAAGATGTCCGCCATTTCAATATGGAATTATCTGCTGAAAATTTTATCCATAATATTAGCCGTGCTAGAACATTTACATTTATGAAAGATGTTGAATATTTGCAATCTATGGGGCTAGCATTAGGTGGTAGCCTAGATAATGCGATTGTATTAGATGAATATCGAATCTTAAATGAAGAAGGTTTACGCTATAAAGATGAGTTGGTAAAACATAAAATGCTTGATTCAATTGGTGATCTATTTATGTGTGGTTATAATATTCTCGGTGAATTTACCGCTTATAAATCTGGTCATGGCTTGAATAATAAATTATTACGTGCTGTATTAGCGAATAAAAATGCTTGGGAATTTGTAACATTTAATGGTACGCAACAAGCACCTCAAGGTTACCAGATTGGTGAACAAGTATTTATTTAATCGAATCTAAACATACAGATCCTCATTGAGCAATCAATGAGGATTTTTTATATCCAAGCGGTCTAAATAATAAATATTTTAGCAAATGTCTTTACTGTTTAAAAAAACAGTAGTACTATATATCTATACAGAATATATTGTTACAGGTATTTTTTATGCTTAACCAACTCACTATAAATAATTTTGCGATAGTCCATCACCTTACCCTCGACTTAAATGAAGGAATGTCTGTAATTACAGGAGAAACCGGAGCGGGCAAGTCTATTGCTATTGATGCGTTAAGTTTATGTTTAGGTTATCGCTCGGAAAGCAGTATGATTCGTAATGGTGCCAATAAGGCTGATATTATTGCGACTTTCTCAATGCAACCTGCTAGCCCTGCTTATTTATGGCTGAAGCAACACGAATTACTTGATGACGATAATCCGCAAGAATGTATTTTAAGGCGAATGATTAATCAAGAAGGCCGCTCAAAAGCATTCGTTAATAACCGACCATTGCCGATCTCCCAATTAAGAGAATTAGGGCAATATTTAATCCATTTAAATGGACAACATGCCCCGCAATTATTACTGAAAAATGAATACCAATTAGAAGTATTAGATAATTATACTGGTTTGCATTCATTGCTAAATCAAATGAGTACACAATATCTTGCTTGGAAAAAATTGCATAAACAAGTGAACACATTTCATCAACAATGCCAAGAAAATGAATCACGTAAGCAATTGCTCCAATATCAAGTGGATGAATTAAATGAATTTGCCATTAAACAAGGCGAATTTGAAGAAATGGAAGAAACACATAACCGTTTATCAAATGCAGAACAGCTAACAAATTTATCGCAAACGGTCACCGCGTTATTGAATGAAAATGAACCCAATGTAGAACAAATGTTATATAAAGCGGTTCGTCACTTAGAAAATTTAGTTGAAATGGATACACAATATCAATCCGCTTTAATGATGTTGAATGAGGCCCTCATTCAAGTACAAGAAGCCAATTCAGAGGTAAGCGTATTGGCAAATAAGATCGAGCAAGATCCAGAGCGTTTAAGTATCTTAGATGAACGTATTAGTAAAACGATTCAATTAGCTAGAAAACATTACGTCACGCCAGAAAACTTATGGCGACAGCATAACACGTTGCAAACAGAACTCAAAAAACTAATCAATGTTGAAGAAAATGAAGCGCGACTTATTTTAGCGGAAGAAAATGCTTACCAACAATGCCTAACATTAGCAGATACCATTTATCAACAACGGTTAGCATCCGCCGAAAAGCTAGCGGAACAAGTTACCAAGCAATTAAAACATCTTTCCATGGAAAATGGTCAATTCTTTATTAATATCCAACACGATCCACAAAAACTCTCAGCAAATGGTGCAGATTTTGTCACGTTTAATTTACAAAGTAATTTAGGCCAACCGCCTCAACCACTTGCAAAAATTGCATCTGGTGGTGAACTGTCACGTATTTCACTAGCAGTGCAAGTATTAACCGCTAATAAACTCTCTACCCCAACTATTATTTTCGATGAAGTCGATGTAGGCATTAGTGGGCCGACTGCAACAACTGTGGGTAAATTATTACGCCAACTAGGCCAAAAATGCCAAGTATTATGTGTAACCCACTTACCGCAAGTGGCAAGTTATGGCAATCACCATTTTAATGTGCAAAAAGTGGTAGAAAATAATCAAACTGAAACTAAGATGACGCTATTAACCCAAGCCGAACGTGTGCAATCTTTGGCAAGGCTATTAGGTAGTAGTCAGATTACCGATACAGCATTAGCCAATGCCCAAGAAATGCTAGATTTAGCTACATTGCCATAACAAAAAATAACCAAGCGCTTGGTTAGTTTGAAGATTCACCAAATTCATAGACTACGATTTTGCGGTCGAAAACGTTTCAAAAGCCAAGACCCTAGTTTCAACTTTACGTAAAATAAACGTCATAATACCGGTAATTATTAAATAAATTAGTCCCGCTATACCATAAATAGCTAAAGCATCATACTCTATCCCATACAGCTGGCGAGCATAACCCATTATATCTAATAAGGTGATCGTGGAAGCTAATGAGGTGCCTTTAAAAACCAAGATAATTTCATTACTATACGAAGGTAATGCTCGGCGTAATGCATATGGAATCATAATTTTCAAGGTATCTAAACGACTTAACCCTAAAGCTGAACAAGCTTGCCATTGCCCTTTTGGCACCGCTTTTAGCGCTCCATAAAATAGCTGTGTAGAATACGCAGCACTATTTAGCGCTAATGCCAATACCGCACAGAACCAAGCATCTGATAAAAATTGCCAAGCCACACTTTCAGTGATCCATTTAAACTGACCAGGCCCATAATAAATTAAAAAAAACTGGATTAATAACGGCGTGCCAGTGAAAAGCATTAAATAACTATTTATAAGCATTTTCAGCCACTGATTTCCCATTGCAAGCAAAAAAGTAAAAAACACCGCTAAAATAAAAGCGGTCATTAAGGCGGCTGCTGTCAGCATAAGACTCGTTGGAATACCTTGTGCAATGATCAAAAAATAATCTTGAAACATCAATTTTCCCCTCTCTCAAAACGCGTAAAATGCTGTGCTAATTTAGCGATGATCACTTGACTTATCAGCGTGATAGCTAAATAAATTAAGGCTGAAAAACCATACCAAGTAAAAGGCTGATGTTCATTGGTATTAATTAAATCCGTCTGACGCATTAAATCATTTACACCAATTAAAGAGATCAATGCGGTATCTTTTAGCAAAACTAGCCATTGGTTACTTAACCCCGGTAACGCGTGGCGCCAAACTTGTGGCATCACAATATGCCAAAAAGTATAGCCACGACTCAGCCCTAAAGCGGCACCACTTTGCCATTGACCATTCAGCACCGCTTGAATAGCACCACGTAATGATTGTGAAGCATAGGCCGCAAAAATAAGTGACAATGCCAACACCCCACAGCCAAATGCACTAAATTCGACATACTCACCGGTTATTTTTTCCACTAATTCTGTCGAACCAAAGAAAATAAGTAATACCACTAAAATTTCAGGTAGCCCGCGTAATAATGTAAGAAACACCGTAGTCGGTTGGCGAATAAATGCTTGTTTATTCATTTCTAATGCAACAAACAAAATCGATAAACATAAACCAACTAGCAGTGAACAGACCGCTAAACCTAATGTTACCAAAGTAGCACTATAAAGAAGCGGAAAATATTCTGTAAACATAAGCTTATTTAGTCATCCATTTGTCATAGATTTTTTGGTAAGTGCCATTCGCTTTAATTGTGGCTAAACCTCGATTTAATTCATCGACTAATGTCATATTGGCTTTATTAACCGCAATAGCGACACCATTACCAAAATATTTTTCATTAGTCACTTTATCGCCAACAAAATTAAGATCTTGATCTTTTGATAACATATCTGCTAACACTGCACTATCCCCAAAAATCATATCAATTCGACCATTTTTTAAATCTAACACCGCATCTTGCAAAGAATTATAAGATTTAGCTACATATTGCTTAGCTTCCGCCACGACATACTGCTGAAAAGTAGTGCCATTCTGCACACCTATATTTTTAGCCTTGGCTAAATCCGCCTTTCCTTTTATAGCAATAAAACTAGCTGAACTATCATAATATGTATGAGTAAATGCGACTTGCTTCATTCGTGCATTTGTAATATCAATCGCAGAAATGGCTGCATCAATCCGCTTTTGTTTGACCGCTTGAATCAAAGCATCAAATGCTTGCCCTTTAAAATGACATGTAGCTTGAATTTCATGGCAAATTGCATTCGCAATATCAACATCAAATCCCAAAATTTTGCCTTGTTGATTGGTTACTTCAAAAGGCGGATACGTTGGCTCCATCGCAAACGTTAATTCTTTTGCGGTTAATGACAATGTACTGACACTTAACACAGAAGCTAATAATAATTTTTTCATAATACGGTCCTTTATCATCGTTAAATTTATATACTGCTACACGAATGGGAAAGATAATGAGCAAATTGAACTGTTTTTGGTTGTTCAAAACAAGTTGCATCGCCTTGTTCAATAACGCTACCTTTCTCCATATAAACCACTTTAGTTGCTATCTTTCTCGCCACACCTACTTCATGGGTAACGACCACTTGAGTAATGCCGGTATTTTGTAATTCTTTAATAATATCCACGACTTGAGTCGTAATTTCAGGATCTAATGCCGCGGTTGGTTCATCAAATAACAATACTTTTGGTTGCATGATTAACGCACGTGCAATTGCCACACGCTGTTGTTGCCCTCCCGAAAGCTGTAATGGAAAACGATCGGCAAATTCATTTAACCGTAAACGAAGCAAATGCTGTTTTGCTCGCGTGATCGCTTCTTGCTTAGAAAGCCCTAATACCTTGATTGGCGCTTCAATCAAATTTTGCATAACTGTCAAATGTGGCCATAAATGATATTGCTGAAACACCATACCCACTTCTTTGCGTAATAATGCAATTTCCTTGGCATCTGTTTTAGCCGATAAATTGAATTTATGTTGTGCAATTTCTAATTTGCCGGAAGCGGGTAATTCCATTAGATTAAGTGTTCGTATTAAGGTGCTTTTACCTGCGCCAGAAGGCCCTAACAGCACCGCGGTATCCCCTTTTTCAATTTCTACATTAATATCAAATAGCGCTTGGTTAATACCATAAAAAAAATTAACATGCTGAATACGAATAGCCATTTGAATAAATTCCCTATTTTTAAAATGAATTTATATTAAATTTTAATGCATAATTATGCAAGTTATTTTTTGATAAAATCTGTAAAAAATGTTGCATAAATAATCAATCATTAGCGTTTATTAAAATTTAGCCTATACTATAGCGCTTTAAATTTGACAGGAAAAACTATGCTCTCTGCTTCACTTGCGATCTTGATTGGCTTAATATTACTTGTTTGGAGTGCTGATAAATTTGTTGAAGGCGCTGCCTCTTCTGCACGTCATTTTGGAATGTCGCCTCTTTTGATTGGTATTTTAATTGTTGGTTTAGGAACATCTTCGCCAGAAATGATTGTTTCCGCTTCTTCGGCATTAAATGGTGTATCTGGCATTGCATTAGGCAATGCTTACGGCTCAAATATCACTAATATCGCCTTAATTTTAGGCATTACAGTGCTCATTAAACCCATTATTGTGGCGTCTGAAGTTATCAAAAAAGAATTGCCGATTCTCATTGCTATTACACTTATTTCTGCTTATTTCTTAATTGATGCAAAAGTTACCCAACTAGAAGCGATCATTTTATTGATTATTTTTGTATTTTATATTGGTTGGACGATTTGGATAGGTGTGGTCAATAAACAAGACCGTTTAGCCACAATCGCGCCATTAGAGACAGAAAATATGCCACTGAAAAAATCACTGTTTTGGATCGTTGTTGGCTTACTAACACTAATGGCGAGTTCACGTTTATTGGTTTGGGGAGCGGTAGAAATCGCTCATCAGTTTCAAGTAAGCGATTTAGTTATTGGATTAACGATTATTGCCGTAGGTACTTCACTACCTGAATTAGCCTCTTCGATTATTGCTGCTCGCAAAGGTCAATCTGACTTGGCATTAGGTAATATTGTGGGCTCAAACTTATTCAACACGCTTGCGGTCGTTGGTACTGCCGGTGCGGTTGAGCCAATGCAAGTTGAAGACGCTGTCTTTTCTCGTGATATGTTAGTGATGTTAGCCTTAACATTATTGCTGTTTTTATTTTCTCTTAGCCTAAACAAAAAACCGGGCAAAATCACCCGCTTAGAAGGGGCTATTCTCTTTAGCTGTTATTTGGCCTATACCCTTTATTTACTTAACACTGCAATTTAAAACTCCTCAACATAAGCGGCAATTTTTCCATAAAGATTTGCCGCAATTAACACATTATTACTGTTTAATACGCTAAAACACACATCAACGATCAATCCTTTTTTGCTTGCGACTAGCAGTTTGTATTACAATTCGAACTCTTTTTCCTTGATTGAGTGATCTATGTTAAAACGTTTTTTTCTATTGTTGAGTAGCTTACTGTTAGTGTGCAATGTACAAGCAGGCTTATTTAACAACAAACCACAATATTTAACTGCTGCTGAAGCATTTATCTTCAGCTCCAGCCAACAAGATGGCCAACTACAACTGCATTGGCAAATTGCTGATGGTTATTATTTATACCAAAAAGAAATTCAGCTTAGTGCACAAAATGCGACGCTTGATGACGTTACTTTTCCGACGGCTGAGAAATATCAAGATGAATTTTTTGGAGAAGTGGCTATTTTTCGTGATCAACTAAAATTACCGGTTAAATTGACTGATCTAAAAGAAAACCCAAGTCTTAAAATACGTTATCAAGGTTGTACCAAAGGTTTTTGCTATCCACCAGAAACAAGGGTTATCCCTCTTAATCCATCTTTACAGGTCAATAATAGTGCTAATTCAGCCGCTTTACCTTCTACTATCGCCACGCCAAATGCACCGCAAACGGAATTAGCGGAAAATTTATCCAACAATTATTTGTCAATTTTTGGATTTCTTTTGCTAGGCATTGGCTTAGCCTTTACCCCTTGCGTGTTACCAATGCTACCCTTACTTTCTGCAATCGTCATCGGCCATAAAAATCGGCCTAATACTAGCAGGGCATTGTTACTCAGTTTTACTTATGTACAAGGAATGGCATTAACCTATACCTTACTTGGTTTGACTGTTGTAGCCATTGGTTTACCTTTTCAAGTGGCATTACAAAGTCCAGCCGTATTAATTAGCTTAGCGGTTTTATTTACTCTTTTAGCGGCTTCTATGTTTGGCCTATTTGAAATTCGCTTACCAAATACTTGGCAACAAAAGTTAAACGCGTTAAGCCAACAACAACAAGGTGGTGCAGTTGGCAATGTCTTTATCATGGGTATTATTGCTAGCTTAGTTGCTTCGCCTTGTACTTCCGCGCCACTGTCTGGAGCACTACTTTATGTTGCACAAAGTGGCAATTTACTTATCGGCGGTTTAGCACTTTATTTGCTCGCATTAGGAATGGGGCTACCACTCATTTTAATTACCGTATTTGGTAACCAAACTCTACCAAAATCAGGCGAATGGCTATTCAAAGTCAAAACCGCCTTTGGTTTTGTTATGCTCGCACTACCCATCTTTTTAATCAGTCGCATTTTACCAAGCCATTACGAACCCTTTTTATGGTCAACGCTAGCGCTAGCATTTTTAGGTTGGTTAATTAGTAGCCTAAACTATTCAACCATACTCAAACAAGCGGTCAGAATCTTATTATTTATCGCTTTTGGATTAACTGCTTATCCTTGGGCAAATCTCGTTTGGCAAACCACCTCTAACACGGCTCAACCAACTACACCGCACTTAGCAATGGAAAAAATTACCTCTTTGACCGAATTAGAGCAAAAACTGACCGCTTATCAAGGTAAAAAAGTCATGCTAGATTTATATGCCGATTGGTGTGTTGCTTGTAAAGAGTTTGAAAAATACACTTTTACTGACCCACAAGTACAACAACAATTAGCCACTATGGCAGTATTACAAATTGATATGACCAAAAACTCCGCAGAAAATACCGCTTTAATGAAACGTTTCAATGTTTTAGGCTTACCCACCATTTTATTTTTTGATGAAAATGGCCACGAAATGACCAACGCAAGGATTACCGGCTTTCTAACCGCCAATCAGTTTTTGGCTTGGTTAAATGGCTTATAATAAATTGGAATACCACTTTTTTATGTATATACAACACGGAATAATAAATGACAGAAGAACTGCATAAAATCGAAGATATTATCCGAATTTTTAACGATTGCTTTAGCCAAGAATACAACACCCGTTTAGCCAAAGGCGGCGATTATCCGATCTATTTACCGGCCTATCGCGCAGAAAATAACGCCCCATCCGATCGTCCATATCATGTTATTTTATTTGCGCATGGCTATTACAGCAGTGCTTTACACGAAATTGCGCATTGGCTGGTAGCAGGAACCGCTCGCCGGCAATTAGAAGATTTTGGCTATTGGTATGAGCCTGACGGCAGATCAGCTGAACAACAACGAGAATTTGAAGCCGTTGAAGTTAAACCACAAGCCATTGAATGGATATTAGCCACTGCCGCAGGTTTTCGCTATTTTGCCAGTGCCGATAATTTATCTGGCAACGCTGGCGATAATAGTGCCTTTAAAAAAGCAGTTTATCAGCAAGTGAAAATATATGCTAATCGTGGTTACTTACCCAAACGAGCAGAAAAGCTCCGCCAAGCATTAGGCGGATTCTATGGCACGACAGCTCAAATTAACTTAGCGCATTTTGAAATAACAAAAATTTAAATCAAAACAGCCTAAAATCAACATTTATTTACATAATACTTACTTAAAAACTGACAAAAACACAACAGCATTGTCAAGAAAGCAAAAATTGCTTACAATAGCATTAATTTTTTGACAAAAAGTAAGGAAAACTTAATGAAAATTGGATCTCTTGTATTAGCACTCTCGGCTATGCCTGTTTTAGCCACAGCAAGTGTTGGTGATATCAATCTCTATACTAAAGTGGGAACAGATATAAGCTCTCGTTTCGAAGCATTTAAAATCAGTCATTTAGCTAAAAGTGCGCTGCCAACAAATCGCGGCAAGCCTTCTCTTAACTTATTTTTAGAACCCACTTATAGCTTAACTGATACAACAGAAGTGGGATTAGGTATTGGCTATGTTAATCGTAAAGGTCAAAATTACGTTGGACAACAAGAGTTTTTGCGTAATGCTTGGGAGGTTTTGAACAGAGATCAGTCTAATGGTGCAGATATACATAAGATAGATAAAGTTATAGTAAAAGAAGAATACAAAGTGAACCGTTATTCTTCTATTCCGCTTTATGTCACCTTAAAACAGAATTTCCCGTTAATCCACGGCGTTCAACTTTATCTCAAAGGTGATGTAGGCTTCGCTTTCAATAAATCAAAAGATACCGCATATCATTTCTTAAGCACATTAATTGGCAAAGACATCCAATCTCCCAATGGAAAAGAGCGTTTTGATGCACTTGTAAAAACCAAATTAAACCACGGGCTCTATTATGGTATTGCATTGGGTGCACAATATAAGAATTTATTAGCTGAAGTCGGTTATTATCGTACTGATGCCAAAATTGCATACAATCTCAACAAGCTATCTCTTCTCACTCAAACTTTAGAATTATTACCAACATTACAGCAGAAAAAAACATCATACAAAAATGATGCAATTCGTCTTTCTGTTGGTTTTAGATTCTAGTATTGAAGTTTAATTAACTTAAGCGGGCTCAATAAGCCCGCTTTTTATTGATTATTTTTCTACTATATTTGCTAGTCCGTATTGATAAAGTGCATTTTTCTTATAACCAAAGGCTTCTGCTACAATGGCCGCGGCTTTTTTTAGAGGCAATTCAGCACAGAGTAAATTCAATACGCTAATCGCTTGTGCTGAAAAGCTTTCTTCGGCTACTTTTAGTTTCCCTCCCACGACTAACACAATTTCACCTTTAAGCCGATGCTTATCTTGATTTAACCAACTAATTAAATCCGCAAGCCGATCGCCATAAATACTTTCCCACGTTTTAGTCATTTCTCGAGCCATTACAACATAACGATCCTGACCGAATACGGTTTGCATATCCATTAAAGTAGCCAAAATACGGTGGGTCGATTCGTAGAAAATCAAGGTTCGCTCTTCATTCACTAACGATGATAACTTATCAATCCGTGCTTTGCTTTTCACTGGTAAAAATCCTTCAAAACAAAAGCGGTCAGATGCAATACCGGCGGCACATAATGCAGTAACTGCCGCACAAGCGCCTGGCACAGGCACAACTTTTATGCCGATTTGCCGACAATGGCGAACTAAATGAAAACCGGGATCACTAATTAACGGTGTACCCGCATCAGAAATTAACGCAATATTGATGCCTTGTTGCAATTTCTCAATTAGTATTGCCGCTTTTTGCTGTTCATTATGATCGTGTAAAGCAAAAAATGGCTTTTTAATACCATAATGGCTTAATAATAAACCGCTATGCCGTGTATCTTCGGCAGCAATTAAATCAACTTGGGCAAAAGTATCTAATGCGCGCTGTGTAATATCTGCTAAATTGCCAATTGGCGTGGCAACAATATGTAATATGCCATTTTGTGCTTTTTTCATTTGCTTTTCACTCATTTGATAAGTAAGATTTTACTATTATGCAGACCATTATATTCTATTAGGAGCAATACAATGGCGACTATTTTAAAACAGAAACTCAAAACTTTCTTTGTACCTACAGCAATTGCCTTATTGCTTTCCGCTTGTAACAGTACTAGTTTATTCGAAAACTCCGTCACGCATTTAATTAAGCAAGAGGCTTATGCTAGTTCAGAATTCTACATCAATAAAGCAGAACAAACGTTAAATTCACAAGATAAAATAACGTATCAATTATTAGCCGTTCGCAAGTTAATTGATGAAAATAAAGTGGTTGAAGCACAAAATACGTTAAACGATTTAACCACGAGGTTGAATATAATGGAACAAAATCCATTACAACAACTTGAATATCAACTTGTCACGGCACAATTAGCGGCTTTAAAAGGCAACAACTACCAAGCAGAGGTCACATTACAACATATTTCGGCCGCTAATTTAAGCCATTCACAACTATTACGTTTTTATCAGACTCAAGCCAAAATTGCTGAAAATAGCAAAAATACGATTGAGGCGGTCAGAATTCGATCATTAATTGCGACTCAATTGGTCGACAATAAATTACGCCAAGAAAATAATGACAAAATTTGGTCATTATTACGTAATGCTAATCGTGGAATGTTATCCTCTGCCCAAGCCGGTGCTGGTGAGATGGAATTGGCGGGTTGGTTAGCATTGATTGAAATTTATAATCAAAGTGTTTCGACACCGGCTCAGATGCCACAAAATATTAACTATTGGAAACGACTCTATCCAAATCATAGTGCACTAGCCGTTATGCCAACAGAATTACAACGAGTGTTTAATTTTCAACAAACGCTATTAAATAACGTAGCGCTATTATTGCCATTAAGTGGTGATGCCAAAATATTGGGTGAAATTATCAAAAAAGGATTTGACGATGCCAAAGAACAAGATCCTACTATTGTGCAAGTGTTTGATACCGACAGCAACTCAATAGAAAACATTTTAATGCAAGCAAAACAACAAGGGGCTCAAATGATTATTGGTCCATTGTTGAAATCACGTGTAAACCAAATGTTAGCTAGCGATCAAATTAGAGATATTAATGTATTAGCGCTAAATGCTACACAAGAGGTTCAACCGATTGTTGGCGTATGCTATTACGGTCTATCACCAGAAGCGGAAGCTAGATCGGGTGCTGATCGTTTATCACGTGATGGTTATAACAAAGCCATTGTAGTAGCGGCTAGAGACGAATTTGGCCAACGTTCGGCCGAAGCCTTTGCACAACGTTGGCGACAATTAACTAATACTGACGCGGATATCCGTTATTATAATCAACCGCTTGATGTCATCACTACTATTCAAAATTCTGCGAATAATCTGCAAGAGACCGCTTTATATGCTCTAGGCAATGCCGAACAATTACTAGAAATTAAACAAGGTTTGGATAATTCTACAATAGCGGGACAATTAGCAATTTATACCGCTTCTCGCAGTAATTCACCCAATAACGGTATTGAATTCCGCACTGCAATGGAAGGAGTTAAATTCAGCGAAATTCCATTGTTAGCGGATCATAACTCGAATGAATACCAAAAAGCCTATAGCTTAGCTGATAGTGATTTCTCAATGATGCGTTTATATGCAATGGGATCAGATACTTGGGCATTAGCGAATAAATTCAATGAGTTCCACCAAATTCCTGGTTACAGCATTTCTGGCTTAACCGGTAATTTAAATGCCGGTCCAAATTGTAATATTGAACGTAATATGACTTGGTTGCAATATCATAATGGCGCTGTGGAAACGACTAACTAACCGAACCAACCGTTCGCAAGGTGCCTGCTTTGAACAAAAAGCGCGCTTGTTTTTAGAACAACAAGGTCTTAAATTTATTCAAGCAAATCAAAATTTTAAATGTGGTGAGCTGGATTTGGTTATGCAACAAGGCGATACCATCGTTTTTGTTGAGGTGCGTCAACGCAAAAATAATCGGTTTGGTTCCGCATTAGAAAGCATAGATTACCGCAAACAACAAAAATGGCTAGATGCCGCAAATATGTGGTTGCTAACTGAATATAATCAAAGTTTAGATACGGCTAATTGCCGTTTTGATGTGGTGGCCTTTGAAGCGGAACAGCCACCATTATGGATCCAAAATTTTTTAGGATAATCATCATTTAATGCTAGAAAAAATCCAAGATCGCTTTACTGAAAGCATTCAAATTCAGATTGCTGCCGCTGAATTATTACCCTCTTCGCTCAGTGATGCCGCCAATCAGATTGTAGCGTGCCTATTACAAGGTAATAAAATTATTGTATGTGGCACTGGTCGCTCATATACAAATGCACAATTACTAGTCAGCCATCTGTTGCATAAATATGAACTCGCACGCCCTAGCTTTGCTGCATTATTACTACAATTTGACAGTGTGTTAGCCGGTGTGGTTGCACAAGACAATGAACTAACACATATTTACCGTAAACAATTACAAGCTGTGGCTAAAGAGGGCGATCTCTTTATCGTTTTCTCACCAAATGGCAATGAAGAAGCGGTGTTAAATGCTATTAATGCTGCCAAAAATGAAGGATTAAATATTCTTGCCTTTACCAGTAGCCGTAATGACCATATTCAAGGGTTACTTGACCACGAGCAAGATTTAGAAATCTCAATGCCATCTAGCAATGAATTGCGCGTGATTGAAGGCCATTTATTTTGTGTAAATGTATTATGTGAATTAGTTGACCATTTACTTTTCTCTTAACTTAACAAGGATATCATTATGCTCACTTTAGTCAAAAAAATGAGTTTAGCCGGTCTGTTTACTGTGACCATTTTATCATTACAAGGCTGTATTGCGACCGCTTTAATTAGCTCTGCAGCGGTTGCCACTAAAGTAGCCACTGATCCACGTTCAACAGGTAGACAAATTGATGATGAAATTTTAGAAGAGCGGGTGGCTTTTAACCTAAATAAAGACGCACAATTACGACAAGAAGCACGCATTAATGTAGTCTCTTATAATGGTAAAGTGTTACTGATTGGGCAAGCACCTGATGCCGATGTGATAGAGAATGCGAAAAATATCACGGCGGGAGTAGAAGATGTCAGCGACGTTTATAATGAAATTCGCCGTGGTAAAAAAATTGGTCTTAGCCAAATTTCAGTGGATAGTTGGATCACCTCTACCATTAAATCCAAACTATTGCTTGAATCCAAAGTTAAATCAACGGACGTCAAAGTGATTACTGAAAATGGTGAGGTTTTCCTAATGGGTAAATTAAGCCAAGCTCAAGCAAATGCCGTAGCAAATATTGCGCGTAATGTGAAAGGTGTCAAAAAAGTGATTAAAGTAATCAGTTATGTACAATAACTTCATCTCTCTACCAAAAAAAGCTGTCTTGCTAGACAACTTTTTTAAATATGCAATGTTAGCCCACTTATCAATTATTTTGTAACAAAATAAACGCCGCATTACGACGCTTAGCAATAGCCTGCCTTCTTTTTATAATGTGTAATAGACGATGATTTTTATTATTTCGATGCGTTTTGGGTTTAAATTTAATTCTGCGATTTCTCATAAAATTCTTCCTCTATCTAACTATAAGCAATAACACTTATGTTGTTGTCTCTATAATAACCGGTTAATACATTTCTGTTGATTGATTATCTAACCGTTGTTCAGACTTTTGCTTTTCAATACGTTGGTGATTGACAATGCTATTATAATAACGTCGGATATTTTCAACATACTGGAAAGCCTCAAAGCCTCGTGCGTAACCGTATTTTAGACCACTATAATGCCGTTTTTCTGCTAATAGCGGTAAATTTTTCTTCACATCTAACCAATTATCTGGATCACCGCCTAGCTGTTTGGTTAGCCGGCGCACATCAAGTAAATGCCCCCATCCCATATTATACGCCGCTAATCCAAACCAAATTTTATCTTCTTTGGCAATCGTGTCAGGTAATTGATTGATTAATAAATGTAAATATTCTGATCCCGCACGAATACTTTGCTCTGCATTCGTCCGATCGGTTATTTTCATTCGTTCAGCCGTTGCCCGTGTTAACATCATAATACCGCGTACACCTGTTGGCGACGTCGCATTTGGATCCCAATGCGATTCTTGATAAGCAATCGCCGCCAACATTTGCCAGTCTAGCTCGCCTTTATACTTTTCAAACAATGGGCGATATTTAGGTAAAATCGTTTTAATCGCATTTAAATAACTTTGTACCGCAACATAATCAAAACGTATTAAGTGATTAAAATACTTTTCTTCAATCTTGGAAATTAACCCTCTATCATTCGCATTATGCATAAAGTCAAGCACTGAAGCTTGTAATTCACTATAAGAGCTTTTTGGTAAATACCACACTACAGGCATTTCATCGGTTAAATCAAAACCAACCGCAATATTCGGGCTAATATGTTGCGCAGATGAAATATCTACTGACACTGCCACGGTATAAGGGATTTTGCCTTCGGCCACCTGTAATAACAGTTCTTCTTGAGTGAATTGATCGGTAGTATGCCAACGCAACATCGGATTTTTGGTTTTTAAATGTTGTAAAATAGGAATGACTGCAGAGCCACAAGGCACCACAATATCACTTTGCAGTTCAGCTAATTTATAAGGTCGAGTCGTGCCTTTTTTATATACTACTTGCCAAGAAGCTGAATAATAACTTGCCCCAATCTGAAATTGTTGTGCTTGTTCAGGCTGGTATAATAGACCTGCAGCAGCAATATCAATTTTATTATCCGCTAGTGCTGTAAAGAGTTGCTCACTATTATCAAAGGTTTTAATCATTAAATTAAGACCAAGATAATCTGCAAATGATTTTGCTAGCTCATATTCAATGCCTGATTTACCATTTGCTCCCACAAAGTAAGACAATGGATGATTAATAGTACCGACCTTTAGAGTTTGCCGTTGCAATACTTGGCTATAATGGTTTTGTTCCGCACGCATTAAACGTTGCCAAGGAAAAATCATATCCCAAGCCCATAATAACAACGCGATACCTATAATTAACCTAGCCAGTAACCCTTTCAATCTAATCCTCCTCAGTCTTTCTCACCATAACAACAAGTCTAGTGGAATTTAACACTTTGCGAAATAAGTGTAATACGATTTTCTCTCTAAAAAACAAAAGACGTAAGTAACTACTTACGTCTTGCAATTTAGCGATATTTATCAAGAAAACGATAATATGGCACACCTATTTTTAATGCCAACTGTTTCACCCATTTATCACCATAAATACTCGGCACTTTTAAGCTTTCAAAAATAGCCAATCGTTCATCATTACCACCAATCGCCTCAGCAATGATCCGCCCTGCGAGCCCTGTTAAAGCAACACCATGCCCAGAAAATCCCTGCGCGAAATAAACATTTTTTTAGCACGGCCAAAATGAGGGGTTGAATTCAGCGTCATATCAATCGGACCAGCCCAACCATAATCAATTTTTGCCTCAGCTAATTGAGGAAATACTGCCAACATTTCCGCGCGTATCTGTGCAACCATATCAACATTACTACTAGAATCACTGCCAAATAATAAGCGATTATCTGCTGATAAACGATAATAATCCAATAATAAATTATTATCACAAACAGACATACCATTATTAATTAAACTGTCTGCCATACTTTGATCAAGTGGCTCTGTAGCAATAATAAAACTTTCCACGGGTAAAATTTTCTTCTCAATACCAAAAGTGATTTTTTTTGAAAGCGCATCAATATAAGCATTAGTTGCTAGCACTACATGTTGACAAGAAATCTGCATTTTTTCAGCAAAAACGACCGCTTGTGTATCACTCTTTACCATAACTTCTGTTGCGGGAGAATGCTCATAGATCGTTACGCCCGCTTCAACACAAGCTTTTGCTAACCCTAAACAGTAGTTCAACGGATGTAAATGGCCTGAATGGCTATCAAATAATCCACCAACATAAATATCACTGCCAAGGTGTTGTTTCAATTGCTGTTTATCCCATATTTGCATATAACTATAGTCAAATATCTCACGGCTTGCATTTTCCATCATCAGCAAATCATTCATTCGGCGTTCATTTAACGCTAAAGTAGCATAACCTTTTCGCCAATCACATTGAATAGCATGCTGATTAACACGCTGATCAATAATATCAATCGCTTCTAAAGACATTTGCCATAATTTTTGCGCTTTTTCTAAACCAACTTGAGCAATATATTCATCAATTCCTTCTTCAAAACCATTGATCGCTTGCCCACCAGAACGTCCAGAAGCACCAAATCCAACACGTGCACCTTCTAACACAATTACTTTTTTGCCTTGTTCTGCCAATTCTAACGCAGTAGAAAGCCCTAAAAAACCTGCGCCTATAATACAAACATCGGCAGATTGATTAGCAGTGATTGTTGGAAACTGTAATATCAAATTACGAGAATCAAAATAATATGATTTTAAATGTTCTTGGTATGCAAACGTAAGCATAAAAATACCTATGGTAAAGCCTAATACGACAGTATTAGAATTTAAGGATATAATTTAATGAAATAGAAAGAAGTTATTAACTATAGAATGGCGCACCTTAGAGGATTCGAACCTCTGACCGCTCGGTTCGTAGCCGAGTACTCTATCCAGCTGAGCTACGGGTGCGTATATTGAATGGTGAGTTTATTTAATCTATTAAAGCCATTTAAGTTATATAGAGTATAAACTAAAATGGCGCACCCGAGAGGATTCGAACCTCTGACCGCTCGGTTCGTAGCCGAGTACTCTATCCAGCTGAGCTACGGGTGCATAAATAAAATGGCGGTGAGAGAGGGATTCGAACCCTCGATAGAGCTTTTAACCCTATACTCCCTTAGCAGGGGAGCGCCTTCAGCCTGCTCGGCCATCTCACCACTCACTGTGTGCGGCGTATATTACTAGATTTTTAAAATATGTCAAACGCTTTTTCTTAAAAATTTGAAAAATCAAAGCGCTTGCTTAGTTTGCAAACAAAATTATTCTTTTTTGTTTATTTAATGAGAAATCATAACCATTTCATAGGGTTACGCAATATTTAAGACTTTATCAACATGGAGATAAAACGTTATTTTAACCCACTAATTAAGCGGTCTAATTCCAATCAATAATGCCAATTCATTGACCGTATTTTTGATAAAAATTAGGGTAAATAGACCGCTTATCTTGCTGTTAGTTTTTACATGATTGTCCTTTTTTGATTATTTTACCAAAATCATTATGGGCATCTGGTTTACTCATTTTTTGTGGCGCGCCTTTTTGCACCGGAAATTTTGAATCCATTTGCCAAGCATTCCAACCACCATCATAAATAAAAGTATTCTGCCAACCCGCTAATTGGGTAATAAACCACGATACGCCAGCTCGCCAGCCGGTACCACAATAAAAGGCTAATTGATCACCTTGTTGGATCCCTTGCTTTTTCCATAAATTAAACATTTCATTTGGATTGCGTAAGGTATTATCGGGATCGTAGTAATCCGCCATATTGCTTGAATCAGTACCCGCATAGCCCCAAATAGCATTTTGAGGCTCTCCCTTGCCGTGAATATAATCATAACCACTCACTTTACCTATATATTCATTCCAAGCTCGATTACTAATTAATTTCAAACCTTGTTGCTGTCGCTCCATCACTTGTTGAGGCGTAATAATATCAATCTGCGGATTCACTGGAATCGTTGCGCCAAAACTTGTGGCAGGTTGTGGTAAATTAACTTTTATTTCGGTAGCAAAGTTTGCATCAATCCAACTCGCTAAATTGCCATTCAATACGCGTACATCTTCTACACCAGCCCATTTCAATGCCCAAAACACTCGATAGGCTGCCAATTGATTATCAGAATAAAGAATTATCGTTTTATCTTTAGTAATGCCATTTTGCAATAGATGCTGTTCAATCACGTTAGCATCAGACAAATTCCAAACGGGTGCATTTTCGATCCAATCCGTATTAAAGTGATAAGCGCCGACAATGTGTTGTGTATAACTCTTTGCGTTTTCCAAACTGCCCCATGAAACTTCAAACACCATAAATTGATTATTCTGATAAGTTTCTGGCTGTTCACCTTGTATTACTGCGTTCAACCATTGTGGCGAAACGCTGTACTTAAAATTTGGAAAAGAGTCAAGCGGATAATCCGTATGATTCGCATAGTCAATGAAATCTTTAAAAATGCTTACCCGATAACCCTTAGCGGCAAACTCTGTTGAAACGCGTTCTAAATTATCTGGATCAGTATCATAAAATACTAATTTTTTTCTTTAGTGATGCCTTTACCTGCGGCAAAAGATTCAAATTTATCCACAGCAATATTATCTAGCCACGTTGCTGTAAATTGAATCGCACCTTTAATATGTGCCTCCTCGTTGGGCATTCTGTTCTTTAAAACCGTTATAAAAACTATCATGACGCGTATCAATAACTAGGTAGTTGGGATTATCTAAATTATTCACTAATTCTGTTATTTCAATTGGCTTAACTGCAACATTATCACAGGCGGTTAAAACCATACTCATAGCAATCACTAATAAACTTGTGTTAATTTTCATCATTCTATCCTTTATATGTATATTAAAGCCGACATTGTGTATTGTTAACAAAATATGTCGCAACCCAACAACCGATTACCATCATTAATGTGGCAAGCCAAGCCTGCCAAGAAAAGTAAGCTGTCGCGACTAATGCATTTGTTACCGTACAACCGCCCGCTAAAGCGGCCCCCACGCCCATACACATTCCACCAACTATACGTGGCAAAATAACTTGTACCGGTGGCATAACGACCCGAAACTCACCACTTAATTTCGCTGAAATAAATGCCCCTATTAACATACCTAATACAGATAAAGATCCCCAATTTAGATAGCGCTGTTGCCCGGTAACTAGGTATTGCACCAAATTCGCTACAGGCACAGCAATACTCAAGCCGGCATCACGCCCCGTCTTAGCGCTTAACCACCAAGCTAGTACACTTAATATACCAAGCAATATTGCCACTAGATAAATTTGCCAATGCTGAGCAAAAAATTTCGGAAAAATAATCGCTTTTGATACTGGATCCACCGGTCGATAGCGGGGAGTTTTTATTTGGTAATAAAGAAGAATAGTGGTTACTACCAGCAATAAGCCAACTAATAACCAAGGAGAAATAGCTAAAGTGTTATAAATATTATCGATCTCTGTCGTCTCCGTTAACAATGGATAAAGCCAATGTTTAAGACTGCCTGTTTCTGCCGCAGCCATCGTCAATGCAAAACAACATAAAACAATCCAACCACCAAAAACGCCTTCACTCGCACGAAGACAGGCACCACTTACACAAGCATTAGCCAATTGCATACCAAAACCAAACAGAAAACCACCGCTTAGTGTAGCAAGAAGAGGTAATGAAGTAGTTGGAATAGTGATTAAACCAAATTTAGCTAAACTAAAGAAACCAATAGCTTGAATAGAAATGGCAAGCAATAATGCCGTTAAAAAACGAAGATCAGCTTGCTTAAATAAATTGCGGAAACCCGCGACAAAACAGAATTGCCCACGTTGCAGTAAGATCCCAAACAAGAGACCAATAAATAGACCAGAATACATCGATTAAACCTTAATACGAATGTGTTTTGAAAAGAGATGCTATTACACCATATTTTAAACATAATAAAAAGCGGCTATTTTTAAGAAAAATGTACTAAAATTGCTTAAAAAGTCACCGCTATAATATTATTCATGATAAAACTAATTTAATGATCCTCAGTGGACTTATTAACTAATGTTAAACGATAACGTCTATCTAGCATACACAATACCCCGCCTAGTGCCATAAATAAACCACCTAACCAAATCCAACGAATAAATGGTTTATAATATAAACGCACGCCCCAAGAGTTATCTTCCAATTTTTCACCTAACGCCGCATATAAATCTCGACTAAAACCCCAATCAATCGCAGATTCAGTCATTCCCATTTTACTGACATTATAGAAACGTTTTTCCGCATTCAAAGTTGCTTCAAATTTACCATTATGACGAACTTCAATTTCAGCAGTACCGCCTTGATAGTTAGCACCGTCAGTAATTTTTATCCCTTTAAAGGTAAAATCATAATCTTTAATTTGAACAGTATCGCCAACCTTCATCCGTACATTTTTTTCAATACTGAAATTTTGGCTAAACGTAATGCCAAAGACTAACATTGCCACACCTAAATGCGCCAAAACCATTCCCCAATGCGAACGGGAAAGCTTAAATATACCAACGAAAAAGCTGTGTCGATGTGTAGCACGTTGATACAACTCATACAGGCTCAATAACACGATAATAACCGCCATCATGACACCAAGGATCAAGGTTATCGTTATTCGATCTATGAACCAATAAGGCAATACCACACCAAGAATCAACATCAGTACAAATGAAATAATCACCGGTAGCCTAATAGCTGAAACCTGATCTCTACGCCATTTGACTAAAGGCCCAATACCTAAAATAAATGCAAATGGCACCATTAAAATCAAAAACATCTGATCAAAAAACGGCGCACCAATTGAAATCGTGCCTAAACCAATCTGCTTATGAATTAAAGGCAAAATAGTACCTAAAAAGACCACGGATAAAAATGCCATTAATACAATATTATTAATCAATAACATTGATTCTCGTGAATAACGTTCATAATTATCCAAACTTCTAATTTTCGAACCTTGAAATGCATAAAGGAGCAAAGATCCACCAATCACCAACACTAAATAAGCCAAAATATATAGACCACGTGTTGGATCCGAAGCAAACGCATGCACTGAAACCAAAATGCCTGAACGAACTAAGAAGGTGCCTAATAAACAGAGCGAAAAAGCTAAAATGGCTAATAAGACCGTCCACGCTTTGAAAGCACTGCGTTTTTCCGTTACCGCTAAAGAATGCATTAACGCGGTGCCCGCCAACCACGGCATTAAAGATGCATTTTCAACAGGATCCCAAAACCACCAGCCCCCCCAGCCTAATTCATAATAAGCCCACCAAGAACCTAGCACGATACCCAATGTTAAAAAGACCCACGCGGCGATTGTCCAAGGTCGCGACCACCTTGCCCAAGCAGTATCTAATCGACCAGTCATTAATGAAGCAATTGCAAATGCAAACGCAACCGAAAAACCAACATAGCCCATATATAACAAAGGTGGATGAAAAATCAACCCAATATCTTGTAACATAGGATTTAATTCACGGCCATCCGCAGGAAAATTAGGGAATGTTCGATTAAATGGGTTTGAACTAAAAATAATAAAAATTAAGAAACCAATGCTAATCAAGCCCATCACACTTAATACTCTTGCTACCGCATCTTCAGGCATTTGACGTGTTAACGCAGCCACCGCAACAGACCACAACGAAAGTAACCATACCCACAATAGCATCGACCCTTCATGCGATCCCCAAACAGCCGATAAACGATACTGCAAAGGCAACATTGAATTTGAATTATTCACAACATACTGAACACTAAAATCATTCACTGCAAACAAATAAAACAACGCAAAAAATGATAAAGAGAGCGCTAAAAACATCGCCCAAGTTAGTGGCCTTGCTAATCCAATCAGTGTAGTTTGCTGTCTCTGCGCACCTACAAGCGGTAAAATTGACAAGAAAATTGACAAGCCTAGCGCAAGGGCAAGGCTATAATTGCCTAATTCTGCAATCATTATTTACTTTCTCCTTGTAGCGTGTTAAAAGTCCGATCTAACTCAGCTTTGTCACGAATTGATTCTCCTTTTAAATCACCCTCAGCAACCCCCACTGCATTATGTTGTTGCTTCATTTTATCGCCTAATTCTGGTGGCATATAATTTTCATCGTGTTTTGCCAACACTTCAGAGGCTTTCAAGCGTGTTGGCTCAACTAACACACCTTGTGCCACAATCCCCTGACCTTCACGGAATAAATCTGGCAAAATACCTTCATATTCCACCGTAATAGCCGGGCCTATATCATTTAAATTAAACTCAACTTTTAATGTTTTATCATCACGTTTAACCGATCCCTCAACTACCATACCACCAACTCGAATACGTTGCCCAACTGCTGGTTTTAACTGAGGATCATTATTTTTTCCCTTCACAATCTCAGAGGGCGTATAAAATAAATCTATATTTTGACTTAACGCATAAAGCGTTAGGCCCGCAGCAACAGCCACACTAAACATAATTAAAACGACCACTTTCAATCGAGATTTACGTCTTGGGTTCATAGTAATCACCTTCTAAAATTGTGTAAATCACACAAAAAAATTAAGTAAATAATGGCTAGTAGAATAACAAAAAAAGCAAAAACATTCGCCTATTAGTTTAATTTATAGCAAAGGTTCTTACTTTTGCTCAAAAGTTCTACCTATAAAGAAGTAAGCGATCAGATTAGTACAAAATGTTGCTTAAACCTGACCGCTTACTGACTATTTTATTGCGATTTTTGCTTTAATTGCGTTTCTCGTTGTAATGTTTTTTTCACAATACGTAATACTGTTTTTTGTTCTCGGTAAGACAACCAAATTAGCCCCCCAACCGCCAAAAAAGCTAATCCATAAGATAACCACACATAAAAGTAATAATTTCCCATCGCAAAGAAATCTGCGATTGATTCAAATTGAAATTGCATATTTTTCTCCTAACTAAACCGCTTATTTACTATCAACTAATGCTTTTACCCAAGGACGTTTACATTCATCGCCTAATAATGCAATACGATAACGCCAAACACTCAGCCAAATAGTTAAAAATAAGCATCCCAAAATAGATAACAATAAAGGAATAAGCATTTCAGTCGCCATTGACGGCTTGTCTAATTTAGTAATAGTTGCACCTTGATGCAAAGTGTTCCACCACTCCACTGAGAAATGGATAATAGGCAAATTAATCACCCCCACTACCGATAAAACACCTGCTGCTTTCGCCCCCATTTGCTTATCTTGAAAAGCAGAATAAAGTGCCATCACCCCCAGATATAAAAAGAAAAGGACTAATGCAGACGTTAACCGCGCATCCCACACCCACCAAGTCCCCCACATAGGTTTACCCCAAATAGCACCCGTAACTAATGAAATAAAAGCAAAGACTAAACCAATGGGGGCCATTGAAATCATCGCTAAATTAGCCTGCCTAATTTGCCATACTAACGCCACCAACGCCGCGACCGCCATCGAAGCATATACTGACATTGAAAAAATAGCCGCAGGAACATGAATAAAAATTATACGATAACTATCACCTTGCTGATAATCTTTCGGCGCAAATGCCAATCCCCATATAAAAGCAACTGCTAACAATAAAAAGCTTAGCCAAACTAAAAATGGCTGAACTCTACCCAAAAAGTAATACTGAGTCTCAGATTTGGCATAAGGATGAAGCCATTTCCACATAAGTAATCTCCATAGATTGATAATGTATAATCAAAAAATATTGCATGCTATTAAATTAACGATTATTGAAGACTTATTCTTAAAGCGCTCGCAATAGCAAAAGGCGAAAACGTTAAAGTAATGGTTAGAATCGCGCCAATAATTGCTAGCTGCCCACTGTATGCCATATTCAAAGTAGCGGCTTCCAACACCGCCGCCGCAAAAATAAGCACCGGTAAAAATAACGGCAAAATTAATAAACTTAACAACGTACCGCCTTTGCGCAATCCAACAGTTAATGCTACACCAATCGCCCCTAAACAACTGAGGATAGGTGTACCAAGCAATAACGTTAACACTAACGCCCACCAAACATGCATTTCTAACGATAGTAAAATCGCAGCAACAGGCGACAATAAAATAAGAGGTAAACCAGTTAACAACCAATGCGCCACAACTTTGGCAAACGCAACTTGTGGTAATCCCACGGGTAACAATACTAATTGCTCTAATGAACCATCTAAATAATCATCGCGAAATAAACGCTCAAAAGATAATAATGCAGATAACAACGCCGCAACCCAAGCAATACCCGGAGCAATTTTGCTTAACAATTCGGGATTCGGCCCCATTAGAAGCGGGAATAACGTAATAACGACCAAGAAAAACCATAATGGATTTAAAATTTCTGCAGGCTTACGAAAAGCAATCGTTAATTCGCGTTGAATAATAGTGAAGAAAATCATTTTTTAACTGAAAATTGAAATAACAAAATAAAAGCGCATATTTTTAAGCTAAAATAAACCATTAAAGCTTAAATTGATCCAATGATAACGTCCTGACCTTATTACTCTCTACTGTTTGATGGCTAGTAAAAATAGCTATTCCGCCTAAAGAACAATGTCGCTCAATATGCATAATCAAATCGCCCACACCATGATTATCAATAGCCGTAAAAGGCTCATCTAAAATCCAAAGTTTTTGTTGCGTCAGCCATAATTTAGCTAATGCTACCCGCCGTTGTTGCCCAGCCGATAAATATGAACAAGGCAAATCAGCCCTTTCAACTAAAGAAACCTTATCTAAAGCAAACCATAATGCCTCATCATCTAACGACAGACCTTGCATTTTCTGGTAAAAACGCAAGTTTTCCCAAGCAGATAATTCCGGTTTTATCCCCGCATAATGCCCTAAATAAAAGAGTTCAGCATAATATTCATCACGTTGCTTATGAATTGATAAATTATTCCAAAGCACCTCACCAGCTACCGGCAATGCCAATCCAGCTAAAATACGTAATAAACTCGTTTTACCAATACCATTATGCCCCTCAATTTGAACCCACTCCCCACTAGAGACAGAAAAATGGCAATCTTCAAATAAACGGTTTTCACCTCGCTCACAGGCAAGATGAGAAATAACAAGTTGATTTAAATGCATAACGATTAATATATAAAAACTGATTGACAAAGTTTACCATAAGCCTTGATTTTCAAATAGTAAAACAACTACTTCTTTAGAGGTAACAAGCGGGCAAATTTACCTTTTTTATAGTAAATATTGATAGGAATCAAATCGCTACAAGCCAAGAATTTCTTTTACAAACGGCATCGTTAACTTTCTTTTTGCTTGTAAGGATGCACGATCTAATTTATCTAGTTCCGCTAATAACACAGGTAAATCACGATCCAAGCGTTTTAACAAAAAATTAGCCACTTCTTCAGATAACTCTATACCTTTCTGATAAGCCTTACGTTGCAAAATAACAATCTTCTGATCATCTGTTAAATCATATAACTGATAGACCTCCCCCCAAGTTAAGCGAGATTTCAAATCAGGTAATTTAATCTTTAACTGATGAGGCGAACAATCCGCACTGATCAATAATAATGTCTTATGCCCTTGATTAAATAAACTTTGTTGCTCACGAATTTTATTGAATAAATCAAAAATAGCTAATTCCCATTCCTCATTATTTGCTATTGCTTGTAAATCATCTAAACAAATAACATCCATTTTCTCAATATTATCTAATACTAAAGGTGAAAAATAATGTGATTTAGTTAAAGGAATATAACTAGCCGTTTTTTGACTTAAAAGATATTGATTACTTACCGCTTTCAAAAGATGGCTTTTACCACAACTTTTAGCGCCCCAAATATAAAAAAAGGGTTGTTGAACATCAATAAAATTTTGACGTAATGAATCTAATAGCAGCAAGCTATTTTCAGAATAAAAACTATCAAGCGTTTCATCATCGATTTGATGAATAGGTAATAGTAATTGCAAAGAATTCTTAAACCGTATAGACCAATTAATACTAAAATCATATCAGCATAGCGAGAAATAGGCAATTTGAGAAGAAAAAAAGATAAGTACGCTAAAATGGGTTTACATTTTGCACGCCTATAAAAACAACTAGAATTATGTCTATCCCGCGACTTTTTTAGCTATCGTACCCAATTACCTTATTTGTTATTTGTTGTTTGTTCTTTTTTTATTCGCTTAAACAACAAAAAACCCCATAGCAGTCGCTACGGGGTCGTAATTAATCTCTGGCGATGACCTACTCTCACATGGGGAAGCCCCACACTACCATCGGCGTAACAGCGTTTCACTTCTGAGTTCGGGATGGATTCAGGTGGGACCACTGCACTGTTGTCGCCAGAATATTCTGGTGATGATATTCTGTCTTTGTTTGTCTGTTTATTTATTGATTGACTGATTGTTATCTATTGATTGTTATTTCTTTGTTCTTTTATAGTGTCATAAAACTAAAAACAAGCTGTCTGAGTATTTC
>NZ_FOJC01000016.1 GCF_900109315.1 [Haemophilus] ducreyi | reverse complement strand
TCAATGTATGGTCGCAATATTAAATTTATTGTGACGGATAAAGGCGCGGGCGTTAATCATCAAGGAGTTATTTTTGCCGAAGATGATATTAATATTTTAACAGATGAAGGTGACTCTCAACTAAATAAAGTCTATGCTGATTATGTTCGTGTAGTGGGTAAAGATATTGAACTTGCCGAAAAAGGGCAAATTCACACGGATCAACAACTTATCTTAAACACTGCAGGGCATGTAAAACTAAATGACGCTTCAAGTGTTATATCTAACAATAATTTGGGGATTAGAGCGTTAAATCTAACATTAGAAAACGCGACAGTGTCAGCAAATAATTTAAGTTTTAGGGTAAAGGATAATACTCATCTAAATAAATCATCTAAAGTTTCAGCAAGATCGGCAGATATTCAAAGCGGTAACCTTACCTTAAATACTGCTTCAATATTAGCGCAAAAACTTATTTTAAATGTTAGCAATGATGTTACTTTAAACAACCAGTCTAAACTTTCAGCTAATAATCTGGAAATAAAAAAAGTAGAAAATTTTAGTTTAAACAACTCAGTGCTTAGCAGCAATAACTTAATATTAAATGCTTCTAACAATATTACCTTAAATAAAAAGTCCAAACTTTCAGCGGGTAATATGACGTTGAGCGTAGCTAATAATGTTGCGTTAAGAGATTCTGAACTTGTAGCCAATAACTTAACATTAAATGTTTCTAAGAATGTAACTTTAAATAATGTTTCAAAACTTTCATCGAATAAGTTGGACTTGAATGTTGTCGACAATGTAACACTAAATGACAAATCTATCCTTTCAGCAGGAGAATTTACCTTCAAAAAAGTGAAGAATGTCATGTTAAATAATTATTCAGAGCTTGCAGCTAATAACTTAACATTAAATATTTCTAAGAATGTAACTTTAAATAATGTTTCTAAACTGTTAGCACAAAAAGCGGATATTAAAGCGATAAATCTTACTCTTAATAATACAACCGAACTGACCGCTAAAAATTTAGATATTAAAGTTGATAAAATCACCAACAACGGCACGATTGCCGGCATTTTCGCTAATATTACCACTAATAAACTGGATAATAAGGAAGAGGCATTAATTTTAGCCGAGCAAAACTTGAATTTTACCGTTAATGGTTCGCATTACGTGAATAAAGGCGATATCTTTAGTAAAGATAAAGCCACGGTCACATTCTCACAAAAAAGTGATTTTACGGGCAATGGCAGTAAGTTAGTTAATGCACAAAATCAATTAAAAGTTAATGTCAATAATTTCACTATTAGTAAAGGTGATGATATTACTTTGATTGGTAACGTCACTCTTAATTCAAGCGGTAATTTTACTAATAACGGTAATTTGACAACCGTGAATGCACTAAATGTTAGCAATATAAAAAGGTTTACCAATACCGGTAATTTAACCGTTGGGAAAAACCTAGATATTCACAGTAACACAGCCGTTAAAAATGACGGTAAATTAATCAGTATCAAAAATTTAAATATTTCTAGTGAAGCGGATTTTATTAACAACGGCACTTTGCTTGGCATTGAAGCATTAAAGATTGCGACTCAAGGTAATTTTACTAATAAACAAAAAGCAATATTAGCCTCTAATAACCTTTTAGATATTAGTGTTGCTCAAGGCAAATCCTTTACCAATAATGGCACCATTGAAAGTGGAAAAAACTTAAATATCACCAATAAAGGAGCATTTGTTAATGTTGATAACGCCACGATTAGAAGTTTTGGCGTATTAAATATCACTAGCCAAGGTAACATAACTAATAATGGTACGCTAATCAGTAATCAAATATTAAATATTACCAGCGCAGAGAAATTTACCAATGAAAGTAATGGTACGGCGATGAGTAATGGGCTGTTAGATGTCACCGCTAAAAAAGGCAATCTCACCAATAGAAACCTACTCGCAGGTGGATTAGGATTAAATCTAACTGCGCTTGATGGTAATATTATTAATGATTCAGATATCAGCAATAAGATTGCTGTTATGCATTCTCAAGGCAATATTAGTTTAAATTCAAATAATGAAGCTTATAACCTAGGTGAAATTTATGCGGGGAAGAATATCACTGTTAAGGCACATCAATTAAAGAATGATGTTAAATTAACAGGTACAAATATAGAAACAATAACGAAAACAGGTAATAGTACATATCAAATACGACAGCAGAGTAACGGAGGAATTCAGACAAATCACGAAACAGCTTCTGAAGGAAATCTAGATATTCAAGGAAATTTTATTGATTTAGATAATAAACTGAAAGTAGAACATCGTGGTAAAATTTATGCAGGGAAACATTTTACTTTTAATAAATCAAAAGAGGACAATAATCCCCAAATTATTAATAGGGGTACGATCAATGTTAAGAGTAAATTAAGCTATGATTCAGGAGTTAGTTTTGAAAATAATATGCAATCCCATAAATTTAATATCTATAATCAAATTTTTAAAGCTAATAATAATATTACATTAACTTTTAGAAGTGACGGATATTACTATACGTATTTAAATTTTAAGCAAAACAATGAAAAACAATATAAAGGGAATAATACTAAAACTTTTACAAGTGTAGAAAAACTTATAGATGAAGCACTATCTGATAATAATCCTGAGCCTATTGAACACTCTTATTCTAAGGGTAATGCAAGTGCGGGGAGTTATATTAATCCGGTAAGTTATTTGGCTGCTTTAGGTAATGCTGTAAACCAAAGTGGTACTAGTTATTTAGGAACAGCTTTAACAAAAGTTTTTGGAGCAAATTGGCAAGCTCAATTAAAAGATCAAACACAAGTTATAAAACTCAAAGAAAAATGGAATAAATTTAAGGAAAATATTAATTCTCAGATGTTAGATCTTTATCCTGATTCTGATAAAGCGAAAATCTTTGCTGGAATAATTCAGAATGGTGATGCTGAAGGTGAGCAGGCTTCAATTATTGCTGAAAAATATAAAACTAAATTCCAAAATGGTGAATGGAATAAAAATGATACTGGAACGGATAATTATGATTCTACGAATGCTGGTGAGAAATATAAGAATGTAGAAAAAACTGATCGTAAAGAAAAGATTGATGAACATAAACTAAATATTGGTAAACACGAAATTAAAGTACCAGGCGTTAGCTTTGAAAATCTAAATAATATTAATCATCAACAAGATAAGTCAGATGGAATTGATAAATC
>NZ_FOJC01000011.1 GCF_900109315.1 [Haemophilus] ducreyi | reverse complement strand
AATAGTGCAGTGGTCCCACCTGAATCCATCTCGAACTCAGAAGTGAAACGCTGTTACGCCGATGGTAGTGTGGGGCTTCCCCATGTGAGAGTAGGACACTGTTAATATACAAAATTTGTGGAGCGGTAGTTCAGCTGGTTAGAATACCTGCCTGTCACGCAGGGGGTCGCGGGTTCGAGTCCCGTCCGTTCCGCCATTTATTTGATAGGGGGAGTCATTACTCGCTTTATCTTTAGGGGCGTAGTTCAATTGGTAGAGCATCGGTCTCCAAAACCGGGTGTTGGGAGTTCGAGCCTCTCCGCCCCTGCCATCATTTTATAATAGCCGATTAGTTATGCTAATCGGCTTTTTGCTTTTCTACTATTTGTATTTTCTAGCATGGATTCTGTTAAAATAAGAGGATAACTACTTTAAATAGGTTTTTTAATGAAAAAGCTAGATCCTATTATTGAACAATTTCTTGATACTTTATGGTTAGAACAGGGTTTATCTCAAAATACTTTGTTGTCATATCGGTTAGATTTAGAATTATTTTCGGTTTGGTTAGTTGAGCCGAGGGCGTTTTTAACATTAACGCATACTGATTTGCAGCTTTTCTTAGGTGATAGATTAGATAAAGGCTATAAATCTAGTAGTTCGGCTCGAATGATAAGTTGTTTGCGTAAGTTTTTTCGCTTTCTTTGTTTAGAGAAGTATCGTTTAGATGATCCAACTAGTATGTTAATTTCTCCGCGTAAGCGAGTACATTTGCCGAAATCGTTAAGCGAAGAGCAAGTCATGGGTTTACTTGATGCGCCTAATCCGTTAGATCCGATAGAATTACGTGATAAAGCGATGTTAGAGTTGCTTTATGCTACAGGTTTGCGAGTAACAGAGTTAATTTCGTTAACGATAGATAATTTGAATTTACGTCAAGGTGTGGTGCGTGTTATTGGTAAAGGTGATAAAGAGCGTTTGGTGCCAATTGGTGAGGAAGCAAGTTATTGGATTCAAGAATTCTTTGATTATGGTCGAATGATTTTACTTTCAGATCAGCAATCGGATGTGTTGTTTCCGAGTAGGCGCGCTAAACAGATGACCCGTCAGACTTTTTGGCATCGTATTAAATATTATGCAGTATTAGCGGGCATTGATGCTGAAAAACTTTCTCCTCATGTATTGCGTCATGCATTTGCCACGCATTTAATTAATCATGGTGCTGATTTACGTGTTGTACAAATGTTACTTGGCCATAGTGATTTATCTACTACGCAAATTTATACGCACGTTGCGAAAACGCGTTTGAAATCGATACATAAACAATTTCATCCTAGAGGTTAATCACTATTTTGTGGATTTTTATGTTGAGTCAATAAATCAACTAATTGATCTTCAAAGAAGACTAGTACGGTTCTTGTTCGTTGCCATACGGGAATTTTTGCTTGTTGGTATAGCTTTTTCATTTCTTCACTGTGTGGGTGTTGATAACGTTTTACTTTGCCTGTTTGGTGTAATTTTATTGTTAATGGTACGGTTCGAAGTGACTCAGGCAGTAATAAGCGGTTTGTTTTATGTGTTTGTTGGTAAATAATTTGCTGTGGTTGTCTGGTTAATTGTCCAAGATTATCTGGTAAATCGATGGTTTGATTGACTGATAATATTTGGCAGAAATGTTGAGTATTTGCTAATTGTGGTGTTAAGTAGAGTGTTTTTTGAAAGCGACGTAATGTCCAATTCTCCAGTCTTAGTTGTGGATTTTTATCCGTGGCCGAATTTAAGAAACCGCTTATAATTTGCTCGAATTGTGCGCTTGTTGGCATTGGTATATCGCATTTTGCTAGCCATAAGCGGATTAATTGTTGTTGTTTTAGGGGGGAGAAGTGTTTAAATTGACTAATTTGTAGGCTTTTTTCATCTATGTTAGCGTAGCGGTGTAATTCTTCATCTAATAATTCGGCTAGTAACTGTTGTTGTGCTGTGCAATGTTTGGCACTACGTGCAATCATTTGATTGAATTGTGGCCAACGTTGTAGTAGTAGCGGTAAAATTTGATTACGTAAAAAATTACGATCATAGTGGTTATTTTGGTTACTTTCATCTTCAATCCAGCATAATTGTTGTTGTTTGGCATATTGTTGGATATCTTTTTTAGTGGTGCTGAGTAGTGGGCGGAAAATAGTCATATTTTGGCGATGGCTCACTATTTGCATGGCACTCAATCCTTTCACTCCACTGCCTCTTTTCAATGCTAATAAAAATGTTTCAGCTTGATCATTAAGATGATGAGCGGTAGCTAAGATTTCATTTGCTTGAATATGCTTAGCAATAGCTTTATAGCGTGCAGTTCTAGCACCTGCTTCAATACCGGTGGATTTATCGACCGTAACCTTTTGTAAAATAAAGGGGATATTATACTGCTTACATAATGCTTCACAAAAGTCTGCCCAGTTATCTGCATTGGCGCTTAAACCGTGATGGATGTAGATGGCGCGTAGCGGTGTTGTGGTACGGCTAAATAGATCTAATAAGACGACAGAATCAATTCCACCACTGAGGGAAAGCAAAACATTTGGCTGTTGTGGGAAATGCTGTGTGAGCTGTTGTTGAAAACGAGACAGTAACATAGGTATTATTGACTTAATTAGCAAAATTAAAAGGTAATTCTACCGCTTTTTTAGCTTATCTTAGAATAATTTGTTAAAATTTAGCATATTTTATTTAGCAGAGAACAAATATGTTACATCAGGTTTCACACAACTTACTTACATCAAGTGGGCTTGAATTATCGCATTTAATGCAAGCATTAGATCAATTTTCAACACGTAAGATTGATTATGCCGATCTCTATTTTCAATTGAGTATGGACGAAAGTTGGTCATTAGAAGATTCAATTATTAAAGAGGGTGGCTTTTATATCGATCGTGGTTTTGGTGTCCGTGCGGTTTCAGGCGAGAAAACGGGTTTTGCTTATGCCGATCAAATTAGTTTTAATCAATTATTACAGTGTGCGCAGGCAGCTCGTTCAATTGATAATACGCATAGCCACTTAGCCATACAGTCGTTTAAACAAACGGTTGCTCCTCAGCGTTATGCTGCGATCAATCCGTTGGATAGTATTAGTCGTGAACAGAAAGTTGAATTATTACATTTAGTCGATCGCACCGCACGAGCTGAAGATAGCCGTGTGATGCAAGTGAATGCGGGTATTTCGGCGGTTTATGAAGAAGTATTGGTGGCTGCTACTGATGGAACTTTAGCCGCAGATATTCGACCGCTTGTGCGTTTGTCGGTTTCCGTATTAGTAGAAGAAGATGGCAAACGTGAGCGTGGTTCAGCCGGTGCGGGCGGTCGTTATGGGCTCACGTGGTTTTTTGAGCCTCAAGTACTTAATGGCGAAATGGTGGGCTATAACCGGGCAGAATTTTTAGCTAAAGAAGCGGTTCGTCAGGCATTAGTTAATTTAGGGGCATTACCTGCTCCGGCGGGCACAATGCCGATTGTGTTAGGCGCGGGCTGGCCGGGTATTTTATTACATGAAGCCGTTGGCCACGGTTTAGAGGGCGATTTTAATCGTAAGGAATCTTCGCTCTTTACGGGTAAAATCGGTCAGCAAGTTACTTCACCGCTTTGTACCATTGTTGATGATGGCATTATTGTTGATGCACGTGGTTCCATGACTATTGATGATGAAGGGGTGCCTTCGCAACGTAATGTTTTAATTGAAAATGGCATTTTGAGAGGTTATATCCAAGATAAATTAAATGCTCGTTTAATGGGTGTTGCACCAACGGGTAATGGCCGGCGTGAGTCTTATGCGCATTTACCCATGCCTCGCATGACAAATACGTATCTGACTGAAGGGCAACATAGTTTTGCTGAAATGATTGAATCGGTTGAATATGGTATTTATGCACCGCATTTTAGCGGTGGTCAAGTAGATATTACTTCTGGCAAGTTTGTTTTTTCTACCGCAGAAGCTTATTTAATTGAGAAGGGTAAAATTACTAAGCCGGTGACGGGGGCAACTTTAATTGGAAGTGGTATTGAAGCGATGCAGCACGTTTCAATGGTCGGTCGTAAAATGGAGCTCGATCCCGGCATTGGAACTTGTGGCAAAGAGGGTCAATCAGTGCCTGTTGGCGTGGGGCAACCAATGGTTAAGTTAGATAAAATTACCGTGGGTGGTCGAAGTTAAGGCATTATTTTGCTCTGTTTGGATAAGATAAAAAGGAAATAATATGGCGTGGCTACAAATTCGTTTAAATAGTACAGATAAATATGCTGAACAAATCAGTGATTTTTTAGAAGAAATAGGCGCAGTATCAGTTACCTTTATGGATAGTCAAGATACTCCGATTTTTGAACCGCTACCCAGTGAAACACGCTTATGGGGTAACACGGATGTAATGGGCTTATTTGATGCAGAAACAGATATGCAAGCCGTTGTTAGTGTGTTAATTACTAGCGGTCTTGTTACGGCTGATTTTGCCCATAAGGTTGAACAAATTGAAGATAAAGATTGGGAACGGGAATGGATGGATAACTTCCATCCGATGCAATTTGGTCAACGTTTGTGGATTTGTCCAAGTTGGCGTGAGGTGCCAGATGAGAATGCGGTAAATGTAATGTTAGATCCTGGTTTAGCATTTGGTACAGGTACGCATCCGACTACAGCCCTTTGCTTGCAGTGGTTAGATGGTTTGGATTTAACGGGCAAAACCGTGATTGATTTTGGTTGTGGTTCAGGTATTTTAGCCATTTCTGCCCTTAAATTAGGCGCTAAACAAGCGATCGGGATCGATATTGATCCGCAAGCGATACTAGCGTCGCAAAATAATGCGGCAGCTAACGGTGTAGCGGATCGGTTACAACTGTTTTTAGCGAAAGATCAACCGCAAGCTTTACAAGCAGATGTCGTAGTGGCAAATATTTTAGCTGGCCCGTTAAAAGAACTTGCTCCTAATATTATGACGTTAGTTAAGCCTCAAGGCTATTTAGGCCTGTCTGGTATTTTAGCGACTCAAGCAGAATCAGTTTGCCAAGCGTATGCGGCAGTATTTAAGTTGGATCCAGTGGTTGAAAAGGAAGAATGGTGCCGTATTACTGGCATTAAGCAATAGCATTTTTACTTCAGTAAAGCGGTCGATTAATTCAGATAATGTGTATTAATCGACCGCTTTTTTGTATTTTTATCAAGCTAATGCTTGGCGTAATTTACCTTGGTGTTGTTCAAGTAAGTGCAACGCTTCTGTTTTGGCTAGGCCACTTAGCATCATCATAATGGCCAATTTGGCGTTATTATCCGCTAGCGTAAGGGTTTTTTCGGCGGTTGCTAATTGACAGCCTGTTGCTTCCATCACAATTTTTATTGCTCGAGCTTGTAATTTTTGATTAGTGGCTTGTACATCAACCATTAAATTAGTATAGCATTTGCCAAGTAATATCATTGAAGCGGTGGTTAACATATTTAGCACTAGTTTTTGTGCTGTGCCAGATTTCATCCGACTTGAGCCAGTTAATACTTCGGCACCTACCACCGTTGTAATTGCAATATCGGCTATTGTGGCGAGCATTGAATTTGGATTGCTAGCAATCGCCACTGTTGTTGCACCAATGGTTTTAGCATAAGTTAAGGCTCCTAGCACGTAAGGAGTTCTGCCACTTGCTGCGATGCCAACCAGTATATCTTTGGCATTAAAATCGATCGCTTGTAAGTCAATTTGTCCTTGTTGGTGGTTATCTTCCACGCCTTCTATTGCTTGGCGAAGTGCGTTATTTCCGCCTGCAATAATGCCAACCACTTTTTCAGCAGAGACACCGTAAGTCGGTGGGCATTCGGCTGCGTCTAATACTCCTAAACGTCCACTGGTACCCGCACCAATATAAATTAAACGTCCGCCTTGTTGTAGGGCTGACACAATTTTTTCGACCGCTTGTGCAATTTGCGGTAAGCATTTTTCTACTGCAAGCGGTACTTGTTTATCTTCTGCATTGATTAATTTGACTAACTCAAATGGCGAGAGTTGATCAATCATCATTGAGGCAGGATTACGCTGTTCGGTGATCATTTGAGTGAGGCTATCAAGTAAATGTTGTTTCATCATTGTTTCAGTTTCAAGTTGGATTAAGCGGGATAAATAGCGCCTAAACAGACAGGTTGAGAGGCGCCTGTAACAGAAGGTAAATTACTTGCTTGGTTATGTATGCGTTGATGAGCCAGCCAAGCAAAAGCAGCAGCCTCGACATAATCGATATCTAAGCCATACGCGGTAGTGGTTGTTACTTTCCAGTTAGGTAATAATGTGGTTAGCCGTTGCATTAATAGGCGATTTTTGGCACCACCACCGCAGACCAATAATAAACTAGGCTTGTCAGTTTGCAGTGTCGTCAATTCATTTACCACTGCTTGGACGCTGAATTCTACTAAAGTACGTTGTACATCTTCTGCTACACAAGCGGGTAATTTTTCCAATTTTTGGGTTAGCCATTCAAGATTGAATAACTCTCGCCCAGTACTTTTGGGGGCGGGTTGTTGAAAAAAGGGCTCATCTAATAACATTGCTAATAGTGTGGTATTTACTTTACCGGTTGATGCCCATTCGCCATTGTGATCGTAATGTTTGCCTTGATGCTGTTCAATCCAGCTATCCATTAATGCATTGCCGACACCAACATCATAACCTAATGTTTGCTGATTGGGCATTAATACGGAAATATTAGCAATGCCACCTATGTTTAACACCACGGTTAAACGGCGGTGATCGGCAAAAATGCCTTGATGAAAAGCTGGTACAAGCGGTGCACCTTGTCCACCCAATGCGATATTTTTGCGTCGAAAGTCGCCTACCACCGTAATGCCTGTTTTGGCGGCAAGTAAATGCATATCACCGAGTTGTAGCGTAAAAGGAAATGCGCCACTTGGCGAATGCCAAACGGTTTGTCCGTGACAACCAATGGCTTGAATATCATGAGCATGCAGTTGATTTTGTCTTAGAAAATCATGTACACAATCGGTATAAAGTTGCCCAAGCTGGTGATCTATCTCTCCTAAATTTTGCAAACTGGTTTCACCTGTTTTCAGTAATTGTGTGAGCAATGTTCGCAAGTTTTCGGGCATTGGTGTAAAGCTAGAAGCGGTCAGTTTTGGCGGATTTTATGCAAAATCCATTAATGCGAGATCAACACCGTCTAGGCTAGTGCCGGACATAATGCCAAGGTAGAGGTTATTTTGCATAAGGCTTCATTGATTGGAAAATTTGTTGAATTATATCGAATATTGTGCTCAAAAGCGGTAATATCTTGCTTAATTTTTACAACTTTTATTGATTTATGCACCTTCAAAGACTTTTACTTATTCGTCGTTTTTTTTCGACATTAGCATTTTTTTCAATGCAAACGGTTTTTTTTATTTATCTACAAAAGAAAGGCTTGAGTAATGCTGAGATTGCGTTTTCGCTCTCTTTGTTGTTTTTTTGTAATCAAGCATTAGCTATTTTAGCGGGCATTTGGGGCGATCGGTATGGCTTAGCCAAGATGATGTTGTTAGGCTGTTTGCTTGATGTTTGTGCGTATGCTTTCTTTTTATCCGCCGATCATTACGCCATATTGCTGTTAGCAACAGTCTGTTTTGGTTTGGGCAGTTGTTTATTTAGCACGAATGCTAAGGCTTGTCTGTTAGCATTAGCCGGGGAAGAATATGCCGAGAAGACTAGGCTACAAGGCAAATATTTGCAAGTGACTTCAATGTCTTCAATGGTGGCCCCTTTGTTGGTTATCCCATTTATTAAGTTTGACCAAATTGCGTTGTTAATTTGGGTCTGCTTTGCGATTGAAGCGAGCTTATTTGTTTTGATGGTGAAGCCGTTTTATCAGATTCAAACAGCACAAACATTGGTTAAATTCCGTTTGGGGCAAATTAAGCAGATTCTTACCAAAGAGTTTTTATTTGTGCATTTAATGTTGTTTATTCCGCTATCAATTGCGACTTCTTTTTTTGTGATTTTTCCATTTTTATTTGATAACAAATTGGCTATGCCAGAGCATAGTCCAATCGCATTGTTTGTGAATGGTTTGCTGACAGTGTTATTACAGAGTTATTTTTCGCGAAAAATCAATTTAAACGCTAAACAAACGGTATGGGTTGCGCCGATCTTAGCTGCAGCAATGATTGTGCCGTGGTTTATTACATTGCATTATATTTCGTTATTTTCAGCTTATCTGTATTTAGTTATATTTACGGTGGTAGAGGTATATGCGTTAACGGCAATGGTGAATTTATTAGTAAAATTTGATAACGGCGTAAATCGCGGCTTTATTTTTGGCGCATCTCGGCTATTGTTATCAATTGCGACAGTAATTGTGATGAATTTAATTCCGCATTTATTTTTGGTGTAATGATGAATATGTTGCTTGTTTCATTGGGCGCTATTTTACGTTGGCAATTAGCGGTTTGGTTTAATCCCTTTTTGACTCAATTTGCATTTGGTACCTTGTTTGTGAATTTATGCGGTTGTTTTTTAATTGGCATTACGCTAGGTGTTAATTTGCAAGACGCACAAAAATTATTGTTTGTCACCGGTTTTTTAGGCAGTTTTACTACGTTTTCTAGTTTTTCGGCAGAGGTTAGTCAGTTCATTTTAAGCGAAAAATATTGGTGAGGATTAGCGGTAATTAGTGCGCATTTAATTGGCGGTTTAGTATTGACTATACTAGGGATTTTAGTGGCAAAATTTTGGGTAAGCGGTCGATTTTATTAACTTTTTAGCAAAAAGCCCTCAAGCTTATTTGCTGAGGGCTTTTTTATGGCGAGATTAAAATGCCATATTGGCGATTAACAAACCAAAGCAGATACTAAATACCATACTTAATAAACCAGGTAGCATAAAGCTATGGTTGAAAATATATTTGCCAATCTTAGTGGTGCCAGTGGTATCAAAGTCAATTGAGGCAATGATTGGGCCATAGTTAGGAATGAAGAAGTAACCATTTACGGCAACAAAGACCCCAATCATAACGGGTACTGGAATACCGATAGCAATTGCCAATGGGAAAAGTGTAGCAACGGTTGCCCCTTGGCTGTTTACTAAGATAGATAAAATAAAGAGCGCAAAAGCAAATGCCCAAGGCGCAGTTTCAACGAGGCCTGATACCATACTTTTCACTTCAGTTATATGGCTTTGCATTAATGTATCCCCTAACCAGGCAATACCAAAAATGGCGATAACTGCACGCATACCTGCATGGAATACAGAACCTTTGGTAATTTCGTTACCATTTGGTTTACAGAAGAAAATGATTAATGCACTTATTGTCAGCATAATAATTTCAATGGTGTGTGCCATTCCCATTGGTTTGCCATCAAAGATTGGTCGTAATGATGGCACTGCGCCCATTAATACCACTAATAAAGCGCCGAATAGGAATAAACTAACAGAAAGTTTTGCCGTTGGTTTAAGCTCGATGTTTGTTGAATCTGTGTTGGTATGGTTAGCTTTGACATATTCAGGATCTTGCAAACGGCGTTGATATTCTGGATCATCTTTAAGTTCTGTACCCATTTTATTCACGAATACACAAGCAAGTGCTAAGCCTAATAGGGTAGCAGGAATCGTTACCATTAATACATTAGGAAGTGTAATGCCTTGTGGTTCTAATAATGCCACTACAGCCACGACGGCAGCGGAGATAGGGCTAGCAACAATTGCAAATTGTGAAGCGATCACCGCCATAGAAAGAGGGCGCTCTGGGCGGATACCATTATGACGGCTTACTTCTGCAATAACAGGTAAGACAGAATAGGCTACGTGTCCCGTGCCTGCTAATACAGTAAAAGTCCAAGTGACTAATGGCGCGATAAAAGTAATGTACTTAGGATTACGGCGTAGGATTTTGGTCGCGATTTTGATCATATAATCTAAACCTCCAGCCGCTTGCATTGCAGCAGCTGCAGAAACAACCGCCATAATCATAAACATGACATCAATAGGCAAGCCCGCAGGTTTTAACCCGAAACCGAAAGAGAGAATCGCTAAACCTAAACCACCAAATACACCTAATCCGATGCCACCCACACGCGCACCGATTAAAATACATAGTAAAACTATGGCAAATTGTAAAAAAAACATCGAGGACATAATTTAATTACTCCATTGTAATTCAGTAAAAAAATCTCCATACTTGAAGAAATTATCCTTAGAGAGGAGAGCCTTTTCTATTTGTTTTACCTTACGTGAAAAGGTGGCTTAATATAGCAATAAATAAAACTAATCTCTAGCATATTTAATAATTAACTTTTTTTATGATAGGAAATAATATGCAATTTTCAAAAATGCACGGGCTGGGTAATGACTTTATGGTGATTGATGGGGTAACACAGAATGTTTATTTGACAGAAGATATGATCCGTAAATTAGCAGATCGTCATTATGGAGTCGGTTTTGATCAATTGTTACTTGTTGAGCCACCTTACGACCCTGAGCTTGATTTTCACTACCGTATTTTTAATGCAGATGGCAGTGAAGTTGCTCAATGTGGAAATGGCGCGCGTTGTTTTGCCCGCTTCGTTAGTCTAAAGGGCTTAATTAATCGATCAGATATGTATGTCAGTACTGCTAAAGGTAAAATGGTATTAACTTTAGTGGATGAAGAAAATGTGCGGGTAAATATGGGAGAGCCGATTTGGGAACCGGCAAAAATTCCATTTATTGCCAATAAATTTGAGAAAAACTACATTTTGCGTACTGATTTACAAACGGTGTTGTGCGGTGTTGTTTCGATGGGTAATCCGCATTGTGTGTTACAGGTGGACGATATTGAGAACGCCATTGTACATCAGCTTGGTGCTTTATTAGAGAAACATCACCGCTTTCCCGAGCGGGCGAATGTTGGCTTTATGCAAATCATTGATCGCCATCATATTAAATTACGCGTGTTTGAACGTGGCGTAGGTGAAACGAAGGCTTGTGGTAGTGGTGCTTGTGCTGCGGTTGCGGTTGGTATTATGCAAGGTGTACTAGATGCTAATGTGCAAGTTAGTTTGCCCGGCGGTACACTCCAAATTGAGTGGCAAGGCAAGGGTAAACCGCTTTATATGACAGGCACGGCGACGCATATTTATGATGGATTTATTAAACTATAGTTATTTTTATTGGCCATACAAGCGGGCAAATTGAATCTAAATTTGCCCGCTTATTATCTTTATCTTGCATATCAATGGTTATGCTCTTTCAACACCAAATGCCATTACTTCTTGGATATGGTTTGCGTTGAGGGCAAGCATAATTAAACGATCGACACCTAGTGCTACTCCAGAGCAATTTGGTATGCCAGCTTTTAAGGCGGCTAGAAAACGCATATCTAATGGTTGTGGTGGCAAATTCATCTGTTCGCGTAATTGATTATCTCGTTCAAAACGGTGTATTTGTTCTTTGGCATCATTTAATTCATGGAAGCCATTTGCTAGCTCTAATCCTTTATAGTAGATTTCAAACCGCTCAGCCACGCGATGATCTTCTGAGCTAATCTGTGCTAATGCCGCTTGTGATGATGGGAAATGATAGACGGTTGTGGGGCGTTCTTGGCCGATATTCGCTTCTACAATCTCGCTAAATAAAAATTGTAATAAGGTATCGCGATTTTCATCTTCGTCACAAGCAAAGCCGTGTTTGCGGGCTTTTTCAACTAATTGTGCACGGCTAGCGGACAGTGGGTCTAATCCGACATAAGTCTGGAATACAAATTGATAGCTATAGGATTCTATCGGCTCACAATCTAAGATTTGTTGTAACAAGTCATCTACTTCATTGATTAAGCGGTACATATCAAAATGGGGGCGATACCATTCTAACATGGTAAATTCTGGATTATGGCGTTTGCCTGATTCTTCGTTGCGGAATACGCGACAAAGTTGGAAAATCGAACTGCTTCCTGCCGCGAGTAAGCGCTTCATGTGGTATTCAGGGCTGGTTATCAAATGCAAGGTTTTTGCTTGTTTAGCAAAAGGTGAGAGAAATTCGGTACTGAAAGTAGAAAGATGTACATCAGTGACTGAGTATTCACTTAAAGCGGGCGTTTCCACTTCTAATACACCACGGTCAGTAAAAAACTGACGGATTTCTGCCATAATTTTGCTACGTTTTAATAATGTCTGGATAGAAGCGGTCGGTTGCCAATTAATCTTTGTTAAGGATGCGTCACTCATAAGTTGCCTTTTGCCATAAAAAACTGAATTTTAGCGATATTTTGTTATGCTTGTGAAGTGTAATTTGCGCTTTGGGTGGTTAGTGGGTCATAAGCGGTCTTTTTTAGCAGTTAATTTACCGCATAATTGTGTATAGTATTTTGTAAAGTTAGCCGCTTAATGCGAAGCGTTTTTATCTAGGTAATCGCGAATTTCCCTATATTGCTATTGCTTGATTAGCTTTTATTGAGGTAGATCACAAAATGCCAAATTTTATGTCAGCAAAGTGTAAAACAGGCTTATACAGCGCCTTGAATAATGGCACAATGCTTCATTATATTGAGAAATAATCATTATTTTGGAGTGCATAATGCAAAGTATTAATTTTGATGTTGCAATTATAGGTGCTGGTGGTGGTGGTCTGCGTGCAGCAATTGCCACGGCTGAAGCTAATCCTAATCTGAAAATCGCCTTAATTTCAAAGGTCTATCCAATGCGTAGCCATACGGTAGCGGCAGAGGGGGGCTCTGCTGCGGTGATTAAAGATAGCGATTCATTTGATAATCATTTTAATGATACTGTCGGGGGGGGGACTGGCTGTGTGAACAAGATATTGTCGAATATTTTGTTGAACATTCACCGCTTGAAATGACTCAATTAGAACGTTGGGGTTGTCCTTGGAGCCGTCGAGCAGATGGCGAAGTTAATGTGCGTCGTTTTGGTGGGATGAAAATTGAACGTACTTGGTTCGCTGCAGATAAAACAGGCTTTCATTTATTACATACCCTTTTCCAAACATCGATGAAATACCCTAACATTATTCGGTTTGATGAGCATTTTGTGTTAGATATTTTGACCGATAATGGCGAAGCGCGTGGCTGTGTTGCGATGAATATGATGGAAGGTAACATCGTTCAAATCAATGCTAATGCGGTCGTGATTGCGACAGGCGGTGGTTGCCGAACTTATCGTTTTAATACTAATGGTGGCATTGTGACGGGTGATGGCTTATCAATGGCTTATCGTCACGGCGTAGCATTACGTGATATGGAGTTTGTTCAATATCATCCAACAGGGCTACCAAATACGGGGATCTTAATGACGGAAGGGTGTCGTGGTGAAGGCGGTATTTTAGTGAATAAAGATGGCTACCGCTACTTGCAAGATTATGGTCTTGGCCCAGAAACACTGATTGGTAAACCAGAAAATAAATATATGGAGTTAGGCCCACGTGACAAAGTTTCCCAAGCATTCTGGCAAGAATGGCGAAAAGGAAATACATTAAAAACAGAAAAAGGTGTTGATGTTGTACATTTAGATTTACGTCATTTAGGTGAGAAACATTTGACTGAACGTTTGCCATTTATTTGTGAATTAGCACGCGCTTATGAAGGTGTTGATCCTGTCAAAGCGGCGATTCCTGTTCGCCCTGTTGTGCATTACACAATGGGGGGAATTGAAGTGGATATGCAAGCAGAAACCTCAATTAAAGGTCTATTTGCAGTTGGTGAATGTGCTTCTTCAGGCTTACACGGTGCGAATCGTTTAGGATCTAATTCATTAGCTGAATTGGTGGTATTTGGTAAAGTAGCGGGCGAAAATGCTGCGCGCCGTACACAAGAAATAGGCGCTCGTCATCAAACACAAATTAATGCACAAGCACAAGATGTGGTGGATCGATTACATATGTTAGCACGTCAAGAAGGTAATGAATCCTGGGCAGATATTCGTAATCAAATGGGCGATGCAATGGAAGAAGGATGTGGTATTTATCGCACACAAGCCAGTATGGAAGGGGCGGTAAATAAAATTGAAGAGCTTAAAGAACGTTATAAGAATATTAGTATTAAGGATAAATCAAGTGTGTTTAATACTGATTTACTCTATAAGATTGAATTGGGCTTTATTTTAGATGTTGCGCAATCTATTGCTTGTTCTGCAGTTGAACGTAAAGAGTCGCGTGGTGCGCATCAACGGTTAGACTATACTGAACGTGATGATGTGAATTATTTAAAACATACTCGTGCTTATTATAACGCTGAGGGTAAACCAACGATTAAATATTCAGATGTGAAAATTACCAAATCACAGCCAGCAAAACGGGTATACGGTGCAGAAGCTGAAGCGCAAGAAAAAGCTAAAAAAGCAGCAGAACAGGCACAAAAATAGGAGAGCAATAAAATGGCAACTTTAAGTAAAATGACTATTGAAGTGCTTCGTTATAATCCAGAAATAGATTGCGAACCACATTTAGATAAATATGAAGTACCTTTTGATAGCCAAACGTCATTATTAGATGCGCTTGGTTATATTAAAGATGAACTTGAGCCAGAGCTTTCTTATCGTTGGTCTTGTCGAATGGCAATTTGTGGATCTTGCGGTATGATGGTAAATGGCAAACCTAAATTAGCGTGTAAAACATTCTTACGTGACTATAGTGGTTTTATGCGGATTGAACCGTTAGCTAACTTCCCAATTGAGCGTGATTTAGTGGTTGATTTAAGCCATTTTATTGACTCAATTGAAGCGATTAAGCCTTACGTGATTGATAATAAAACACCGGAAGGTCAGCGCGCTAAACAAACTCCGGCGCAATTAGAAAAATACCGTCAATTTTCAATGTGTATTAATTGTGGCTTATGTTATGCCGCTTGCCCGCAATTTGGTTTGAATCCAGAGTTTATTGGTCCTGCTGCAATCACTTTAGCGCACCGTTATAACTTAGATAATCGTGATAATGGCGTTGAGCAAAGAATGAAACTGCTTAACTCAAAAAATGGTGTTTGGAGTTGTACTTTCGTGGGGTATTGTTCAGAAGTGTGTCCAAAACATGTAGGGCCTGCTTCTGCGATTAACCAAGGCAAATTAGAAAGTGCCAAAGATTACGTGATCTCAATGTTAAAACCGAAAGGCTAGGAGGAAGTATGACAACGAAACGCAAAGCATATGTACGAGAAATGAAAGCAAATTGGTGGACTAAACTTGATTTCTACAGAATGTATATGATACGTGAAGCGACGTGTATTGCGACTATTTGGTTTTGTTTAGTCTTGCTTTATGGTGTGATTAGCCTTGGTGGACGGCATATTGAAAACTTTATTAGTTTTTTACAAAACCCGCTCGTGGTTATTTTAAATATTATCAGCTTGGCTGGATTGTTGTATCACGCAGCGACTTTATATGTAATGACGCCACAAGTGTTGACGATTGTGGTTAAAAACGAACGACTAAATCCAAATATCTTGAAAAATGCACTTTGGGCAATAACGGGTTTAGTTAGCTTGCTTGCATTAGTTTTGGTTTATATTTAGGAGAAGGTTATGAACAAACAAGATCCAAAGCGTTCAAATGAGCCACCTGTATGGCTAATGTTTAGTGCAGGCGGTACTATTAGTGCAATTTGTTTTCCGGTGTTAATTTTAATTTTAGGAATATTATTACCGCTTGGGCTGATTCCGATGGATAATATCATTGTGTTTGCGCATACTTGGTTAGGTAAATTAGTTATTCTAGCGGTCACCATTTTTCCGATGTGGGCAGGTATGCACCGCGTTCATCACGGGTTACATGATCTCAAAATTCATTTACCTGCATCGGGTTGGCTATTTTATGGTTTATCGACACTTTACTCGATCGTTGTGTTATTTGCGGTGATTGCACTTTAGCCCATAATTATAGGGTTTAAACTATAATGTAATAAATCAAAAGCTATCTGTCTAAGATAGCTTTTTTGTTGTCAAAATAAATGGATTGATTGTTATTTGTGGCATAGAATCGGTTTTTTAATGTGATTTCTTAATCAATAATAAAGGTTGTTATGAAAAAATTTATTTTTACTGTTTTGTTCGCAAGTGTTGCTTTAACTGCCTGTGCGGTAAAAGGTCCATTATATTTTCCAACCGAGCAAACAACGTGATCAGGTTTTAATCAATTAATGGTCAGGTATTTGTAATATAGTGACAAAATATGACCGCTTTTTTGTGGACTTTTGCAGTATCAAATCAAACGGACTTGCTATGAATCATTTTACTTATAAATATCATCAGCTTTTTGCGGAAAAGGTTGCAGTGAAAGCGCTTGCGACACAATATGGTACACCAGCATATATCTATTCTCGTGCGACTTTAGAACAGCGTTGGCGCGCGTTTGATGAAGCTTTTGGTGATCGGCCTCACTTAATTTGTTTTGCGGTTAAATCCAACCCAAATTTGGCGGTTTTAAATGTTATGGCAAAACTAGGTTCAGGTTTTGATATTGTTTCTCAAGGTGAATTAGAACGCGTATTAGCTGCAGGGGGTGATCCAGCCAAAATCGTTTTTTCAGGTGTTGCCAAATCACATATAGAAATTCGCCGGGCGTTAGCGGTCGGTATTCGTTGTTTTAATGTTGAGTCGGTCGCAGAATTGCATCGCATTAATCAAATCGCGGGCGAATTAGGCGAAATAGCGACTATTTCGTTACGGGTTAATCCTGACGTTGATGCGGGAACTCACCCTTATATTTCAACCGGTCTAAAAGAAAATAAATTTGGCATTAGTGTCCAGCAGGCGCGGGAGGTTTATCAATTAGCTAGTCGTTTACCTCATATTCAAGTCGTTGGTTTGGATTGCCATATCGGTTCACAATTAACGGAATTGCAACCTTTTCTCGATGCGGCTGATCGTTTAATTGTCTTGCTTGAACAACTTTATCGCGACGGTATCCGTTTAAGTCATTTAGATTTAGGTGGCGGTTTAGGCGTTGTATACCATACTGAAACACCGCCTCAGCCGGCGGAATATGTACGTGCTTTATTAGCTAAATTTGCTCATTATCCGGAGTTGGAGATTATTCTTGAGCCGGGGCGTGCCATTACTGCTGATGCGGGTATTTTAGTGACCAAAGTTGAATATCTTAAAAGCAATGAAGATCGCCATTTTGCGATTGTCGATACGGGTATGAATGATCTGTTACGGCCGGCATTATATGATGCGTATATGCATATTAGTGAAGTGGATCAATCCTTAAAGCGAGTTGAACAACAATATGAGGTAGTCGGCCCTATTTGTGAAACCGCTGATTTTTTAGGTAAAGCAAGAATATTAGCCATTGCTGAAGGGGATTTACTGGCGGTATATTCAGCAGGTGCCTATGGAGCTTCAATGTCATCTACTTATAATTCACGACCACAAGCGGTTGAAATTATGGTGGACGGTGCAACTAGCCATTTGATTAAGAGGCGGTCAGATTTTACTGAATTATGGCGAAATGAGAAGTGTATTACTGACTAAATAGCGGTAGCCTGTCTTAACTCAACATAAGTTGATAAAAATCAATATCAGTTAAAAATGAATTAGGTATAAAGTAAATTCCTCTTTTTGAAGAATGTAAGTGAGCGAATATGATTACAACAATACCTTGGAAAGCAACTCAAGCACAACCCAACGCCTTCCCTGAACGTCAAGCCTTAATGCCCGTATGGGAGGGAGAAGCTATACCTCAAGCAGAATGGCAACAATGTTGGCAACAAGCGGCAATTAATGTATTAAAAGAGGATGGTTTAGCTTATTTTCATATCCCATTTTGTGCTAGTCATTGTATTTTCTGTGGTTTTTATCGAAATGCTTGGAAAGAAGACTATAGTAAAGTTTATACCGATAAATTGATTGAAGAACTTGCTTACGAAGCTTCAATTCGCCAAGGAAATGGCAAGATTCAAGCGGTGTATTTTGGTGGCGGTACGCCAACGGCATTAGCGACAGAAGATTTAGTCCGTTTAATTAAAGCGTGTTATCAATATTTACCGCTTGCAACAGATTGTGAATTTACCTTAGAAGGCCGTATTAGTCATTTTGATATTGAAAAAGCACGTGCTTGCGTTGAAGCCGGCGTTAATCGCATTTCGATCGGGGTACAAACATTTAATTCTGCGATTCGTAAACGTTTAGGCCGTAAACATAGCGGTGAAGAAGCGTATGCTTATTTACAAGCGTTATGTGAATTAGATGCGGTAATTGTGGCGGATTTAATTTTTGGCTTACCGAATCAAACGGATGAAGTGTGGGCAAATGATATTAACGTTGCCAGTGGTTTACCTTTGTCAGGTTTGGATATTTACGCATTTAATAATTATCCGTTTTTGCCGATCAATAAAATGATTGAACACGGCACATTACCACCGGCGGCTAGCTTTGAAGTACAAGCTCAACATTATGCTTATGCGGTGGAAAATTTACAACAAGCGGGTTGGACACAAGTGAGTAATAATCACTTTGCTTTTCCAGGTAGAGGCGAGCGAAATTGTTATAATACTTTAGTTAAATCAAATATGCCGTGTTTGGCATTTGGCTCGGGAGCAGGCGGTAATTTTGGTGGTTATAGTTTTCAAGTCGATACGACTTTACAAACCTATTTAGATACGCCAGCAGATAAAAAAGCGTTGTCTTATTTAAGTAAACAAGGGCCAAATAAACAATTATTAGGCATAGTACAACATGATTTAGAGCTTGGTTATCTGGATATTAAATTATTTAGAGATAACTCCAAAGCGATGAAATTGTTAATGCAATGGCAACAATTATCACTATTAAACATTGATGCTAATGGCATTGCATGCTTAAATATAAGTGGGCGTTATTGGTCACCTACATTAATTCGTAAATTAATGCTCACTTTACCAACACACGATGAAAAGGAACATAAAATGGTTAAATTAAGCGAACAACAATTAGCAGAATTACGTCAATCACTTGCAGAAAATCCAGGCCAAATTTTAGAGATGGTAGCAGGTATGAAGCAATGTAGCTTTGAAGAAGTAATTAGCTGTTTACCACAAGAAATGATCACAAAAACAGACGGTAGCCGTTTTGTTGAAATTATGCAGGCATTAGCCACGTTAGAAGATGCGGTAACATTTATTGCACATACGGCAGATGCTATAGTAGAAGTGACTGGTAAATTACCAAGCGGTCAAATTGGGCGTGGTGTTTATAATTTTGATCATACCCATGAAGGCGGTGTACATGGTCATTTACGTTATGAAAATTGTGCGGCTATTTATTTGCTTGAACGTCCATTTATGGGTAAACACACCGTGTCATTAAACTTTGTCAATCATCAAGGTGGTGCAATGTTTAAAATCTTTGTTGGCCGTGATGTAGAGCGTAATTTACGTCAGAATCAAATTGATTTTATGCGTCAATTAATTAAGGGCTAATATGGTTTTACTATTTGGAGCAAATGGCTTAGCGGGTCGTCAGTTACTGACACAAGCGGTTGGACGGCAAATTGTTTCCGTATTACGCCAGCCCTCGGAAGATCCCTTTTTTAGTGAACGGCAAACAGTCATTGCCGATGTAATGAACCAAGCCGAATGTGAAGCGGTGATCACTCAGACTAAACCACGTGTAGTGATTAGTTTTATTGGTGGTAAAAAAGACGGTGTACGTAGTGATGCCACGGGTAATATCAATATTATCAATGCTATTAAAAAATGCGCACCAACCGCTCGCTTTATTTTTGTGACCAGTATGGGCTGTGGTGAACAATTTGATGAATTGCCTGCTTCAGTCAAGCAATTTTTAGGTGAAGCATTAGCAGAAAAAACAGTCGCAGAAGAGGTATTACGTGCAAGCGGGTTAAATTGGACGATTTTACGCCCATGTGGGTTAAATACCGAACAAGGCGATACTTTTACGCTAAGTGATACAAAACAATTACCTGAACGTTATATGAGCCGTAAGGCTTTGGCGAATGCGGTATTAAGTATATTAGATCGAAATGATGTTCAGCATCAGATTTTCTCGGTAACACAATAAACGGTATTAGCATAGGTGGTCTAGTTAGCGTAATCTTTTGCTAAGATTGAGCTTAATTAGACCGCTTATTTTAGCTAGCAAGTAAGCGGTTATTTACCAATGCAAAATGAGCTAAAAATATTGCCAAGTAAATCATCAGAAGTAAATTGTCCCGTAATTTCACTTAATGCATTTTGTACTAGACGTAATTCTTCCGCTAGTAGTTCACCAGCAAAAAATTGTGTCAGTTGAATATGACCTTGCGTTAAATGTTTAGCGGCTGTTTCTAATGCTTGTAAATGCCGACGTCGAGCAAGGAACCCTCCTTCAGTTGAACTTTGATAGCCCATTGAGGTTTTTAAATGTTCACGTAATACATCTACGCCAATTTTGGTTTGTGCCGATAAACGAATCAGAGTGAATCCGTCGAGCTGTGTTAAACCTTCCGGTTCCCCGGATAAATCGACTTTATTGCGGATAATCGTAATCGGCATTTTGGGTGGTAATTTAGCGAGGAATTCTGCCCATTCTGTTTTAAATGCATAAGCGGACTGTTCTGTGCTATCAATCATTAATAAAACGTGATCGGCAGCAGCAATTTCATTCCACGCTCGTTGAATCCCGATTTTTTCAACTTCATCACTTGCTTCACGCAAACCCGCTGTATCAATAATATGCAATGGCATTCCATCTAAATGAATATGTTCATGTAATACATCACGTGTTGTGCCAGCAATGTTGGTTACGATAGCCGCTTCTCTGCCCGCTAATGCATTTAATAAACTTGATTTACCTGCATTTGGACGCCCAGCAATAACCGCTTTCATTCCCTCACGTAAAATCGAGCCTTGTTTTGCTTCTTGGCGTACGGCTGCTAATTGGTGGATAATATCGTTTAAATGTCGCTCAATTTTACCATCAGCTAAAAAATCAATTTCTTCATCAGGGAAATCAATCGCAGCTTCTACATAAGTGCGTAAATAAATCACTTGATCAACAAGCTGATTGATTTTGTTGGAAAATTCACCTTGTAGCGATTTTAACGCGGAACGGGCCGCTTGTTCGCTGGTGGCATCGATTAAATCTGCAATTGCTTCTGCTTGTGCTAAATCGAGTTTATCATTTAAAAAGGCTTGCTCAGAGAACTCACCGGCACGGGCAATTCGTATGCCGTTGATCGTCAAAATACGTTTCAGTAACAGATCTAAAATAACTTGGCCGCCGTGTCCTTGTAGCTCTAAAACATCTTCACCTGTGAAGGAATTAGGAGCTTTAAAAAATAAGGCAATGCCTTGATCTAATATCTCGCCATCGTTATCTTTGAATGGTAAATAGTGGGCTAATCGTGGTGTTAATGTTTTGCCTAGTATCTCTTGGGCGACTTGTTGAGCAAGTGGACCCGATACCCTTAAAATACCGACTCCACCTCGTCCAATGGGTGTGGCTTGTGCCACAATTGTTTCTTTCATTTGGTATCCTTGATGAGTTAAAGAAGCCGTTTGTTTGGCTAGTTTTTTACCCGATATTACTAATTATAGACCGCTTGGTATTGAGTTATCATAGCATAAAAATAAAAAAGCACCGTATGGCTAACGGTGCTTGATAGCTTAAAACTCAGCTTTATTTCTTACGAGTATGTAAACCTTTTTTCTCAAGGTTACGGTAGATAAGCCATTGTTGTACAATAGTAATACAGTTAGAGGTTAACCAATAAAGGACGAGTCCTGATGGGAACCATAAGAAGAAGACGGTAAAGATAACCGGCATAAAGGTCATCACTTTTAGCTGTGTTGGATCGGCTACCGCAGTTGGCGACATTTTTTGCAATAAGAACATGGATAATCCCATTAATACTGGGAAAATATAATAAGGATCTTGTTCTGATAAGTCTTGAATCCAACCAAAGAATGGCGCGTGGCGTAATTCAACCGCTTCCATAAATGTCCAATATAAAGCGATGAAGATAGGCATCTGTAGTATAAGCGGTAAGCAACCACCCATTGGATTGACCTTTTCTTGTTTATATAACTTCATCATTTCTTGGCTCATTTGTTGGCGATCGTCGCCATAACGTTCGCGTAGTTCTTGCAATTTTGGCTGTAACATACGCATTTTTGCCATTGAAGTATATTGTGCTTTAGTGAGCGGATAGAGCAAACTTTTTACTACAAGGGTAACCCCCATAATGGCTAATCCCCAGTTGCCGATAATACTGTGGATAAAAGTAAGCAACCAGAATAACGGCTTAGCAATAAACCATGCCCAACCATAATCTACGGTTAACTCTAAGTGAGTAGCCGCTTGTGCCATTTCTTTTTGATCTTTTGGACCGGTCCATAATTGGCTAGTAATAGTCGTTTTTGTATTCGGTGTTACTGTGGTAATCGGACCGCGATAACCAATAGTGGCAACGCCATTATGGGTGCGAGAGTAAAGGGTATTGCTTGCCTCTTGATTTGGCACCCAAGCAGAAACAAAATAATGTTGTAATAGAGAGACCCAGCCACCTTTAGTATCAATATTTAAATTTGCTTTTGTCATCTCATCAAAACTATATTTTTTATAGTTTGTTTCAGAAGAAGAATAGGCACCGCCGGTATAGGTTGGCATTGCAAGGTTACCAGAACTATCCAGTAATGAATGTTTAATTTGACCGTAAGGTTGGACTTCAATAGTGTTCGCACTGTTATTTTGAATATCGAAACTTACCGCAACATCATAACTACCACGTTTTAGTGTGAAAGTTTTGGTATATATCACACCATCTTGTTCAAAAGTCATAGGTACAACAATTTCATTTTGACCTTTGGCTAACGTAAAGTGATCTTGTGTAACCTGATATGGTGCACGACCAGTGTGCGTATCAATGCCATTTTTGCCGACTAAGCCACTTTGAGCAGTATAAATTAGCCCTTCGGTCGTTAATAATTTGAGTGGATCAGTAGAATCTAAGCTTGCTTTATGCGCTAATAAATCGGATTCAATTACATCTCCACCTAAAGTATCAATGACTAACCGTAAAACATCACTTTCTACGGTAATTGTTTTACCTTTTGTCATATGTTCTGTGATCGCGTTCGCAGTGTTAGTTGCGTGCGGGACATCACTTGATTGTTGCTGAGCTTGTTGTTGAGCCTGCTTCTGTGCCTGAATTTCAGGGTTAAAATCCTGTTGCCACTGAGTGAAAATCAGGAATGAAACTAATAGCAAGCCCATTACCAATAAACTACGATTTGAATTCATAATGGAATTTCTCTTGAGTTAATGAAAGAAATAGATAAAAAGAAAAGCATTTTATAATAGCTTGTCAGGATAGCCAACCGCCTTTTAATCAATAGCGGTTGGATTTAGGATAAATTTGCAAAGTTTTGTGTAATATTACCCATTTAGTGTTTATTTTTATTAAGTATTTTAGTGGAAAGCCGTGCAACTGCACATAAATGACCGCTTTCATCTTTGATATCAACTTGCCATACTTGTATTTCTCTGCCAATTTTCACGGGATAAGCTCGCGCAATGACTGTTTGACCATATGGCACGGATTTTAAATGGCTAATATTTAATTCCATACCAACCGCCATTTGATGCGCTTCACACGTTAGCAGTGAACCAGCATTTGCTGTAGTTTCAGCTAATGCGGCTGAAATACCGCCATGTAATACACCGAATGGTTGCATTGTTTTTTCATTGACTGTTAACTGCGCTTCTAACCAATTATCTCCTATTGCAATAAATTCAATTCTTAGATGACCTACCGCACAATTTTGACATAATGCGGTTAATTGTTGTGCCGTGGCAGTTTGTTTCCAGATTTTCACGCTTATTTACCTTAATTCACTCATTGAAAACGTATTATATTTTAGTTCAGTTAGCTTGGTTAGTCATTTTGGGTATAGAAAGTCAATAAATAGTCAATTAATGCAGGCCATTTTTTGTTTATTTTTGTTATTTGAAAGTGTTGTGTAAAAAATAATTAATGAAAGGTCATTTTTACAGAAATGGCGTGTAACTGTATGATTTTATACGTTTTATTACAGTTTTTACCGGTTAATAGGCTTGCTTTTATAGGGGCTAACTTTGATAATGAATGCATTCTTGTTTTTATTTAAGGAACAAGAGTGTGTTGTTATTATGAATACAAATTTATCTCAATTTCAATTTTTTTGATTTTAGACAGTATTCGGTAATTAACGATCTTTCTTTTAACGGGAAGTATATCAATTAACACTTTAATAGCTAATTTATTAAGGTTACTTATCTTTTAAAGATGGCTATCTAGAGGAGTATCAAAATGAAAAAAACATTAGTCACATTAGCCGTATTATCTGCTACAAGCGCAGCATTTGCTGCACCAGATTCCAATACCTTTTATTTAGGGGCAAAAGCAGGTTGGGCAAGCACACATAAAGATATTAATCAATTTGATAGTAAATATCAAAATGATAAACGTTATAATCCGGAGTTCACTACCTGGGGCATTCACCGTAATTCGGTGACCTATGGTGTTTTTGGTGGTTACCAAATTTTTAATCAAAATAAAATGGGTTTAGCGCTTGAATTAGGCTATGACTACTATGGTCAAATGAAAGGCAGTAGCCAAAATAAAGTAGCGTTAGATGTTCCTACTCTTATAGGACCAAGACCCCCTATTCATAAACCTAAGCCTAAAGGCGACTTAAATCGTCAATTTAAACATACTGCACATGGCGCAAATTTAAGCTTAAAACCGAGCTATGAGATTCTACCTAACTTAGATGTATATGGTAAAGTTGGTATGGGATTAGTGCGTAATGATTATAAATTTATTTTAGATCTTCAAAGTAAAAATCAGCACGTTAAAGACGAAACTAAGTTACACACACTTAAGCCTTCTTTATTATTAGGCGCGGGTGTTGAATATGCAATTACACCAGAATTAGCGCTTCGTACAGAGTATCAATACCTAAATAAAGCGGGTAATTTACATAAAGCAATGCAAGCTAAAGATATCTCAACATCACGTGCTTATGCGCCAGATATACATTCTGTTTCTGTAGGGTTATCATATCGCTTTGGTCAAGGTGGGAAAATTGAATCAACACCTGTAGTAGTAGAGCCAGAAGTCGTATCTAAAAACTTTGCGTTTAGCTCGGATGTATTATTTGATTTTGCTAAAGCAGATTTGAAACAGGAAGCTGCACAGGTGTTAGACGCAACTAATACGGAAATCGTTAATTTAGGTCTAGCGACACCAGCAATCCAAGTGAATGGTTATACTGACCGTATTGGTAGTGGTGATGTAAACTTAAAACTGTCACAACGTCGTGCAGAAACTGTAGCAAACTACTTAGTCGCTAAAGGTCAAAACCCAGTATCAATCAATGCAGTTGGTTATGGTGAAGTGAAGCGAACCCAATCACAGGTAACACTTGTGATGCAGTAAAAGGTCGTAAACAATTAATCGTTTGTTTAGCACCTGATCGTCGTGTAGAAGTTCAAGTACAAGGCACTAAAGAAGTAACAATGTAATCGGTCATTTTCAGTCACAATATTAAGCCCATACTTAACGTATGGGCTTTTTTATTTTGCAAATTATACATTGATATGTTTTTATTTGCATATTTTTTAAACTGAGATTGGCATTTATATTGTCTTTTTATATTTTTCTCTGTTAGAATAAAAAAAGTGTAAATAAATGGAAAATTTATTATACTAACTTTAAAAAAGTAGGTGGGTATAGTCAATGTTGCCATTGATTATCTTAGAATGAATAATTCAAACAATTCAATTCTCTTAGAGGAAAATTAAAATGAAAAAAACATTAGTTACATTAGCTGTATTATCAGCAACAGCTGTAGCGACTGCTGCGCCACAAGCGGATACTTTTTATGTGGGTGCTAAAGCGGGTTGGGCAAGCTTCCATAGAGGTATTAACCAATTCGATAATAAATATAAAAATCGTAAACATCCTACTGTTATGAAAGAAGGAAAATTAAATATTAGACGTGATTCAGTAACTTATGGTGTGTTCGCAGGCTATCAAATTTTTAATCAAAATAAAGCAGGTTTAGCGGCTGAATTAGGTTATGACTATTATGGCCAACTAAGTGCGAAATTTAAACATGCAGAAAAAGAGAGCATTCAATTTCCTGTAGTTAGCGCTATGAAAGATAGAGCAACCGATAATAATGAAGAATATGTAGTAAGACATACAGCACACGGTGTTAATTTTAGCTTAAAACCAAGCTATGAACTTTTACCTGATTTAGATGCTTATGCAAAAGTAGGTATTGGATTAGCACGTAACGATTATAGTGTTAAACCTAAGAAAAAAGCGGCCAATAATAAGACAGAAAAAGTTAAAAATAGAGTATATGATGTAAAACCATCTTTAATTTTAGGCGCTGGTTTTGAGTATGCTATCATTCCAGAATTAGCTTTACGTGTTGAATACCAATACTTAAATAGAGTAGGTAATTTAGGTAAAGCAATCAAGAAAGCATATAAAACTAATGATATGGTAGGTAAATATTCTCCAGATATGCACTCAGTATCTGCTGGTTTATCATACCGCTTTGGTCAAGGCGCGCAAATGATGATGGACGAGCCAACACCTGTAGCAGAGCCAGAAGTTGTATCTAAAAACTTTGCATTTAGCTCAGATGTATTATTTGATTTTGCTAAAGCAGATTTAAAACAAGAAGCAGCACAAGTGTTAGATGCAACTAATGCTGAAATTGTTAATCTAGGTTTAGCTACTCCAGCAATCCAAGTAAATGGTTATACTGACCGTATTGGTAAAGAAGAAGCAAACTTAAAACTGTCACAACGTCGTGCAGAAATAGTTGCAAACTATTTAGTTGCTAAAGGTCAAAACCCAGCATCAGTAGCTGCAGTGGGTTACGGTGAAGCAAACCCAATCACAGGTAACACTTGTGACGCAGTAAAAGGTCGTAAACAATTAATCGCTTGTTTAGCACCTGATCGTCGCGTAGAAGTTCAAGTACAAGGTACTAAACAAATTACAATGTAATATTGTAGCGAATGTAAGAGATAAACCACGCTTGCGAGCGTGGTTTTTTTATGGCAAAGCCAAAAACAAGCGGGTGAATTAGGGCGAAATCAGCTAAATTTTGCTATACTTCGCACATTTCTATTGCATTAGTGATATTTGGCTAATATCGTTGGTTATCTATCAGTATATTTCTGGTGGTATATTTAAAATAAGGTTGGTTATGTTAAAACTTATTCGTATTTTGTTGGTGGCAACTACCGCTATTATTATTTCATTGTTTGGTGCTTTATACGCTTTTATTCGCTTACGTCATCCTAATTCTGTCAGTCAAATAGCAAAGTTGTATGCCACAATGCATCGGTTGGTCGGGTTAAGAGTGATTTATCGTTCTCGCGCTAGTTTTAATCAGCAGGCTATCTATATTGCTAATCACCAAAATAATTATGATATGTTAACGATTGCTGGCATGGTGCCATTACGCACAGTAACAATTGGCAAGAAAAGTTTGATTTGGTTACCTTTTTTTGGCCTTGCTTATTGGGCAACCGGTAATATTTTTATTGATCGACAAAAACGTAGCAGTGCTATTAACACGATGAGTAAAGTAATAAAGATTATTCATGAACGGCAAATCTCGATTTGGATGTTTCCAGAAGGAACGCGTAGCCGTGGGCGTGGTTTATTGCCATTTAAAACTGGGGCATTTCACACCGCAATTACAGCAGGTTTGCCGATTGTACCCATTGTTTGTTCTAATTTGCATAATAAAGTTGATCTTAATCGTTGGGATAATGGTACAGTGATTTGTGAAATGCTTGAGCCAATTGATACTCGTGGTTATAACCGCGAAAATTTGCGTGAATTGATTGATAAGAGTTATACGATGATGGCGGCTAAAATTGCTGAATTAGATGCTGAAATTGCCGCTATTGAAAATAAGAAATAAAGTGTTATGCGTGATAGTAAATTAACTAGAAGACAATTATTAAATCGTGCGATGCTAGCAGGTGGCTTAGTGGTTATGCCTAAGCGCTTGTTCGCTGCTGAGCGTAAACCACTAATGATTCCGCCATTGTTAGAGATTGGACGTGGTCGCCCTATTCGATTAGATTTACGTCCTGCACAGACGCAGTTTGAAGCGGGTAAATTAGTGGATGTTTGGGGCGTGAATGGGCAATACTTGGCACCGACTGTACGCGTGAAACGAGGAGACGTGGTCCGTTTAAGCTATGTAAATAATTTATCGCAAGAAGTAGCGATGAATATTCAAGGTTTATTAGCATCAACCAATATGGTTGGTTCCCCTCATCACAGCTTAAAAGCACATAGTCATTGGTCACCGATTATTTTGGTTAATCAGCCAGCTTGTACTGCTTGGTATCACGCTGATACGATGTTAAATTCAGCACATCAGCTTTATCGTGGTTTAGCTGGATTCTGGTTAATTGAAGATAAGCAAGCACAAACAGCGGATCTGCCCAATAAATATGGCGTGAATGATATTCCCTTATTGTTACAAGATCAGCTATTGAATGGTGCAGGTGTGCAACTGTTGGATAGTAATCAAAAGCAGTTTTGGGGTAAGCGGTTGTTTGTGAATGGACAAGAAAATGTTTACCATTCAGTGCCACGTGGTTGGGTGCGGTTACGGCTTGTGAATGCTTCTCTTTCCCGCAGTTATCAATTACGTTTGGATAATGATCAACCTTTATTGCTGATTGCTACTGGTATGGGAATGTTAGCCAAACCAGTCGAAATGCCACAAATTCAGCTCGCGCCTTCTGCTCGTGTCGAAGTATTAGTTGATTTGAATCAGGGAAATATGGTTTCATTGATTAGCGGTGCTAAACGTGATCTTCTTTATCAAGCCAAAAGTTTATTTAATGATAATGATGAACTCGTAGATAACGTTATTCTGGAATTACGTCCAGAAGGAATGGCAACCCTCTTTAGTAAGCAACCTACATTGCCTGCCTTTGATTTAGATGATTTTAAATTGAATATTACGCAAGAACGACAATTTGTGCTACGACCGCTAGATTATTTAATTAATCAACAACGGTTTGATCCAAAGCGGATTGATTTTACGATTAAACAAGGTACAGTCGAACGTTGGTATTTGACTAGCAATGAAGCGGTTGGTTTTACCTTACAAGGTGCTAAATTTATTGTTGAAACACGTAATCAGCAAAAAGAACCTTATAAACAGTTAGCTTGGCAAGATACCGTTTGGTTGGAGGCACAACAACCGGTGACATTATTAGTGCGTTTTGAACATTTAGCATCGGCAGAGTTACCTTTTACTTTTGGTGTATCCGATTTTATGTTGCGTGATCGTGGAGCCATGGGGCAATTTAGTGTAGTACCTTAGCCGATCGAATAAGCGGTCGGATCAGTCAATAAAATAGCAGAAAAAATAGTAAAAAAACCGGATTTTATGCCTATTTTGTTACTATCATTGTTAAAATAAACATAATTTTCTAAAAAAAACAGGACTTAGATATGAGCCAAGAATATTTAGACTTTGAATTACCGATTGCTGAATTAGAAGCAAAAATTGAATCATTGCGTTTAGTTTGTGCGCAAGACGGTAAAATTGATCTTGAAGATGAAATTAAACGCCTACAACATAAAAGCCAAGAATTAACTAAGAAAACTTTTGCTAATTTAGATGCGTGGCAAGTTTCTAGAATGGCTCGCCATCCAAATCGTCCTTATACTTTAGATTATATCGAACATATTTTTACTGAATTTGATGAGTTAGCCGGTGATCGTGCTTTTGCAGATGATAAAGCGATTGTCGGGGGTATTGCGCGTTTAGATGGTCGTCCTGTTATGGTAATTGGCCATCAAAAAGGCCGTGTGACTAAAGAGAAAGTAAAACGTAATTTTGGTATGCCTGCTCCGGAGGGATATCGTAAAGCCTTACGCCTAATGGAAATGGCAGAACGTTTTAAGATGCCAATCATTACTTTTATTGATACACCGGGCGCTTATCCTGGTATCGGAGCAGAAGAACGTGGCCAAGCAGAAGCGATTGCGCGCAATTTACGGGAAATGTCACAGTTAAGTGTGCCGATCATTTGTACCGTAATCGGTGAGGGTGGTTCTGGTGGTGCATTAGCAATCGGCATTGGTGATAAGGTAAATATGTTGCAATATTCAACTTATTCCGTTATTTCCCCGGAAGGTTGTGCTTCTATTTTGTGGAAAAGTGCCGAGAAAGCATCAATGGCGGCAGAAGTAATGGGCCTAACGGCACAACGTTTAAAGGAACTTAATTTAATTGACGGTATTGTTGATGAACCATTAGGTGGTGCGCATCGTGACGTGCTTAAAATTGCACACAATTTAAAACAGCAGATTTTAGCTGATTTAGCAGAGTTAGATAGCCTCACCATAGAAGCATTGTTAGAACGCCGTTATGAGCGTCTAATGAGTTACGGCTACGTTTAAGTATATCATCAAATAAAGCGGTCTTTTGCTAAAATTTTTGATAAAAGTGACCGCTTTTTTCATCTTTGCGATTGATGGAATATGGTGCAATCCTGTATCTATCCAATATACAAAGCGATCATAATGTTAAAAGAACAAATTAGTAAGAGAGTGCAAGAATTGATAAGAGCAATCGCCTTTTTATTTAATTATGTATTGTACACATAAATGCTTGATCTTCATTGATTTTTTGCATGGCTAATAAACTATACATTAAGCCAAACTGCTTTTCATAATCCAACCATTTGGTTCGAATAGACGGCTGATCAGAGGTTAAGAAGAACAGATGATTTATATTTTCTGTTGGATAATTAATGTAGCTAGTGCTAGCAAAGCCCCCCATTTTATTGGGCGTAAAACCTAGCATTGCAAAGATCTCAAATGGAATATTAGCAGGCAGGAATATTGCATCAGGAAAATGTAAAGCTAAAGTATGATTCAAAGCAGGACTATTTGCGTGGCCTTTAATCAGTAATAAATAATTATTGCCAATGTAATGCGTTGAGTGGGGATTTTGGTGCTCATTAAGCAACAAAATATGTAGTTGTGTTAATAAGTCAAGTTTTTCTTGATCCAAGTTAAAGGCGGTTGTGCCCGTAAATAAAAAAGTATTATGCTGTTTGAGCAGTTTTAATAAGTTTTCTAGCTCATTAGAGATATGCAATATTTCTTTGAGGAGTTGTTTTTGCTCAGCATTAAAGCGAGGATAACAAGTAAAATCTAAAATTGTATAACGTTTTAATAAGCGTTTTAGCGGTTGTAATTTAGGATGCTGGAGGAAATGATCAGAAATCAAGTGAAATTGGCTATCAATAATGTTATTCCATAAATAGCGGAGCAAAGTAGGATTAGGCACGTTAGCAGTGCCTTTAGTAAGCAGTTCTAGTAATACATTTTTATGTTGCAAAATCAGTTGCTCAAGATCGGCTATTTTACATAAAGAATGCTGGGTGACAATGCCTTCTGAGCCATCATCATAAAGCTGTAATTGAATAGTTGAAATTTTATGTGGATATTGCTGATAGATTGGGTAAATGGCAAAAAATAAGTCGATGCTGTGAAATAGGTTTAAATGTAGATTGATCTGGAAGCGCTTATTCTCTTGGGCAAGAATGTCTGCTAGTTGATTTAATACGGCAGTAAGATCACGATTATCGATGTTATGGTAGAACAAATGGTTAGCAGGATAGCGATCGATAATTGATTGTGGAATATCAAAACGTGCTAGACCAAATAAACGAATGCTATCAACATCATCTTTATGTTGAATAAAATGCATAAAATAAGCCAAGCTTGGGATAGTTGCATAATCAAGATAAATTTCAAGATTTTGTTGAATCAGCATCTAAATAAGTACGAAGAATAAGAAAATATAGGTTATTTTAACCATATTTCATATAAAAGAAATAGGCGTATCACAAGATACGCCTTTTAAAATAAAATAAGCAATTGCTAATTATTTAATGATTTTCGCAACAACGCCGGCACCTACAGTACGACCGCCTTCACGAATAGCGAAACGAAGACCTTCGTCCATCGCGATAGGGTGAATTAAGCTTACTGTCATCTTGATATTATCACCAGGCATTACCATCTCAACATCTTCAGGTAATTCAATCGTTCCTGTTACGTCCGTTGT
>NZ_FOJC01000017.1 GCF_900109315.1 [Haemophilus] ducreyi | reverse complement strand
GTTATTTTTGCCGAAGATGATATTAATATCTTAACTAATGAAGGTGATTCTAAATTAAATAAGATACACGCTGATTATGTTCGCGTAGTCGGTAAAGATATTGAGCTTGCTGATAAAGGGTTACTCTTCGGTAAAGAACAACTTATTTTAAACACCACAGGAAATATAAAATTAAAAAATGCTTCAAGTGTTATATCTAACAAAAATTTAGGTATTAAAGCCGCAAATATAACTTTAGATAACGCAACAGTATCGGCAGATAATTTAAGCTTTAGGATAAAAAATGATGCTAAGCTAAGTAATTCATCTAAAGTTTCAGCATTAGTAGCAGATGTGAAAAGCGGTAATCTTGCTTTAGATAATTCTTCACTTTCAGTTAACAAGCTTACATTAAATATTACTAAAGATGTAATGTTAAATAAAGCGTCTAAACTTTCAGCGAAAGAAATTGCGTTGAATGTCACTAATAATATTACCTTAAATGGTACTTCCAAGCTATCTGCAGGAAAAGCCAATATTAAAACAGCAAACCTTACCCTTAATGGCGATAACTCAAGCCTTGTTGCTGAGAAGTTAGATATCAACGCGACTAATAAAATCACCAATAATGGCACTATCGCGGGCATTACCGCTAATATTACCACTAACGCATTAGAGAATAAGAAAGATGCCGTAATTTTAGCCCATAAAAACTTAAACTTTACTGTTAATGGTTCGGATTATGTGAATAAAGGTGATATTATCAGTAAAGATAAAGCTACACTTACGTTTTCCAATAATAGCGACTTTATCAGTAATGGCAGTAAATTAGTCGATGCACAAAATAACCTTACCGTCAATGTTAATAATTTCAACATCAGTCAAAAAGGTGATGAGATTACCTTACATGGTAAAGTGAAACTCAACGTAAAAGGTAATTTTACCAACCATGGTAATTTAATAACCGTGCAAGAATTAGATATTGGTGAGGTTCAAAACTTTACCAATACCGGTAATTTAACCGTTGGGAAAAACCTAGATATTCACAGTAACACAGCCGTTAAAAATGACGGTAAATTAGTCACTATCGAAACACTAAATATTTCGAGTAAAACTGATTTCTTTAATAATGGTACTATGATTGGGCTTGAAGCATTGAAAATTGCAAGTGGCGGTAATTTTACTAATGCGAGTAATGGTACCCTAGCAAGTAATAAAACTTTAGATATTGGCGGCAATAACTTTACTAACAACGGCACTATTGAAAGTGTAAAATCATTGAATATCACTAATAACGATACTTTTATTAATAACGCTACTATCCAAAGCTATGGCGTATTAAATATCACTACTACAGGTAACTTTACTAATGAAAGTAATGGTACTGTAATGAGCCATCGTGTATTAAATATTACAGCTCAACAAGATAATATCACCAATAAAAATCTGATCGCTGGTGGGGCTGGGTTAAATTTAACTGCAGTAAAAGGAAATATTAGTAATAAGTCAGAAAAAAATACTGCAGTTCTACATTCCTTGGGCAATATTATGCTAGACGCAAACAATACCGTTTATAATCTTGGTGAAATTTATAGTCAAGCGGGTAATATTACTTTTGATGCTCAGAAATTACATAATGATGTTAAATTGAGTGGTCAAGTGGGAGTGAAACTTAAAAATGGTTCGGCTGAGGTGAAAAGTGATAGCTATAATCCAGGATCTTTTTTGACTTCTTTTCAACATCCATCTTTAGAAATTGTAGGTAATTTTGCAGATTTAGATAACAGCCTTAAAATAGATAGCCGCGGTAAAATTTATGCCGGTAATAGTTTGAATTTTAAGAAGAAAAATGGTGGAAATGGAAATATTATTAATAGAGGTACTATTAATGTTATAAATAAATTAAGCTATGATTCAGGTGTTAATGTTGAAAATAATATGGTATCTGAAAATGTTGACCTGTATCAAAAGATATTTAAGGCGGATAATACTATAAAGCTGGAAATTAAAGGAAATAATTCAGTAACTTTCAGAGATAATCCTAAACAACATAAAAGTGGCAGTACTCCTAAAACTAAGGAATTTAAAAATCTTGAAGAGCTTATAAGTGCAGCATTTGATGGATATAACGGATCTTCTATAGAAGAAGCTACGATCCCAACTCCATATTATTTAATAGCGCTGGCTCAAGCAGTGAATAACACAAATGGCGAAGGGTATTTAAAAACAGCATTACAATACATTTTTGGGCAAAATTGGCAGGATTTATTATCTACAGATCAAAATAGGCTAGCCCAAATCAATCATAAATGGAATGAATTAAAAACCAAATGGAACAAATTTAAGGAAAACGGAAATAAAACAGCAATAAAGCTTAATCTTTATCCTACTGATAACGGAGTGGAAAAAGCGAAAGTTTTTGCTGGGGTGCTTGAGAACTCTGTGGTAAATGGCCAAGAATATGAAAAATTAAATAACGAGGCTAAAGAAAAATATAAAGATAAATACAAAAAGAAATTTCAAAGCGTATTCAAAAAATTCATAGATACTAATGAGGATTTTAAAGGTAGATTCCAAAATGGTGAATTTGATTGGGCTGGTGAATGGGCAAAAGATGATAAAGAAAAGGGCAATTATGATTCCACAAAAGCGAACGAAAAATATGAGAGTATAAAAAAAGAAGGACATACTGTTAACATTGGTAAACACGAAATTAAAGTACCAGGCGTTAGCTTTGAAAATCTAAATAATATTAATCATCAACAAGATAAGTCAGATGGAATTGATAAATC
>NZ_FOJC01000012.1 GCF_900109315.1 [Haemophilus] ducreyi | reverse complement strand
GAAATAACAATCAATAGATAACAATCAGTCAATCAATAAATAAACAGACAAACAAAGACAGAATATCATCACCAGAATATTCTGGCGACAACAGTGCAGTGGTCCCACCTGAATCCATCCCGAACTCAGAAGTGAAACGCTGTTACGCCGATGGTAGTGTGGGGCTTCCCCATGTGAGAGTAGGTCATCGCCAGAGATTAATTACGACCCCGTAGCGACTGCTATGGGGTTTTTTGTTGTTTAAGCGAATAAAAAAAGAACAAACAACAAATAACAAATAAGGTAATTGGGTACTAGATAGCTAAAAAATAAAGGGCGTATGAAATACGTATACTAGAATAATATGCGGTTATTTTTAATATAATAAAATACAGAATGTGGCAGGGCAAGATGTGCAGCAACTTTTTGCTTTTTTTGTTAGAATAGCCATAATAATTTTGAAAAACGTTAAAATATGGAATAGCTATAGTTATAGTTAATGAAGAAATAATTAGTAGGCTATCAAGGATACGAAATGAAAATAAATAAGATATTGCATTGTTGTCCAGAATGTCATTCTTTTGTTCAAGTACCTAAATATTTACTATCTGAAATTGCTGTATGTCCTAATTGTCATTATGCTTTGAATGTTGCAAAAAATTGGAGTTTATATCGTTGTTCAATGATTGCTTTGGCAATTTTAATTTTATTACCATTTGCTTTCTATTTTTCTTTAATGACGATTGATTTACTCGGTATTCCTATTCATTCAACAGTTTGGGATGGGACTTGGAAAATGGCAGTTGAGGGTTATCCTTACACGGCATTTATGGTGTTGTTATGTTCAATAGTTTTTCCATTGGTATTTGTTGGGCTGATTTTAACGTTAAGTTTGCAAAAGTTTTTAGGTTATCGGCCTCGTTATACATTAATTTTTTTGTTTAAGATTCAAGAGTGGGTAATGCTTGATGTTTATTTAGTTGCGTTAGCGGTTGCTGCTTTTAAGATTCATGATTATGCCCAGTTAAGCTTTAGTATTCATTTAAGTGCATTTGTGATTGTTACGATTTTAACCACGTTATTATTTATTAAAATTGATTTAAAACAGATATGGGAATATTTTTATCCTGAGTATCATTCATTACCAATAGATCATCCAACTAATCCTGTATTTTGTCCTGTTTGTGAATATTCTTTTGATGAACATATTTTTGATTTAAAGGGAAAACAGCGTTGTCCTCGTTGTGAAAGTAATTTAGCCATTCCAGACAGTGTTAAGTTACAGCGAGTATGGTCGTGTTTGATTGCGGGAGTGATTATGATGATTCCTGCTAATTTATTGCCTATTTCGGTTACACGTTTTGCCGGTACTGTTTCAGCGGATACTCTTTTTTCTGGTGTTATTACATTTATTAATTTGGGTAGTTATATCGTGGCAGCGATTGTTTTTATTGCTAGTATTTTAGTTCCTTTTAGTAAGGTGGTGATTATTTTATATTTGTTGTTAGCTATTCATTATCAATGGAAGCATTCTATTCATTGGCAAATGAAATTACTCCACTATGTGCATTTTGTTGGGCGTTGGTCTATGTTAGATTTGTTCGTATTAGCTTTAATGATGTCGTTGTTAGAGAGAGGGCAAATTTTAAGTTTTTCGGTAGGTGATGCAGCTTTTTTCTTTGGTGGGGCGGTGTTCTTGACTATGATTGCTTCCGCTAATTTAGATGCAAGGATGTTGTGGAGAATTCATTATAGTTATAAAGAAAAGGGCTAGTCTTTTTATTTTGTTAGATAAATAGTGATTTAAGCGGGCAGTTTTGTGGGATTTTTAGCAAAATTGCCCGCTGTTTTTTAGTGGAAAAAGAAGCCTATCTATGTTAAAAAGTGGCTTTATTTATTATTTTTATTGAAGTTAAGGGATAGGTTATGTCTTTACAAGCTGTTATCGAAGCCGCATTTGAACGCCGTGCAGAGATTACACCGAAAACCGTTGATGTAGAAACGAGAGAGGCTATTGAAACTGTGATTGAAAAATTAGATTCAGGTGAATATCGTGTTGCAGAAAAGATAGGTGTTGAATGGGTCACGCATCAGTGGTTAAAAAAAGCGGTATTACTTTCGTTTCGTATTAACGATAATCAAATAATTGATGGTGCTGAAACAAAATATTACGACAAAGTTGCGTTAAAATTTGCTGATTATACGGAAAGTCGTTTTGCTGAAGAAGGCTTTCGGGTTGTTCCTTCTGCAACAGTACGTAGGGGGGCATATATTGCTAAGAACTGTGTATTGATGCCATCTTATGTGAATATTGGTGCTTATATTGGTGAAGGTACAATGGTTGATACGTGGGCAACAGTTGGTTCTTGTGCACAAATCGGTAAAAATGTTCATTTATCTGGTGGGGTAGGTATTGGTGGTGTATTGGAGCCTCTCCAAGCTAATCCAACGATTATTGGTGATAATTGCTTTATTGGTGCACGTTCAGAAGTGGTAGAGGGGGTGATTGTAGAAGAAGGCTGCGTGATCTCAATGGGCGTATTTATTGGCCAATCAACGCGTATTTATGATCGTGAAACCGGTGAAATTCACTATGGTCGAGTGCCTGCGGGATCTGTGGTTGTTTCGGGTAGTTTGCCATCGAAATGTGGTAAATATAACCTTTATTGTGCGGTTATTGTTAAAAAAGTAGATGCTAAGACTTTAGGGAAAGTAGGCATTAACGAATTACTCCGCACGATTGAAGAATAATTCGATTCTGTTAATTTTGATGATTGATCTTATGAGGATTTATTGTGTCATTGACTATTTATCATAATCCCAAGTGTAGTAAATCTCGTGCAACGTTAGCAATCATTCGCGAAGCGGGCATTGAGCCAACCATTGTTGAATATCTTAATACACCATTAACAGTGGCAGAAATTAAACGGTTATTGATGGAAAGTGAATTATCTCCATTCGATGCGATTCGTAAAGAGGTTGACGTATATCAGCAGTATATTGTTAATCAAATGTTGACTGATGATGAGATCATTAAGTTAATTGCTACTTATCCAGCATTATTAAATCGTCCTTTTGTGAGCGGTCCAAAAGGCGTAAAACTTTGCCGACCACCAGAATTAGTTAAAGCGTTGCTATAGGGAAGGGTATGCAAAATATTCTTCTGTTAAATGGCCCTAACCTTAATATGTTAGGAAAGCGAGAGCCACATATTTATGGCGATCAAACTTTATTAGAGATTGAACAACGCTTAAAACAGCAAGCGATTAAACAAGGTTATAATTTGCTATGTTTTCAAGCTAATGGTGAGGAAGCGATCATTAATCGTATTCATCAGGCGTTTGGTAACATTGATTTTATTATTATCAACCCAGCAGCGTTTACCCATACGAGTATTGCAATCCGTGATGCATTGTTAGCCGTTGCTATTCCGTTTATTGAAGTGCATCTTTCAAATATTTGTAGTCGTGAAAGTTTTCGTCATCATTCCTATTTTAGCGATATTTCACAAGGCATCATTTGTGGTTTAGGTCCGAAAGGTTATGATTATGCACTTGATTTTGCAATATCATCTTTAAAATAGTTACGGCAATCAATTTTTTGCGAATAAATAAGACCGCATCATAAACATCGTCAATGTAACTTTTGTTTAAATTACTGCTACGATGAGTCACTAAAATCTGATAATTTCGGCTAATTTGTAATAATTTATTCGCAAATTTAACGAAATTCGGTTAATCTAGGTAACATCTTTTACTCTGCGCAATAGTGCAGAGTTTCTCTTTTTAATTGAATATAAAATGGAATCTCATTATGGATATTCGTGAAATCAAAAAACTTATTGAATTAGTGGAAGAATCAGGTATCACAGAGTTAGAGGTGTCTGAAGAAGAGGGTACTGTACGTATTAGCCGAGCACAACCTGTAACACAAGCACCAATACAATATATGGCAGCGCCACAAGCTGTGCCTGCTTCGCCTGCTGTTGCGACACCTGTTATCTCACCCGCGCCGGTTATTGATGCTGAAGTAAGTGGCCATGCGGTCCTTTCTCCAATGGTTGGCACTTTCTATCGTAGCCCAAGTCCAGATGCGAAACCTTTTGTAGAAGTTGGTCAAACAGTAAATGTTGGTGATGCATTATGTATTGTGGAAGCAATGAAAATGATGAACCGTATTGAATCTGATAAAGCCGGGGTTGTTAAAGCGATCCTAATCGGAGACGGTGAAGCAGTCGAGTTTGATCAAAAGCTTATTATTATTGAATAATTTCTCTTTGCCTCAGTTTATAGAAGAAGATACCTAAAATAGCCAAGAAGTGCAGATAAGCGGTTAAATGTGTTGTTTTTTCTGTAACGGTGTTGTTTTCTTCTTGAACTCGTGATCATTTGGCTAGTTCGCTCGCCCTTGCTAAGGAAGAGCAGATTATTAATTAAAGCATTTCAAGGTATTCCAATGTTAGAAAAAGTTGTCATAGCAAATCGTGGCGAGATTGCGTTACGTGTTTTGCGTGCCTGTAAAGAACTAGGCATTAAAACTGTTGCAGTTCATTCAACCGCAGACCGAGAATTAAAGCACGTTTTACTTGCAGATGAAACCGTCTGTATTGGCCCCGCTCCTTCTGTGAAAAGTTATTTAAATATTCCTATGATTATTGCTGCGGCAGAAATTACTAACGCAGATGCAATTCACCCCGGTTATGGGTTCTTATCTGAAAATGCTGATTTTGCAGAGCAAGTTGAAAAATCAGGTTTTACGTTTATTGGCCCAACGGCAGATGTGATTCGACTAATGGGCGATAAAGTTTCTGCTATTGAAGCCATGAAAAAAGCAGGGGTGCCTTGTGTGCCGGGTTCAGATGGGCCTATTGGTAATGATCCTGTTAAAAATAAAGAGATTGCTAACCGCATTGGTTATCCTGTGATTATCAAAGCATCTGGTGGTGGCGGTGGTCGTGGTATGCGCGTGGTTTATCAAGCAAAAGATTTAGAAGCATCTATTGCTATGACGAAAGCAGAGGCGAAAGCGGCTTTTAATAATGATATGGTGTATATGGAAAAATATTTAGAAAATCCGCGCCATATTGAGATTCAAGTGCTAGCAGATACACACGGTAATGCTGTTTATTTAGCTGAACGTGATTGCTCAATGCAACGTCGCCATCAGAAAGTTGTTGAAGAAGCGCCTGCGCCGGGGATTACACCTGAATTACGTAAGTTTATTGGTGAGCGCTGTGCGAAGGCTTGTCGTGAAATTGGTTATCGTGGTGCGGGCACTTTTGAGTTCTTATTTGAGAACGGTGAATTTTACTTTATTGAGATGAACACGCGTTTGCAAGTAGAACATCCGGTTACCGAAATGATTACCGGGGTCGATTTAGTTAAAGAACAGTTACGTGTTGCGGCAGGTTTACCGATTTCAATTAAGCAAGAAGATATCAAAGTAAAAGGTCATGCTATGGAATGCCGTATTAATGCGGAGGATCCAAATACTTTCTTACCATCACCGGGTAAGATCACGCGTTTACATGTTCCAGGTGGATTAGGTGTGCGTTGGGATTCACATATTTATTCTGGTTATACTGTGCCGCCTCACTATGATTCAATGATTGGTAAGTTGATTACGTTTGCTGAAAATCGTGAAATTGCTATTCGTCGTATGCAAAATGCGCTATCTGAAACTATTTTAGAAGGCATTAAAACGAATATTCCATTGCATAATTTAATTATGGAAGATGAGAATTTCTGCCAAGGTGGGACTAATATTCATTATCTTGAAAAGAAATTAGGTCTCAAATAATAGAATAAATGGTAAGATTTTGTTTAAATCTTACCACTTTTTAATTAGTTATTGAGCCATTGTTGGATAAAATCAGCTATCTTGTCTATTTGATTAATATCTAACAGATTAGTCCGTGCAATTGGATAATCCGTTGCCGTTGCGATCGTCCATTCATCTAATTCAGGCAATGGTTTTTTAATCACTTGTCTATGCAATTGAATTTTTGCAAATTGTTCATCTTTAAAATTTTCCACTAAAATTAAATTAACGGATTCTGGATCAAATTTGGTAATTAATTGTTGAAAATCAACCGCTTGTTGAGGTGTTTCTGTCATTAATGCCCAGCGTTGTTGACAAGCTATTATGGTTGGATTAGCGCCGGCTGTTCGTAATCGATGGCTGTCCTTGCCATTTTTATCTATATCAACACTATGATGTGAATGCTTAATTAAGCCGACTTTTATACCATTAGCGGTCAAAATAGGGATCAATTTTTCCAATAATGTTGTTTTACCGGTGCCACTGTAGCCCGTGATGCCAAGTAGGCGGGGGTGATCAACCCTAGTGGCTGAAATGGCGTTAAATTGTTCAAGATCAGCAAGGCTATTAAAGTTTTGAAAAGCATTTTTTTGATCGGAAAAATCGACGGCGATGCTTTTTTGTGTTTTGAAAAAATGATATAAACGGCGTTCACCATTAGCTAAGTAACTCGCTAAGGTTGGCGTGATAGAACGATGGATCAGTGCAATAGTCGGGTGAGCTTGTTCGCCATCGTGTGCGTAAGCAATGGTTGCTTCATTCATTATCAAGCTGTTGGTTAGTTTAGTGACAAGATTTTTAGGTAAGAAAGGAGTATCACACGGGACAAATAATAAATACTCACTGTCAATCTTTTCAAAACCACTTAATATACCGCTTAATGGGCCTTGAAAATCAGCAATTTTATCTGAATAGTATGTAAGTTGCGGATAAAGTTGCTGATAGGTGGCAAATGAGCGGTTAATATTGAGATAAATTGTGCAAACTTGTGGCGTTAATCTCGCTAAAATATGTGAAATGAGTGGTTGTTGGTGTAATAAGCAAAGGCCTTTTTCATTACCATTCATTCGGCGAGCAAGCCCACCGGCAAGAATAACCGCAGAAAGTTGACTGATTTGTGCCATTTTTTATCCAAATTTTGCAAAAATAAAATGAAAAGTATATGATTCCTATGCAATTTGAACAAGGTTTTTTAAGGAACTAAAAGGTGAAATCTAAACGTTTGGAAGAATTACTTGAATTGTTAGATGAACATTGGCATAAACATCCAGGTTTACATCTGATTGATATTTTACAACAATTATCAGTAGAAGTCGGTGAACCAGATAATTATCCGGCATTACGAGATGAAGTGCTTATTTATCAATTAAAAATGCGTAATGCAGAAAAATATGAACCCATTCCCGGTTTAAAGAAAGATTATGAAGATGATTTTAAAACGGCTTTGTTACGAGCACGTGGAATTTTAAAAGATTAATCAGGTCAAACAAGGGTGATTTACCCACTAATTTATTTTAAGGAACACTAATGAAAAAATTTGCATTAAAATCAACATTAATTGCGTTATCTGCATTATTTAGCATTAATTCGACCGCTTTAGCGGCTGATCCTGTTGAAGGAAAAGAGTATTTGCAAATTAAGCAAGCACCTTCAGCACAAAAAGAAGTGATTGAGTTTTTCTCTTTTTACTGCCCACATTGTTATGATTTTGAATTAACATATAAAATTCCAGCACAAATTAAGCAAGCGTTGCCTAACGATGTAAAATTAGTGCAATATCACATTAATTTTTTAGGTGATCAATCTGCTAATTTAACACGAGCTTGGTCATTAGCAATGGCATTAGGCGTTGAGCATACCGTAAAAAAACCATTATTTGAGGCTGTGCAAAAAGATGCGGTAAAATCGATGGAAGATATAAAAGCTATTTTTGTTGCAAATGGTGTGAAGGTAGAAGATTTTGATAATGGCATTAATAGTTTTGCTGTGAACGCGTTATTCAATAAGCAAGTTAAATTAGCGGAAGACTTTAAAATTAGTGGTGTTCCGGTCTTTTTTGTGAATGGCCAATATCAACTTAATTTGAAGGGGTTTGCTGATTCAAAATCAAATGATGAGTTTATTAAACGTTATGTTGATGCTGTAACATTCTTAGTAAACAAATAAAATCAGTGAGTATAAAAAAGCTCAGCATTTGCTGAGCTTTTTTGTTACATTGAAATAATCACACATTCTGCCATGGGCTCTACATTAGCTTGTGCATTCACGGCAGCATTTCGATCATTAAAAGGGCCGACAATAACACGGTTCCACGTTGCACTAGCATTAATACGCGCATTAAAACCTAATATTGTAAGTCGTGCCTGCATATTTTCAGCTTGTGCTTTATTTTTAAACGCGCCACATTGTAAACCAAATTGACCATTTTGATGGGCTGGTTTTTCTATAGGCTTCGGTTGAACTTTGGCCACTTTAGCCGTTTCGATAGGCACTTCGTTCTTTTGAGGCTGTTCTTGTTGCTTTTTTAATTCCGTTTGTTTAGGTTTTGCTTCGTCAGTTTTGGCAATCTTCTCTTGCTCAACCGTTTTTGTGGTTTCAGCTTGTTCTACGGAATGGTTGACTGCAACAGTTTCTGTTGGTGTAATTGCGGTTACTTTTTCTGTTTGTTCTTCTTGCGCAGGGTTTTCCGCATTTAAACGTGCCGCTTCTTGTCTAAGCCTTTCTTCAAGTTGTTGTTTTTGTTTGGCGGATAATTGTGCTAATTTTTCTTGCGATTTTTCGCTGTTATCTGTTAAGACTTCACGCGTTTCTAAATCACGAATATAGCTATATACTTCTTCAGGGCGAGTTGGTAATGTGGGTAGTGATGGTGAAGAAAGTGTTTTATTTTTGTTAATTTCAACCGGTATTGCTGTAGCAGGTGCATGTTCTTTTAATAACCATAGTGCCATACTGCCACCGAATAAAATAAGAATAATGATCACTGAAATTAAAATTAAAGATCTACGAGGCGTCTTTTTCTTGCTTAAACGGACTGCATAATCATGTTGTGTCACGGTATACCTACTACTATTATATTGCTATTGAAATGAAAAATGTAAAAACTATAATCGTACTAGAAAAATCTGGTTTTGCCTAGAACTTGCACCTAAGCGGTGCATTTTTAAATAAAATTTACCGCTTTTGGGGCGGAGAAAGATAAATATCAAAGCGATGATTTTTCGTTTTTTGTGAGAAACTCGGGCGTTGCTCAGCAAGCAGTGGAGCATAATCAGGTCGTTTGACGACAACCCGTTTAGTTGCCAAAGCTTTGGCAGGGAGTAAAAATTGATCAGCATCTAGATCTGCTCCGACTAAATGTTGAAACACGCGCATTTCTTTTTTGACTAATGCGCTTTTTTGTTTGTGTGGATACATTGGATCTAAATAGACTACATCAGCAGATTGGGTGGTAGTGTCCAATTGAGCAATGTTGTGGACATTAGCTAACTGCGTTCGTTGTTGCATAAATTCGCCGATTTCAGAGTCAAGATAAGCCCTGGTTAAGCCATCTTCTAATAATGCGGCTACAACGGGGTGGCGTTCTACTAGCGTAACTTTACATCCTATCGCGGCTAATACGAAAGCATCTCGCCCAAGTCCTGCGGTTGCGTCAATTACGCTAGGTAAATAATTGCCCTTAATACCGACTGCTTTAGCGATCGCTTCACCTCGACCGCCGCCAAACTTACGGCGGTGTGCTAGTGTACCATCTACAAAGTTGACAGCGATTGCACCTAATTTGGCTTCGTCTAATTTGCGAAGCTCTAAACGTGTATCAGTAAGCACTAAGGCTAATGAGGCTGATTTATCGTGTACAAGTTGCCATTTTTCGCAAATTTGCTGAAATTTGGCGGTGTTTGAGGATTCGTTGATCAGTTGAATTGTCATATTAGTGGTTTATTTTAGCTGGCTAAACAGTTCGCTGAAGTGATTGAGTAAGCAATTTTTACCTGCAAGCGGTTCATTTTGCCACGCTGTTTGTAGCATTGTTTTGGTGAATATTTTTTCATATTGAGTAGCAATCGGGTGGTAACTTAGATGCCAAGGTTCTTCGCCAACTTGGCTATTTTGTATTCCATCAAATGGAAAATAGAAACCAAAGCTAGCGGTATGTTGATGTAGCCATTTGATGAGGGGGACAAAGTAACCATTGCTTTGATATTCCCAGGGTTCAAGCTGTAAATGTTGGCCTTGAGGTAATAAATCAGGATCAAAAATATCAATTTCAGTTCCCCAATGATGACGGCTTGCTCCTGGCACGGCGGACCAACGTAATATTGCTTTAATTTTGGCTAAGTCAGTTAGGGTGGTTATATCAATTTGTTTGCCAGCGTCATTATGTATTTTACGTTTGCCATTGAACTTAGCATTCCAAATCAGCATTTGCCGGTTAAAGTCACGATATGTTGATGCGGGTTGTAAATTAAAACCTGCTTGTCTGGCGGCGTGTTGTAAACGTAAGAAAGCGGTGACGACTTCAGCTTGCAAATAATGGTTAACAGAAATTGGATTTGGTAAGGCAATAAGATGATTGCGCGCTTTACCTGTTAAGATTTGATCAATATTTGTGTATTTCATTGGCGTGAATTATGTTAATAATTGTTTCTAAAATTTGGTAGTAAATCTGACCGCATTTTGCCAAGTCTTCGGTACTGACACATTCATTGACTTTATGAATAGTCGCATTAAGCGGGCCAAATTCAACGACTTCGGCGCCCATTAGTGCAATAAAGCGCCCATCTGAAGTCCCGCCACTCGTATCTAAACGAGGTGTGTGTTTAGTAATGTTTTCGACCGCTTGTATGGTCGCATTGACTAATTTGCCTTCGCTTGATAAGAAAGGCTTACCGGATAAATGCCAGTGAATGCGATATTGTAATCCATATTTGGCTAACATTGTGGCGACAGTTTGTTTGATTATTTGATCATTAATTTCCGTGCAATAACGTAAGTTAAATTGTAGGTATAGCTCACCTGGAATAACATTATTATTGCCTGTGCCTGCTTTAATGTTGGCTATTTGTAAGCGTGTCGGCGGAAAGAAAGTATTGCCATTATCCCATTTATAGGTTGTCAATTCATTTAAAAACGCTAGCGAAGTATGTATCGGATTTTGCGCTAAATGAGGGTAAGCGACGTGCCCTTGAACACCTTCAATATATAACTCCGCAGTGATTGATCCACGCCGTCCGTTTTTAATTATATCGCCTAAGTATTTGCTGCAAGAGGGTTCACCAATGACCGCATAATCTATTTTTTCATGGCGTGCCATTAAGGTTTCTACTACTTTGGCGGTGCCATCTTTGGCAGTGGCTTCTTCATCTGAGGTAATTAATAAAGCAATTTTACCGGAATGATTTGGATACTTTCGTACAAAATTTTCTGCAGCAATAACTAAGGCCGCTAATGACCCTTTCATGTCGGCGGCACCACGACCATGCAACATTTCATCAACAATTATGGCGGAGAAGGGAGGATATTGCCATTGTGCCGAATCGCCTGTTAGCACGACATCTGTGTGGCCTGCAAACACAATACAAGGATCACCATTACCGTGCGTTGCCCATAGGTTGAGGGTGTCACCAAATGGCATCCATTCAAGTGTAAATCCTACCGCGGCAAGCCGTTGGCTAATTATTTGTTGGCAGCCTTTATCCTGTGGACTAATCGATGGATTGCGGATCAGCTGTTGGGCAAGTTCAATAATATTATGTTTCACACGGTTTCCTTTTGTAACCGCTAGTAAGCGGTTGAAATGTTGCAGAGGTTTACCTTTGTTGTTCAATTATTTTTGGATGCGGTTAAATATGGTTTATTAAGCGTTGATAGTCTTGTTCATTAAAGCCAATCAACGCAATATCGTCTTTAATTACAATAGGGCGTTTAATCAAGGTAGGCTGTTGTTGTAACAGTTGTAAAGCGGTTGAACGATTCAAACTATTTTTGAGTTGTTCATCTAAGTTTCGCCACGTTGTTGAACGTTTGTTAACTAATGTTTCCCATCCAAATTTGGCTTCCATTTGTGCAAGCCATTCGGCATCTAAGCCATCTAGGCGATAATCATGTAATTGTGGTTGCTGATTATTTGCTTGTAACCATTTGAGCGCTTTTTTCACTGTATCACAATTTTTGATACCATAAACGAGAGTTTTCATATATTTCCTTATTCACAATCTTGCATTGCTTGCCAAACTTTTAATGCGTCTGCTGTTTCTGCTACATCGTGTACACGAATAATGCGTGCACCATGTTGTACAGCTAATAATGCTGCGGTTATTGATCCTGCTGTGCGTTGTTCAACGCTTTTGCCTGTTACGGCGCCGATCATTGATTTACGGGATAAACCAGCAAGCACAGGAAAGCCTGAATAGGCGAAGGCTTTTAGGTGTTTTAACAGAATATAATTGTGTTGAACAGTTTTACCAAAGCCAAAGCCGGGGTCAAGTATAATATGTTGTTTGGCAATGCCTGATGTAATGCATTCAAAAATGCGTTGATTTAAAAAATCGCTGACTTCTGCTAGCACATCATCATATTTGGGGCGCTGTTGCATAGTTTGTGGATTACCTTGCATATGCATTAAACAAACGGGTAACGCTAGTTTGACTGCGGTTGTTAATGCCTGTGGTTCTGTTAAAGCGCGAATATCATTTAAGATATCAGCCCCTGCCTTTGCGGCTTCTTCAAATACGGTGGCCTTTGAGCTATCCACTGAAATTAAACAATCAAAACGTTTTCTGACCGCTTCAACTAGTGGAATAACGCGGTCTAGCTCTTCTGCTAGGCTAATAATTTGTGCGTTGGGGCGGGTTGATTCTCCGCCGATATCAATAATGTTGGCCCCGTCATTTAGCATTTTTTCTACTTGTTTAAGGGCTTTGTCAAGAGAGAAGAATTGACCAGAATCAGAAAATGAATCGGGCGTAAAATTCAAAATGCCCATAATTTGTGGCTTAGTTAAGTCTAATAAGCGGTCTTTTTTTTGATAATTTTTGAAGTGGATTTGCATTTTATTTCTCCGCACGTAACTTGGCTAGAATAGTTTTTAAATGGTGATCTAATGGCGCGGTAATGAACATTTGTTCAGCAGTTTTAGGGTGTTCAAAACGGATACTGTGTGCGTGTAAAAATAATCGATTTAAGCCCGCTTGTTTGAGTTTTGCGTCAAATGCTTGATCACCATAGCGATCATCACACGCAATAGGGTGCCCTGCATATTGGGTGTGTACCCGAATCTGATGTGTTCGGCCTGTTATAGGTGATGCTTTAATTAAGGTGGCGTTTGGATATCGTTCTTCAATTGAGAAGCGGGTCTCGGACGGTTTTCCTTGTTCACTCACTTTAACAATACGTTCTCCGCTTTGTAGCTCATTTTTAAGTAAAGGCGCTTTGATCACGTTAATATGTGCTTGCCATTGACCGCGTACTAGTGCCAAATAATCTTTTTGTACCACTTTTTCACGTAATTGTTCGTGTAATGCGCGTAATGCAGAGCGTTTTTTGGCTACGAGTAGGATACCTGAGGTGTCGCGGTCAATACGATGTACTAATTCTAAAAAACGAGCTTGTGGACGTAATGCACGTAAGGCTTCGATCACACCAAAACTCAAGCCACTGCCTCCATGTACGGCAATACCAGATGGTTTATTAAGGACTAACATTACATCATCTTCATATAAAATATGTTGTTCTAGTTCAGCCACTTTATTTAATTTAGTTGAAATGGGCGCTTCATTTTTAGGCGTGACTCGCACGGGCGGAATTCGCACGATATCATTGTGTTGCAGTTTATAGTCGGGCTTAACTCTTCCTTTGTTCACGCGCACTTCACCTTTACGCACAATGCGGTAAATCAAACTTTTAGGAACACCTTTAAGTTTTGCGAGCAAAAAATTATCCAAGTGTTGCCCTGCTTCATCATCAGAAATAGTAAAAAATTGCACATTGGCGGAGATAGTTTGTTCAGTTGTCATCGTATTACTTTGCTATAAAAAATTGGACTAATTCTATCATACTCTCAAATTATCGACTTAAAATTAGCGGTTAAATTCTTCTCATAATTTTACATTAAAAAATGATTGCTTTATTTCTTGAAGAATTTAGTATTAGCATACTATTTCCATAATATAATTAAGGTTTATGAAGTTAAATAAAATTAGTCTTTTCGTTTCATTGAGTTTATTCAGTACTCAGATGTATGCTAATACGGAACTCGGCACTATTTATGTGAAGGGAAATGTAAATTCAACATCGTCAGGCAAATATTCTTTTACAGAGAAATTATTCAATACTAAATTGCGCGCTAATTCGCATATTAGTGATGCGTTAGCTTCTTTGCCTGCTGTACAAGTATCTAATACGCATAATGGCAATACATTAGGTGAGATTATGCCGCAAAATATATCATTCCACGGTGAGCGTTATTATAATAATAATTTTATGCTTAATGGTATGGGGATCAACGATAATATCAATCCGATTGGTTTAGGTGCGAATGGTGTTATTAATGTTAATGCAGTCAAAACAATCAATCCTGAGCATATTCCAATAGGGCATCCACAAGCATTTTGGTTAAGTCCAGATTTAATCGGGAAAGTGGATGTTTTGGAAAGTAATGTATCAAGCCGTTATGGTAGCTTTACTGGCGGTGCAGTTGATGCGCAGTTAAAAGAACCAAATGCAGAGCGAGCGTCTGGTGCTATATCATATCGTACAACGCACAGTGCTTGGACTAGGTTCCATCTTGACGGCGCTTATAAAGATGAATTTCAACGTGCCACCTCGCCATTATTACAACCTAAATTTGATAAGCATGAAACAACTATTCAGTTAAATCAACCGCTTTCTGCACATTCAGCGTTGTTATTTGCATATAGCCGTCAACAAAGTGCGGTGCCACAGCATCAACAATTCCTGCATAAATGGGTAGGACGCCATCGCCGTAATGAAAGCCTATTATTAAGCTATAAAAATGAAGTGAATGATAATAACCGCTTATTAGCAAATGCTATTTATGCACCACATTATGCAGATGAATATTTAGATAATGCATTAGATGGTCGTTTTCGTATTAGTGGTGGTGGGTTGTTAGCTAATATTAAATGGGAAAATTATAACAGATTGGGTTTGCTTACTAGCGAATTATCCTATCGTCATAATAGAACGCAAACAAAATATGATGCAGATACGCTTTATCGTTATACTAAAACAGATAGCATTAATTGGATCTCTGATCCAAATACAGAAGAAGCGACCAAAGGCGGTATTGGTAAGCGTTATACAGAACAAAAAAGTGTTCAGCTTAAACAGCATTTACAATTTAAAAAGCTTGAATTAGCGCATACCACACATGAGCCAAATTTAGGTTGGGAATGGCAATATAATCAATCGGCATTAAAACAGCCTAAATTAGCACGACAATATACCGGTGCAAGGAAATATTATGCAGAGGGTAAACCGTTTGATATTGAAAATTGTACGGATTGCATACCTAAAGAGCAATATTTCACGTCAAAAGTGGATTATTTACCGCTAAATGGCAAAGTGAATCATCAACGTTTAGCATTTTATTTAGAAGATAAAATTAAATGGCATGATGTAACATTTGTACCGGGTGTGCGTTTTGATTATACGCAATTTACGCATAAATGGAGTGTCGCACCACGCACTTATTTAGACTACGATTTATTTGGGCAAGATAAAACACATTTTAGTGCTGGATTTAACCGTTATTATGCTGGTGATTTTGTGGAATATAAATTGCGATCGGCTTTTAACGCGAGTAATGAATATGATCGTGACACCTATGATAGTGAATGGAAATTGACCAAGTCGCAGTTAAATATCGCTTATAAAGGCAATAAAATTAAAACACCATACAGCGATGAATGGAATGTTGGTGTTAACCAAAAGATTGCAAATAGTGTTTGGCAGTTAAAATGGGTTAAACGCCAGAGTAAAGATCAATTCATCACCCAAGTTGATTTTGATGCAAAACCTCAACAGCGTTGGTTATCTAATTTAGGTAAAGGTACACATCACACTGTCAGTTTAGAAGTAGAAAATATTGCACCTATTCAAACGCAATATGCTGAACTTGGCTGGCAAGCAGGCCTAGCATGGACCAAAGCACGTACTAACCAAACCCGAGATTATACACAAATGGATTGGAATAATTTTGGCGTTAAAAAGATGTTACATAATGGCAAGTTAGATACGGTAGACCATTTACCTGCGCAAGATTTTAATCTGCCTTGGAAAGGTTATGCACAGCTTGATAGTTATTTCCCATCGCTTAATTTACGTTGGGCTCAGCGTATTAATTACGAATCTGCAAGTAATCAATATGTTTTAAACGGATTTCGTTGTAAAAAGGAAGAACTAGCTTGTCAGGGCTATGAAGGAAGTGTCGTTAAGGTCAATAAACGTAGAAATCCACATAATATAACGTTGGATTGGTTTTTTGATTGGAAAAAACCATTAACCAACAACAGAATATTATCAGTGAATATGAGTATATTAAACGTGCTAAATCGTGTGCAAAAAGCTAATCAAGTAACTGAAGATCACGAGAACTATTACCAAACGTATCGCCCTGGTCGTCAATTTTGGTTAGGGATTAAATATGAATGGTAATGCGATTAGCATCAGGTAAGCGGTTTTTTGCCATCAAATTTGCCCTTAAATTGTTGAAGGATAATATAATTTTAGTTGCGTTATGTTTGTCCTTTAGGCAAAATTAGGTCTTGTTTTTTGATTAATTCTCCAGCCAATGCTGGAGAATTTTGTTTAATAAAGGAAATAAAAATGTCAGACTCAGTAGATAAAGTAGAAAATATTGACGTGATTGCAGAAACTGCCAAGGTAATTGATAAAGTTAGTGGTATGGATATGAAAACGGTATTAAATGAATGGTTGATTCCTTATGGTACTAAATTGTTATTGGCCATTATTATTTTTGTATTGGGTAAATATATTGCACGTGCTATCAGTAAATTAATGGGCAAAGCAACTTTTGCTTCAACCAAAGATGAAATGCTACAAAGTTTTGTTAGATCAATTAGCTATTTCTTACTGTTGTTAATTGTTGTGATTGCAGCATTATCTCAATTGGGGATTAATACCAGTTCATTGGTGGCTTTAATCGGTGCAGCCGGTTTAGCGATTGGTTTATCCTTGCAAAATTCATTACAAAATTTTGCGGCAGGTATTATGTTGTTAATCTTTAAGCCCTTTAGAAAAGGTGATGTAATTGAAACTAGCAGTATAGTGGGAATAGTGCAACAAATGGGATTATTAGTGCTAGAACTGCGCTCAGGCGACAATAAAACAGTTTTAATTCCAAATGGTAAGGTTTTCTCAGATAGCATTATTAATTATTCCAAAAATGGAGTTCGCCGAATTGATTTCACTTTTGATATTTCATATGAATCGAATTTAAAACAAGCCAAAGAAGTCGTGATGGCTATCTTAGCCAATGATGAGCGAGTATTAAAAGAACCACAACCGGTTGTTGCTGTTGGCGCTTTATCTGCACACAGTGTACAGCTAATTGTACGTCCGTGGGTGAAGACCGAAGATTACTGGACGAGCTATTGGGGTATTATTGAACAAGTCAAACTTAAATTTGATGAAGTAGGTATCGCTATTCCATATAACCAAATGGATATTCATATTACAAATGACAAAGTATTATCAATTAAGTCGCAAAAATAATAGATAAGCGGTTAGATTTTCATAAAAAAAACGGGACAATCGAATTGTATTGTCCCGTTTTTTTAATTGAAGACAGGTAAAATTTCAAACATAGCAAGGAAATGGAAAATTGCCGTACAAACACCAAATAGCAAGACTGACGTAATCACCAATAAATGCCCTTTCCTAGCTTTATAGGCTAATAAAGCGGGGATAATACAGGTCCATAATGTTGCGACAGCACCGGCATAACCGATCGCTTTTAAGAAACCAAGAGGTGCAATTAATGAAAATACTAACGGCGGTAGAAAAGTCGCCGCCCAGCTTTTCATACGACCGATTTTACTATTATCAAATTTAAAGAAATCAGCTAAGAAATCAAAGGTTCCCAAACCAACACCAATAAAAGAAGAAAGAATAGCAGCCATTGAAAAAGCATTAATTGCCTGCCGAACATAAGGCGATTCAACAACTTTACCGACAGTATTGAGTAATATTTCTAAATCACCATTGCTGGCAATAATGGGTAGAAATTGTTGGCGCGGTAAGTTGCCAAAAATACTTATAATCCATAATAGATAGAGAATTAAAGCAATAAATGTACCGCTTGCAATCGCATATTTTGCTTTTTGTTCTTCACCATAATAGGCGCGCATTGATGATACTGAGTGATGATAACCAAAAGACGTTAAAGCAATAGGAAACATTGCTAACGCATATTTAGCGTATTCACCTTGCTGATTTTGTTGGTCAAATAAGGTTGGTAGATCGATATTGATCACTAATCCAGAAATACTAAAAGCAAAAGAAAATGCCATAAACAGGATCAATAACACTGAAATACGATCAACTAAACGAGTCGAATGCCACACAAAGAATGAAAAGATAAAGACAAAAATAGTTGACCAAATGCGATTACTGTATTCACCTAATTCAAAAGTTGAGTTGGTTAGGTTGGATAAAATTCCACCAGAAGCGGTTGTATAGGCATAAAGTAAAATGCCACCAACAAAATAAACGGCAAGATTATTTACAATATTAATTTGATTGCCTAACAAATCTCTGGTTACCGTATTGAAAGAGGCGCGTGCATCATAATTTTGGTAGACATTGAGTAAGAGCCAACCAGATAAGGTCATAACAATCATCGTTAATGTTAAGCTAATAATTGACCAAATTGTCCATGCCCCAGCCCCTGAAGTGGGTAAGCCGAGCATACCTGCTCCAACACATACACCCGCAATAATGCAGGCACCGCCAAAAATAGAAGGTTGTTTTTGCATAAAATTCCTATACAGATAATAAAGAAAAAACGACAGTAAGCCATGCTTTAACCAATTATTTAATAATTTTAGCGAGGCGTTCACCCATACGTGTTTCAACACCTGCTTGTAAATGCGAGGCCAGTTCAACGGTCGCTTGTGGAAATAGGTTAATCACGGTTGAGCCTAAGCGGAAAGCACCCATTTCATCGCCTTTTTTCAAATGAATGGCTGTTTCACCTGTGGTTTGGTAGTTATATTCAACTACATCTTTACTACGCGGTGGATTAATAATACCCGCCCAAACGGTGCTAATACTTGCCGTGATCGTTGCCCCGACTAGGATTTGTACCATTGGACCGAATGCCGTTTCAAGTTCACAAATAACTCGTTCATTCCGAGCGAATAAATTCGGGATATGTTCAGCTAAAAATGGATTAACCGAAAACAAATCGCCCGGTACGTAAATCATCTTTTTCAATGTCGCATCGCATGGCATATGAACACGATGGTAATCACGTGGCGATAAATAAGTTGTGATAAAACTACCATTTTTAAATGACTCCGCCATTTCTTCATCATTTGCTAACAATGTTTCTAATGTGAAATAATGCCCTTTTACTTGTAATAAACGATTTTCGTTAATCTGGCCTAACTCACTGATTTTACCGTCTGCAGGTAAGCAAACCGCTTGATCATCTTGATTGATTGGCCGTGCATTTTCTTTTAATGGACGAAGAAAAAACTCATTGAATGTGGTATAGTCGGCTGGATTGGTTTTCTCTGCTTCAGCTAGATTAACATTATACTGTTTTGCAAAAATTCGAATTATAAAATGTGTCACCATTCCCCATTTTTGTTCCGCTAACCAACCAGCTAAGCGAGTAATAGGTAATTGAGGGAAAAGGTATTGGCAAGCTACTTTAACACGTTGCCAATAGGTTGGCGTTGAATATGATTTTAGAGACATTTTGTTATATCCTTTTAGTCTAGAGAGTTTTACAACGATAAACTACAAAGTATAACAGAAAGAAAAGGCATTTGCCTATCTGCAAAAAAGCACTAAAAAGCAGAAATAAGCTTAATATTATTTCTGCATTTATTGATTTTATGTAAATGAAATTATTCCAAAATGATGCGGTCGTGATTTTTCTCTAAAGTCGCTTTACCAATACCAGAAACAGCAGTAATTTGATCTATATGAGTAAAATTGCCATTTTTTGTTCGATAATCAACGATTGCTTGCGCCTTTTTCTCTCCAATACCGGTTAATTTTTCTTGAATTTCAGCCGCGCTCGCAGTATTGATATTCACTAGCTGTGCTTTATGGGCCATAGTGGTTGAATTTGTGTCAGTAGGTATTTTTACTGCTGAATTTTTTTCTACAACCGCTTGTATTGCGGAAGTTGCGTCCTTTGCTAAGACATTGCTAGATAATGTGCAAATAAATAAGCTAAATGCTATTTTTTTCAGTATATTCATAATTTTCCTCTTTAAGTTAAGTGATTTATAAGTGTAAATTTAAGAAATATTCTATTATTTGCCAAGCATTTGAGCAATTTAAGTTAATAATTTTTGCGATTTTGATCGAGAAAATCGCTATTTTTGTGGTCTTAAGTAATAAGCTAATTGAAAATAGGATTAGGCATACTGAATAGTTAAGTAAATTTTTTATAAAATTAGCCCGCTTATGGCTATTTTTATCAAAATAGTGTGCTGATCTTGGTGAAATACTTTAAAATAGCCAACCTATATTCAATTGAATACTCCTCATTTTTAAAGTTGGAATCTTAAATGTCAAAAAATCATTTTCGTAAAGAGCCTACATTTGGCAATTTTACCCTTGCTTCATCAAATACTAAGGTGGCAGATGTAACCCATTCACCTATGGATAATAAAACATCAAATGTGACCGTTTCATTACGCTCTAATAAAGTACCAGGATATACCTTTACACCTATTATGACACGCCGTGTAGATAGCACAACAAAACTAGTATCAATTGAGGAACAACAAATATTGAAAACGGAACATAATATTGCATCAGTAGAAACTGAAACAGATAACACGGTAACAACACATATCGCTGAATCTGTTACAGTTGAACATACACCAACAGCTGAAAAGCATACAATTAATGTTAGTCAGAATGAGCGAGTTATTCAAAAAACCACCGCTTCCTCTGCTAATGTAGAAAAAACTGAATCGGAGGATGCTATGGTTAAATTCCGTCGTTTAGGATTAGTCGCAGCATTAGCTGCAGTGCTAGTGGGTATCTTTTTTTGGTTAAAACCAAATACACCTACAACAGTGAGTGAATTACAATTTCAACAAAGTGGTTCATTGCCGATAGAATTTCGTCCAATTGATGAGGAAGAAGCAAAACGTTTAGAAGCGCAAACTAAAGCAGAACAAGAAGCGTTAATTGCTCAGCAACATGCGGATCAATCCAAATCAGAAAATACCGCTACAGAACAACCGCAAACAGATAACTTAACTGTAGCAGATGCAAGTGGACCTAACGAACCGCAGGCAACAATGCCTGAACAAACAGAAAAACAGCCGGTAACAGCAATCACTGCAAATGAATTTAATGCTAAGAAAGAGAAAAATGAACAACTAGATCAGTTAGTTAAAAATGTTGAGCAAGGTAACCCGGTTACACAATCGAAACCCGTCACTAAATTAGCTAAAGCAGAAAAAAATAGCACAACAATGAAAGCTACAACATCTGCAAAAACGGATACTTCAATTAAGCCGTCATCTGATAAAGCTACGCAAGCGGTCAGCAAAACATTAACAGTGCCAAAAGCAACTTCATTAATGCAATTATTCAGAGAAAATGGGCTGAATATTTCTGACGTGAATGCGATGAGCAAAGTAAATAATATCGTCAGCAAGTTGAACGTAGGTGAACGAGTGACTATTCGTGTAGATAAAGATAATCGCGTGACTGAAATGAGTATCGGATCTGGTGGTAAATTTACCCTCCAATCAGACGGTACTTATAAATATAAATAATAAAAGTTGAAGAGCAATGAGATAACCATTGCTCTTTTTGTAAAATTAGCTAAGGAGTATGCTATTGTGAGCAAAACATCTTCTGTTGCGATGTTCTTATTAATCAATCTATTTGGCATAATAGGTTGCACTATTTCAGCACCGCCGATTGAACGAGTAAAAAATATGCAACTTATCTCTCATTCAGCACTCCCCCAAACATCACTTAAGCAAAAAGTCACGCTTGTCAAAGAATTATCTGTAGCACAATTTATCTGTAAAGATAATGTAGTCGTTAAAGTACAACAGCAGAAAAAGGAACAAGTCGCACAAACAAAATATCACAAAAATAATACCGCTATTTCCGTAACTTATCTCAATTCAACGCATACTTTATCGCCAACAGTGGCACAAAATGGCAAGCGATATAGCAATATTCGTTGGACCTGGACAGAAAAACAAGGCAAAGGCACTTTAACAGACAACAGTGATAAAATTCTTGCGAGTGAATGTATTCGTAAACCTTAGAATAAGCGGCCTATTTTATAAGGCTATTTGCAATTTTTGCCATAATATAGCCCGCTTTATTGTAGAGAACTGATATGAAGATTTTGATTATAGGGCCCTCTTGGGTAGGCGATATGGTGATGTCACATTCGCTGTATCAACAACTTAAACAGCAATATCCAAAGAGTCAGATTGATGTAATGGCGCCTGATTGGTGCCGGCCATTATTAGCAAGAATGCCAGAAGTGCATAAAGCTATAACGATGCCTATTGGGCATGGGGCTTTTCGTTTGATGGAACGTTATCAAATAGGTAAATCTTTGCGTAACCAATACGACCTAGCCATTGTATTACCAAACTCATTCAAATCTGCGTTTATTCCTTTTTTTGCAAGGATTGCTCATCGTCGCGGTTGGAAGGGTGAAAGTCGCTACTGCTTGCTAAATGATCTGCGCACAAATAAAAATGATTATCCTATGATGGTACAACGCTATGTAGCGTTAGCCTTTAAAGCAACACAAGTGCCAAAACCAGACGATTTACCGATAGCATTCCCATATCTGCAAACACAAGCGGATGAAATAGCACAAACAAAAGCAAAATTTGCGCAAAAACTGACCGCTACAGAAAATCGCCCGTTAATAGGCTTTTGTCCAGGCGCAGAATTTGGTCCAGCAAAATGTTGGCCACATTACCATTATGCAAAATTGGCAGAAATACTGATAGAAAAAGGCTTTGCAATTTGCTTATTTGGTTCCAAAAAAGATCAAATAATAGCAGAACAAATTCGCTTAGGTTTAGCTGAACATTCTCAACGCTATTGCATCAACTTAGCGGGGCAAACTGATCTTAATCAAGCCGTCGATTTAATTGCCGATTGCCGCGCGATAGTCAGTACTGACAGTGGATTAATGCACATTGCTGCAGCGTTAAATAAACCGCTTGTTGCTTTATATGGCCCAACAAGCCCATCATATACGCCCCCCCTGTCTAAACAAGCGGTCATTATTCGCTTGATTGATGGCGGACTGATAAAAATTCGCAAAGGCGAAGCACAAGAAGGCTACCATCAAAGTTTAATAGATATTACACCGGATCGTGTTGTTCAAGAATTAAACCAACTATTGGCTTGTTAATATCCTGATTTAAAAAAGCATAAAACAGCAGGAAAATCGTTGATACTTGACTTTTTCGATAGCTTCTCATAAAATCTACTGCCCTTTCTTTATTGATGAAAGGATATTTTTTAATTTTATTTTTAATAATGTTAACTGGAGCTTTTAAATGGCAACTATCAACCAATTAGTACGCAAACCGCGTGTGAAAAAGGTTGTAAAAAGCAACGTTCCTGCATTAGAGGCTTGCCCGCAGAAACGTGGCGTGTGTACTCGTGTATACACTACTACACCTAAAAAACCGAACTCAGCATTACGTAAAGTATGCCGTATTCGTTTAACCAATGGCTTTGAAGTAACCTCATATATCGGCGGTGAAGGTCATAACTTACAAGAACACAGTGTTGTATTGATCCGTGGTGGTCGTGTTAAAGACTTACCAGGTGTACGTTACCATACTGTCCGCGGTGCACTTGACTGTGCAGGCGTTAAAGATCGTAAACAAGGTCGTTCTAAATACGGCGTTAAACGTCCTAAAGCTTAATAGAACTCTGTTAAGTAAGGCCAAACGTCTAAATTAATCAAAAATTTAAACCATGAACTCCAGTCAATCGTGATGAGTTATCACACACAGTAGATGAGTTTTGGATTATCCTGAATATATAAACGGAGTATTTGCAATGCCACGTCGTCGTAGTGTTGAACCTCGCAAAATTCTTCCAGATCCGAAGTTCGGTTCAGAATTACTTGCAAAATTTATTAATGTTTTAATGGTAGATGGTAAAAAATTTACTGCAGAATCAATTATTTACGGTGCTTTAGAAATGTTATCTCAACGTACTGGTAAAGAAGCATTAGAAGCTTTTGAAGCCGCATTAGAGAACGTACGCCCAACAGTAGAAGTTAAATCTCGTCGTGTTGGTGGTTCTACTTACCAAGTACCTGTTGAAGTACGTCCAGCTCGTCGTAACACATTAGCTATGCGTTGGATTGTTGAAGCAGCACGTAAACGTGGTGACAAATCAATGGCATTACGTTTAGCGAATGAGCTTTCAGATGCTGCTGATAACAAAGGTACAGCTGTGAAGAAACGTGAAGACGTTCACCGTATGGCTGAAGCTAACAAAGCGTTTGCTCACTATCGTTGGTAATCGTCTAATAATGTGTCTAAAAAGGCTTCATCCAAATGGTGAAGCCTTACCCTTATTAAGAATTTTAATTTAAATCCCAAACAAGGTAATAAATAAAAATGGCTCGTACAACCCCTATTTCACTTTACCGTAACATCGGTATCAGTGCGCACATCGATGCGGGTAAAACAACAACTACAGAGCGTATCTTGTTCTATACAGGCGTAAGTCACAAAATCGGTGAAGTTCACGATGGTGCTGCAACAATGGACTGGATGGAGCAAGAACAAGAACGTGGTATTACTATCACTTCTGCTGCAACTACAGCGTTCTGGTCAGGCATGTCACAACAATACCAACAACACCGTATCAACGTTATTGATACTCCAGGACACGTTGACTTTACTATTGAAGTAGAACGTTCAATGCGTGTGTTAGATGGTGCGGTAATGGTTTACTGTGCTGTTGGTGGCGTTCAACCACAATCTGAAACTGTATGGCGTCAAGCAAATAAATATGGTGTTCCACGTATTGCATTTGTAAACAAAATGGACCGTACAGGCGCTAACTTCTTACGTGTTGTTGAACAAATCAAAACACGTTTAGGTGGTAATGCGGTTGCATTACAGCTACCAATTGGTGCTGAAGATAACTTCACCGGTATTGTTGATTTAGTAAAAATGAAAGCAATTAACTGGAATGAAGCAGACCAAGGTATGACATTCACATATGAAGATATCCCTGCAGAGAGGTTAAGTGAGTGTGAAGAGCGTCGTGCTATGTTAGTTGAAGCAGCTGCCGAAGCATCTGAAGAACTAATGGAAAAATTCTTCGAAGCGGGCGATTTAAGCGAAGAAGAAATTAAAACAGCATTACGTCAACGCGTATTAGCGGGTGAAATTATCCCTGTTTGCTGTGGTTCTGCATTCAAAAATAAAGGCGTACAAGCAATGCTTGATGCGGTTATTGATTATTTACCAGCACCAACAGACATTCCTGCAATTAAAGGTATCAATGAAGATGAATCTGAAGGCGAGCGTTATGCAAGCGATGAAGAACCATTTGCAGCATTAGCATTTAAAATTGCAACAGACCCATTCGTTGGTAACTTAACTTTCTTCCGGGTTTATTCTGGTGTAATTAATTCTGGCGATACGGTATATAACTCCGTAAAACAAAAACGTGAGCGTTTTGGTCGTATTGTACAGATGCACGCTAACAAACGTGAAGAGATCAAAGAAGTTCGTGCAGGTGATATCGCAGCAGCTATCGGTTTAAAAGAAGTCGGTACGGGTGATACATTATGTGCACAAAATGCACCGATCATTCTTGAGCGTATGGAATTCCCTGAACCGGTAATTTCTGTAGCAGTAGAGCCAAAAACTAAAGCAGACCAAGAAAAAATGGGTCTAGCATTAGGTCGTCTTGCTCAAGAAGATCCGTCATTCCGTGTTCATACTGATGAAGAATCAGGTGAAACGATTATTTCAGGTATGGGTGAGTTACACTTAGATATTATCGTTGACCGTATGCGTCGTGAGTTCAAAGTTGAAGCGAACATTGGTAAACCACAAGTATCTTACCGTGAAACAATTCGTACACGTGTAAATGATGTTGAAGGTAAACACGCAAAACAATCTGGTGGTCGTGGTCAGTATGGTCATGTTGTGATCGACTTATATCCATTAGCTGCTGAAGGTCCTGGTTATGAATTCGTGAATGAAATTAAAGGCGGTGTGATTCCTGGTGAATTTATCCCTGCTGTTGATAAAGGAATTCAAGAACAACTTAAATCTGGTCCATTAGCGGGCTATCCAGTAGAAGATATCGGTGTTCGTTTACATTTCGGTTCATACCATGATGTTGACTCATCTGAATTAGCGTTTAAACTTGCAGCATCTTTAGCATTTAAAGCAGCATTTGCAAAAGCTAATCCAGTATTACTTGAGCCAATTATGAAAGTTGAAGTGGAAACTCCACCTGATTATGTTGGTGATGTTATTGGTGACTTAAGCCGTCGTCGTGCAATGGTTAATGGTCAGGAAGCAACAGAATTTGTTGTTAAAATTAATGCTGAAGTTCCACTTTCAGAAATGTTTGGTTATGCAACAGATTTACGCTCACAGACTCAAGGTCGTGCATCGTATTCAATGGAACCATTAAAATATTCTGAAGCGCCAACTAGCGTTGCAGCAGCAATTATTGAAGCTCGTAAAGCTAAATAATATTTTTTTTAACCTGAGCCATAGCAATAGGGTTATGGCTCCTTTTTTAGGAATCTATCAAAGTGTCTAAAGAAAAATTTGAACGTACAAAACCGCACGTTAACGTGGGTACAATCGGCCACGTTGACCATGGTAAAACAACTCTAACTGCAGCAATTACTACCGTATTAGCAAAACACTTCGGTGGTGCTGCGCGTGCATTTGACCAAATCGATAACGCGCCTGAAGAAAAAGCGCGTGGTATCACCATCAATACTTCTCACGTTGAGTACGACACTGAAACTCGTCACTATGCTCACGTTGACTGTCCAGGACACGCCGACTATGTTAAAAACATGATTACTGGTGCGGCACAAATGGACGGCGCTATCTTAGTTGTAGCAGCAACTGATGGTCCTATGCCTCAAACTCGTGAACACATCTTATTAGGCCGCCAAGTTGGTGTTCCTTACATCATCGTATTCTTAAATAAATGCGATATGGTAGATGATGAAGAATTATTAGAATTAGTTGAAATGGAAGTTCGTGAACTTCTTTCTCAATATGATTTCCCAGGTGACGATACTCCTATCGTTCGTGGTTCAGCATTACAAGCATTAAATGGTGTGCCTGAGTGGGAAGAAAAAATCATTGAATTAGCACAACACTTAGATTCTTATATCCCTGAGCCTGAGCGTGCGATTGATAAACCTTTCTTATTACCAATCGAAGACGTATTCTCAATTTCAGGTCGTGGTACAGTAGTAACCGGTCGTGTTGAGCGTGGTATCATCAAATCAGGTGAAGAAGTTGAAATCGTAGGGATTAAAGAAACGACAAAAACAACAGTAACCGGTGTTGAGATGTTCCGTAAACTATTAGACGAAGGTCGTGCGGGTGAAAACGTAGGTGCCTTATTACGTGGTACTAAACGTGAAGAAATCGAACGTGGTCAAGTATTAGCGAAACCAGGTACAATTACACCACACACTGATTTTGAATCAGAAGTTTATGTATTATCAAAAGAAGAAGGTGGTCGTCATACTCCATTCTTCAAAGGTTATCGTCCTCAGTTCTACTTCCGTACAACGGACGTAACAGGAACGATTGAATTACCTGAAGATGTTGAGATGGTAATGCCTGGTGATAATATCAAGATGACAGTAAGCTTAATTCACCCTATCGCGATGGACGAAGGTCTTCGTTTCGCTATTCGTGAAGGCGGTCGTACTGTAGGTGCCGGCGTTGTTGCGAAAATCATTAAATAATTAGCAATTGCTTATTTTATTTTAAAAGGCGTATCTTGTGATACGCCTATTTC
>NZ_FOJC01000013.1 GCF_900109315.1 [Haemophilus] ducreyi | reverse complement strand
TATCTTGCAGAACGTTTACCAAACGGGCAAGCTGGCGCATTTCGCTGGGTCGGTGATGTATCAGAGTTAAATGTCTCACTGACCGTCGAGGATTTTACCCATAAAGAATCATACTCGGGCAATCGCCAAGAAGTGCGCAAAATTATCACCGGCAAATCCGGCGAAGTTTCCGTTAAATTCCACGAGATGAGCAAAGAGAATTTGAGCTTAATGCTCTTAGGCGAAGCCAGCACAATCAAAGCGGGTAATGTGGCAAAAGAAGCATTGCCTGACGATATTAAAGTTGGTGATCGTATTGCGTGGGCACATCAAAATGTGAGCGATGTAAAAATTGCTGAATTAAAAGAAAACACGGATTTTGTTGTTGATGCGATTTTCGGGACGATTGAGTTTTTAAAAGAACAAAAAAGCAAGAAATTAACCGTTGCCTATAACTACGGTGATGTTGATGTGATTGCACTTTTAACCACCAATCCGAAAGACTTATTCCTGCGTTTCGAGGGAATCAACCTTGCTGAAGAGAATGAATGGAGCTTAGTTGAGTTGTACAAAATCAACTTCAACCCAACGGAAGCATTAAATTTAATCAACAACGAAAATGCGCTTGATGCGTTAAGTGCGAAAGCCAAAGTGTTAGCCGATACGACTAAAACGGGCGATAGCACGCTTGGTCGATTCGGGCGCGTTGTTAAAATTAAAAAATAACGCTTTTTCTGCCCCTAGTATTTAGGGGCTTTCTCTAGGTTTCAGTCATGCAAAAAGAAAAAGATGAATTAAATGTACTCTTCCCGCACCAAAAATTGACTATTGCCGGTGAAGAAATCGAAGTTAAAGAATACTCTTTAATCCAACAGTTACAACACCGAGCCTTGTTTATGCCGTTTGTGACGGATTTGCGCACTACGCTTTCACAAGCTGACACGCAATTCGGACTTGACCCATTGATGAGTTTGCTCGCAGAACATTATCAAGATGTTTTAACCATGGTGAGCTTATCTATCAATAAGCCGCTGGAATGGGTGCAAAACTTAACCGGCGAGAATGCGGAAACGGTATTGATGATGTGGTGGACGGTCAATAGTGATTTTTTTACCCGTCAGGCGCTGCAACCGATGTTAGAAAAAGCGGTACTGCAACAAGCGCAGAAGCAGAAATAAACTGGGCAGAGCTTATTGAACAATTGATTGCAAGCGGACATGATTTTAACCAAATTCAGTATTACACGGCACGCCAGATAACGCTGTTTTATCAGCAATCGATTTTGCGTGAGCGACGTTTAAGAGCTGCGCGCACGGTAGATGTAGCTTATGGGGTAAATGGTGGTAAAGAGGTGACCGGTTATCTAAACGATTTAACCTCGACATAGTGCGAGGTTAAATTTTAGGAGCAAATATTAAGCTTAATAAGAATGCAAAAGGCGATCTAAAAATTGCAATGATAAAAGCAATCAACGGATAAGTCAATGTGCCTAATCCGAGTGCTTGCCCGATGGTCGCTTGCCCGAAAAGCACGCACAACAAGCCGATAAGGCAGCATCAAAGCTTGGCAAAACCCGTGCTGGTGTTGAATCTATCAGTAAGCAATTAGCCGAATTAAAAAAACAAGCCATTGGCTTAACTTTGGGTAATGTGGCGATTGGCAATTTAGTGCAAACCAGTGACGAATTTAAAAGCCTTGAAGCACGCATTAAATTAGTTTCTCGCTCAAATCTTGAAGCTAAAGGCACTTTTCATGGCTTGATGACTGTAGCACAAGAAACGGGGACAGCATTTTCTGCTACGGCGGAGCTTTACACGCGCGTTTTTCGTTCATTAGGCGACTCGGCAAACTCGGCAGAAATCTTGCGCTTTACGAAAACCGTTTCACAGGCGATGACAGTCAGCGGTGCTGGTGCACAAGAAGCGCAAGCAGCAATCATTCAGTTATCACAAGGTATGGCAGCCGGTGCATTACGTGGCGAAGAATTTAACTCGGTGTCTGAACAAGCCCCGATTATTTTAGAACTCTTGCAAAAATCCCTCGGCAAAACCCGAGGCGAGTTGCGCAAAATGGCGGAAGAAGGTCAATTAACCACGCAAGTGATTATGACTGCCGTGGCTGAAGGTGCAGACAGTATTCAAAAACAATATGAGCAAATGCCATTGACGATTGGCAAAGCGGTCACGCAACTCTCTAACGCTTGGCTTGAATTTGTCGGCAATACCGATAAAACGCTGAGCGCATCTACCCTTGTTTCGACGGCGATTTCGACGTTGGCAAATCATCTCGAGGGTTTAGCCGGCATTGCCATTTTAGTCGGCACGGCATACACCGCGCGCTATTTATCAGCCATGTACACTAGCATTAGCTTAAAAAGTAAAGCAGTGATCGCGGAAAGTGCGCACATGGCAGCGATTAACGCTAGTGCAACGGCTTCTGTTCGTCAAGCACAAGCGACTGTAGTTTTAATGCAAGCGGTCAATGGCGAGACGGTATCGGTCGGGCGCGCAACAAAAGCCTATGGTGCGCTTGCTGTTGCCAAAGCCCGAGCTGCTGCCGTCAATGTAGGCTCGGGATTATTTGCGGCAATCGGCGGACCAGTTGGGCTGGCGATTACGGCTATTGCAGGGCTGAGTGCAGCGTATCTGTATTTAAAAAGCCAAGAGGAAGAAGTTGAACGTCAATTTGCCCAATCTCTCACTACGCTTGATGCCAATATTGAGAAAACTAACGCCTTAGTCGAAGCACGTACCAAATTGGGCGAAATGGGCGGTTTTAGTGATCGCCTTGAACAGCTCAAAGTTAATACGGCGTCATTAGATGAAGCGAAACAAAAACTTGAAGCACTCATTGCCGAGCGCGATAAATTGCTAAATCAAAGCCGTACTAGCGTCATGGGCGGATTAATTAATGCCGATGAAGTAAATGCGCTTAATGCGCAAATTGATGAGCTACAGCAAAAAATTGACTCAATGAGTACGGCTAGCAGCGAATTAGCCAATATTACGCAAACGCAATTAGCAGTGGCTTGGGACGCAGCCATCGAAGCCGGCGGTACATTAGCAGAAAAATTAACGGAAATTGGCGACCCGCAACATCCTGAAGCAGTGAAATTGCTCACAGAAGCAATCAAAGCAAGTGAAACCGAAGCCCTTGCGATGAAAACGGAAGTGGAAGAACTCACTCAAAAGCTCAAAAAAGATTTGAGCCAAGCCTCCACGACGGCAATCGAACGCTTAGAAGCGATGCGTACAAAATTTGAAGGCATTGCCGCACAAGCAGGGATGTCGGGCAATGCAGTGCAAGGTTTTATCAACAAAATCAATGAAGCCATTGGCTTGCAAACTCAACTTGAGCAAAAGCAAGCAGAGAAAAAAGGCGGCGATGAGCTAGAAAAACTGCGTACCCGCGCACGTCAATCGGGAATGAGTGAGCTTGAAAAGAACCTTGATAATGCACGTAACAATAGCAATTGGACGGATGAGCAGAAAAAAGAGGCAGAAGCACTCTATCAAACGATTGAAGCAAATCAGAAAAAACTGCGTGAACAGGCGGAAGCGGACAGAAAAGCAAAAGTGGAAGTGAATAAAGCGCAACGTAAAGCGGAAAGTGATGCGAAAAAAGCGGCACAAGATACAAAACGTACGGCAGAAGAAGCCACAAATAAGCTACGCGAACTCAATAGTGATTACTTGCGCTTAACCGGACAAACGGCAAAAGCGGATCTGCTTGATGTACAAAGTAAATACAACCAGTTACTCGCTTTATTTAGCAAAGCCAATAACCAAGACGGCATTAATTTGGTTAAGCAAATGTTACCGCTGGAAGAAGCCAAGGTTCAGTTAAATGGCATTGAGGCAGAAATTAACAAAGTGATGCAGGCACAAAGTGCCAAAGAACAGCAGATTCAAGCGCAAGTACAAACCGGGCTTATTTCACACTTTGAAGGACAGCAACGCTTAAAAGATATGTATGCGCAAACGGTAGCAGAAATTGAAAAACAATTACCGCTCCTGGAAAGATTAGCACAAATGCCCGGTGCGCAAGGCGAAGCAGCCGGCGCAATGCTTGAACAAATGAAAGTAAAAATTCAAGAGCTTAAACAGACAGGAAACGAACTTGAAAATGCGTTTAAACAGGGTTTAACACAAGGTATCCAAAGCGCATTGATGGGACTTGCTGAAGGCACAATGAGCTTGGGTGATGCGGTAAAACAATTAGCCCTGACCGTGATAAACAGCATGGCGCAGATTGCCGCACAACAACTGGCAATGCAAGCGACCAGTGCCATTAGTGGCTTTTTCGGCGGTGCGGGTGCAGCCGTGACGGCAGCCACCGGTGGTTTTATTTCCGGACCGGGAACAGGCACTTCGGACTCCATCCCGGCACGGTTATCCAATGGTGAGTTTGTGGTGCGTGCGGCAAGTGTGCAGAAATATGGCGTGGGCTTTTTACATGCAATTAATCGTGGTCATTTACGTAAATATGCCACCGGTGGATTGATCTCTGCACCATCAATGCCGTCATACAACGAGCTAACATTGACCCAAGAAATGCAAAACGGCACGGCAGGACAACAGGCGGTAGCAAGCCCTGTAACTATCCAACAAACGTTAGCGGTGGATAGTGCGGAATTATTCACGGCAGGCATTAATACGGTCGCGGGTGAACGTGCGGTAATGACCGTGATTAGGGCGAATAAACAGACATTAAAACAGGAGTTAGGCTAATGGCATACACAACAGGCACAGCAGAAAACGAGCGTGATTTATTAGACAAAATCAATAAGTTTCTAACACAAGATGAAACACTCAAGCGCGACGGACAAGCGTGGACAGTATTACTTGACCGTAAATTGACCGAAACCGCAACACAAAAAGAAATCCGTCAAATTGCGTGGAAATCAACCGGTACCGGCGTTGAACAAGATATTTATCTTGTGGCTTCAACCGATAACTTAATTTCAGCTGATACTTACAATCTTAACTTTTGGGGCGGCACGTTTTTCAATGAAAAAGCGGTTACGCCAGCTGAAATTGACAAAGGCTTAATTAATGCCTCCCCTGGCGTTGTTTTGTTTGCGGATAACCGTCCAATCGAATATCACATTGTCGCAAGTGGACGTTGTTGCAAAATTATCACACGCATTTCGCAAGTGTGTTCAAGTGCTTATCTCGGTTTTATTTTACCGACCGTGCCGCCGACAGAATACCCCTATCCGCTTTGTGTTGCCGGTAGCGCACCGATTGTGGATGAAAACAACCGTGCGGTACGAGTACGCTACTCACAAACAGGTGAATTGCATTCATCAATCATAGACGCTAAATATGGTAATTGTTGGCTTTTTACACCTGACCAAAGCTGGCGTGACTTTTACGGCAGCAGTTACAAAAACTTGCGTACCGATTCACGCAGACAATCGCTATTCCCGTTGTGTAATTATGAGCTTTTCAGTTCATATCAACAGCCACGCAGTATTGATTCAATGGGCGAAAGCCAAGGCGGTGCTTATCCATTGATACCTGTTGAATTTATCAGTCTCAAGGATTCTAGCCAAGGACGTAACCGTTGGGGCACATTTGATGGCGTGTATTGGATTCCGGGTATTCAGCGAGCAGCAGGCGATCAAGTCACTATTACTGAAGGACGAAAAGGGCTGGTGTTTAACGGTGGCTATCGTGTAGCAACCAAGGATTATTTTGTGATTGAGACAACAACGGAGTATTAAGCATGGCATATCAAACGGGTAACGCAAAAGACGTTAAGGAACTACTTAAAAAATTAAGTGAGTTTGCTCAAGGCTTAAAGTGGGTAGTAGATAAGTCGGAAGATAATTTGCTGTGCTTACACAACGAGCAAGGCTACTGGTCGCTTATGTTTAAGCCTGAAGTTAATCAGTTGTTTACTTATGTGAATACCGGCTTCGATACCAGTAAAAAAGGCCATGAACAGCCCGGTTCATCAAGAGCGCACGCTTATCGTGAAATCGACACGGCAACCTCTCAGTTAGAAAAAGGCAATTATGCGTCTTATGACTTTTTCGGCACGGCGCAATATTTACACGTTGTCGTGCAAATTGAAGCGGAAAAATTTCGGCATTTTGGCATTGGCACGTTAAACAAAGAAGGCACTTATACCGGCGGTCAATATACCTATGGCACTTATATCACAAAGAACTACGCGCATTATCAAAATAGCGACCACGCTTACGGCTTTTCTAACGGGGCGCGTGGCAATCAAGCGGTTGTCCGTGCCGACGGTATCAGTGGCGATAAACGGACACCTTGGTATTTCGCTCCCGTAAATGTTTCAGATTATAAAGATTTGAGTAATGCGGATAAAGGCAAATACCTGCTTACACTCGGCAGAGCGGCGATGACAACAGACGAAAATACTTATCATCCTGATGCCTTACTTGTCTATTACAGTCAATCTAAGTTCGGGCAATCGTTAATACCGTGTCCACACAGCTTAATTGCACATGGTATTGATGGTATTTTTCGCCGTTTAGGTATTCTTGCAGATCGCTATGAATGCACAATGGTTGTGTCTCTCGCCCCGTCAAATTCTGACCATCAATAGCGAGAAATGGATGATTATTCCGAGTGCGCAATATGACGTGCGTAATGAAAGTTATATTGAAAAAGGGAAAAACAACTCAGGGATTCAAGGCGTGGCTTATCGGATGGTTGAATAATGGCAAATATCAATGGCTATATTGTAACAAGTGGTAAAAGCCTCGCGTCTAAAGATACCGCCTATTTAGACCGCTTGCCGATTTATCGTGGCAAAGCACGTATTGCTGCAAGCCTTATGCCGACAATGTCAGGCAAACTCCGGCAAGGCAAGTTATTAGATTTAGCTCAGTCGTTACAGGCTTATATTGCGCCGAACTACTACAGCGATTTATACAGCCGTGTGCTTGTGATTCCGCATACAGTTAATCTAGGCTCAATTTCAACTGAACAAGTGTTTGATGTGCACTTGTGGAATGCGAACCGACACACGGTCAATTTAACCAAGGTAGATATACAAGATGGCGAAGGCATTACGCTAACCGGCAATCAAACACCACTCACGCTACGCGCACTGGCACTTAAGAAGTGGACGGTTAAAGTCAGTATGAACGGTCCGGCGGAAATTGATTGCACAGTAACTTTTACGATTGCGGGCAAAAATCCGGTTACGTTGCGCATTATTGGCTCGCGCTCTACCGACTGGGAATTTTTCCCCGATTGGTCTGAAGACGTGACTGAAAAACTAGAGTTTTTAACGACCGTGCATCAATCAATTACCGGAGCGGAACAGCGTATTGCAAAACGTTTATCACCCCGTCGAACCTTTGAATTTAAAGTCTCTACCGTTGGAACAGAACGTCAGCGTTTAGAAAATATGCTCTATGCTTACGGCGCAAGAGTGTGGGCGTTGCCGATTTTCACGCATCGAGTTTATTTGGCTAAGCCAACCAAACAAGGCGATAGAACCCTTTCACTCGCCACAACAGGCTTTGACTTTTATGTCGGAGGACGTGCGGTTTTGATGAACGGGAACAAACGTGAAATGGTGGATATTACTGGCATTGAGCCTGATAAGCTTGAAATAAAGCGCCCGTTATTGCATCGCTTTGATACTCACACACAGATCTATCCGTTGCGCTCCGCCGTGCTGACCGATATGCCACAACTTACTCGTTTAAGTGATGGCGTGGCAACCGCACAAATTCGCCTGCAAATTCACGAGCACAATGGCTATGCTGCCGATATTCGTCACTTGCCGACTTATCGTGGGCATCCCGTGTTAGAGCCAACCAGCGAATGGTCAGAAGATATTACCGCACAATACTTGCGTTTGATTAAACAACTGGATAACGACACCGCCTTACCACATTACTTAGATACGGCGAAAAATGCGTTTCAGCTCACAAACCATCGTTTCTTGTTAAATGGGATTGACGCACAACACCAACTGCGCCAACTGTTTTACTACTTACGTGGCAGACAAAAAGCGATTTGGGTAGCAAGTTCGACATCAGATTTAACACTAGCAAACGATATTGTCGGCAAAAATCTCGATATTGAGCTGGTTTATTACACGACTTGCTTATTGAAACAGGCGGGACGGCAAGACATTCGCATTGAGTGTACCGACGGCAGCGTGCATTACCGCCGGATTTTAGCCGCAACGGTAAGCAACAACCAAACCGAACGGCTTGCACTGGATGGTGAAGTGTTAAATTTAAAGCGTGAACAAGTGGCTAAGATTTCTTTTCTGACACTCTCACGCTTAGAGAGCGACACGATTGACTGGAAGCACCACACTGATACGGTGGCAAGTGTGATGGTTAGCTTCCGAGGCTTACATGATGAACTCGAAGTTTAATGATTTAAACGACATTTAAACGATATTTAAAAAGGATTTAAAACGTGAATTATTTAGATAAAACCCATTCTGTTGCCGATGGTCAGCCCGTTACGCTTTATCAATTTACCCGCGGCGATGATGAAAAGATTTGGCGTTTTTGTGATGCTGACCAAGACATTGTCGTAAACAATGAAAAATGGCTGGCAACCGCAATCAGTGATAGCGGTCGTCGCACGGGCGAGAATATCAATATTGTGCTACCGAGCAATAACCCTGTGGCATTGCTGTATCGTGGTATGCCACCGAGCCAAACCGTTAAGGTGATGATTATGCGCTTGCATTATCAAGAACAAGAATTACGGGTAGTTTGGATTGGTACGATTATTGAAGCAAAACGCCCTGATGTACATAAGACGGAATTAGTTTCTGCGGGGCTATCTTCCACAATGCAAAGTGCGGGCTTGCGCTTAACTTGGGGACGTAACTTCCCTTATACGCTCTACGATTACGATTGCAGAGTTAATCCGAAAAATTTTGCGGTTGCAGGTTTGGTGATTAAAGCGTTAAACGGGACAACACTCACCGTAGATGTGCCTGAAAATTTACCTGAAGGCTGGTTTAACACCAGCTTTATTGAGTGGACGGATAGTGACGGCGTGCGCGAAGTACGGGCGGTAACGGTACATAAAAATAACCAAATTACCCTAATGGGTGGTACACAAAAGCTGTCTGTTGGCACAACGATTAAGGTGTACCCCGGCTGTGACGGACGGGCAACTACTTGCCTAAAAAATTTAACAATATGCTGAATTTCGGTGGTATTCCGCACATGCCGAATAAATCGCCTTATGATGGGTCACGGGTATTTTAATTTAAAAGGAGAACGTTATGTTTGCAGCCATTGGTTGGGCGGTCGTTAAATATGTTGCAGTGCTTGCGGTCAGTTATTTATTAAATCAAGCGCTTGCGCCAAAACAACGTAGCGGACAAGGACCGGAAGCGGTTTCAAGCGACGAATGGAATTTCCCGCAAGCGAATGAAGGGACACCACAATGTGTGTTTTTCGGCGATTGCTGGACAGAAGATTGGCAAGTATTAGCGCACGGTAACTATCGTACCACTGAAATTAAAAAAGGATAAGTAAATGGTCATCACGATACAAGATATGCGCCGTGTGCATTTTTGCGCGGCAGGTGTACAAGCGTTCTTTGAGCGCGAGGGGTGGGATTTCAACGACTTTTTGCAAAATGGAATTGATTCTGAAAAATTCTTAGCCACCGGTAGCGTGTTTGCACGCAAATGCGTGACTGCCGCAAAACAAGCACAACAAACGAAAGGGGAAAAATAATGGGTGGCAAACGCAAAGGCGGTGCGGTAACGGTCGGTTATCGTTACTACTGGGATATTCATTCGGGGCTGGGACGCGGACCGGTAGATGAGATTGTGGAGTTACGCATTGATGATAAATCGGCGTATGTCGGTAAGCCAGGAGAGCTAACGCATTCACAAGCGACTTATATTGACAAGCCAAACTTGTTCGGGGGTGAAAACACTGGTGGCGAAGGCGGTATTCAAGGGCGGTTAGAGATTCTCATGGGTGAGCCTGACCAAAAACCAACGCAAATGCTAGTTAATCTGTTAAAGGGCAATCAAAACCCTGCTCCTGCCCAACCGAATAACTCCCGCTTACGTAAGGCAGGACAACGCAAAAAACAGCAAGCTCAGCAAGACTTTTTCTCTGCTGGCAATGTGACTGAAAGCAATCTTGCAAAAGATGATTTGATTCCCGGCTTCCGCAGTATTGTTTCCACGGTGTTTAGCGGGCTGATTAGTTGTTATAACGCGTACCCGAAAAAACATAGTTACCGTGTGCGACGGGCATTAAAAGGCTGGTTTAACGGTACGGTGTGGTATCCGGAAAAATGCAAAATTATGTTACGCAACGACACGTTAAAAATGTCAGGACTGACAAAAGAGCAAGAAGAAAATGCGCGTCAAATTCATGCTATGAACCCTGCGCATATCCTTGTTGAGTGTGCCACCAATAAAAGCTGGGGTGGCAAAAAGGACTTAAGTGATCTTGATTTAGACAGCTACAAAAAAGCTGCAGACACGCTCTATGAAGAAGGCTTCGGATTGTGCTTACGCTACAATCGCCAAGGCTCGATTAAAGAGTTTATGCAACAGGTTATCGACCATATTGGCGCGGTGCAATACGACAACGTGGAAACAGGTAAGCAAGCCATTCGTTTATTGCGTAACGATTATAACCCCGACGATTTGTCCACATTTCACTATGATAATGGGATTTTGATGGTGCAAGATGATGACAGCTCGGCAACCGATACAACAGCCAATCAAATTATCGTGAAATGGCGCGACCCGGTGACAAACCGTGAAGACCAAGCCATTGCGAATAATATTGCGTCTGTGCAAATGCACGGTGTTATCGCAAAAACCGTTGAATATAAAGGCGTGCCGACTTTTGATTTAGCCGCTCACCTTGCACAACGTGATTTAGAGATGGTCGCCAGCAGTTTAACATGAAGATTGTGTTTGATATGCGTGCCAGCGAATTGAAACACGGCGATGTGTTTAAAGTACATTTACCGGAACGTGGAATTGAAAGTGCGGTTTTTCGTGTCGGTGCTATTGAAAATGGTAATGAAAGCGAGCTTATAGTGACTTGTATGCAAGATGTGTTCGGTTTACCGGCTGCAAATTACTCAACACAAAAAAGCGAGTCGCTTTATGTGCCGCCGGATTACACCGCCAAGCCGATTAATGAGGCGCGATTACTTGAGGTACCGTATCACGTGTTACCACTGGTGTTAAGTGAAGCGGAGTTTGCATTTGTTAAACCGACCGATTGTTTTGTGTGGAGCTTGGCAACTCAACCGAGCGCACTGTCGGTCGGTTATGAGATGTTAGTTGATGCGGGTGCCGGTTATACGCAAACGACGACCGGCTCATTTACACCGTATATCAAACTCGAAGAGCCTGCGACAGCGTACCAAACCACGTTTAAATTTAAGTTAGAGGGCGATTACGCAGCGTTACAGTACGCCGAAGCGGTTATGATTGACGATGAGATCATCAGAATTGATGCTGTGGATTTTAAAACTGGCACAATGACCGTAGGGCGCGGTTGTGCGGACACGATACCACAGGCGCATAAAGCTAACACTATTGTATGGTGCTATCTGCTTGCCGCCGGCACGGATGAAACAAAGTATACGGTAAACGAAATGCTCAAAGCCAAGTTATTAACCCGTACACAGATTGAAACGCTCTCTGAAGATGCAGCTAGTGTATTAACACTAACCACACAGCAACGACAAGCGCGCCCTTACCCACCGGCAAATGTAAAAATAGACGGTGCATTTGTCGATAAGATTGCAGACAGTTCAGCGTTTACGCTTACATGGGCGCATCGAGATAGAGATATTCAAGCAGACCAACTTATTGCGCATACGGATGACAGTACTGCACTTGGGAAAGGTGTTAGCTATAAAATTGATTTAATGGATGGCGATAACATAGTGCGGTCAATTACAACGAATGGGACAGAATTTGTTTATCCGGATGAAGGCAAAACAGAAGGAGAACAATTTAGCAAACTGGCGTTCTACGCAGTAAAAGATAAGCTGACAAGCCTGTATCGCTATGAATTTAAAGTGTAGGAGCTTGAATAGATTGATGTAGAGCAATCAATCTTTTAGGGTTTTTCTTTTAATATAAAAAACGGCGACATAAAATATGCTGAACCCATACTTTATGTCAGCTACGCAAAACAGACTTGCATATAGCCATACGCCGCCTACCTGATCAGGCAGGCGGAATTCTACCACTAAAACTACGAAAATTGGAAGGTATATGCAAAACTTAACAGAAATTCGTTGTAAATGTTGTAACAAACTCTTAGCAAGAGGAAAAAATATACAATATTTGGAGATTAAATGTGTACGTTGTAAAACGCTAAATCACATTTAATCAATTTGAGTATCCGAGTGCCAAGCGCGCCAGAATGCCATAACACATAGGAGTTATGGTGAAAAAAATTATTATTTGGGCTTTATTTGATAGTGGCAACGGTTGCTACACCAAAGCGGCTCAATTCTTTCCGAATATCGAAATCTATCCCATTGGTATCGACATTGAACAAGCAAACGACTATTTTATCCCCTTAAATTTAGCCGATTATTGGCGTGTTTTTGTCGATAAAACGTTATTCAATGTGTTAGATACCCTACCTCAACCTGATGTCATTTTAGCCAGCCCCCCTTGTGAAAGTTTTAGTGTTGCCAGTGCAATGTGGGGCGGTAATGCTTGCTGGAAAAGAGAAAACCCGAAAGGCTCAAGATTTGTTATCCGTCATTATAGCGATTATGAAGTGCCTCAAGTGCCACGTAAATGCTATAAATATGAGCGTTTGTTCTTTAATCGAATTAATGGGGAGTTATGCATTTATAATACCATCTCGATTATCCAGCATTACCAACCCAAAGTCTTTATCATAGAGAACCCGTTAGCGAGTCGTATGTGGGATTACATAAAGGATGTGATAGGTTTCTCCATTCCTTTCGATAATCCGACTTACTATGGCAACTACAACTATCCGATTAAAAAGCCGACAAAGTTTAAAAGCAATATTGATTTAGGCTTAAAGTATGAAAACTACTATTCGGGCGTTCGTATGAATGATGTATGCAAAACCTATAATGCAAGATCAAACATTCCTGCTAGCCTTATAGACAGTATTTATCATCGTGTCATTGCTTATTTGGAGACTAATAATGCCTAAATACACACAAGCGCCCTTACCATTTACGGGGCAAAAACGGATGTTTTTAAAACATTTTGAAGCGGTATTAAATAAAAATATTGAAGGAAATGGCGAAGGTTGGACTATTATAGATGTGTTCGGCGGAAGCGGTTTACTTAGTGAAACTGCAAAGCGTACAAAACCCTTGGCAAGAGTGATTTACAATGACTTTGACGGATACAGCAACAGACTGAAGCACATAAAAGACATTAATAAATTACGCCAACAAATATATCAAGTTGTTGATGGAATTATACCAAAAAACAAACGATTAAGCAAGGCATTAAAAGAAGAAATTATTAATAAAATCAAAGGGTTTAATGGTTTTGTTGACCTTGCGAGCTTGTCATCGTGGTTATTATTTTCGGGTAATCAAGTTTCGACATTGGATGAGCTGTATAAGCACGATTTTTGGCATTGTGTACGCAAGTCTGACTATCCCGAAGCGGAGGGCTATCTTGATGGGGTTGAAATTATTTGCGAATCATTTCATCAGCTATTGCCGCGCTTTCAACACAAAGAGAAGGTATTATTAGTATTAGACCCTCCGTACTTATGTACGTACCAAGAGAGTTACAAACAAGCACGCTATTTTGACTTAATTGACTTTCTAAGGCTGATTCATTTAACCAAGCCACCGTATATTTTCTTCAGCTCGACCAAGTCGGAGTTCATTCGCTTTATTGAGTATTTAATCGAAAGTAAATCAGACAATTGGACTGCTTTTGAAAATTATCAGCGCATAACGTTGCAAACATCGGCAAGTTATAATGGCAAATACGAAGATAATTTAGTGTATAAGTTTTGACGGTTTGTTATGTTAAATAGGAAAACAGTGTGGTAATTTTTTGCAAAATGAGGAGGGAAAATATAGGAAAGTGGAAAATTTAAATAACGTTTAAACGCTAATTAAATCACTAAAAAAGCGAAAAAATAGCTAAAATTATTTTTCGCTTTTTTTATGATTGTTTTTCGCAGTTTTTGCAACTCGCAACACTGATAAAGTAATGCCTTTCTGTGTTGCTTGGCTAGTGACTTCTGCCATTAATTTATCCATTTCGGGTGCAATGTGGTTGGCAGGGCGGTCAAGCATCGGTAGAGCGCCGGCTAATACACGTGTTTGTAATGTTTTATTAACGGCTGCTGGCGTTTTGCCATATTCACCTTTTAGAATACCCGCGGTTTCTTTTGCAATGGTTTTATAACGTTCTCCTATCAACACATTCATTACCGCTTGTGTGCCGACAATTTGTGAAGTTGGCGTTACTAATGGAATAAAGCCGAGATCTTCACGTACTTTAGGTATTTCTTGTAGTACTAAGTCTAGTTTATCTGTAGCATTTTGCTGTTTCAGTTGGCTTTCTAAATTAGTTAACATTCCGCCCGGTACTTGTGCAACAAGAATACGGCTATCAATACCACGCAATTGTCCTTCAAATTTTGCGTATTTTTTACGCACCTGACGGAAATAAGCGGCGATTTTCTCAAGTTGATGGATATTTAATCCTGTGTCATAAGCTGTACCTTGTAAAGTTGCAACCATAGATTCAGTTGCCGGATGGCCATATGTGCGAGACATCGACGAAATAGACGTGTCTATGCCATCTATACCCGCTTCAATCGCTTTTAATAATGCCATTTCTGCCATACCCGTGGTTGAGTGACAATGTAAATGCAGCTCAACTTCATAGCGTTTTTTGATTTCACTGACTAATTCATAAGCAGCCATTGGCGTTAAAATACCGGACATATCTTTGATAACGAGAGAATCAATACCAATCTCTAATAATTGCTCAGTAATATCTAACCATGTTTGTAATGTATGCACAGAACTTGTGGTGTAGCTTAACGTCCCTTGAGCATGATCACCATGTTTTTTAACTGCTTGTAATGCGGCTTGCATATTACGTGGATCATTTAGTGCATCGAAAATGCGGAAGATATCCATACCATTCGCAATGCAACGATCCACAAAGCGATCAACTACGTCATCCGCATAATGGCGATAGCCCAATAAATTTTGACCACGTAATAACATTTGTAATGGGGTATTTGGAATCGCTTTTTTTAATTCGCGTAAACGTACCCAAGGATCTTCACCTAAAAAACGAATACAACTATCAAAAGTTGCACCGCCCCAAGCTTCTAATGACCAATAACCGACTTTATCTAATTCTGTTGCAATTGGAAGCATATCGTCTAAACGTAAACGTGTTGCAAATAAAGATTGATGAGCATCACGTAAAACAACATCTGTTATAGCAATTTTTTTATTTTGAATAGCCATGATAAATCCTTAGTTTGAACGCTGTTGACGGCGATGATGTGCAATTGCAGCTACAATTACCGGACGTAAGCGTTCTAAATCAGTGGGTGGAATAACAGCTGGAATAGGTTGCGCTGGTGGGGTCGGTGTCGGATCAGGAAAATATTTATTAATTAGCCGAGAAATAACACTAATTGCATAAATTAGAATGATTAGAAAAAACATCACAAAGCCCATTCCCGCTATCATGAGATTTATACCTTCACCAAAAAGTTCTGCATTTGTCATAACTATACCTAACCTATTATCTGTCTTTTTACCTATTATTATACCACGAAAGATAGGCAACTTATTATGGCTCTACAAATCATTTCATTCGGAAATGCTGATTAGTTCACAGTTTTCTAATTCACTGAATAACAAGCGATCAATTATTTAAACATTTGCACTTTCTAAAATGAAATAAACCGCTTATCTTATTGCAAAAATCTATCATACAGGTTTTTCAACTAACTCATACCTCTAGAACAAAATCACCAACGTACTTCCTGCGCTCGTTTAATCAACATTTTTTGCTAGCAAAAGCAGCAAAATGGCGTAAGTTTATGCACGCAATCAATTTTTTTAATTTTTCTCAAAAAAAAGTATTTGCAAAAAGGGAAAGATATCCTATAATGGGCGACACACAACGACGCACCGTTGTGAGCTGTTAAGCTAGATTGAGCGGTGCGTCGTTTTATTTTGCTCTTTAACAACGAATCAGACAATCTGTGTGGGCACTTGTTGATTGACTTAATTTTATATGTTTTATAAAAACTTGAAGTCTTAATAAGTGCTTAAACTAGAAATTCATATTAATTTAATTCCTTTTGTTTTACTTTCAAGTGAA
>NZ_FOJC01000014.1 GCF_900109315.1 [Haemophilus] ducreyi | reverse complement strand
ATTGGTAAACACGAAATTAAAGTACCAGGCGTTAGCTTTGAAAATCTAAATAATATTAATCATCAACAAGATAAGTCAGATGGAATTGATAAATCGATTATTTCTGAATTATTAGCCCAACCAATTTATACAGAAAAATCAGCAGCACGTGATAACGATCCTCGTGTTGACCAAAATGATAAAGAGGTGTTAGATAATTTATACCGCACTCGCTTAAGTTATATTAACCAAGATAACTATTTGGGTGCTAAATACTTCTTTAAACAGCTCGGTTCAGAAGGTGACAAGTTAAAAGCGGTTAAACGTGTAGGCGATAACTATTTTGAGCATCAAGTCATTACTCGCTTAATTGAAAAACTGGCGGATAATCATCTTACCCTAAAACATGGCTTAAATGATGTAAAGTTGGTGCAAAAATTAGTTGATGCGGCTTCTAAACAGGCTAAAGATTTAAACTTAAAAGTTGGTGAAGCATTAACCAAAGAACAAAAAGACAACCTAAAAGAAGATATTGTTTGGTATGTAAAAACCGAGGTGAATGGCCAAGAAGTATTAGTGCCACAAGTCTATCTCGCTAAACAAACTATTGAAGAAGTTGAAAAACATCGTGGGGTCGGTACTGGCCAGATTCGAGCAGGAATTATCGATGTTAAAGTTGATGATGTCCGTAATACGGGTACGATTGCCGGTTATGCGGTTGGCTTAGAAGCAAAAAATAAACTGAAAAATACAGGTGATATTTTAAGTGAAAGAATATCTAAATTAGTTGGTAAAAAAGGTATCGAAAGCACTGGGGTTCTTTATGTGGATGAAAATGGTGACACCAAAGTCCGCAAAGCTCGGATGATATCGGAAGGCCACCTCTATTTAGAAAGCGATAAAGACAGTAATGTTGATCTTACCGTTAGCGAAGTTAAAGGTAAAACAGGTCAAATTAAGACTAAAAATCTTAATTTAAATAATACGTACGAAACTAGCTATAAATATCAATATGAAAAACTGTTTGGCAAAGAAGGCGGTGAAATTGGTGATCGTGTTACCCAAACTAGCCAAGCAAAATCAGTGGGTACCGACGCAAGTTTTGATCACTTACATTTATCGATTGAAGGTAATGTGAATCAAACGGGTAGTAGCTTAAAAACCAATCGCACTACTGGTATAGTAAAAGGTGATTTTAATACTAAAGCCGGTAAAGACTTGTTCCATCGTCAGATAGACACCGTAACATCCGGCACCGTCTACTCGGCTTCTGCTAGTGGCGGTGGCCAATCTGTAGGTTTTAGTTTAGCGGATGGTGAGCTTGAAACATACCAAAATAAAACCTCGACCACAGGTGCAAATGTAGATGTTACTAATTTTGTTAAAACCACTAAGGAGACCGAGACAAGCGTAACGCATAGAAATAGTGAGTTTGATGCGCTCAGTGGTGAGTTATATGTGATAGGAAAAGCCGATATCGGTGGAGTAGATATCAACAAAGATATTGAAGTGATAAAAACACCCGAGGAAATCGCGGCAGAACACAAAGCCGCTGAAGAAGCGAAAAAGGCTAAAGAAAATGAGACATCAGAAACAGGAGTAAAAGAGACTGAGAAGATAGAAAACGATAATGTAGCAGAAAAAGATAAAAGCAAGCAGAAGTTCAAGAAACTAACAGACGAGGAGATTGCAGCGGCCTTTGAAACTAAAGGTGAAGGCTTCTTTGCTGCGTATAAAGCGCGGGAAGAAGAAGACCGTAAAAAAGGCTTCACTTTATCAGCGGAACAAATTGAATCAACAAAAGCTCGAGATGAAAAAGAAACTACTTATTATGAGCAAACAGTAGGTATTGGTGCGGAAGCTGAGGCACATTCGGCTATTGCGGATGCGGTTAGCAATAAGGCTCGCCAAATTGCAGATACCCAGAATGGTGTAAAACAAGATGGCACTGTTGCCTTACAGGAAGCCAGTGACGCGTTGAACCTAGCTACTGGTGACCTTGTAGGCGCATCTGCTAAATTTAAAGTTGAACTGAGTACAACAGAGAAAAAATCTCGTGGAGCATCTGACGGCCGTAGCATTCTGGGTGGCCGCCTTAATTTAATTGCGCGTGGTGGTGATATCACTTTAAATAATGTCGAAACGACTGAAAATAGCTATTTATCCTTAAAAGCCAGAGATAATGTGAATGTAAATTCTGGCGTAACAGAACAGAAAGATGAAAGTAATTCTCAAAGCTTAAAATTAACCGCTGGTGCTAGTTCTGGTTGTGGTGTTATGGCTGGGGGCTGTAGTGCAGGTGTTAGTGCAGGTGTGTCTGGTAGCTATAATGAATCAAACACAGAATCAACAAGTCACACTAATAGCTTACTAAGAGGAAAAAGTTTACGTGTTGAAGCAGGTAGAGACTTTAACTTAATTGGTTCAAATGTAGATGTAGAGGATTTACACCTTGATGTGAAAGGTGATACCAATGTTGTATCCAAACAAGATACCTATTCACGCAAAGAGCGCGGAGTAAATTATAGTGTTTCAGGGGGGGTTGGTGTTTCCACCGCAGGCGGTGTAAGACCAAATGGCAGTGTTGGCCTAGGTGTAAGTGCTGAAAATGAAGACAGTAAAATCATTAAACAGCAAGCGGGTATTTCTGCGAAAAGGATCACCGGTGAGATAAATAACCTTAACTTGACGGGTGGTTATATTGAAAATAAAGGTAATCCAGATGAATTAAACGTAAAAGGTAATATAACGACAAACGAGTTGAAAGATGAACACCATAAAGATGGTGGCAGCTTTGGTGGTTCATTTGGGGTCAGTGAAACCGGTGTGACTCAAGTGAATGTAAATGGTGGTCGAGTAGAGCAAAAACACTATGAAGCAACTCAACATTCAAGTATTTCAGGGATTAATACGAAAGGCAAAACTGTTGGTAATTTTAAAACAGACCGCTCACAATCAACAGAAGTACACCGTGATGACACTATCGCCGCAACAAACTTTAACTTTGAGTTGGGTGATATTGCTGAGTTAGCTAAGAAAGGTAAGGAAAAGTGGGATAATAGAAGTGCTAAAACTGCCGACAATGATGCAGGAGTTGATTCGCCGCGTTTAATTAAAGGTGAAGCTGAAAAAGCACAAACATTAGGATTAACAAAAGCGGGCGGAAATGATGTTATTCCTGAAATTCAATTGTTGACACAAAAAGCAAGACTACAGTCTTTAGTGGATGATAGCCCTTATACTGAGATTCCGGCATTAACTCGCCCACAAGTAAAATCGAATTTAGAGCAACCTGTTGTAGAACTCCTACAAGCTAGAGCGAGAGTACTATCTGATGTTGATGAGAGCCCTTATGCAGAAATCACATTGCCTACTAGTAAAATTGCACCAATAGCTCAAGGTACTGAAGAAGTTTCATCAGCACCGCTTGTACAACGTTCGCGTTCAGAAAGTGAAAGTGGTTATGAAGATCCTGCAAGCTTAGGATTGGGTCTTCGTAGTTTCAAATCTAGCCCTAAAGGAGAGTATGAAGATATTTCAGATGTAATTGAACCTCAAACTAGAACAAGAAAACCTGGTGAACCAGAGCCAATTTACGGGACGGTTAATAAATCACCAGAAGCAATTGTAAGAGCAAATGCAAAAGCAGATGAGGCTATACAAGCTTTAGGCTATGATCCACGAATTAAACCGGTTGTGCCTGAAGAGGCGCCTCCAGCATTGCCGCCTAGAAACTTGCAAACTAAAGCTATTAATGATTATGATGATGTTTCATATGTACCTGACTTCAAAGTAAGAAAAACAGATGAACCAGAGCCAATTTACGGGACGATTAATAAATCACCAGAAGCAATTGTAAGAGCAAATGCAAAAGCAGATGAGGCTATACAAGCTTTAGGCTATGATCCACGAGTTAAACCGGTTGTGCCTGAAGAGGCGCCTCCAGCATTGCCGCCGCGTCCACAGTCATTAGATATTGCTGATGCACCGAGCTATCGTAGTCGTTTGGCTGATTCAGAATATAGTGAACAACCAAGAACACATCACAGTAAGCGTGCAGCCTTGGAAGAGCCAGTATCAGAAACATTCCAGCCACGTAGTAGACGAAGTTTAGAAGAAGATGGGGGTTTAGAGCGTTTACCATTGCATATAATAGATAATGGATCAGACTATGCTGAAATATTACCTCGTGTTAAACAAGCAGACGAACCAGTTGCTCAAGCAATAAGAGTACCAAAAGCACTTGAAAGTGATGATGGCTTCACGGCGAGTCAATCATTTAAATCACGTAAAGCGCAACTGGATGAAGGTGTTGAAAATATAAGCGGAATTTATAGTAGCATAAAACCTAAAGCCTTAATTGAAGAAAACACACCAATTGCGAGACAGGTAAAAACAGTTCAAGATGAAACCCCAATAACTGATCTTGTTAATAAACGCGAATTGGTTAAGGAAGGGCGCTCATTGCTGGATAAAGTACAAGATACTTTCCAACCACTCAAAGTGAAAAGCAAAATCAACGATGTTCGTAGTTCAGTAGAAGAATATGGCGGAGAAGTGACCTTCAAATATGCGCAATCAAAAGGTGAAGTGTATAACGAAATTGTTAAACATGCAGAGACACAAAATGGCGTGTGTGAAGCGACTTGTTCACACTGGATAGCGAAGAAAGTCAATGATGAAAATATATGGACAGACTTATATAAGGATGGCCAAAAAGGTAGAAAAGGAGGATTAAATAAAGACGCAATAGAGTCAATAGAAAAACTGCAAACTGAATTCATCAATGCAGGTACAGCAACCCAACAGTTCAAACTAACTAACACATGGTTAGAAGAACAAGGCGTAGTACCAAAACAAAAATATTTTGGTAAATTGAGTCGTGCGGATGAAGTTGCAGGAACTGTTTCAAAAAATGATATTAGTACATTAGTAAAAGCGATCCTAGATACTGGCAATGAAAGCAGTGCGGTGAAGAAAATATCGATAAACTTAGAAGGTGGATCACACACCGTATCAGCAAGTATAGAAGGGCAAAAAGTTGTATTCTTTGACCCTAACTTTGGCGAAATCACCTTCAAAGATAAGAAAAGCTTCGAAAAATGGATGAAGAACGCATTCTGGAAGAAAAGTGGTTACGCAGGTAAGAAAGATACTAAGCGCTTCTTTAATGTAGTTAACTATCATAAGAATAGTAAACGTAACAAAGTTATTGATGTAAATCATATTCAACAATTAACAGCCCCAGAAGGATTTAGTCCATCATTACCAACCCGTCCTCAGTTAGCGAATGCGGCGGGCATTAAGTCTAATGAAACGGGTTCTTTATTTAGCTGGAGCAAACTCAAGCACTTATTTAGCAAAGACAGTGGCAAGAAAGCACAAGTAGAAAGTTCTGAGATAAAACACCTAGGCGGAGCGGTAGATAAAGATGCGTTCTACTTCCCATTGGATAAGA
>NZ_FOJC01000015.1 GCF_900109315.1 [Haemophilus] ducreyi | reverse complement strand
CCTACTCTCACATGGGGAAGCCCCACACTACCATCGGCGTAACAGCGTTTCACTTCTGAGTTCGGGATGGATTCAGGTGGGACCACTGCACTGTTGTCGCCAGAATATTCTGGTGATGATATTCTGTCTTTGTTTGTCTGTTTATTTATTGATTGACTGATTGTTATCTATTGATTGTTATTTCTTTGTTCTTTTATAGTGTCATAAAACTAAAAACAAGCTGTCTGAGTATTTCCTTCTCTCTGAGACCTCTTAGTCTCTGCAGACTATCCGATAATCCTTCCTCTGGCTTATCGCGCCTACCCCTAAACCACACCAAAAACACTTGAGCGTTGTATAGTTAAGCCTCTCGGGCAATTAGTATCCATTAGCTCAATGGCTCACACCACTTACACACCAGACCTATCTACGTCGTAGTCTCCAACAACCCTTACTAACTTATAGTTAGGGAGAACTCATCTTGAGGCAAGTTTCGTGCTTAGATGCTTTCAGCACTTATCTCTTCCACATGTAGCTACCCAGCAATGCCTCTGGCGAGACAACTGGAACACCAGTGATGCGTCCACTCCGGTCCTCTCGTACTAGGAGCAGCCCCTCTCAATTCTCCAACGCCCACGGCAGATAGGGACCGAACTGTCTCACGACGTTCTAAACCCAGCTCGCGTACCACTTTAAATGGCGAACAGCCATACCCTTGGGACCTACTTCAGCCCCAGGATGTGATGAGCCGACATCGAGGTGCCAAACACCGCCGTCGATATGAACTCTTGGGCGGTATCAGCCTGTTATCCCCGGAGTACCTTTTATCCGTTGAGCGATGGCCCTTCCATTCAGAACCACCGGATCACTATGACCTGCTTTCGCACCTGCTCGACGTGTCAGTCTCGCAGTTAAGCTTGCTTCTACCATTGCACTAACCTCACGATGTCCGACCGTGATTAGCAAACCTTCGTGCTCCTCCGTTACTCTTTGGGAGGAGACCGCCCCAGTCAAACTACCCACCAGACACTGTCCGAGACCACGTTTCGTAATCTTCGTTAGAACATCAAACGTTAAAGGGTGGTATTTCAAGGATGCCTCCGCAATCACTGGCGTGACTGTTTCACAGGCTCCCACCTATCCTACACATCAAGATTCAATGTTCAGTGTCAAGCTATAGTAAAGGTTCACGGGGTCTTTCCGTCTAGCCGCGGGTACACCGCATCTTCACGGCGATTTCAATTTCACTGAGTCTCGGGTGGAGACAGCCTGGCCATCATTATGCCATTCGTGCAGGTCGGAACTTACCCGACAAGGAATTTCGCTACCTTAGGACCGTTATAGTTACGGCCGCCGTTTACTGGGGCTTCGATCAGGAGCTTCTCTTTCGATAACACCATCAATTAACCTTCCAGCACCGGGCAGGCATCACACCCTATACGTCCACTTTCGTGTTTGCAGAGTGCTGTGTTTTTAATAAACAGTTGCAGCCAGCTGGTATCTTCGACCGGTTCAGCCATCGGAGGCAAGCTCCTACAACTTACGCCGGCGCACCTTCTCCCGAAGTTACGGTGCTATTTTGCCTAGTTCCTTCACCCGAGTTCTCTCAAGCGCCTGAGTATTCTCTACCTGACCACCTGTGTCGGTTTATAGTACGGTTCAGATAAACCTGAAGCTTAGTGGCTTTTCCTGGAAGCGTGGTATTGGTTACTTCAATGCCGTAGCACTTCGTCATCACGTCTCGGTGTTAAGCACATCCGGATTTGCCTAGATGTACCACCTACAGGCTTAAACAGACATCCAACGGTCTGCTAACCTAACCTTCTCCGTCCCCACATCGCAGTTTATCCGAGTACGGGAATATTAACCCGTTTTCCATCGACTACGCTTTTCAGCCTCGCCTTAGGGGCCGACTCACCCTGCCCCGATTAACGTTGGACAGGAACCCTTGGTCTTCCGGCGAACGAGTTTTTCACTCGTTTTATCGTTACTTATGTCAGCATTCGCACTTCTGATACGTCCAGAGAACCTTTCGATTCGCCTTCATCCGCTTACAGAACGCTCCCCTACCCATTAGTATTACTACTAATGCCGCAGCTTCGGTGACTAGTTTTAGCCCCGTTACATCTTCCGCGCAGGCCGACTCGACTAGTGAGCTATTACGCTTTCTTTAAATGGTGGCTGCTTCTAAGCCAACATCCTAGCTGTCTAAGCCTTCCCACTTCGTTTCCCACTTAACTAGTACTTTGGGACCTTAGCTGGCGGTCTGGGTTGTTTCCCTCTTCACGATGGACGTTAGCACCCACCGTGTGTCTCCTGAGTATCACTCTTCGGTATTCGCAGTTTGCATCGGGTTGGTAATCCGGGATGGACCCCTAGCCGAAACAGTGCTCTACCCCCGAAGGTGTTCGCTCAAGGCTCTACCTAAATAGATTTCGGGGAGAACCAGCTATCTCCCGGTTTGATTGGCCTTTCACCCCCAGCCACAGGTCATCCGCTAATTTTTCAACATTAGTCGGTTCGGTCCTCCAATTAGTGTTACCCAATCTTCAACCTGCCCATGGCTAGATCACCGGGTTTCGGGTCTATACTTTGCAACTATACGCCCAGTTAAGACTCGGTTTCCCTTCGGCTCCCTTAAACAGTTAACCTTGCTACAAAATATAAGTCGCTGACCCATTATACAAAAGGTACGCAGTCACCCTGAGGGCTCCCACTGCTTGTACGTACACGGTTTCAGGTTCTATTTCACTCCCCTCACAGGGGTTCTTTTCGCCTTTCCTTCACAGTACTGGTTCACTATCGGTCAATCAGGAGTATTTAGCCTTGGAGGATGGTGCCCCCATCTTCAGACAGGATTTCTCGTGTCCCGCCTTACTTGTTGTTAGTTTAGTACGGCCCACATATTTTCGAGTACGGGATTATCACCCTCTATGATGTAGCTTCCCAGCTACTTCCTCTAATGTATGGGTTATCACTAACTGGCTTTTCCACGTTCGCTCGCCGCTACTAACGGAATCTCGGTTGATTTCTTTTCCTCGGGTTACTTAGATGTTTCAGTTCTCCCGGTTTGCTTTTATTACTTATGTATTGGGTAATAAATACTAGATTCATCATCTAGTGGGTTTCCCCATTCGGAGATCTTGGATTATACGTTTCTTATCAACTCATCCAAGCTTATCGCAGATTAGCACGTCCTTCATCGCCTCTGATTGCCAAGGCATCCACCGTGTACGCTTAGTCACTTAACTATACAACCTCAAGTATTTTATTATGCGCGAGGCATATTGATATACTTGTGGTTAATGATTTAGACTAAACACTTAGCTGCTTTTGTTCAGCTAAGATTTTAGATTACTCAGACTTTCTACTTTAGAAAATCTCTCAGTTTTCAGCTTGTTTCTATTTTTTTAAAGAACA